>JAZRSC010000021.1:0-202184 GCA_045651285.1 Acutalibacteraceae bacterium
GTAAAAATTGCAAATAATGCAAGTGGTGTAAAAGTTGCTTGGAACAAGATTACAGGTGCAACTGGTTATACAATTTACCGAGCAGAATATAAAAATGGTAAATGGTCCAGTTGGAAAAATATGGGTACAATCAAGAAGAACGCAACAGTTTCGTGGGTAGATAAGTCTGCAAAATCAGGCACAACATACCGTTACACAGTCAGAGCAATTAACGGAAAGGTTGCAAGCACCTACGCGGCTTCAAATACTTTATTGTATCTTGCACAACCAACTGTAAGTTTTTCAAATGCGTCTAACGGAATGAAGGTTTCGTGGAAAGCAATTCCGGGTGCAACAGGATATACTGTATATTCCGCAACCTATAATGCAAAAACTAAAAAATGGTCAGGCTGGAGCAACAGAGGAACAACTACTAAAACCTCGTGGACAGATACAAAGGTAACAAGTGGTACTTACTACAAATATACAGTTAAGGCTGTAAGCCATAAAACTACAAGTACATTTATGGCTACAAGTGGTCTTATTCGTCTTGCACAGCCAACAGTCAAGGCAACAGTTGCGTCAAATGGTGTTAAGGTTACTTGGAATAAAATTGTAGGTGCTCAAGGTTACAGAATTTACAAAAAAGCAAATAATGAAACTAACTGGTCGACACTTGCAACAGTAACAGGAACAAGCTATACAGATGTAAAAATCGTTGATGGTAATTCTTATACCTACACAGTAAGAGCTTATAAAGGTAATGTCTGGTCTTCTTACAACACAAAGGGTGTGACAGTTACACTTGACAGTAAAAAAGAAGTTTTCAATTTAGTAAATGCAGAACGAAAAAAGGTAGGTCTTGAGCCGCTTAAATATTATACAGAAGGACAGAGGGCGGCAGATATCCGTGCAATTGAAATAACAAAAAAATTTGAACACGAAAGACCTGACGGTACATTATGCTTTACTGTTTTTGATGAAATAGGTGTTTCATATTACTTTGCTGGTGAAAATATTGCTTATGGTCAAGGGACACCAGAAATAGTGATGAATGCATGGATGAATTCACCTGGTCACAAAGCAAATATATTAAGTCCGGATTTTACTCACATAATAGTTGGTTATGATGAAACTTCAAACTCTTGGGTACAGTTGTTCTTAGGCAACCCATATAAAGAGTGATTATAAAATTAGGGGCGAGATTTATGAAAAAAAGCGTAAAGGTTATATTGAGTTTGCTTTTAGTTTTCAGTTTTCTTTTCACTATGCCAAGTGTGGCATTTGCGGTTGAAGATGAAATTGCAATTGAAAGCGAAATGATAACCCGTGAAGTGTACAATGCGGTTTCAAGTGGGAATATTGATTTAACCGATTATATACCTGATTTAGTTGCATTTAAAAATGATGTGCTTTATCAATATATGACAGATGATAGTAATCTAACTGACAGTGAGGGTTATGGTTACCTTGATTTAAGCAAGTATAATCTGCCTATAAATGTAGATTTATACACTACAATCTGTGAATTTATATGGTATGAAAGTCCGGAGCTTTTCAGAGCAACGGGATTTATTGCGGAGCTTGGTGGAAAAAATGAAAGTCAAATTGTGGGTCTAAAGTGTTTATATATCTATGACAAACCTGAAGATTTTGTCAAAGATTATAATATGGCTATGGAAAATGCCAATAAATTATTAAAGGGCATTGAGGGTAACGATACTTTAGATGATGTTGAAAAGGCTTTGTTTTTACACGACAGACTTGCGTTGTTTTGCGAGTATGATGTTGTGAATTTAGAAAATGATACTCTTCCAGATAAAGTTTTTAATATTTATGGTACATTAGGTGAAGGTCTTTCAGTTTGTCAGGGTTATGCTTTAGCGTACGATTACCTGTTAGAAAGAGTTGGTATAGAGTCGCAGTATTGTTCATCTGATAAGCTTTGTCACGCGTGGAATATTGTTTATATTGATGGTGAACCATATCATGTAGATGTTACATGGGATGACCCTACTAACGATATAAGTGGTCAGGTGTTTCACGATAATTTCTTAAGGTCAACAACGGGTATAAAAGAAACAGGTCATAAATACGGGATTTTTGGCAGAACTGATTATATAACAACACCTGAAAGTACAAAATACGATAATTATTTCTGGCAGGATTCAGGTGCATCATTTGAACTATTAAACGATAAAATTTATTATATCGATGGTGATTTTGATTCTGAAAGTAAGACTAACAGAACTGGTAAGTTGACAGTTTTAGATGATATAAACGATACTACACCTGTTGTTATAAAAGAAATTTCAGGCGAATGGAAAAAGACAGAAGATAATACAATCTGGAAATACAATTTTTCAAAGCTTGTAAGCGGTAATGGGTTGCTTTATTATTCGACTAAAGATTCTGTTGTTAGTTTTAATCCTTTGACAAATGAAGAAAAAATAATTCTTTCACCGTCAGAGGTTTTACAGGCAACAGGCAATAATACTAATTATGCAATTTATGGCTTGAGATTTGATGATTGTACTCTCAAGGGTGAGTATTCAACAACACCAAATTATACATTGACAACAAAACAAGAGAAAAACTTTTCTATAGATATTCATACAAAAGGTGAAAAATGGGTTTCAATTGTTTCACCTACCGAAATAAAAAGTGGTAAAGATGCTATTACTTGTGTGAATTGTGATTATGTTTTTGAAACAAGGCAGGTTGCTGCGTTAGGTAATCATAACTGGAGTAACTGGTATTATGATTCTGCAAATAAACCAACCTGTACAAATGATGGTATAAGAATTAAAAGCTGTAAAGACAGTGGTTGTACCGCTTCTAAATGGGAAAAAGTAAAAGCAACAGGGCATAATTATTCAAGTGAATGGATAGAGGATTTACCTGCGACTTGTATGGATAAGGGTGTTAAATCTCTCCACTGTACAAAATGCGAAAGTAGAAAAAATGTTACGATAACCCCTGTTACAAAAACACACAAAGCAAGTGGTTCCTGGTTAATAGGCAAAGCGGCAACTTGCCAAAATGAAGGTTATAATTACAGAAAATGTACTGTTTGTGGAGCAGAGGTAGAAAGAACTGTTACCGCAAAAAAAGAGCATAATTTAAAAACTATTAACGCAAGAACAGTCACTTGTACTGTAGATGGGCATACAGGTAACAAAAAATGTAGCTCATGTGGAGTTATAGTTGAATATGGAACTACAATAAAAGCACCAGGTCACAAGTCAAGTGACTGGATTATAGGCTCTCTTCCGACAGAAACAACAGATGGTTATAAGTATAAGGAATGTACTGTTTGTTATGAAGTGTTAGAAAGTCAGGCTATAAAATATGTTACCTCACTCACAACCCCAGTAGTAAAATCCGCACAAACAAGTGGAGGAATAAAAGTAAGCTGGAATGATGTAGCAAATGCAGAGAGTTACATAGTTTACAAAAGAGTGTATAACGAAAGTACCAAGAAATATTCAGGCTGGTCTGTGCTTAAAACAGGGTACACAGGAACAAGTATTACAGATAAAAATGTAAAATTCGGTATGATTTACAGTTACACCGTCCGTGCAGTAAATGTCGATGTTAAAAGTAGTTATAAAGCAACATCAGGTGTAAGAGTAAACGCTACACCTACAGTAAAGGTAGCAAATGCAAGTAACGGTGTAAAGGTAAGCTGGAATGCTATACCAAATGCAACAGGCTACACAGTTTATAGTGCAACCTACAACGTAAAAACTAAAAAGTGGAGTGGTTGGACTAACAGAGGTACTGTTAAATCAAATGTAACAAGCTGGACAGATAAGAAAACAAAAAGCGGTACATATTACAAGTACACAGTAAGAGCTTGCTACAACTCATTTAAGAGTTCATATAAGGCATCAAGCTCAATACTTTTCCTTGCACAACCAACAGTAAAAGTAAAAGCAGTAAGCAATGGTGTGAAAGTAAACTGGACACAGAGCACAGGTGCAACAGGCTACACAGTTTACAGAAGTGAGTACAACGCAAAGACTAAGAAATGGTCTGGTTGGAAAAATATGGGCACAACAAAGAAAACTGCAAAATCCTGGACAGATAAATCAGCAAAGAAGGGTGTAACATATAAATACACAGTGCGTGCGGTTAAAGGTGATTATAAGAGTACCTATAAAGCAAGCGGTTCAGTAAAAAGGTGAAGCCTTTTTACTGAATTCAGAATTCAGAATGCAGAATTGAGGAAACGCTACGCGTTTGATTGTAATTAAATACGAATAAAAAAGACTACATTCTTTCATTTTGAGTAAATGAGAGAATGTAGTTTTCTAATACCTGTTTCCTGTTTCCTGTTTCCTGCTTCCTAACACCTAACGACCAACCAACAAAAAAACAACCACCCTATTGGGTGGTTGCTTTTATTGTGTCGGCATCGCCCTATCTTCCCGAGCAGCTTCCCGCTAAGTATTTTCGGCACTGTTGAGCTTAACTACCGTGTTCGGAATGGGAACGGGTGGACCCTCAACGCCATCAACACCGACTACAGAGAACTTTGATATCCTCTGAAACAGTGTTTGTATTATATCACAACGAAAATAAAAGTCAACCCTTTTTTATAAAAAATTTCTGCATTTTTCAGCTTTTTATTTAAAAATGTGAAAATGTTTAAAAAAATCAAAATTATTTCGAAAAAGATGTTGATTATTTACAAAAAATATTGCATAATGTATAGGTGGTATTTTGAAAATCTTTTTTATTTGGAGAGATAGAGATGGAAAAGAAATATGCTATTGCTTATGATATAGGCACAACAGGTGTTAAAACCTGTATTTTTGAATTAGCGGAAAATTTAAAATTAGTTGCGGCTGCTTCAGAGGGCTACAAGCTTTATGTTTTTCCTGATGGTGGTGCAGAGCAAGACCCGAATGAATGGTGGTCTGCATTGTGTAACACTACAAAAAAGGTTTTAGAAAAAAGTGCTCTTAATACAGAAGAGATAGTTGGTATTTCTTTCTGCTCTCAGATGCAGGGTGTAGTTCTTGTGGATAAAGATGCTTTACCTGTAAGACGCGCTATGAGCTATATGGACCAAAGAGCTCGTGAGGAGTTAAAAGAGGGTATTGCACACGGATTTAAAATTGCGGGTGCTAATGTACCTAAGCTTTTAGTTTCACTTAAAATTACCGGTGCAGTTGCGGCATCTGTAAAAGACCCTGTATGGAAATATAAATGGGTAGAAAAACACGAGCCTGAAAACTTTAAAAGAGTACATAAATGGTTAGATGTTAAAGAATATTTTATTGCACGAATGACAGGCGAGTTTTGTATGACACACGACTCTGCATTTGCTACTGAGCTTTATGATATAAAGAAAAAAGAATTCAGCAAAACAATGTGCAAAATGTTAAAGGTGAATTTTGAGCACTTGCCGGAAATTAAGGCATCAAGTGAAAAAATCGGTACTTTAACTAAAAAAGCGGCAGAAGAGTTAGGTCTTAAAGAGGGTACTGCAGTATTCGGTGGTGGCGGCGATGCATCACTTATCGGTGTTGGTGCAGGTGCTGTGTCAGTTGGTGATACTCATGTTTACAGTGGTACATCAGGTTGGGTTTCAACAGTTGTTCCTAAGAGTATTGTTGACGCATCTGCTATGATTGCTGCGGTTGTCGGTGCAGAAGAGGGTAAATATAATTACTTTGCTGAACTTGAAACTGCCGGTAAATGTCTTGAATGGGTTAAAGACCATTTAGCACTTGATGAAATAGATATTTATTTGGAAAAGAAAAATATTACAGACAGTTACGAGAAAAAATACACAAGTCTTTATGACTATATGACAGAAGTTGTAAGTGAAATTCCTGCGGGTTCAAACGGCGTTATTTTTACACCTTGGCTTCACGGTAACCGTTGCCCATTTGAAGACCCCAACTCTCGTGGTATGTTCTTCAACTTAAGCCTTGAAACAGGTAAACGCGAAATGATTCGTTCTGTTTTAGAGGGTGTTTGTTACCATTTAAGATGGTTTATTGAAACAGAAGAAAAGAAAGTTAAAACTTCTGATAAAATCCGTTTTGTCGGTGGTGGTGCACTTTCAGATTTAACCTGCCAAATTTTAGCAGATTGTACAGGTAAGGTGGTTGAAACTGTAAATGAGCCACAGAATGCGGGTGCTATGGGTGCAACTGTTCTTGTTGCGGTTGGCCTTGGTATTTGTAATTCTATTGAAGATGCAAAGAAAATGATTCCTGTAAGCAAAACATTTACACCGAATATGGGAACAAAGAAGGTTTATGATAAATATTACGAGGTTTATAAGAATTTGTATTCTGCAAACAAAAAGAATTTTGCACTTCTCAATTCGTAAAAATGTGAAAAACTTGTCAAAATTCTATTGAAAAAATACTTTTTTCTGCTATAATAGAAGTATATTTATATTGGTGTGTAAAGATTTAAGGAGGGCGGATGTATGAACATTGCATTGATGGCACATGATTCAAAGAAAGAGCTTATGACACAATTCTGTATTGCTTACTGCGGTATTTTAAGTAAACATACACTTTGTGCAACAGGTACTACTGGTAAATTGGTTTCTGAAGCAACTGGCTTGGAAATAGAAAAATACTTAAGTGGTCCGCAAGGTGGCGACCAACAAATCGGCTCAAGAATTGCTTGTGGTGAAATTGACTTGCTTCTCTTATTCAGAGACCCTATTTCTCCAAATCCTGGTGAGCCAAATGAAAATAATATTTTAAGACTTTGTGATGTACATAATATTCCTGTTGCTACAAATATTGCAACTGGTGAAGCTCTCATTCACAGTCTTGAACGAGGCGACCTCGATTGGCGTGATATTGTTAACCCTAAAAACAGATAATATTATTTAAAATCGGGTGCTTTTATCTGCTCCCGATTTTTGAATTTTTTAAAAGTATAACTTAAAGGTAGGAACAAAAATGGCATTCAGTGTAAAAGCAATTAAAGGTACAAACGATGTTTTACCTTGCGATTCTCACAAATATCAATATATTGAACAGGCGGCGCTTGATACTGCAAAAAGCTTCGGTTTTTTAGAAATGCGTACTCCTGTTTTTGAATATACAGAGCTTTTTGACCGTTCAGTTGGTGAAACTACTGATGTTGTTCAAAAAGAAATGTACACCTTTAACGATAAAGGCGAGCGTTCAATTACATTAAGACCAGAGGGCACAGCAGGTGCAGTAAGAGCATTTTTAGAGCATGGTCTTTTTAATGAACCATTGCCTCAGAAAATTTGTTATTTAACATCTTGTTACCGTTATGAAAAACCACAGGCTGGTCGTCTTCGTGAATTCCATCAGTTTGGTGTTGAAGCATTTGGTGCAGGTACTGCGGTACAGGATGCAGAAGTTATCTCACTTGCATACACATATCTTAACTATTTAGGAATTGATAATGTAGCACTTGAAATTAACTCAATCGGTTGCCCTGAGTGCAGAAAGAAATATACTGAGGCTTTAAAAGAATATTTTGAGAATAAAAAAGGCGACCTTTGTGAAACCTGCCTTTCAAGACTTGACAGAAACCCAATGAGAATTCTTGACTGTAAAAGCCCTGTTTGTTCGGGTATTGCAGAAAACGCACCAGTTGTGCTTGATTTTATTTGTGATGATTGCCGTGAACACTTTAATTCCCTTCAGAAATATCTCGACACAATGGGAATTTCATACACGGTAAATCCACAAATTGTTCGTGGTCTTGACTACTACACAAGAACCGTTTTTGAATTCGTTTCAAAATATGAAACAACAAATGGCCTTGTTGTTTGTGGCGGTGGTCGTTACGATGGTCTTATTGAAGAATTAGGTGGCAACTCACTCCCTGCTTGTGGCTTTGGTATGGGACTTGAAAGACTTGTGCTTATTATGGATGGTGCAGAAATTCCATTCCCAGAAGCACCAAAATATAATCTTTCAATAGTAACTGCTGGTGAAAATGCAGTATTAAAAGCACTCCAAATTGCAACAGATTTAAGAAGTGAGGGCTATAGTGTTTCTGTTGATACTGTTGGCAGGTCAATTAAAGCACAAATGAAATACTCTAACAAAGTCGGTGCAGAATATACTGTTGTTTTAGGTGATAACGAATTAGAAGAAAACAAAGCAAAGCTTAAAAATATGAGTGATGGTACTGAAAATGAAATTTCTCTTGAGAATTTTTCAGAGGAATTTTTTCAGGCGGTTGTAAAGGATAGTATGGATGGCATAGCAGATGCTTCATTTTCTGGTATGAATCCGGAAGACATAAATAATCTTTTTAAATTATAATTTGTATTGGATTTTAAAATCGGTGGTGTAAAAATGGAAATAATAGATATTTCAAGAGATATTCTTAAAACACCTGTTTATCCGGGTGACCCAGAGGGGTATTTAGATGAAATTAAATCTATGAAAAAAGGTGAAAAGTGTAATCTTAACGCATTTTATACTTGCCTTCACACAGCAACTCATATTGATGCACCACTTCATTTTGTAAATGGTGGCAGTTCTATAGATGAAATTCCGTTATCATATTTCATTGGTGAATGTGTTGTTGTTGAAGCACCACCAGGACCTATTACAGGGGCTTTTGCAGAAGATAATTTTTCATTTGATGCAGAACGAATCTTAATTAAAGGTAATGGCACTTCATATTTAATGGAGAGTAGTGCATATTGCTTTGCGGATTCTAAAGTAAAATTAATTGGTACAGATTCACAATCAATAGGTTATGGTAGTTCAAATGAAGTAGTTCACCGTGCACTGCTTACTGAAAATATTGCAGTTTTAGAAGGTCTTGATTTAAGTAAGGTTGAGCCGGGTAAATATTTTTTAATGGCACAACCAATTAAAATAAGTGATGTTGAAGCTGCACCTTGCAGAGCAATACTTATTAAAGACCATTTATTCTGGACGGGAACAAGATAATTCGCAAAGCGAATTATCTTGTGAAATGCAGAATGCAAAATGCAGAATTAAGGGACCTGCGGTCGGCATTATAAAAGTTATGAGGTATTAAAATGAGATTAGATAAATATTTAAAGGTTTCAAGAATTATAAAAAGAAGAACGGTAGCGAATGAGGTTTGCGATGCAAAACATGTTACCGTTAACGGCAAAATTGCCCGTGCATCTTATGAAGTTAAAGAGGGCGATTTGATTGAAATTCAGATGGGCGAAAACTTAACAAAATATAAAGTAATTTCAATTAATGAATACGCAAAAAAAGACGATGCCGCAGCGATGTATGAGGTAATAAATTAAAATCTTTGGGTTTTAATTTATTACAGGGACTAGGGACTGGGGATTAGGGGTTAGAAAAAATAGTCCCTGACCTCTAGTCCCTAGTTCCTGAATTAACAATTTATTAACATCTAATTCACACGCAATTTATCAGTAGAGGTTAGAATGTAATCAATGAAACAGATAAATGTTTCAGTATAATTAAGAATTTTTTCTAACCTATCTCCTTATTCAATATACCCCCACAAACACAAACGAAAATCCGTTCACGATAGTGGACGGATTTTCGTTTGTATTATTCATTTTTCATTATTCAATATTCATTATTCATTAAAAAGAACGGATTTTCAATGAATAATGAATGATGAAGTGGCTCGTAAACTCGCTGATGAATAATGAATAATTGATTTATCCGACTGCAACATTCACCAAAGCAACCAATAATGATAGTAATTATCCAAATGTTATCTTTAACTTCTACACTTTATAATATATAATGTAAATAGCAAACAAAAATTAGTTAAAAGCAATCGAGTAGAAAGGAAATGTATGAACATGAAAAACAATATAGGTGAACAAATTGCCTACTACAGAAGATTAAATGCAATGACTCAAGAGGAACTTGCCCGAAACTTGAACGTTTCTTCCCAAGCTGTTTCAAAATGGGAACAAAAAATCAATTCTCCTGACATTACAATTTTGCCAGAACTTGCCGGCATGTTCAATATCAGTATAGATGAATTGTTTGGAATGAAAGTTGATACTAAACCTGTATTTAACTACATTGAAGATGTTCCTTGGAATGATGATAGACAAATCCGAATTGCAATTTATCACGGGAAAAAACTTATGCAACAATCTGCGTATGAGGTTCAAAGTGGAACAAATGAAATAAATATTCATTTTGACTATGGCGAAGTTTATAAAATAAATGGTATTTGCAAATTAAACGTGTAATATTATTACATACATACCAATTAAAAGTTGCTTGTTAAATTCCTTATGGACACTTGGTACGAAACGAAAATCCGTTCTCTTAAGAGGGCGGATTTTCGTTTGTTATTATTCAATATTCATTATTCATTAAAAAGAACGGATTTTCAATGAATAATGAATGATGAAATCGCTCGTAAACTCGCTGATGAATAATGAATAATTGATTTTGAATTTTTTTACTGCTATAATAAGCAGGAAGGTGGCGATTATATGAAAGAAAATTTGTTAATTGATAAATCTATAATATTTGCATCAAGAATTGTGAAATTGCATCAACATTTAACTAAAACTAAAAAAGAAACAATAATATCAAAACAAATCGTTCGTAGCGGTACAAGTATTGGCGCTAATATAAACGAAGCAAACTACGGACAAAGCAAAGCAGATTTTATATCCAAAATGAGCATAGCTTTAAAAGAAACTGCAGAAACGGAATATTGGATTAAATTGCTTTATATGTCTGAATATATTGATGAGAAAATGAGCCAATCACTTCTTAATGATTGTTTGGAAATTAAACGGATTTTAATCGCTTCAATAAATACTGCGAAAGAAAATAAATAGCAAAACGAAAATCCGTTCTCTTAAGAGGACGGATTTTCGTTTGTATTATTCATTTTTTACAACTTCTACTTTAATTCTACTTAAATTTTTACTGTGTTTATTGAAAAAGAGAATATATTAAAGTATAATTGATTTATAAAGTATTGGGGGTGTTCCTATGGATAAATACACATTCGGTAACAAGCTTTATAAGCTCAGAACTGAAAGTGATTTAACACAAAAAGACCTTGCAAATATTCTGGGAGTGTCAGACAAAGCAGTTTCAAAATGGGAGACTGGCGAAGCAATGCCAAGAGTGAAAACACTCAAAAATATTGCTGACTGCTTTTCTGTTACTTATGAAGATTTACTTTCACAAACAGAAGAATTAAAAACTAATGAAAGCGAAAAATACGAAGCGTATGAGTCATTTTACCAAAAGAGAGTTACAAAAATAAAGAAAGAGATAGACAACCAGTTAATTGTAGTTTTATTTGCCACTGTGTTGAATTTTTTAATAAAAGCAGTGGTTTTTGTACAGGCGGAATTTGCAGGTGTTTCAATTAGTGGTAGTTACCTTTTTTTTAGCGATTTTCTACCGCTTGTACCAATGGTTTTGTTTTTTGTGGTTTTAAAAAAGTTTATAAAGACAGGCAAGAAAATAACTTATAAACAATATGATTACTTATGGGATATGGTGATTGTATCTATAGGTTCACAATCATTGGCGACATTGTATAATTTAAATGAAGCGCTTGTTTCCATATTATTGTGTGATTTTATTTTCTTAATCCTGATAGGCATCTCTGGATTTTTTCAATGGTTGAAATATAAAAAAAGAAAAAATATTACACTGCCAAAGCGTGAAATGTTTTTATGTTCAGGAACATTAGTGTTGTTGCTTTTAGTTGGGTACGGAGTAGTGGCGGGTTCACTTTCTTTAGCTGTTATTACAAATATATTTAAAATTATTTTAGTTAATTTTTTCCCGATTTACATAATGTATGAAGTGATTGAATATCAATCTTTGCTTGAAATACAAAAAGAAATAGAAGTAAAACCGGAAAACAAGGTTAAAAGAAATGTTAAGAAAATAATTGCGGTTTGCGTGGTTACAGTTTTAACACTTTCTGTTCTTGCTCTTTTTGTGCCGGGTTTTATTTTTAAAACACTTGCCCAAAGAAGTTCTGCAGCAAACCCAGATACATTGTTTTATGATGAACTTGCAATAACTTTTGAGGAAGAAAATTTAAATGAATATTCTATTGAAGAAATTAAGGTTTTGTTACCGCAGGAATATGAATTTCTCGAAAAAATAGACCTTAAATATAGCACGGGATTAAAATTCGGGAAAAAAGGTTGTGATGATTTTCTGTTTTCAATAATGCATTGTGAGAATGTATTCACTGAACCATTGGATATGCCTGGCGAATTGTTCTTTGACGAAGAAGGTGAAGGTTTCAGTCGTATGGTGAAAAACACTTTCGGATATGTTCCTTCAACAAATCAGGAATACTATCGTTTGCTATATTCGATTGACCCTGACGATGCAAATATATTCGATATTGAAGAATGTATAACATATTTTGTTATGATTAAAACGCGTGAATTATATACTTGGAATGACACAGATGAAATGGAATATTTTGATAATGGTATTTTTAATGCGGAAATAGTAAAATCAAAAGGTGTAACGCTGAGCGAAAAGGAACAGCTTGAAGTTAAAGAGAGTGGCGAATACGAACGATACAACGCGTATGTATATTTTTATAGTGATAAATTTGAAGATGGTTACTACCAGATTCACTACAAACCCGAATCAGGTGACACCGCAGACCACGAATTGTTACATAAAGTTTTAAATACGGTTGAAAAAGCAGAGTAGGTCATTTTGACCTACTCTCTTTTGTTTAATTTGTTGGTTTTTATTTACTTAAATTAAATATTTTTCACATTGAAATAAAACTTTCAATATGTTATCATAATCTGGTAGAATTCAAACTATAAATTAGAGGTGCAAAGTATGAAAAAATTTATGGATAAAGATTTTTTACTTAAAACTGAAACTGCAAAAAAACTTTTTGCCGCTTGTGAAAATGAGCCTATTTTTGACTGGCACTGTCACTTGTCACCAAAAGAGATTTATGAAAATAATGCTCCGAGTGATATTGCTTACTTGTGGCTTGCTGGTGACCACTACAAATGGCGTGCTATGCGTTCTTGCGGTATAAGTGAAGAATATATAACAGGTGACAAGTCACCTTACGAAAAATTCAAGGCTTGGGCAAAAGCAATGCCTAATTTAATTGGTAACCCGCTTTACCACTGGACTCACCTTGAATTACAGAGATATTTTGATATTTACGAACCATTAAGTGAAAAAACTTGTGATGCTATATGGGAAAAAGCAAATGCTTTAATTAAAAACGGTGGTTACACACCAAGAGAACTTATTGAAAAAAGTAATGTTAAATATCTTTGCACAACAGATGATGCGGCAGATACTTTGGAATATCATAAGCTCTTAAAAGAAGATGAGACATTTTCTTGTCAGGTGTTACCTGCATTCAGACCGGACAAAGCACTCGGAATTGAACTAGATGGTTACTTGGAGTGGTTAGCTTCTCTCGAAAATGTTTCAGGTACTTCAATAAAAACATTTACCGAACTCAAAAAAGTTCTTCTTACAAGAATTGAGTTGTTCAAAGAAATGGGTTGCTGTGCAAGTGACCATGCTTTGACTTGCATTCCTTATGTAAGAGGTAGCGAGGAAGAATTAAACAAACTCTTTACCAAAAAATTAAGTGGTGCAGAGCTTTCAGCTTCTGAAATTGATTTATATAAAACTGAGCTTCTCATTTTCCTTGCTAATGAATATGCCAAAAATAACTGGGCTATGGAAATTCACATTGGTGCTATGCGAAATAATAACACCGAAATGTTCAAAAAATTAGGTCCTGACACAGGTTACGACTCAATTGCAGATTATGAAATTGCTATAAATCTTTCAAAGCTTCTTAATGCTATGCATTCTGAATTTAAATTACCTAAAACTGTGCTTTTCACACTCAACCCTAAAGATAATCAGGTCTTAGGTACAATGCTCGGTAACTTCCAGACAGATGAGGCTGCATCTAAAATACAGTTCGGTACTGCTTGGTGGTTTAACGATAACTATGATGGTATGCGTGCACAAATGAGCTCTTTAATGAACCTTGGTGCATTCGCAAAATTTATAGGTATGCTCACGGACTCAAGAAGCTTCTTATCTTACCCAAGACACGAATATTTCAGAAGAATTGTTTGTGAAATTATTGGTGATTTGGTTGAAGAGGGGAAATATCCTGACGATATGGAATTTTTAAGTGAAGTTGTAAAAGATATTTCATTCAGAAATGCCAAAGAATATTTTGGCGTAGAATAGAGTGGGTAAAGTGTATCCGATTCGAATACACTCACTCTAAAGTACAATATATAGTATTAAGAATTATTAAATAAAACGACAAAAAGGCGACTTTTTGTCGTTTTATTTCCCTTAATTCCCTATAGGTTTGTAGTGGATATTAACAAAAAGTTAAAAATTTTTTTGAATATTTTAACGAAAAACAGTTGAAATAATATTGATTTATGATATAATCAATATGACGTAAAATTAATTTATAGTGTACAAAATATAGTGTGATTTTAAATTATATTGGTATTTTCATGTAGAGAAAAAAGAGGTGGGTTATGGTAGAGCCGGTAACAAAATATGCAATGGAAAACATCATTGTTAACTCCTGTGCTTTGCTTTTATTAGTGTTTTTAAGAATGCAGCACAAAAGCGTTAAAAATAGTTTTGTGTTAGACCAGAAATTGTTTGTAGTAATGCTTGACCTTGCAATGGTTCAGTGTTTTATTGAAGCGTTTACAAACCTTTGGGATAAAGAACATATTTTTTCAATGATTATAAGCAATTACCATATTGGTAACGCAGTAGATATTGGCATAAATATGGTGTTAAATCTATTGTATTTTACAATTAATGTAACATTTGGTTATGTTTGGTGCTTGTATGCAGTTTACAGAATGTTTGGTAGTCCGAGGCGTGTGAGACGCTATGCAAAAATTATTTGTTTCCCAATATTTCTTGCATTAGTATCAATATGGACTACACCTTTTACAGGTTGGGTTTTCAGAATTACTGATGATAACGTGTATACAAGAGAATGGTTGTGGGTATTACCGGCAGTAGCAACAATTGCTTATGTTGTTTTTGGTGTTGGTTATATTTATGCTAATAGAAAAAGAATCAATAAATATATGATTATGCCAATTGCACTTATTATTTCACCTATTTTTATAGGTGCACTTATTCAGGCGGTATTACCGGGTACTGCAATTATAGCAATGGTAGTTACAATATCCCTCGTTGGTTTATATGCTACAACGCAATCAGAGTCTGCCTACATTGACCGTTTGAG
Organism: Acutalibacteraceae bacterium; assembly: GCA_045651285.1. Classification (GTDB taxonomy): domain Bacteria; phylum Bacillota; class Clostridia; order Oscillospirales; family Acutalibacteraceae; genus DTU089. The sequence continues at coordinate 15,226 of JAZRSC010000021.1, forward strand.
TGGTGTTTATAACAGACGATATTTAGACGATTATCTTACTGGACTTAACGAAAATGATAAAAATAAAAAGATTGGCAAGACAATTACAGGTATAATGCTTGATATGGATAAATTCAAGCAGATTAACGATACATTTGGTCACCATATTGGTGACGAGGCAATTTCTCAGGTTGGTAAAATTTTAAGAGATAATTTAGGTAAAATGAATTTTGCTGCTCGTTATGGCGGTGACGAATTTATTATTATTACCCCAATGCTTGATAGTGATAGTATTGAAGCACTTATGCAGAAACTTACAGAGGCTGCAGATGCAAACAATGCTTCAGGAGAGTATCCTTACGAATTGTCTTTCTCTTATGGCTATGCACAGTTTACAGTTGGTAAAGAAAAAGATAGTGACGGTTTCATGAAACGCATGGATGATAATATGTACGAGTACAAGGTAGCTAAAAAAGCTCGTTGGGCAGCAGAAGGAAGAATAACAAAGCAAGAAATGGCTGCAAATCAATAAAAAATTCCCCTATGAAGAAAAAATTCTTCGTAGGGGATTACTTTTTTAATTGACAATATTTACAACCCACACTTTTTTCTTTATAAGTGTAAAACCTACTATATCTTTTATTATATCTGTACATTGAACAATGGGGAATATAATAAAAATTGAAAGGTGGCCTATATAGAAAAGTGCAAATGCAAGTGGTACTACAAAGCCTAAAAGGAATACACTGTCAAAAATGAATGTTACAAGTGTTTTTCCACCACTTCGTAAAGTGAAATATGACGCGTGTGCAAATGCATTTATAGGTGTAATAAATGCGACGGTCTTCATAAAGAATTCTGCATAGTGTTTAGATTCTTCTGAGGTTTTGTAAAGCATTAAAATAGGGTTGCTTGCAAAATAAATGCAAATTCCTACAATCACACTCGCAAAAAGTGTAAAGGCAAACATTTTTTTTACGGTCGTGATTGCTTCCTTAAATTTCTCCGCACCTAAAAGCTTACCGACAATTATACTTATACTGGAACCTAATGCCTGGAATGAAATGCTTAAAAGGTTTACTACAGTTGAAGAAATACTGAAGCCTGCAACAACTGCAATTCCGTGAAGACTGTAACTCATACTGAGAACCGACATACCACCAGCCCATAAAAACTCGTTGACGAGAAGTGGCATGCCTTTAACGGTGATTCTTTTAAGTAATTCTTTTGGTATATACATACTTTTAAATGCACCTTTAAAGAACGGGAATTGCCTTTTCTTTTTAATTACATAAATTATAAAGACTGCACATTCAATAAATCTTGCAATAACAGTAGCAATTGCCGCACCCTCTGCACCTAAAACAGGGAAACCAAATTTACCAAAAATAAGAATGTAGTTGAGAATACAGTTTACAAAAACTGCTACAAAGCCTGTAATCATAGGAATAACAGTCTGACCGGTTTCTCTTAGTGTGCTTGAAAATATGTTTGAAACTGCAAATGGCAGTAAACCAATTACAATTATGTTAAGGTATTTTCGGGCAACAGTTGCGGTGAGTTCTATATCTGAAGAATTATCTCCCTCGTGAAGAAACAAACTTATTAAAAAGTCACCAGCAAATAAAAATATGAGAGAAGCAACTATTGTAAGGACTATAACCGTTACGGTTTTAAATCTTATAGTATAGCGAATTCCATCTTCATCGTTTTTACCATAAAACTGTGAGGTGAAAATACCTGCACCGCTTACTGCACCAAAAAGTGCAAGGGTGAAAACAAAATACAACTGATTGACAATTGATACCGCTGACATATCCTCTGTGCCGAGAGAACCGACCATAACATTGTCTAAAAGGCTTACAAAATTTGAAATCAGATTTTGTACCATCATCGGCACAGCAATACCAAGTGTCATTTTATAAAAGGCTTTATTGCCTATATATTCTTTTATTCTCATTTTATCATATCGTGTTCTTTGATAAAGCTTACAACCTCATCAACAGTAGTAAAAGCAAGACCTACAACAGTGTCTGCACCACCATAGTAAACTGCAATTCTGCCTGTATCACCATCTGCTAAAGCAGCACAAGGGAATACAACATTAGGAACATCGCCAACAAATTCGTAAGTTTCACGAGGACTTAATAAGTAACAGTCAGCTCTGTGTAAAACCTTCCAAGGCTCGTTAATATCTGTAATCATAGCACCCATACTGTAAGTGAAACCATTACAGCTTGTAATAACACCATGGTAGAAGCAAAGCCACCCCTCATCTGTTTCAATTGGTGTAGGACCTGCACCAACCTTTGTCATTTCCCAGTTGTTTTCAGGTTTTATAACAAATCTGTGTTTGCCCCAATATGTAAGGTCCGGGCTATGACTTAAGAAAATATCGCCATAAGGTGTGTGACCTTTATCACAAGGACGAGTAAAAATCATATATTCATTATTAACTTTTCTTGGGAATAAAACGCCGTTTCTTGAAACTGGTAAAACAGCATTTTCTTTTCTGTCCCAGTTAATAAAATCTTCAGTGACTGCAATACCAATAGAAGTACCTCTGTCTGTATGGCAAACCCATGAAAGATAGTATTTGCCATCTATTTCACAAAGACGAGGGTCATAACCACGGAAGATTTTTTCATCATTTAATTTCCAGTGAATACCGTCTTTACTAAATCCTGTAACGAGATATTGCTCACGGGTGATGTCATCAAGTCTGAAAACACCTGCGAAGTCATCTTCTTTATCGCGTCTTACAACAGCAGAGTTGAAAATACTGTTAGCATCCTTTACAAAGCTTCTGTCGATAATCGGGTTTTCTGTGTAACGCCATACAGGGTCAGTACAGTTTTCTGGTTTGTCTTGCCAAGGTATGTTTTTTACTTTTGAGTTTAAAATTTTAGCCATAATATTTATTCCTTTTGTAATTTATTTATTATAGTCTTGCGTTATCGTAATAGTTTGTTGTTTCCATTAAAATGTTCGCAGAGTCAAAAATTGTTTTTCTTGAAACATTTGAAAGCAAATCTTTATTACTGAAACATTTATTGATGTATTTTTTAGAAGTGCCGAGTGAACAGGATGCAAAATGATGTACTGTAAAAGGTGTGAAACTTGAAGTTCCTATAATAGTACTTTCTTTATGTATTTTAAGACCTAAGTTGTCACACGCGTCTGACATTATATTTGCAGTGTCTTTACTGCCTTCGTTACCGCTACCGTCTTTGAAAAAAATTGCTAAGTGTTTAGAGGAGGTCAATTCTTCAACAGGAATGAAAATTGTTGGAATATCCCTCATAATTTTTTTGTATTTTGATGCAAATGCATAAGCACCTGCGTGGTTTGAGTATTCACTTCCTGTAATAAGACAACAGAATTCTGTCTGATTATATCTGAAATTGTTTTCGTGCATTTGCTTCATAATAGCAGTGATAGTTGCTGCGGGAATTATGCTTGAGCTTAAACCACTTGCAGATTTTTGCGGATTAACAAGAAGAATAGATAATAAGTAAAATACTGAGAAAAGTACTGAAATAGAAGCAAGTAAAGAAAATATAGCATTACTTTCAGGAGCGCCAGTAAACAGATAGAGAATGCAAGAAATGAATGTAAATGTGTTGCCGATTACTGAAATAGCAAGTAATACAGTTGTAAGATTTGTTTTGTAAAGGAAAAATCTTTGTTTTTTTGGTGCATCTGCACGAGCAACTAAAACAACTCTGTTCTGTGCAGTAAAGTGTGAGTAACGCTTTGCAAAAATGTTAAGAGAATTTCTTCTTGGGAAAAGATTATCAAGTGCCTTTCCATCAAAAAAGAATTTGTAAGCGAATATTGAAAAAACTACTATACTTAACACCGTGCATATACACACTGGTATAACAGAACCGCGTTTTACTGCGAATTTAAAAATGAAAGAAGAAATTATTAAAAGGAAACAAAGAATTTTTAAAAGATATGTACCCACTTTTAAATTAGTTGTAAAAGTTTCTTCTCTTGTTTCATCACAATAATTTTTCAGTTCATTCATAATAAGTCTTGCAGAATACGCTTCACCAGGTGTTGACGGTAATCTGTCAGAACTTTCTGAAAGAATTTTTCCTGCTACAGAAAATACATAGTCTATATTTTCTGTAGATAATTTTGGTGTGATTGTCATTTAATTATTTCTTTAAATCTCTTGTATGCTTCTTCCCATTTTTCGTTTTCTGTAGGGGTGTAGCAAGTGAGATTTTCACCTTCTGCAATAATTTTTCTTGCTTCTTTAATGTCTTTTATAACACCAGAAGAAATGAGTTGAACTGCAACATTACCTAACGCAGTTGCTTCAATAGGGCCACCGAAAACTTTTACATTACAACTTTCTGCAGTCATCTGTAAAAGTAATTTGTCTTTAGTACCGCCACCCATAACGTGAATTCTGTCGTATTCTTTTTCTGTGCACTCTTTTATACCATCGAATGTGTAACGGTATTTAAGAGCAAGGCTTTCATAAATACAACGCATAATTTCACCAGGAGTCTGTGGTATATACTGTCCTGTTCTTTCGCAGTATTCCTGAACGCGTTTAGGAATGTTACCCATTGAGCCGAATTCTGGTGAATCAGGGTCAATAAAGCATTTAAATGGCTCGCATTCTAATGCTAATTTTTCAAGGTCTGCGTAAGAATATTCAATATTTTGTCGTTTCCATTGACGCCTGCTTTCCTGAATAAGCCAGAGACCTATAATGTTCTTTAAGAAAGCAGTAGTGAAATCGTAACCGCCTTCGTTTGTAACATTAAGGCGTTTAGATGCTTCGTTTATAATAGGTTCTTTAACTTCTGTTCCGAAAAGTGACCAGGTGCCACAACTGATAAATACAAAGTCATCATCCTGGCAAGGCACTGCAGTAATAGCACTTTGTGTATCGTGTGCCGCAACTGCAATAATATCTGCTTTCGGAAGTGAAAGTTCTTCGCATATTTCATCACTCAATTGACCTACAACTGTACCAGTCGGAACAATTTTTGTTAAAAGCCTTTTTGGAAGCCCTAATGCATTAAGTATTTCATCTGACCAGTCGTTAGTTTTTAAATCAACCATCTGTGAAGTAGTTGCAATAGAATATTCAGTTGATTTTACACCTGTGAGCATATAATTTAAAAGGTCAGGTGTGAAAAGCATTGTTTCTGCTTCATCTAAAATATAAGGACGATTCTCTTTTAATGAAAGAAGCTGAAATACAGTGTTGAAATCCATAAACTGAATTCCTGTAATGTCATACATTCTTTCTTTTGAAATGTATTCTTCTGCTTTTTCAATCATACCGCTGTTTCTCTTGTCGCGGTAATGAACAGGGTTTTCAACTAAAGTACCGTCTTTTCTTAAAAGACCGAAGTCAACACCCCAAGTGTCTATGCCGATACTGTCAAATCCACCGAATTCTTTTGCTTTTACCATACCTTGTTTTATTTCAAAGAAAAGTCTCTGAATATCCCAATAAACAGTACCGTTTATTGTAACAGGGTCATTTGAAAAACGATGAACTTCTTTAAGTTCAATTTTTTTACCGTCAAATGTAGCTAAAATTGCTCTGCCGCTTGAGGCACCAAAGTCGAATGCAAGAACTCTTTTTTTCAAAGGAATACCTCCCCTTTAAATGTTATCTCAAGAAGCAGTTGATAATAATTTCTTCTGCTTCTTCTTCTGTTTTGCCGAGTGTCTGAAGTTTTAAAAGTTGGTCGTTGTTAATTTTACCAATTGCTGCTTCGTGAACAATGTTTGCATCACAATGGTTTGCAGCAATTTCAGGAATTGAACGGATGTGAGCGTCTCCCATAATGATTGAGTCGCATTGTACATGTGCTCTGCATTTTGCATTACCGACTGCTTTAGGGTAAAACACTTGCTCTGAATTGTCTTTTGCAACTGAACGGGAAATAATCTGTGAAGAAGCATCCAGACCGTTGAGTTCAATTGTCATATCTGAATGCGCAACCTGATTGTCGTGAGTCATAAGTTTTTCTAAAATGAGAAGGTGAGCACCGGACTGCAATTTTGCAACGGTGTTTCGCTTTGTTGAGTCAACGCCTTCAATCTGCACCATTTCCATTTCACAATATGAGTTTTCATCCATAAAAATTTCAGTAACGGGATTTAAAACGTTTTCGCCTGTGCCTGTGCCTTCACCATAATGTTTTTCAACATATTTGATTCGCGCATTTTTACCTATATGGAAACGATGAATACCATCGTGCTCACTCTTTTTGTCACCTGAGTTATGAATACCACAACCGGCAACAATAAGAACATCAGCATTTTCACCAATATAAAAATCATTGTAAACCAAGTCATCGACACCTGTTTCGGTGATTATAACAGGAATGTGAACACTTTCATTTTTTGTGTTCGCTTTAACTGTTATATCAATACCAGGTTTATCTTTTTTATTTTCAATAATAATGTTTTCAGTTGAAGAGCGACCTGCACTTTCACCATTTTTACGGATGTTGTAGGCTCCTTGTGGAACATCGTGCAAATCTGCAATTGTCTGTAACATATGTGAATCTACTTTTTGCATTTATTCCACCACCTTATCTGAAATTACAAGCACTGTTAAATTCGTTCATTAAAAGAGGGAAAACCTCATCAACAGGGCCTTTTTTACTTACTGTACCATTTGCAATAATTGCAATTTCATCAGCGATTTTCATAATTCTTTCCTGGTGAGAAATTATAATCATACTCTGATTGTTTTTTGCAGAAATGTTTTTAAAACTTTCAATGAGCATATTGAAGCTCCAGAGGTCAATACCTGCTTCTGGTTCATCGTAAATTGCAAGGTCTACATTTCGTGCCATAATAGTTGCAATTTCAATTCTCTTGATTTCACCACCAGAAAGAGTTGAGTCAACCTCTCTGTTAAGATAGTCTTTAGAACAAAGACCTACATTTGTAAGGTAAGTGCAACATTGGTCTTCAGGGAGAGTGCTACCGTGAGAAAGACTTAATAAATCTCTTACAGTAAGACCTTTAAAGCGAGGTGGTTGTTGAAAAGCATATCCAATACCAAGTTTTGCTCTTTCTGTTATTGACATATCTGTAATATCGGTGCCATTCCAGAGTATTTTACCGCTGGTTGGTTTTTCAATACCCATAATGATTTTTGCAAGGGTAGATTTACCGCCACCATTAGGTCCGGTAATTACGAGGAATTTGCCATCTTCTAAAGTAAGAGAAACATCATTGAGAATTTCTTTCTTTTCTCCGTCATCATTGACTTTGAATGATAAATTTACTAATTCTAACATATAATTTCACCAATGCATTATTTTTTATATATAATATAGTTATAGTACAACAGATAGATTATATAAAATTTTAGCAATTTATTCAAGTCTTTTCAAAAAAACCTTGTTAATTAGAAAAAAATGTGTTATAATCACAAATATGTATAATCTTATTTTGTTTTTTTGATTATTTTCGACAAAGGAAGGGTTAATGATGAAGTATGGCGGATTAAGTGAGAGCGAACTCCAGAAAGTCGAACTTGAGATGATACTTAGCGAAACAGTTGCAGGTATCGCTATGGTTTCACCACACTCTGAGGGCGTTAAACTTGAATATACAAACGAAGGATTTTTTGACCTTTTTGGTTATACTAGAGATGAGTATGAAACACTTCCGCAGGAAGCAAGACTTAATCTTTTCCATTATAACGATTTTATGAATATTATATCCCGTATCAATACTGATTATAAACCGGGTGAAGTACAGAAATTTGAATGTCGTTGTAATAAGAAAAATGGTGAGGTTGCGTGGGCTCTTTTCTCTGTAAGAAAGCCACATAATGCTAAAGAGGGCGAACAGAGATTTATTTGCAATATTGTTGATATTACAGAAATGAAAAATCTTCAGATGAAGATTCAGGAAGAAAAAGAGCGATATGAACTTATAGAAGAAATTTCTGACGATATTATGTTCAATTATGATGTTGCGTCAGATGTACTCGAATGTTCGCCTAAAATTTTAAGAACACTCCGTACAGCAACAAGAGTTGAAGATGCTATTGAATATATTACTTATGGTAATGTGTTTGACCACAGAGATGTGCCACTTTTTATTGAGGCAGTAAGTAACGCTCTTTCCGGTAAGAGAATCAACATCTTTGATGCGAGAATTATAAATCAGCGTAACGATATAGTATGGCACAGAATTAAATTTGCTGCTATTTTTGACAATGACGGCAATGCAATTCGTTTTATTGGTACTATTTCAGATATTGATAAAGAAAAGAAAGAAAAATCAAGACTTATAGCACAGGCAGAAACAGACCAGCTTACTGGTTTCCTTAATAAAGTTTCAACAGGTCTTAAAATCAATGAGCTTATTAAAGAATATCCTAACGAGCCAGGCACAATGTTCCTTATAGATATTGATGACTTTAAGCTTCTTAATGATACTTATGGTCACCAGGAGGGCGATGTTTTCCTTCGTGAATTTACAAGTAAATTGGCACTTGCATTCCGTTCAACAGATATTTTAGGTCGTGTCGGCGGTGAAGAGTTTGTTATTTTTGTTAACGGACTTGGCGATGTTAAAGAACTTGTAGAAGAAAAAGCAAAAGAAATTGAAAAAATCTGTCACAGTGTTAAACTTGAAAAAGCAACAGACAGAGTTATGTCGTGTTCAATAGGTGTTGCAATTTATCCTGAAACTGGTATGGATTATAACGACTTGTTTGAAAAAGCAGACGAGGCTATGTATTATGTAAAGAAACACGGTAAAAACGGTTACGCTTTTGCTGAATAAAACAAATTCCGCTTTCCATTTTATAGATGGGAAGCGGTTTCAAAGTTAATTGCGGAGAGATTATTATGTCGCAGATAATTGAATATATCAAAGATAAAAAAATTCTTATTCTTGGGTTTGGTAGAGAAGGTATTTCTACTTACAACTATATAAGGAAGCATTTACCTGAAAAGAAAATAACTATTGCCGATAAGAATTTTATTAAGATTGATGACAACAATGTTGATTTAATATGCGGAGATAATTATTTATCTTGTCTTGGTGATTTTGATTTAGTTTTCAAAAGTCCGGGAATTGCTTTTTTAGATAATGTGAAATATCCCGATACTACTGAAATTACTTGTCAGACAGATATGTTTTTGCGTTTTGCAAAACCGACGGTTGTGGGTATTACGGGTTCAAAGGGTAAAACTACAACCTCTACTCTTATTTACGAGATGTTAAAAGCAGGTGGTAAAAACACTTGTCTTATAGGTAATATTGGTGTTCCTGTTTTTGAAAAAGCAGATGAGAGCGAAGATTTGATTGCGGTTATTGAAATGTCTTCACACCAACTTGAGTTTTCAACCGCTTCACCAAAAGTAGCGGTACTTGTTAATATATACGAGGAGCATCTTGACCATTATAAAACCGGTTTTGATGGCTATGCAAATTCAAAGCTTAACATAACAAGATTTCAAAATAAAGATTGTTACTTTGTTTATAACGATGAACAGGATGTCGGTCATGGTTTAGATATTACAAAATCAATCGGCGGTACACCTGTAAAAGTTGGTTTTACAAAAGCACAGAATGATGAATTTGTAAATGAACTCTGGAAAAGTACAGAGCATTTAAAAGGCGAACACAACAGACAGGATATTGCTTACGCTTTAGAAGTTGCAAGAATTTTTAATGTTGATGACGAAAGTATAAAAAATGCTATAAAGAATTTTAATGGCATAGAACACAGAATGGAGTTTGTTGGTAAATTCAATAATGTGTCTTATTATAATGATAGTATTGCAACAATTCCTACTGCGGTAATAGGGGCTATAAATGCACTCGGTAATGTTGAAACATTGATTTTTGGTGGTCTTGACCGAGGTATTGATTATACAGAATTTATTGAATTTCTTGTGAACTGTGATATTAAAAATTTAATTGGTTTACCTGAAACCGGTCACGATATATTGGATGATGTTAAATTGCATAACACAAGTGTAAATACAATTTACGCAGAAAATATGGAAGATGCAGTTGTAAATGCAATAAAATGTACCACTGAAAATGGTGTCTGTCTTTTCTCACCAGCGGCGGCAAGTTATAATTATTATAAAAATTTCGAAGAAAAGGGTAGACACTTTAAAGAATTAGTAGTAAAATATGGTTAACATATTTGAAGTATAGGATATTAGGAGAAAATTATGAAAAAGATTATTTCAATTTTACTTGTAATTTCAATGATGCTTTCGCTTTCGTTGACAGTTTTCGCTGCAGGTACTGAAGAAACTGTTTTAAGATTCAGAAAAGATGGTACTTTTAAAATTCTTGTTGTTGCAGATGTTCAGGATGTTTATCCTATTGATGACTCTATGATGGCATTTATGAATGAATCGCTTGATTATGTAAAACCTGATTTGGTTGTTTTTGATGGTGATAATATTGTTACAGAAGATGTTCGTGCTTATGAACAATTATTATATCCTCTCGTATCGAGAAATGTTCCTTTCACATTTGTATTTGGTAATCACGATGTTGAAAGAGAAAACTTTACAGCGGAGCAACAATTAGCAGAGTATCAGAAATACCCTGGTTGTTTGGCTTTTGATGCGGACCCTGCACTTCATGGTTGTGCAAACCACAATCTTTTAATTTACTCAAGCAAAGGTAATGATATTGCTTTTAACCTTTGGATGTTTGACTCGGGTACATCGCTTCACGATGAAAATGGTGAATGGCTTGGTTATGACTGGGTAAGAGCAGACCAGATTGAATGGTACAACAATACTCGTGATGCTATTACAGAAGCAAATGGTGGTAAAGTTGTTCCTGCAATTGCATTCCAGCACATTATTCCAAAAGAAGCAGTTGAAGTTCTTTTCTATGAATCAGATGTTTCTATGGGTGAACTTACATATAACTTCAACGATGGCGGAGTTTATTCATTCGTTCCTAAAATTGATAAATTTGATGGTTACATCTTTGAAAAGAGCTGCCCAGGTAATGGTTCAGATGGTCAATGGGACGCTATGAAAGCAGGTGGCGATGTTCTTGCAGTTGTTGTAGGTCACGACCATGTAAACAGCTTTGTAGCAGACATTGATGGTATTGACCTCGTTCAGACCCCTGGTGCGACATACCACTCATACTATAATAGTATGCTTCAGGGCGCAAGAGTTATTGAACTTGACGAAGGCGACCTTGACAGTTATTATACATACGAATTAACTTCAAGTTTCCTCGCAACACAAAGTGGTTCAAATATTACAGATGGTACTGAAAGAAGTGAAGCAAGTTATGCAATTTCAAACATTATGCTTCCTATCTTTGATATGTTTATGGAATTCTTGAGAGATATATTTAAGAATTTTTCAGGTTCAATAGGTAATCTTGGTACACCAGAAATTGTTGAATAATAACTATAATAAAAACAAAACACTATCATTCCCAAAAGATGATAGTGTTTTGTTTTTTATTATTCTTCAATCAGAAATGCAACCTGTTTGTACATAGGACTTTGCTTAATTGCAAGAAGCTGAGGTGAGTCAGGTGGGAATGCAGAGAGCATTGTTTTTAACTGCTCTGCCATAGCAACTAATTCAGGTGCGGCATTTTTTATTTGCTCTTGTTTCTTTTGCTCCTCTTCTTTTTTATATTCTTCAATAAGGAATTCTACAATTTCTTTTGCTTGTGGAATTTTCTGTAAAGCAGTTCTTAATGTTTTTATATATACCAATGAATTTTCATCTTTAAGATTACTAGCTTTTACCAGGTACCATGCTAATAGGTGCGTTTCCTGAAGACAAGAAACATAATCTTCATTTTCAAGAATCGTGGTAGTGTAACAAATGTTCAAGTGCTTTTCTGCAATGATAAGATACTGCGGAAGCAATTTTAGTATATTGCTACTACTTAAAGGTGAATTTCTGTTGAATAATATCTCGTTTGATAAATTAAAAAAGAATGAGATATAGAAAAAACTACAAGCATTATCAGTTTTTAGATATGTATTAGTTAATGAATCAATTATTTCATTTTTAGATATACTCAAATCATCAAATAGTATTTTTAGGTGACTTGATGGTAAAGTGAAAATGTTGTCTGTGAAATTACATTCTAATATAATGCATTGTTTTAATGCAAGAGGCATAAGTTCTTTAGGATTTTGAATTTCAGATAAATAATATTCAGCCTCTTCTTTGTTTTGTGCGGTGATAATTTTATAAGATAAACCTATGTCATTTTTGAAATCCTTAAAGAAAGAACTAATGGTATTATTCTGACAACTGAAATGTTCAAAGAAAATTTCGGTTATGCAATCATATGCCAAATTATAGATTGAATTTGTTTTGTGGTTTTCGAAAACTTCATAGATAGCAGCTCTACATTTTGTGTGAATGTTTTGGTTGTTTGACTCTATTACAGTTTTTGTCCATAATTTTATTGTGTTGCTATCACAAAAATGAAGTTTAATATTTTCAAGGAATTGTAAAGCTTCATTTGAGTTTCCAATTTCAACTAATGAACAACCAATTATAGTTTTTATTTCATTCTGGCTGTATTGGTTGCAGAATATTAACGGATTGATAAAAGAAGTTTGAGAAACTATATGTTTACTGCTTTCGTATTGCTTTAAATGGTCGAAGTATTTTTCACCATATTCAATTGCCATTTGAAATTTTTGATTTTCATATAAATACTTGGTGTAAATAAAAAATGCGTCAACAAGTATATAGTGAGAATGAGCAAAGTTTTTTAGACTCCAGTGAAAAAAATCTTCTATAAGTGGACTATGGTCTTGTATTAAATAGGCTATAACTCGAAAAGCACAGAGTGGTGCAAGTATTTCCCAGTTGCTATCTGTTTGACTAGGATTTTCAAGAAAGTTCAAAGCGTATTCGGTGTAATATCTGCGTTTTTTTTCGTTGTTCGTTACAGCTTCAAGACATTGTATAATTATTCTTGTGCTTGATGGGTTTTTAGATAATTCTTGCTCAAGAATTTTTAAATTTCGTTCTGATTTGTCTTTTAAGTGTTTAGGTGTGATTTGTGTATAACCATCGTGGTCGAACACGACATCAGTTAAAATATAACATTCATCAGGATTAGTGTATGGCACATGTTCATGAATTGCACCAATAAATTTGAGGTTAGGACTCACTTTGAACAAACGAAGACTGTTGAAATCAGCATAAGTACCATTCATTTGCGGAGTTGCGTGGTTTCGTATAATGATAGATGCAAAATTTTTTGTCATTGTCTCTGTGGAGCTTGTTAAAAAATCAGTGAGTTGCGATGTTCCAGCCGATAAATATTCATCTGCATCTATATATAAATGCCATTTACCTGAACAATGGTCTAAAACAAAATTTCTTGCTTTAGCAAAATCGTTCACCCAATCAAAATGTATAAGCTTGTCAGCGTATTTTTTTGCAATTTCTATTGTTTTATCGGTTGAACCAGTATCTGCAATTACAAGTTCACACGGAATAGCTTGCCTTAAAGGCTCAAGGGCATTAAGGCATTTTTCTAAACATCTTTCTTCATTTTTTACAATCATACCAATTGAAAGTAAAGGTTGTGGCATTATGTTCACTCCGTAAATACTGATTATTCTTCTATTAAGAAGGCAACTTGCTTATATACAGGACTTTGCTTAATTGCTAAGAGCTCTGGTGAATTAGGTGGTAAAGCAGAAAGCATAGTTTTCAACTGTTCTGCCATAGCAATAAGTTCAGGTGCTGTATTTTTGATTTTTTCTTGCTTTTTGAGTTCTTCCTGTGTTTGAAATTCTTCAATGATGAATTCTACTATTGATTTTGCTTGTGGTATTTTTTTTAAGAGGATTCGTATAGTTTTTATGTATTCTAATGGATTCTGTTCTTTTTCGTTTTCAGCTTTTACAAGATACCAACTAAACAAATGTAATATAGGTATACAAACAACGAACTCTTCATTTTTAAGAAGTTCTGGATTGTAGCAAGATGTTAAAAATTTATCCGCAACAAAAATGAATTTATCAATAAGAATTGATTTTGTTTCACTTGATAATTCCTTGTCAGTGTTAGTTAAAATCGCTAACAGAAGATTGTAAATAAAAGATGTTCGAGGGAAACTGTTGCAAAAATTATCATTGCAGTATTTTTGAGAAATCACATTAGAAATTTCTGTAGCAACATTCACTAAATCATTTATAAGTAAAGCGAGATGAGAAGATGATGTTAAGAAAAATTCTTCGGGTAATTCTTCAGCCTGAAGTACAATTACTTGTTTTAAAGCTGATGGCATGAATTCTTCCCAATTTTCAATTTTTTCGAGAAGTTTTTCGGCTTCTTCTTTTGTTTTGGCGTCAGTTATTTTTGCTGAAAGTCCGATGGTACCATTGATATTGTAGAAATTAGTTAAATCGTTTTTGTCGTTAGTTTTAGTAGAAAAAACAGGAATAAATGAAGCGATAGCATAATCATAAATTCGTTTTTCTTTAATTTCACCAGAGTGATATTTGTTGAAGAAATTATTGTAAATATCAGTAGCGGCCAAAATGAAATTTTTCGGACAGTTTTTGTTAGCGATAAGTTCAGAGAAAACTGTAAAAGAAATAGCTTCAGCTTCACTGAAATCTAATTGAGTAAGATAACTTTCAGCTTCCTCATTTTTGTTTTGTTCTATCAGGGCGTTTATAAGATATATGAGTAACTCTGTTTTATGATATGGTTGAGTACACTTTAACGGGGAGGCGAAAATATTTGCGATATTTGTTTCGTTTTTAATGAAGAAATCTTTGAGGTTATTTAAATATTGAATACAGTATTTTTCACAAGCAGAAAAGTTCTTTTTTTGGTGATAATACTTGGAAAGATAGAAGTTGATATCAACGAGTGTGTGGTATGCATCAGGGAAAGTGCTTACAGACCAGTTTGCAAATTCAATAAATTTTGCATTGTTGTCATCTAAAGCGTAAGACAATGCTGTGCTTATACATGCAGGTCCAAAAAGGTTTAACTCTGAGGGGTTGCTTTTTGAGGTTTCGGTAAGTTTCTGAAAAGCATATTCTGTATAGTGCTTTCTTTCAGGTTTGTTAAGCGAAGCTGCCTCAAGGCATAATAAAATACATCTTATATCATCTGGAGTGCTTTCTAATTGTTTTTCAAGAAGTTTTAAATTTCTAGTTTCTTTTTCTTTCAAATGTCTGGAGTTGATTTGTGTATAACCATCATGATCGAAGATTGTTTCAGATAATATATGAAGTTTATTAAAGTCAGAAATTTTGAATGATTCGTGAATAATACCTTCATATCGTATTTCGGTACTCATTTTAACAAGTCGAGGAACACTGATTAAAGTAAATGTTCCATTCATTGAGGAGTCGTTGTGATTTCTTAGAGTGATTGTAGCAAAGTTTTTGTTTTCTGAAGAAGTGCTTTTTAAGAAGTTGCATAATTCATCAACAGATGAATTTAAATATTCATCTGCATCAATTGATAAATACCATTTTCCACGGCATTTATCCATAACTGCATTTCTTGCTTTTGAAAAGTCGTCTGCCCATGCAAAGTCAAAAACAATATCAGCATATTTTTTTGCGATTTCTTTTGTAGAGTCAGTAGAACCAGTATCGGCGATAACTAATTCGCAAGGAATAGCTTGTCTTAATGGTTCAAGAGCTTTAAGACATTTTTCTAAGCATCTTTCTTCATTTTTTACAATCATACCTATTGAGAGTAAAGGTTGTGTCATTGTGTTCACTCCATTAATTTTCGATTAAAAATGCTACTTGTTTATACATAGGGCTTTGCTTGATTGCTAAAAGCTCTGGAGAGTTTTCGGGGAATGCTGATAGCATTGTTTTCAACTGCTCTGCCATAGCAACTAGTTCAGGTGAAGCGTTTTTAATCATTTCTTGCTTTTTTTGTTCTTCTTTTTTTTGGAAGTTATCAATTAAAAACTCAACTATTGGTTTAGATTCAGGGATTCTTTTAAGAAGTGTCCTTAAAGTTTTTATGTATTCCAAAGGGTTTTCACTTTTGTATGTGTCGGCTTTTACTAAGTACCAGCTGAATAAATGAGGAGCAGGAATACAGAGAATTTCTTTTTCGTGTTTTAATAATGTTGGGTTGTAACACGAAGAGAGATATACATCGGCTACTTCAATAAATTTATTTATAAGAAGTATTTTAGTTTTATCTTGAAAAACTTCATTGTTATTCAACAATATATTAAGTAGCAAATTGAAAACAAAAGAAGTTTGTGGAAAACTTTCTGTTAAATCTTCGTTGCAAAAATATTCAAATAATTCATCTATAATATCTTTTGCTGATTTACTTAAACTTGTTATAAGAAATTCAGCTCGGGAAGGCGCTGCTGTGTAAAACTCTTTTGGCAAGTTTGCTTTTAAACTAATTACATTTTTTAATGCAAGCGGCATAAATTCTTTCCAGTTATCTACTTGCTTTAATAATTCTTCAACTTCTTCTTTTGTTTTTGCATCTGCAATTTTTACAGAAAGACCGATTGTACCAGGAACTTCTTCGAATAATTTATATCGCTCTTTTTTTGAATCTAAATGGAAGAAAGTGGATATTTTTGTAAGAATATAATCGTATGATGAATGTGTTTCGCCAGAATACTTTTTAAAGGTTGAAGAAATATGTTTGCTTATCCGTTTAGTAGTTTTGTTATTTTTACTTAATTCAAAAACAGAAGAAAACCAATTGTTTATAACGGTGTTATTTTGTTTATAAAGTTCTGTTTCTGTAAGAATTTTTAACGCTTCGTCTTCACGATGTTCTTTTATCATAGAGTTGGTGATAAGTGTTTTTATTTCATTTATGTAAAATTCATGAGAGTAAAGCAGAGAACCTGTAACTTTTTCTTGCGAAGCAATATTATTGTTAGCATTATTGTTATTATTTACTGCACTAAGATAATATCTGCCATATTTAATACATTCCAGGTAGTTTTTATTGCTGAACAAATATTTGATGTAAATGTAAGTTGTATCTACGGTTGTGTGACGAGATTCAGGGAAGTTTTTAAATACCCAGTTGAACCATTCGGTTTGGTATGAATCACAATCAAAGTTGAGATATAGTGCGATTTGTTTGGATAAGCATGGTGCTGAAATAGTCCACAATTTATCACTATGAGGATATGTTTTTAGTTTTTCAATTCCATATTGTGTGTAGAATCGTCTTTTTTCGGCATTGATTGAAGAAGACTCCAAGCATTGAAGAATTATACCAAGATTATTAGGCTCTAATTCTAATTTTTTTTCCAAGAGTTCAAGGTTACGCGCTTCTTTTTTGTTTTTATGTTCAGGCGAAATACTAGCGTAACCATCATGGTCAAAAATAGTGTTTGTCAATATATAAACTTCTTCGTATGTAAGTAATTGATCAAAATGTTCATGAATGGTACTGGTATAGCGAGTGCCAGTATCCATTCTGCACATTCTCATGGCATTAAAATCAGAATAAACACCATTCATATCTTTGTCAAAATGATTTCGCTGAACTATTGTTGCTTGTTTCATTTTGGTTGCAAACTTGCTTGTAAGAAAAGTTGCAATTTCGGTAACATCAGGAACAAGGTATTCGTCAGCATCAAGTGTTAAGTACCATTTACCTGTGCATTTATCCATAACGGCATTTCTTGCTGCTGAAAAATCGTTTATCCATTCAAAATCAAAAAGAATATCGGCATATTTTGCTGCGATTTCTCTCGTTTTATCAGTAGAGCCTGTATCTGCAATAACCAATTCACACGGAATTGCTTCTCTTAAAGGTTTGAGTGCTTTAAGACATTTTTCTAAACAACGTTCTTCATTTTTTACAATCATACCTATTGAAAGCAGTGGTTGAGACATATTTTCACCTCGTGATTTTACTATACTATAATATAATAACAGAAAGTAGTTTTAGTTGCAAGTAGTAAGTATGTATATTGACAATGGTGGGTTTGTGTGTTACTATGAAAATATAAAACCAAGGAGGGAAAAGTATGAGTAATTCTATTCAGACAGATATTTCGGCTATGAATGCTGTAAGAAATATTAAAATTCATCAGAATAATATTCAGAGTAATATGGAAAAACTCTCAAGTGGTTATAAAATAAATTCTGCGGCAGATGATGCGGCTGGTCTTGCTATAAGTGAAAAACTCAAAGGTCAGTTAACAGGTCTTGAACAAGCAGAATTGAATGTGCAGGATACTATCTCTCTTTTACAGACAGCAGAGGGTGGTATGGATACCATTCATAATATGCTCAATAGAATGGTTGAACTTACAACGAAGGCTTCTAACGGTATTTATGATGAGAGTGTTGACAGAACTGCTATTCAAAGTGAAATAAATGGTTTGATTGACGAAATCAACCGTGTTACGAAATCTATTAACTTTAATAATAAAACATTATTAGATGGTAGTTTCAATAATATTCAGTTCCAGATTGGTTCAGAAGAAACTGACACTATGTTTATAACAATAGGTTGTTTGGATGCTTTGGCTTTGGGTCTCGATAAGATTGATGTATCTTCCCCTGAAAAAGCAAATGAGTCAATGCAGCTCGTAAAAGATGCAATCAATAAGGTGTCAAGTGAGCGTGCAACTGTCGGGGCAACTCAGAACAGACTTGAATATACATTATCTAATTTAGAAGAGACTTATAGTAATTTGTCTGAAGCAAATTCAAGAATTCGTGATGTTGACTATGCAAAGATGATGATGGAGTACACAAAAAATCAGTTATTGGAGCAGGTAGCAACAACTATGCTTACTCACAGAATGAGCAATGCACAGAATATACTTCAGTTGTTTAATTGAATTAAGTAAACAGGAAATAGGAAATAGGAATCAGATAAAAGTAACTACACTTTATCATTTAAGGTTAAACTTAAAATGAAAGAGTGTAGTTTTTTGTTTCATTTATAATTTATTCCGATACACAACGCGTTGTTGCGGGAGAGCAAAGCTCATCCCCTACGATGTGAAAACCTATTTTGGTTATTTGTAAACCCAAAATGAAAGAACTTGTTGTTTTTATTGACTAATAATTATAATCAAACGCGAAGCGTTTCCGCAATTTTCAATTTTCAACTTTCAATTTTAACCCCCTTTTTTAAATTTTTATTGCAGATTTACCAAATGAACCGTTGTTAAACTGTGCAAAAGTTACGAAGATAAAACTTTTTTAAAAAAATTTTGAAAAAACACTTTAGTATTTTCGAAAGCGGAGAATAATCATAGGTGTAAGGACAACACAGTCACCCGCTGAGTTGAGCACCTACAAAAAATTAAAATTAAAAATAGCGTTGCCAAACAAACCAGACAAGGATGTCAGGTAGGCGATGCAGATTTCAAGGAGGAAATTATTATGGGTATGGTAGTTAGAACAAACATTATGGGCATCAATGCTAACAGACAGTTAGGTATGAACAACAATCAGGTTTCAAAGAGCCTCGAAAAACTTTCATCAGGTTACAGAATTAACCGTGCAGCTGATGACGCTTCTGGTCTTGCAATCAGCGAAAAAATGAAAGCTCAGATTAAAGGTCTTGAACAATCTTCTGCAAACTGTCAGGATGCTATCTCTCTTGTACAGACAGCTGAAGGTGCTACAACTGAGATTCATAATATGCTCAACAGAATGGTAGAACTTTGCACAAAGGCAGCTAACGGTATTTACGATTCAGTTGATACTGGTGCTATCCAAGCAGAAGTTGATGCACTTGCAGGTGAAATTGACCGTATCACAACTTCAACAAAGTTCAACAACACAACATTACTTGATGGTACATTAAGTACACAGCTCCAGATTGGTTCAGAAGCAAGCGATACAATCTCTGTATCATGTGCAACACTTAGCGCAACAGCTCTTTCTGTTGATGCTCTTGATGTATCAACTGCAACTGATGCTAATGATGCACTTACAAAAGTTAAGAATGCTATCAATACAGTTTCAACAGCTCGTGCTAGCCTTGGTGCTGTTCAGAACCGTCTTGAGTACACAATTAACAACCTCGATACAACAGCTGAAAATATGACATCTGCTAACTCACGTATTCGTGATACAGATATGGCTAAAGAGATGATGAACTACACAAAGATGAATGTTCTCACTCAGGCTGCTCAGGCAATGCTTGCTCAGGCAAACCAACAACCACAAGCTGTTCTTCAGTTACTTCAATAATTTACTCCGTAATACATATCTGCGGGTTGCACCCACAACCCGCAGGTTGAGAGTAAAAACCTATTGCAAGAAACACAAATTACTTTTAGTTAATATTTCTCTTCTGACTTGAGGCTTTACCTGTACTAAGGTAATGTTACAAACTGAGGTTGTGAATAGTTTGTAGCATTACCCCAGAGAAAGCTACATAATAAAGGTTTTTGATGCCGCGAATGACTGTTTTTGGGTAGCAGTCAGGCATTGGAAATAAATATTTTATTAAAATGTGTTGCTTAAAAGAGAAGCAAGGAGCTTGCTCGGTAACACAATTTTCAAGGAGGAAAAGATTTATGGGTATGGTAGTTAGAACAAACGTAATGGGTATTAACGCAAACAGACAGTTAAACATGAACAACAATGCAGTTTCAAAGAGCCTTGAGAAACTTTCTTCAGGTTTCAAAATCAACCGCGCAGCTGACGATGCTTCTGGTCTTGCAATCAGCGAAAAAATGAAGGCTCAGATTAAAGGTCTTGAACAAGCTTCTGCAAACTGCCAGGATGCTATCTCACTCGTTCAGACAGCTGAAGGTGCAACAACTGAAATTCACAACATGCTTAACCGTATGGTTGAATTAACAACAAAAGCAGCTAATGGTATTTACGATTCAGTTGATACTGGTGCTATCAGTAAAGAACTTGAAGCACTTGGTAAAGAAATTGACCGTATTACTACTTCAACAAAATTCAACAACACAACATTGCTTGATGGTACATTAAGCACACAGCTTCAGATTGGTTCAGAAGCTAGTGATACAATCGCTGTATCTTGTGCAACACTTAGTGCAACAGCACTTTCAGTTGCTACACTTACAGTAACATCAGCAACAGAAGCTAATGCTTCACTCGCTCTTGTTAAATCAGCTATCAATACAGTTTCAACAGCTCGTGCTGGTCTCGGTGCTGTTCAGAACCGTCTTGAGTACACAATCAACAACCTTGATACAACAGCTGAAAACATGACATCTGCTAACTCACGTATTCGTGATACAGACATGGCTAAAGAGATGATGAACTACACAAAAATGAATGTTCTCACTCAAGCTGCTCAGGCAATGCTTGCACAAGCAAACCAACAACCACAATCAGTTCTTCAGTTACTTCAATAATTGATATAATTACTGATTATTTCTATACGGTAAGCTTACTTAGCGAACCAAAAATTGCATAAGTAACTCTTCGGTAGTTGCTTAAGCGAATAAAATACCCAAACTAACAACCAAAAGGCCTCTTCGGGTTACCCGCCTGAAGAGGCTTTTCCTATTTCTTGATGCGTATTTTCATCACCTAAGTCATTTTTTCACCCTCTCGCCGTACCTTTGTACGCCTTCTGGGATGAAGAAAATGTCTTATGTACTAAAACTACGCATCAATGTTTTGTTTGATTTTCAGTGATTAAGTCATTTTTTCGCCCTCTCGCCGTACCTTTGTACGACGTATTCAACTAACAACTAACAACTAACAACTAAGCACTAACCCTGAATTGTTAGAAAAATGTTAAAATCATAACAATTCAACAAATTGTAGAAAATCACAAAAACTCACCAATTTCCAACTTTTTCTTGTGCAATTCAGTTGACAAGATTGATTTTTTATGCTAATATGTGGTAGTAACCATAGTGCCCCTGTATCCCTTTATGCTTTTTTAGAAAATAAAGGTATGCAAAATGCCGAAAAGTTACGAAAAATTCACAGTAATTTCGTCAGAAGTTACAACACGGTGTACTCTTTTGAAAGGGGAATTTTATGTTCATAGTACCTATTACACCAATAGAAAAAATGGATTTTTCTAAGGTAGAAAATGTTAAGACTGCAGCGAACGCTACGGAGGGCGGATTCGCAAGTCTTTTAGATAATGCAATTGATGAATTTAAGAAAGCAGATGCACTTTCAGATATCGATGGTAACTCGCTTTCAATAGGAAATGCTGATGATTTAGCACAAATTCAAATCAATATGTTAAAGGCTGAAACAATGCTTCAGACAACTGTTCAGATTACTTCAAGAGCAGTAAATGCATACAAGGAAATTATGTCTATTCAGGTTTAATTTACTATACACATTATAGACGAATTTTTAAAACTTTAAGACTGAAAATGAAATTCGGGGTAGAGTCAAGTGGCGGAAAATAATAATGCTTTAGCGACTTTAAAAGCCAGGTTGTTTGATGAAAACACTGCACTTGGTAAAAGTCTTCTTTCAATTAAAAATTATTTTGCTGAAATGCCTAAGAAAAAGCGTAATACCTTCTTAGGTATTGCTGGTGGTGTTGTTTTACTTGCAGCAGTTCTGGCAATTGTTTTAAATGTTACAGGCGATAAATATGTGACTCTTTATGAAGGTCTTGAATCTTCTGAAGCATCAGAAATTTATCAGGAATTACTTGCTGATGGAATCAATGTACAAATGGATTCCACCGGCAATGTTGTCGTACCTGCCGAGGTCTATGACCAATGTCTTTTAAAACTCGCGGCAGAGGGTTATCCTAAGAGTACACTTACTTACGATATTTTTGAGTCTTCTCAAGGACTTACTGCTACTGAATCCGACAGAAAACAGGCACTTATTCACCAGACACAAAATCGTTTGCAAGGTACTCTTATGAAAATTAAGGGTATTATTGAAGCTGATGTTACACTTGCTATACCTGAAACTACTGACTATGTATGGCAACAAACAGAAGAAGATGAGAAAACAACAGCGAGTGTAAATATTAAATTTACGGATGATATTGAACTTGGAGATGAACAAATTACTGCGATTAAAAATCTTGTTGCATCCGCAGTTCCGAAGCTTGAACCTGAAGATGTTCATATTATAGATGCATCTAATATGGTTGAATTGCTTTTAACTGAAGACAAATATGGTGGTCTTACATATAATCAAAATCTTGATTTTGAAAGAATGGTTCAGAATCAGATTGAAGAAAATGTTATAAGAATTTTAACTCCTAAATATGGTAAAGATGGCGTATTCGCGGTTGCTAAGGTAACTATCAACTACGATAAAATGATGACCGAAAAAATGGAGCTTATTCCAAATTCTAAGGAAGAGGGATTCTTAACTCACGAAGAGGGCACATTCCAGGGCGGTGCAGAAGATGTTGCTGGTGGTGTTGCTGGTGAAGAAAACAACACAGATATTCCTGACTATACATATCAGGGTGGTACTGCTCTCGAAGGCGAAACAATGATTGAAGGTCTTCGTGACTATGATTACGGTTACATAAAAACCCAGATTGAAAAGGGTAATGCAATTCTTGACAGAGCAACAGTTTCTGTTATGGTAAAACAGGCTAATCTCTCTAATACAAATCGTGAAGAGATTACAGATATAGTTTCAAAGAGTGTTGATATTGAACCTGCAAACATCAGTGTTTCTTCATTCGCTGGTGAAACTCCACCAGATGATGTGGTTGTTAATAAGACATTCTTCGAAAAACTCGCAGAGTTACCATTGTGGCAGATTATTCTCATACTTGGTCTTGTATTATTACTTCTTCTTGTTATCATTCTCGTTCCAACTATTATCATTGCTAAGAAGAGAAAGAAAAAGAAAAAGGACGGTATGGAAGAATATCTTCAACAAATTGAAGACGAGCGTGCAGCAGAACAACTTCAGTTGCAGCAGGAAATCGATCGTTACAAGAAGGAACTTGCAGACCTTGCTATGGGCGATGCTGACCCTAAAGACGAAGCAATTCTTAAAGAGGTTCGTAACTTCGCAAAAGCAAATCCGAAAGTTACAGCTAACCTCCTTCGTTCATGGATAAAGGAGGGTGATGACTAATGGCAAGAAATGCCACTAAAGGACTTTCACCTTTGTCCAGAGCAGCTGCCGTTATTGTTGCTCTTGGTGCAGATGAAGCGGCATCTGTTTACAAATACTTGACTGAAGACGAAATTGAAAAAATCTCAGTTGAGGTTGCAAAACTTGAAAAACTCACACCATCTGACTTGCAAGAGGTTATAGATGATTTCTATGGCCTCTGCACAACTCAGAAAATTATTTCTGAAGGCGGTGTTTTATACGCAAAAGATATTCTTGAAAAGGCTTTTGGCCCTGAACTTGCTCAGTCTTATATGGACAGAGTTGCAGGTGCTATGCAAACAAGAGCATTTGAATTCTTGAGAAAAGCAAAATCAAGAAACCTTTTGATGATGTTACAGGGTGAACACCCTCAGGCTATTGCGTTTATTCTTTCTTACGCACCACCTGAAGAAGCATCAAAAATCATTTCGGAACTTCCACCTAATACGCAACTCAGTGTTATCAAAAGAATCGCTACTCTTGATAGTGTTTCACCGAGTATTGTAAATACAGTTGAAACAATTCTTGAAAGAAGATTTTCTTCCGTTGTTTCTGTTGATATGACAGAAATCGGTGGTGTTAACCATGTTGCTGATATTATGAACCACACAGACAGAGCTACTGAAAAACGCATCTTTGACGAACTCGGTGCTACTGACCCCGAGCTTACAGACAGCATCAAAAAGCTTATGTTCGTATTCGAAGATATCGTTCATCTCGACCCATTCACTATTCAAAGAGTGCTTCGCGATGTCGATTATCAGGACCTTGCAATTGCTATCAAAGGTTCTACCGAAGAAATCAAAGAAGTATTGCTTTCAAATATCTCTGCCCGTGCTAAAGAAAACATTCTTTCTGACCTTGAATACCTCAGAAATGTTCGTATGCGTGATGTTGAAAAGGCTCAACAGAAAGTTGTTGATATTATTCGTACATTGGAAGAATCCGGAGAAATTACAATTTCTCACGGTGGGGAGGATGCAATAATTGAGTGATATTTTCAGAGCATACAATTATTCAGCTACCTCAGATTCTGTGAAAATTCCCGATGTCGATTTTGAGTTACCACGAGTAACTATTGAAAACCAAGAAGAACTTCCTCCAGAAGAGGCTTTTATGGAATTCACTCCCGAAAGCTTCGAGGTTGTTGAAGAACCAGAGGAAGAACAAGAAAAACTTGTTTACCCGACTCGTGAAGAATTAGCAGAATTTTATAGAGATGAACTCAATGCGATTGCTTTAGAGGTTGAAATTAAAGCGTATTCTGATGCTTTACAAAGCAAAAAAGCAGAGTTACAACAAAGCATTGACGGTATCTCTCAAAAAATTAATGAGATGGAAGAACTTCAAAAAGCGTATTTACTTGATTACGAAAAGAAGTTGAAGTTTTTTGCCATAGATATTGCAGAAAAATTAGTCTGCAAGAAAATTAGTGAAGACGATTTATTTTTACAGGAGCTTGTTACTAAAACAGTGGGTGAATGTAAAGGTACAAATTGGCTCACACTTGAAGTTTCAGATTCATTAGCAGGTCTTGTAGAAGCTGCAAAGGTTGAACTTTCTAAACCTGAATATCGTGGTGTAGCAGAGGTTAAACCGATTGCTTGTGCAGATGACACTTGTGTAGTGAGTACAGAAACAGGCGCAGTTGTCGCAACTATATCTGTTCAGGCAGATAATCTTCGCCTTGCTTTCAGAGAGGCAGAGATGGAGGTTTAAGAGTGTTAAGTAACGGTAATATTGATTTAGCTAAATACGAAAAAGTGTTGAAAAATACTGATACACTTACTCGTGAAGGCAGAATAAATAAAATAATCGGTATGACCGTTGAAGCAACAGGCTTAACCTGCAGTATTGGCGATATTTGCAAAATTTACCTTCAGGGTGAAGAGGATGTAATTCTCTCCGAAGTAGTCGGTATTTCCGAAAACACAGCATTTTTAATGCCGTATCAAGAGGTTGACGGTATTGGTTATGGTTGCAAGGTTATAAATACAGGTAAAAAACTTACCGTTCTTGCAAGTGACCAGCTTATTGGCAGAGCAGTTGATGCTCTTGGTAAACCAATTGATAATAAGGAAGATATTACAGAGGGTACATCTATTTCCATAGGCGGCGCACCTGAGAACCCAATGGTACGACCACCAATCAATGAAGTAATTGAGTTAGGTGTTAAGTGTATAGATGGTCTTCTTACTATCGGTAAGGGACAGCGTATGGGTATTTTCGCAGGTAGTGGTGTCGGCAAGAGTACTCTTATGGGTATGATTGCAAGAAATGTTAAAGCCGATGTCAATGTCATTGCACTCGTAGGCGAGCGTGGCAGAGAGGTTGTAGAATTTATTGAACGAGATTTAGGTCCGGAAGGTCAGAAGCGTTCAGTTTTAGTTGTTGCAACATCTGACCAACCTGCTCTTATGCGTTTTAAATGTGCACAGACTGCGACTGCAATTGCTGAGTATTTTCAGAGACAAGGTAAAGATGTACTTCTTATGATGGACTCTTTAACCCGTTTTGCAATGGCTCAGCGCGAAATCGGTCTGAGTACAGGTGAAGCACCGGTAGCAAGGGGTTACACTCCTTCAATTTACTCAGCTTTACCAAAGCTACTCGAAAGGTCCGGTAACTTTAAAACCGGTTCTATTACAGGTATTTACACCGTTCTTTCAGAAGGTGATGATACAAACGAACCAATCTCTGATACAGTAAGAAGTATCATTGATGGTCATATAGTTTTGTCAAGAAAAATTGCATCAAGAAACCATTACCCCGCAATTGATGTTCTCAGTAGTCTTAGTCGTCTTATGAGTGGTATTGCTACTCCTGAACAGAAACAAGCGGCAGGGCAATTAAGGAATATGATGTCCATTTACAAAGAAAATGAAGACCTTATTTCAATTGGTGCATATAAACAGGGCAATAACCCTGAACTTGACAGAGCAATAAGTCATATGCCCAAAATCAACGAATTTCTGCAACAAAAGGTTGAAGAACCTTGCAGATTCGAAGATACACTAAACCTTCTCCAACTTGCAGTAAAGTAAAAGGTAATGTAGATGAAATCTTTTCAATTTTCATTAGCAAAAATGCGTAGTTACAAAGAGCAAGTTCTTGAAAAAGAAAAGACAACTTTAAGACAACTTCAAGCGGAAAAAACGAAGATAGAAACTGATATTGAAAATCTCGAAAATCATCGTAATGCCCGTGAGCAAGAGTTTAAGGAAAGTAAAAATGGTTTAATGGCGAGTGACCTTATGCTTTATAAGTTCTATTCGGAAAATACCAGATTACAGCTTAATAACTTGTATGAAGAGTTAAAACGCGCAGAAGCGAGAGTCGAAGCGCAGATTAAGGTTGTTGTTGCTGCTTCGCAGGAAGTTTCAGGACTTGATAAACTCGAAGAGAAGCAATTAGAGGAATATAGGTACCTTGAAGCAAAGGAATTACAGGAAGAAATTCTTGAAATGGTAGCAAAAAAATCTGCCGAAGAAGAAAGCCTGTCCTGACTTTAAGTACTATATTATATAATTATTCTTAAGGAGGTGAGAATGTGGAACAGGTGACTTTACAAGCAATTAAGCAAATGCGATTATCCCGTTCAAGTGGTAAAGGCGTTACAGATAACGACTCTAGTGCCGATGGTTTTATGCAGATGATTGATGCTATGATTGGTAATATTACCGATGGCGAATCAAATGTAAGCTTACCAGAACTCCTTTTCGGTGATAATGAAAAGAGCGATGAAGATGTTACAGATAATGCTTCGTTGTTGAGTATGCTTAGTGAACTTTTACAATCAGGTGGCGGTAATCTTTCCGAAGATATTTTTTCTCTTTTGAAAAATGTTGCAGGAATTGAGAGTATCGACAAGGTAGAGATTCCAAATCTTATTTCTAAACTTCAGGAAAATAACTTCTTTGAAGCTATGGGAATGGATGAGGATGCAGCAGATGCGCTTTACACTATGGGTAACAATGCATACGATTATGTTGATGCCCAGACAGAAGTAGTAAGGAATTATATAAATTCTAAACTTGAAGCGACTGAAACTACAGAGAAACCGGTTGTAACAGGCACAATGCAGACTACAGAAGTAAAAAATGCTGAATCAAAAGCAATAAATGAAATGCCGATTACTTCAGTAACTTTTGAAAAAGCTTCTGAAACACAATTAGTTCAACCTATGGGTGTTACTGTACCAAATATGGTTTCTCAAAGAATTGTTAAAGCTGATTTAAGTTCTTTAGGGCAAGTTAATGATGATAACAATAATGGTAATGCTAACGAAACTAATGACTTCAATGCTCAATTAAGCGAAATTGCAATGGCGAATGCTTCTTCAAATGCAGTTCAGACTGAAATCGAATTACCTAAGGCAGAAACCCTTAGCAATCCGTTATTTAATGACTTTAATATTGCGGAGCAAATCACTGATGGTGTCAAGGCAAATATAAATCTTGAAAAAAGTGAATTTACCGTTAAGTTAAATCCTGAGGAATTAGGCGAATTAACATTGAAGCTCATTGAAGAAAACGGAAAAATGGTTTTAGATATTACTGCAGCAAGTGAAAAAACCGCAAGAATGTTAAATGGCGATATTGCAGCACTCCGTGACTCTGTTGGTTCAATGAATATTGAGGTAAGAGAGGTAACAGTTTCTGCACCTGAAGAAATTCAGGAAAATAATGCGCAGTTTAATATGACAAGTCAGCAATTCTCTGAAAGGCAAAGGGCATTCCAAAATCAGCAACAGCAGGGCAGTAAACCTTATTATGCAGCAGGGCACGAAGCTTATGGTGCAGAAATGGTTACTCCGGATTATGCAGGTAGAATTAAGTCGGCTGTTGACGGATTAGACACTTATGTATAAGTGAAAGGAGGCAATAAAATGGGCGATTATACAACAGACAGAGTATTAGGTTCAACTGGTAAGACTTATAACGCAGTATTTGTTGATAAAAATGATAATTCTACATTAAGCCAGGATGATTTCCTTAAACTTATGATTACAGAATTAACAAATCAGGACTTCAATAATACTATGGATACTAGTCAGATGGTTAACCAGATGACACAGTTTTCAAATATGCAGGCAATGAATGAAATGCTTTCATATTCAAGAACAAACTATGCGATGTCTTTAGTTGGAAAAACGGTTACAGCTTCTCGTTACTCAGTTGGCGGTGACCTTGATACAACTACAGGTAAAATCGATAAGGTTTCATTAGTAGATGATGAATATGTTTTCTATATCGGCAGTAAGAGATATACACTCTCACAAATTATGTCAGTTCAGGATTCTACAACTTCAACTACAATTGACCCTACTAAATTCAGTGTTTCATCTAGTGATATTACTGAAACTACAGTTAAACTTAATTGGGAACTTCCTTCAGAAGATGAACTTATTGCTTCAGGACTTTCTTACAGTGTGTATTACACAGATGACTCTGAGGTTGATTTCAGTACAGTTGACAATATCCTTGCAAAAGGTACTCTTGGTGCTTCAGACCTAAAAACTCTGAGTGCAACAATTTCAATGTTAGCATCTGGTACAGATTATAAATTCAATGTTGTTGTCAGAGATGCTAATGGTGAAAAATATTGTTATAGCCCAATTAAAGTACAGACTAAAACAGCATAAACAGAGTAAACAATAAAATATAGAAAGGTGAGTATATCATGGAGGATATTCGTTTTAAACACTTTTCGCCTATCGTAACAGGTACTCCGGGTGCGGGTCAGGGATTGTATCCGCCTTCAACGAGCACACAGACAAATGAACCTTCTGTTTCTTTCGCTGATGTATTAAAAAATACAATAGAAAAGAACAGTGAAGTGAATTTTTCAAATCACGCTATTAAAAGAGCAGTTGACCATAATATGGATATTACGGACGACGAACTTAATAGATTAAACGAAGGTGTGCGACTTGCGAGCGAGAAGAACCTTGACGACACTCTGATTCTTGTTGGTGAAAAAGCGTTCGTGGTAAGTGTAAAAAATAACACAGTTATCACAACAGTAAACAACAATTCAATTCAAGGCAATGTATTTACAAATATTAACGGAGCTGTTATTGTGTAACTTATTACATAGTTTTAAGCCGGACCTTTGGAGGAGGCTTACGGTATCTTGACCGATTGATAGATACCACTTCGTTTAGGGTAAGAAAAAACCGAACTCTGTTCGGGTAGTTAAGTTTACCCTTTTTATGCCAATAGGTTACTTATGCGGCAGCTTCGCATAAGGAGAAATAAATATGAATAGAGCTTTGTTTTCAGGTGTGGCAGGTTTAAAAACCCACCAAACAAAAATGGACGTTATCGGTAACAACATCGCTAACGTAAACACATACGGTTATAAATCACAACGCGCTGTATTCAGTGACCTTTATTATCAGGCACTCAGAAATGCTTCTGCAGGTACTGCTAGCCAAGGTGGTAAAAACCCATCAGCAGTAGGTTATGGTTCACAACTTGCAGGTATTCAGACTCAGATGTCACAATCAAGTATGCAGACAACAGGCTATGGTATGGACGTTGCTATTACTGGTGAAGGTTTCCTTCAGGTTATGGACCCATCAGGTAACATCTTCTATACAAAAGCTGGTATGCTTGACTATGATGCTAATGGTTACTTAACAGATATAAATGGTAACTTTGTTCTTGGTACAACAGCTACTGGTACTGCAGATACACAAAAAATCTGTCTCAGTAATATTGGTACTGTTAACCCTAAGAAAGCAACAGTTACAGAATCAATCAATGGTATTGATTACACTATTACTGCTTCTAATCCAAATAAATTTGGTAATATAGCAATTTCAATTTCTTCAAATGAAGGTCTTCCAGATGGTCTTCCTGCAAAAGCAGTTATTTCATCTACAGGTGCTATCTCAGTAGAACTCAATGCTTATCATAAGTTTAACTCAATGAGTGAACTTAATGCAGCTATTAACGATGCTATTACAGAAGCTAATGGTGGTAACCAACACGCAGCTGGTAAATTTACTCTTACTGCTACAAGTAATATGTTCGGTACTGAAGCAACTGCTGGTACATTCAAGGGTGTTGCAGTTGCAGAGGCTTCAAAAATCACATTACCAGCAGACGCTTTTGATGGTAAATTATCAGTAACAAAATTTGACCCTGAAGAAACAACACAGGTTATTGCTGATGGTTCACAGGTTACATTTACAACTACACCGGTTGCAAATACAAACCCTGCAGAATATACAATTACTGCATCAGTTAATGGTGTTGACTACTCAACTAAAGTAACAGGTACATCTATTTACCCTGTAACTCTTACTTCTGCTCGTGGCGGTTCTATTGAACTTAACACTAAATTAGGTCAGAAATTCACTCAGACTGATTTAGATAATGCAGTAGCAAAGCAAACAACAGGTACAGTTTCTGCTCCACAGTATTTCCTTGGTGGTACACAGATTTCAAAAGTAAGTGAAAAATTCCCAAGCTCAAGTGCTATGGATTTCGCTATTTCAAATCTTGATGCTACTAATCACACATTTGACCTTTCAGTTACAATTGCGGGTATTACTTATACAGCTGAGAACCCAGCAGTTCCTGGTCAGGAAATTACTCTTAAAACAGCAAACGAAGAAGATGGCTCAATTACACTTTCTATCCCAGCTCTCACAACAATGGCTGAGAACTATGGTTTAGATATAAATAGTGCAAACTTCCACACTGCACTTAACGATTTACTTACTAATAGTATTGATTTACATTCTTATGCATCAGTTGCTTCAAAAGAAGCAGTAACAGAACCACTTACAGGTGCTGAAATTGCTGGTACCGATTTCTCAGTTACAACTGGTAAATTAACAGGTGGCCCTGTAGAAAATGGCTTCTTTGGTGGCGGTATGTTATTTATGCAGGCAAGCACTGACTTTACAGGTAAAGGTACAATTACTCCTGATAAATTTACAGCATCTTATGTTCAGGGTGTTGATGAGGGTAACTCATACTGGACAGTATCTCTTGATATTGATGGCAAAGAATACACCACTACAATTTCTGAAGGTACAATCGCTTCATCATTACTTCTCAAAGGTCCTGAGGGTGACTATATTCAGGTTACAAACCCAGGCTTTGAAGGTATGAACGATTACTTCAGAAGTCAACAAAATCCACCTCGTGACCCTGCAACTGGTGATACAGTTCAGGCTTACAATGGTAATGAAACAGTTGAAGTTACACCTTCAGTTGCTTCAAGAGAAATGGGTCTTTCATCAAAACCATTCACACTCTCAGGTGGTACAGATGGTGGTGTTGTTACTCTTGATGAAATCAATAGTATCGCAATCGCTGGTGACGGTACAATCACTGTTTCTCATAACGAGCTCGGTAATGTTGTAGCAGGTAGAATTTCTCTTGCAAGCTTTGCTAACCCAGCAGGTTTATTATTACAGGGTACAAACTACTTTGCAGCAACAGCAAACTCAGGTGAACCAAATCTTTGCGACCCAGGTTCAGACGGTACAGGTTCTCTCGTTACAAGTGCTCTTGAGATGTCTAATGTTGACCTTTCTTCAGAAATGGCAGATATGATTACTACACAAAGAGGTTTCCAGGCAAACTCTCGTATAATCACTGTTTCTGACTCAATGTTAGAAGAACTCATTAACCTCAAGAGATAAGTTGGTAGTTAGTTAAATAGGGTAATTTAAAATATAGTTGTTAATTTATTTTAAGTTTTAACTACATACCATAAAATCTTTTTGAATATATACCATAAATCTTAACAGGGATTAACATCCCATTCTAAAATGCATTTTGGTATGTTATTCAGAATGTATCGGGATGCATTTCGGTTGAATATTTCAACCAGGTAAGTACCATAAATCTTTTAAATAATACTGCGACAACCTCTTTGGTTGTTGTGAGGTTGTCGCCAGTATTAAGATATATTTTATACGAATATAAGACTAACAACCAATTAAAATTCGTGGGGAAATGACTATGATTATTTTAACCAAGTTAAACAATGTTCCTTTTTCATTAAATCCGGATTTTATTGAGACGATTGAAGAGACACCGGATACAACAATTAAATTAATAACTAAGAATATTATTATTGTCAAAGAACCTATGCAAGAGGTTTTAGACAAGATTTATAAATACCGCTCAATTGCAGGTGGCACAAAAACAAATATAATTCCTAATATCAGTGATTTATAAAAACTGTTTAGATTAGGATATTAAATTTAAAGGGGCGTTTAGGGCTTTATGAAACGAAAAATAGACATTATGTCAATAATCGGATTTTTACTTGCTTTTGGTTTGATGGTTTTTGGTATTATGTGTTCAAAAAAAGAAGATGGCGGTTATGAATTTATAACTACTACTCTTAAAAGTTTTTTTGATTTACCAAGTATCATTATTGTAGTTGGCGGTGTTATAGCATGCTTAATGTTCGCTTTCCCAATTTCACAATTTACGAAAATACCAAAGCATTTAGCTATCATATTTTCTCCAAAAGTTTATAACCCAGAGGTTTATATAGCAAAAATAGTTGAATGTGCTAAAAAAGCAAGAGCTAATGGTCTTTTAGCACTTGAAGAAGATACTAACGAAATGACCGATGCCTTTATGAAAAACAGTTTTCAGATGGTAGTTGACTCAGTTGACCAGGAAAAAGTTAAAGAACAAATGGATTGTTGGCTTGCAAACCTTGATGACCGTCATGGTGCAGACAGAGCATTTTATGACAAGGGTGCAGAACTCGGTCCTGCGTTTGGTATGATAGGTACACTCATAGGTCTTATAAATATGCTTCAGAATATGAGCGATATTGATACATTAGGTCCTAACATGGCGGTTGCACTTGTTACAACTTTCTACGGCTCTATTTTAGCAAATGTAATATTTATACCTATTTCAAATAAATTAAGGGTTCGTCATGAAGAAGAATATCTTTGTATGTCAATAATTGCAGAGGGTGTTCAGGCTATTCAGGCTGGTGAAAACCCGAAACTTGTTCAAGAACGACTTGTACATATGTTGCCGGAATACAGACAGAAGAAGTTTAATCCGGGTGATGGTGGTTCATCAGAAGATGAAGGTGGAAAAAAAGGTAAAAAATAATTTATCTTATTAACTATGTAAAGGTTGGTAAAAATGGCAAGACAAAGAAAAGCTCCTGAGGGCGGTGGTGGCCAGGCTTGGCTTAACACCTACGCCGATATGGTTACCTTGCTTCTTTGCTTCTTCGTTCTTATGATTAGTATGTCGACAATCGACCAGGAAAAGTTTAATGCTTTCCTTGAATCCTTTCAGAACATTGATAAAGAAGTGCTTGAAGAGCTTATGCAGGCAACCCAGCAAGGTGGCGGTGAAGGTGGCGGTAATAATCAGGATATAACTGAAGCCGCTATGGATACTCTTTTTGAAAAATTAGAAGAGTATGTTGAAGAAAATAATATGCAAAGCTCTGTTTCAATCGCAAAAATAGAAGATGTTATATATGTGCGATTTGATAGTGCTATATTCTTTAAAGCTAACGAATACACTCTAAGAGATGATGCTTATGAAGTTTTGGATTTCATAGGTGATGGCTTGAAGGAATATGAAAAAGAAATTAAAGTTATAAATATTATGGGACATACTGCAAATCCAGCTTATGAGCAAGACCCTGAAAGAACATGGCGTCTTTCTGGTGAAAGAGCTGCAGTTGTTGCTAACTTTTTCGAATTAAATAAAAAAATTGATAATATGAAGCTTGTAACTTTAGGTTATGGTGATAACTTCCCTGTAGCACCTAATGATACAGAAGAGGGTATGAGAAAAAACCGCCGTGTTGAGCTTGTTATTATCGGTAAAGACAGTAATATAAATACAAATATTTACGATGCGCTTGCAGAGCTTTATAATAATGATGAGTACCCTAAAGAGGGCGATGTAAATGATGTTTTACTTCCGCAATTATCGGGTAAAGATACACAGAAATGATTTTTATAATTTTTTCCAGGAAAGGAGTTGAGTAGCTGAATGGCAGAAGCGTTATCCCAAAGCCAGATTGATGAACTTTTGCAACGAATGAAAAGCGGTGCACCGGTTGAGAGCGAACCAGAAGAGCGAATTAAAGCTTATAACTTCGCCTCGCCTAAAAAGTTTACAAAAGACCAGCTTAAATCGTTAAACAACTTTCTTGAAACATTTGCAAGAATTGTTTCTTCTTACTTCACTAATGCACTTCACAGTATATGCGAAGTAAATGTCAGTCAGTTAGAAGAACAAAGATATTTTGAGTTTAACAATGCTATTCCAGACAGTACTCTGGTAGGTATTATAGGTTTTGAACCAGAAAATTCAAGCTTCGGTGAAACTACGATGCTTCTCGAATTTCCGACATCATTCGGTTATACATTGATTGACAGATTGATGGGGGGTAATGGCGAACCTACGATACTTCAAAGAGATTATACGGAAATAGAAACGGCATTACTTGAACATGTAATGACCAAGGTTGCAAGGACTATGAAAGATGCCTGGCAGACCTATTTCCCACTTGAAACTTCTTTTAAAGGAATTCAGACAAACGGTAGACTTATTCAGGCGTTTTCGCCACAGGATATAGTTCTTATTGTTTCGTTTGATATAAAAGAAGAATTTTACGAAGGTACGGCAAACTTATGTATGCCTGCTGATAAATTTGAAGAAGTCATTAACAACTTGAGTCAGAAATATTCTCAGGGCGAAAGACAGCAAGACCAGTATAAAGAAAAACAAAAGAAAGATTTACTTATGGATTACCTTAAGAAATCTGACCTTAATATTGAAGCTTATCTTGACAGATGTACAATGTCTTTTGAAGAGGTAACTGACTTACGAGTAAATGATGTTTTAATGTTGAATAAGCATATTGATGATAATATTGAGGTTCACATTGAGGGTATGCCTTGGTATACTGCAAGAATGGGTGAATCCAATAATAAAAAAGCAATTAAACTTGTTAAATCATTAGGCGACCAAACGCAAGACAAACAAAGGGAGGATGCAACAGTTGAAGACTAACAGTGAAAATTTCTTAACAGCCGATGACCTTGATGCCATTGGTGAAGTCTTAAACATTAGCATGGGTGCTGCGGCTACAGCGGTATCTTCAATGTTAGACAAGAAGGTATTAATAACAACTCCTAATGTTGAATTAAATACTTTTGATACCATTGATTATTCTAAGCTTGAACCTGCAATCTTAGTTAAAATTAACTATGTTGAAGGTATTGAGGGTGCTAACGTAATTATTCTCAGAAGAAATGATATGAGAATAATATTAGACATTCTTATGGGTAACGACTATACTCAGGGCTCAGAGGAAGAATTTGAATTTGACGATATGAGCCTTAGTGCTGCATGTGAAGTTATGAATCAGATGATGGGTTCATCTGCAACTGCACTTTCAGAAATCTTAGGTATGACAGTTAATATTTCAACACCTGAGTCAAAATTGATTACATCACGCACAGATGTGCTTGAATCTTTTGAAGCAGATGGTCATTCTGAAGAAAATGTTGTAGCAGTTTCTTTTAATCTTAATATTGAAGAAGATTCAGTAAGTAAACCAATTGTTGATACAGTATTTACTTCATATTTGTCAATTGATTTGGCGAAGAAAATTATTTCAATAATTTCAGGTGGCGAAGAAGCAGTAGAGGAACCAGCACCAGCAGAAGTCCCAACACCTGCTCCAGCTCCAACTCCAGCTCCAACAGCTACTCCAGCTCCAGCTCCGGTGCCAGAGCAACCACCTGTTAAACCTCCTGTTCAGGATAATACATATAATGCTCAACCTACAAACCAGGGCGCTTCAAATATGTATGCACAACAGCCAATGTTTGGTCAGGAGCAATATATGCAGCAAGGTATGTATCAGCAGAATCCATATCAACAAGGTATGATGCCAAATCCATATTACGGAATGCAGATGCAACAACCTATGGGTTATGGTATGCAAATGCCACCACAGCAAGACCCATCTGTTACAATTAAAACTGCAGATTTCCCTGATTTTGGTAAAAAAGTTGGTATGCAAGGAAATCCATACAGTGGTAATCTTAACTTACTTATGGGCGTTCAACTTGATATTTCAGTTGTAATCGGTCGCTCAAAGAAAAAAATTAAAGAAATTATGGACTTCGGTCAGGGTACAGTTATTGAACTCGACAAACAAACTGGTGCACCAGCGGAAATTATTGTTAATGGTCAATTATTAGCGTACGGTGATGTTATTGTTGTTGGCGATAACTTCGGTGTTCGTGTAACAGAAATTGTCGGTGCAAAAGAACTTTTAGATTCACTTGGTAATTCTTTATAATATTATAATTTAAGAAAAGAGGACGAATTTATGTATAAAATTATGTTAGCTGATGACGCAGGTTTTATGAGAAAAATGATTCAAAACCACTTAAGTGGAGCAGGTTACACTGATTTTGTTGAGGCTGCTGACGGTGCTCAGGCTGTAGAACTTTATCAGGAACACAAACCAGATTTAGTTCTTCTTGATATTACAATGCCTAATATGAGCGGTATCGAAGCTCTTGCAGCTATTAAGCAACTCGACCCTAACTCAAAAGTTGTTATGTGTTCTGCTATGGGTCAGGAATCAATGGTTATGGAGGCTATTAAATTAGGTGCTCTTGACTTCATTGTTAAACCTTTCAAACAAGACAGAATTGTTCAGACTGTTACTAAAATTTTACCATTGTAATAGTCATAGTATTTAAATTATAATAAGAGAGGGCTTTGTATGGGGCAGACTGTAGAAACAATTCTCGTAGGAATTGGTACAATCGTCCTTATGCTTGCCGTTTTTGTCGGAGCATATTATTTCTCTAAATTTTTTGCAAAACAATATCAACCTAAAATAGGTGGTAAACTTAAAAATATTGAAATAATTGAACGAATGGCAGTTGGTAAGGACCAATCACTTGCTTTAGTCAGAGTTTCCGATAAAGTGTTTCTTTTGGCATTTACAGCACAAAGCGTTACAAAGATTGAAGAAATGGATGCTTCACTTTTCCCTGAGAACACGGTAGTTCAGAACACGGGTGAAAATAATTTTATGACTTTCTTCACAGACGCTTATAACAATTTGTTGAATAAGAAGAATGAGGGGAAGGGAGACGGTAAAGATGAATAAAAATCCCAAAACTCAGAGTAGAAACTCCCCTCGCTCGAAGCAAATAAAACGGTTGTGGGGACGGCTATTATTATTGACAGCTACCATAACTGTTTTTGCTATTATTTTTGCGGTTACTGCAAATGCTGCGTCAGTAAGTGTTGATATAAACAGCGACACTCAAGATGGCGCAATGAGCGAATTGCAACTTTTATTCTTGTTTGTACTACTTGCATTAGCACCATCATTACTTATGATGATGACGAGTTTTACAAGAATTGTAATAGTTCTCTCGCTTTTGAGAAATGCAATCGGTTTACAGCAGACACCACCTAATCAGGTTATTATAGGTCTTGCTTTAGCACTTTCACTCTTTATAATGGCACCTGTTATTTCTACAATAAATACAGAGGCTATTGAACCTTTACAAAAAGGGCAGATTACAGAAGAGGTTGCTTTAGATAGAATGCAGGACCCTATAAAAGAGTTTATGCTTAAACAAACTAAAGATAAAGATTTAAATATGTTTTTATCTTTGTCGGGTGATGAAGATAAAGTCGAAGGCGGTAACACAGATTCTTTAAAAGAATTACCACTTTCTGTTATTGTTCCTTCATTTATAACTAGTGAATTAAAACGCGCATTTACAATGGGCTTTTTGTTGTTTTTGCCGTTTTTAATAATTGATATGATAGTTTCAAGTACCCTTATGTCAATGGGTATGGTTATGCTTCCACCGTCAATGATTTCACTACCATTTAAGCTGATGCTTTTTGTTGTAGTTGATGGTTGGGGACTGTTGATTGAAATGCTTATATCGAGTTTCAATTAGCTACGCTTAGTTTATTTTTCAAGTTTCAAATGAAAGGAGTGCTTAAAATGACGCAAGAAGATGCTCTTGTTATATTCAGAGAGTCTATTCTTCTCATAATAAAACTTGTGTCACCAATGCTTTTAATAAGTGTTGGCGTAGGTCTTATAATTGCTATATTTCAGGCAGCTACACAGATTCACGAGCAAACCCTTTCATTTGCACCTAAAATTTTAGTTATAGGAGTTATTCTTATTGCGGGTGGTTCCTGGATGATTTCTAATATTCAGGAATTTTTCGAATACATAATGTCCTATATGGCGGGGTTGTAGTAAATGTCGGGAGAAGTTTTAGTACAAGGTCTTGGCGCCTACATTCTCGTGTTTTGCAGAATGGGAGCAATGCTCTTTTTTAACCCGTTACTTGCGAGAAAAAATGTTGTTTCTGCAGTAAAAATAGGACTGGCTTTAGGGTTAACACTTATTCTTACACCGACATTAAAAGCACCAACGATAGAAAATTTTGATGGTCTTGTATTTCTTTTTGCTATGCTTAAAGAGTTTTTGGTAGGCTTTGCCGCAGGGCTTGTTTTTCAGATTTTCTACTATATGCTTTTTGCTGCAGGCGACATAATAGATATGGGCTTCGGTCTTTCAATGGCTAAAGCCTTTGACCCAGGTACTAGTATTCAGGCATCTGTTTCAGGTAAACTTTTTGAACTGATGTTTATTATGTATTTCTTTTCAACTGATAGTCATTTGACTTTTATAAGAATAATGGCTTCATCTTACGATATTGTATCTATGGGTGCTATTGAAATTGGTCAGGATACAGCGCAGTTTATAATGACTATGTTTGTTTCTGCATTTTCACTTATAATAAAACTTATTGCACCATTTATTGTTGCAACATTTGTTTTAGAGGTTGCTTTGGGTGTGTTAATGAAATTATCACCACAAATCAACATATTTTCAATACATTTTCCGTTAAAGATTTTTCTCGGATTTTTACTGTTATTTGCTTTTTCTGTTCCGGTAGGAAATTTTATGGAAAACTATGTCGGAATATTAACAGATAATATTTATAATTTATTTACTTCGGTGTAGTTTATTAAAATCAAATTATTCTTACTGTGAAAAGTGGTGGTTAAAAAATGGCAGGTGAAAAAACCGAAAAAGCGACGCCCAAAAAGCGAAAGGACGAGCGAAAGAAAGGTAATGTCTTTCTGAGTAAAGATGCTGTTACAGCAGTTTCGCTTATTGCATCGTTTTATGCACTTAAAATGTTTG
This sequence comes from Acutalibacteraceae bacterium, assembly GCA_045651285.1. Classification (GTDB taxonomy): domain Bacteria; phylum Bacillota; class Clostridia; order Oscillospirales; family Acutalibacteraceae; genus DTU089. The sequence goes on from JAZRSC010000021.1 coordinate 55,481, forward strand.
CACCCTCCATTTTTTCCAATCTGCAAGATTTAGTTAAAAGATATATTTCTTTAGCAGGCTCTAAAGAATTGTTTTTAGCTTCAGATATTTCAACAACCTTTACAGACTTAGGTCTGGTATTTTTGAAAACTGCGATGCCATTAGTAGGTGTTTCTGTGTTAGTAGCAGTTGTAGTTACTATGGCACAGACAAAAATGCTTTTTTCAACCAAGGCATTTGTACCAAAATTTAATAGAATAAATCCGCTTAACGGTATAAAAAAGATGTTCTCTATAAGAGCTATAGTAGAATTGTTAAAATCACTTCTGAAAATAGTTGTTTTACTGTATATGGTTTACACAGTTCTTATAGATGAAGTTACTACATTACCTGCACTTATAAATATGACACCTGTTTCGGCTATTAACAAAACAGGCGAAATTATAATGGATGTTGTATTAAAGTCTGGTATTGCTTTCGTATTTTTGGCGGCAGCTGACTACCTGTATCAGTGGTGGGAATACGAAAAGAATATGAAGATGAGTAAGCAGGAAATTAAAGACGAATATAAACAAATTGAAGGTAACCCGCAGATTAAGGGTAGACAGAGAAACATTGCACAGCAACGCTCTCGTCAGAGAATGATGCAGAATGTTCCTGAAGCCGATGTTGTTATCCGTAACCCTACTCACTTTGCAGTAGCCCTTAAATTTGACAGAGATAAAGACAGAGCACCAAAAGTGGTTGCAAAAGGTATGGACCAATTAGCGTTAAGAATTGTTAAAGTAGCAGAAGAAAATGATGTTTATGTTACTGAAGACAAACCACTTGCACGAGCTTTGTACGATGCAGTAGAAGTCGGGGATGAAATTCCAGAAGAATTCTACAAAGCAATTGCTAAAATCTTAGCATTTGTTTATAACTTAAAAGACAAAAATAAAAAGACTGTTAATAAATAATAAAAGAAAAGGAGGTTAGTTAAATGAATATAAAATCAAGACTTAAAACCAGTTCAGTTGCACTCTTGATGGTTGCGGTTGTATCTCTCTTGATTATTCCGCTCCCTACTGCAATTCTTGACTTTATGTTTATACTTAACCTTACTATTTCTTTAGTTATTTTATTTATAACAATGTACATCAAGGAAACCCTTGAATTCGCTATATTCCCCTCACTATTGCTTGTAACGACAGTTTATAGATTGAGCCTTAACATTTCTTCAACAAGGTCAATTCTTACAAATGGCGGTTATGCGGGTGAGGTTGTTAAAACTTTCGGTGAATTCGTTATTCAGGGAAACATTGTTGTAGGTCTTATTATATTTATAATTTTAGTTTTAGTTCAGTTTATTGTTATTACTAAGGGTGCTGAGCGTGTTGCAGAGGTTTCTGCGAGATTTACACTTGACGCTTTACCTGGTAAGCAAATGGCGATTGACGCCGATTTAAGTTCAGGACTTATTACAGAAGAACAAGCAAGAGAAAGGCGTTCTAAAATCCAGAGAGAAGCAGACTTCTTCGGCGCTATGGACGGTGCTACCAAGTTTGTTAAAGGTGACGCAATTATTTCTATTATCGTTACTTTAATAAACTTAATTGGTGGTATTGTCGTTGGTCTTATAAATGGTGAAGGCGACTTTATGACTATTATAAATGTCTACTCAATCTCAACAGTAGGCGATGGTCTTATGAGCCAGATTCCATCACTTTTAATTTCGATGGCAACAGGTCTTGTTGTTACCCGTTCATCATCTGAAGCAGACCTTAACTCTGATGTTTTAAAACAGTTCTCAAATCAACCGTTTGTTTTACTTATTGCGGGTGTGGTTTTACCATTCCTTACACTTATAGGCTTCCCAGTAGCACAGACAGTTATTATTTCTATAATGCTTATAGCACTTGGAATTATGCTTTTAAGAAAAGCACAACCTGGTGGCGCAGAAGCAGGAGAACTCGGCGATTTGCCTACTACACAAGAGGTTACAAGCGAAGTAAGTTATTACAAAAATCTCGACAATGTTTATAATCTCTTAAATGTTGACGCAATTTGCGTTGAGGTTGGTTACAGCCTTTTGCCTATTGTTGACGAGAGTAGTGGTGGTAACTTCCTTGACCGTGTAGTTATGTTAAGAAAGCACTTTGCAGACGAAATGGGTATGGTTATACCCGCTATCCGTCTTAAAGATAGTTCGCAGCTCAATCCTAATCAGTACGAGATTAAATTAAAGGGTGAGTCAGTTGCAGTTGGTGAGGTTTTACTTGACCACTATTTAGGTCTTGTTCCAGCTGAAATACCTGAAAACGATGTTGATGGTATTGAAACAGTAGAACCTGCATTTGGTATGCCTGCTAAGTGGATTAGTGACGATAAGAAAATCAAAGCAGAAATTGCAGGTTATACACTTATTGACCCGACTTCTGTTATGGTTACACACTTGTCTGAGGTTATAAGAAGACACGCAAGTGAACTTCTCAGCAGACAGGAAGTTAAGAGGATGATTGAAAACCTTAAACAGAGCAACGAAAGTATTGTTGAAGATACAGTACCTGCAATTGTTTCTCTTAACGAACTCCAGAGAGTTTTAAGAAACCTTTTAAGAGAGGGTATTCCGATTTTAGATATGGAAACAATTCTCGAAACTCTTGCAGATTATGCACCAAATGTTAAAGACCACGATATGCTTACTGAATATGTAAGACAATCATTAAGAAGAACAATTACACACAAATTCTCGATTGCAGGTCAGTTAAAAGTTGTAAGTCTTGACTCTGAAATTGAAGATTTGATTATAAAAAGTATTAAGAAAATTGAGGGCGGTGCTTATTTAGCGCTTGAACCTGATATAATTCAGAAAATTGTTACAAGCACAACAGAGCAGATAAATCAGATGAAAAAACTCGTTCAGGAACCAATCATTATTACTTCGCCTGTTGTAAGAATATACTTTAAAAAATTGCTTGACCAATTTTATCCGGATATTACAGTTTTATCATTTAATGATATTGATACATCAGTACAAATTCAATCTCTTGGCACTATTACACTTATGACAGCGAATGTCTGAGTTTAAAAAGGGGTGATAACAATTATGAGCGAATCTTTTGCTATCAAAGAAGTAAAATTAGATAATCCCGAAAAAGTAATGAGCGAATTTAAGGCAACAGGTAGTGTTGAATTAAGAAACAAGCTTGTTATGCACTACTTAAACCTTGTAAACTTAGCTATTTACAGTATGCGTTCTGTATTGTTATCAAATATACCTTTTGAAGATTTTTTTAATCAGGGTGTTATCGCTTTAATTGATTGTCTTGAACGATATGACCCTACAAGAGGAGCAAGTTTTGATACTTTCAGTTATCTTGCTATACGCGGTTCAATTTTAAAATATATGAGAAAACAAAATTGGCTTACCAACAGAGCGTGGGATGCACAAAATAAAATTTCTCAGGGCAGAAAATATTTAGAACAACAACTTCTTCGTGAACCAACTGACGCAGAGCTTGCTGAATATTTAGGGGTAACGGAGCAACAGTTAAGTCAGAGAATGGTAGAAATCGCTTCGGTAGATACTATTTCTTTTGAAGAAATGATTGAACAGGCTTGGGAAGGTATCATTGAAAAGTCAATGGATAATTCAAAATCCCACGTTGATAATGATTTATTAGAAAATGAGCTTCGTGGTGAACTTGCAAAAGCGATTGACTACCTAGACCCAAAAGAAAAACAGGTTATTTCACTTTATTATTATGAAAATCTTAATTTGAGAGAAATCGGTGAGGTTTTAGATATTTCTCAACAAAGAGTTTCACAAATACGCAAAAGAGCACTTGACAAACTATATGAAAAAATGAAAGAATATAGGTATGATTAAGTTTTATCATATATAACGGAGGAAAACTTATGTATTCAGGTTTTTATACTCTCGCTTCGGGAATTTTAACAAGACAAAACGAAATAGATGTTCTTGGTAATAATCTTACTAATGTAAAAACACCAGGCTACAAAACAGACAGAGTTGAAACATCGGCTTTTGAAATGGAACTTATGGTAAGAATGGAAAATGGTGAGCAAACTGTTTTAGGTGATGGTGTTGGTCAGGTTTCATCTATTATTCAGGATATTCATACAATTATGGACGCTGGTATTATAGAGCAGACTAACAGAGAACTTGATATTGCTATAAATGGTGATGGTTTCTTTAATATCCGTACTGCAGATGGTCAGTTGGCAATAACTAAAAATGGTAATTTTGACCTTGACGAGCAGGGCTATTTAGTTCTTAATGGTGTAGGTAGAGTGTTAGGCCAAAATGGTGAAATTTACATAGGTGAAAGTGGATTTACAGTAAATCCTGACGGTGCAATTACTTCTGCAAATGGTAATTATATTGACACTCTTCTTATAAATAAGCCAGCCGAGGGTATAAGAGCTGAAAAAATTGAGAATTCTGCATTTTTAGTTCAAAATCCTGGGGACCTTGTGGCTTCAGAGGGGTACACAGTAATACAAGGTTCTTTAGAAGCTTCAAATGTTGATATAAATACAGAACTTACAAAGCTTATTGAAGCACAAAGGTCTTTCCAACTTTATTCTTCTGCTATACAGATAATTGACCAGATGGACCAGAACGCTTCTTCTAAAATAGCATCAGTATAATAGGTGAAAGGAAGGTAAAACTATGAAAACAGCTTTTTATTCAGGTGCAAGTGGTTTACTTGCAGCACAAAAAGGAATGGATAATTTAGCAAATAATGTTGCTAATGTCAGTACAACAGGTTTTAAACCACAGAATATTTCATTCCAGTCACTTATTTATGATGAGATGTATGTTAATACACCAACTGACCCTGAAAAAGGTCATGGTGTAAAAGCTGAAATTAACGACACAAATTTCACACAAGGTTCTTTAGTACCAACTAACTATCCGTTAGATTTTGCAATCACAAGCGATGCTTTATTTGCAGTTGAACAGGATGGTGCAATTGGCTACACAAGAGCAGGTAATTTCAATATAGGTTTAATTGGCGAAACTGGTTATTTAGTAACACAAAGTGGCGGTTTCGTGCTCGATAAAAATGGTCAGAGAATTGTACTCGAAAAAGAAGAAGGTACAAACAACTTTGATACAACAACTTTAACAAACAAAATAGGTCTTTTCACATTTGCAAACGAAAATTACTTAACCCCTGTGAATGATAATCTTTTTGCAGTTTCACAAAAAAGTGGTGAAGCAGTTGCAGTAGATAGTAATGATGGTAAAATCGTTCAATATGCACTTGAACAATCAGGTACAATTCTTTCAGATGAAATGGTTGAAATGATTACAATGCAAAGAGCTTACCAATTATCAGCAAGAGTTGTTTCAGTTGCTGAAGAAAATCAACAGACTATAAACGGACTTAGGAGATAATTATGGCATTTGAAAATTACGAATTAAACGAAATGCAGTTTGATGCATTAAAAGAAATCGGTAATATCGGTTCAGGTCACGCGGCATCTGCTCTTTCTTCAATGCTTGACAGACCAATTGATATGAATGTTCCGCAAATCAACATTCTTGATTACAATGAAGTTGTTACCAATTTAGGTGGTCCTGAAAATGTACTTGCTGGTATTTTAATGTCACTTACAGGTGATGTTTCAGGTATGATTATGTTCCTTATTCACAAACCATTTGTAAAGATTCTCTTAACAAATCTTTTGGGTATGGATATTGAAGATAATTTTGACCTTGACGAAATGAGCCAGTCTGCAATAAAAGAGGTTGGTAATATTATTGCGGCTTCTTATGTTAATGCTATTGCAGAGCTTACTGGTCTTGCAATTGAAATTTCACCACCAGAGCTTTCAGTTGATATGGTAGGTTCAGTTTTAAGCTTGCCAGCAATTTATTATGCAAATATCAGTGACAAGATTATCTTTATTAAAGATGAACTTGATAAAGAAGATGCCGCATCATCGCAAATTATTTTGATTCCTGATGTTGACTCTCTTAAGAAAATTATGGAAAGTCTGGGGTTAGGAGATATATGAGTCAAAATATAGTTGTGGGTATATCTGACTTGAATGTTGCTAAAAATGGCGATATTCTTGTTACATACGCATTAGGTTCTTGTATAGGGATTTGCCTTTATGATGAATCTGTTAAGGTTGCAGGACTTTCACATATTATGTTGCCTACAAGTGAGGGCTTTAACCCACAGGGTAAAGAAATATGGAAATTTGCGGATACTGCAATTCCTGACTTGATTAAAAAAATGGAACAGTTAGGTGCTAACAAATTCAGAATTAAAGCAAAAATTGCGGGTGGAGCTCAGATGTTCCCCGGATTTAATAATACATCGCTTTCATCTATAGGTGAAAGAAATATTGTAGCGGTTAAAGAAACCTTGAAACAACTGAGAATTCCTATTTTAGCAGAAGACTGTGGTAAAGATTATGGTAGAACACAATTCTTTGATTCTGCTACTGGTGAAATGAAAATTAAAGCTGCCCTTCGCGGTGAATGGGTATATTAAAAAAATAAATCTCGAAAGCATTTTATTTTGCTTTCGAGATTTTTTATTATAACTTATTAAAAAATTTTTTATAAGTAACTGTACCATAAACTGTATTGAATTCAACCTCTGTTATATCGGGTGCGTTTACCTGAGAAAGCTTTAAATCAGATTCAACATCAATATAAGCTTCTGTAACACCCTTTTGGTTTAATGTTACTTTTATATTTTCGCTACCGTCAGAAATTTTCCAGAAATTATCACGGAAGTTGTAAAGGATTTCACCACCGTCACAGGTTATATTGTCTTTAGGTGTAACAGTAATGTGAATTTTTGCAGTAGATGGTTCGTAAGTTGAAAGGATTCCTAAAAGCTCACTTGCCTTTTCGCCTTGAACATAATCTGTAATTTCAACTTTTACATCGTAATATGTGTTTAAATTTTCACTGTTTAATTGCTTTGAGTCTGTTGCAGTAAAAAGGAATATTCCTGTAGCACCAATTGCCACTACAAGCACCGCAACAATAACTGCGATTATCGTTTTTTTCATAGTGAATCTATCCTTGTAATTTCTTTTTCCATTTTAATATGTGGTACATTTGCTTCTATGAAAATATCACTCACTTTTTTATAACCGCACTTTTCATAAAATTCGTGTACCGAAAATTTTGCTTCAAGAAAGAAGTAATTATATCCGATATTTGAAAATTCTTTTTCTATAAATTCTAAAAGTTTTTTGCCAAAGCCTGATTTTCTGTATTCAGGCAAGAAACAAAATCTTTGAATTTTTAATTTAGTCTCTGATATTAAATTACACCTTGCAGTACCAACAACCTGCCCATTATATAAAACTAAAATGTGTTTACATTGAGAGTTGAGAGTATCAAAATCATCAATTTCAATACTCTCGGGAACTCCCATTTCGTTTATGAAAACAGTTCGTCTTATATTAAGTGCTTTTTCTAAATCTTCATTTGTTTCAATAACTTTAATTTCTAACATAAATTATCCTTGTGGTATAATTTCAAAGAATACAACTGCGTGTGCATCTAACTCAACATCAAGAATAAGCTTGCCATATTCAACTGTTGCGTAAGAATCAACAGGTGTTAATTTTGAAGCCTCTGTATATTTCGGATAAAGTTCATTAAAGTAAATGTTTCTTGCGTTTTCATCCATAAGAGTTGTCGGGCTGTCAATCTGTGGGTCTTGTGGTGACCAGTTGAAACAATCATCTGTAATGTTGTAGGTTTTTCTGTCTTCGCACCATTCGTCAAAATAGTTGCAATCATCATCAATTACATAAGTTTTTACATTAAATGTCTGACCATCGTATTTAGGCATGTTTATAACATATTGTGTTTTAATTGTTGAACTGTAATCAAGAGAATTCTTGAAGTTATATGCCATTACACGAAGAGTACCTGTGTTTTCATCAATAGCGGCAACTGCACCAATGTCTGCACCCTCAATGTTGCCTGCTTGTTGTGTTGCAGTTGGTACAAGTTTTAAGCCTTCAAATTTTGCAGCATTTTTTGCAACGTGATAACTTACAGTAGGGTTACCTTGTAAAAGACCATTTGAAAGATATCCCCAAGCTGAGAAGTAGTCAATGTCGTTATTCCACATCTGTGCAATAAGTCTTGCATCGTAAGATGCCTGATAAGTGTAACCTACAGTTCTTGAATTAAGCTCATCATTATATGCACCGCTTACAGTACCAACAAGAAGTCTGCCCTCATCAATACCATATTCTAAATCATTTAAGCCAAATTCTTCTGCTGTATCTCTTAAGTTGTTTATAGTGCCTGGTAAATCATAACCACTGGTGTATTCGCCAGGTGCGTAGTCATAGAATGAACCTGCAAGGTAACAAATTCTTGTGCCCTTTTCACCTGTTTTATAGTTAGTGCCAGTAGCACAATGTTTTATAAAGTCTTCTTCTTTCCATTGACCTTCAGTAACTGACATTGCGTGAGCACCTACATAAATATCTTCACCAAGAACATCAATAAGCGCCTGTACTGTGTAATCATAAAGCTTGCAGTATTCTTTAAATGCACTGTCTGCTTTACCATCATTTGCAATAAACCAGTCACCGTTTTCGAATTCTGTCATAACACCAAAGCGCCATGAGAGAACTTCTTCTTTGCCGAATTCATTAACTAAAGCAGTTGCTAAAGCGTAAATGTAATTGTAATAAACATTATAATCATCTGGTGGGTATGGGTTGATACCAAAACCGTGCTCTGTGGTTGCTTTTTCTGAATATTTAAGCGGAACACTACCTAATTTAAGCATAGGTTTTGCACCTAAATTAATTACACCACGACAGTTTTCAATAAGTTTTGTAAAGTCATAGTCATCAAGTACAGTTCTGTCAAGTGGATTTACAAATAAATCTCTTGCTTCTGTACCACCTGAGCACTGCATAAGCTGAACATATTCTACAAATTCAAAAATATTGTTTTCTTCATTCACTTTTGCATCTACAAACGGATTCCCCTCAATAGACCATATATTTACATTGTTAACAACATTAGGTAATTTTTCTTCACTAACAACTGTATTTGCGTTAATGTTAAATCTGATTTCGTCGTCAGCGCGTTCAAAATTTGTGTTGAAGCTGAATGAGCCTAAAAGTGAAAATATAGCTGTGAACAAAGATATGAGTTTTTCAAAAATTGTTGCTGTTGCCATAAAAATACTCCTTTATAATTTATTGTTTTTTTAATCCCATTCTGCACCTGTGACGGTGTCCATATCAATGCCTTTTGTTTCATTTACCTTTTTAAATAATGAAACAAGAGCCACAATGAAGCCCGGCACTAAAAGTGCAAATGAAACAATGCCTGTTACTGTGTTACCTATTGTGAGTGTAAACGGAAGACTTAATGAATAAGAAAGTGCAACACCTATACCGGTAACAATAAATTGTGCAGACATACAAGAAGAACGAAGATTTGTAGGTGAGCTTTCACCAATCATCATAATTAAAACATCATTTGTGGTGTAATAGCTACCTATTGCCGCACCGCAAAGGAAACCGACAAGGTAAGGTTCCCACGCAAGTCTTGCACCAAACGAAAATAAAACGAATGCTAAAAGACAGTTGAATGCAGTAACAACTGCGGCAGGCTTTCTGCCTTTCCAGTCAGAAATAAAGCCCATTATAACTTGTGAAACCGCAAGTCCTACAGGGAACATAAATATCGCATCTGTTACAGGTCCTACGCTTACTGCGTTCATAACCTCTTCACCCAAAGAACTGAAAAGACCATTTTCAACATAGTTTTGTGCGTAGCCATAAGAAAGTATAATCTGATAATTTATAGTTCCTATAAAACCTAAATTTGCAATTGCAGAAGTAATATAAAGCCATTTTAATTGCTTGTGTTTCAAAGCGAATTTAAGTGCGTGAATTAAGCCACCCTGAGCATTTTCAGAAGATTTCTTCTGCTTTTCTTGTTCTCTTTCTTCATCTGTCATTTTTAAATAACGAAGACGAGAGTCAATAAATGACTCTGTTTCTCTTGCAGTCATAAGCGCTATAAAAGATGAAACCAAACCGATTATTGCTGGAACAAAGAAAACATTACGCCATTCAGATGCATTTGCCATTAAAAGTCTTCTTAAAAGTGGAATAACCATAACTGACATATTTGCAACGAATTTTATTACAGAGTAAACTCTTGCGCGGTGTTTTGACGGAGATGATTCCATAATATAAACAACATGCATATCGTGTGGGATAAAGAACTGAACTAAAGCCGCACCAATGAAATATAATAATAAATTATTTGATAAGAAAATTACAAACAGAGCAAAGCTCATACCAAAGGTGTTTATAATTAAAAACTTCTTTCTGCCCCAACGGTCAGCCAGAGGTCTATATAAAAGACCTATTGCCTGAAAAGGTACTACAAGAATTGAAAGAATATCTAAAACACCGCCAGAGCTTTCACCAAAATTACTTAAAAGGTCATTTGCAATTTCGGTTTTCATTAAAGTACCAATTATTGAAGCAATTTCATCTGTACCATAAATAAGTGTAATAATGAAAACCAAATAAGCAAAATAAAAACTCTTTTTAGGTCTCTTTTTTTCCTGTTCCCATTTTTTAATTTCTTTTTCGCGTCTTAGCGCTTGTTTTTTTAACTTTTCGGGGGTAAGTGCTTTTGCCAAAAAATCACTCCCTTAGAATGAATTTTAATGTAAAAATTATATCACAGATTTACAGATTTTGCAATTATATTTAATTGACTTAATAGAGCCAAAATGATATAATTTTTACATTGAAATTTTACTTGTAATGAGGTGTTTTTATGGATTACAAAAACGCATCACTTTCACCTGAAGAAAGAGCGAAATCACTTCTTTCTTTAATGACCTTAGAAGAAAAGGTTGCACAGATGGATATTATAAGAGGTGTTGAGTTTTCAACTAAACCACACAAATTATATCACTGTGCTGTACATACAGATTCAGAAATACTTGAAGATAAATTAAGAGAAACTTTAGGTAACAGGGGTATAGGCTTTATTCACGATTGCTACTCACACCCTGTGCTTTTTAATAAATTACAGAAGTTTGTTGTTGAAAATTCAAGACTTGGTATTCCTTGTATGTTTACAGGCGAAGCCTTACACGGAATTCTCTGGCCAGGTGCTACTGTGTTCCCTGTGCCATTAGCATTAGCCTCAAGCTTTGACAGAAAAAATGTAAACACAATAGGCAGAGCAATTGCAAGTGAAACCCGTGCTTTAGGTATGCACGAAATTTTAGCACCAAACTTAGATGTCGCAAGAGAACCTCGTTGGGGAAGAGTTGAAGAAACCTTTGGTGAAGATACTTACCTTTCTTCTGAGATGGCTTATCAGATTGTTACTGGTGAGCAACAAGATGGCGATATTAAAAGAAATGATGCGGTTGTGTGCGAGCCAAAGCATTACTGTGTTCACGGTATTCCTGAAAATGGTATAAACTGTGCCGAGGCACGAGTTGGCAGACGCGAAATTGAACAGAGTTATTTACCTGTATTTGAAACTGCAATTAAAAAAGCAGGGGCTTACAATGTAATGTCCTGCTACAACGCTATTGATGGAGAGGTTGTTTTAAGTTCAAAATATTATTTAACCGATATTCTTCGTGAAAAATGGGGAATGAAAGGTTATGTAAGAGCAGACTGGGGTTCTGTTGTAAGACTTGTAAATAGACATTTTACTGCCGCAACTGATGAAGACGCAATTTGCGATTCAGTAAATGCTGGTCTTGATATGCAGGGTTGTTGTGACTACGATACAGCAACCTGGGAGGGTACTATTGTCAAGAATGTTAAATCTGGCAGAATTCCTATGAAGCGTATTGATGATGCAGTTTTAAGAGTACTCAAAATTAAATTTGAATTAGGACTTTTCGAAAATCCTTATACCGATGAAAATTTACACGAGAGTGTAATAAGATGTGAAAAACATTTAACTGCATCTCACGAAGCAGCTAAAAAGTCAATGACACTTATAAAAAATAATGGGATTTTACCATTAGAAAAGGGTAAATATAAGAAAATTGCACTTTTAGGTCCATCTGCAAACCGACAGAGATTAGGCGGTTACTCATCTGTGCCTGATGGTTACGAATTAAAGTCTGTGCTTCAGGAATTAAGAGAGTTACTCGGTGACGAAGTGGAAATTGAATATTGCAACGGTTGTGGTATTCCAAAAGATTTACATGTTGAAACACAAGAAGGGCAACCACACCTTGTTGAAGTTTATGACGAAGATGAAAAAGTATGTATAGAAGAAGCAGTTGAAATTGTTGAAAGAAGCGATATAGCTATTATTGTTGGCGGTGACAATACTTTTACAAGTAGTGAAGGTCACGACAGAGCAGATTTAAAATTAGCAGGTAAGCAACGCGAATTGATTGAAGCGGTTGCAAAGACAGGTAAACCTGTTGTGCTTGTTTTAGAAAACGGTAGAGCGGTAGATTTACAGGTTGAAAGCGGTATTTGTGAAGCAATTTTACTTGCGTGGTTCGGTGGCGAAACAGGTGCTAAAGCAATTGCAGAAACACTTGTTGGTTTAAATAACCCTGCTGGTAGATTACCAGTTTCATTTCCACAGGATTCTTACAGAATTCCATGCTACTACACAGTTCTTCCTAATAACACAGAGGTTATGTTTGAGGGTAGCAGAAGACCTCGTTACGAATTCGGTTTTGGACTTTCTTATACAGAATTTGAATATAGCAATTTAAAAATAGAAAAACTTACTGAACTTGATTACAAAGTGAGTGTGAATGTTAAAAATACAGGTAAAGTAAAAGGTGATGAAGTAGTTCAACTTTATGTGAATGATAAAGTTTCTTCAATTATCACACCACTCAAAGAACTCAAAGGATTCGAGAGAATTACACTCGAATCAGGCGAAACAAAAACAGTGGAATTCAAACTTGATTTTGATTCATTCAAACTTCTTGACAGACACTTTGAGTGGGTTGTAGAAGATGGTGAATTTGAAATTTTAGTTGGCGCTTCTTCAGAAGATATAAGACTTAAAGAAACAATCAAAATAAAAGTAAAATGAATGAATTAAGTAAAATTTTCAGTAATGTAAATGATAACGAAACAATCGTTTTAGAACAGAATAAGGTTTACGATGTACGGCAGGATGACTCATTCTTGCTTACAGGTTACTATTGCTCAAATACCGCAAAAAAGAATGAAAATCCTGATGGTACGCGTTACACTGCAATTTATTTGAAAGGCAAAAAGAATATTACCATTGATGGTAATGGTGCTTGTGTTTTAGTACACGGTAAAATGACCCCTGTGTTACTGGACCGTTGTGAGAATATCACAATTAAAAATCTTATAATAGATTATGCCTGTCCTACAATGTCGGAATTTAAAGTTTTAAAAAGTGAAAACGGTGTCTGCGATATTAAAATCAATGATGATTGCCTTTACACTATTCGTGATAACGAGCTTTTCTGGATTGGTGAAAATGATAAAAACGGTAAACCATACTGGGAAGATAGTTACCACGGTAACAAAAGGCATATAAAGGTGTTTGACCCCGAAACCTTTGAAACACGCGATTTTAGTCGTGCAGATTTAAATTTTTCAAAAATTGAAGAACTCGGAAATAATATTTTGAGAGTTTATTTTAAAAAACCTGAAATTTGTTTTAAGGCGGGTACAACAATTCAGACTCGTAATATAATTCGTGACCAGGTTGGTAGTTTCTTTGAAAGATGTAAAAATCTTGAATTTATAAATCTTCGCGTGAAATTTATGCACGGTCTTGGTATGGTTTCGCAGTTCTGCGAAAATGTCAGTTTTATAGATTGCGATTTGACACCAGCAGAGCACAGAACAGTTGCAAGTACAGCCGATTTCTTTCAGTTTTCGGGTTGTAAGGGTCAGTTACAGGTTGTAGGGTGTAAGGCTTACGGAGCACACGATGACTACATAAATGTTCACGGTACACACCTGAGAATTATAAAGAAAAATAAAAAAGAAAATTCACTTGTTGTTCGTTTTATGCATCCTGAAAGCTGGGGCTTTCAGGCATTTGAAGTCGGTGACGAGCTTGAATTTATTAAATGGGATACCTTAAAACCATATTGCAATGTCAAGGTCAAAGACTTTACACGGCTTAATGATACCGATATAAAGATTTTTGTAGATGGTGATTTACCAAAGATAAAAAAAGGCAAAGATGTAGTTGAAAATGCTTCGTGGACACCAGATTTATTGGTGCAGAACTGTTCATTTTCGCAAACTGCAGGTAGGGGAATACTCTGTACAACCCGTGGTAAAGTAGTTATTGAAAACAATAACTTTTATAAGCTTTGGGGACCCGCACTTCTTATTGAAGATGACTGCAATTTTTGGTTTGAATCAGGTTATACAAAAGAGATTGTTTTCAGGAACAATGTAATTGATGCGTGTGATTTTGGACCGACTTATGATGGAGCACCGACTATAAGATATACCCCTAAGATAATGAAGAAAAAATCTAAAGAGTTTGTTCACGGTAAATTGATTTTAGAAAACAATACCTTTAAAAATTCTTATGGTAAAACACATCTTGTCCACCTTGAATATTTAGAAAATGCAGTAATCAGAAATAATGTTTTTGACAAAGAATTTAAAATTGAAACAATCTGTACAGGTGAAGTTATAAACGAAAATAATATTATAAAATAATGAATTGCAAGAGATTGCCTGAATTGACACTGCGTGTCATAAATTGCAGTAAACTGCATGAAATGCCCTACGGGCGTGATAATCGTTGCAATGCAATTCATGGAGCAAAGCGAGAATTTATGGCGTAGCAATTCATGATGCGACAGCATCAATTCATAAATAAAAGAAAAGAGTAAGAATAGAAGGAGATTATCCTTTTACTCTCGCTCTTTTTGTTTGTAATTATGTATGTTTAAATTACTTCTTTTTAAAATCGAATTTTGGCATCATACCGATTTTATCAGGTGTGTGTAATGGTAACTGATAAATATCGTGACCAGGGAATTCATTACCCTCAACAAATAACGGACCATCTGGTGTGAATGCAACATCCCAACCTGCGTAACCCATTTCAGGAATTTCTTGGCAGGCTTTTCTGCAAAGCTCAAGTGCTTCTTCCCAATAAGGAAATTTAAAACCCTTGATTGGTTCATTTGTGAGTGGGTGATTTGTAAATGCATTCTTTTGTTTATCTATTGCAACCTGTGAAACAATACCTGTTTCAACATCAATAGGTGCAGTCATACCACCGCTATTGAAATTGTCAACAAATTTACCGTTACCGATTCTGAAATATGCCGCAATAATGTGTGGCTCGAGCTTTAAATTTTTTCTTTCTTCAACAGGTGTTTCTAAAACAGAGTTACCATTTTCATCTGTAACAACGGTAACAATTCTTACTGTGTTTATAGAGTGAGGATGAACTCGGCTCACATCCTCGTGTTGAATAATGAGTTCTTCTAATATGAAATTATCAGCTTCGTTTGATAATTTTTCATATAATTCATCAAGTGAATTGTAATCTTCAATATTGATTTTTTCAATACCCTTACCACATCCGCCATCAATAGGCTTTGCCATAAAAGTAGGGTGTTTTTTCATAAAATCAATAACAGCCTGTTTTTCTGTACCGATAACCTTAATCCAGTCGCGTTTTATGTAATCGTTAAAACGGGCGTTGAATTCATCTTTGTTCATAAAGGTAGGAAGAACACTCTTATCGCAATACTTTAAAACAAATGCATTGTTTCTGCCACGGGTTAAATATGTGTCGCGTTGTTCGTGAGTGAGGTTATACATTTCAAATAAATCGTAATCCATATAACCTGCACCGTAAAGTCTTGCACATTTTTGCATATCCATAAAAATTGCAATTCGTGACATTTTTGTTTTCTTGTGAACTACATTGATTTTTTCAAGCATTGCTTTATAGTCCATATGTAATAATCTTTTTAAAATGTAAACAATGTTATTCATTATTGCACCTCGGGTTTAAAATTTTAATTCAATATTCAATACCAAATAATTATATCATAAAGTTAAATTATTTCAAGGGGGATTGTGAATGATTGATATTAAATGAGAAACTGTCTATAATTATTATAAAGAATTAAATTTAAAAAAATTCGGGGAGACTATATAAATATAATAAATGTATTTGTAGCAGTATTTTCACGCTTGTGCTTTTTACTTTTTCTGCGTGTAATGCGAATGAAAGTAATTCTGTAACAGAAGAGAGTACAACAATTTTAAATGGTGTTATAAACAAAACTGAAGTTGTAAATGATTTAAACGACAGAGGTCTTTCAATAGAACTTTCAAAAAATGAAAAGGATACAAAAATATATTGCACCAACCCTACAATAAATGTTGTTGTTAATGAGAATGGTGAAATTGTAGAGGGAATATGGAAATGCACAGTAACAATAAGTATGGATAACTTAAAGGCATTTGGTAAAGATGTCGAGAATGCAACTATTGTTATGGAAAATACGATTACATTATAAATAAACTGTGGCTGTTTTTTACAGCCACAGTTTTATATTTCTTCAAACAATATAAGTTCAGAAATCATAGGGGAATTTAAGTTTATTAAAATTCCGTTATTTATAAGAGAGAAACCAGAAATGTTAAATGAAACTCTGTCGTTATCTAACCAAATTTTATAATTTTTATTTATTGTTACACCTTTTGGTTTTACGGTAATTGAATTGCCATTATTGTTTTCAGTTGAAAATACAGTTATAGCACCCTTTGTCTTGTCGGGTGTTGCAATTTCTAAAACTGAAAAACCATTTTTATGTGCCACAGTAGTTTCAGGTGTGTGGTGATATATTAAAGCAGTCGGTAAAATTGGCCGAATAAAGCTTTTGTAAATATCTGTGTTGTGCTTTACAAATTCTAAAAGCTCATTGTTAATTTCAGTTTTTACTGGTGCAATTACATTGAGTGACATATGTGTGAGCATAGTGTTTCTTAACTGTAAATCAAGTGAACCGTGATCGTGGCAACCCATACCTGCAAAAAGTCTGTCAACTCTTTCAGGTGGTAGGCACATTGTCATTCCGTTTGTAATATAAATTGACCTTGGAGCTCTCTGACAATCTGAAACCCAGGTATGATTAAAATATTTCATCTGACCTAAGTCACAGCGACCGCCACCACCTGCACAGTTTTCAAAAATGACTTCTGGGAATTTCTTTTTCAAATTCTCATACATTTTATAAACTCTGTAAAAGTGCTTTAAAGTAAGACATTCTTTAGTGCCTGTGCCTGTGTCACTCATATTAAAATAATCACGGTACGAGGTGTTATAGTCAACTCTTAATAAATCGAGTTTATATTCAGTTATAACTCTCTCTAATTCGTTTTCGCACCAAGAGGCAGCCTCTTCGTTAGTGAAATCTATAAATTTGTCAGTTTGCTCGTTAAAGGTGTTTCTTGCTCTCCATTCAGGTTTGTTTTCAAATTGTGGGCAATATTTACCGAGTGACTCAACATCCATCCAAAGACCAAATTTCAAGCCTTTTTCGTGGCAGTAATCAACTATTTCAGTAATACCATTTGGGTATAAATCTTTGTGGGGTACATTAAGTCCGTTGTAGTTGCCCCATTCAACTTGTTTAGCTTTAGGGCATACCCAACCAGCATCAATTATAAAGACTTCGCCACCCATTTTTTTGAATTGGTCAATGTAATCTTTACATATTTCTACACCCATATCTAAGTGCTCTGCACCCATACCGCAACCAATAAGAAGATTTACAGGGTTAATTTCAGGTGCATTTAAAACGGATTTTCTTATATGTGAATGTAATTCGTTAATTGCGGTGTCAAGGTCACCCTGAACTAAGCCCATCTGAATTTCAGGTGATTTAAAGATTTCTCGTGAATTTATTATGTATAACGGTTTATTACCAGCAATTTCTGCCTTGAACGAAAGGTGAGAGTCGGTGTTGTTTTGTCCGTTTAAATCAAATGTAAAACGACAACCACCACTGTAACTAAACTGTGAAACCCATATTTTCCCAGTAACATTATTTCTTAAAAATACTACAGGCTGACGGAAGCGGTCACGATTGAAACGAGTGTCAATTGAAGTAGAAACTGCACCTAATTTATGCCAGTTAAAAAGTCCTTCTTCGCCCCATTTGTCGCTATCAAAATAGCCGATAGAGTAAATCTCATCTGTATTTATAGTAGAAGAAAAGCACTTTTCTCTGTCATAAGTCTCAAGTCCACCGGAAATAAGGCTTAATCTGCTTAAATTAAGTGTGCTTTCTGAAAGATTTTCAATTTCTAAATATCTTGAAAATACATTTGTGCCATCTAAAAGGGTATGGATTTTTATTAAAATTGGTTTAATATTGCTTTTTAAGGTTAAAATGCTTTCAATATTATTTTCGGTTTTAATAGTTTCAAAATCAACGAATTCCAAGTCAAAATCTACACTCTGACCATCAATTTCAATATTAAAAGCAAATGGCTCACTAAAATCATTTTTATTAAGTCTTGTAGGAAAACTCATTAAAACATTTAAAGGGTAACCCGCACTGTTATAACCTGAAGAAATTAAAGCACCATTATAAAAAGTTTCTTCGTAAACTAAAGTGCCGCTTCGGTAAGAAATAACTTGTTCATTTTGGGTTTTGTTTAATGAAATATTAAAAAAATCGTGATTTGACAGCATAAAAACACCCCTTTAAATATGTTTTGATTATAACAAACCAAAGTGGTTTTTTCAACAATTTATGAAAAATTTAGAAAGACAAAAAACCACAAAATTTGACAATAAATGGTAAAAATGTTACTATAAAACAAATAAATTATTCTCGTTAAAGGTGAGTTTTGTGATTAGTCGTGCAGAAATTGAACAGGCTTATAGAAGGTATTATAATGATGTGTTCAGGTTTTGTCTTTCAAGATTAAATGAAGCTGATGCAAAAGATGTGACACAGGAAGTATTTATTCTTTTGCAAGAGAAGAAAGACATATTAACATACAGTAGTAGTATTAAATTCTGGCTTATGGATGTTGCAAGTAAAAAGATTTATGAGGAATACAGAGCTCAGAAGAAAAATTATTATGAAGAATTATCAGAAAATGATTTGACAGTAGAGAGCATTGAGGCTCTTTTTAAAGAAAATCAGTATTCAGATGAAAGAATCCAAATGTTAAAGCAACGAATTCTCGCTACACTAAAGGAAGATGAATTTGAGCTTTATATTAAAGCAGTTAATGAACATAAGAGTTACATACAAATTGCAGAAGAAATGAATCTTTCACGAGACGCAGTCAGTACCAGACTTACAAGATTAAGGGAAAAGTTGAAACTTGCAGCAAAACTCGCAACAACACCGGTAGGTTTACTAATTTTGAGGTTGTTTTTTTAGTGTTTTTTCATAAACTTAAAAATATTTTAAAAAAATTTGTGCCCCTTTTTACATATTTCGTCATATATGTATAGAAGGGGTGAAATTTTTATTTTTTTATTTATCAGCGGTCAACTGATTTTGGTGACAAATAAATAAAGCCTGTCGTCAAAAAATTACGGAAAGGAGTAAACTTTATAATGGAAAATGTGAACGATAAAAACAGAAAGCTGATTAAAGCACTTGAGTTAATAGGCGATTATGAACTTATGAAGCCTATTGACAAAATTGATGGTGATTTAATTGACGCTACTGTTAATTGGTCTTTGCGTTTGCAGAATAAAGATATATCTCTGAGTACAGAAGAAATTGAAAAAATGGTCAGTATGATACCTTTTGAAGATGATACAGAAGAACTTAAAACTAACGGGGAAGTTCTTGAGTCGAGAAAGGTATTGAAGAAAAATAAGGTCTTGTTTATTGCTGCTGTTATAACAATTCTTGTAACACTTCTCGCAATTGTATCTGTTGCATTTGAGTGGAGTATTTTTGACGAACTCAAAAACAGATTTGGCACAGTTGCCGATACACCTGTCAATGAAGAAATAGTTGTTGATGGTGTGACTGTGGTGAGAAATGATGAATATAGAAAATATTCATCTATCGAAGAAGCTTTGAAATCTGAAAATATAGATGTATTGTATCCATCGTATTTGCCTGAGGGTGTAAGATTTAAAAGAATGACTTTTTATCAATTTAAAAATCAAGACAAAGTTTCATTTATTACTACAGCGGATACATTGACTATCGAAATAGTATTTAATGAAAATATGCCATTGGAAACAAAAAATGTTGTGGATTATATACAACATATAAATGGATTAGAATGTTACATAATTGATATGTCAGATATTCAATTTACTCAAATGCATTTTGAGTATGAAAATAATTGGTATACATTAAGTGGTAAAGATAAACAAGAACTTGTTAAGATTATCGAAAATTTTAAGGAATTAGAATGATGAGAATTAAGAATTTATTTGCAGTAATTCTTGCAATCTCTTTATTGGTTTCTGCGTTTGCTGTTCCGGCAAGTGCAAAACCCTACAAAACTAATTCGGATATAGAAATTATTATAGAAAACAAAAATATTACTGCTGAAACAAAAGCAAAAATTGAAAAGTATTACTCAGAAGAAAATCATAATGATGACGGTGCTACAACTTATGGTCTTACCTGTACTTTGTTAGGTCATAAGTTAGAAGAATCTTGTGTTACAACTATAACTCACAAGGTGCGTACTTCCCAACCGAGATGTTTGCAAAGAACTTATGAATATGCAGCATGTATTCGTTGTGATTATGAAACTTCAGAAGTTATTTCAACAGTATACATAGTTTGCTGTTCATAATAATTTCATTTCATTATTAAAATAATAAAGAACTAATTACAAAGAAAATAATTAAAATTAAATACGAACTAATTACAAATTAATGCCTGATGCATACCCCAAATATGCATCAGGCGAAACCTTTTTTATTTAACTGAGAATTGAAAATTTCGGATGGCTTCACCTTGATTATAATTATCAGTAAATAAAATTAATTCTGTTATTTTATTAAAGTGGCAGAATTTTTTGTTTCATTTACGACATACAATCAATTCTGCATTTTTGCATTTTTCATTCAAAAAGTCTGCCTCTACGAAGAAACAACTAAATTTTTTATCAGTTTAAACACGCGTTATAGTAGAGAAACAAAAGCTGATTGCAATAAAAGAGGAAATATGTTATATTTATAAAAGCTACTAAATTTAATTAAAAAATATTGGTGTTATATCAAAAGGAGAAAAAATATGAATTACCGTAAAGACAAAAATGGCAACGATTTATCACTTTTAGGTTTCGGTTGTATGCGCTTTCAGAAGAAGTTAGGAAAAATAAATATGGAGCTTTGCGAAAAGCAAATTATGAATGCATACAACAACGGAGTTAATTATTTCGATACTGCATTTATTTACCCAGGTAGCGAGAGTGCAATTGGTGAGGTTTTTGAGAAAAATAATATAAGAGAAAATATTTATATAGCAACAAAATTACCACCACAATTGATGGTGAATATTGATGTGTTAGAAAAACTTTTTAAAGAACAGTTAAAAAGGCTCAGGACGGATTATATCGACTTCTATTTGATGCATATGATGAGTGATATCAAGGTCTGGGAGCGTCTTAAAGGGATTGGTATAGAACAGTGGATAGCTGATAAAAAGGCGAGCGGACAGATAAGAAATATAGGATTTTCTTACCACGGTAACACAGAAAAATTCTGTGAGATTATTGATGCTTACCCGTGGGATATGACACTTATACAATATAACTATCTTGACGAACATAGTCAGGCTGGTAGAAAAGGTTTAGAGTACGCTCACTCTAAAGGAATACCTGTTATGATTATGGAACCTCTTCGCGGTGGTAAATTGGTTAATAATTTACCTGACGAAGCAAAAGAACTTTTTAAAAATCACGAAGTTCAGCACACACCTGCACAGTGGGCGTTTAAGTGGCTTTTTAGTCAACCTGAAGTTACAACAGTTCTTTCTGGTATGAATTCAGAAGAAATGGTTGCTGATAACATAAACACGGCGTCCGCAACAAAAATACGAGAAATTACAGAAAATGATGAAAAAATGCTCAAAGCGGTTGTAAGAGCAATAAACCATAAAATGAAGGTCGGTTGTACGGGTTGTGGCTATTGTATGCCTTGCCCACAGAATATAAATATAAGCGGTACATTTTCTGCATATAACACACACTTTACTGGTAATAAATTTTTGGGTTTTAAAGAATATTTAAGAGCAACTGCTTTTAGTGGTAGCGAACCTGCTTCAAAATGTATAAATTGCGGTAAGTGTGAAACACACTGCCCACAATCAATTGAAATAAGAAAAGAATTAAAAAATGCAGTTGATACACTCGAAACACCAATGTATAAAACTGCAAGTGGAGTAATTAAAAAATTCAGTTCGAAAAAATAGTTGAAACTCGACAACCCCGAGATAGTTTTTCGCTATCTCGGGGTTGTCTTTGTTAATTCTCCCTTGGGGTTTTCGCCCCTATCTTATACAACTTTGATAAGTAAAACTATCGCCGCTATAATAAGACCTAATGGTAAAAAGAGTATTGCACCGCCTGCAACAAAGAGAAGTACTACTAAAAGCGGTAATGCAAGTGTAAATAAAATTACTGCAATTATTTTTGCAACACCCCATGTGATTTTGAACGCTAACTTAATAGCATAAAAGAAAAGTGCTAATGTAGCTATGCTTACTAAAATTTCTAACATTTTCTTCACTCCTTCAGTAGTAAGAAATTTTTTGTTTTTGTCTTCTGCAACTCCCTTGTTGCATTTTTATAATATAATATTTTTAAAATAAAGTGAATTACAATAACTGCAAATTTCAATGCCACAATATGACAAAAAGTGCAAAAATTGAGGGATTATCTGAAATTAATCAGATAATCCCTTGATTTCATTGTATTTATCTAAGTTTATTTTACCATCTGCTAACATTCTTTCGACCCATAGTTGCAAGGTTTCGACTGTTATAGAAATTCGTTCTAACTCTTGCTGAATGAAAACAAAGTCTTTTATTTCATCATCGTCAATATTTCCGTCAGCGGTAATTTCAATAAGTCTTTCCTGACTTTTTTTCATAGAGTTAAGTGAAGAAAGCATTTCTAAAACTATTTGTGCCAAATCTTTTGTTTTTATTTCAGGAACATATTTCTGACCGATTTCACACATTTTTGAGCAGTAGTGATTGCAAAGTGCAGGTTCTTTGTAAATCTCTGAAAGCAATATTACTTCTTCGGGGTGAATGTTAAATTTTCCATTTTCGATTCTTTCAAGTCTTTCATAAGTTAAAACCTGATTTCTTTTAGTTGCCTCGTCACAAACTTCTTCTCTTGTTAAATCTAATTTTTTTCGTAAATCCTTATAAATTGTGTCAGCCATTTCAATTCTCCAATTATTAAGTATACTTTTATAATAGCATTAAATATGAAATAAAGCAATATTTATTGACATTACGCATTGAAAATATTAAAATTAAATCATATTCAGTATTAAGGGGTGCTTTATGTGAGATTGTTTGTTGATGATACAAGAGAGTTTCCTAACGGTTACCAGTGTTGCAGAGATGCAAACACCGCTATTTTAATGCTCTCGGCAATGAAATTTGAACACATTTCTTTAGATTACAGTCTTGGTAAAGACAGAAAAACAGGGCTCGATATACTTATCTGGATGAAAGAAAATAATGTTTTTGTACCTGAAATAAACATTCACAGTAATAACATAATTGGTGTTGAAAAAATGAGAAAATACTGTGATGAAAATTTCCCTGACAGTAAAATCACAGAATATACATTACCAAAATAAAATTCTTTTCTTAATGGGGTGAATTTATGGCAGCGTTAATTGAAAAAGCAAAATCAACAATAGGCCTTGCGAAAAAATACTGGCATGAGCCACCAAAAGGCAATTATGTTTCTTATAAAGAAATAGCGTCTTTGAGTGGGGCGGGCTTCGGTGTTCATTGGGCAGTACTTTTGCCATCGACTATTGGTCTTAACGCTTCAAACTTTTTAGTTGGTGCGTGTATTGGTCTTAAACCGATGGATTTACAAATAATGCTTATTATTGCTAACATTATCGGTATTCCTTTAGGTATTTTTCGCAGTTGGTATTACGATAATCACAATTTAAAGGGCGGAAAATTTCTCCCATTTTTGAAAATGACGGTTGTACCAATGGTATTAACGTCAATGATATTTGTCTGGTTGCCTTATGAAAATTTTAATTATTTTTTTAAAGCGTTAATTGTCGAAATAATGTATTTACTGTTGAATGTATTTTTAGCATTTTTCAATGAAAGTTATACATATTTTCAACAGATTATAACTCCGAATGCTCAGGAAAGAACTACGGTAATGAGTATTTCTCAGGTCATTTATTCACTTGCACCTACAATAACTAATTTAGTTGTTCCACTTGTTGCAGGTCTTACCTGGGGACTTAATAATATTTGGACTTATAGAGTTGTTTACCCGATTTTTACTGTTATTGGTATGGTTGTTAGTCTGATTTTTTTCAATAAGGTTAAAGAACGTCTTGTTTTGCCAAAGAAAAAATTAGAACCTGTAAGAATGTTTGACGCTATAAGAGAAGTAGCTAAAAATAAATATTACTGGATTATTCAGTCAGCAGGTTGGGTAGGCTTTTTAGAAGGTGGCTATGGTGTAATTTTAAGCTGGTCTTTTGTTTACGCCTTTGGTGGAAAATATGAGGCTCATTTAGGTCTTGCTAACACAATTATAGGTAATGCTGCACTTTGGTCTATGCTTTTAGCACCATTGGTAATTAAAAAAATCGGTAAAAGAAATCTTTTGATTGTTGCTAACTCTATTAATGTATTCATTTTATTAGCGTTTTATCTGGTTTATAAAAATCTTGTTTTGATTTGTGTTCTCTGGTATTTGAATAATTTCGTAAATACATTCTGGAATATTGTTCAGCATAATATAAGCGCCGATATGCGTGACTACCACCAATGGAAAACGGGTGTAAGGGTTGACGGACTTTTCGGACCACTCGGTATAATTGGTACAATAATAGGTTTTGGTACAGGCCTTGTTTTTCCAGCCGTTTATGAAAAGATGGGACTTTTAGAGGATTATAATGTTCTTTATGATGATAATATAAGAAATAATCTTTTTGAAGTTTTAATTTTACTTTCTGTATTTGGTGCAATTATTAACCTTGTTCCTTTCTGGTTTTATGACCTCACAGAAAATAAGCATAAAGCGTATGTAGATGTGCTTAAAATTCGTGCGATGTTTGAAAATTATTCTTTGGGTCTTTTAGAAGATGATGAATTGAAAGATGTTATGGGAATAATATTGCAGGCAAAAGAGCTTTATGGGAAAAATAAAATCTCTGTTGATAAATCAAAACTGAAACTCGCAAGAAAAATGAGCAAAAAGTCCCAGGAAGAAAAACTTCTTAGAAAGCAAGCAATAAAAGATGCTAAAAAAGAACTTGCAGAAATTAAAGAAACAAATCTTGCAATAGAGAGAGCAACTATTATAATGCAGGATTTAGAAAAATTTACAACTGAATCTGGTTTAAAAAGAGTTTCAGAAGCTAATAAAGATGTTGCGAATGGAAATTTCTTTGTTTACGATGATGCTAAAAATCTGTTGAAAATAGCAAAAAAACTACCTAAAACAAATAAGGTGGAAAAAGAAATCCGTGAAGATGAAATTAAACGCGCAAGAGTTAAAAAAGAGTCACTCACTCTTGTGAGAAAATATGGTAAAGAAAATATATTAGAACCAAATCTTCAGGAAAAAGAAGAAATTTTAAACAGAGAAACTAAAAATTTCACAGAGAGTATGAAACAAAGAAAAGATTTAAGGGGATATCTTAAACGTGAGTCAATTTATATGAGAGCGACTAAGCCATACAGAGAGGCAGATAATTTAATTAAGCAAAGTGAAAATTATACCCACTATGAAGAATTAGTTGGAAAATATAATAACCTCGTAGCAGAGGTTAAATAAAAAACAAAAGGACATTGGTTGACAATGTCCTTTTTCTTTCAGAAAGTTATCTGTTTTGTTCGTTCTGATTGTTTTTATTGTTTTTATTGTTTTTGTTATTTTTGTTGTTTTTGTTGTTTTCGTTGTTCTGATTGTTTTTATTATTTTTGTTGTTGTCGTTGTTTTGGTTGTATTCCATTGTGTGTTCACCTCCACTAAGAATAGTTTGTCTCAAATGCGGTAAACTATACACAGAAAACAGGAAGGGAAATGTTATGATACTCATAAAAAACGGCAACTTATTTACAATGGAAACAGAAGAATCTGTAATTTCAGATGTTCTTATAAAAAATGGGAAAATTTCTAAAATTTCTAAAAATATTGAAGCAACAAGCGAAATGGAAGTTATAGATGCAAGAAACAAGAATGTGTTTCCCGGTTTTATTGATGCTCATAGTCATATTGGTATTTGCGAAGACAAAACAAGCGTGCAGGTAGATGAGAGTAATGAGGATACTACACCGGTTACACCGACGATTCGCGGAATTGATGCTATTAATCCTATGGATGGTGCTTTTCACAATGCTATAGCATCAGGAATTACAAGTGTTATGGTGGGACCCGGTAGTGCTAACCCCATAGGTGGACAATTCGCTTTTATAAAAACACATGGCAGATGTATTGACGAAATGGTTGTTTTAGCTCCGTCAGCAATTAAAATTGCATTTGGTGAAAATCCTATGAATTGTTATGGGCTGAATGGCAATATGCCTTCTTCAAGAATGGGTACTGCGTCAGTAATAAGAGAAGAATTTTTTCGTGCAAAACAATATTTTGAAAATGAAAATTCCGGTGAGAAAGATTTTAATTTGGAGTGTTACAGAGATTTATTTGAGAAGAAAATTCCACTTAAAGCACATGTTCACAGAGCAGATGACATTTTTACCGCTATAAGAATAGCAAAAGAATTTGATTTGGAACTTACTTTGGACCACTGTACAGAGGGACATTTAATAGCAGAAAAGATTGCTGAAAGTGGTTTTTCTGCTATTGTTGGCCCATCACTTGCTTCGCGTAACAAAAAAGAAGTAGGCCAGTCTGATTTTAAAACTGCAGGAGTATTAAAAAAAGCAGGAGTAACAGTAGCACTTACAACAGACCACCCGGTGTCGAGAATTCAGTATTTACCTTTGTGTGCTGCGTTAGCAGCAAAAGAGGGTTTGGGCGAATATAACGCACTTCGTGCTATTACTATTGATGCCGCAAAAATTTGTGGCGTAAGCGACAGAGTCGGTAGTCTGAAAGAGGGGAAAGATGCCGATATTGTTATTTTTGACGGAAATCCGTTAGAAATCAAAACAAATGCAGAGATTACAATAATTGACGGAAAAATAGTCTGGCAAAGAGAATAACTTTGCCAGACTTTAAATATTTTTGTTTTAAATTTGTTCAAGTATATATTGCTTTACGCTTTCTAATTTGCTCTTTTTCCATTCACCTTTGTCTGCTTCTTCAGCGAGTGGACAAATAATATAAAAGTCTAGAGTTTCACCGGGTACTCTGCCAGTTCTTAAAGGCTCTTTAAAATGCTCCTGCCACTCTTCTTCGGTGGCATTTTTAAATCTTTGTGGGTTTAAATAAGTCATTTGCCTTTTTGTTGCAGAAACTAACATTTTAGCAGAAAGTGGTGCTAATAAATTGTATTCTTCTTCTCCTACATCAACGAAGATTTCGGGTAACTCTGATTTTACAATGTGCTCGTCACCACGGACTATTTTTAAACCCATAGGTTCAAAATTGAATTCAGTTTCTGTGAAATTGAGCTTTACTAAAATCCCGAGTTCTGTTTTGAATTGTGAGCGTTGGTAGTCTGTGTCAAATATAAAATTGCCTAATGAATAAAAAATGATTTTATCCCCGACAGTTTCGTAATTCATTGGTACATGTGGGTGGTGTGCTATAACAATATCGGCACCCATTTCTAAAAATTTGTGGTAGCGTTCTCTGGTGTAAGGTGAGGGCAGTGGAGTGAATTCTTCACCCGCGTGAGCAACAACAATGCACCAACGACATTTTGATTTTATATCGTTAATAGATTTCTGTATGGCATCTAAATCGCTCCAAGAGTAACATCCGGGAGTGTTTTCGTCAGCCTTTCTGCAAGCGCGTTGGTAACCAACACCAAACATTCCAATTCCGCCTGCTTCATCTAAAATAACAGGTTTTCTTGCTTCTTCTATATTCATTCCTGCACCAATAGTCTGTGCATTTTCAGATTCAGCAAATTCTAAAGTTCTTTTTATGCCATATTCTTTTGCGTCCATTATATGATTATTACAGATATTCCATATATCTGCTTTCATATTTTTTAAAACCTTTAACGCTTTCGGGTCAATTGTGTGTAAAAGTTGCTGAACTCCGTCTTTTGTAGTGTTTTGCTCAATTTCTGCAACAGGACCTTCAACATTGGCTATAACATGGTCAGCACTGTGAAGAAAATCTAAAACTTCTTTTGAAATTAAATTTTCATCATCCCATTTACCATACATATAACGGTCAAAACCTATATCACCTGTAAAAACCAAAGATGTTTTTTCTTTCATAATAAAATCCTTTCGGGAGAATTTCTGAAATTAAATTATTTCTTTAATTGCTTTTTGCAATTCTTCTTTTATTATCTGATGTCCCGCAGAGGTCGGATGAATTCCGTCAACAGACCAGTATCTTGTGTCACCATCAGAAGATGCATCATCAAATTTGTTTTGAAGTGGTACAAATTTTATGTTGTATTGCTTTGCAACTTTTTCAGAAATTATTGCAAGTTTTCTTACTTCACAATTAAATTGTTCCCATAATTCATTAGTTGCAGAACCTTTTAAAACAAATGGCTCTAGAATGATTATTTTAATTTCGGGTAACGCCTCTTTGATTTCTTCAATAAGCAAATTGTAAATTTTGTTGAATTTTTCAGGTGCAACTCCGCAACCTTGTGTGAGTTCGTGAGAAACATCATTTACACCTATAAGAATTGACATAAAATCAGGTTTTATGTTTATTATATCTTCTTTTATTCTTGCATAAACATCAGTGATTCTGTCACCGCTTTTACCACGATTTAAAAATTTGATTTCGCCTTTTCTGTTTTTTTCAATATCAGCAGCTAAAAGAAAAGCGTAGCCACAGCCTAAACCGAAATTGTCCTGGTTTTCGTCATCTCTGCCAGCGTCTGTTATTGAGTCACCTTGAAATAAAAATGTTTTCATTCTGCATCACCGTGAATTATATTAACATAAATTTGAAATCTTTTCAATATTACACTTGTAAAGTGTTATCCTATAATGTTATATTATTTATATAATTCACGGAGGTAGCTAATATGTTCGATTTTACTTTTTTTGATGAAATACACGACAGAACAAAGTCAAGTGCAATAAAATATATGAATTTACCCGAAGCGGAAAAAATGCCTGTGATTCCAATGTGGATTGCGGATATGGATTTTAAATCATCACCGGCAATTACAGAAGCACTTAAAAGAACTGCAGACCACGGAATTTATGGTTACGGTGAAATTGATGATGAATACAAAAATCTTGTAATTGATTGGTATAATCGCAGAATGGGTTGGAGAATAGAAAAAGACGAGCTTTTAACAATGCCGGGTGTTATGTTTGGTGTTGCTATGAGTATAAGAGCACTCACAAAAGAGAATGATGCAGTTTTAATTTGTCAGCCTGTTTATTATCCATTTAAAAATGTTGTAGTAGATAACAACAGAAAACTTGTTGTGAATGAGCTGATTTTAAATAACGGCAGATATGAAATTGATTTTGCAGATTTTGAAGAGAAGATAATAAAAGAAAATGTAAAAGTATTTTTATTCTGTTCACCACACAATCCTGTAGCAAGAGTGTGGGAAAAAGAAGAGTTAGAAAGAATTGCAGAAATATGCTTAAAGCATAATGTTTATATAATTTCAGATGAAATTCACTCTGATTTTATTTTTGAAGGAAGTAAACATATTCCTATTTCTACACTTTCAGAAGAAATAAAGGAGAAAACAGTAACTTGTATTGCTCCGTCAAAAACATTTAATATTGCGGGGCTACAGGCTTCTAATATTATTAGTTCAGATGAAAAAATACGAGAAAAAATATTAAAAGAACGCACTGCTACTTGTCATCATCACCTTAATATTATGTCTATTGAAGCGGTAAAATCGGCTTATAAAGACTCAGAAGAGTGGCTAAGGGTTTTTCTTAAATATATTAAGAGGAATGCAGATATTTTAAGAGATGCATTTCCAGATGATTACAAAATAACTGCACTCGAGATGGATGGCACATACCTTGCATGGCTCGATTGCAGAAAATTAAACCTTTCAGGCGAAGAACTTAATGAATTATTCTTGAAAAAAGCGGGTGTGTGGCTTCATAATGGTGCTACCTTTGGTAAGGGTGGCGAAGGCTTTATGAGAATGAATATTGCTTGTCCTGCATCTGTATTAGAAGAAGCAATTGAAAGAATAAAATTAGTTATATAAGAAAGCAATTTATTATAAAAAGAAAAAGTGGAGACTTGAATTAAAAATTCGAGTCTCCGTTTTTGTTTATACAATTTTATTCAACATATATATTCAATAAAATGTGTTGGTCGGTAGGGAAATGCTCTGAAGAAATCATCTGCATTGTTTTTTAGTTCAACACCATCAATAAAAACTGCTGTTTCTTTTGTGTGCCCTTCTCCTGCAAGAAGTAATCTGGCAGCAGCAGTTGGGGAGAGGGCTATATCGTAATCACCACTGCTCCTTTTAGTGACAGTTGCTTTACCGTTTTCATATTCCACATCAAAAATCCCGTTATTTTGTTCTAAATCATCAAGACTTAATATGCTGAATTCCCCGTGTTTTTCGGGGTAGCGATTATTTTCAAGCAGTTTTTTTAGATTATAAATTCTTGCAGCAATGCCACCTGTAAATTCATAGTTTGAGTTATCTATTTTGTCAGCAATGCAAGCAAATGGTGAACCTGTGTATTGCTTTTTAACAACCAATGTTTTTACTATGCCATCGTAGTTTCTTAAAAAACCTATAATTCCCGAAAGTGCATCGGGAGTTAAAAAGAATAATTCTTCTGCAATGAGTTCATGGGGACGATTTACTTTAAAACGAACATATCCGTCGGCTTCACCCGAAGAATTTCTGTGGATATATGTATAATCTGCACTTTCTAAAGGAGTATCACAGAATTGATTTTTATTGTATCTTAAAGTTAAAAGGTTTTCTTTTTCTGCACATTTGTTGTGGAGCTCACACAACTCATTGAATTGTTCGCCAGTGTAGAGTTCAACATTGTTAGAACGCTCAAAATGAAAAAGATTATTAAAAGGTACTTTTATTGAGAAAGAACGGTTGAGATTTGTAAATCCGAATTTTTCGTAGTAGGAAATAGAGAAAGGTGAAAGAAATCCGACCGTTATGTCGTTTTCTAACGCAGTTTTTTCTATTTCATCAAAAATCGCTCGTACTCCACCTGTTCTGCGATGCTCGGGTTGACTGCAAATACCATCTATAACTATTGTGTTAATAATATTACCACAATAGTTACACTTATGGTTGTAAATTTCTGCACCCGCAATAAGTTTTTTGTTGTAAAATGCACCGAGTACAGGCATATCAAGTTTGTTGTCTATTTCTTTGTCAAATTTCCATATAAACGATGCGGCAGAAATTTTAAGAAAATCCGCTGCTTCTTCTGGTTTAATAAATCTTACTTCCATAATGGTTCTCCTTGTAGAAATATATTTCATTATATCAAAGGAAAGGAAAAAGTAAAGTAAAATATTGAAATTTTTATAAAGGATGATATAATGAAAATATATCCGATTCACAGGAGGAAAAATTTTATGTCAAAATTAAAACTTGCACTTATTGGTAATGGTGGAATTTGTCGTGGAAGCCATATCGAAAATTATTATGAGGATGACAGGGTAGAGGTTGTTGCATTCTGTGATATTATTGAAGAGAGAGCAATAGCACTCCGCGATGAATATTACCCGAATGCAGCAGTTTATACAGATTACAAAGAATTGCTTAAAGACGAAAGCATTGATGCAGTTGATATTTGTACACCAAACTATCTTCATTCTATAATTGCAGTTGATGCCTTCAAAGCGGGCAAGCATGTGTTATGCGAAAAACCTGATGCTATAGATGTTACAGAGGTTCTCAAAATGAAAAATGCCGCTGACGAATCAGGTAAAGTGCTTATGGTTATAAGAAACAACCGCTTTGTTAATGCATCACAGTATGCAAAGAAATTTGTTGAAGATGGAAGAATGGGCGAAATTTATTGCGGTCGTTGTGGTTGGCAAAGACGCAGAGGTATCCCTGGTAAAGGTGGCTGGTTTACAACAAAAGAGCAGTCGGGCGGTGGTCCACTTATTGACCTCGGTGTTCATATGATAGACCTTGCAATATGGCTTATGGGCAACCCTACACCAGTTGCAGTAAGCGCAAATACATATACAAAATTTGCAGATAATGATACAAGTGATTCTGAAAACTCAAAGTTTGGTGATAAAAATTCAGAGGGTACATTTGATGTTGAAGACCTTGCTATGGGTATGATTCGTTTTGATAATGGTGCAGTTCTTCAAATCGAATTCAGCTGGGCATCTAACATTAAAGAAGAAAACCGTTTTGTTGAACTCAGAGGAACACAAGCAGGTCTTAAATGGAAAGAAAATGAGGTTGAATTTTATACCGAAGAAGATGGACAGCTTCTTGATATTACCCCTAAAGGTAATATAGATACAAACGGACACAAGAAAAATATCCGCAATTTCGTTGATGTTCTTTTAGAGGGTGCAGAGCCAGTTTTCAAACCTTCTCAGGGCGTAGATATGATAAAAATCCTTTGTGCAATATATGAGTCAGCACAAAAGGGTAAAGAGATAGTTCTTTGAAGTTTTATATAATAACAAAAAGTGCTGTAAAAAACGACAAGTTTTTTTACAGCACTTTTTACTGTTTTTACTAAACTTATTAAGAAAGTTTAACAACCGAATATTTACTTGAATAAGCTTCGAATTTATCGGTGTATTGTTTGTTATCAGATTTAAGAGCCTTAATTACCTCGTGAGCATTCATAGTGTGCTCGCTCACGTCTATTATACCTACAGCAACATTTGAACAGTGGTCACTCACGCGTTCAAAGTTTGTGATAATATCAGACCATATAAATCCCGTTTCAACCGTACAAGCACCATCTTTAAGTCTGACAATGTGGTTGTTACGGAGATTTGATTTAAGGTTATCAATAACTTGTTCAAGTGGTTCAACATTATATGCAGTAGCAAGGTCATTATTAACATAAGCCGACTCAGTTAAACTAAGAATTTCATCGGTAGCAGAACAAAGAATTGCAATTTCTTCTTTTGCTGCAGATGAAAACTCAATGCCTTTTTCATTCATTTCTTCAACAGATTCAAGAACATTTACAGCATGGTCAGAGATACGTTCAAAGTCACCTATAGCTTTAAGAAGCTTTGTAACAATTGCACTATCCTCATCTGAAACCTGACTCTTACTGAGTTTTGTAAGGTATGTTCCTATAACATCCTCGTAGTGGTCGGTGTCGTCTTCAATTTTTCTTATTTTTTCTGCAATTTCAGGTGTAAAGTTTGTTATAGCCTGTATGCTAAGATGGAAGGCTTCAACAGCTTCAGCTGCCATTTTTGAAACTAAATGACTGCTTTGTTCAATAGCAATTGTAGGAGTTGCAAGAAGACGTTCATCAAGTTCAACAATCTTTTCAGCAGTTTTTCCTTCCGGAATAAGTTTATATGCAAGTTTTTCAAGAAGTGAAGATGCTGGAAAAAGTATAACTGTGCAAAGAACATTAAATATAGAGTGAGAAACAGCAATCCCGAAATATGAGGCAGCTTCATTTAATATGAGAGGTTTAAATATTGCAGATACTATACAGAAAACGCTTAACCAAATTATAGTACCGCTTATATTGAACAATAAATGCACAAATGAAGCGCGTTTAGCATTTTTATTTGCACCGAATGAGGAAAGCATTGCAGTTACACAAGTACCAATATTTTGACCCATAATAATAGGAATTGCGGCCGAGTAGGAAACTGCACCAGTAACGCTTAATGCCTGAAGAATACCAACAGAAGCCGATGATGATTGAATTATTGCAGTTACGAGTACACCCACAAGTACGCCTAAAACAGGGTTAGTAAATGTGAGGAAAAGGTTTTGAAATTCAGGTACGTCAGCAAGTCCTTTTACAGCATCACTCATTGCATCCATACCAAACATAAGAGTTGCAAATCCAAGAAGTATTGTTCCAATATCCTTCTTTTTCGAGGACTTTGAGAACATTGTAAAAGCAATACCAATAAGAGCGAGTACCGGAGTGAATGACATCGGTTTAAGAAGCTTCATTACAATATTGTCGCTCGAAATACCACCAAGGCTTAAGAGCCAGGCGGTAACGGTTGTACCTATATTTGCACCCATAATAACACCAATAGATTGTTTTAGTGTCATTATTTTTGAGTTTACAAAACCAACAACCATAACAGTAGTTGCAGAAGAACTTTGTATTACGGCTGTTACACCCATACCTGTTAAAAAGCCCTTAAATTTACTGTCGGTAAGTTTACCAAGAAGAGTTTTTAAACTGTTGCCAGCTCGTCTTTCAAGACCATCACCCATAATGTTCATGCCGAATAAAAACAGACATAAACCGCCAACTAAGGCGAGTGCATCAAAAATGTCAAACACAGATATACCTCCATATATTTAACCGTAAAAAACGGGGTTTATTACAACAAAAAAACTATATCACTTTTTATTTTTTGCGTCAATAAATTTTAAATTATAAAACAATGTGTTGATATTCATACTAACATTTTTATAAAATTACCATCTTCATCAACCGCCTCAATCTGCGAATAACCATATTCTTTAAGAAAAGCAGACCAACGAGCTTCCATTTCATCGGTGTAAAGAACAGGCTTGTATCCTGCACTTAAATACGCTTTAATTGCAATCGCACGAAATTCTTTTGTTTGCAAAAGGATTTTTTTCATTCCTGACTTATAAAGTGACGCTTCTGCTATATCAATAAGATATTTTGCGACACCCTTGCCTCGTGCGTCAGGTTTTGCAGTAACCATATGAAGCCAGCCTGTGCCATTTTCTTCTGTGAGTGCAGTAACAGTAGCAACCTCTTTGCCTTCCAGCATAACAAAAAATATAGTGTCGGGATTATAACCGATATGCTCTATAAGTCGTGTTCTGTAAGAAGATTCAAGTGTTTCGTCTTCTCTTATAATACCGCACCTGCAAATTTCATACCAGAGCTTTATATCGCTTTCACTACCATTAAATTTTCTGAAAGTAAAACCATTAAATTCATCTGGGGAATCTTTTGGTTCTACTTTTTTATACATCATTAAATAATCTGTGTAGTCCATATTTTTGCCTCTCGTCATAAAGTTTGAGTAGAAACTGATTATATCACAAAAAATTTCATTATACAACTAAGAAAATTTAGCATGAAATCATTTTTAGCCGCGAAAAAATCAAAATTTTAATTGACAATATTATACATTATGATATAATTATTGTTGTGTATGCTTTACTCACTCTGAAGGAGGGTGTTTTTTATGAAAAGAAATATTTTTAAAGTTTTAGCACTCGTAATGGCACTTTCAATGGTGTTCAGCATTATGCAGATTTCTGTTAGCGCTATTGAGGTTAATTACGAAATTACAAATCCTTATGAAAGTGTAACCCATCTTCTTGGTAATGATGATAATCACTACAAAACAAATCTTCACACTCACTCAACTTATAGTGATGCGACTATTCCTTTAACTGAAATGGTTAAAGAACACTATAATCAGAATTATGATATTCTTGGAATATCAGACCACGGTGTTGTTGGTGAAGTGTGGGACGAAACTCCAACTCTTATTCCACTTTACCAATACAATCCTTTAATTGGTAATAAACAAGCACACTTTACAACTGAAGAATTTGAATCAATTCTTAATGGTACATATTCTGATGGAACAAATCGTACTAAAGCTCGTGGTTTACAATGTCTTACAGGTGCTATTGAAGGTAATATGCTTGTTATTCAAAAGAATCATGTGAATGGTTACTTTATGGATGATAAGAGAACTGAAGGTTTTCTTGGTGATGAGGGCGATTTTGATACAATTATTCGGATGATTGATGAAGCTGGTGGTGTTTCTCATATTAACCACCCCGGCGACTGGCTTGGTTCTGCAAAAGGCGAACTCGTTTATGATGAAGATGGTAATGTTATGTACACACCTAATGGTGAGGAAATGACAGTTGGTTACCAGATTGCAACTGACCCGGGTAATGTTCAGTTTTTTGCAAGTTTCTTGCGTCAGTACGACTCTTGCCTTGGTATTGAAGTTTACAATGCTTTTGACCGTCCAACAAGAACAGACCGTGTTCTTTGGGATGGACTTCTTAAAACAATTATTCCTGAGGGCAGAAATGTATGGGGATTTGCGAATAACGATGCTCACACAAATGAAGATGTTGATACATGCTTTATGGATTTTGTTTTACCTGAATATTCAAGTGCTAATGTGCGTACAGCTATGGAAAATGGTACTTTCTTTGCAGTTTCCAGATATGACTGGGGCGATAGAATAGGTACAACTATGGAGTACCCGACAGTTACAAGCATTACAGTTGACGATGAAAATGATACAATCACAATTGTTGGTAAAAATACAGATTCTATAAGCTGGGTTGCAGACGGTGTTACAATTCAGACAGATACAGTTTCAGTAAATGGTGTATGTATGTCAACAATTAAGCTTCAAAATTATACAGATGATATAAGCTGTTATGTTCGTGCAGAGCTTAACGGTGTTGGTGGTAGAACACTTACACAAGCATTTGTTTGTGATGATGGTAATATGGAAGACCTTGTTAACAGAGAAGATAAAATAAATCTTCCGGCAATTGATTTCGTTACAGTTTTCCGTAAAATACTCAAAACTGTTTATAGTGTATTTTTAGATGTTATTGTACCTGAATTAGGTTAATAAAATAAAAAGGGGCTGTAAAAAACAGTCTAAAAAATCCGAGATTCGCTTGGGAGAGTGAGTCTCGGATTTTTTAGACTGTTTTTTACAGCTTTTTGTATTTTATTTCGATAAATTGGAAGTTGTCACTACAACCTGAAGACAAATGATTTTACTCGGTATTTTTGATTTTTCTCAAGTATTATATAAATTCAAATAATTTTTCTATTGCATCTGCCATTACCTTATGACCAAGATTTGTCGGATGAATGCCATCAATGGCAAGTTTTTTTGGCTCAATAGTCTTTTGTGCTTCATTAAATACGCCTTGCATATCAATCACACTTGCACCGTTTTCAAGAGCAATATCTTTAAGAATATTTCTGAATTCATCCAAAGTTTTATGGAAAGGTAATTTTTCTTCCACTGCATCAATCATAAACGGCATCAAAAAAAGAATCTGGGTATTGGGGAGCTCCGTTTTTAATCTTCTGTATATTTCACGAATGTGGGGTTCCATCGGTCTTAAAAGAGGAGGATATTGCTCTGGAACATAATTCTCCCATGCATCATTAACACCAATAAGCATAACAATTACATCAGGTTTTAGGTTTATGCAATCATTTGTAAGTCTGTCATACAGATGATATGTACGATTGCTGGCAATACCTTTTATTTCAACCCTGATGTGCTTGCTGTGTTTTTTCATTCTTTTCTTCAACTGTAAAGCATATATGTTTTTACCTTTAATCGAAAATTTTTTGCGATTATTGAACTTTACATCTGTTATGCTGTCACCAAGAAATAAAATCGTACTGTCTTTTTTTATAATAATGTTGTTCATTTTAATAACCTCAAAAAATTCAAGTTTGTTGAGCTAATTATATCATACAATACGAATTGCTACAATAAAAATATATCAATTGGGGTGCTTTAAAGTGAACAAAATTTACACCGCATTAACCAAAGAAAAGGATAGACAGCACCTTTCCGGTTTACATCAGGCGGCGGTGCCACCTGTTTCAAGGAGTTTGACGATTTTACATGGTTCGGTACCTGAAATCAGCCAACCCTTTGCTAAATCGAAAAAATAGGCATAAATGCACGAAAATCAAGAGTTGTTTGGGTCTTTGCGGGAGAATTGATAGAAATAATTACATCAATAAAGAATAATCTAAAACCAACGAGAATAAAATTCAATTTTACCCTCGTTGGTTTGAAATAGGTTTATTTGTTTTGTTGCCTCTTAAGTCTTGTAAAACGGCATTAGACGAAACTTGTGCGAATTAGTAATTGTGATTAGTATCAATTCATTTGTTTCAGTGTTTTTTAATACAATTTCGGGTTGCTTATTGCTTTCACCATTGATAATATCTATTACTTGCATTCCAATAATATCATTTTTCGAAACTTTGTTATTCAAATAATCACCTGCATAAAAATGAATTATGAACTTCTTTAGAGACGCAACCGTATGTAAGCATGAGATTGAAAAGTTCTGTATATATATCCATTATA
Source organism: Acutalibacteraceae bacterium (assembly GCA_045651285.1). Classification (GTDB taxonomy): domain Bacteria; phylum Bacillota; class Clostridia; order Oscillospirales; family Acutalibacteraceae; genus DTU089. Next base: position 94,076 of record JAZRSC010000021.1, read on the forward strand.
TACTCAGGTATATGTTGTTTTATGTCAAAGTTTGCGATTGATTTCTTTTTTCCCTTGTTTAAACTATTATTCTGATCGCCATTAAAATAATAATCGGAAAGGTCATCTGCTAATTTTCCACCAATTCCATTAATGCAATAGTCATCATTGTTTTTGGCTTTTTCGTTAAATATATTGTTTTTCTTACATTCTTCTATATAACAATCATAAATGCTATGCCATTTAGAAGAACTTGTATTTATGGTTTTTAATTTATAACCATCTTTTAGATCAACAAATTTCATGAATTCATGATTTCCAGAAAAAGATTTAATAGTGTTAATGAGTGGTTTTTGGGAATCATTCAAAAATGGTTCATAACACTCTAATGGCAATAGATTTTCTTTTTCTCGTACTGGAAGAATATAATAATCCATGTATGCATCAGCATCTTTGTGTTTCTTGAAAAATTTGTAAACTGAGCATGCTGTAGAACCTAATTTACTCGTCTCGTAATCCTTATCACTATCACATATTGCTAAAAGAATATTGTTGTTATTAGCCATTGATTTTAGAATATCTTTAGCACTTCCTCCTGCAAAAGAATTATTTGCAAAATTTATAGTTGTTAAATTGTTAGTGTTCATAAATTTAAATAAATTGCAATAGAAAATATAGTCTCGGGGGTTTTCAGTAGAGAGTATTGCTTGTGAAAGATTAACGCACTTATCCAATGTGATGTACTCATTGTTATCAGTTGCTGAAAAATATGTTTCACTTGGTACGACAACTAATTTTTTGTTAATATTTGGTAAAGAACTATAAAACTCGACATAATGGATTAGAATTTGTGTAATTATACTTTTGTTTGCGGGATTTGTAAAATTGTATGAGTTGATAGTAGACAGGAGTTTTCGTGAAGCAAAAACAATATGCTTTTCTTCAAGCATTAATTGGAAAATTTTATTGATCCCTTGAGCTGTATTGCTTAGAGGATCTGCCGTTTGGCACAATAAACTATCAATGTCATCATGTAATTCTATTATCATTGCTTATTCCTCCATTGAGAAAAAACCTACAGGCCAGTCTTTTATTAATCCATTTTCAGTGAATGATTTGGATGATATAGTGGTTTCATTATTAATTTTTTCAAACGCAAGAATATTTACATCATTTGGAGAAATTTCTTGTTGATATATTCTTTCACCTAAACGATTGATCATTGTTTCACTGTGCGTTTCAAAAATAATTTTTAAATCTATATCCTTTGTGTGTGCTTGTTTTATAAGTTGAACAAATAAATCTATAACTTTTGCTTGAAAGGCCGGATGGAGGTGTAATTCTGGTTGTTCAATTACAACTGTTATATGTTTTTCGTTTATTTTTCGTTTTAATAATAACCATAATTCCAATATAATGGGTAAAATTTGTGAATATCCATATCCCGTATCTGCTAAATTTATTACGAGATCGTTATCATATATAATTAAAGAAGCGTGTCCAGATGATTTGCCTACCGAAAATTTTATGTTGAAATTCTCCAATGTCCATTCTTCAAAACTTTTCCGTTCTTCATCACTTAAGTTGTACAAAATCATAGCTAAATTACTGCCATCGGAGTCTACATGTTCTATATTTAAACCCTGTATTCTATAAAATCTATTTACACTTGCTCGGATTGGTTTTAAATAGTGTATATTCTCAATTTCTGATAATAAAATTCTATTTATCATTTGAAGATAATATGGTAATTTAGCTAAAATAGCATAAGAATTAATTTTTTCCATTAAATCGCTATTCTTATCTATAGATTTAGATGGTTTTGGGAACTTTTTAGGATTGCATAAGTAACTGTATAGATTGTCTTTAGAACGGAGCATCATAAGATTGCGAGAAATGTTTTCTATTTTTTCGTTGTTGGTTTTAGGAAAAATGCTTTTTATAGTATCTATAAGTTTTTTTTCCATTTTTTCATCTTTTAAGAAGAAATAGTAATCATCGTTGGTATCATTACTCCTAATAACTGGAATAATGCATCTGGGGTTTCTCGTCCATTTATATTTGGTCCCCTTTGTTAATTCGTTGCTATCGTTTACGAAAACTTCAGAAACTACGCCATCTTCTTTTAAGAATATTTCTATCTTTTGGTCTAAAAAAGATAACTTTAAATATGGAATGTGCTTTTCTGCAATTTCCATTGTAACAGTTAAATAAATAGGTTCGTTTTTTGCTCGAGGAGAATAACCATAAGAGTATCGATTGATATCTGTAATATCAAACTCTAATTCGAAAATTGTTCTTAAAGTTGGATCAAAGTTAGGTTTAATACCTTGAAATTCCCCAAAATCTACATATTCACCGAACCATAAAAGTGTTTCTGAAATTTCTTTTTCAGTAGATTGTTTTAAGAGAGGGAAAAAACGTATGAAACTGCTTTTACCACAACTGTTTTTACCTATAATAGCTGTTATAGGTTTTAACTCAATTTTGCTACTATCTCGTATTGTTCTAAAACCTTTAACTTTTAAACTTTTCATATTTGCCTCCAATATTGTTTTTCTGAATAACTAAAAATTGTTATTCATATATATATGACAAAAAACGACAAAAGCTACACAAAAAATTGAAAGTTTTTTGAAGTTTCTCTGTTTTTACTAAACGTAAGTGTTGGTGTTTGTTGAAAATGACAATAAAAATAACTAATCCTCGCACTTACAACTTCAAGTACGAGGATTTTTGTTTTGGTTGATTTGTTTAGTGTGGGTGTGGTATAATCTTTTTGATGAATCATATCCAAGAAAAAATACCATATCAAAGTGAGGCGAGTAATTATGAGAATAGCAGTTTGTGATGATGAAAGAGCAATTAGAAATGAACTTGTTGAATTAATAAAAATACAACACCCAGAAGCTTACGTTATGTCATTTTCATCTGGTGAAGAAATGCTTGCAATACAAGAGAATTTCTCAATTTATTTTCTCGATATTGATATGGTGGGTTTGTCTGGCATAGAAATAGCTAAAGAAATACGTAAAAGACAAGGACAAAAATCTAAAAGTGTTATTATTTTCGTAACTGCTTACCGAGAGTATATGGAGGATGCTTTTGATGTGAACGCATATCATTACCTTGTGAAACCAATTAAAGAAGAAAAATTTTTTGGAGTACTTGATAGAGCATGGAAAGATATGGCGTCATTAGAAGAAAATGACAAAAAGAAAATTTTAGTTAAGAGTTCTGGTATATCAAAGAACGTGTTTTTGAAAGATATTTTTTACATTGAGAGTAGCAATAAAAAAGTAGTGTTCCATACGGTGGATGGTAGTTTTGATGTGTATACTAAGATGGAAGTTTTAGAAAAAGAATTAGGGGAATCTTTTTACCGTTGTCATAGATGTTATCTTGTTAATATGGAAAAAATAAAGAACTATAATTCTAATACTATTCAACTTATTAATGGCGAAAAATTGATATTAGCACAAAAGAAATATCCAGAGTTTGTAAAAGCATTTATGTGCTATGCGAAAAAAGGTGGGATTGTAAATGTATAGTGATACGGTTCTATCTATTTTTATTTATCTAATCAACAGTTTGTTGGGTGGTTGGTACATACAAAAGATACTTCGTCCCAAATACAAAAAAGAGATAGTTGTTATTGGTTGTATGATATTGTATTTTGTTGTGCAATATGTTACTTCTGAAATGTTTGGTAGCGTATATCCATTAAATGTTGCAGGAAATATGATAATCAGTTTTTTCACTTTCTTCATTTTGGGAAGTTTATTTTTTCATGGCAACTTGACGATAAAATTATTTGTTCCTTTTAGCTTTGTTGCAGGCGTAGAAATTGTAAAATTTATTTCCAGTGCACTTTCTTTTGTTTTAATTGGGTTTGTAACGAAAATTAGTCTTTGGGTTACAAACGGAATAATTGAACAAAGCACAGAGATTATTAATGTATCTACAACTATTGTTTTGATTGTATGCATACTGATACAATCCATTATACTTTTTCTTTATTTGCTTATTATTGTGAGGCAACGTGTAGAGTGTGAAAGTAATTACAACTTACATGAATCACTATTTTTGATTTTACCGAGCTTTACGGTTTTATGTACTGCTATATTGCTTCGTATGGTAGTGATTTCTATTGAAAATGGCATATCCATTCTTATTTATGATAAGATTACTGCCACAAGATTTTGGATTCCATTTATTAACTTGCTTTTGTTGGGGATGGTTTTATCATCCGTTTATCTGTTTCAAAAAATGCTTCAACGGAATGAGGAGGAAAAGAAAAGATTATTGCTTGAAAATCAAATCTTTCAAATTCAGCAGGAAGTAGTTGAGATACAAGATATCTACTCAGATATGCGTTCATTGCGACATGATTTGCGAGGACATTTAGCGAATATATCTGCACTTGTAAAAGAAAATTCAACAAACAGTTATGTGTTGCCAGAATACATTGAAAAAATGGAAGAAACTATAGAACGACTTGATTTTCCACATCAAACAGGTAATCCGATTACAGATGTTATTATCTGGCGTAAAATTCAAGAGGCGGAAAAGAAAGGAGTTTCGTTACAAATTGATTTTAGGTTTCCTAACGGACAAAAGATAGATGCATATGATATAGGTATAATTTTGAACAATACATTGACAAATGCAATAGAAGCGTGTTCAGTTAGCAAAAATGATATTGTTCTTCGTTCTTATATGAAAGGGAATTTATTTTTTATAGAAGTAGAGAATGATTTTGTTAAAGATATAATTTGGAATGAAAAAACAGGACTTCCTATTAGTAACAAAGAAAACCAAAATGCACATGGTGTAGGTCTTTCCAGTGTTCGACGTTGTGCTCAAAAATACAATGGGGATATAGATATAAATATATCCAACATAAATGATAAAAAGATTTTTCAACTTACAGTTATGATGTGTGGAAAGAATTTCACTCCCGAAAATCAGTAATTCACACCTTTTCACTTTAATTTTGATATATCCGTATTATAATTAAAGTAGAAGGCAATTACGATTTAGTTAGGAGGTCTCCATATGTCATTAACCATTGATACTGCATATAGAAATTATGGTTCTATTTGTAACGCTACAACTCCAAAACCGCAACCAAAAAGCGAAGAGAATGGAAAGTATGATGTTATCGAAATCTCAAAAGAAGGTTTGGAACAACTTCAAATTCAACAAGAACATAAAGCGGAATCTTCTAAAGAAGAAACAAGCATTGAAGATGTTGCTCAACTTATTGAGGAAGAAACTTCTGTCGAGGATTTAGGAGAAGAAGAGAATACTGAAGAAACCCAGGAATCTGAAGATGAAACTCACGAATCTACATCAGTTCGTAGAGGTATGGCCATAAATGTTGGCAAGTTAGCAAGAAAACTTGCTGCGGCAAGAACAAGAGAGCAAGTACAAGCTGTTATGCAAGAAATCCGACAAGATATAGATGAATGCGAAGCAGGACGTGAACAGGGAGCAACTGTTGAAGAGGCAAATATAAATGCCGCAAAGAATCTACTTAGCCAAGCAAGTCAAAAAGTTAGTCAAGTTTCTAATCATGAAGCAACTCCTGAAGAAGAAATGGCATTTTTGATGGCTGGTTTGATGTAAAATTTTTATACGCTTAAAACAAAGAATAACAGGTGACTTGAATCATAGATTCGAGTCACCTGTTAATTTATTTTCCAGAGCTTATTTAAGCATCTTTCTCAATTGGTTTTTAAACAAGGTTTAAGGAACGAAATTCACCCTGAAAAATAGAAAGAAAAAATATCTGTAAAATTTCTATAAGTGGGCAAAATTGTGGTCAAAATGATTAAATTACACTTTTAGAAAAAAACAAAAACCGCTGAAACCCAATGGTATCAACGGTTCTCGTGGTCCGAGTGACGAGACTTGTGGGCTCTGCCCACAAATTTGCTGTGCAAATTGCCCGATTGTGTTCGCCTTCGGCGAGGGAGTTCAAGTCTCTATGCACAAATAGAGGCAAAATAAAAAAGCCCAGACAATCAGACGATTATCTGCACTTTTTTGGTCCGAGTGACGAGACTTGAACTCACGACCTCTTGACCCCCAGCAACAAGATATAGTATGTAAATATTCCAAAACACAACATATAGTGGTATTTATTCCAGTTACAAATGCTATTCCACAACAATAATTCCAATAATTCCAATAATTCCAAATGTTCCAAATCTCTGTGTGGGATGATTTGTGGTCAAAACTTCATCGGTGTTTAAGAGCTCTTTTGAAAGGCATTAAAACCCCTTTTTGAAGATGCTTTTTGCACCCTTATCTGACTTTGATTTTAACTTGAATTTCAGGGTATGTCAACTAAAAAAGTTAACCCCAAATCCGCAGCTGTAGGTATAAAAATTTTGTATTATTGTTTCATAAATAACTCGACAAATTGGAATTTGTCAGGATATTAATTTTTGGCAATATTCAAAAACTCTTCTATCTTCTCCGCATCCTTATATCCGAGCTGATACAATTTGTTTAACCCGATTTTGTTTCTTGTTGCTGTTTTAATTCCAAAACAATCTTTAGGATAAAGTATCAGCACTTTGCCTTGTTCTTCAAGTTCAAGAATTTCGTTTATCCTATTATGATATAATGTGTGTGACATTGTTATAGTTTTTGCAATTTGCGGATATTTAAAAAGCAATGGATTAACAAGCCATTTTGGAAAAGCAGATTTCTTATGGCTAATGGGAAGTGTCAAACAAATAATCAGCTTGTCACAACCATCTTCAAAAGCTTTTTTATATGGAATCGGGTCAGAGATACCGCCGTCGAAATATCTTCTGTTTTTAAATAAAACAGGTTGACGGGTAACTATCGGTAATGCACAGCTCGCCTTTAATAAAGTAAAATCATCATAGGCGAAATCGTTTTTATAAAAATATTTTTGTTCAGCGGTCTGTGAATCAGTTACCGCAACAACAAACTTTTTGGTTGATTTTGTAATAGCATCAAAATCCAACGGATTTTTGCCGTAACTGTTTGTTATATCGGAATAAATATATTCAAGGTTGATATACATTCCTTTGCTGAAATAATTACCTATACCCATATATTGTTTTTCAAATGAATATTCCTCATAAAAACTTTTTAATCTTCCACGCTGACCTGCTATGTATGTTATGAGATTTGCACTCCCCGCAGAAACACCCAAACAATATTCAATATCAATAGAATTATCGAGGAGGTAATCAATAATACCACTTACATAGTTTCCTCTTAAACCGCCACCGATATCCATAATCCCAACCATAATACATCTCCACAAATTCAAGTTTGTCGAGATGATTATAACACAAAACATCGAGAGTAACAATAAAATTTGTTTTTCTTTCGATTCGGCTTTGTCTTAATTTATTTTCTTTTCGATTGGGTTTGCTCTGAGGTTTGGATTTGATTTTGAAATTTCTTGTGAGAGTTTCGGTTTGGTTTTTGAAAATTTTGTTTCAGTTTGTGGTTGAGTTTGGGTTTGAATTTTGAAATTTTTCTTTTGATTTTGGTTTGGTTTCCGTTTGAAAATCGGTTTAATTTTTTTATGTTCAGGGTGAAAAATTTTTGTACGCATGAAACAAAGAAAAGGGATTTTGAATTTTGTTTGAAAAATTCTTCTGAAAGTTTACCAACAAAGAAGAAAAAAGTTTGAAAAGTTTCATCGGCAGCTGAGAAAAAATCTGCGAGTTGAAGTGAAAAAGTTAGTCAGGAAAATGAAAAAGTTATCAAAAAGCAGAGAGAAAATGTAACCGAGAGATGAACAGAAATTTTTGTTTAATGACACCTATTCGCCCAGATTTGAGCGAGTGAATTGAAAATAGAATACAGACCAGCATAAGAGAAAAAGAGGAAATTTGGCACGAATTTGCCCCAATATGAAAAAACAGATGTTTGTCATAATGTGGTGGTATTTCGAGCTGATTCAGACGTATTTCGCAACGGATTTATAGGCAGGAATAAGAAAAGTCTTTGCTAAAGCGACTTTTCGGTTCACATCAGGCGGCGGTGCCACCTGTTTCAAGGAGTTTGACGATTTTACATGGTTCGTAACCTTAAAATACCCTTTTCTTTGCTAAAATGAAAAACCAGCCATAAACACACGAAACTCAAGACTTGTTTGGGTCTTTGCTGGATGATGTTAGAATATTTGTTGAAATATAGTCAAATATGCTATACATTACAATCAGAGGTCGCGTGTTCGAGTCACGTTTCCAGCTCCAAAAAAATACTCGTTCAAACCGACCAGGATTTTTTAAAACTAAAATTTTTATTCATCAGCATCTTTGTTGTATTTTTGTTTGATTTTCATTATCAAAAAGCTGACACATCCCACTTCCCATACTATAACCGGCAAATATACTGCACCTCTATGTCTTACAACATCTAACCAATCAGGAATTGTGCAATAGAAAATGCCGTCACCACTTGGGTCAACATATTGATTCAGCTCATCATATAACTCAGTGTTATCTTTCGCCTTATATACAGCAAACTCTCTTTTATCACTATTAGTCTGGCGTTCATCCGTAGATCTTACGATATAAACGGAGCCATCATATACATAAAACCATAATTGTGAAATTGGCTCCTTAATACTTTCAAATATTCCGTCTGATTCATAAATACCAGGAATAGCAACATACAGAGCAAAGGATTTTTCATTTAAAATATAGAGCATTTTATAGCTTTCTTTTTCAGAAAGTTTGATTGCAGAATTATCTTTTAAAAGTCTGTCTATGCGTTCAACATCGTCCTCATCAATATTGAAATTTGTATCATTATGTAAATACTCTATACCTTTCTCGTTTTCTCCTGCAACCATATTATAGATAACCTCTTCTTCGGGTGCATTTTCCCAATACGAGATTTGTAAGGAATTTACTATAGATAAAATCAGAATATTTACAACCAATACAATTACAAAGGATATTGCAAGCCGTTTAGCTTCTTTCTTATTCATAATACCACTCCTCACTCGTAAAGTATCTTTATATTTGTAATATATCACAGTGAAAAATAATTTGCAACACAAATCATAGATTCGAGCCACCTGTTAAATTTTATTTAATATTGAATCACAGATTTTTTTCTAACGTATATCGTTGTATTTCCATACCTAATGATTTGTAAAAGTTGACCGCATCTGCATTGAATTCCCAAACATGTAAATCCAATCTTTTAGCGCCATTTTCTTTTGCAATATGTTCAGTTTCTAAAAATAACTTCTTGCCAATTCCTTTTCCTCTGAATTCATCTTCTACATAAAGTGCATCCATAAAAGCTATTTTTATATCAGTCATGCCAGACGTGCAAAATTTCGTATTGCTTATACCTATGATTTTTCCATCTTCTTCAGCACACAACATAATTTTGTTTTTGCTTTTGATTTGCTTTTTAAAATCTCGTTTTTTATTTATATAATCAAGTTTCTTGTATAACTCTGGTTCAGCTTCAACATGTTGGTTATGAAGTTTTTGGAACAATAATTCTGTTTGCTCGTAATCTTCAGCAATCATTCGTCTTATTATCATATCAAATGTGAATTTCCTTTTCAGTTTTTTGAATTAAAATAATTAGGTACATTATATCATGTAAAAGGAACTTAAACAATAAGCTATTTTTAATTTATTTGGATGCAAATTCCAGAGCTTGTTTAAGCATCTTTCTCAATTGGTTTTTGAACAAGGTTTTTAGCACAAAATTCGCCCTGAAAAATAGAAAGAAAAAATATCTGTAAAATTTCTATAAGTGGGCAAATTTGTGGTCAAAACGGTTAAATTGCGATTTCAGAAAAAAGTGAAAACCGCTGAAACCCAATGGTATCAACGGTTTTCGATGGTCCGAGTGACGAGACTTGAACTCACGACCTCTTGACCCCCAGTCAAGCGCGCTACCAACTGCGCCACACCCGGCTATATGTACTGGTCGGTTTTTGACCTTTTACAATGATGTATATTAACATATAAAGGTGGAAAATTCAAGAGTTTTAATAAAAAAGGGAAGAGAATGATATCAGAAAATTAAAAAGATGTAAAACTGTATAAAGAATGCTAATTTGATACTTTAGAATATTAAATGTTAAAATATTATGAAATACTAGTCAAGAGGCATTTAAATAGTTGGATATTACTACAAAAAGTGGAGAAAGTGAACGAAATCCAACAAAAAGTGCTATTTTTATTGGAAAACATAACATTTTTTGAAAAAATATTGAGAAAATTGTAAAAAAGTACTTTACAATTTGGAAATTGTGTGTTATATTATTAACAAGAAATCCGAGAGGATTTCGAAATCTCCTTTTTATTTCATTATAATTCTCCCCCAAAAACTAAGCGAAGCGATGAGAAGAACTCCCAACTTCTCATCGTTTTCGCTTTATATTTTTTTATTGTTGTTTTTTAATTCTTTTGGTATTTCATAGCAAAAATTAGTGAAAATAACTAAATTTTGTGTTTTAAAACTACATAAATATATAAAAAATGGATTTTTGTGTTATTTATATAGACAAACTATTGAATTTTTGGTACAATGTATATTGAAATAGGTATATTGTCCCCCAATGTATCTGATTCCCCAATAAAGATTTACTTTGTCGAGGTGTGTTATGAAAACAATTATTAAAAAGCCAAAAGGCGAGGCACAGGCATCTAAGAGAGTCGATTTAAAAAAGACTAACGCCGAAAATCTTAAGAAACTTAAGGGTTTCAAAAAGAAGAGTACTTCAAAACAAACCCGTGAACAACAAGAAGAAGGTCTTCTTATTAAAAATATGATTATCATTGCTGCTATAGCTATGTACTACGCAACAAGCAAAGCTACCAATGGTCTTGTTGCTGAGGGTGCTATTATTGCTGGTGCTGTTGCTGTGGTTATAACATTATTCTTTATTCTCAAGAAGTTAAAGGTTAAACTTTATGCCCGTGGTGCATTGATTACTTCTGCACAACTTGTTTTGATATTTGCTATTTCTTTCTTTGGAACAAGTCTTACAGATGACTTCATTTTATATGCAGTTAGTGCTGTTATGACCGGTATTTATTTCAGACCGTCTTATGTTATTATTCAAGCAGTTCTTCTTAATGGTTTCTTATTATTTGTTTATACTATGAAACCAGAAATGTTTGGATTTAATCCAAAGGATATTCCAATGTGCTGGATTTGTTCAAACGCTTCAATGATAGTTTGCTATATGATGGTTAACCGTGGTAAAACTCACATTGAAAGAGCACAAAAAGAGGCAGAAGAAAGTGCAAAGCTTTTAGGTGAGCTTGCAAATATTCAGGTTCAGCTTTCTTCAAATGTTTCAGATACATATCACGAAATTATCAGTCTTTCAGCTGCTGGTGAATCAATCCAACAAGCAGGTGACAATCTTCAGACAACCAATGAAGATATTGGATACACAGTTTCTGAAACTACTGATGCGGTTCACAACCTCTTCTCAGATATTGCACAGTGCGTAACTTCATCTGACAAAATTTCTGGCGTTGTTTCAAGTGTTAACACAATGGTTGTTACTAACCACGATAATCTTGAAGCTACTGCAACACACCTTTCTTCTGTTGATAACAGTATGGTTCACCTTGATGAGCTTATTACAAGACTTCAGGAAGCAATGGAAAGAATCAAAACATTCTCAAATGAAATTGATAATATTGCTCGTCAGACAAATATTCTTTCACTTAATGCGGCAGTTGAGGCTGCTCGTTCAGGTAAAGCTGGTGCAGGTTTTGCAGTTGTTGCTGGTGAAGTCAGAACTCTTGCGGCACAGAGTAAAGAGTGTTCAAATGCTATTAATGCTGTTATTGGCGAATTAGATGCTATGATGGTTTCTACTAAAGAACAATCTGAAATTGGTGTTACTGCTGTTAACGAATCACAGAAACAACTTGGTATTCTTAATGATAGCTTTACAAATCTTAAACAACAAATCGATGAAGTTGAACAGGCTATTGATGAGCAGACATTTGCAATTCAAAGAATGCAACAAATTGGTTCAGACCTTGTTGAAAAGATGAAGAAGGTTGACACAGACTGTGTTAATGGAAAAACTGATGCAGACGGCTTGTTTGAGCAAATCGTTCTCTTTAATGATAGTATGCAGTTACTTTCTAAGAGTGCTGATAGTATGAAGAACCTAACAGATTCAATTTCTGCAGAACTTGAAAGTGGAGACGAAGAATAATTAAAAATAACGGGGGTTGCGTGTCAATCCCCGTTTTAAAATTTATGTAGTAGGATATAATAATTTTATGAAAAATGTTAGGAATTTGAAATTTATAATAGTTGCAATTCTGGTGGTTTCAATTATTGTTTGCGGTGTATTGGTTGCAGATAAAATAGGTGTTTTTGAGGAAGAAACAACAACTGAGCCAATAACCCTTGCGACTACTAAAATTACTTTTATTGAAGGAATTACGCTTACAGAAGTTTTTAAATTATTGGAAGAAAATAATGTTTGCTCTTATGATGCGCTTATGAATACCGCTCAGAACTATTCATTTGCAGATTACAAGGTTTATGGTGATATACCGGTTGATGAAAATAGGTGTATAAAATTAGAGGGGTATTTGTTTCCGGATACCTATGATTTCTTTTTAGATGAAGGACCTGAAAGCGTTATTGGCAGGTTTTTAAGTAATTCAGATGTTAAAATAACAGACGAAATGAGAGCAAGAGCTAATGAACTTGGCTACACCATGGATGAAATCATAACAATTGCATCTATTATTCAGGCAGAGGGTGCATTCGAAAGTGACGCGGCAACTATTGCTGGTATTATTTATAACAGATTAGATGATGGTATGCGTCTTGAAATGGACTCCACCTATTTTTATGTACAAGAGGATATCGCTTCATTAGTTGGTGAAGAGGATATTGAAAAATATAAATCGATTTATAATACCTACGAATGCTTTTCATTGCCACAAGGACCAGTTTGTAACCCGGGTATGTTCGCTATAAATGCTGCACTTTACCCAGAAGAAACCGATTACTATTATTTCTGTCACGACAGAGAGGGGAACACTTATTACGCTAGGAGTTATTCAGGGCATTTGGAAAATTGTAGAAAAGCTGGATTATAAAAAACGGATAAATAATAAAAACCCGAGATATTTAAAATCTCGGGTTTTTGATATGTATCGCGAAATTATTACAAAGGTTTTTTCGCTTCGACTCTGTTTATCGGAACACCCATCCCTGAAAATCTTCTTTCATATTCAGTCATAACATTGTTTTCCATATATTCAGAGTTATGTAAATCAAATATTAATTTATCAAGTTTCCAGTTCATTTCTTTGAATTCTTCTAAAGAAAAATCGAAAAGGCCACGGTTGTCAGTTTTAAAGTGAATTTCACCATCATCTTTTAAAATAGTTTTGTAAATTTCTAAGAAATTACGGTGAGTAAGTCTTCTTTTTTCGTGTCTTGATTTAGGCCACGGGTCAGAGAAATTAAGGTAAATTCTATCAATTGATTTTGCTTCGAAAAGCTCTGTCAATTCTTTTGCATCACAACAACAAACTTTAACATTTGTAAGTCCAGATGCTTTGATTTTTTCTGCCGCCATAACTAAAACATCATGAACTCTTTCAATTGCAAGGAAATTTACATCAGGATTTTTTTCGGCAGTACCTACAATAAAATCACCCTTGCCACAACCTATTTCAATTCTTACCTCGTTATCATTACCAAATAAATTTTTAGGGCTTCCCTCTGCAATTTTTAAATCACTTATAACAATATCGCCACAAGCTGCCATTCTTTCAGCACCGTGTTTTTTCTTTTTTACTCTCATAACTACCTCGCGTAATATAAATTATATTAGTTATTATAGATATAGTAAAAGCATTTGTCAATTGATATTGTCAAAATGTTTTCTTTATGATATAATACCAAAGATTGTTTTAAGTTATATATTATTGAAAACTTGTAAAGGAGTATAAAATGAAGTTTCCAAAATACATAGAGCCTGATTTTATCCAAGAGCCATTTATTTCGGCACCAGATGTAAAAACAGAAAAAGCAGGTAAAAATTATTTACCTATAAATTTTTACGCGACAACAATTTACCCTGAGTATTTTAAAATCAACGGTGAATGGAAAATGATAAAAGAGAGTCGTATGGACTCTGTAATTGTTATTAAAGAGGGTGAGCCTGTTGTTACTGAGCCTCGCAGAGTAAAAGAGGGGGACGAGGTTGTAGTTGGTCGTCACGATGATGGCAGTACAGGTGTTTTTGTTAATGCTAATTGTTTTAGAGAAGAAAATCAAGATGAAAAACACGACTCTACATTTGCATTCAGAACAGGTCAGTCACGCGAAACATCATTTTCTCGTGAATATGACAATCTTTATGATATTTTAAAAAATGACAGAGATAATGGTCACATTGTATGGGTGTTAGGTCCTGCGTGTGCGTTTGATAATGATAGCAGAAATGCTATGGCAAATCTTATTAAAAGGGGATATTGCCACGCACTTTTTGCCGGTAATGCCCTTGCAACTCACGACCTTGAGGCATCTGTATTCCACACTGGTCTCGGTCAGGATATTTACACTAAAAAGCTTATGAAGGATGGTCACTACAATCATCTTCATACTATAAATCTTGTAAGAAAAGCGGGTTCAATAAAGAATTTTATCAATGAAAATAAAATTGAAGATGGTATTATGTCCGCACTTGTAAAAAATGATGTACCTTTTGTTTTAGCAGGTTCTATTCGTGATGATGGTCCGCTTCCTGAGGTTGTTCACAGTGTTTACGAGTCACAAGACAAAATGCGTGAGCACACAAGAAAAGCGACAACTGTTATTGCACTTGCTACACAACTTCACACAATTGCAACAGGTAATATGACACCGTCTTATTGTGTTGTAGGTGGAGAAATCCGCCCAGTGTATATTTATAGTGTTGATATTTCAGAATTTGCAGTTAACAAGTTACACGACAGAGGTTCACTCTCTGTTAAAGGACTTGTTACTAATATTCAGGACTTTTTGGTGCATCTTGAAAGGAATTTAAAATAAATGAGTAATAAAGAAAATTTGAGTACAGAGAGTAAAGAACTCGGTATTTCTCTTGATAAAAAGACGGTTATAGCGATTATCACCGCGCTTGTAGTGATAATGGCATTTGTCGGTGTTCTTACACAGGTCTTACCTCGTGGTGAATATGATGTTATTGTAGAAAATGGCTATGAACAGATTGTAGATGGCACTTATAAAGAACTTAATGATTATAAAATGCCTATATGGAAAATTCTCTTAGCACCAATACTTTGTTTTACAAGCAGTTACGCTGGTACGGGTATTTTAATTATCGTTATGGTTGTTTTAATTGGCGGTGCATTTTTAATTTTAGATAAATGTGGCGTTTTAAAATACATAATGGCAGTTTTAATAAACAAGTTCAGTAAAAGAAAATATACTTTAATGGCAATTATTATTTTCTGTTGTATGGGGCTTAGTTCTGTTGCGGGTATTTTAGAAGAATCTGTAACACTCGTACCTATTGCGGTTGCGGTATCTCTTGCGTTAGGGTGGGATTCATTAGTCGGTTTAGGCTTGAGTCTTGTTTCAGTTGCGTGGGGATTTACTGCGGCAACATTTAACCCGTTTAATGTTGCAACTGTTCAGAAACTTGCGGGACTTGAAGTTTTTTCAGGTCTTTCATTAAGGATTGTGGTGTTTATAGGTGTTTACTTAATTCTTTTTGCATTCCTTTTCTTATATGCGAAAAAAATCGAGAAAAATCCTAAAAAATCGTTGGTTTATGAATCGGATAAAGCATTAAGAGAAAAATATAAAATTGAAGATATGGAAGTTATACTTAATAATCAGGAAACAAAAAAAGGCGCAAAGGCATTCTTAATATGTATGCTTGTTGACCTTGTAGCAGTTGCTCTTGACTTTGCTCTTGATTTAGGTGGGGGACTTTCACTTCCTGCTATGGCAATACTTTTTACTCTCGGTGGTATTCTTTCGGGTTATTTTACAGGACTTAAAGGGAAATCACTTTTTAAAAGTTTCTTACAGGGAACAAAAACTATTGCACCGGTAATTCCTGTCGTTATATTTGTTATTGCAATTTCTTACATTCTTGCAGAAGCAAAAATAATGCACACAATTCTCTTTTATGTTTACAATTTAATTCAGGGTGTTTCACCATTTGTAGCAATAATTCTTTTGTTTTTACTTATAGCATTCCTTGAATTTTTCATTGGTAGTGGTACTGCAAAAGCATTTTTAATTATGCCACTCGTTGCACCACTTTCAGATTTAGTAGGTATTACAAGACAGTCAATTGTAACAACTTTCTGCTTTGCAGATGGCTTTACAAATCTTTTGTACCCTACAAGTGGTATTATGATTATTGCGATTGGTTTAGTTAGTGTTTCATATACAAAATGGCTCAAATGGAGTTGGAAATTATTCGTTGCTGAATTTATCTTCTCTGTTCTTATGATGCTTTTAATGGTCACTATAAATTACAATTAAACGATATAGATAACAAAAAACCGATAACTTAAAAGTTGTCGGTTTTTTGTTATCACTTTATTTATCTAATTTCAGACACAAATTTAAAACATTTTTTGCTACTTGTTGCATTTCGCCTAAAGTAATTCCGTTTTCTTTTTTGTAGGTTTCAAGTAATGTGCCATCAGGTTTCTTTCTGCCTGAACGTTTGCCACCTGGCATTAAAACATCGACACCTGCTCTTACTCTGTATGCGTTATCTCTTAATTGTGGGAACTCGTGGCTGTTAGCACTTCTCATCCACCAGTCTGTCATAACATTACCCTCGTAGCCCCACTCGTTTCTTAAAATCATAGTGCAAAGCTCGTAGTGGTAATGTCCCCACACACTATTTATTTTATTGTAAGAGGTCATAATATTAAGTGGCTTTGCTGTCTTTACACATATTTCAAAGCCTTTTAAATAAATCTCTCTTAATGCTCTTTCAGAAACGCGAGAGTCGTTATAGGTTCTGTTAGTTTCCTGATTGTTACAAGCAAAATGTTTAGGACAAGCAGAAACACCAGCACTCTGAACACCGCTTACTACTGCACTTGCAATTTTACCACTTATAACAGGGTCTTCTGAAAAATACTCAAAGTTTCTGCCGCAAAGCATACTTCTGTGAATATTCATACCAGGGGCTAAAAGAACATCCGAGCCTTTTTCTTTCATTTCGTTACCAATAAGAGTGTAAAGTTCTTTAACTAAATCTGTATTCCAACTGCAAGCTAATGCTGTACCGTTAGGGAGAAGTGAGCAACAAGAACGAATTCTTATACCTGAAGGACCATCGGTTGTTACTACCGCAGGAACTTTTTTAGCTCTTAAGCTTTGTGTTACACCACCGAATGCACCAGCATTACCCTTATTACCTAAAGGACTATCCATAGTGTAATGTCCGCGTGAAATTGCTTCTAATTCAGTTGTGTTGAGCTGAGCTATAAATTCATCGAGTGTATTTTTACCTGATTTTACATCAGTTAATTTAATACCTTTGTCACCTGTGTAAGGAATTTCATCAGGTAGTTTTTTTAGTATAATATCTCGTAAATTTGTTGTAGCAAGTGGTGCATTTTCGAAATCTTCTGTGAGTTCACCATTTTCATTTGTTGTGGCAATCATTCTTTTTAGTTTGTTTTTAGGTGCGCAAACCTCGCTTAAAGTGTTGATAATCTTAAGGTTTTCAACTGTAAAGTTCCAAACATTTACAGCATCGCGAACATTGTCACCTACAAATATATTGTAAATACCACTTTCTAACACATAGCACGATTTATTTCCTGTTTTGCCGCTATCGTCATAGGATGAACAATAATAGAGAGGGGAGCTGATTGTAACAATATCCGTTTCTTCAGGTGTTAATTCTTTCGTCTTTGAAAAACCAACAAGAACTTTTTCTGCTTTACCTAATTTACCTTGTGGTGCATTAACATAAACCTGTACAATATCTTTGCATTTGAAATTACCTGTGTTTGTGACTTTTACTTGCAATGTAACCTCGTCGTTAACTAACTCTGCATTTAAAAATTCTTGTTTAAATGTGGTGTAGGTGAGACCAAAGCCGAAAGGATATAAAACTTTTTCTTTGTTGAAGGTTTCAAAATAGCGGTAACCGACATATATATCCTCTACATAATTTGTGTATTCCTTGTAACCAAAGTTTTCACTACATGGGTAATCTTCGTAATTATAAGCAATAGTGTCAGTCAGTTTACCACTTGGAGATTCTTCACCTAAAAGCATTTTTGCAACTGAGTTACCACTTTCCATACCGCCTTGCCAACACATAAGAATTGCTAAGTCGCTATCAATTAAGTTGATGTCATAAAGGCTTATTACATTACCTGTGTTGAGTAAAATAGCGGTCTTTTTAAAATACTTTGTTACAATATTTATAAGATTTTTTTCGTCTTCTGTAAGTAAGTAACTACCTTCTTTCAAGTAGTTTTCTCTGTCCTCACCGGCAGAACGACCAATTATAACAACTGCACATTCTGAGTCGTTGCTGAAACTTTTAATTTCATCTTCTGTAATCGGCATTTCGTTATAATAGTGTGGCCAGTGTCCCCAAAAACCGTGGTCCGGTGGATTTTTCTGGCACCACGCTTTATATTTTTCTTTTAAAGGTTCGTTTAAATTCGCCTGTAAATTTTCGAGTCCCTCAATAAGATTTACTGTGTATGGTTTTATAACATCGCCACCTGAACCGTAGCCAACATAAAACCAGTCATATTGACATCTGCCGAAAACAGAAATTTTATCTGTTTTGTTAAATGGTAAAACATCATCATTCCTTAAAAGCACCGAGCCCTCGATTCCTGCTTTACATATAAGCTCAGGTGCACCGTCTGTAACAGTTTTTGGAATGTCACTTGTGTTACCAGCCTCATTCTGAGCAATACTGTTGATTGCTTTGCCAACGAGATTGAAAATTTTTCTTTTAATTTGTTCTGAGTTCATTTCTCTACACCCCTTTTTGTTGCTGATATTATTATACTGTGAAATCAGTAAATGGTCAATCATTTTAATAAAAGTGAGAAAATTGTTGCTTTTTGTAAATTTTTGTGCTATATTCTTTCTACTACATTAGAAAAGGGGTTAATTAAATGGTAGCAAAAGGATTAAAAGACTACGCTAACGAAAAAGGTCTTAAAGTTTCAAATGGTATAGCTTACGGTGTTATTGGTGGGTATATGGTAACACTCAAAGAAGGCTATGGTATTAAAGAAATTTCTGTTTCAGGTGCATTTACAGATGAGGCTGTGAGAAAGGTTGCAGAATTTTTTCAAACACAGGGTGCTAAAAAAGAATACAGAGTGGCAAGCTTCAATATATTGCGTGAAGGTGTTGTGTTTGAAATTACTGATACTGTAGGCACAATGAAAAAAATTAAAGAGTTTCTTGAATTTTTACCGAATTTCTTGAGACAAAATGGTGTACTTGCTGATGGCTTCTGTACTGCTTGTGGCAATCCTATTGAAGCAACAGACAGTAGCAGAGTTGTCCTTATTAATGGTATGGCTCACAGAGTACACGAGGGTTGCTCAGGTGCTTTAATGGAAAGGGCAGATATTGAGCAGGCAAGACACGAAACAGAAGAAAAGAATCTTGGTAAAGGTATTTTAGGTGCAGTTTTAGGTGCACTTCTTGGTGGTCTTGTTTGGGCGGTTGCTTATTATATTGGTTATTTCTTTGCAATTATCGGTGCTCTTATAGGCTTCCTTGCAGTTAAAGGCTACGAAAAATTAGGCGGTAAGGTTTGCAAAGCAAAAATGCCGATTATTTTAGTTGCTACACTTTTAGGTGCGGTTTTTGGTCAGGTTGCAGGTGATGTTGCATACATTATGGTTGAATGGCAATATTCATTGCTGGATTCAATTCTTGTATTTATTTACGCATTCTCGGACCCTGAAAACGCAGAATTTGTATCTGGCTTCTGTGCAGATTTAGCACTCGGTTCACTCTTTGCTATTTTAGGTGCAATTGGTGTGCTTAAAAAGACATCTAAAGAGAATAAAGAAGCGGCGCTCAGCACAAAAGTGCTTGAATGATTGTAAAAAGTATATAAAGACTTCTTGTCGATTTATTATAAATTGACATGAGGTCTTTTGTTGAAAAGATTTGTTTTGTGTGATAAAATTGAAAGAAAAGGGGGTATATGAAATGTATATTTCACCGGATTTAAAAAAGTTTGCAAATAAAAATGGTTTTATGGTTATGGGTGGCTATGTTTATGGACTTTTGGGTGGATATTTCGTGACTTTTGTTGAGGGGATGGATTTAAAAATAGTTTCAATTGAATGTGATACTACAGAAAGTGAAAAAATCACTGAAATTTTCACCCCGCAGTTTATGAAAGGTTACAGAATCAGAAACTACAAGGTTACACCTTATGGTATAAAAGTATCTTTCAGCGAGTATATACCTGTTATGGGGAAGGTTAAACTGTTTTTGCAGGAATTTTTAAATCATTTAAAGGTATTGAATGTTAAAGGTGATGGTTTCTGTACATCTTGTAGTAGGGATATAGTGTCGCCATCAAACATTATTTTTTCAGATGGAATTGTTCGTAGGGTGCATAGTGAATGCATACAAAAAGCATTTTCTTATGTAGAAGACAAAAAAGTACCGAACAACAAAGAGGCAAAGGTATTTATAGGTGCATTGAGCACATTTCTTTGTGCAGTATTAACATATCTGTGTGCGTTTTTTATAAGCGGAATGTTTGTGGAAAGCCTTTCAGAAAAATTTGCAGGAATGTCTTTTGTATCAACTTTTGTATCAATAAGTGTTATAAATACAGCAATTATGGCAATTCCACCATTGGTGAGTAGAAGAAGTTACAGTTTGTTTGGCAGTAAATTTAATAAAACCGCATTTGTGATAGTTTCGCTTGTATATTTTTTAGGAATCTTTATTGCGGGTAATATATATTTAAAGTTGTTTAATCCTGATATCGGAAATTATACCAGAATAATTATGATTGTTACATCGATTTGTATGGTATTACCTGCTGTAATTGATACTTTCAGTGCTTATAAAAACCGGAAACTTAAAGTGGAAACTTTGCAACTTGTTCTTCATTGATACAAAAAGGCTGTAAAAAACGAAAAGTTTTTTACAGCCTTTTTTGGAGCTACTAACCGGAATCGAACCGGTGACCTCATCCTTACCAAGGATGCGCTCTACCGACTGAGCCATAGCAGCACAATATTTAATTGCACAGTTATTATACATATGCTCTTTGTAGTTGTCAAGTGTTTTGTTGATTTTGAATGTAAAAATATCTTTCTGAAAGTACCTCGAAATTTGTGAAACATTTTGCAAAAAAACATCGAATTTTTTGTTTTATTCTATTCCATTTTTGTTACTCTTATGATATAATGTATCTTAATTATATTATTATGGAAAATTATGTGTTAATTCTTTTTGGAAGGAGAATTAAAATGGCAAAAATTATTTCAATTGTTAATCAGAAAGGTGGTGTTGGTAAGACAACGAGTGCCGTAAACTTAGTTGCCGCTTTAGGTGCTATGGGTAAAAAGGTTTTGCTTATAGATATTGACCCTCAGGGTAACACGACAAGTGGTTACGGTATTCAGAGAAAAGGTCTTACCGCTACATCTTATGAGCTTTTAATAAATTCAGAAGAAGCAAAAAATGCTGTAATCAAAACTAAATATGAGGGCGTTGATGTTATTCCGTCAAATATGAATTTAGCTGGTGCAGAGCTTGAAATGGCAACCTTAGAGGGTAGAGAATCACTCCTTAAAAAAGCAATAGCACCAATTCAGGAAAATTATGACTTCGTTTTCTTTGATTGCCCACCATCTTTAGGTTTAATCACTATAAATGCACTTAATGCTTCTGACTCATTTATTGTTCCTATTCAATGTGAATATTACGCACTTGAAGGTCTTTCACAGCTTATGGCAACAGTAAGAACTGTTAAAAGACTTTATAATGAATACTTAGAACTTGAAGGCGTTTTACTTACAATGTATGACGGAAGACTTAACCTGACTCAACAGGTTGTTGACGAGGTTAAAAACTTCTTCCCTAAAAAAGTTTACGCAACAGTTATTCCGAGAAATGTCCGTCTTTCTGAAGCACCATCTTTCGGTGAACCTGTTCTTTATTACGATAGAGGTTCAAAGGGTGCAGAAAGCTACAACAATTTAGCAGAAGAATTTTTAAAAATGCAAAAATAAGGAGCATTATATATGGCAAAGAAAAAGGGATTAGGTAAAGGCTTAAATGAGCTTTTTATTGATAACTCAACTGAAGAATTAAGTTCTTCAAATACAGTGAAATTAAAGCTTTCTGAAATTGAGCCTAACAAAAACCAACCAAGAAAAAACTTTGATGAAGAAGCATTAGCAGAACTTGCTCACAGTATAGAACTTCACGGTGTTATTCAACCGCTTTTAGTTCGCCCTATGATAGATGGCAGTTACCAGTTAGTAGCAGGTGAAAGACGCTGGAGAGCTTCACGAATGGCAGGTCTTACAGAGGTTCCTGTTTTAATAAAGGATTTTACAGATGCAGAGGTTGCAGAGGTTGCGTTAGTAGAAAATTTGCAACGAGAAGACTTAGACCCGATTGAAGAAGCCCTGGGCTATAAAGAATTAGCCGAAAGATTTGACTACACACAAGAAGAAATTTCAAATCTTGTTGGTGCTTCCCGTCCTGCAATTGCTAATGCATTAAGACTTCTTACATTACCTGAAGAAATTATTAAATTAGTTTCAAGTAAAGAGCTTTCTGCGGGTCACGCAAGAGCACTTTTAACATTAGAAGATGACAAAGCAAAAATTGAACTTGCAAAGTTCGTTATAAAAGAAGATATTTCTGTAAGAGAAACAGAAAGACTTGCAAGAAAACAAATAAAACAAGTTCCTACGGGTAAAAAGACAAAAAAGAGAAATCCTTATTATGATGAGGTTGAACTCGCTTTAAGTGATGTTTTACAAAGAAAAGTAAGAGTTACAAAATCAACTAAAAAGGGTGCTATTGAAATCGAATTCTTTGACGATGAAGATTTAAAGAAACTTATTAAAATTTTTGATAACGAATAATTCTTGAGAGGGTATTAAAATGATAGATATTAAATTTTTAAGAGAAAATCCAGATGTAGTAAAAGAAAACATCAAAAAGAAATTTCAGGATAAAAAGCTTCCTTTAGTAGATGAAGTTATTGAACTTGATAAAGAAAGCAGAGCTATTAAAGGCGAAGCAGACAATTTAAGAGCTTCAAGAAATAAAAACAGTAAAATGATTGGTGCGCTTATGGCACAGGGCAAAAAAGAAGAAGCAGAAGAAATGAAAAAGAAAGTTTCTGAAGATGCCCAAAAATTAGCAGAGTTAGAAGCAAAAGAAGCAGAGTACACTAAAAAAGTTAATGATATTATGATGGTTATACCAAATATCATAGACGAAAGTGTGCCGATTGGTAAAGACGACAGCGAAAATGTTGAACTCGAAAAATTCGGTGAGCCATTAGTACCTGATTTTGAAATTCCTTACCACAGAGAAATTATGGAAAGCTTTGACGGTATTGATTTAGACAGTGCCGCTCGTGTTGCAGGTAACGGTTTCTATTACCTTTGTGGTGATATTGCAAGACTTCACTCTGCAGTAATCTCTTACGCAAGAGATTTTATGATTGATCGTGGTTTCACATATTACATTCCACCATTTATGATTAGAAGTGATGTTGTAACTGGTGTTATGAGCTTTGCAGAAATGGAAGCTATGATGTATAAAATTGAGGGGGAAGACCTTTACCTTATCGGTACAAGTGAACACTCAATGATTGGTAAATTCATTGACCAGATTGTTCCTGAAGAAAAACTTCCACAGACACTTACAAGTTATTCACCTTGCTTCAGAAAAGAAAAGGGTGCACACGGTATTGAAGAGCGCGGTGTTTACAGAATTCACCAGTTCGAAAAACAAGAAATGGTTGTTGTGTGTAAACCAGAAGAAAGTCCAATGTGGTTTGAGAACCTCTGGAAAAATACAGTTGACCTTTTCCGTTGACTCGATATTCCTGTAAGAACTCTTGAATGTTGCTCAGGTGACCTTGCAGATTTAAAGGTTAAATCAATTGATGTTGAAGCATGGAGTCCTCGTCAGAAAAAATATTTCGAGGTTGGTTCTTGCTCAAATCTTTCAGATGCACAAGCAAGAAGACTTAAAATCCGTGTAAACGGTAAAGAGGGTAAATACTTCCCACATACACTCAATAATACAGTTGTAGCACCACCAAGAATGTTGATTGCATTCCTCGAAAACAATCTTAATGAAGATGGTACTGTTGATATTCCTGTTGCATTAAGACCATATATGGGTGGTAAAGAAAAACTTATTCCAACTAATAAATAAGGATTATAAAAATGATAAAAAACGATATTTCTCAAAATAACGAAAGAGAAAATGAAAAAGATGTTATATTTGGTAGAAATTCAGTTGCCGAAGCAATAAAAAGTGGCAGACCACTCGATAGCGTAATGGTTGCCCGTGGTGACAGAAGTGGTTCTATTCCTAAAATTGTTGCAGATGCAAAAAAGGCAGGTATAGTAATCAAAGAGGTCGATTCAAAAAAACTCGATTTTATCTGTGGTCACAATAACCATCAGGGTATTGCGGCAATGGGTGCAGTTAAAGAGTATTCTTCTGTTGAAGATATTTTTGCTACTGCAGAAGAAAGAAATGAGTCACCATTTATAATTATCTGTGATGAAATCGAAGACCCGCATAATTTGGGTGCAATTATCCGTACTGCAGAGGCGGCGGGTGCTCACGGTGTTATAATTCCTAAACGCAGAAGTGCATCTTTAAGCTTTACAGTTGCTAAAACGAGTGCTGGTGCAGTTGAATTTATGCATGTTGCAAGAGTTACAAATATTCCACAAACTATTGATGAACTCAAAAAACGCGGTGTATGGGTTTACTGTGCAGATATGGATGGCGAGCCATTCTATAAAAGTAATTTAAAGGGTGCTATTGCACTTGTCATCGGTTCTGAGGGTAATGGTGTCGGCAGACTTGTAAAAGAAAAGTGTGATGTTACACTTTCAATGCCTATGAAGGGCAAAATAAATTCTCTTAATGCATCAGTTGCGGCAGGTATTCTTATGTATGAAGTATCTCGTCAGAGAGATTAAAATGTAGAGTGAGCGTATTCGAACCAGATATGGTTTAATACAGTCACTTTTCCCCGTAACATCGTTAAAACTCTTGAAATACGGCAGTATTCCTACGAGTTTTGCCTTGTTACAGAAAAAATTGCCAAGTATTAAACTTCGCAGAACCTGAAATGTCCGAGGTCTCGTGCATTTTGGATTACATTTACGAAGTTATACTATCGTATATCAAGACAAAAAAATACAAAAGGTGCGTGAAATCGGACATTTAAGGCATATTTGGTTCGAATACACTCACTCTATTATTCAAAAGGTAGGTGAACAGATTTGTACGATGATTTTTATGGTACTGGTAGTAACAGAAAATGGACATTTGAAGAAATAGATGAGCTTTTACAGGATAGTGGTATTTCTTCTGAAAAGGATTTTGAACCGCTTGAGGTTGCTCCTGCAATAAACAAGTCCGAATCTGTTGACCCAAGACCTGTTTATAATGAAGAAATAGAACATAAAATAAAAACTACATCGGTAGAGAAATCAGGTGTTGACGGTGCAACAAGAGCATTTACTGCACTTGAAAGCGATAAGTATCGCGACAGATTTCTTAATAAGCCGATGCATAATTTACAAAAGACTGCTGAGCATAAATTTATTCCTGCAGGGGAACAACCTTATGAACGCGGTGGTTTTGTAAAAAAAGCAAGTAATTTTAAAGGGACAAAAGAATTAGAGCCTATTCCAATTTTAGTTTCAGAAGATATTCTTCGAGAGGAACAAAAAAAGGAAGACTCAACAAAAGAAATAAAAAATAGCAGAACAATAGGTCTTCGTTCATTGGCGGTTACCGATGGAAGTGCCGATGAAACCGAGCTTATTGAAGAAGACGATATGCAGCTTTCTTTTGAAGGCTTTAACACCGAAGAAGTTCAGATTGTTGATGAAGAAGAAGTTGAAAGAGAGCTTATTAAGAAAAGACGCAAAAAAGCGGCTGAATTTGTAGTAAGTACCGAGCCTGAAGAAGGAATTCAGGATGATGATAATGGTATAAAATTCGGTCTTGATGAATACAGAAATGTAAACGATAAATTTAAAGTTGAATTAAACTTAAAGAAACAAGAGAAAAAAGCACTTATAAATACTTTTGTATCTTCTGTGTGTTTTGTTTTACTTGTTATACTTTCATTAGTAGCAAGTGCTGTTTATGCACCTAATTCACTTGTTCATAAAAATGAATTTCCTGTTATTCTTTTGAATTTCCTCGTGACACTTGTTGCGTGTTTAGTAAACAAAGATTTGATTATTGATGGTTTTGTATCTTTTAAAGGATTGAAATTTAACAGAAACTCAGGTTGTGCAGTTGCACTTGTTGCGGTGCTCTTACAAAATATTTCTTTCTTTTTTGCGGTGCTTCCATTTGAAAACAGACTTTCACTGTATTCGGCGGTTGCAGTTTTGCCACTTGTGTTTAACTGTTTCGCTGGACTTTTAGAAGCAAGAAGATTAAGAAAGAATTTCGGGATAGTAACAGAAAACGAGCTTTACTCTATTTCTCATATTGAAAGAAAAGAAACTGCTTTTGAAATAGGCAGAGGACTTTTATTGGATGAACCAATAATAATTGCGTCACAAAAAACTAATTTCCCGGGCAGATTTTTAGAGCTTTCTAAAAAGTATTACCCAGCAGATGAACTTAATAAAAGAACAGTGCCAATTACATTTCTTGTTGCATTGATAGTTGGTGTAATAACAACAATTATTTCAAGAAATGCATTTAATGGTTTAAGCTCATTTACTGCAGTTTTAGCGGTTTCTGCACCTTGCTTTGTATTCTTTTGTGATAATCTGGCGATAAATAAACTTTCAGCAAAGCTTCGCAAAAAAGGTGGCGTAATTACAGGCTGGGAAGCAAACAGAATGTGTGCTGTTGCTAACGGTATTACAGTCGATTCTACTGATGTTTTTGATGAAGATGGTGGTAATGTTTTTGGTATTAAAACATTCCATTCTATGAAAGTTGATGATGCAATTCTTAATGCCGGTGCGTTAGTTGTAGCATCAGGTGGACCATTAGGTAATTTGTTTAAACGAATGGTTATGAATAAAGTCGAATTATTCCCTCCTGTTGACACACTGGCTTATGAAGATAAATTAGGCCTTTCCGCTTGGGTTCAAAACAGAAGAGTTCTTGTTGGTAGTTATGATTTGTTGAGAAATCATAATGTTGAAGTGCCAGACAAATCTCTTGTTCAAAAATATACACACGATGGTAGATATCCCGTGTTCCTTGCGATTGAGGGTAAACTTGCGGCTATGTTTATAGTTAGTTACGATGTGAATCAGGAAAACGCAAAAAATCTTAAACGCATTGAAAAAGAAAGTATATCACTTCTTTTAAGAAATGATGATGCAAATATTACTGATAATATGGTTGCTTCAAATCTTTCAATTCCAAATAGCGGAATTAAGGTTATAAGTGCTGTTTCAGGAGATATTTTAAATAGCTATGTTAATGAAAAACGCACCGCGGGTGATTCCGTTTTAATGCATAATGGTAAAAGCTCGTCTTATTTACAGGCAGTTGCTTCTGCACTTTCTTTAGGTAAAATAAAGCGGTCTTCATTAGTTCTTCAGATAGGTGCAATAGCGGTAGGTGTTGCTTTTGCCGCAACATTCTCGTTTATTGCTGGTGGTGCAGAACTCTCGATTATACCACTTATTATTACGCAACTTGTATTCTCAGTAATAGGTATTGCGAGTATAAAAACAAAAATACGATAAAAACAACAAAAATCCGTTATCTTTTAGATAACGGAGAAAGCTATTTAAATTAAAGGTCATCGGCATCTTGTTCAGGAATTTCATAATTTTCAGTGATTCCTGTGTAAGAACCATTAACATCACTTTTGATGTAAGTGTCTTTACTTTTATACGCTTCAATTACTTCTTCGTCTTTAGAAAGATTCTTCTTTTTATTGTCATTCATTTTTATCACCACTTTCTGTTGAAAGTATTTTTCCCTGAAATTCTAAAAAAATGCGAGGCGATTTTATGAAATACAAAGATATTATTTCAAAACTCACATTAGAGGAAAAAGCTGCTCTTTGTTCCGGCAAAGATTTCTGGCACCTTGTAGATGTCAGTCGTTTGGGAATACCCTCAATTATGGTAACTGACGGACCTCACGGTTTGAGAAAGCAAAATCAGGAAAAAACTGCAGCAGGTGATGTGTTGGGTAACAGTGCTCCTGCAACTTGTTTCCCGACTGCAAGTGCAACTGCTTCTTCGTGGGATACTGAGTTGATAGAAAAAATGGGTATCGCTTTGGGCGAGGAATGTCTTAAAGAAAATGTTTCGGTTCTTTTAGGACCTGGTGTAAATATGAAGCGTTCACCACTCTGTGGCAGAAACTTTGAATATTTTTCAGAAGACCCATTTTTAGCAGGTAAAATGGCCGCTTCATTTATAAATGGTGTTCAGAGTAAAGGTGTTGGTACTTCTTTAAAGCATTTTGCTGCAAATAATCAGGAATGTAGAAGAATGACAATAAACTCTGTTGTCGATGAAAGGGCATTAAGAGAAATTTATTTAACCGCATTTGAGATTGCAGTTAAAGAGGCAAAACCTTGGACGGTTATGAATGCTTATAACAAATTAAATGGTACTTACTGTGCAGAAAATAAATGGCTTCTTACAGATGTCTTAAGAGATGAATGGGGCTATAATGGTGTTGTTGTTACTGACTGGGGTGCTGAAAACGAAATTGTAGATGGTATTAAAGCAGGTAAAAATATTGAAATGCCAAGCTCGGGTGGTCTGGGTCCACAAAAAATTATAAATGCGGTTAAATCAGGCGAACTCAATATAAATATACTTGATGAAAATGTTGATACGATTTTAGCACTTATATTTAAAGGTGCAGAAAATTTACACGCAGATTATAACTGTGATATGAAAGCACATCATCTTCTTGCAAGAAAAATTGCTAGTGAATCAATGGTGTTGCTAAAAAATGAAGATTGTATTCTCCCACTTGATAAATCAAAGAAAATTGCTTTTATTGGTGAAATGGCGAGAAATCCAAGATATCAGGGAGCAGGTAGTTCGCTTATAAATCCTACTGAGTTAGACTCAGCATATCAGGAGTTTTTGAAAGAGGGTTATCGTGTTGCGTATGCTCGCGGATACGATAAATCTACAGATGTACCAGATGAAAAGCTTATAACACAAGCGGCAGAACTGGCGGAGAAGGCAGATATAGCAGTTGTATTTATTGGTCTTACCGAGATTTATGAATCAGAAGGTTTTGATAGAAAGCATATAGATTTACCGCCATCACACAACGAGCTTGTAAAAGCAGTTTTAGAGAAAAATAAAAATGTTGTGGTTGTTCTTTCTGGTGGTTCGGCAGTTACTATGCCTTGGCTTTATAATGTGAAAGCCGTAGTAAATGGTCTTTTGTCAGGTCAGGCAAGTGGTGGAGCAATTTTTGATGTATTATCAGGCAAAGTTAATCCATCAGGTAAGCTTTCTGAAACTTATCCACTTAATTTAGATGATACACCATCAAGGTATAATTTCCCGGGTACACTTCTTTCTGTTGAGTACCGAGAAAGTATATTTATTGGTTACAGATATTACGATAAAACTGAAAAAGAAGTATTATTCCCATTTGGTTTTGGTCTTTCTTATACTACTTTTCAGTATTCCGATATTAAGCTCGGTAGTAAAGAAATAAATGATAACGAAATTTTAACAGTTTCATTCAAAGTGAAAAATACTGGTACAGTTGATGGTGCAGAGGTTTGTCAACTTTATGTTGCACCACCACAAAGTAAAATTTTTAAAGCACCTAAAGAATTAAAAGGCTTTAAAAAAGTATTCTTAAAATCAGGCGAAGAAAAAGAAGTTGAACTCCAGCTTAACAAACGCTCATTTGCTTTCTATAATGTAAATATTCACGATTGGTATGTTGAAAGTGGTGAATATAAAATTCTTGTCGGTGCTTCTTCAAGAGAAATTCTTCTTACAGAGTCTGTAAAGGTTAATTCTTCTGTTGAAGCAGAAGTACCTGATTACAGTAACAAAGCTCCTGTTTATTATAATGGTGATATGGCTTTTGCAACTGACGATGAATTTACTGCGGTTTTAGGTCACGAAATGCCTGAGAGAGAAAGAGATATGTCACTTCCTATTGATAAAAACTCAACCCTTGAATATGCGTCAGGTACTTCACGAGGTGAGAAAATCACAAAAGTAATTACTGCGGCAGTTGAAAAAATCGGTGGTGGCGGTATAAATAGCGAAATGATGAAAAATACCGCTTTCCAGATACCACTTCGTTGTTTTGTTACAATGAGCTCTGGTGTATTCAATGACGAAATGTGTGAGGCGCTTTGCGATGTGCTTAACGACAAACCACTCACACCAAGTGCTATGAAACTTTTAAAGAATATTCCGTCTGCTTTAATGAAGTTGCCGGATTTGTTTAAATCAATGTAATTATCAGGAGGAAATGTTTATGGAAAAAGTTCGTTTAGGTATTATCGGTATAGGTAATATGGGTTCAAGTCACATTAGAAATTATTTGCAGAATAAAATCCCTGAGTTTATTGTTACTGCAGTTTGTGACATTAAAGATGAAAGATTAGCATGGGCAAAAGAGCAGTTGCCTGATGTGAAAACATTTACTGATGCGTCAGAACTTATGGATTCAGGTGAAGTGGATGCTATTTTAATTGCAACACCACACTATTTCCATCCACCTATGGTAATTGAAGGTCTTAACAAAGGTCTTCATGTAATGAGTGAAAAACCTGCAGGTGTTTACACAAAACAGGTTCGCGAAATGAATGAGGTTGCTAAAAAAAGTAATAAAGTGTTTGGTATTATGTTCAATCAGAGAACAAACTGCCTTTACAGAAAAGCTCACGAAATTGTGCATAGCGGTAAATTCGGTGAAATGAAACGCGTTACCTGGATTATTACTGATTGGTACAGAACACAGGCTTATTATAATTCAGGCGGATGGCGTGCAACATGGTCAGGAGAAGGTGGCGGGGTTCTTCTTAATCAATGTCCGCACCAGCTTGATTTATGGCAATGGATTTGTGGTATGCCAGAAAAAATAACTGCAGTTTGTCACGAGGGTAAATGGCACGATATTGAAGTTGAAGACGATGTTATGATATATGCACAGTATAAAAATGGTGCTACAGGAACATTTATAACAACAACTGGTGACTACCCAGGTACTAATAGGTTAGAAATAACACTTGACAAAGCGAAGATAATATGCGAAAATAGTACATTGACAGTAACCGAATTGTCACAGAATGTGTCAGAGAATTTAAAAGGTTGCGGTGATGGTTTTACTGATATAGATTATAAAACCTATGAAGCAGAGCTTGATGGCAGAAATGAGCAGCATGTTGAAGTTATGAATAAGTTTGCGGCTGCTATTCTTCGTGGCGAAGAGCTTACTGCATCTGGAATAGAAGGCATTAACGGTCTTACTATTTCTAATGCGGCATTTCTTTCAAGTTGGCTTGGTAAAACTGTTGAACTTCCTTTTGATGAAGATTTATTTTATAATATGCTTCAGGAAAAAATTAAAAACTCTACATATGTAAAAACAGTCGAAGAAAAAATAAATGAAGATATGAGTTCTACTTATTGATTGGAGTATTGTGATGAACTTGAAGAAAATAAAAGTATTGGTTGTAGCTGTTTTAGTGATTATTTCAGCACTTTCCTTTAATTTTGTTGTATCTGCAGAGCCAGATGATGATGTAGATTTTGTTATTACAGAAGTTCCCACTGATAATGAGGGTATGGATGCAACAGAAGAAGAAACTGTGATTGATACAACAGAAAAACAAACAACTACCAAAAAAACTACTACAACCCGTAAACCAACAACCACAAAAAATCAGACACCTGTGTGGACACCATCAGAAAACGATGAACCACAGAACACAGAAGATTTTGATTTCAAAATTAAACTTGAACTTAATAATGGTGAAGACGCAATTGAAGCAGAAGTTACTGATGGAAAAGTTGAAGTTCCAGAAGTACCAGAAAAAGATGGTTTTAAGTTTGATGGTTGGTATAGTGATAGTGAATTAACTGAAAAATGGGATTTTTTAACTTCTGAAGCAGATGAAGATACTGTTCTTTATGCTAAATGGGAAGAACTTCCGGATGATTCATTATATACAATAAGTGTCAGCACAAATTTAGGTGGTGTTATTACTGTAAAACCAACTAAAGCAAAAGCAGGTGAAACTGTAACTATTACTGTTGAAGCAGATGAAGGTAAAAAGCTTGTTGAAAATTCACTTAGTGTAAATGGTAAATTTATTGATGAGTATACATTCGTGATGCCTGCTAACAATGTAATAGTTGAAGCACAATTTGAAAATGCGGATGCTGATATTGTTGATGCAGATAAAAATGCTTTAAAAGATAATTTAAGTAAATATATTACAATTGGTGCTATTGCTATTGTTGTAATTGCTATTGTTATATGGTTAATCGTAAACAGATACAGATTCTTACCTGAAGAGGAAGAAGATGAATTATTCTTTGTTGAGCCTATGACAAGTCAACCTGCTATTCGTCATGATGATTTTGTGAGAAATAAGCTTAATCAGAAGAATGGTCAGAATCAGGCAGATGCTATTGATATTATAAATGAAGCAGAAATCAGAAAAATCAATAAGACTGGTAACATCAATTTAGACCAATAATTAAAAGAGGCTATGGTTATTTTAAACCATAGCCTTTTATTATATAAGACCATTATTTCTTATAAATGTTTTTAATTTTACTCCTTGAGGTAAAGCGTAGTGTAATCCATCACAGAATGTAATAAATTTGGCTTTTGAAAGTTTATTAAATGGTATTACATAAATTGCAGGAATAATAAAAATACAAGAGATAAACCAAAGCAACATAGACGATTTTAAATAAACACCATCTTTAATGAAGCCGTCAGAATTACAGGTACTCTTATTTATAGCATCTTTTACAGATATATTTAAATCTGTGCAGAGATAGTAAGAGGCAAAAGAATAGCGTACAGAAATACAGTTGTAGTAAAAACGAGATATTGATAGTAAAAAAACTGCACCAAAAATTAGGGTCAAAAATACGGTTGTATAAATAACAGTTGAAAAATAAAGATAGAGTGTGAGAATAAGACAAAAACAAGATGGTAAATACAAAAATATTCCCCAAAGTGATTTTAAAATGAAAATTCTTGTGTAAAGGCAAAAACTTCTGAAGCTTTGTGATGGTCTTAAAAAAATAAAAAGATATTTAAGTTTTGCTTTACTTCCTTTTGATTGCATAAAATAAATTGCATTTTCACCTGTTTTTAATCCACTTATAAATAAAAATAAAAGAAAAAATGAAATCACAGCGAAAAGACTGTAAATAAAATAAACAATCAGACTGTTGTATTCAACCAATAATGATTGAAAAATGTTGCTTACTAAAATAAAGTGCATAGAAAGAACTGTTGATATAGTTACAGTTGATTTAAATATAAAAGCAATTAAAGAAACAAAAAATAACTTTAATGTATTATTAAGAAGCAGAGCTTTGCTTTTAATTTTTATAAAACCACTCATAGATTTAACCACCAAAAAACAGGATTGCAAATAGATGCAATCCTATTTTTGACTAATTTTCTGATTTTAAACGCTTTAATGTGGTTAAAATACTGTATGGTATGTGTAAGTCGGAATAACCCTTCTTTAAATTTACAGTTGGTTTCATTGAGCCGTGGAAGTCAGAACCCCCTGAATAAAATAAATTGTGCTTTTGTGCGAGTGCCCTGAATTGTTTTATATGGTCATTAGTGTATTCTGTATAATATCCCTCAATACCATTAAGACCGTAACTTTTTAATTCACCTAAAAGATTATCTAATTGCTGAAAATCAAATTTTGTCTGGTGAAGATGTGCTAAAAATGCTAACCCACCAGCACTTCTTATTGCGGTAATTGCATCTTTTGGAGTGATTTCTTTCTTTTCAACATAACACGGTTTATTAAGTCCTATATATTTGTCAAATGCCTCTTTTACGGTAGATACATAGCCTTTATCCATTAAAATATGTGCTATGTGTGCTCTGCCTACAAAATCGCCACCAGCAAGACTTTGAGCTTCTTCATAGGTAATTTCAAACCCACAGTTTTGCAGTTTTTTAATAACACCCTTCATTCTTGATTCTCTTTGTGAGCGTGTTTTGTTAATTATATCAAGTAACACTTCATTTTTATGGTCTATAAATAAGCCTATAATGTGAATTTCTGTGCCATTAGTAACTGAGAACTCTATTCCAGGGATGAATTCAATATTTTTACCTTTGCTTGCCTGG
This sequence comes from Acutalibacteraceae bacterium, assembly GCA_045651285.1. GTDB lineage: Bacteria > Bacillota > Clostridia > Oscillospirales > Acutalibacteraceae > DTU089. The sequence continues at coordinate 128,645 of JAZRSC010000021.1, forward strand.
ATAGCTTCATTTATACCATTGACAGTATCGTGGTCGGTGAGTGCAATTGCAGAAAGTCCAACCTCAACTGCGTGATTTATAAGCTCGGTAGGGGTGAATGTACCATCAGAAAAAGTTGAATGTGTGTGAAAATCAACTGCTCGTTCATCAAGAATAATATTTAAAACTTCATCCAGATTATTTGCAGTGACAGTGCCACTACTTTCTACAATTGTTTTACCTTGATGACCGAAAGTAACAAGAATGCAGTCAACGCCTAAAGCATTAGCAGTTTCAAGGTCATGAAGAGTATCGCCTATAAATATAGTGTCACGAGGATTTATATTATTATCATTAAAAAATTTCAAAGCCCGTTGAATTTTGCTTTCAGCAAGAGTATTATCTGCACCGAATATTCCGTCAAAATATTCATTTACATCATATTTTACAGTAAGGCTTCTGGCACTTTCCTCTTTAGTTGCAGTTATAATATATTGCTTTGCACCGTTTTCTTTGAGTGTTTTAAGAACATTACGAGCATTATCTGCTAATTCAGTTGTGTTTAAACGGTTGTTATAACTTTCGTGAAAGGATTTTGATATAGTAGGAAAATCTAATTCTTCATCGGTTAAAATATGCCTGTAAAAGCCGATTATAGGCGTTTCAACATATGTATAATACTGTTCGAGGGTAATGAGTGGTTTACCCATGCTTTCAAGCATATCATTGACACAATCAAGGGAGGTTACGGCATCATCAATAAGTGTGCCGTTCCAGTCCCATAAAATGTTACGGTATCTCATAAAAACTCCTGATTAAAATTTATTGATATTTTAATTTATTTTAACATAATTTGAATTAAATTTCAAATTAAAAAAGATAACAAAACACCAACAGAAAATCCTAGAATAAATACACCGGCAAAACAAATAAAAGATAATAATTTGTTTGTTTTGTTTTTATATTTTTGTTTAGGAGGTTTTATTGCAGATTTAATTTCTGATTGTGCTAATTCTCTTAGTTTATTTTCAGAAATTCCAGAAAATTCTGGTTTAATAAAAAACAATGCTTTTTCAAAATATCCATTATTAGTTTCAAGTATTTCAAGCACCTGTTTATTGATTCCTTTTATCATAAAAAATACCACCTTCAAAAGAGTCTTTTTTGTAAAAATATATTGTGAAAAAAAGACTTGAATATTCACAAAAAAATAATTTTATGAATTGAAAATTATTTAAAAAATGCTTGTCAAATTATAAGGTTGTCAAAATGACGAGCAAGAAATTTATACTTTGAGTATAATGGAAATATTGTAAAAAAGACCGCAAAAATGTTCACAACTCTGTTCACAATGTTTATAACTGACCGTATAAATGGTGATAATTAAAGGTTTTCGACATTTTCTTCAAACATATTGACAATTTTTATAAAAAATAGAAATATACAGTTAGTTATGCTTATTTAATAAATTATACAGAATGGAAAAAATACTTTTAATAAATCTTATATAAAAATTGTGTAGTTTTACCAATGCAAAATCGTGCCGAAATTAGCCTTGAAATACTGTTGAATTTGTACAATTTTTTTGTGTGTTGAATTAGTTTTGTTTTAATGTTATAATTATTTAAGAATTAAATAAAATTATATTTTTGAGTGGTGTGAATTTTGCGAATTTTAAAAGAAGATAATAATATTATTTTAAAAAATCAGGAGTGTTTAAATATTGCTCTTTCTCTCGATTGTGGTCAAGCGTTCCGTTGGAGAAAAAATGAAGAAAATATCTGGTCAGGTGTTGTAAAAAATAAATATTTAAAATTAAAACAAATAAATAATAGCGAAATTATTTTTTACGATACAACTGAAGAGGACTTTGATTTAATATGGAAGGAATATTTCGATTTAGAAAGAGACTATAATTCAATTATAAAAAGTTATAATGAAACTAATTTAGTTATTGCTTGTGAAAAATATAATGGAATAAGAATTTTAAAACAAGATGAATGGGAAGCAATATGTTCCTTCATTATTTCTCAGAATAACAATATTCCAAGAATTAAAGGTATAATTGAAAGATTGTGCGAGAATTTCGGTGAAAAAGCAGGTGAGAGTTATACTTTCCCTAGTGCAGAAATCCTTGCAGAAAAAACTGTAGATGATTTAGCGGTTTTAAGAGCAGGTTTCAGAGCCAAGTATATTCTTGATGCTGCTGAAAAAGTTGCAACTAAAGAGGTTGATATTGAAAAAATCAAAGCAATGAACTTTGAGGATGCAAAAACAGAGCTTCTTAAAATAAAAGGGGTGGGAGAGAAGGTTGCGCAATGCTCGCTTCTTTATGGCTTTGGTAGAATAGAAGCATTTCCTCAGGATGTCTGGGTAAAGAGGATTGTTAGTGAGTTGTACCCTCAAGGGTTACCGGAATGTATTAAAGGTACAGAAGGTATTGCACAACAATATTTGTTCCATTGGAGAAGAAAGCTTGATGGTTGATAGAATAAAACTGTGCAAAATGAACAAAAGTTATTGACAATCGCCCTTTTAAATGGTATTATTGTTGTAGAGCAAAGTGCTCATTCCACAGATAAAGGGGATGTTTCTATGAATATTACTATTATCGGTCGCAAATGTAATCCACGCGAAGATTTTCGCGCGAGAACTGAAAAAAGGCTTTTAAAAGTTGAAAAGCTTTTTGGCGAAGATGCAGTTGCAAAAGTTACTGCAACAGTGGAGAAAAATTATCAGGCTGTTGAAGTTACTGTTAACAAAGATGGAATGATTTTCCGTGCAGAAGAGAGAGCCGACAATATTAACGATGCCCTTGATGAGTGTGTTGATTCACTCATTCGCCAGATAAGAAAAAATAAAACAAGACTTGAAAAGAAGTTGAGAGCAACTGCTTTTGAAGATTTTGTTGATTTCGATATTGAAGAAGAATCAGAGTTTGATTTGATTCGTGAAAAAACAGTTGCTTTAAAACCACAGAGTGTAGAAGAAGCAATTTTACAAATGAATTTGTTAGGACATCAGTTCTATATGTTTCTTAATGCAGAGACGGGAAATATAAATGTAGTTTATGGTCGTAAGGATTCGGGTTATGGTTTAATTGTTCCTGATTATGATGATTGAATATGAGTTTTTGTGATTTTTTCATTGTTCCTTTCTTTTAAAGTAAATGGCGACAAGCTTTATGCTTGTCGCCATTTACTTATTTATAAAGCGGGAATTTATCACAAATTTCAGTAACACCGTTGCGGATATAATCAATATTATTTTCGTAATCTGTAGCTGCTAATTTTATAAATTCTGCGATTTTTAACATTTCGTGAGCACCGAAGCCTCTTGTAGAGGTAGCTGCTGTACCAATTCTAACACCGCTTGTAACAAATGGTTTCTGTGGGTCGTTTGGAATTGAGTTCTTGTTTACTGTAATATAAACATTATCAAGTCGATGCTCTAACTCTTTACCTGTAATGTCAAGTGAACGCAAATCAAGTAAAAGCAAGTGGTTATCAGAACCACCAGACACCATATCAATCCCCTGAGCACAAAGGGCATTTTCAAGAGCCTTACAGTTTGAAATTACTCGTTTACCATATTCTTTGAATTCTGGCTTGAGTGCTTCACCGAAGCAAATAGCCTTTGCAGCAATTATGTGCATTAAAGGTCCACCCTGAATACCAGGGAATATTGCTTTGTTTACCTTTGTAGCAATTTCTTCGTTATTTGTGAGAATAAGACCACCACGAGGACCACGGAGAGTTTTGTGTGTTGTAGAAGTAACAACATCTGCATAAGGGAATGGCGAAGGATGTCTGTCACTTGCAATAAGACCTGCAATATGTGCCATATCAACCATAAAGAGTGCGTTTACACTATCTGCAATTTCTTTTATTCTTTTAAAATCAATAGTTCTTGGGTATGCAGAAGCACCAGCAACAATAAGCTTTGGTTTATATTCGTTTGCTTTCTTTTCGAGAGCGTCATAATCTAAATACCCGTTTTTATCAACACCATAACTCTGGAAATCAAAGTATTTACCGCTTACATTTACAGGGGACCCGTGTGTTAAATGACCACCATCAGCAAGGCTCATACCTAAAACTGTGTCGCCAGGATTTAAAAGTGCAAAATAAACCGCGAAGTTTGCCTGTGAACCAGAGTGTGGCTGAACATTTGCAAATTCACAACCGAAAAGCTTTTTGGCTCTTTCAATTGCTATGTTTTCTGCAATATCAACACATTCGCAACCGCCGTAATATCTTTTACCTGGGTAACCCTCTGCGTATTTGTTTGTGAGAATGCTACCACTTGCCGCCATAACAGCAGGGGAAGTGTAGTTTTCACTTGCTATAAGCTCAATATTTCTTGTCTGTCGCTTCAATTCGCTTTCGAAAGCAGAAAATAATTCATCGTCAGAACTTAAAATATCAAAGTTTCTTGAAAGGTATTCGTTCATAATTTTTCTCCTATAAAAATCAAGACTTAAATCTCATATATTTTACATCATAACTCTATTAATTTCAATAGTTATGAATTACTATTTAATTATTTTATGAAAGGTTTAAGGAATTAACAAAAAGAAATAAGTATAATAACTTATTTTTGGAAAATTTAATATTGTGTTATATAAAAATAATGATATAATTATGATAGGAAAGTTTGATGCTTTGTAATTGTATCAAAGGGGTATGATTTATGACAGTAAATGAATTGAAAACAAAAATAGTCGAAGAGGCAAAAAAACGAGATACGATTATTCTTGCTCACACTTATCAGAATCCTGATATTATAGATATTGCTTCTGTTACAGGTGACAGTTTCTTTTTAAGTCAAAAAGCAAAAGAATTAAAAGGTAAAAGAGCAATAATGTGCGGTGTAAGATTTATGGCAGAGAGTGTTAAAATTCTTTCACCTGAAACTGAAGTTATATTACCTGTTCCTTCTGCTACTTGCCTTATGGCTGAGCAGATTTCACCTGAAAGGGTAAGAGGATTTAAAAAAGCGAACCCTGATACTGCGGTTGTTGCTTATATAAATACAACCGCGGCATTAAAAGCAGAGTGCGATGTTTGTGTTACAAGCTCTTCTGCTTTGAAAATTGTAAAAGCATTACCAAATAAAGATATTCTTTTTATTCCTGATAAAAATTTAGGTTCTTATGTAAAAAAACAGATTCCTGAAAAGAATATTATTCTTTGGGATGGCTTCTGTCCTGTACACGATAAGCTTACAAAAGAAGATATTATAAATTTAAAAAAAGAGCACCCCGATGCAGTATTTGCAGTGCATCCTGAGTCTCCTGAAGAGGTTTTAGAGCACGCAGATATGATTGGTGCTACTTCTGAAATTATCAAATATGCCAAGGCTCATAATGGTAAGGTTATTATCGGTACAGAGCGTGGTGTTGTTGATTATCTTTCAACTCACGAGGAAAATGGAGAAAGATTTATTCAGCTTTCAAGTGAAAAGCTTGTTTGCGAAGATATGAAAATTACAACTCTTGAAGATGTTTACAAGGCGGTAATCGGTGAACAAGGCGAAATCATAGAGTTAGATGAAGATTTAAGACGAAAAGCACTAAAAAGCATTGAAAAAATGTTAGAATTAGGTTGATGAAATATGAAACTTTCTGAACTTAAAAATTCATATGATGTTGTTATCGTAGGTAGTGGTATTGCAGGACTTTATGCCGCACTTAACTTTCCACCTACGGTTAGTATTCTTATGCTCTCAAAAAAAGAAAGGCATATTTCAAACAGTTCTTTGGCACAAGGCGGAGTTGCCTGTGTGCTTGATTTAGAAAATGATAGCTACGATTTTCATTTCGAAGATACTTTAATTGCAGGTGGCAGAAAAAATGACCACGATGCAGTCAGAACTCTTGTTGAAGAAGGACCAAATGATGTGCTTCGTACAATTGAGTATGGTGTAGAGTATGACAGAAATGAAAAGGGTGAACTTATAAAAACTCTTGAGGGTGGGCACTCAAAACGAAGAATTTTACACCATAAAGATACATCTGGTAAAGAGATGGTTGATAAATTGGTTTTAGCGGTACAAGAGTTACCTAATGTGACACTTTGTGATAACACAATGGTAACTTCAATGGCGAGAATAACTAATGGTTTTAAGGCAACTGTTATGTCCCAGGGTGAATTTAAAACAGTATTTGCGTCATTCTGTCTTTTAGCGTCCGGTGGTATTGGCAGAGTTTATAAATATACAACTAACCCATCGGTTGCAACGGGTGATGGTATAAGACTTGCTTACGAAATGGGTGCTTCAATTAAGAATTTAAGTTATGTGCAATTTCACCCGACTGCATTCAATGGTGTAAATCGCGAACAATTTTTAATAAGTGAGGCAGTTCGTGGTGAGGGCGCATATCTTTTGAACTGCAATAAAGAAAGATTTATGGACCGATATGACGAGCGTCTTGAATTAGCACCGAGAGATGTTGTTTCTCGTTCAATTATTATGGAATCAAGAAGACTTGGTAGTAATAACTTCTATCTTGATATCCGTTATAAAGGTGAAGAATATCTGAAAAAACGGTTTCCTGGTATTTATGCCGGATGTTTGACACAGGGTGTTGATATAAGTAAGGATTTAATACCTATTTTTCCGTGTCAGCATTACCTTATGGGGGGTATTGAAACAGACCTTAATGCAAAAACAACCTTGCCAAGACTTTACGCGGCGGGTGAGTGTGCTTGTACAGGTGTTCACGGTAAAAACCGACTTGCGAGTAATTCTCTTTTAGAAGCACTTGTTTTTGGCAGACGAGCTGCAGAAGATATAGTAAGATGTATAAATGCAAATTTTTATGCAGTTAAAGAGCACCCTTTTGAAGCGGAAGATTATAGGGGTGCACCATTACCAAAAGGTACAAGAACAGAAATAAGAGAAATAATGCAGAAAGCATATTTTGTAATACCTGATGAGGGAGCAATTCATCAGGGTAAAAAACGAATTGAATCAATACTTAATAGATTGAGAAATGGTAAGTTTGCTATTACTGCAGACTATTGCGAAGCGCTTTCACTCGCAACAGTTGCTTATATAATTTTAAGGGAGGCAGACAGATGATATTGCCACAGTTTTATGTAGATGATGTAATTAAAAGAGCAATTCAGGAGGATATAAATTATATTGATGTTGCTACTGATTATTTACTCGATGAAAATGAAAAAAGTAAAGCAAAGTTTATTGCAAAAGCGGATGGTGTTCTTTGTGGTATTGAGGTTGCTATGAGAGTTTTCAGCCTTTTAGACGAAGAATTTACATATACCTTATATCAAAAAGACGGTGAAAATGTCAAAAAAGGTGATGTAATTGCAGAGATTGAGGGTAGGACAATATATCTCTTAAAGGGTGAAAGAACTGCACTTAATCTGCTTCAACATATGAGTGGTATTGCAACTCTTACCAACGAATGTGTAAAGCAGATTGAGGGTACAGAAGCAACTATTGCAGATACAAGAAAGACCTTGCCTGGTCTTCGTTCTTTACAAAAATATGCTGTTACCTGTGGTGGCGGTAAAAACCATCGTTATAATCTTTCAGATTGTGCTATGCTTAAAGATAATCATATTGATGCTAAAGGAGGAATTACTCCTGCAGTTAAAGCATTAAGAGAAAAAATAGGTCATACTGTTAAGATTGAGGTAGAAACAAGAACTTTAGAAGAGGTTAAAGAGGCACTTTCTGCGGGTGCAGATATTATTATGCTTGATAATATGGATAATGAAACTATGGCAGAAGCAGTTAAAATAGTTAATAAAAAAGCATTGCTTGAAGCATCTGGTAACTTAACACCAGAAAGACTTCGTTCAGTAGCACTTTTAGGGGTTGATATTCTTTCAATAGGTGCTTTAACACATTCAGTTACAGCCTTTGATATTTCGATGAGAATGGCGTAAAATCAATAAGTTAAAACAATTGAAAAATGGTAAGGTCTAAAAAAACCGACCTTGACTAATTGTTGAAAATTCAATATAATAAGACATCGGTAAAATGGGCAGTCGCGGATATACTTTTGTATAGACGAGGAAAGTCCGGGCATCGCACGGCAGAGTAACGGCTAACGGCCGCCGAGGGTAACCTTAGGGAAAGTGCAACAGAGATATACCGCCGATTTTTCGGTAAGGGTGGAAAGGCGAGGTAAGAGCTCACCGGGGTATTGGAGACAATACTGCCATGTAAACCCTACTTGATGCAACACCGACTGGGGAGTTTGCCGGACAGCGATTTATTCGCAACCCCGAAGGGTGGCTTGAACCTTGTGGCAACGCAAGGTCTAGATAGATGATTGCCTTAAACGACAAAACCCGGCTTACAGTTTTACCGATACCAAAAAACCACTTTGCATATGCAAAGTGGTTTTTATTTATAATTTAAAATTGAAAGTTAAAAATTGAAAATTAAGGGTCTGCGACGCAATTATAATATTGTAAAAGAAAGTGCATCTTATAATTTAAAGTTGCTTATGGTATCAACTATAAAAATAAGATGCATTTTTATTCTTTATATAATCAACGCGAAGCGTTCCAAAATTTTCAATTTTCCATTCTCAATTTTCAATTAAATGTGAGCAGTCATTTGTATATGTAAGTTTAGTCTTTTTTATACCATTTTCATATAAATAACGAATAAGTGTAACACCAGTGTTATCCTGGGAAAAATTAAAATCAGGAATTAAACCAAGACCGGTAGCCGCTAAAATTAAATATGTATTAAACATACCGTGGGCAACAATAACGACATTACTGTTATCGTCATTTTCAGAAAGAATTGTATTAATAACTCTTTTAGCTCTTTCCAGAGCTTTTTGTTGGTCTTCTTCACCTAATGGTGTTCTGTCTCTTATAATAACATCAGGTACAATATTCTGCAAAACATCATCTGGTAAACCAGTGTAATTACCATCGGTGCCTTTTTCCATCAAACTCGTAAAAATATTAAATTTCGCGTTTTTATGATATTTGTGAATTTCATTACCTGTTCTGACTGCTCTTATTAAGGTGCTTGTATAAATGACATCTATTCTTTCATCTTTAAAGCGTTCACCCAATAAAAATGCTTGCTTTAAGCCATTGTCAGTCAAATCGGTTTCAGTAAAGCCATCACCGTTTAAATTACCGTAAGTTTCACCGTGTCTTATTATGTATAAATACATTATTACACCTCATTTCACCCTACTGTTCTATATTATATAATGAATTTATAATTGTTGCAAGATAAATTATTATGTGATAAAATAAATATATACTTAAAAGGGGTGTTATGATATGGAATTAACCGAGAAAAAACTTTCATCAGAAGAAATATTTGATGGTGTTGCTATTCACTTATATCGTGATGAAATATTATTACCAAATGGTAAAAAAGGTGTAAGAGAAGTAATAAGACACCCTGGAGCTGTTTGTGTATTGCCGATTAAAGATGATGGCAATGTTATTTTTGTCAATCAATTCAGATATGCATTTAATAAAGTAACTTTAGAAGCACCTGCAGGTAAGCTGGATAAGGGTGAAATACCTTTGGATGCGGCAAAGCGTGAGCTTCGTGAAGAAACGGGACTTATTGCAAATAATATAGTTTATTTAGGTGAAATGTACACAACTCCTGCTTTAATAGATGAAATAATTCATTTGTACCTTGCAACAGATTTAGTAAGTGGTGAGCAGGATTTGGATGAAGATGAATTTATCAATGTAATTGAAATGCCGTTTGTTGAAGCGGTGGGAAAAGTTATGAACGGAGAAATAAAAGACTCCAAAACACAGACTATAATATTAAAAGCAGAGAAGTATTTACAAGGTCGCAAATAATCGACGAGGAGAATTGGGTATGTCAACTAAAAAAACTTTAGGCTTAGTAATGATAGTAAAAAATGAAGAGCGATGTCTTGAAAAGTGTCTTAAAGCAGTGAGAAATATTGTTGATGAGATTTACATTACAGATACTGGCTCTACTGATAAAACTGTAGAAATCGCAAAAAAATTCAATGCGCATATTTCTCATTTTGAGTGGATAAATGACTTTGCGGCAGCTCGTAATTTCTCATTGGAGCAATCAGAGTGTGAATGGAATCTTGTTTTAGACGCTGATGAATACTTAACAATCGGTAAAAGAAGGGATATCGAAACATTTTTAAGAGGAGAGCCACGAATAGGGTATATTGGATTACTTAACGTCTACAAAGAAACTGATGGCGAAATAAGTAAAAGCAAAATACTGATACCGCGTTTAATACCAAAAGGGGTTAAATATTGTGGTGCAATTCACGAACAGATAGATTCAGATTTAGAAAGGGTTGTTTTACCACTGACTTTTGACCACGATGGTTATATACAAGATGGTAAAGGGGAGCGAAATTTAGAAATTTTATTTACCGAATTAAAAAAAGACGGAAATAACCCATATATTTTATATCAGACTGCAAAAACACTATGGATATTAAAAAGATTTAATGAAGCAGATGAATATTTTGAAAGGTTTTATGAAAATTCGAAAAATATAAAATCTGAATATAGAAAACTAGGGATAATTTCTTATATTTATAATTTATCAGAAATAAATAAAAATGATATTGGAATTGAAATAATAAAGAATGAAAAAAATAATTTAAATGAGTCGGCTGATTTTTATTTTGCATGCGGAATGTTTTATATGAAAGCAGTTTTATCAGATATAAATAAATATATAAATTATTTTCCTGAAATTGAAAAATCATATTTAAAATGTTTGAAAATTGGAGAAATTAAAAATAATTATGGTGTTGTTGGCTGTGGTTCATTTAAGGCGTCGTATAATTTAGGCATTTTTTATGAAGTGACCGGGAACACTGCTAAAGCGCGTGAATACTATAGTTTGGCAGGGCGTCAAGGGTATACCCAGGCAAGAGAAAGACTAAAAAAATTAAAATAGAAAAAATTAAATTGAAAATATTAAAATAAATTAAATTGTTTCAAAAAAATATTAAGAAAAGGAAGTTTGGTAATTTTGCCAAGCCTCCTTTTCTTTTTCTTTATTTTTGTTTTTATATTGTTTTACAAACATAAATAATTTATATTTGAAATCATTTTGTATTTATTATATTATTTATATTTCTGAGTTTAATTATTATTTTTTGAAATTACAGATTCTTTAATTTTATTTTTATGGTATTTATTTTTTTGCAAGCTTTTATATTTATGGAAAATCAAAAAACAAAATCCGGGGATTTTTTTAAAAAAATAAATTGAAAATGAAAATCCGAAAAATAAAAAAGAAAATTTATTTTAGAAAACTAAATTTAAAATCCAGATAAAAAAGAAATACAAATAACAGAATAAAATTCCGTCAATAAAAGTGTTGATATAAATCTAAATTAAAATTAAAATAAAAATAAAAATAAAAATAAAAATTATATTGTATATATAATTTGAAGTGGTTATCTTGAAAGCCGCAGTGATTTGAATTTAATAAAAAATAAAACGATGAACATTCATCGTTTTATTTTTATTGAATTTATTTTCTTTTATTTTTTACAATTTCTCTACAAAATCAATTACTTCATCAGGAACGCTCAAAGCATTGAAAACACTATCTTTTCGGATAATTACATCAAGTAATGGTAACTGACCATATTTAACTAATGCTTTTAAATCTTTCTTTTTTTCTTCTGCTTTTTCAAATTTATTTTTATTTAATAAAATTAAATATTCTGCAATGTCTTCGTAAATTCTATCGTTTCGAAGACCTAAATTATATTCGCCTGAAGCAGTTAAAAATAAATTTTCTAATTCTGCTGAATATTTAAATTTATCTCTCAAAATAATTATTTTTAAAAGGATTGAATTTGCACCTTCGTGAATGTTATTGTTTAATTTATATTTTTCATAATAGGTAAAACTATTTATATATTTTTTTTGAATCTCATAAAGATACCCTAAAGAAAAATATATTTTTGCTTTATAAATTAAATCTTGTACATCAAAATAATTTCTTATTGCATTTATTAAAATTTCTTCTGCAACCTTGTAATAGTGGACATCATTTTTCTTTATAAGTTCATTAGCAACTGAAACAGTATAATCGCAACATTCTTCATCAGAAAAGATTTTTAATCTGTTGTAGAAATCTGCAATATCATCCGTTTTCCATTCTTTTAATGCTAAAAGGTCAGTAAACATTATTATATCCTTTCTGGTGGTATGCACGCAGCAAGAGTTAAAGTGCTATCTGATTTAACATAGTACTCTTTATTGCACGAATAAGGCATAAAGAAATAATCGCCTTGCTTTAACGCAATTTCATTTTCATCATTTGTGAGAATACCATTGCCTTCAGTAACAACATAAATAACTGGTGCTGAAAGCTTCTCTGTTTTACCATTTGCAATTTCATATCTTTCGAGTGAGAAACAAGGTGTATCTTCTTTACTGATAAGCACAGATTTGATACAGTTGTTTTCGTTAGATATAATAGTCGGTGTTTTTCGACATTCGTTTTTTACTCTTTCAAAGTTGTAAGAATAATCAAATACTGAAAGAGCAGTTTGTTTATCTAAATCAAGATACATCTGATTATCAGAAAGCTTGTAATCACCACAATATCTTTCAGGTTGAATTGTAAAATCAGTTGGCTCCTGAATTTCTAATATAAGACAACCCGCACCGATTGCGTGAACAGCCTTTGCTGGAATGAAATAAACATCTCCAGGTTTAACAGGGATTTTATTAAGTAAAACCTCCATCGCCATTTTGTCAGTTTCGCTGTCATTTACTGCTTTTTCAAAATCTTCTTTTGAAACACCATCTTTAAAACCGAAATAGATGTGTGCATCTGGGCGAGTAGCAAGTATAAGCCATGCTTCTGCTTTACCAAATTCAGAATTAAAATGTTTTCTTGAGTATTCTTTGTCAGGATGAGCTTGAACAGGTAAACGAATTGCCGCATCAAGTGCTTTTACGAGAACATCAAGTCCGTTTCTGTCACCTAACATTAACTCCTTTTCTTTTTCAATAAGTTGATTAAAGTAAATATCAGAATCTTTAATTTTTGATATTCCTTCAAATTCATCGGTACTTCCCTCGTTTAATGCTTTTGTTGATGAGCATACCCATTCTTCAGGGTAAAAACAATCTTCACTGTCATCGCCGAAAAATTCTGAAAAAAGCTTTCCACCTAGATAAACTCTGAAAACTCGGTTTTTTTCGAAAAATATCGGATTTTTAGCATATTCTTTATAATTCATAATTTATTCTCCTAAAAGTATTTTTTGTGCTTGTCTTATGTTTCTGAAGTTACCATTTGCAACAGAGGCGAAAATACAAGCACCAACCGCCGCTTCTTCAGGGTGTTTTGGCAACTGTAATTCGAGCGCGAATTTCTTTGTGAAAATGTAACGCCATACTTTACTCTTTCTTATACCATTACCCGAACCAACGAGTGTGCGTGGTCTGAATTCAAGTAAATCTTTTGCTTCTTCGTACATTTCTTTCAATTCGTCTGCAACACCCACAAGGACACCACATATTAAATTTGTTGGGGTGAGGTTTTTAATTGATATATTTTCAATTGAACCACGCTTTTCTGGATTTAACCTTGTACCAGCAAATTCGCAATTGATTTTTAATGGGTCTTTTATTTTTTCAATATTCTCAGAGAGTTTATCCATTTTCTCGTAAAGATTTTCATCGTTGCCCCCAAATTCATTCAGACAATCTTTAAAGAAATTTCTTAAAATCTGGTATGCTCTGCCACCACAAAGAGAAGAACCTACAAAAATGTATTCGTTATCAGTTAAAGGTCTTATTTCGCCGGTAGTAGTTGGTTTAAGGTGTGAAGTTATAAAAGAAACCTGACTACCTGTACCAACATTAACCAGTATTGAATTATCAGGGTTTGTCATAGAACCTATAAAACTTGCCTGATTGTCACCAATAGCAACAGCAACAGGAATTCCATCTGGTAAAAAGTCGCAGTTTGTGGTGCCGGCAATTGAAGTTTTACTTATTACCTTCGGTAAAATTTCAGGGTCGATTCCTGTTTCTAAAAGACCAATATTATCAAAGTGGTGATGTCTTAAATCATAAAAACCAAGACTTGCCGCATCACTTGTGTGGGTAACAGGTGATTGATTAGTTAAAACACTTACAAGATAATCGTGAATTGTTGAAAGCTTTACAGCCTTTTTTGGAACAAGATGGTTTTTAATATTATAAAAATGCGTTGTGAGACCAAAACCTGTTGCGGATTTATAATTCGTTGTTTCATTTAAATAATCAGCATAAGAAAAAGTACCCTTGTAAATTTCGTTCCCTCTTAAATCTTGCCAGGTGTAGAGAGGGGAAAGAGGGGAATTCTCACTGTCAAGATAAAGAATACCGTGCATTTGTCCTGTAACACCTATCGAAGAAATATCAGTACCATCTGTTATTTCATTTATTGCTTTTTTAACTGTTTCAATAATAATATCAGGGTCCTGAATTTTTTCGAAATCAAAATTTGAATCAATAAACGAGTCGTTTTTTAATGTCGTTTTATTGATAATTTTACCGTGTTTTTCGTCTAAAAGTAATGCGGTAATTGTAGTTGTACCAATATCAATACCTAAAATGCTCATAATATTTCTCCATTAACAAATTGCAGTTGATTGTGGGTCGAGTCTTGTAATAATATCTTGCTGAATAGCAGGGGATAAATCAAGGAAATTTACAAAGGTACCGTGAATTCTCATAATGTAAACACCACTTGGTGCGTATTTCTTTGGCTCTGCTAAGACTTTTCTTAAAATTTCCGCTGTTGTAACATTTACATATAAATAGAATGGTGCAACATTGTTGTTTAGTTCATTGAAGAAAAGTGGTTTCATAACCTTGTTTTTAAATTCAATGCCATTTTCTTCATAAGATGAAGATATGAAATATTTAGGGTCAATACCAAAGTGTGAAGCATAACCACCGCACATTTTCTTGAATGGTAATTTCATTAAAGATAATGTTCTGAAGCCTAAACCGTTTTGAGCCTCGCCATAAAGTGGGTCAACACCATAGTTTAACATATCCCTTGATTTTCTACCGCAAGGCAAAGCACCAACCCAGTAACCATAAAGTAAGTGTGTGGATGGTGTAGAAAAGTCTGGTCTGAAGTTATTGCCAAGATAATTCTTTTTATTTCTTACCATATCAGCAATTTTATTTGTAATTTCAACTGCCTCATTGTCAGCAACATCATTATTATTACCAAATTTTGGTGAAGAGAGTAAAAATTCTCTTAATTCTTCATCATCTTTGAAATTATTTTTTAATGCATTTAACAGTCTTTGGGAATCCTCTGGGCGTTCTGCTAATAATTTGTCAATTGCAGTAAATGAATCTGCAACAACACTTGTACCGTGAATAAGGCAACCGCTACCATTATATTTTGTGCCTTGATTTTTAATATCTCTTACATCGTAACCAGTTTCAATACCACCCATTACTGTGCTTAAAAATGGTACAGGTAAATTTGAAATTGCTTGTGACGCACCATTTGCGGCTTTAACCATCTCTTCGCAGAAATATTCTGCATTTTTATAAAATCTTTCACGAACAGTTTTTAAAAGTGTAAGAGCGTCAGCATTACCACCTGGTAAATCACAGATTTTTTTGCCTGTTACTGTTGATACACCATCATTTAAAGTGAGCTCTAAAATCTTGCCTAAATTAAACCAACTGTTTGTTGTGTTTGCGTTGTCCTTACCCATAATAAGTGGTTCCTGACAACCTGCAATTGAAGTATCTTCAATATCATCAATATCTACACCCGCTTCTGTAAGCACCTCATAGAGTGAGTCGTCATTAAAGAGTGACGGTGTAAGGCAACCAGGGGTAAATAAAAATCTTCCTAACTCCTGATATAATTTGTCAGGTGTATTTTTATGTAACTTAACAGAAAGAATAGGTTGCGGTAAATTCATATCATAATAAGCATCTAAAAGTGCATAAGTTGTGTCATTTGTTAAGTCGTTTCCATCTTTGTCACGACCACTTACAATTAAATTCTGTGAAATTGCCCAGCTTCTGTCACCAACATTGAAAAATACAAGAAAATGTTTTAAAAGTGCGGCGGTAGTTTCTCTGTCAAGACCACTCATTTTTCTGTAAGGTTCAAAAATTCTGTCTGCATTACCAACAGAGAATGCAAACGGATTTGGTGCTTGTTCAAGGCACATTGTCTGCCATAATATAATATAACTCTGAATTGCTTCATATAAACTCACGGCTGGTTCAAAAGGTACTCTGCTTAATGTGTCTGCGATAAGTAAAAATCTTTCTTTTTTCTCATTGTCGGAAATTTTCGCCTTTTCTTCTGCGAGCTTTTTATATCTTTCTGCAAGTAAAACCGCAGTTTCTAAAGATATTTTCATAGCCTCGTAGTTTTCTTTTTTATCTTCACTACAAGAGTTTAATTTGTCATCAATATCATTAATAAGCTTTTTAATACCATATTTTAAAATTGCTCTCATATCAGGGATTAAATGACCTGTAACCTGCTCAATAAAGAAAGCAACCTCACCGGTTAAATTTTCGCAAGAACTGTAAACCTCTGTAAGCTCTTTTACATAAGGCGTTTTTTTATCAATTTCTCTTAATGCTTCAATTCTTTCTTTTGTGAATTCAGGAGTTACTGTAATATCATCATAAACAGCAGTTGGGTCACAGTAGCCTGCAAAGGTTTCTACTTTAAAGGTAGGGTTAATAAGTGCGTAGCTTCTTGCAAAGGCATCGCGTTGTGTACCCGCAAAAATCGCGTTGTCACTTATTGAAAGTGGTAAAACCTTTACCGCTTCTCTGAATTTTAAAGCCGCTTTTTTCATAGGAGAATAATTTTTATATTCTTCTTCGAATTCACTCTCAGTTTCTTTAATTATAAACCAACCAGTAAGGTTGTTTATTTCTCTTTCTTCTTTAAATAAATCGTTTGCTAAGTCAGTTAATTTTTTTGCATTAAACTCGTACATAATATCACCTTAAGTTTTTATAATTTTCAAATTATTCTTTTCTAATTCATTCTTTAAAATTGTCACTTGTTCAGCAGTTACGAAACCGTCAGAAAAGGTATAAGATAAATTTTCTTTTTCGTATTTATCTTTACCGTATTCGTGATAGGTAAGAATTTCTATAAATATATTTTCACTTTTGCTTTTTTCTGTAAGTTCTCTGAAAAATTCAGAGAAACCCTTTGCATTTTCTAAGCCAGTATTGAAATTATTTATTAAAGGTATTCTTATAAGCAAATATTTTTTAGTCAAGGCTCTTTTTAAAAGATTTTCTTTTATTATTTCGATATCTGCACCTGTTACAGATTTTAATGTTTCTTTATCAGGCGATTTAAAATCTGCAATCATAAAATCAACAATATCAATGAGTTTTTTAGTTTCTTTTAAAGAAGCGTTTGTTTCAATGCAGGTTGAAATATTTTCTTTTTTCAATATCTTGCAAAGCTCGCTGATAGCACCTGCTTGTAAAGATACCTCACCACCCGTAAAGGTGACACCGCCATTTTCAAAAAACATCATTTTCGAAGATGTTATTTCATTGAAGATTTCTTGTAATGTATATTTTTTTGATTTTTCTGTTCGTTTTAATCCTTCGGGGTTTGAGCACCACGGACAAAACAAATTGCAACCAGATAAATGGTAAACAAGTCTGTTGCCTGGTCCGTCCTGAGAGTAATTAAAACCTTTCTGAAAAGTGTAAATATAATCGCTCATAAAAACCTCTATATATAATAGTATAGATAAAGTAATTTTACACTAACTATATATCTATTTCAATCAAATTGTGATTTTAAACTTTACAAAGTTACAAGTAGTATTTTGGTAAATATAACTAATTCTTTTATATTGCTTAAAAAGAAATACTATGTTAAAATAAAAGGTACGAAAAAATTGGAGAGGTTTTATTTTATGAACAAGTGTACTTGTGAATATTGCCCTACTATTATCGTTCCCGGTATAGGTCAGTCAAAGGTTGATTTATATTCAGAAGATAATAAAAGAATTAAATGCGCCTGGCCTTTGGATGTTGATACAAAATCTTTTGTTAAAAGAATAATTCCATCAGCAATAGGACTTTTAATAACAAAAAGAGATAAAGCATTCTGCAAAGCACTTAAAAGTGCAGTGTCAGAAATGGTGACACCTTTAAGAGTCAATAAAGAAGGTGTTCCTACAGAAAATCTTCATATTGTTGATTATTCAGGTCATTCATTAAAGGACTGTAACGCTGACGAAAAAAGATACATATACAAAATGGTGCCAATGGAAACTCTTGCAGAAGTAATTGGTGAAGACCATCTTTATTTCTTTGCTTACCATTCATTCGGACAGCCTTATGAAACTGCTAAAAGGTTAGATGAATATATACAGAATGTAAAGAAAGAAACAGGGCACGATAAAGTTAATTTAATTCCTGTTTCTTTGGGTGGTTCAATCGCAACTGCTTATTTTGATGCTTATGGTAGTAAAAATGATGTTAACAGAGTTTGCTATTTTGTACCTGCGTCAAATGGTTCAACTTTAATTTCAGATGTATTTTCAAAAAACATTGATTTATCAAATCCCGTTTCATTACTTTCTATGTTTTTAGATTCAGATACTGTTGATAAATTCACAAAGGTATTGAAAAGATTTAAAGACGACACTGCAAAAAATATTGTTAATGCGTTTGTAGATGGTATTTTAGAAACATTTCTCAAAAATTGTCCTGGTATGTGGGCGGTAGTGCCAAAAGAAAAATATGAGTCAATGAGAGATGCATATTTAGTTGGTGACGAATATAAAGTTTTAAGAGAAAAAACTGACAGATTCTATAAAGCCCAAAGTAATCTTCGTGAGATTTTAATAGGCATAGAAAAACAAGGTGCAAGATTTTTCTCAATCTGTGGTTACGATTTACCGCTTTTACCATTTGCGGGTACTAAAAATCTTAATTCAGATACAATCGTAGATTTTAAATCTGCCTCTCTTGGCGGTTACTCTGTAGGTGCAAATGAAAAATTACCGGAAAATTATGAGCCTGTCTATGACAGATGTCAGAATAGAGAGCATAACCACATTTCTCCGGAGGGTACGGTAGATTTAGGTACAGCAATTTTCCCTGATTCTACTTTCTGTTTCAGAAAACAAGTACACGACGATACTGCTTATAATGATGTTGCACTTCTTCTCTGTAAAGAAATTCTTACAAATAAGAATTTTACAAGTGTTTACTCAGACCCACGATTCCCGCAGTTTAATGGTTCAAGAGATGTATTCAGAATAAAATACAGACTTCTTCCGAAAGTTGATGAACTCTTAAAAAAAGATTTACCACAAGATATTAAAGATGGTATTTTAAAATCTGTTGAAGAGGTAAATGCATTGTTCAGTAATACTATTATAAAAGACCGCACAGAAGCGGACGAAATAACAAAGAAATTTGATGAGGCTGTAAGAAAAGCTGAAGAGGTTTAATTTATGGGTAAATTTTTAAAATTAGCAATAGGTGCTGCGGCAGTTGGTGCAGGTGTGAAGCTTTACAAAATGCCGAACAAAGAAAGAGCAGATATGTTCTCTAGAAATTTTGTTAAGGCAATAAGTAAATTTTCAAACGGACTTCCTGAACCAGTTGTAAATAGTAGTTCAGATGATGTTTCTTTTGTAAATCAAAAAGATTTAATAACAGAAGCAACAAAAAATTCAGAATGGGTTTTAGGCTATAGTCAGAAGAGTATTCTTCCAGATGATATTTTAACAAAAGAATATTGCATAGGTGGTGTTACCCGTCTTCCTGCAAGATTTCCTACGGGTGTTCTTGATGATATAAGAGTCCGTGCGATTTGCCTTGGTACAACAACAGGTGAATTAAGCGTTTTTGCCGCAGTTGACTGTATCGGTCTTTCTAACAGATGTATAAGAATTATCCGTCAGAGATTAGCTGATTTCTGTCACGAAAATAATATTGCATCAGTAAATATTTCTTCAACTCATACACATAGTTCAATAGACACAATGGGTATTTGGGGCAGAATTATAGAGGTATTCCGAAATAACCGTAAAGTGTTAATTAAAGGCGAAGGCGAGCTTATGAATTCCTGTGATGAGGAATATTTAGAGTTTCTTTATGAAAAAGTAATCGGAACTATAAAAGAAGCAGTTGCCGATAAAAAGAATGGTAAACTCTACAAAGCATATATGGGTAATTCTTCAGAAAAATCTGTAAGTGAAGATGCTTCTTTAAAGGAACGCGGAATAAAAGGGTATGTCTGGGACAGGCGCGAGCCTTTTGATTGTTCTTGTCAGCTTTTAAGATTGCGTTTTGTACCTGAAGATGAAAATGCAAAAGAAACTGTGCTTGTAAGCTTCGGTGCTCATCCGTACATAAACTCAATGAGTGAAGAGGGCAAGGGTACAGGTGAAAATATTTCAGGTGACTTTGTTTATTCTCTTTGTGAATATTTAGAGACTGCAGGTAAAAATGCTATATTCTTTAATGGACCTATAGCGGCAGTTTACCCTACAAGACTTTATGCCAATGTTTATACATTTGAAAATCAGGCGAAAGCTGTCGGTAATGAATTAGGTAGAATTACACTTGCTATGACAGAGGCTAACGAAGAAATTTACAAAAATGAACTTTTAAATCCTGAAAGCTATGAAAATTCTTCAATGATTTTCTCTGACAGAGTAAGTGAATATCGTAAATGGGTAGAGAAAAAGGGTGACGAGGTAATTGAAGAGATTGAGTTAGAGCCTTCAATAAGTCTAAAAACAAAAGAGGTAGCTCTTAAAGTTGGCAACCCTATATTCGAGCTTATTTCAAAATGCAGAGTTGGTAACTACACCGTTTCAAAATCAGACAATAAACAATATGAGTCTATAACAGAAATAGGTGTTTTAGAGTTAGGTAACTGTCTTAAAATTGCGTTTGTTCCTGGTGAAATTGAGCCTGATATTTTAAGTGGTTCAAATAGTCTTAAAAAAGAATATTCATTCTCGAGTGAAGACTTCTCAGAGGGTTCATTAAAGGAAGCATTAGGGTGTGAAGATTTAATTGTCTTTGGTCTTACAAACGACTCTTGTGGTTATATTATTCCTGACAATGATTTCTCAATGATGTTCTTAGGCTCAAACAAATTTATGAGAAAGATATTCGGTAACCATTACCTTGAGATTTTCTCTTTTGGTAAAGAAACTGCATCTACACTAGTTAAGGCATTTAAAGATTTGAAATAGTAAAAAAGGTGTAAAGTAAAAAACTTTTACATTTTTTTAAAATACTATTGACAACAGGGTTGTACTCTGTTATAATGCGTGTCTGTAAAGATGAAAAACTTTACAAGAAATTTACTTGAAGGGTGTGATAATTGATGGCTAAAAATCTCGAAGTAGTTTTGCTTACAGACTATTATGGCGAAATGTTAACAGAAAACCAAAGAAAGTTCATCGATTATTACTATAATGATGACCTTTCACTTTCAGAAATTGCCGAAAATGAAGGCATTACCCGTCAAGGTGTGCGTGATGCTATAAAAAGAGCAGAAACTCAGCTTTTTGATATGGAAAAAAAGTTAGGAATAGCAGAACGCGCAAAACGCACAAAAGATAGTTTACTTGCTATAGAACATTGTGCAGACCAGATTAGTGAATTCAATATGAATTCTGCATTATCAAAAGAAATTAACGATGAAATTATAAAAATCAAATCTGTTATTTCTTCATTTGAATAATTAGTTACATATAATATATGATTTTAAAGGAGTGAACACTCGATGGCTTTTGAAGGTCTTTCAGATAAATTAGAGTCTGCGTTTAAAAAACTTAAAAGCAAAGGCAGTCTTACCGAAAGTGATGTTCGTGAAGCAATGCGAGAAGTTCGACTTGCTCTTTTAGAAGCCGATGTAAACTACAAGGTTGCAAAGGATTTTACAAATACTGTTACCGAGCGTGCAATTGGTGCAAAGGTTATGGAAAGCCTTACACCAGCACAAATGGTTATTAAAATAGTAAATGAAGAGTTAACTGCTCTTATGGGTGGTACTCAATCAAGAATTGCTTCTGCACCACATCCACCAACAGTTGTTATGATGTGTGGTTTGCAAGGTTCAGGTAAAACAACTCACAGTGCAAAAATAGCTTTAAGACTTAAAGAACAAGGTCACAGACCTTTGCTTGTTGCTTGTGATATTTATCGTCCTGCAGCTATTAAGCAATTACAGGTTGTTGGTGAGCAGATAGGTGTTCCTGTTTTCGAGATGGGTACTGAAAATCCTGTTAATATAGCGACTGAAGCGATTAAACTTGCAAAAGATCAGGGATATGATTATGTGTTCCTTGATACTGCCGGTCGTCTTCATATTGACGAAGAACTTATGCAAGAACTTAAGAATGTAAAATCGGCGGTTAAGCCACACGAAATATTACTTGTTATCGACTCAATGCTCGGTCAGGACGCAGTTACTGTTGCTTCTTCATTTAATGAAGCACTCGGTATAGATGGTCTTGTCTTAACAAAACTTGATGGTGATACAAGAGGCGGTGCGGCTCTTTCAGCAAGGGCAGTTACCGGTAAACCTATTAAATTTGTAGGTGTTGGTGAAAAACTTCAGGACCTTGATGTTTTCCATCCTGAAAGAATGGCAAGTCGTATTTTAGGTATGGGTGATATGCTTTCGCTCATTGAAAAAGCAGAACAGACTTTAAGTGATAAGAAAGCAGAACAACTCGAAAAAAAATTGCGTGAGAATAAACTCGATTTAAACGATATGCTTATGCAATTTGAAGATATGAAAAAAATGGGCCCAATGAAAGAGATTCTTTCAATGATTCCTGGTGTTGGTAAAAAACTTAAAGATACTGATGTTGATGACAAGCAGATTGACTACACAATGGCAATTATCCGTTCAATGACAATGAAAGAACGCGAGAATCCAGATATAATCAATCCATCAAGAAAAAGAAGAATTGCCGCAGGTTGTGGCTTAAAGGTTGAAGATGTCAACCGACTTCTTAATCAATACAGACAAATTCAAAAGGTTTATAAACAACTCAACGGAGCAGGCTCCAAGAAAATGATGAAGCGTATGCAAAGAATGGGCGGCGGAATGCCTGGTGGTATGGGTGGTTTCCCTGGAATGCCAAATTTCCCAATGTAAACTTGTTGTAAATAAGCGAGAGCTATTTATATAATTAATTAATAATTTTTAATTCGGAGGTAATTAAAATGTCAGTAAAAATTCGTCTTCGCCGTATGGGCGCAAAAAAAGCACCTTTCTATCGTGTAGTAGTTGCAGTTTCACGTTACCCACGTGACGCTAGATTTATTGAAGAAGTAGGTTACTACAACCCACTTACAGAACCAGCAGAAATCAAACTTGATGCTGAAAAAATCACAAAGTGGATTGCTAACGGTGCTCAACCAACTGATACAGTTCGTGCACTTCTCAAAAAACAAGACATCATTAAATAATTAAAAGGTGATATCAATGAAAGACTTGCTCGTAACAGTCGTAAAGGGTCTTGTAGAGACTCCCGACGCAGTCGAGGTCACAGTTGACGAACCCAACGAAGAGGGCATCGTTGTTTATCATCTTCATGTAGCGGCTGAAGATATGGGCCGTGTTATAGGCAAACAGGGCAGAATTGCAAAAGCTATTCGTACAGTTATGCGTGCTGCAGCTGTTCGCAAGGATGAGAAAATACAAGTTGACATCGACTAATTTGAACTCTGTTTTAGTGCAGAACAAAAAGCCCGAAACTTTAGTGTTTTCGGGCTTTTTCAGTAGGTAGAATTATGATTAAAAATTACTTGGAAATAGGTCAGATTGTTTCTACTCACGGAATTCGCGGTGAAGTGAGAATTAATCCGTGGTGCAACGGACCTGAATTTGTGAAAAAATTCAAAACATTATATAAAGATGCAGATGGTAAAGAAAGCTTTAAGGTGATTTCTTGTCGTCCACACAAAAATGTTGCAATAGCAAAATTAGAAGGTATTGATACTGTCGAAATGGCAGAAAAGCTTAAAAATACTGTACTTTTCATCAAGAGAGAAGATGCACATTTGCCACAAGGTGAGTGGTTTATAAGTGAGCTTTTAGGTTGTAAGGTAATCGACTGTGAAGATGAAAATATTTGCTATGGCGAAATTACCGATGTTGCAGAAACAGGTGCTAATGATGTGTGGTATCTAAAAACACCATCGGGTGAAGAGGTACTTATTCCTGCAATACCTGATGTTGTAAAAAAATGTGATGTGGAATCAGAAAAGGTTTACATTCACGCATTAAGGGGGCTTTTCAGTGAGGATTGATATTTTAACTCTTTTTCCCGAAATGTGTGAAGCGGTAATGAGTGAAAGTGTTATAGGCAGAGCACGAAAAAAAGGTGCAGTTGAAATGAACTTTCACCAAATCAGAGATTTTGCAGTAAATAAACACAATCAGGTTGACGACACCCCTTATGGTGGTGGTGAGGGTATGCTTATGATGGCACAGCCTATATATGATTGCTATGAGAAAGTGTGTAGCGAAACAAATGTAAGACCACACTTTATTTATATGTCACCTGTTGGTAAAACACTTACTCAAGAAAGGGTAAAGGAATTGTCAAAACTCCCCAATATTGCAATTCTCTGTGGCAGATATGAGGGTGTTGACCAAAGAGTAATTGATGAAATTGTTGACGAAGAGATTTCTATTGGTGATTATGTTGTAACAGGTGGCGAATTGCCTGCTATGATATTAGCAGATGCAGTTTCGCGAATGTTACCAGGTGTGCTTTCAGATTCACAAGGATTTATAGGTGAGAGTCATTACTCTTCTCTTTTAGAATATCCACAATATACAAAACCTGTTTCGTGGCACGAGAGAGAAGTACCTGAGGTTTTATATTCGGGACATCATGCTAAAATCGAAGAATGGCAACGCGAACAATCGCTCGAAAGAACATTTTTAAGAAGACCTGAACTTTTAGAAAAAGCGGAACTTACTGAAAAAGATAAAAAAATCTTATCAAAAATCAAAGAAAAACATAGTATGAAGTAGGCATTTGGTTGCATAATATATAGTGTAGTACAAGGTGAATGTTCATTCAATAACTTGTTGAACTTTGATATAATGGGTTGAAAATTGTAGTAAACTTGCACAAATCAAAAACTTGAAAAATGGTACAGTTTAGCATTACCTATGAACTTTTTAAAATTCGTTGACTTTAAACGATTTAGTGATATAATAATCACAGTTAAGGAAACTTAGCAAAAATTCTCTGTACCTGACTTTTTACACAAAATGTTGTGTGACGAGTTTAAGAGTACAACCAAATATTCGAAATAGTAAATATAACAAAATTCAGATTTTAGGAGTAAATTGGTATGTTCGTTAAAGATGTTACAGTTCAGAATCAAGTAGGTCTTCACGCTCGCCCAGCAACATTTTTCATTCAGAAAGCAAATGAATTCAAATCTTCAATCTGGCTTGAGAAAGAAGAAAGAAGAGTAAACGCAAAAAGCCTTTTAGGTGTTCTCTCTCTCGGCATTATGGGTGGTACAGATATCCGCATCATCGCTGGTGGCGTTGATGAAGAGCAAGCAGTTACTGCACTTGCTGCATTAGTAGATAGCGGTTTCCAAGAATAAAATAGTTTGCTTACTTTAGCGTAGAACAAACCCCCGAAGTCACGGACTTCGGGGGTTTTAGTCATTTTCTTCACCCGCTCGCAGTATCTATATACAGCTTCGGGGTGAAAAAATGACTTCTACATCTAAATTAAGCAAACTCTTTATTTTTGAATATAAATAGTGTATAATGTTAAAAGATTATATTTCAAAAGGAAGTGAGAATCATGGACCAACGATTAAAAAGATTAAAAGACAAAGCAAATAAATTGCCACTTAACCCGGGTGTATATATTATGCGTGATTCTCACAACGAGATTATTTATATTGGCAAAGCGAAGGCTTTGAAAAATCGCGTTACGCAATACTTCGGTTCACAGGAAAAGCATTTGCCGAAGGTTCGCAAAATGGTTGAGAATGTGCAGGATTTTGACTACATTTTAACCGATAGCGAATTTGAAGCACTCGTTTTAGAGTGTAGCTTAATAAAGCAGAATATGCCGAAATACAACATTCTTTTAAAGGATGACAGGGGCTACAGTTATATTAAAATCACCAAAAGACCGTGGCGAAATATAAAAGCTGTGTTTCAGAAAGCCGATGACGGAGCAGAATATTTAGGGCCATATACCGCAGGGTATTCTGTAAAAAATGCGGTAGATGAAGCAAAGAAAATATATAAATTGCCTACTTGTAACAAGGTTTTTCCAAGAGATATAAAAAAAGAAAGACCGTGTCTTAATGCTCACCTCAATTTGTGTTGTGCTGTGTGTGCTGGTAAAATAAGTGAAAGCGAATATGATGAAAGAGTGACCGAGGCAATAGAATTTTTAAAGCTTGGTACACAGGATACTGTCCGTAAGCTTAAAAAAGAAATGGAAAAAGCGGCGGATGAATTAAACTTTGAAAAAGCCGCAAAGCTTCGCGATACTATAAGAGGTATTGAAAAAGTAAAGTCAAAGCAAAAGGTTGTTTCTTCTACTTACAAAGAGCAGGATGTTTTTGCACTTAGTGTTGTTGAAAATAAGGCTTGTATTGCAGTTCTTCGCTTTTCTGATAATCAACTCTCAGGTACAGAACATTTTATATTTGAAGAAAATGGTACACCTGAAAATATGAGAGCAGAGTTTTTAACTTCTTATTATTCTTTGAACAGAACAATTCCACCACGAATTGAAATTGATGGTGAGGTTGAGGGAATAGAAGATATTGAAAAATGGCTCTCCGAAAAACGAAACACAAATGTACAGATTGTAATTCCACAAAAGGGCGACCAGTTAAAACTTATTACAATGTGCAAAAATAATGCTACACAGAAACTTTTAGAAAAACTTTCTAGTAGCGAAAAAACTAAAAATGCACTTGAAGAATTGGCACTTATGCTCGGTATGAAAAACATTCCACAGTATATTGAGTCTTACGATATTTCTCATACTGCTGGTAGCGACAACGTTGCGGGTATGGTTGTATTTAAGGATGGCAGACCATATAAAAAAGCATACAGAAGATTTGCTATAAAAGGCTTTTCCGGTCAGGATGACTACGCATCTATGGAAGAGGTTTTAAGACGCAGATTTACTGAATATTTTAATAACAAAGACAGTAACGAAGAATATGGTTTTGGTAAATTACCAGATTTGATTTTGCTTGACGGTGGCAAAGGTCAGGTCAATGCAGTTTTACCGCTTTTACAAGAGTTTAATTTAAATATACCAATATTTGGTATGGTGAAAGATAACAAACACCGCACTTCTGCTATCTCAACAAGTGGTGGCAGAATTGAGTTTAATTCAAAACGCAAAGCATTTTCTTTAGTAACTCAAATACAAGATGAGGTTCACAGATTTTCAGTTGAGTATCACAGAAAGAAGCATACAAAATCTGCTCTTGAAAACTCACTTACACAAATTAAAGGTATAGGTGAGAAAAAAGCCAAAAATCTTATTGCGAAATTCCGAACGATTGATAATATAAGAAATGCAAGTCTTGATGAATTAGCGAAAGTGCAAGGCATTTCAAAAGCAGATGCGGTTGAGATTTTCAAAACATTTCACGGAGAGTAGTTTCGCTTCGCTCAAGATAAGAGATAATAGTGAATAGAGAAAAACTAAGGAACTGCGTTGGCATTGTAATATTATAAAAGCAACTACCAACTAACAAGGGTTGACATTTTTTATCTTCGTGTTATAATATAAATGAACAGGGAGTTATTCCGTAGACGGTTAGACTCCGCTTGATAAATTGGTTATAGAAAACAACCGCCTTATGTGGAAGTCAGGCGGTTGCTTTCTTTTTATTCATCCTTGAGAACAAGAATGATTAAGAATATGATAGCTAATAAAGCGATTGTTTCACTCATAGCAATCACCACTCTCAAAGTACAAATTTCCTAAAAAGGATTTCTATGTAATCAGAGAGTCCAGTCTCTCTGGAAAAGAGACTAACCGCCTACCGTGTGGAATAACTCCTTGGGAACTTATGTTCCGTTGGTTATTGTATCATAGTTAAATGAAAAATGCAAGATGCAAGATGATTTTATAGGGGAGCAATTATTTTATGTCAAAAGTTGAATTAACAAATATGATTATGATACAAAATCCTGAGTCACAGGAGGTTGTTGTGCAAAGACGCGTAAAATACTGGTGTGGTTGCACCTTTCCAGGTGGTCATGTTGAAAATGGCGAGAGTATCTACGACAGTGCTGTAAGAGAAGCAAAGGAAGAAACTGGCCTCACTGTACGCAATTTAAAATATTGTGGTATGGTGCATTGGCACAATACTGACACTAACGACAAATATTTTGTTCATTTTTACAAAACAACCGATTTTGAGGGTGAATTAATAGATAAAACCGATGAGGGCGAAGTTTTCTTTGCGAGTATTGAAGATTTAAAGAAAATGCAACTCTCTCCAAATTTTAGTAAATATCTCACTATGTTTTTAAGTGACGACCATTTTGAAATCTTCTGTAATTGGAACGAAGAAATGAAAAAAGATGGAGAACCGGAGTGGAACTTTGTTTTTAAATAGTGCTGAATGCTGAGTGCTGAGTTAAGGAAACGCTTCGCGTTTGAATATAATTAAATATCAATAAAAAATTACTACATTCTATCATTTTTAGTTGGTATTAAAATCAACCTTGAATGATAGAATGTAATATTCTTTATCCGTCAATAATTACAATCAAGTCCGCAGGACTTCCTTAACTCAGCACTCAGCATTCAGCATTCAGCACTATTCTGACCACCAACAACCAACAACTACCAACTAAATTTATCCTTGCATTTCAGCATAAAATAGTGTAAAATGAAACTATCTATTTTTTGGAGTGATACTATGAATTATAAACTTACAAAGAAACAGGCAAAAGAGATGCTTGAGAACAAACTTCTCCATTTCTTTGGTGTTTCAACCCATAATGCTACAAATGAGCAGTATTACAGGGCAATTGCTATGATTCTCAGAGATATGATGACAGAGGGCAGAGGCGAAACTGTTAAAAAATCTGACGAAACAGGCAAAAAGAATGTTTATTATCTTTCAATGGAATTCCTTATGGGTCGTTCCCTTAAAAATAATCTTTATAACCTTAATCTTACCGATACTTTTAAAAGCGTTCTTAAAGATTTAGGTGTAAGTCTTGACAGTCTTTACGAATGTGAACCAGACGCTGGTCTTGGTAATGGTGGTCTCGGCAGACTTGCCGCTTGCTACCTTGACGGTCTTGCAACACAAGGGTATTCTGCTCGTGGTTATTCAATTCTTTATGAGTTTGGTATTTTCCGACAAAAGCTTATTGATGGTAAACAAACAGAGCTTCCTGACAACTGGCTCCCTGGTGGCGATGTATGGCTCGTACCAAGAGAAAGCAGTTCAGTAGATATTACATTTGAAGGTACTGTTAAAGATACTTGGGATGACCAGTACCACCATGTTGAAATTGAAAATGGTACAGTAATAAAGGCTGTTCCTTACGATATGTTTGTTCCTGGTAAAGATGGTAAATGTGTAAGTATTCTCCGTCTTTGGACTGCAAGAGCACCTGAGTTTGATATGAAACTCTTTAACGAGGGTGACTATATTCGTTCAATGGAACGACAAGCTATGGCAGAGGTTATAAGTAAGGTTCTCTACCCATCAGATAATCACCCTGAGGGCAAGGCTTTAAGACTTCGTCAGCAATATTTCCTTGTATCTGCTTCTGTTCAGGATATTGTTCGTAGGCATTTAAGAGTA
The DNA here is from genome assembly GCA_045651285.1 of Acutalibacteraceae bacterium. Taxonomy (GTDB): domain Bacteria; phylum Bacillota; class Clostridia; order Oscillospirales; family Acutalibacteraceae; genus DTU089. Next base: position 158,485 of record JAZRSC010000021.1, read on the forward strand.
AACGGTACACTTAGTGATTTTGCTCAAAAGAATGCTATTCATATTAACGACACACATCCTACAATGGCAATTCCTGAACTTATGAGAATTCTTCTTGACGAATGTGGTTACGGTTGGGATGATGCATGGAACATTGTTACAAACACAATGGCTTACACAAACCACACTGTTATGAGCGAAGCACTTGAATGCTGGAGTGAAGAGCTTGTTAAAAGACTTATTCCTCGTGTGTACGAAATTATTAAAGAAATTGACAATCGTTTCAGAAGCTATATCTGGGAAACAACTCATGACGCAGACTATGTAGAAAGAACTGCTATTATTTCTGGTGGCGTTGTTCGTATGGCAAACCTTTGTGTTGCTACTTGCCATAGTGTCAATGGTGTTTCTGCACTTCACAGTCAGATATTAAAAGATACACTTTTTAATGACTATTATCGTTTAATGCCAGATAAATTTACAAATGTTACAAACGGTATTGCTCACAGACGCTGGCTTTGTCAGGCAAACCCAAGACTTTCCAAATACTTAAAAGAACTTCTTGGTAACGATAAATTCGTTTATGATGCAGATAATCTTGCAAAACTCAATGATTATAAAAATGATAAAGATGTTCTTAATAAACTAGCAGAAATCAAAATGGAAAACAAAAAAGATTTTGCAGACTTTGTTAAGAAAACAACTGGTCAGGAACTTGATATTAACTCAATCTTTGATGTTCAGGTAAAACGACTTCACGAGTATAAGCGTCAACATCTTAATGCGTTTAACATTGTGCTCGATTACCTTACAATCAAAGAAAATCCAGATGCAGATTTCACACCACACACTTATATTTTTGGTGCAAAAGCGGCTCCTGGTTATCATGTGGCACAAAGAATTATTTCATTTATTTTAGCACTTGCTGATTTAATAAATAATGACCCTGATGTAAAAGGTAGACTTAAAGTTTTCTATGTTGAAGATTACAATGTAAGTAATGCTGAAAAGCTTATGCCTGCAGCAGATGTTTCAGAGCAGATTTCTTTAGCGGGTAAAGAAGCAAGTGGTACAGGTAATATGAAACTTATGATGAATGGTGCTATTACTATTGGTACACTTGATGGTGCTAATGTTGAAATTCACGAGGCAGTCGGCGATGACAATATGTTCTTATTTGGTATGAAAACTGAAGAGGTTAACTCTTTGAGAAGTCGTGGTTATGACCCGATGAGTTATTACAACAATAATGGAGATATAAGAAAAGTTCTTGATTTTATTTCACACGGAATTAACGGTCAGAACTTCTCAGATATAAGCGGTACTATTATGCACCACGACCCATATATGGTTCTTGCAGATTTTGCAGATTACAGACGCGCACAACTTAAAATGGTTGAAACATTTAAAGATAAGAAAAAATGGAACCAGATGATGCTCTCGAATATTGCAAATTCAGGTAGATTTGCGGCTGACAGAGCTATAAATGAATATGCAAAAGATATATGGAATGCACAAAAAATCTAATCTATATTAGTCTTTTTGCCGATTTTTACAAAAACTTAACAAATCAGCAATGAATTGTCGAAAAAATATTGACTTTTTTGTGAAATTAATGTATCTTTATTCTGTAATATAAAAAATTATATGGAATTTTTCCAGAATTTTCGAAAGGGGTATTTTTACCAATGAAAAGTTCAGATTTAAAAGTAGTTGCTATTATACTCAGTATTGCATTGTTCTTCACAATAATTACAAGTAATGCTGTTTCAATAGCTTCAGTTGTTATCCTTGCAAAAGGTGGCACAGGTGCAGGCGTTCAGACAGTTGCTCCTGGTACAGGTGATGTTCAACAACAGCCAGGTACACAGACAACTCCAGGTGGTACAGTTTCAACAACACCAGGTGACACATCATCAACAACACCAGGTGGCACAACTTCAACAACACCAGGTGGTACAACTTCAACAACACCAGGCGGTAGTACATCAACACAACAAGGCGGCAACACTCAACAGGGTGGTAATACACAACAAGGTGGCAACACTCAACAAGGTGGCAACGCAGCTGATGCAAATGATCCAATTATAAAAGACCCACTCGGTACTTTCCAGAAGGCAGCAAAAGAAATCAACCAAAAAGGTGTAGCTGGTTACAACAAAATTGGTTGGCAGGTACCTTTGAAAATTGAAGGTCTTGGTTTGCTCGATAGTCTTATTATGCCTGTTTTAGAAAACTTTATGACAACAGAAGATGAAGCTGAAGTAAAAGTTAACGCAAAAGGTTCAGACGATTCTAAAAACCGTATGCCTCCAAGCGATTGCTCAGCAAGTCATGTTAAGAGTGCAACAGCAGAAAAATTAAGTAATGGTAACTACAAGATAGTTATTGTTATGAAGGAAGTTAGTAACCCATCATATCAAGATACAGATGGTCTTGTAAAAATGTCAAAAGAATTCCTTGACTATGCGGATGTTCAGAAGGAAGCTAAGAATATTCCTATAGTTAAGAGTCTTGAGGGTGAAATCAAATATGTTGATTACACAATTACAACTGAAATGACAAAAGATGGTAAATTTGTAAGCATTACTCACCAGGGTATTGGTTATATTACAGCTAACCTTAATGGTTCAATTAATGCTAATGGTGAACTTGAGTTTAATGCAAAATACACCGATTTCCAATATTAATAAATAAAAGAAGTTACATAAGACCAATTCGTGCAAACGAGTTGGTCTTTTTTGTGATTTTTGACAATATGTTAAATATAGTATTGACATTTTTTGAATTTTAAGGTAATCTATTACTATTGATAAATATGCCTATTATTGTGGGCAGAAATTGAAAGGGGTATTAATACCAATGAAAAGCTCAGACTTAAAAGTTGTTGCTATTATTCTCAGTATTGCTTTATTTTTCACAATTATTACAAGTAATGCTGTTTCAATAGCTTCAGTTGTAATTCTCGCAAAAGGCGGCTCAGGTGCTGCTACACAAACAGTTGCTCCTGGTACAGATGGTCAACAACAGCAGAGTGTACAGACAACACCAGGTGGAGATACATCAACACCGGGAACAGTGACACCAAGTGGTGATACCAACACAAGCACTAATACAAGTACTGACACAAATACTAATACAAGTACCAATACAAACACAAATACAAATACAAATACAAGCACAAACACCAACACAAATACAAATACAAATACAAACACTAACGCAAACAACAATGCAAGCGCAAATAATAATTCAAATCAGTGGAGTAAAGAACAAACTTTTGAATTTTACAAAAAGTCTGCACATGAAATGGCAACTACAGGTAAAGCAGCTTACAATAAAATTGAATGGCAGGTTCTCGAAAATCTTCAGGTTGGTTCAGTTGGAGGACTTCTTCAACCGGTTATTGATAGTTTTATGACAACAGAAGCTGAGGCGGAAGTACAAGTTCAGGCTAAGGGTTCTGATGATGCAAAAAATCGTTTCCCTGATTGTACACTTACAGATATGTCTAAAGTGTCAAGTGCTACAAAGAAAGACCTTCCTAACGGTAACTATGAAATTACTATAATTATGCAAGACGAAGATACACCTATGAATGAAGAATCAAGTTTCTTGGCAAAAGTTACAACTTCTGTTCTTTTCTGGGAAGATATTGAAAAAACTATTAAAGAAGATGTAGGTATTATCAGTGCAATCAACAGTCGTTCAGTAAACTATAAAGGTTATAAAATTGTTGCTGAAATGACAAAAGATGGTAAATTTGTTTCACTTGCCCACTACGCAACAGTTGATATTAAAGCAAATGCTAAGGTTTCAGTATTTACACTTGATATTGGCGGTATTCTCTATAATAACTGTAAATACACAGAGTTCAAATATTAAAAAATTAAAGCCATCTCTTTTGAGGTGGCTTTAATTTAGTCAGGTGATATATAATGAAAATAAAAATATTAGCAATACTTTCTGCGGTTATATCCTGTGTTTCACTTTTTATAGTACCTGTAAGTGCAGGTAGTTCTGTTGAGTTACCAATAGATGTAAATGAACGCTATACTGACATAAGCTATGTAGATGAAACTAATGTTTATGGCGAGGTTGTTACAGAAGAAGAACAACAGGATTTACAAACGAAAAAGACCGTTTATATTGTAATTCTTTCAATCCTCCTCGTAATTTCAATTGTAATTCTTATTATTACAGTTAAAAGAGCGAAAGAAGACAGACTTTTTTCGGAGAAAGAGGAAAGAGAAACCAGTAAATAGGAATCAAGAAACCAAAAGACTACATTCTATCATTTAAGGTTAAACAAAAAATGAAAGAATGTAGTCTTTTTAATTTATATCTAATTATAATCAAAGTGAAGCCTTCTGAAATTTTCAACTTTCAATTCTCAATTAAAGATTAAGGAATACTCTGAACGCATCAACATATTCTCTTGCAGTTTCTTTTTTACTGCTTTCAGCAAATATACGAAGAAGTGGTTCTGTGCCAGAGAAACGACATATTACAAAATCGCCATTTTCAAAGTAAACCTTGCACCCATCTTCATAATTAACTTGTGTTACTTTGTTTTTGAATTCAGGGAGCTTTTTCTCAAGCATAATAATCTGGTTGACAGTTTCCTTATACTCAGGTGCAAACACAAGGTTATCTTCAACCATAGTAAATACACCAAATTGATTTTCTAAATCTTTCATAATTTCAACTGGTGACATACCTGTAACGCTTATCATTTCTGCAAAGAGAGAGGCTGCATATACAGAGTCTTTACCGTGAATATGACCGCGGACTGTAAGACCACCTGAAGATTCGCCACCTAAAACTGCGTCAACTTCATCAATTTTAGATGAAATATATTTAAAACCAACGGGTACTTCGTAACACTTTTCACCAAAACTTTCTGCAATTTTGTCGAGCATATGAGTTGTAGCAAGGTTTCTTACAACTCCGCCTTTCCAACCTTTATATTTTACGAGGTAATAGTAAAGCATACAAAGAATCTGGTTAGCATTTATATATGTGCCATCTTTATCAATAATACCAAGTCGGTCACCGTCACCATCCATAGCAATACCGAGGTCATAATATCCTTTGACAACCATATCGCTTAAAGGTGAAAGGGTCTGTTCTGTTGGTGCAGGCATAACACCACCGAAATATGCGTCTTTATTAAGATTTATTGTATCAACAGTACATCTTGCTGTGTGAAAAATTACCTGTAACGGATAAGTACCAGAACCGTGCATTGTGTCAAAAAGCACACGAAGTCCGCGTTCTCTTAATGCGTCTGTGTCAAGAAGCGCTAAAATATCGTCAAGGAATTTATTGAATGGGTTACGAAGATATAAAATCTTACCTGTAGAAACTGCTTCATCAAAATCAATTGTTTTAACTTCTGTTGTTGCTTCAATCAATTCTTCGATTTTACCTGTAATTTCCTGACTTGCGTCTCTGCCTTCATCAACTATAACTTTGATGCCATTATAACGGGCAGGGTTATGACTTGCGGTAACTTCAATACCAAAGTAAAGCTCACTGTCTTTTACTGTGTGCATTATGAGTGGTGTAGGTGCGGAACGATTTAAAAACCATACATCAATACCATTACCAGCTAAAACTTCAGCAATCCATTTTGCAGCACTTTCAGATAGAAATCGTCTGTCATAACCAATAATAATAGGCTTGTCTGTTTTATTAGTTTCTTTAGCATATTCAAAAATACCTGTCGCTACAAGTTGAACATTTTCGCGGGTGAAATCATCACCAATAATTGCACGCCAACCACCTGTACCAAATTTAATCACACATACCACCGACTTTTTTAAATTTATGCGTTAATAATACCATAATTGATATTTTATGTAAAGAATTTTTTACTTTTAAGTAATAAGAATTTTAAGTTTAGCATAAATTTTAAAGAATAAGTTTCGGGGGTGCGTTATGGCGTATAATTATAATGATAAATATATAGGGCAATATGACGAAAGAGCAGTAGAGCTCGGCAGATACATAGCAGAAACAAATTCAACAGTAAGAGCAACCGGCAAAAAATTCGGTGTTTCAAAATCTACTGTGCATACCGATGTGACTGTAAGGCTCAGGAAAATTAACTCTTCTTTATATAATGAAGTCAGGCGAGTGCTTGAAAAAAACAAGGAAGAACGCCACATTCGTGGGGGAATAGCAACTAAAGAAAAATATCTTAACAAGGTTTCAAAATGAATTGGTAAATTCTTGTAACTTGACAAAAACTCTAATTATATTGTATAGTAATCACTATATAGGAGAGTGATTATTGTGAAAAAAATAATTGCTGTGTTAGTTGCAGTTATTGTAGTTTCAGCAATTCTTTTTGCGGTTACATTTGCGATAAAAAAATATAAAGAGAATAATGCATTAGCAACTGCAGATACAGTTTACGAAGTGTCAGATGTTAAGGGTAGTGTAACGGTAAATGAAGGTGTTGCACGACAAATGCTCGGTCAATATCCGCTTGAAGTACTCGGCATAGAAAAGCCACTCAACGAGTATGTTATGAAACTCAGTGAAACAAGTATTTTTGGAAATCGTTCTTGTAAAGTTGAACTGTTCTTAACTGAAGAAGCTGAAATTCCAGAAGCAATATTTGCAATTTCAGGATATGAATGCTTCGTGTTTGATGTTGCAAAAAATGAATATCTTTTACTTACTTTAAATGGTGCTTTTTCAGTTGAGTCAAAAGCGACAACGACAGAACCAGAAGAAACATTGTTTTATGATGAAGAGAATAACATACAACTTCACAAAGTGATTGATAATTATTCGGCAAGTGATTTGGGCTTTGGGAAAAATCCGAGTGAATATATAATAGTTGTATTAGGTTCAACTGTTAAAGCTAAAGATGGTAAGACAGTCTATCCTTTAAAAATGTATGAAACAGATGGCACACCAACAAATTACACCTGTGCAATTGATGGTGAAACTGTTTATAGATTTGACACAACAGAAAAAATGTATGTTAAAGTATAAAAATAACCTGATTGAGTGAATTGCTCAATCAGGTTTTCATTTTATTTCAATTCAAAAGTAACATTTGAAAAATCAAGGTTTTCTAAATCTTTTTTAGCAATTGTGAAAATTGCTTGTTTTTCTGTTTCCTGTAAAAATTCAGGCATATTATCATCAAGTGGGTCATATTGAAGAAGAATGTAATTCTCACCATCATCAATGAAAAGTGCAGTTTCAGTTGAAGAACTTTCACCACTAAAATCAATCGAAAATTCATCATCGGTATTGCCTAAAAAATCAAAGCCTAAATTGAAATCATCAATCAATGTATCGGGTTCGTCACGTGTTAATTGCACATTCGGTTTAAATGTACCATCTTCTGTAATTGTGAGAAAGATGTATAAAAAACCTTTTTCGGGGAGCAACTCACAATCTGTGTGTTCTCGTAATTCTGAAAGTTTAATTTGACAGAAGAAAAAATCATCGTCAGAGAGTGTTCCGTCAGAAAGCCAACCCTCAGGCATTGTAGGTGCACCTAAAAATTTGCTTGTTCCATAATCATAATCGCCAAATGCTTTTTCAACTTTTAATTTATACATATTTTAATTTGCTCCTAAATATTCTTCCATAACTTGTCCTGAAGCTTTCATTTCTTTTGCAGCTTCAACACCAACATAACGCCAGTGCCAGGGTTCATAGGTAACTTTGGTAATATCTTGTTTATCTTTCGGGTAACGGAGAATAAATCCGTAATCTGCCGCATTAGTCATTAACCATTGGAATTCATCAGTATCTTCAAACCATTCGTCAACGCATACAATATCCATAGCGTAACCTAAATTGTGCTCACTACTACCTGGTGGCATAATTATTGTTGCGGCTTTAACTGCGGCATCTTTTTTTGAATAACCAAGACTTTCGTAATAACCAATTTTATTGTTATAGTTTCGCTTTTGTAATTCGTAATCGCGATAACCTGAGCAAGGTGTTAAGTAAACTCCATCTTTACTTGCGGCTTCAAACATTGCTTCATAATGCTCGGCAACCTTTTTGTCAAGTCTTTCAGATGAACCACAAACATACACAAGGTCAGGTCTATAATCTTCTGGAATTCTATAGCCTGAATTTACAAGTGTCAAATACCAGTATTTTTCATCAACTGTAATTAGTGTAGGGTTATCAATTGTACCAGCCGCAACAGCAGTAACCTGTTGTTTAGTAGTTTCAGGTGTTATTGTGGTTTCAGATGTTTCATCTTCTTTGTTTTCGGTTTTGTTTTCAGTTTCTTTTTCAGTGGGTTGTTCTGTAACTTGTTCTTTTTGTACCTTGTCTGTTTCGCCTATAGTAGCACCACTGATTATTTTGTTGTTTCTGTCATTTATTACAAGACAAACAACAGTAACAAAAAAAACAACAACCGAAAGCATTAAATAAAGAATTTTTCGTGCATTTTTATCTTTTGTAAGATTCATATTTACAACTCCTAAAACTGTTTGCCTATATTATAGTATTTTATAGGTAGTATGTCAATCTATAATAATTTACAATTAGCACTAAACAACAAAACGAGAGGGTTTAATTTGTGCTATTTTTACAAAGATAAAAAAATGTGAAAATATTGTTTTTTTAAAGCAGTTTTTGTGTTATAATTACTCTGTTGTATAATAAATTATTTTGAAAAGGGGTAAATCCTTTATGAAAAAAATTATAAGTTTAGGTTTAGCACTTTTAATTGTAAGTGCAAGTTTACTTTCACTTTCAGCTTGCTCATCTTCAAGTGATGAAGAAGTTGAAGTGCAGACAACTCTTGCAGCGGTTTACACAGAGAGTGCAGTTCCTGTTGAAAAATCAAGTGAAGAAATTTTAAATTATTTCAACTCACTTCTTAATAGCATTAAAACAGAAAAACCTGCTATGTATTACAGATTTGAGAAGAATGTTCCTAATGGTAGCCTCAAGGTTACAAAAGCAGGTCAGGAAGAAGCAGAAGAAATCGACTCTTCACTTTCTGCTATAAATGATGCGGCGAAAGCGGTTAAAGACCTTATGTTAGAAAATATTAAAGAAACATCAGGTGATATTCCATTCGGTGGCGACAACACAGATGTTATGCTCGTTCAGGGTGAAAGTTTCGCTTCAAAACTTTCTGTTGATGATGTTAAATACGCAACAATGACAGAGGTTGGCGACAAATACTATATTACAATCGAGTTTAATGATATTGCTGAAGCAGAAGCAAAAGAAATTCTTTCTAAAGCATTTAATCTTCGTGATAAAGCAGATATTTTAAATTCTGAAGAATTTGCTAAAACTAAGGCTTATCTTGAATTAAAAGATTACTCAGTTCTTTATACTGGTTGTAAAATTACAGCAACAGTTAATCGTCTCACTAATAAAATTGAAACAGTAAATTACTTCAAAGCAGCAAATGTTACTGCATCGGCAACTGGTAAAGGTACATTTGAGTCTCACGGTGACCTTTCAATTTTATTTACTCTTGAAGATACTTCATATTATGAATTAAACTGGGAAAACGAAGACCCTACAAGTCCATTAGAAACAACAACTGAAGCACCTGTTGTAGAAGCAACTATGACTGAAGCAACTTCAGATGTACAATAAATAAGTTTTAAAAGGGGTGGGTAACCGCCCCTATGTTTATAAATACGGAGGTATTTTTTATGGGTAAAAAATCTATAGCACTTTTAATTGTTACTATTATGTGCTGTACTCTTATTTTCACTGCGTGTAATAAAGATAAATATATAAATCCTGTAACTGGTGAAGAATACATACTCGTAACTGATGAAAACGGCAATAAGGTTTTAAGTGAAGATGGAGAACTGTTGGTTTATGCAACTGACGAGAATGGTAAAAAAATAAAAGATGATGAAGGTAATTTTGTTACAGAAGTTCACGGTTTTATTGGTCAGATTGAAAACAATGGCGTTATTGAGGATTATGCTTACTATTTAACTTTACCAGATGGTTGGAAATCAGTTGATGACCAGGGTAATTTTGAAAATAAAACCAAAGGTTACAAGCTCAATATTTCTATTCAAGATGAAACCTTTAACGATTGCTACAGAAAATATAAAGCTACCTATGATGCTGGTGTTAGTGCTATTACTGATGATGAAGATACTGAAATGTACTTGGATGAATACGAGTACGACAACATTGACACAAAGGCATACATTTTATCTTTCGGAAATGCTAAATTTTCAACTCTCTCAATGTTCTTTAGTAGCAACAATAACTTATACATTTTAAGAATTGAACACGAGGGCGATATTGATTTTGAAGATGCAAAAGCAGAAATGCTTAAAATTTTCAATGGCCTTAAATTTAAACCATACACTTACTACGAAGGTCTTACAGATGCACCTGTAAAAGAAGAAAAGTAAACACAAAAATTAAACATCCCGAAGAATTCAAAATCTTCGGGATGATTTTTGTTTTATTATAAAGAAAAACAGGATTTAAAATTGTATGTTATATTTTATCTTTCAACATTTTTTCTGTTGCCATATAAAGTGTTGGAACTAAAACAACAGCGGCAACTATTTCGATTACGCCATTTACTGAAATTAAAACTGAGAAGATTGTTTCGAGTGCAGTTGTAACACCTGCGGTAATAGTTTCAAAACCATTGAAAAGTGTTAAAGCTGTAAGTACTAAAACTGTGTTAGTAAGGGTTGCGGAGATTGCCGCAATACCTAAAGAAATTGGTTTTTTTAGTTTTGTTTTTGAAAGTGCATAAAAAACGAGACCCGCAACAAGACCTACTATAATTCTTGGTACTAATGAAATCATAGGATTCTGGAAAGGGATGTTACCAGGGATTGGTTCCTGAAATGCTTTGATTATACAAAGCACACCCCAGGCACCACCGAGTACCATACCATACTTTGGTCCTAAAATACAAGCACCTAAAATGGTTGAAATGTGAATTGTTGTGATTGAAATTACGCCTACCGGAATGTAACCGAGTGGTGTGAATGTCATTACGACTGTCAATGCCACAAAAAATGCGCAAATCACAAGACGATTGAGTTTTTTCTTTTTGTTCATAAAAATTTCTCCTTTGCTACTGTTCTCAATTGAGATACAATGCTTTTTAGATTTTTAGTTTTTGTTACCTGTTTTTCTTGTAAATAACTAAAAGACCTTCTAAAACGAGATTTTTATTATAAATTATATCTCTGTCGCAACAATTAACTATTTCTTTTGCAAGACCGCCTGTTGCAACAGTAGTTTTAATTTTTTTGCCTAATTCTTTTTCGAGGCGTGACGCCATACCGTCAAGCATAGCAGCGTTACCTAAAACAGTACCGGATTTTATGCACTCAATAGTGTTAGTGCCTATTGCTTTTTCAGGTGCACTTAAATCAATTGCAGGTAACTGTGATGTTCTTAAAGATAATGCATCTAAAGAGATACTGATACCCGGTGCTATGGTGCAACCTAAAAATACATTACCCTCATCTATAACAGAGATTTTTGTTGCAGTACCTAAATCCATAACAAGACAAGGTAATTCATATTGCGAAATAGCACCGACTGCACCGGCAACTAAATCTGCACCGACTTCTTTCGGGTTGTCTGTTGAAATTTTAAGACCGTTTTTAATTCCCGCCGCAACAACAAGTGCATTTACTTTTGCAACTTTTTCAATTGCTTCTTTAAACGCACGGGTAAGCTCAGGTACAACAGAACTTATAACTGCACCCTCGAATTCGCCACTGATATTTTCTAAGTTGAAAACTGCGTTGAGTTCAATTGCATATTGTTCACTTGTTCTGTGACGCTGTGTAGCGAGTCTTGAAACGAAAATTAATTCGTCATTTTTATATATACCAAGTGTTATGTTTGTGTTACCTATGTCAGCAACTAATATCAAAAGAAACACCACCTTGACAGTTTTTTATAATTATACACCCGAAAAAGTAATTTATCAAGCGAATTTAGTGTATGAAAAGTCAAAAAAGTTATTGAAAATGAAATAAAATACTTTAAATTTATTGTGCAATATGTTATAATATTGGTAATTTATGTGAGGAGTTGTTAATTATGGCAGATATTCAGATAAATGTTGAAACTGCTTTAAAAAAAGATATGGAAAACAAAATTAAGAAAGGATTGCAAAAAGAAATGAAAAAAGGGAAAGGTTTTATGAAAGAGTTTAAGGATTTTATATCGAGAGGTAATGTTATTGATCTTGCAGTCGGTGTTATTATCGGTAGTTCGTTTACTGCTATTGTTAATTCACTTGTAAACAATATTATTACACCACTCATTACTTTAATTACAGGTAAAGTTTCTGTAAAAGAACTTTTTATAGCACTTGACGGTAATGAATATGATTCACTTGAAGCGGCAACTGAAGCAGGTGTTGCAACTCTTGGTTATGGACTTTTTCTTCAGGCAATTATTGATTTTATAATAATTGCATTTGTAATATTCCTTATGGTTAAAGGCATTAACAAATTAAGAGATATGGGTAAAAAACCTGAAGAAGTGGTTGAAGAATCACCTACTACAAAGGTTTGTCCATTCTGTAAGAGTGAAATAAATATTGAGGCAACTCGTTGCCCGAATTGTACTTCTCAGTTAGAAGGAGAAAACGAATGAACAGAATAAGATATTTTATTGCACTTTGGGCATCAAAGTCTGCTTATATTCTTTTAAAGCTTTTAAAAAGAAATGCGACAATGTTTCCTGGCAGGGTTGCACTTAAAATCTGTCCTGATTATTTAGCACAGACAAAAAAATGCCCGAATGTACTTTGCATAACAGGTACAAACGGTAAAACAACTACAACAAATATGGTTGCCGATATATTGGCTGAAAGCGGTTACAAGGTTGTATCTAATAGATATGGTTCAAATATAAACACAGGTGTTGCAACTGCACTTACACACAGTGTTAATATTTTTGGTAAGCCGACTGCAGAGGTATTATCTCTCGAGGTTGATGAAAGATATTCAAGACTTATTCTTCCGTTTATTAAGCCTGACTATCTTGTAGTTACAAACCTTTTCAGAGATTCTCTCAAAAGAAACGCACATCCGGAGTATATTTTCAGTATTTTAGATACTTATGTCCCCAAAAATACAAAGCTTATTCTTAATGCAGACTGTCTTATGACATCTCAGCTTTTAAAAGAAAATGAAAAAGTATTTTTTGCAATTGATAAGCTCCCGACAGATATCACTGAATGTGTAAACTTAATAAACGACTTTTCGTTCTGTCCTGTTTGTAATGAAAAACTTGTGTTTAATTATCTCAGATATCACCACATCGGTAATGCATATTGCCCTAACTGTGATTTTAAATCTGATGAAGCAAAATACAGACTTACAAACATTGATTATGATAAACAGGAAATTACTGTAAGTATTGATGGTAAAACTGATACTTACCCGATAGTAAACAGAGCACTTTACAACATTTACAATGAACTTGCTTGTATTTCACTTATGAATGAGTTTAATGTAGATAATGAAAAAGTTAAAGCATATTTAAGAAAAATAAGCGTTACACAAACCCGTTATAATGAACAGGTTGCAGGTGGTACATCAATTATTCGTACAATGGCAAAAGGGCAAAACTCTGTTTCTTGCTCAAGAACAGTTGATTTTGTCGGTAATGAGCCGGGGGTAAAAGGCATTATGATTATGATTGATGACTCGTCTGACAAAAAGAATTCTTCGGAATTTAGTGGTTGGCTTTATGATGTCGATTTTGAATTTTTAAATAATCCTGACACAAAGCAGATTATTATTGCGGGTCCTAGATGCTACGATTTGAAATTACGACTTCTTATTGCTGGACTTCCGGCAGAAAAACTTTCTTGCGAATTTGAAGAACGAGATGCATTAAAATATATCAATACAGATGTTGAGAAGTTTTATCTTCTTCACGATGCTTATAATATTGAATATGCAATTGAATTAGAAAAAGAAATAGCAGAAATATTTAATAATTCACAAAAGAAAGGTGGCACAGAGGAATGAAAATTGAAGTTCTTTACCCTGAGGTTTGTTGCCTTTTTGGTGATAAAGCAAATATGCGTTATTTCAAGTTGTGTATGCCTGAGGCAGAGTTTATTGAAACACCTATAAAAGACCAGCCAAGATTTCTTACAGAAGATGTTGATATGGTTTATATCGGTTCTTGCAGTGAGTCAAATCAGGAAAAAATCCTTTCTCGTTTAAATGGTTACGAAGACAGAATAAATGCACTTATAGAAAAAGGTGTAGTTTTCTTGATGACAGGTAATGCGTTCGAAATTTTTGGTAAATATATTGAAAATGCAGATGGCACAAAAATTGATGGTCTTGACATTTTCTCGTTTAATTCTGTCAGAACAATTCCTTCAAGACACAATTCACTTGTTTTAGGTAAGTACGAAAATATTGATATAGTAGGATATACCAGTAGATTTACTCACACTTACAACATAGATGAAAAAGATGTGTTTATAAAAGTAGAAAAAGGTTATGGTGCTTCAAAAGAAGCAAAGGTTGAGGGTATTAAAAGAAATAATTTCTTCGGAACTTATCTTTTAGGCCCATTCCTTATTTCAAACCCGCTTTTTACAAAAGAACTTATGAAAAAGTTGGGTGTAGAAAATCCGGTGCTTCCGTTTGAAGAAGATAACATGAAAGCATACGAAATACGCTTAAAAGAATTAAAGTCAGATATAATATTTAATTAAAACAAAAACCAACAGTTAATCGATTTTTTGTCGATTAACTGTTTTTTCTATTGACATTTATTTCTAAAAATAGTATTATCTGTCTATTGAATTAAACTGTGAGTTTGATTCAGGTTATATGAAAGGGATGAAGAGAGAAGTGGAAACACCAAAAGTATTTGAAAGCGAATATCGTTTTTGCCTTATTATGTGGGAAAATGAACCAATGACTATGTCTGATTTAGCAAAGTCTTGTAAAGAGAAAATAGGTTGGTCAAGAACTACTACATACACAGTAATTAAAAGACTTGAAGAACGCGGAATTTTAAGAAAAGAAGGTTCAACAGTAATTCCTGTTTACACAAAAGAAGAAATTCAGGTTTCTGAAGTTAATGAGCTTATTGAGAAAAAATTTGAAAATAACTTACCTGCATTTATTGCGGCATTTTCAAAAAGTAAAAAGTTAAGTAAAACAGATATTGACGAAATTAAGAAGATAATAGAAAACGCAGGAGAGTAATTATGAAAGAAATGTTTGAGTTGCTGTTTTCTGTAACATTGTCAACCAATGTTTTTATAATAGCAATACTTTTACTTCGTTTCTTGTTTAAAAACTCGTCAAAAAATTCAAGATTGTTTTTATGGCTACTTGTAGGAATAAAGTTGATTTTGCCATTTAATATAGAAAGTAAATTCAGTCTTATTCCTGGAGGTGCTATAGAAAAATCAACTGCAAATGCAACTGACATCGTGGGAGATGTTGTAGCAAATAATACTTATATAAATGAGAGCTTGTTTGATTCAAAATTGATTTTTTTATGTTTATGGGCAACAGTTGCTTTAATTATCTTGATTTATGGCGCAGTTAGTTTTTGGAGATTACATAAAAATATAGGCGATGCAATAAAAATGGAAGGCAACATCTTCCAGAGTGAAAAGGTAGTTTCACCATTTGTTTTAGGTATTATAAAGCCAAAAATATATATACCCTTCAATTTAGATGATGAAACTCTTTCACACATTGTTTCGCACGAAAAATCACACATCAAAAGCTTTGACAATATAACGAAGCTGGTTGCGTTTATGTTACTTGCAGTTCATTGGTATAATCCATTAGTCTGGGTTTGCTTTAAACTTCTTACTATAGATATTGAGCTTGCTTGTGATGAACGCGTAATAAAAAATTATACTTTAGAAAAAAGAAAGTTTTATGCAGAAGCACTTTTAAGCTGTGCAGTAAATGAGGGCAGAGGACTTATTCACCCGTTAGCATTTGGTGAAGTCAGCATAAAAGACCGAATAAAAGCAGTTGTGTCCTACAAAAAGACATTGAAAATAGTGTTAACTCTGTTTTTAGGTGTTGCTGTGTGTTCGTTTGTGCTTTTTGCAACAGTGCCTGAGGTTTCTGCTAAAAATGAAACACCAAAAGAGCCTGTAAAGGAAGAAACCTTTACAGAAGAGGTGGTTATAGAAGAACCAACAACTGAAGCTTATGTAGAAGAAACTACAACAGAGCCTGTAACGGAGAGTTATCAGGAATATTATAACGACCCATATTACGAAGAAAATGTTGAGTTTCACGAAGATGAGGGAGAGTATCAGAATACCACCGAGCTTATTTTTGATATGCAAGATATGCTTGATGAATACCGATATCGTATAAATTACCATTTTATACACGGAGAATATCCGCCAGAAACAACAGTATTTGATGAAAATAATCTTCCCCCGGTGGATGGTAATTTAGTTGGTAATGGTTTTTCAGATTCGGGTGACGAGGAAATTGTACCTGATTTCAATCTTTCAGATTTAGATGAACTGAATTAACACAAAAGGAGAGAAATTTAAATGAAAACGACAAAAAGATTATTATCAACCCTTTTAGCAATAGTTATGCTTTTCGGTGTTGTGTCAATTGTTGCAAATGCTGTAAGTATTGATACAACATCAACTAATTATGGCTATATGCTTACAACAGATGCTAAAATAAGCAAAGCAGTAAGCACTGTAAAGGTTTACAATACACACGATTATCTTAATTTCTATATAAATTCTAATTATGATGATATGTATTTCTTTTACGAAATATATACAGATAAGAAAATGACAAAATTAGTTACAGGAGATTATACATATTGTGCTGAAAGCGGTAGTTATTCGTGGTCACCACTTATTAAATTAAAAGGTGTGTTTAAAACCGGAACATTTTATGGTGCAACATACGCTGCGAGAATTGATGATTATGGTAATGTTACTGTTTCTGAAACTTCGTTGCAGACATTTAAATTATCGGTAACCAGAGAAGCAAAATTTAATCAGAAAATGGTTATTTTAAAGAGTGTTACCAATACTGTAAACGGACCTACAATTAAATGGCTTAAACTTTCCGGTGAAGCTACAAAATATGCAATTTATCGCAGAAGTATGACCGGTACAAAATGGACAAGAGTTGGTATTGTAAATGGTTCAACACTTTCTTTTACTGATAAATCTATAAAAGATAAAAATGGTAAATATATTTATACTGTAAAAGCACTTAACAAAAGTGGCACTGCTTCAAGATACCTTTACAACGGACTTTCTTGTCTTTTTGCAAAAGCCCCAAAAATCAGTTCAGTTGCTACAACAAGTGATAACAGAATTCAGGTTAAGTGGAATAATATTTCAAATTCTGCATATTACAGAGTTTACAGAAGTGAAAATGGTGGCAGTTGGAAGCTTATAAACAGTAATTACAGGGGCACAACTTATTATGATACAACAGCAAAAAATGGTAAAAATTATAAATATACAGTAAGAGCTGTTATTCCTACTTCTAATGGTAATGCAATGAGCTGGTATTATAATGTAAATAAAACAGTAGATTTTGTAACACAACCAACTCTTAACCCTGTAGAAGTTGCAGAAAACGGACTTAAAATTACCTGGAATAAGGTAACAGGTGCTAACGCTTACACAGTTTACAAAAAGACTCTTGAAAAGGGTGCTTCATGGGTAGTTTTAAGTAAGGTGTCAGGTGATGTAACAGAATTTACAGACACAACTGCAAATGCAGAAAGTTCATTTATTTATACAGTTCGTTCAGAGGGGAAAACTTGTCGTGGGTCATACTCGTCTGAGGGGGTAATGATTGTACAACTTGAAACACCTGAAATACGCCTTCATGATTATAATGAATATAGCGATATTATGCGTATAAATATCAAAAATGTAGCTTATGCCTCACAGTATGCCGTTTATTACAGAGTACCTGGTGGGGAGTGGATAGAACTTGATAAATTTAATGTTGATAAAATGTATAGTTTCACGTTAGTTCAATTTAACCCAGAAAAATATGGCGAATTGGAATATTCTGTTCGTGCAATTCGTGATGGCATAAATTATAGTGATTATTCTAAACCAAGTAAAATCAATGTAGTACCAGATATTTCTATTTATGGTATAGATAATGTTACAGAGGGGAATAGAATAACATGGAAAAATATTTCTGCTGCTGATAAGTATGAAATTAATAGAGCTGAAATTGTTGATGGTGTCACAGAATTAAATTATGAATTGATTGCAACTATTGATGGTGATAAAACAAATACAGGGAAAATAACCTATATTGATAAAACAACTGAATATGGTAAGAAATATAGTTATATTGTTAAACTCGTTATTGATAATGTAGTTGTAACAGAAACACCAGCAAAAGAATCTGTGGCAAGACTTGATATGTCAAATCTCAAAAATACAGCAAAGATGTTAAGTGTACATGGTTATAGTAATGCAATAGAAATAACCGATGATAATAAGGATATAGTAAAAAAACTTTATTACCAAAACGAAAGCGGTATTTGGAATGTTTGTGGTGAAGTAGAAGGAACCCAAGGTAGTGTTCCTGTTTGCTCATATAATTTTTTTGAAAATTATAGGTTTAGTGTTGTTTATGTAGTTGATGGTTGTGAATCACCAATTGACGAAAATGTTTTTGAAACAAGATTTCCTCCAAGATATTTAGATATATCTACAACACCTGTTCCGAATGGCGTTAAGGTGACTTTTTCAATAGACGATGCATATGATGATCCAAAGGCGAAAAAATTCAAAGTGACATATACCGACCCACAAAGCGGCGAAACAAAAGAAGTTGAATTTAATGCTGATGCTAACGGTGTTGGGGTTGCAATATTAGAAACAGATGTTACTGTTCCAAAAGATATTTATATTGATTTTGTTGTGTATGCATACGAATCAGATACAAAAGCAGTAAGATATGAGGATAAAATAACAATTGTAGGTATTCCTGAACTTTATAAAACTGAAAGAAATTCAGATGGTACAGTAAATGTTTATTGGAAAGATACATCAGATGAAAGCAGAAGGTTTATTGTTTACAGAAAAGCTGAAGGCGAAACAAAATGGAAACGCATAAATGAATTTACCTATGTTGAATTTACTAAAAATTTCGATGGCGTAGAATACTGCGGATATAAAGATAAAACTGCTAAAAGTGGAGTGAAATACACTTATACAGTAAGAGCTTTATCTGACACTACAGACGAAAAAGTAAGTAATAGTTATTACGATACAAAAGGTATCACCACAACCGCAAAATAACCAAAAATTACAAAAATACATCCAAAAGTTACATTTATAGCAAATTTTATATTAAAAAGAATAAAATACAGATGAAGGTAAAACTTCGTCTGTATTTTTTTATTTAGAGTGATATTTGTAAGGGTGGGTATTATGAAATTTTTAAAAAGTGAAAATTGGAAATTAGAACCAATAGTAAAAAAGGTTTGTTTAGTTACAACTATATTTTATGGTGAAATAATTGCTCTTATTGGTATAATGTATTTGCTATCAAATTTGTCATTGGAAAATCGGGGTTTTATCGACTATTTTGGAAGTATTATTTTTCTGATTGTAATGGCGGTAGTTTTTTTACATTATCAAACTAATATAGGTTTTGTTTTGCCGATAATTATAACGGTATTTTTAATTGTTGTTTCTTTTATAGAATTAGCAAAAAGAAAAAATCCAAGAGTGTTTGTTCATCCGTTAGTACTCTCTTCAATTATAACATCTTTTGTGGGAACAGGGGTTATTATGTATTTTGTTGAAATACTTGAGTATGGATTTTAAGTAGAAAATATAAAACAGTAGTAATTTACTATTATTTATGATATAGTATAAATAATTGGGGCAGGTGGTTATAATGCTTACAATCGCAATTTGTGATGATGAAAAGAAAATATGTGATTATATAGAAAATCGTACAACGGAATTTTTAGCGAAAAATGATTTGGAAGCAGCAGTTTCTGTGTTTTATGACGGTAGCGAGCTTCTTAAAAAATGTGAAAACAATACACAGAACTTTGATATCATTTTTCTCGATATAAAAATGAAAACATTAAACGGTGTTGAGTGTGCAAAACTTTTAAGAGATATTGGTGTAAATTCGCTTATTGTGTTTATTACATCTTCTGCCGAGTATGTTTTTTCAGGGTACGAAGTAAAGGCATTTCGTTACATTTTAAAGACGGATTTAGTCAATGCGTTTTCACGCGTTTTTGGTGAGTGCCTTACGGAACTAAAAAAACTCAACACAAGTTTTTTTACTGTTAAAACATCTTCGAGCGTTAAAAATATTCCGCTTTCAGATATTTTATATTTTGAAAGCAACAAACGACTTTTAAATGTACACACTAAAAACGAGGTTATTTCTTTTTATGAGAAACTTGACAATGTAGAAGATGAACTTAAAGAAAAAGATTTTATAAGAACACACCAGAGTTACTTAGTAAATGCACAAAAAATTAAAAGTGTGTCAAAAGATTCAGCTTTGCTTGTAAATGGTTTCAGTCTGCCTGTAAGTAAAAGCAAGGCAACAAAGGTTAAAGACGCTTATTTATGGTCAAAGAGGTAGTTAAATGTTAGAATTTTTAGAAACATCGCTATTCTATTTAATAAGACTTTTTTCTTCAACATTAGAAATTCTTCTTGCGTTTTTACTTATGAATGTGTTTTTTGAGGAAAAATTCAAAAGTAAAAACCCGAAAAGAATAGCTTTTGTAATAAGTGCAGGGATTCTTTTAGCACTACAGGAAACAGGTCAGAGTGGTAATATTAAAACCGTTATTCAGATGCTATTAATGATTGCTATAGTCTTTTTAATTTATGACGGTCAAAAGCGCCTGAAAGCTGTTTTTGTAGTGATTTATTCGTTGTTTGTAGCACTTTCAAAATTAGTGTCTTATTTTGCTTTTTCATTCTTTATAGATGAATACATAACAAAAATTCCTTATATGGATACTGAAAGTTTCTTTTACAGAATCCTGTCAATTGAAATGCCTAATATAATTATGCTTTTAATAATTATTCTTTTAGGTCTTTTCACAAAATCAAAAAATAAAAATGTGCCTTTAAGGTATTGGCTTTTACTTCTTACTGTGCCTGTTACTACACTTGGTACACTTACAGTTTACCAGTATTATATAGACCGTTTAGCACCTGGTGAAGAAATAAATGCTTATATTATTGTTTCAACAATTGGTATTCTTTTTATAAATGTACTTGTGTTTATGCTTTTCTCACGACTTCACAATCAGTTAGAAATGCAAAGACGACAAGACCTTTTAAATACGCAGATGCGCCTTGAAAAAGAGTCATTTTTAAGAATTGAAGAAAGCTATAACAGAACAAGAGAGTTAAGACACGACTTGAAAAATCATATATTCTCTTTAAAGGGTATAGCAGAAAATGGTACAAAGGAAGAGCTTTTGGAGTATCTTGAAAAAATGACCGATGCAGTTGAAGAGACAACATATATTTCAATGAGCAAAAATTCTGCAATAGATGCGGTTATAAACGAAAAAATGCTCCTTGCAC
This sequence comes from Acutalibacteraceae bacterium, assembly GCA_045651285.1. Classification (GTDB taxonomy): domain Bacteria; phylum Bacillota; class Clostridia; order Oscillospirales; family Acutalibacteraceae; genus DTU089. The sequence goes on from JAZRSC010000021.1 coordinate 180,035, forward strand.
AAAAAAGTGGAATTGCAACACATTTTCAGGTGGAATCACTTGAAAAGATTACTGTGCCGAGTATGGATATATGTACAATTTTAAGTAACGCGCTCGACAACGCAATTGAAGCAAATGTCAAAGTAGAAAAAATGAGTGATAGATATATTGAAACAAAAATAACAAATGATGAAAGCGGTATTTTTATTTCAATTAAAAATCCGTCACCTGAAGCACCAAAGAAAAGGGCAGGGAGTTATATTTCTTCAAAAACCGATAAAGAAAACCATGGTCTCGGTTTAAAGAGCATAAAAAGAACCGTTGACAAACACAAAGGTGATATGCTTATAAAATATGAGAATGAAGTGTTTACGATAATTGTAAATATATAAAACAAAGCACACTTGATGTTGTTTCAAGTGTGCTTTATTTTTAATGTTTAATTACTGTGTTTTCTTCAAGTCCTGCATTTTTAATGCAGTCTTTTAATGCATTAGCCGCAACATCAAACGCTTCACGATTTGTTTTGTAAGTGAAATCATCTTTTAATTTGTCTGCAGTGCCACCTTCTTCTTCAAGGTCTTTAAGTCCGTCAAATACTTTCAAATGCGGCTCAAGTGTCAAGAATGTGTCACCAGTATTTGTTTCGTTAAAGCGTTTTAAAAGCTCAACTATTTTACCGTCACCAAGTCCTGCTGGGCGAATGCTACCGTCACTATAAACACAATCTTTAATGTGAAGATAATCAATGTAATCTTTTAAAAGTTCAAATGCAGGCAAAATATCTACACCGCATTGAATAAAGTTTGCAGGGTCAAAAACACCTTTTAATTTACCTTTGAAATGAGAAAGAATTTCAAAGCATCTTTCTGCATTATCACCATAAATGCCTTTTTCATTTTCGTGGCAACAGTAAATTCCGTTTTCGAGTGCATAGTCGCACATTTTTTCAATTCTATTGAAAACCTCGTCTTTATAATCTTCGTACTTATCATTTTCAGAAAAGTAGAAACTGAACATTCTTATTCTTTTTGTGCCTAAAACTTTTGCAACATCAACACAGTTTTTGAAGTTTTCAAAATGCTCAGTAAAATCTTCTGTGATTTTAATTTTACCGTAATGTGAGCCGATTGAAGAAATTTCAATACCATTTTCATCTAAAATTTTTTTGAGTTTTTTTGCTTGCTCAACTGTATAAAGTGAAATGTTACCCTCATCAAGTCCGCGTGGTTCTAAATGAGTCATTCCGTGAGATTTTAATGCGTCAATCTGTTCTTTTATTCCGCCACCAGCTTCATCGGCAAATGCAGAAAGATAAAACTTAGCCATATTTAACTCCTAATCAATAAATATTTCTTTGTTAGCTTTTACATATTTAGTAACTAAATCGTAAAGTTTATTCTGGTTGTAAATTTCTTTAAATTTATCGTCAGTTTTTTCAATTACCGGGTAATCGATTGAGACGTCACTGTTGTCATCGTACATCGGGTGAAGTGTTTCTACAAGTGGTAAAATCTCATTGTAACCAACTGCTTTTATTGCATCAATAACAAAATCTGTAAGGGGAGCACCATTGTTTTTGAAAAATGTTGAAAGACTTTTTATAGCGTCTTCATCAAAGTACTCTAAACAGTAAATATATTTCTTTTCATCCGGTAACTTAAAAAAGGCTTCGTTCATATCGGGTGCATTTTCTAATTCAATCTGAATATTCATACAAACACCCGAAAGCATTTTGTTGTTGTCGGTAGAATTAATTTTTTCTGAAGTTAGAGTTCTGAACTCTTGTCTTAATTCATAATCTTTTTTCCATATTTCTGCTTCTTTTTTTAGTTTTTCTCGTCTTGTTCTTGAAGCAGCCGATGCTTTTATACATACGAATATTGCTAAGATGGAAACAACTAAAAGCAACACCCATAAGTACCATTGTACACCAAATAACATTTAATCACCCTTGTAAAGATTTATATATATCACTCTTTTTAAGTCCTGTTTTCTTTGCAATCTCTTTAGAAGCTTCGTTGATTGAAACACCGTTTTCAACTAATTCTTTTGCCATAGCGGTTGCAACTTCTAAAGTGATTTCTTCTTCCAGTTCTTCTGGTTTGCCCTCTACTATTACAACAAATTCGCCTTTCGGAGCAACCTCGCTGTATTTTTCAGAAGCTTCATAAAGTGTGGTGTGTTCAACATTTTCGTGAATTTTAGTAAGTTCTTTAACGAGTGCTATTTTTCTGTCACCAAAATACTCTGCCATATCTTTTAATGTGGCAGGTAATTTGTGTGGTGCTTCGTAAAAAATCATAGTGCGCTTTTCATTTACTAATTCTTCTAAATGCTTTTTTCTGTTCTGCTTTGCAGTAGTCAAAAAACCCTCAAATGTAAATCTGCCCGCACTCATTCCCGAAATTGCAAGAGCAGTTATAAGGGCACTGGGGCCCGGTACTGCACACACTTCAATATTATTTTCATAGCAAAGCTTTGTTAAATCTTCACCGGGGTCTGAAATAATAGGCATACCCGCATCTGAAACGAGTGCACAGGTTTCACCATTTAAAATTCTTTCTATAATTTTGTTGCCACGACCAGCTTTGTTGTGCTCGTAGTAGCTTATCATAGGCTTTTTTATACCGAAATGGTTTAAAAGTTTGATGGTTACTCTTGTATCCTCTGCGGCAATAAAATCGCAAGAGGAAAGTGTTTCAACTGCTCTCGGTGAAAAATCACCAAGATTACCAATAGGTGTGCCAACAACAAAAAGTTTTCCAGCCATTATTCTAATACCGTTCCGTCATTTTTAAAAAGTGGAAGTCTTTCTAAATAAATAATATCTTTTCTGTCAGCGGCGTCACCCTCTGCAAGAATTGTCATATTAGCAACAACATTTGCACCAGCTTTTTCTAAAAGTGTCTGTACTGCTTTTAAAGATTCACCAAGAGAAATAACATCATCTGCGATAATAACGCGTTTTCCTTTTATTTCTTCTGCTTCGGCAGTATCTAAATAAAGCTTTTGTTCACCCTCAGTTGTAATTGAGTTAACAACTGCTTCAAAAACGCCTGTCATATAAAGCTTTGGTTTTTTTCTTGCAACAAAGTATTTTTTACCGCTCTGTCTTGACATTTCGTGAGCAAGTGGAATACCCTTTGCTTCTGCTGTGATTATGTAATCAAATTCAGGTGCTTTTTCTAATAAATCTCTTGCACATGCAACCGTTAATTCAGCATCACCAAAAATAACAAAAGCTGCAATTTTGAGGTCGTCATTTAATTTGCATAAAGGGAGTTTTCTCTCGAGTCCTGCAATAGTCATTGAATGGTACATAAATATGCCTTCTTTCAAATAAATATATACAGTTTAATTATAATATATTGTAGGAAAATGTCAAGAAATAACCAAAGCAAAAAATAATTGTCTAAAAGAGGCTTTATGTGTTGAAAAATATATGCTTAAGGGGTATAATATAGTATATGAAAAAAGTTACAAGACAATTATTTTTTTGAGGTGAAATATGCATATTCCAACTTGTGAAACACAAAAATTAGATATTTTATCATTCAGTGAAGCACTCGAGAATGAAAAGAACGGTTCTTATGAATATGATATTAATAAATGGATTTATGTTCCGAATGAATATGTTGACTATCGTTATATTTTAGGTACAAGGGGAGAAAATCCGCTTATCTGTATTGGAATAAATCCATCTACCGCAAAACCTGATGACCTCGACAATACTTTAAAATCAGTTGAAAGAACTGCAAGATTTAACGGTTACGACAGTTTTATTATGTTTAATGTCTATGCACAAAGAGCGACTAACCCGAATGATATGGACTCTTGTAGTAACGAATTTTTACATAATGAAAATATGAAAGCGTTTCGTTATATTCTTTCTTCTTATAAAACTGGTTACACTCCTGCTGTTTGGGCGGCTTGGGGGACTATTATTGAGAAAAGACCATACTTAATAAATTGTGTTAAAGAAATGATTGAGATTGGCAACGAATTCGGAGCAGAATGGTTTACAGTAGGTAAGCGTTCTGTAAAAGGTCACCCACATCACCCACTTTACCTTAAAAACAATAGTCCTGTCGAAAAATTTGATATTGAAAATTATGTTGACACTTTAAGTAAATAGGTGTATTATTTACTATGTATTTTTATGAGCAATAATATAGTATAAAGGAATGAAAAATTTGCCTATTACGGAATATCTTGTAAATAATGCAATAAAATTTAAAGATGATGTTGCATTAGTTGAAATCAATCCCGAGGTGGAAGAAAAAAGCAGAATGACCTGGCGTGAATATTCACTTATTGAGCCAGGTAACACAAACTCTGTAAGAAAAGAAATGACTTGGGGCGAGTTTGACAAAAAAGCAAACCGCTTTTGCAATCTCCTTCTTTCAAGAGGAATAAAAAAAGGTGACAGAGTTGCTATTCTTTTAATGAATAGTCTTGAATGGCTTCCTGTTTATTTCGGTATTTTAAAAGCGGGTGCGTTAGCAGTTCCGCTCAATTATCGTTACACCGCAGAGGAAATTAAATATTGCTTAAAGCTTTCAGATAGTGATGTGTTAGTTTTCGGTCCTGAATTTATTGGTCGTGTTGAAGAAATCTGCGACAGAATTCCTGATGTAAAATATACATTTTATGTTGGTGAGGATTGCCCTACATTCTCAGAAAGTTATGATGAACTTGTTACATATTGTTCAACAAAAGCACCAGATATTACACTTTCCGACGATGACGATGCCGCAGTTTATTTTTCATCAGGTACAACAGGCTTCCCAAAAGCGATTTTACACGCTCACAGAAGTCTTGTTCACGCGGCAAAAACAGAACAGGCACACCACTCACAAACAAAAGAAGATGTATTTTTATGTATTCCACCACTTTACCATACAGGTGCAAAAATGCACTGGTTCGGTTCACTTGTTGTAGGTGGTAAAGCAGTTATTTTAAAGGGTACAAAGCCACAATGGATTATTAAAACTGCAAGTGATGAAAAATGTTCAATTATATGGCTTTTAGTTCCGTGGGCACAAGATATTCTTGATGCTATTGACAGAAATGATATTGATTTATCCCAATATGAGCTTTCACAATGGAGACTTATGCACATAGGTGCACAGCCTGTACCACCAAGTCTTATTAAACGATGGCTTTCTGTTTTTCCGCACCACGAGTATGATACAAACTATGGTCTTAGCGAATCAATAGGTCCTGGTTGTGTTCACTTAGGTGTTGAGAATGTTCACAAGGTTGGTGCTATAGGTAAAGCAGGTTATGGTTGGGAAGTTAAAATCGTAAATGAAAAAGGCGAAGTTGTTGAAAAAGGCGATGTAGGTGAGTTAGTAGTCAAAGGTCCTGGTGTTATGACTTGCTACTACAAAGATGGAAAAGCAACTAACGATGTTCTTCGTGATGGTTGGCTCTTTACAGGTGATATGGCAAGAGAAGATGAAGATGGTTTCATATTTCTTGTTGACAGAAAAAAAGATGTTATTATTTCTGGTGGTGAAAACCTTTACCCTGTACAGATAGAGGATTTCTTGAGAAAACACAGTGCTATTAAGGATGTTGCAGTTATTGGTCTTCCTGATGCACGACTTGGTGAAATTGCGACTGCAATTATAGAGGTTAAAGATGGTGAAACTCTTACAGAGGAAGACATAAACGACTTCTGTTATGATTTACCGAGATATAAACGACCAAGAAAAGTTATTTTTGCTACTGTTCCGCGTAACCCTACAGGTAAAATAGAAAAACCAAAATTACGCGAAATGTATTGTGGCGAAAGCGTTGTTGCAAAACAGAACGAAATTAAATAAATTATATTTTATAGAGAGAAAGATTGAGTTATGAAAAAATTACTTTTAGGTAATGAAGCAGTTGCTCGTGGACTTTACGAGGCGGGTTGTAGAGTTGCTTCAAGCTACCCTGGTACACCAAGTACTGAAATTACAGAATTTATTGCTACATACGATGAAATTAAAAGTGAATGGGCACCAAATGAAAAGGTTGCTTGTGAGGTTGCTTTTGGTGCGGCAGTTGCAGGTGCTCGTTCATTCTGTGCTATGAAGCATGTCGGTCTTAATGTTGCAGCAGACCCACTTTTCACCTCTTCTTACACAGGTGTAAATGCAGGTCTCATTATTATTGTTGCAGATGACCCTGGTATGCACTCATCACAAAATGAGCAAGATAGTCGTCATTATGCAAAGGCTTCAAAAATTATGATGTTAGAGCCCTCTGATTCTGGGGAGTGTCTTAAATATTCAAAATTGGCTTTTGAACTTTCAGAAAAGTTTGACACACCTGTTCTTTTAAGACTTACCACAAGAGTTTCTCACTCAAGAAGCCTTGCAGAAGTTGGTGAAAGAACTGACAATGGTCTTAAAACTTATGAAAAAAATCCACAGAAATATGTTATGGTACCTGCGAATGCAAAGGTAAAGCATATAGAGGTTGAAAAACGCATTTTAGCACAGACAGAATTCTGTGAAAAAGAAGCAGTCAGCATTGGTCTTAATACTGTTGAATACAACAGTAAAAAAATTGGTGTTATTACATCAGGTATTACATACACTTATGCAAAAGAAGCATTGGGTGACAATGCATCTTACTTAAAATTAGGTTGTGTTTACCCACTCCCTGAAAAGCTCATAAAAGATTTCTGTAATGAATGTGAAACAGTTTATGTACTCGAAGAGCTTGATGACTACATTGAAACACATTGTAAAAAACTCGGTGTGAATGTTATCGGCAAAGAAGCATTTACACTTTTGGGTGAATATTCACAAGGTCTTATTAAAAAAGTTGTTTTAGGTGAAGATGTTAAGAGTGTTACAGCAGATGTAAATATTCCAGCTCGTCCACCTGTGCTTTGTGCAGGTTGCCCTCACCGTGGTCTTTTCTATGCTCTTAAAAGACTTAATGTTACTGTTTGTGGTGATATAGGTTGTTACACATTAGGCGGCTCAAAGCCACTCGGTATGATGGATACAGTTCTTTGTATGGGTGGTAGTATTTCAGGTCTTCACGGCAGAAATTTAGCAGCCCCTCAGAATGCAAACAGAAGTGTTGCAGTTATTGGTGACTCAACATTTATACATTCAGGGGTTACAGGTCTTATAGATATTGCTTATAACAATACAAATTCTGTTACTATTATTCTTGATAACAGTATTACTGGTATGACAGGTCACCAGCAAAACCCAACAACTGGTAAAAATATTAAAGGTGACCCAGCAACTGCAGTAAGCCTTGAAAAGCTCTGCGAAGCAGTCGGTATTAAAAATGTGTTTGTTGTTGACCCTTACGATTTAAAAGAAACAGAAACCACAATTAAAAATGCACTTTCTTTAAACGAAGCAGCAGTTGTTATTTCAAGAAGACCTTGTGCATTACTTAAAACTGTTAAGCACAAGCCTGCGTTAAAAGTGGATACAGATAAATGTAAATCTTGTAAGGCTTGTATGAAAATTGGTTGCCCTGCAATCAGTATGAAAGATGGAAAAGCACAAATTGACTTTACACAATGTTTAGGTTGCGGTGTTTGCGAACAACTTTGCAAATTTGACGCAATCGTAGAATAAGGAGGTGCAGTAAAATGGTTAAATCAATTATGATAGTTGGTGTAGGCGGTCAAGGTACACTTCTTTCAAGTAGAATTTTAGGTACTGCACTTCTTTTAAAGGGTTACGATGTTAAAGTATCTGAAGTTCACGGTATGAGTCAACGCGGTGGCTCTGTTGTTACTTATGTTAAATATGGTGATAAGGTTTATTCACCAGTTGTAGGCCTCGGTGAAGCAGATATTATTTTAGCATTTGAACAATTAGAAGCAGCTCGCTGGTTAAATCACCTTAAAATCGGTGGTAAAATTGTTACCAACACACAAAAAATTGACCCTATGTCAGTTGTAATAGGTGATGCAGAATATCCAGATGGTGTTATTGACGCAATTAAAAATGCGGGTGTTGAAATTCATACACTTGACGCACTTTCAAAAGCAGTAGAAGCGGGTAACCCGAAATCTGCAAATGTTGTTTTAATAGGTGCTATGGCTAAGACTACAGATATTGAAAAAGATATATGGTTAGATGCTTTAAAGCAAAATGTTCCTGAAAAGTTTTTGGAGGTAAATCTTAAAGCGTTTGAACTCGGATATAATTCGTAAAAATTAAAATAAAGTATTGACATTTCTTTTTCATAATGGTATATTCAATTTATTAAATGCGATGAGCAGAAATTAGTAGGTTAGAACGAATCTTAAGAGAGTTGTCGGTTGGTGCGAGACAATGAGGGTGTCTTTCTCGAATTCCTTCTGTTAGCAGTGCACTGAACAAAAGAAAATTTAAGTAGGATGCAACGGGTGTTCCCGTAACAGAACTAAGGGTATGATAGTACCTGATAAGGTCGTTATCGTGAGGTTGCGACAAACTGAGGTGGTACCACGGGAAAATATCTCGTCCTCTGTATTCTTCGGAATGCGGAGGGCGTTTTTTATTTGCTCTTTCACATTCCCAAAAAAGACAAAACAGAAAGGGTGTACAAAAATGTTACAAAATTACTATCAAAAAGAAATTGAAACTATGTCTCGTGAGGAGATGAAAAAGCTTCAATCAGAAAAATTAGTTAAGCAAGTAAAACATGTTTACGAAAATGTTCCTTATTATCGTAATCTTATGGATGAAAAGGGTGTAAAGCCTGGTGATATTAAGGGTATAGATGATTTACATAAACTTCCATTTATTTCAAAAGCAGATTTAAGAGATGCATATCCTTATGGTCTTTTAGCAAAGCCTCTTGAAGATTGTGTTCGTATCCATTCTACATCAGGTACAACAGGTCGTAGAGTTGTTGCTTTCTATACCCAGCACGACGTAGATTTATGGGAAGATTGTTGTGCTCGTGCTATTGTTGCTGCAGGTGGTAGCAAAAAGGATGTTTGTCAGGTAGCGTACGGTTATGGTCTTTTCACAGGTGGTGCAGGTCTCCACGGTGGTTCACATAAAGTTGGTTGTCTTACTTTACCAATGTCATCAGGTAATACAGAGCGCCAGATTCAATTTATGGAAGACCTCGGGGCAACAATTCTTTGTTGTACACCATCTTATGCTGCATATATTGGCGAAAGCTTAAAAGAACAAGGTTACAAACCAGAAGATATTCCTCTTAAAGCGGGTATTTTTGGTGCAGAGCCTTGGACAGAGGAAATGCGTAGAGGTATTGAGGCAACTCTTGGTATTAAAGCTTATGATATTTATGGTCTTACTGAAACATCAGGTCCTGGTGTTGCTTTTGAATGTTCTGAACAAACAGGTATGCATGTAAATGAAGACCATTTCTATGCAGAAATTATTGACCCTGACACAGGTGAGGTTTTACCTGAGGGAAGTAAAGGTGAACTCGTGTTTACTTCTCTTGACAAGGAAGCATTCCCATTACTTCGTTACCGTACCCGTGATATTTGTGTGTTAAGCCGTGAAAAATGCTCATGCGGACGTACACTTGTAAAAATGGCTAAACCTATGGGTAGAACTGATGATATGCTTATAATTCGTGGTGTAAATGTTTTCCCAAGTCAGATTGAAACAGTTCTTATTAAAGAGGGTTATGAACCAAACTATCAGATTGTTATTGATAGAGTAAATAATAACGATACATTTGAAGTAAATGTTGAAATGACACCTGAAAAATTCACAGATAAGGTAAGCGATATTCTCGCTATGGAAAAGAGCCTTGCAAATGCAATGAAGATTATGCTTGGTATAAATCCGCAAGTTCATCTTGTTGCACCGAAGTCTATTGCTCGTAGCGAAGGTAAAGCAGTTCGTGTTGTTGATAAGAGAAAACTTATATAATTTTGAGAGGAGAATTGATTATGTCTATTAAACAGTTAACAGTATTTGTTGAAAATAAACAAGGCGCAGTTATTCCTATAACTGAAATACTTTCTGAAAACAATATAAATATCAGAGCATTATCTATTGCAGAAACTCAGGAATTCGGCATACTTCGTCTTATTGTTAATGATGTTGTTTCTGCAGAAAAAATGCTTACTGAAGCAGGCTATCTTATAAAAGTTACAGATGTTGTTGGCGTTAAAATTGGTGACGCTCCTGGTAAACTTACAGAAGCATTAAAGGTTCTTTCTGAAAATAAAATAAATTTAGAGTATCTTTACGCTTTTATGGCAAGAACAGAAAGACACGCTTATGTTGTTTTAAGAGTTGAAGATAACGATTTAGCAATGAAAGCATTAACAACCTCAGGCTTCCATATTATTACTGAAGCGGATGTTGATAAGTTATAATTGAAAGTTGAGAATTGAAAATTGAGAATTAAGGGTCTGCGACGCAATTGTAATAAATTGTTGTAGTGGCTAATTTGCATTTTCATTTTTTGGTTTGCAAAAAGTAAAACTTTAATACAAATAATAAAATTCTATCATTTAAAGTTATCATTAACTAAAAATGATAGAATTTTGTTGTTTTTATTAACTAATAATTATAATCAACGCGTAGCGTTCCGAAATTTTCAATTTTCAACTTTCAATTCTCAATTATAATTACTGCGTGCTCAGCACTTATTTTATATACATCTCAGGTACATTCCCAAGCATCACGGTTTCAGCTAAAAGAATTTCGGTTTCTACTGTTTCGGTCTGGTAAAGTGTACCGACATTTATATTTACATCTACCTTTATTTTTAAGTTTATTTTGTGTAGAGTCTGATTTATTCCTGTGCTTTTAAAACTCGTAATAATATCGGTTTCTATAAATCCGTAGTCAGTTAATTTCACCTGAAATTCAATACCGATATGGTCTAAAATGTAACTGTCAAGAAGGTTGCCTAATGAAACTCTTATTTTTTCACCACGACTATCTTTGAGTTCGTTTGCAATAGAATTTGTTATATCTGCTTTTAACTTGTTTATTGCTATTGTGTTTGTTTCAAGTGCATTGACTTCTTTTTTGTCATTTAATGAAATTGTCACTAAATCTGTGTAAATTATGTTGTTTTCTTGAATATAATCTGCAACACATTCGTTTATCATAATTGTAACTTCGTTTTTTACTATATAATTTGCGTTTTCTCTTACAACTGGTCTTATAGGAATATCAAGAAGAATAAAAATTGTAGCAAAAATTAAAAACACGCACACTATTTTAAAGGTGAGTGCGTGTTTTTGTTTTCTCGGAATATATCTTTTTGCTTTTATATGTATTTTTCGTCTTCTCGGTTTAAAATAAAACTTTACCATACACTTCACCGATATCAGTATATGCAGTTACAAGTTGCAAGTTGCTAGTAGGTGTTAGATGTTAGGTGTTAGATGTTAGGAAATAGGAAATAGGAAATAGGAACTAGTAAAACAAACTACATTCTCTCATCAGATTAAATCTAAATGAAAGAATGTAGTTGTTTTTATAATATTATAATTGCGTCGCAGACGCTTAATTCAGCACTCAGCACTCAGCATTCAGCATTCTGCATTCTGCATTCTGCATTCAAAAGATGAACTCGTTCATCAACTCGTGCCCAATTTCAACAAATACTCCTGTTGACTTTGCGGTGCTTTCTGTGAATGTTTCAATTCCACTGTCTGCGTGTTTTGATTTCTGGTAAATCATATATGGTACAGGGTCACTTGCGTGAGTCATAGTTTTAATTGGTGTAGGGTGGTCTGGTAAAATCATGATTTTATAATCATCGAGTTTTTCAAGCTCAGGTAAAATTACACCTAAAACCTGTTCATCAATCATTTCAAGAGCTTTTACCTTGTTGTGTGGCTCGTTTCTGTGACCACATTCGTCCGGTGCTTCTAAATGTATGTAAACAAAATCGTGAGTTTTAAGTTCATCTATAGCACATTTTGCTTTGCCTACAAAGTTAGTGTCAATGTAACCTGTTGCACCTTCAACCTCTGGTGCAGACATATTAGCACACTTTGCAATGCCCTTTAATAAGTCAACTGCAGAAATAATAGAGCCGCGTACATTGTATTTTTCTTTAAAGTCAGGTAAAGCGGGTTTTGTGCCTTCACCCCAGAGCCAGATTGAGTTTGCCGGTTTTTCACCCTTTGCAATTCTTGCTTTGTTTACAGGGTGTTCCATTAAAAAGTCGTAGCTTTCTTTCATCATTCTAATAAGCTCTTGTGCATTAGGAGCTGTTGATAGATGTTCTTTAATTACTTTGCCTGAAATGTCGTGTGGAGGTGTCATTTTACCAAGGTCTAAAGTACCATTATTCCATACAAGGCAATGTCTGTATGCAACACCACCATAGAATTTAAAAATATCATTACCAAAATGCTCTTGTACGGATTTGATGATTTCTCTTGCTTCTTTAGTAGAAATGTCACCCGCACTATAATCTACCATCGTTTTGTCTTCGTAGTTTTCTTCATCTGAAAGAGTAACTAAATTACAACGGAAGATAATATCACTGTCTTTCATATCAACACCAATGCTTACTGCTTCAAGTGGTGAACGACCTGTGTAGCATTCTCTTGGGTTATAGCCCAAAACGCTCATATTTGCAATATCGCTACCAGGCTTCAAACCGTCACCAACAGTTTTTACAATACCCATTTTGCCATATCTTGCAAGTTTATCAAGGTTTGGCTTTTTTGCTACTTCCATAGGAGTTTTGCCATTTAAATCATCAACCGGGTAGTCTGCCATACCATCATAAAGTACAACTACATATTTCATAAAATATCACCTTATATCTGTTCTGAAAAATTACTATATAAATATACAACTTATTTAAAGTGAATGTCAATAAAATGTGAAAAATATATTGAAAATGTTTTATATTGTTGTATAATTGAATTATTAAAATAATAACTCAAAGGAGTAATTTTTATGAAATTCCCAATTGCATTACAACTCTATTCAGTAAGAGATGATATGGAAAAAGATTTTTACGGCACACTCGAAAAAGTTAAGGCTTTAGGTTACGAGGGTGTAGAATTTGCAGGTCTTTTTGGTGAAACACCTGAAAAAATCAAAGCAAAATTAGCAGAACTTAAAATGGAACCAATTTCTGCTCATGTGCCTTATTATGATATGCTTGAAAATCCAGTGGAAGTTTTAAAAGATTATAAAGAAATCGGTTGTAAATATGTTGTTGTACCTTACCTTACAGAAGAATGTCGTCCTGGTACAGATGGCTTCGCAGATACGGTTAAAGGTATAAGAAAAATCGGTGAAGCAGCAAAAGAACTTGGTCTTCAACTCCTTTACCACAACCACGATTTTGAATTTATTAAAATCGACGGTGAATATGCACTCGATATTCTCTACAATGAAGTACCATCAGAATTTTTACAGACAGAAATTGATACTTGTTGGGTAAATGTTGGTGGCGAAAATCCTGCGGCTTATATTGAAAAATACACAGGTCGTGCACCGGTAGTTCACCTTAAAGATTTTGTTGGTTCAAATAATGGTGGCCCACTTTACAAACTTATTGGTATTGAGGAAGAAGAAACTGAAGTAAAAGAACAGACATTTGAATTCAGACCAGTAGGTTACGGTGTTCAGGATTTCAAAGCTATTTTAAAGGCATCAGAAAAAGCAGGCGCTTCATGGGTAGTTGTTGAACAGGATAATCCATCAATGGAAAAAACTCCGCTTGAGTGTGCGAAGTTGAGCATTGATTTCTTGAAAGGAATCAATGCTTAAGGAACTAGGAATTAGGAACTAGGAATTAGTTTTGTGAATTTTAATTTACCTTATCATTTTTTGTTGGTATATAAATCAACTTTGAATGATAAGGTGATTTTATTTATCGCGATGCCCTATTTCCTGTTTCCTAATTCCTAGTTCCTAACAACATGCACAATAAATTTTCTCAAAAAAGTACACATTGTTCATTGACAAATATTGTAAGTTGGGTGTATAATACTTGGGTAATCAAAATAGCAGTACTATGGGTACGAATATTCGGAGGTTAGTTATGAAAAATACAGTTAAAAAGTCACTTTCAGCTGTACTTGCAGTTTTAATGCTTCTCTCTTGCTTTGTTTTCTCAGCATCTGCAGAAGACGCGATTGACGTTTCAGGCTACAAAGTTGAGCGTCAGAGCTGTACAGTTTATGGTGATACAAAAACACAAAGGGGCTTCTCATGGTTTACACCTGATGATTGCGAATCAGTAGCACAGGTAGTTAAAGTTTCAGATTACCTTGTTTCAGGCTTTGAGAATGCAGTTACATTTGAAGCAACATCAAAAAGCTTCCAGGGCTACTACAACCACAAAGCAGTTGCAACAGGTCTTAAAAAAGGTACTACATATTACTATCGTTTAGGTAGTGCTGAATATGATGTATGGGGTGAAACTGGTTCATTCTTTACAGATAATAGTGACGATAAATTTACATTTATTGCTATTGCTGATGTTCAGGCAAGTAATAACCAAAATTTCTATGAAGCTTCACTCGTTATGAATGCTGCTATGGAAACTTACCCAAATGCAGAGTTAGTTGTTAATATGGGTGACTTCGTAAACGATTGTACAAACGAAGAATGGCAATATTATAGCAATAACTTCGGTAAATATAACAACAAATTGACAATTGCTCCAGTTGCTGGTAACCACGAGGGTAACATTACAAACAAATTTAATGTTGGTTGGTTTGACACAACATTCAATCTCAATGGTGCAAGTGGTCTTTTAAATGGTACTAACGGTACATTCTATTCATTTGACTATGGTAATGCTCACTTCTGTATGCTTAACACAAATGATATGTACCCAATGACAGAAGCACAAAGAAACTGGATTATCAATGATTTAACTTCTTCAGATGCTCATTGGAAAATTGTTGTAACACACCGTGCTCCTTATTCAGCAGGTAAAAACATCAATAAGCCAGATACAGTTTTATTACGCGAAGTTCTTATTGATATTATGGATAAGACAGATGTTGACTTAGTTCTTTCAGGTCACGACCATATGTATATGAGAACAAAACAAGTTAAAGGCGATGCAGTTTGCGAAGATACAAAATTTGTAACAGAGGTTTACAATGGTGTTGAAACAACATTTGCAGTAAATCCGGATGGTACAATTTATGCACTCCCAAGTACAGCAGGTACAAAGAGATATGCTGTAAATGACAGTGCTATGGACCCAATCTTTGACTGTGCAGATGTATATGCTACAACTCGTTCAGAAAAAGATGAAGAGGGTAACGAAACAAATCCGAACGCTGGTGGTTGTTTCGCTGGTATTACAATTGATGGTAATAAACTCATTTATAATGCTTATGTATTATCTGATATTGATGAAGAAAATCCAGAGAAAAAACAAGTTATTACAGAAATTGATAGTTATGCAATTAAAAAGACTCAAAAGGGTGAAAATTTAGAAGATACACATCTTCCAACTGACCCACTTGGTACAATTGACCAGACAATTGTAAACTTCATTGTTGCAATACCAAGTCTTTTAGTTACATACATCAAAATGTTACTTGGCGGAATACTTTAATAAAAATTTTCCCGACAAGAAATTGTCGGGGATTTTTATTAAATTCAGAATGCAAAATGCAGAGTGCAGAATTTTGGAAGGCTTCGCCTTGATTGTAATTAAATATCAATAAAACAACTACATTCTTTCATTTGAGGTAAATGAGAGAATGTAGTTTTTCTAAACACTACTGATTTATGGTTAACGACTAACGACCTACCACTGACAACTAGTCATACTACAATTATAATATGAATTAAAACAATATTATCCTATCATTTTTAGTTGGTTTTGTTCTCAACTTAAAATGATAGGATAAACCGATTTTTATTCGTATTAAATTACAATAAAGTCCGAAGGACTTCCGAAATTCTGTATTCTGAACTCTGCATTTTGCATTTTTTGAGCGTAGCGAATCAGTAGTCTTTTCCCCAACCCTTTCTGTTGAAGTTACCTTTGTCGTGCAAACTACTTTTTCTGCGTTCAAATTTGTAGTTTTGCTTTTCTTCTTCCGTCATTTTGAAAGTGAATTTTCGTTTTGGTACTTCTTCTAAAAGAGGGGTTTTTATTTCTGCAAGCTTTTCGTTTGAAGCAACTGCAGAAATAATTAAAATGTCACAGTCTTTTGGTAAAACAAGTTCTTTTTTATTTTGGGCATCAAATGTAACATCAAAGAAATAAACTAACTTTGCAAAAACATCTTCGCCGTCTTTGTGACAGTGAGTGCTTTCAAATGCAACTGAGCAATCTTTGATTTTTGCAGTTTCTCTGAAATCATACATATCCCAACGGGCTACTCTTTCATAAGCACTCGGAATAAGCTTTTTAATTGTTTCGTTATCAATAGAAAACTCGGCATTTTTGTCATCGGTAAATGATGCACATACAAGTGTGATTTTCTTACTGTTTTCAGGTATAGCGATTGTTTGCCCGTCACAAGTTAAAGCGTTATTACCATTTTTATTGATTTTATGTTCAGTACCGAAAATAGTAAAGCTTTCAGGAGTTATTTCATAAGGAAGGGTGTATTCAAAATCGCCTTTTTGCCCTTGCTTTGTAATGATGTTTTTATTGTAATCAAGCTTAATTGTAGTGTTAGTTTGCTCTTTGTTACTACTTACATTTTTTAATTTCAATGCAAATGTTTTTATTTCATAAGGTGCGAAAGATGTTACTAAATTACCATTGGTAACAGTTGCATTTTTTATGAATTTCTCACTTGCATAAACTTCTTTTGCACTTTCAATTCCGTCACCCATTGAAAGTGTGAAGTTTTCAACTTTCTCTTTTGCGCTTTCATTAAGACGGATGATAATTTCGTCACTGTTTTCAGCCTTTTTTATAGCTCTCACAATAACATCTGAATCTGAAAGTGAAAGGAAAGAATATTCACTACCAAGAGAGCCAGAATGACTATCGCATTCAATTGCAACGAGTGGTTGAGTGAAATATCTTGCTTCTTTGTTTGTTTCTTTTGAAACCTTACCAGCGTGAGAGAAAATGGCATAAGAATATCTGTTAAGACCTAAGTCCATCATAGATTGCATTGAGTCAATTCTATAATTCTTTTTAGGTGTGTGAATTGCTGTAAGACGGAGAGTGTTGATGTTATATTTATCCCAACCGTATTTGCAGTCACTTAAAATTGAAACACCAAATTCACCATTTTGTGAGGTTATATCTGCCCACTTCTGTGCAGGGACCTCAAAGAGCTTGTCGCTCATATTTCCGCGTTCAATTGCACCTAAACCTAAGTCAAATGTTGCCTTGTCATTAAGTGCTGTAAGTGTGAAAATGTTTTTTGCCATTGTGCGAAGTGATTGCCATTCAACCTCGTTATAAACATTAACAATTTCTGAGCCTTCACTTAAAGAAATTATTTTTGTAAATGTGCTTCTATCATCTTTTTGAGTAACTTTTATAGCAACGCGAGCTACACCGTTTTCTATGATTTCTTTTGAAACTAACTGTGGGATTCTATCAGGAAGTTTGTTTGCTTCTTCGTAATTCATTTCCCAAGCTGGCCAAGGCTCTGAACCATTGTAATTGAAAAGTCCTGTAACAATAGGCGCTTTTAAAAGTTCTTGATTTATAGATTTATCAATAATAGATTTTATATCGCCATTTTCGTTTAAGGATACAATATATTTTTCATTTTCCAGAGTGTTCTCGGCAACACCTAAAGTTGATGTAATGTCTGATGGGGTATTGCTTTCTTGTACATCGTAAGACTTTAAAGAAACACCATTTAAATTTGCTACAAAAATGATTTCTGTAATACCATTTTTCTTTGAAACAATCTGGCTTGGCACTTCTTTTTTGTTGTTGTCAAATACTCTTACATATTTAGCTTTAAAGTTGTTCAGTCTTACTGTAACAACACCACTTCTTTTAAGTTCTACTGAGTTGTAAACAATAATTGCTCTGCCTTTACAGAATGAAGTGTCAATAAGAGGGGCAAGTGTTGAAAGAGAAGCTTCCATTTCATTTTTAAACTGATTCATTGAAACGAATAAATCATTCCATGAGCGTTTGTAAACTCTCTGACACGATGTACCAGGCATATCATCGTGGAATTGGTGCGCAATAGCGCGTTTCCACGCACGAGTGAGAGCGGTTTTGTTGTAGGCTGCAGTACCAAGATAATCTGCGATAACTGCACTTCTTTCTGCCATATCGCCGAGTTCTTCTGTATGTCTGTTCCAGCGTTTGCTCATAACTCTTGAAGTGTAGCCACCAACCGCATGATTTTGCATAACAAGTTCGTTGTTCCATAAAGGAAGTTTTGCTTTGGCTTCTTCACTTAAATTATCAAGGTCATAAAAAATTTCGTCTGCGGCAGCAGGGTGTATTTCTAATTCATCATCATTTAAATTAACTGCTTCTTCTAAAAGAACTGCACTTTCTTCTTTTGTAGCACCACCACGGTCACCTGTGCCGTGGAATTGATAATCCAAGTCAAGACCAAATTTTTCATTTTCTTCTAATTTACTATGAATAAAATTCCAATCACGAATTTGATTGAAAGGACGAGAATATGAACCAGGGTTTACTACTGCAAAAACCTCATTGCCATCAACACCACGCCA
Organism: Acutalibacteraceae bacterium; assembly: GCA_045651285.1. Lineage (GTDB taxonomy): Bacteria > Bacillota > Clostridia > Oscillospirales > Acutalibacteraceae > DTU089. The sequence goes on from JAZRSC010000021.1 coordinate 198,595, forward strand.
TCTGCCGATGTTAAAAGGCATACCGTAAGCAGAGCCCCAGGTGAGCTTTTGAGTTGTAAAGCCTTTTAAATTTGAGTGATGCATAACACTTGGAAGTGCCCAACCAAAACCAAAACAGTCAGGTAAGAAAATATCTACTGAACGCTTACCAAATTTTTCGTTAAAGTAAGAATTACCATAAAGAATATTTCTCATAAGTGCTTCAGGTGATGGTACATTTACATCACCATTTTCAAAAGCGGAGCCGCAGACATTCCATCTGCCCTCATCTATGTATTTCTTCATTTTCTCGAAAAGCTCAGGGTAATATTCCTCCATAAGTTCATATCTGTAAGAGCCTTCAAAAGAAAATTTGTAACTTTTATAATTTTCAAACAAGTGGAAATTTTCTAAAAGCGTGGCCTTAATATATTCTCTTATTGTTTCTTCTAAATCCCAACTCCATACAGTATCTAAATGTGAAGTTGCGACTGCATAAACTTTCTTTTTTGCCATACATAAAAATCCTTTCAAAATCATCTTTTCTTAATATACAATAATTGTAAAAAAAATTCAATATTCAGTGCAAAAAAAGAAGAAATACTATTGAAATATATTGTATATGTAGTATAATAAAAAGGTATATTTAAACTAAATGTAGGGGGTATAACCTTATGTCAAAGTTGAGAGTTGGTATCATCGGTTGCGGTGGTATAGCTAACAGTAAACATATGTCAGCATTAAAGGATATTCCAGAAGTCGAAATGGTTGCTTTTTGCGATATTATTTTAGAAAAAGCCGAAAAAGCAGTTAAAGAGTATGGTACGCCTGATGCTATAGCATACGAAGATTATAAAGAACTTTTAAAGGATGAAACAATTGATATTGTTCATGTTTGTACACCAAACCGTTCACATAGCTTTATTACAATTGACGCACTTGAAAGTGGTAAACATGTTATGTGCGAAAAGCCTATGGCAAAAACTTACGAAGAAGCAGTTAAAATGTGTGAGGTTGCAGAGAAAACAGGTAAAAAACTTTCTATAGGTTACCAGAACAGATGCACCGCAGAAAACGCTTATGTTAAGGCTTGTGCAGAAAAAGGTGAGTTTGGTGAAATGTACTACGCAAATGCTTATGCTGTAAGACGCAGAGCAGTACCAACCTGGGGTGTATTTCTCAATGAATATGAACAGGGTGGTGGCCCACTTATTGATATTGGTACTCACGCACTTGATATGACTCTCTGGATTATGAATAACTACGAGCCTGAAATGGTAGTAGGTCAGACATTCAGAAAGTTGGCAGATAAAGAAGAGCAAGGTAACGACTGGGGACCTTGGGATGCAGAGAAGTTTACTGTTGAAGATTCTGCATTTGGGTTTATCAAAATGAAAAATGGTGCAGTTATAAATCTTCAGTCAAGCTGGGCACTTAATGTTGCTGACCCGAATGAAGCTTGTTACACAATTTGTGGTGATAAGGGTGGAGTTGATACCCGTGATGATAAAGTAGTTGTAAACTACATTAAAAATCAACGACAGGTTATTGAAACCCCAAGCTTTGAAAATGGTGGCGCGGCATTTTTTGAGGGTATAAAAAGCGATAGTCCAAAAGATGTAGAAGCAAGGAAATGGATAAACTGTATTTTAAATGATACAGAAGTACCAGTACCGCCAAGACAGGCGCTTTGTGTTACTCGTATTCTTGAGGGAATTTATGAGTCCGCAAAAACAGGCGTTCCAGTATATTTTAAAGATTAAGAGGTAACTAATATGAAATTTGCAGTTCAATTATATTCAGTTCGTGACCATATTGAAAATGGTAACGATTTATTAGATATTTTAGGTAAGGTTAAAGAAATCGGTTTTGATGGTGTGGAGTTTGCAGGTTATCAAGGTCTTTCTGCAGAAGAACTTAAAAGTAAATGTGACGAGTTAGGTCTTACAATAGTTGGTACACATTTAGGTCTTGATGCATTCGAGGGCGATAACCTCGCAAAAACATTAGAGTTCCATAAAGCACTCGGCACTAAATATTTAGGTGTTGGTGGTGCCCCACACTCAACTTACGAAGAGGCAAAAAACACTGCAGATGTATTAGGTAAAGCTAATACAGAAGCAGAAAAAATTGGTATGAATACTTACTACCATAACCACACAGAAGAGTTTGAAGATATTAAAGATGGTAAAACTGCTATGGATATTATCGGCGAACAATGTAAATTAGAAGTTGATACATACTGGAGCTTCTGTGCAGGTATTAAGAATTCAGAGTATCTCGTAGAGAAAAAAGATAAGATTGCTTTAATTCATATTAAAGACGGTAAAGACCATAAACCAATGGCATTAGGCGAGGGCGAAAACGATTTACGTGATATTGTTAAAGGTGTAAAAGCAATCGGACTCGATTGGGTAATTTTAGAAAATGATGACCCAGTACCAACAGGTCTTGAGGATATAAAAAGAAGCTATAAATGGCTTAAAGAAAATTTTTAAGAGGTGTAAAAAATGAAATTAGGTGTACTTACAAATCTTTTAGGTAGCGTATCTTTAGAAGAAGCATTAAAATATTTTTCTTCATTAGGTTTAGAAATGGTTGAAATCGGTTGTGGTGGTTACCCTGGTAATGCACACGCAAATCCCGACATACTTTTAAATGATGACAAAGCATTAGAAGAATTCAAAGCACTTCTTAAAAAATACAATGTAGAAATCAGTGCTTTAAGCTGTCACGGTAACCCTGTGCATCCAAACAAAGAAATTGCAAAAAGCTTTGATGATGATTTAAGAAAAGCAGTTCTTTTGGCAGAAAAATTAGGTGTTCATCAAATTAACACTTTTTCAGGTTGCCCAGGTGACTGCGAAACCGCAAAGCATCCTAACTGGGTTACTTGCCCTTGGCCTAATGATTTTGGTGAAATTTTAGAGTGGCAATGGAATGAAGTTCTTATTCCTTATTGGAAAGAGTTTGTTAAATTCAGTACCGCTCACGGTGTAGATAAAATAGCTCTCGAGCTTCACCCAGGTTTCTGTGTATATAACACAGAGAGTCTTTTAAAACTTCGTAATGCAGTTGGTAAAGAAATCGGTGCAAATCTTGACTTGTCTCACCTTATCTGGCAGGGTATGGAGCCTGTTGCTGTTATCCGTGCTTTAGGTGATGCAATATTCCACTTCCACGCAAAAGATACAAAAATTGATAAATTAAATACTGCAGTAAATGGTGTTCTTGATACAAAATCTTATGCAGATGAAATCAATCGTTCATGGATTTTCCGTTCAGTTGGTTATGGTAACGATGAGCTTTACTGGAAAGATGTTATGAGTAATCTTCGTATGGTAGGCTACGACTATGCTATTTCAATAGAACACGAAGATTCATTAATGAGTCAGAATGAAGGCTTAGAAAAAGCAGTTGAGCTTCTTAAGAAATGTATAATTAAGGAAGACCTTAAAGACGCTTGGTGGATTTAAACCTTATTTTACACACCTTTCGCACATTGACACACCAAACTCGCGTACCTGTGTACGCTTCGGGTGTGCCAAAATGCGAAATCTGTGCAAACTAAGGTTTAAATAAAAGTTATTAATTGAATTTACAATCAACGC
>JAZRSC010000022.1:0-128509 GCA_045651285.1 Acutalibacteraceae bacterium
TTAGGTAGTTTTAGTTTAATTATGTTAAAAGTAAATTTCATTTGTCACGGCAATATATGCAGAAGTCCTATGGCAGAGTTTATATTTAAAGATATGTTAAAAAAACAAGGCAGAGAAAACGAATTTTCTGTTTGCTCAATGGCTACAAGCAGTGAAGAGATTTTTATGGGTGTAGGTAACCCAGTTTACCCACCGGCAAAGAAAATTTTAAATGAACACGGTATTTCTTGTGACGGGAAAAGAGCCACTCAGGTGAAAAAGAGTGACTACGAAAATTACGATTTATTCATTTGTATGGATAGTAATAATATAAGAAACATTTTAAGAATTTTCGGCTCTGACCCAAAGAATAAAGTGAAAAAACTTATGGATTACACCGATAGAAAAACTGATGTAGCAGACCCGTGGTATACAGGTAATTTTACAGTTACATATAACGATATATGCGAGGGTTTACAAGGATTTTTAAATAGCTTATAAAATGGAAACAGTTGATTGATATTTAACCAATCAACTGTTTTTTATTTACTTTTTCTTTTAAAAATATATTATAAGTGAAATAAAACCGTTTTTATTGACAGATAATTTTGCTTTATATATAATAAAATCATTGGTATTATTAGTTTATTATTTCAGATAAATTTATCTGAGTGATAATATAAATTTCAATTTTGGGGTGTTTTAAAATGTACAAAATCAGCAATTTTACAAACAATGATGATGTAACTATCATCGCAGAAAAAGGACCTTTTCAGGTTATTCAGTATAAGAGAGATTTAAGTGTTTCTCCATCAACTGCAATGACTGCTTATTTCTGTGATGAAATGAACATCAGAAAAAGACAGGTTATATGTGACCTTTCAAAATCAAACGGTATTACTTGCCAGGCTGGTGCAATGCAATGGACTGTTGGTAATGTTAACGCAACAACAGGTATTAAAGGTGCAGGGGATTTTCTCGGTAAACTTGTAAAAGGCAAGGTAACAGGCGAAAGTGCTATTAAACCTGAATATGTTGGTGATGGTACTTTAGTTTTAGAGCCTACATACAGACACATTGTTTTACTTGATACATCTGAATGGAACGGAAAAGTTGTTCTTGATGATGGTTTGTTTTTAGCGTGTGATGCTTCAATAAAACAAAAATTAGTTGCGCGTTCTAATGTTTCGTCTGCAGTTCTCGGTGGTGAGGGTTTATTTAACTTAGCACTTCAGGGTAATGGTGTTGCAGTTCTTGAATGTCGTTGTCCACAAGAAGAACTTATTGAAATTACATTAGAAAATGATGTTCTTAAAGTCGATGGAAGTTTTGCAATTGCGTGGAGTGATTCATTAGATTTTACAGTTGAACGCTCTGGCAAAACTCTTATAGGTTCTGCGGCTTCAGGTGAGGGCTTTGTTAATGTTTACCGTGGTACTGGTAAGGTGCTTCTTGCTCCTGTGGATAGTACAATCGGCGGTTTCCCTGTGTCAAGCACAGCACCATCAGCTCCCGCTTCTGCAGGTTCAAAAACAGCAGGTGCTTTAGGTTCACTTTTAGGTGGCATAGCAGACGCACTTGATTGATATAAATAATTTTCACCCACAAAGCAGAGATGCTTTGTGGGTGAAAATTATTTTATTCTAAAACATTCTTTGCTTCTCTGCTATCATCACATATAGCAATATAAGTTCTGCCTGTGTTAAGCTTTAATTCTTCGCCATTTGTATCGTAAAGCTTTAACATATCTGTACTGCTACCTTTTTCCCATTTTATAGCTTCATAAGAACCATTAGAGATATAAGTACCGTGACCTTCGCTCAAATCAAAGTCAACTCTATTTTTAGTGTCGCCTGAAATAGCAGAAATATTTGTGTAAAGAATAACAATGTTCTGGAAGTTCTGCCCTGTTCCGTCGCTGCTTACAAAAGGATTACCATTAAGTGAGCTATAATAAACATTTTCTTGTTTGTCATAATTTAAAGTATAAGTGTAACTACTTGAGAATGAAACTGTTGCACTTACGCAAGAGCCATCCTTTAAAACTCTGTTACCATCAGTATTAAAACTGAATGCGTTGTCGTAGCCCTCTTTAAGAGTCGTTCTGTATTCTTTGTTACTAATTGCTTTTGTAACCCATTCTTTAGTTGTGTAAGCGGTATGCTCAGAGTCAACATTTCTGGACCTGTCACGAGAGAAGTAACTACCGTCAACATAACCATTAACATTATCAATATCGTGACTTGCAAGTTGTTGTTTTGCATAAGTGCTCTGACCAAAGTGTGTAAAGATTGCGTCATAGCCTTCGGCTAAATCAAGAAAGTAATGTCTTGCACTTCTTACAGGGCCGATTTTGTCAGGGAGTCTTGAACTGTCTGCAAACATTAAAATCATTCTTGTAATGCCACCCTCAGCAACCATTTCAAAAACGATGTCAGATGAGGTAAGTCCCCATTGAGGTCTTGCCTGTGGGTGATTTTCAACAACTACCATAACAGGTCTGTTACCTAAAAGAGCTTCGTCATAACCACCCTCACCAGTTAATGGATTTCTGTAAATAACAGGTGGTTCAGTTGTAATAACCGTTGTAGGTTCTGTTGTGGTTGTTGGTTCTTCTTTTTTACCACCACAACCTGTAAATGCTGTAACGGTAAGAATAATTGCGAATGTTAATGAAAGTGTTTTCATTAAATTAGTTTTTTTGAAATTTGCCATAAATTTTTTCTCTTCCCTTTGTTTTGTGTTTTATTTTGTTTTTATAACCAGAATTGTACTGTTTCAGCAAGATAAGTGAACAACCCCGGATTTATAGTATCTATTGTAACATCTGATACAGAAAATGCAAGTGCAAATGAGTAAAAAATACTCAAAAATGATGAACTTAATGTTAATTTATCTAAAAGATTTTTTTCACTTTCAGTTTTTGTGTTTTCATAAAGTGTAAATATTATAAGTAAAACCGCACCAAAGAATATAAAGCCGAAGTCACTTATATATCTTTGTAAAAGTCCACCCGCTTGTGCGTCAAAAAATACAAGTATAAATCCGAAAACAATTAAAAGAACAGTGTAGCTTAAAAGCATCTTTTCTTTTAGTGTATTTTTCGCTTTACTTAAAAGTGCTAAGAACCAAAGAATTGGTGTAGCTGTTATAAATCCACCAAAACAATTTTCATAAATAGTTTTGCCAATATAATTTGTTCTTATTGTTACTTTTTCTAAAAATGGAAATTCGGCGGTAAATACAGGCGGTTGGAATAAATATGTGAAAATACCAAGACCTGTTCTGCTCATATTCATTCCACGATTTGTAACATCATTTGTTGTAAGTTGGTAGTTTGAACCGAAGTCGAAAGGTGAACCAAATCTTATAAAATTATAATACATAAGTCCGATTGCAACTACTATATAAGGCGATAACAATAAAACGAGTTCTGTAATGCCTTTTTTAGTTTTTATTTCTTTATCTATTAAATATTTTCTGAAGAATAATGGAACTGCAAGGAATGTTAAAAGCAACATCTGTGGTCTGCAACCAGCAACAAGTGCCATACACAAAGAGCCAACGAAAAATCTTAAATTGCGATTTTTCTCATTGTGTAAACCATAAACCCAATTATAAATTCCAAAAACTGAAAAAGTCATTCCTGTAATAATTGGTATAGAGTAAAAGTCAGGTCGTTTTACTAAAAATATAAGTCCACAAGAAATTACAGTTGTAATGAATAGTAAAAGTACATCCCGTACAGTGAGGTTTTTAAATTTCTTTTCTGCTAAAAGAGTTATAAGCTTATAAACGCCAATAGTGAAAAGTATTGCAAATATTATTATTCCTACTGTAGTAGGAAATGGTGACGAGGTTAAAAGTCTGAATGGTAAATACATTAAAAGCAGAGGTACAATACCAAAATATACATAATAATGACCATTAAAATATGCAACATCCCAACGGTATTTGTCACCGGTTTGCTGAGATTTTATTGCTCTCAAGGCTGTATCATAAGGGTTAGAAAGCTCTTTTAACGAGTCAGGTACATCGTTATTGTCAATATATGTTTTACCATCAAGTATTGCACACGCGAGTTCATCATACATATTATGATTCTGCATATTAAGTGGCACAAATTCCAGTCCGTTGGTTGTTATGTCAATTCCTAAAAACAAGGGATTTATTACTGCAAGAATTGTAAAAATTCCACTTAAAACACAAATAAAGAATGTTGCAAATACAGAATAAATTTCTTTGTTGTCTTTTAACATTAGTTTGTTGAGTTCTGATTTACCTGAGAATAAATAAACAAAACCGCAAAGTGAAATGATTATTAAAATTCTGAATATTGAAAAGTTGAAAGGTCTTTTTGTATTTAACGAAACACCATTTAAGGTAAGCACATCTTTTTCACCTAAATCAAAAGAAATGCTCATTCCCGAAACATTTCCGTAAGGATGAATATTTATATAGTGACTCTTTTTAATATCCCGAGAAATATCTCTTTCAGGTGTTTCATAAGTTACAAGATTTCCGTCATCGCTTAATTTAATAGTTACAGGAATGTTTTTCTCGGTGTTTATATCTGCAATATCAAAATGAATATTTTTTACTTCGTTATCTATTTCAGGAAAATAAACTGTATTATTTTCATAAGTCAGAACATATTTATTATTAAGTTCAAAATAAGAAAGATAGTGGTTAAGGGGAATTTCTTCATTTTTAAAGTTGTTATAAAAATTAACATTGAAAACAGTTACTTCAAGACCAACTGCAAAAACTAAAAAGCTTAAAAAAATTGCAACCAGTTTTTTATTATCTTTAAAATCTTTGTTTGCTTTTTTATAAATGAAAAAGGCGAGAAGTGAAAAAATCACAATACCAAAGAGCATAAGTATAATCATAAGTTACCTCTGTGAAATATTTAATATAGTATATTAAACCATAAATTTCCCTAAATGTAAATCATTACGCAGAATTGTAATATTTTTTTCAAAAAAACCACTTTACATAGAACAAATGTTTTGCTATAATAACACAAACAAATGTTTGGTAGGTGTAAATGGTGGAGAAGGTTATATTGCATTGCGATTGCAATAATTTTTTTGCGTCTGTTGAAGCGAGTATGTTTCCTGAACTTAATAATTATGCGTTTGCTGTTTGTGGTGACCCAGAGTACAGACACGGAATTATTTTAGCGAAAAATGAAAAGGCGAAAAAATACGGTGTTGAGACTGCAGAGCCTATATGGAAAGCGAAAGCAAAGTGCAAAAATCTTGTGCTTGTAAAACCGCATTATGAAAAGTATAGGGAGTATTCTAAAAAAATATTCGAAATTTACTGTCGCTATACAGATTTGGTTGAGCCATTTGGTATGGACGAATGTTGGCTTGATGTAACCGGTTCACAAAATCTTTTTGGTAGTGGTGAAACAATAGCGAATGAATTACGGGAAGTAATAAAAAGAGAAGTTGGGGTTACAATATCTGTGGGAGTATCTTTTAATAAAATCTTCGCAAAAATGGGGAGCGACTATAAAAAGCCTGACGCGGTAACGGTAATAACAAAAGAAAATTTTAAAGAATTGTTATATCCGTTACCTGCAGGCGAACTTTTTACTGTTGGCAGAAAAGCAGCGGTGAAACTAAAAAATGTCGGCATAAATACAATAGGCGATATTGCAGAAATAGGCGAAGGTGTTTTAGAAAATCTTTTAGGAGTTCAGGGTAAAGTCATTTTTCAGTATGCAAACGGTTACGATTACAGCAAGGTTAATCATTTTCAGTACAGAGATGCTTATAAATCTATCGGTAACGGAATGACTTTTAAAAAGGACCTTAAAACATGGGCAGATGTACGCACCTGTGTTTTCTTTCTTTCTGATAAAGTTTCGGCAAGACTAAGGAAACACGACGTGGCGTGTGCAGGGTTACAGGTGGGTATAAGAGATACTTCTTTAAAAACAATAATGCGGTCGTGCAGTCTTGAGTCCCCGACAGATTTAGCATACGATTTAGCGGAGGTTGCCTTAAAGCTCATAGAAGAAAATGTGGATGTGGAAGAAAAGCCTATAAGAGCATTAAGCATTACGGGTATAAAATTACTTGATTCATATTCCTTGTTCAGTCAGGTTTCTTTTTTTGATATAGAAGAACATCAGAAACACGAAAAAGAAGAAAGACTTGAAGAAACACGGGATAAAATAAGAAAAAAATACGGACTTGAGAAACTTAAAAGATGTTCACTTATCGAAAATAATTTTGGTATATAGGTGATGATTACTTTGAAGTGCTCAATTACAGATTTGCGTTCAAAAGAAGTTATAAATGTAGATGACGGATGCAGACTCGGTTGTGTAAGTGATGTTGAAATAGATACCTGTACAGGTTGCCTTGTGAGCATAATTGTATTCTGTGGTCACGGCGTGTGCGGCTTTCTAGGTCGTGGCGAAGAAATTACTATTTGCTGGAAGGATATTATAGTAATAGGTGACGATACAATTTTAGTGCGTAAAGGCGGGAGAGGACTGTCTTAGAATTGAAAATTGAAAGTTGAAAGTAGAAAATTTCGGGACTTGCGGTCGGCAATTATAATAGTTGCTAGTGTGGCTGGTATGGCTAGTGGTCAGTCATTAGGAAATAGACAAAAGAAACTACACTCTATCATTTAAGATGAACCTTAAACGAAAGAGTGTAGTCTTTTTAATTCATATTAAATTATAATCAAGTCCGTAGGACTTCCGAAATTCTGCATTCTACATTTTTAAACGCGAAGCCTTCCGAAATTTTAAACTTTCCATTTTCAATTAAACCTGACGAGCAACAACTAACGACTAACAACAAATTTCGCGGTTGTAGGTGTAAAAAATTATACGCAAACAAAGATTAGAGTGTTTGAATGAGAGAAAAAAGAATTGCTAAAAACAGTCTTTTGTAGGCTTTTGAATTTAAAAAGTTTTTCTCAAAGTGCCGTGATATGTGGTCAAACGCATTTTTGGGCTTTTTTGAAGAAATGAAAAAACCGCTGAAACCCAATAGTATCAACGGTTCTCGTGGTCGGAGTGAGGTGATTCGAACACCCGACCTTCTGGTCCCGAACCAGACGCTCTACCAAACTGAGCCACACCCCGATATGAATTTATAAATTAAAATGGCACGCTTGAAAGTGTATTGAATGAGAGAATTTATTTAAGTACCCCTTGCGGTGCCCAAAATTGTTTGCTCGTTATTCACTTCGCACAATTTTGACCGCTGACGCCTTTCGCACTCCCTGTATCCACCACAGGTGGCGGTCGTGCTCAAGCTACCAAACTGAGCCACACCCCGATAGATGTTATATGCTATCTTTCAAGCAATAGAATTATACATTATCCGTTTTATAAAATCAAGTATTTTAAGATGTTTTTTGTAAAATGCATAATTAAATAGTAAACTTCTTAATTTTGTGATATAATATAACAACTAACAATACCAACGGTTGAGAAATATAAAAAACTCCCCACTCAACCAACGGTTTGTAGACTTTTTTACACAAATCCCTTACAATGATTGTGAAAGGAGGGCACAAAATGGACCAGATTAAAATTGGTAAATTTATAAAAGAATGTAGAAACAAAAATAATCTGACTCAGATGCAATTAGCAGAAAAGTTGGGTATTACCGACAGAGCAATTTCCAAATGGGAAAATGGCAGAGCGATGCCAGATTCTGCAATTATGCTCGACTTGTGTAAAGAACTTAAAATTACAGTAAACGATTTATTATCAGGGGAGGTTGTCAGTATGAATAACTACAACGAAAATTCAGAGAAAATTATACTCGGATTGGTTAAAGAAAAAGAAAAAAATGATAAGCTTTTATTAAAATGTGAAATTCTTATAGGCATTGTATGCATTGGTGTAATGTTAGGGTTAACAGCTGTTGCTTCACTTGTGACAATGGAAGAAACTCTCAGGATTCTGCTTATTGTAATAGGTCTTATTCCACTTCTTATTGCTACTCCATTTATGCTTAAAATTGAACAGATTGCAGGTTATTATGAGTGTAAAGAATGCGGTCATAAATATGTTCCGACTTACAAAGAGGTTAATTTAGCCCAACATATTGGTAGAACAAGAAAAATGAGATGCCCTAACTGTAATAAAAAAAGTTGGCATAAGAAAGTTATTAGTAAAGATTAAAATAAAAATCTCGGTAGCACTAAGTGTTACCGAGATTTTTTTATCTTGCTAATTTCAACCATACTGCCATATCTGCTTCGCCACGGTTTGCAAAGGTGTAATATGGTACAAGCATTAAGCGAATAGGCTTTTTAGTGTTTTTGAGTGGTCTGTAAAGTCCTTCGAAGCCTTCCATTACAAAAGCATCAACTTCCATAATGTTCGCTTTAAAAAATTCAACATACTTAATAGTTTCGTTAAGATTTTTAGAAAGTGAAATTTCAGAAATCTTATAATCTGTGTCAATATCTTCAAGACAATAAATAAATGGTCCGTAAGATACTGAAATTCTGCCAAAGTTCTGATCAATTAACGGATTTGCTTCATTTAAAACTGCTTTCATTTCTAAATCAAGCTCAATACTTAACTTCTTTCCCTCACATTTAATATAAATGAAACCATCAGTTGCCTTTGATTTAATAGATTGTTTGTCTACAGTAATGTTGTATTTCTGACACCAACCAGGGATTCTTAAAGCGATTTTTTTGTTTTCGCATTTACCTGAAATCGCAATTTTTACTTTGCCTTTTAATGGGTAGTCAGTTGTCTGCTTGATTTTTATGCCATCAAATGAAGCACTTGATTTTGCATAGTGATGAATATAAATTGTATCATCATCTTTTGTGTAAAGAAAATCGCCAAAAGACTCAATAAATCTTGCAAAGTTAGGTGGACAACAAGAGCAATCAAAAAGTGCTTGTCTTTCAGTTGCAGGGTAGTTTTGATTTTCCATTCTGTATTTATGTGTAAGTCTGCGTTCTTTTAAGTTTATTTCAAGCGGATTTGTGTAGAAAAATTCGCGACCGCTTATAGAACAAGAGGCGAAAATGTTGTTATATATAACTCTTTCTGCAACATCATCATAAAGTGAATTAACTTCTAATAAATTCATTCTTTTAGCAAGGAGTGCAAGGGCAATACCAGCACAGCTTTCAGAGTAAGCAAATTGGTTCGGTAAATCATACTCTTCAGTAAAACATTCGCCGATTATACCTGAACCTACACCACCAGTTATATACATTTTTTTATTAACAATATCATTAAAAATTGTTTTGCAGATTGTTTTTAATTCTGCGTCTTCGTCAATTCTTGCAAGGTCTGCCATAGCACAGTAAAGGTATTCAGCTCTTACAGCGTGACCTACTGCTTCTTTCATTTCTCTTACAGGCTCGTGGCTTTGATTGTAAATCAAGTCAAAGTTTTCAGAGAGCGGCATATCTTTTTCATTGTTACCTCTTAAATTAACAAAGTAACGGGCAAGTTTTAAATATTCTGGCTTTTCTGTGTATTCCCAGAGTTTAATTAAAGCAAGTTCAATTTCTTCGTGGCCAGGTGTTGCAAAATCTGCAATGTATCTGTCCATAAATACATCTTTTATATGGAGTACATATTTTTCCATACATCTTAAAAATTTAGATTTACCAGTTGCTTTGTGGTACGCAATAGCCGCTTCTATTAAATGACCTGCACAGTAAAGCTCATGTGCATCACGGTTTGTGAAACGCTTTCTTGGGTCGCATACAGTGTGGTAAATATTGAAATAACCATCTACAAATTGATTGTCGTAAATCCAGTCAACAATAATATCAATAACCTCTTCTAATTTTTCATCAGGTGCATTTACGAGAGAGTAAGAAACAGCCTCAATCCATTTTGCAACATCAGAGTCCCAGAACCAATGTGGCTTTTTTTCGTCACCTGGTTTCCAGTCGCAAGCAAAAGCGGTGATTCTGCCAGAATCATAAAACTGCTTGTAAATTACAGGCATAGTTACATCTCGGTTTGTGTTTTGCTTTGTTTCCCAAAATCCACCTAAATCAATGTTTTCAAAAGATATTTGTTGCATCTTGCCACCCCACAGATAAAATCTACGATTATTATACAATAAAAATAAGCTTATAGCAACAAAAGTTTTTTATAAAAAAGTGTACAAACTTTTTTTAGTTGAATTAAAATAACTACTTGTTAGTAGGGGATTTAGAGTGTGAAAAGTTTGATGCGTTGTGCAAGGTGCACAAAAACAATTGATGATGTTTAGTGATTTTATTTAAAGGACGAATAAATCGACATTTTATGAGTTATTATGCGTTTTCGTCATTGTGCACAAATATACAATTGTTGTGTTGTGCAAAATAACTTGACATTTGTGAAAAATGTGCTATAATCTACTCGTAAGTTAAACAAAACAACCAAAGGAGTTAAACACAATGATGAACTTAAACGAAATCAAAAACCAACTTTTAGAAGAAATTGAAAGTGAAAAAGGCTTTTCATTCAGAAAGCTTGCAAAAATCATTGAGTTAAACGCTGTTCTCAACAACCTTCAATAATTAAGGTTGTTAGAGCAACTCTAACCCACCCATAACATCTATTTTCCCCTAGGGCGAAAGAATTTATCCGAATCTGCCTTAAAGCGAATCTTTTTAAGCCTTTTCGGCGTTTCGGTCTTGCAAGGCGTCAGCCTTACTTCACCCTCAACACCAAAAATCCAATAAAAATCTTTCGCTTTGTAGGTCGAAGATTTTTTATAGAACGGATTTTTGGTCAATCAAGGCAAAAACACAGCGAATCCTTTACGGATTTGCGAGTATTTTAACGCAGAGTGAACGGAAATCCGTCTATAAAAAACACGGTTCGGATAATTTCTTTTGCCCTAGAGATGTTTACATATATTTTTCTATTCATATTTATTTAAAGCCAAAATCACTCATCAGGGCAAGAGCCTTGGTGCGTGGCTTGTTTTATTTTAATACTTTTAAATTGAATTGGTTTATGGTATAATATGTAATATGATTTTTACTTTTTGGAGTATATTATGGATTTTGAATTAGCAAAAAAGAGAGTAGAGGAGTTAACCACTATTCTCAATGATTGTATTGAAAAATATTATATGGGTAATGAAAGTGATGTTTCTGACTACGATTACGATATGATGATGCGCGAGCTTTCAAAGCTTGAGGATGAATTTCCAGAACTTTTAAAGACTAACTCACCAACTCATAGGGTAGGTGGTAGAAGTGATGAGAATTTATTTAAAAGCGTTACTCACACAGTACCAATGGAAAGTTTACAGGATGCATTTTCAGATGAAGAACTTTACGAATTTGAAAGACGCATAACATCTGTTTTAAGTGGTGTGGAATACACAGTTGAGCCCAAAATTGACGGACTTTCTTGTTCACTTGAATATCGTGATGGTGTTTTAGTCAGAGCATCTACCCGTGGTGATGGTCTTGTCGGCGAAGATGTTACTGCCAATGTTAAAACAATTCGTTCGGTGCCACTCACATTAAAAGAAAAAGTGCCATTTATAGAAGTTCGTGGCGAAGTGTATATGTCACACGACTCCTTTAATGAATTAGTTGAAAAGCAAGAATTAAATGACGAAAAGCCTTTTAAAAATCCAAGAAATGCTGCGTCCGGTTCATTAAGACAAAAAGATGCAAAGGTTACTGCATCACGAAAGCTTGATATATTCATTTTCAATATTCAACAAATTGAGGGTGGCAAAGAACTAAAAAACCATTATGAGTCACTTGAGTATTTAAAGGATTTAGGTTTTAGTGTTGTTCCTGGCTTTGCACTTTGTAAAAATATAAATGAATGTATAAATAAAATTCAGGGTATAGGCGATAATCGTGGTAACTTACCATTTGATATAGATGGTGCAGTTATAAAGGTTAATGATTTTTCTGGTAGAAAATTATTGGGTAGTACTGCAAAATTCCCTAAATGGGCAGTTGCTTTTAAATATCCACCCGAAGAAAAAGAAACAAAACTTCTTTCGGTAGATGTTCAGGTTGGTAGAACAGGTGTTTTAACACCTACCGCAGTTTTTGAGCCAATTACTCTTGCGGGTACTACTGTTTCTAGAGCGACCTTAAATAATGCGGATTTTATAAAAGAAAAGCAAATCGCAATAGGGGACACTATTGTAGTAAGAAAAGCGGGAGATATTATTCCTGAAGTTGTGACGGTTGCAAAGCACAACAACGAAAATCCTGAATATACATTACCGCAATATTGCCCTGCTTGTAACAGTAAAACAATGCGTGAAGAAGGGGAAGCGGCAATCCGTTGCCTTAACCCTGATTGTCCTGCACAGCTTTTAAGAAAGTTAATTCATTTCTGCTCAAGAGATGCTATGGATATTGAGGGCTTGGGTGACGCAGTTTTAGAAGTTTTAGTAAATGAGAAACTTATTGAAAAAGCTAGTGATATTTATCATTTACAGGCACAGGATATTTCTTCACTCGATAGAATGGGAGAAAAGAGTGCTCAGAATCTTTTGACTGCTATTGAGAATTCTAAACAGAATGATTTGTACAGGGTAATATTTGCTCTCGGTATTCGCCACATAGGTCAGAAGGCGGCAAAACTTTTGAGTAAAAGATTTAACACTATGGAGAATCTTTTGAACGCAACTCTTGAAGATGTGCTCTCTATTGATGGTTTTGGCGATGTAATGGCAAAAACCTTTACAGATACAATTTCTCTCCCACAAACACGCGAACTTATCGAAGAATTAAAGTCAGTCGGCGTTAATATGGAAAATCTTTCAAAGACAGAAGATATGCGTTTTGCTGGTATGACCTTTGTGCTTACGGGTACACTCTCTCAATTTACAAGAACTGAAGCGAGTGAAATTATAGAAAAATTCGGCGGTAAAACTTCAAGTTCTGTTTCAAAGAAAACAAGCGTAGTTTTAGCTGGTGAAGATGCGGGTAGCAAACTCCGAAAAGCGAACGAGCTAGGTGTTAAGGTTATTAGTGAAGATGAGTTTAAGAGTATGATAGAATAAAACAAGTTGGGGACAAATTGTCCCCAACTTGTTTTATTCTATCATTTAAAAATATGAATTTCTCCAATCTTCTACAGTGTTTTTAAAAAAATTCCATTCTGGACAATTGAATGTACTATGACAGCAAATTGTAAAAGAATCAATGTTGATATCCTTGGTTTTATTAATAATTTCTGTTTTTGTTTTGTCATTTAGGTGGTCTTGATAAATTATTGCTACATTGTAATTAAAATACTTTTTTTCGCTTTTCTCATCATAGTATTTTGTACAAGGTCTTTTTTCGATAATTACATTACCATTATTCAAATTAATCGTTTCAGTATGAGCTACTATAAAAAGCGAAACAGTTGTATCAAGTGAATTAGAAGTAATAAAATGTAAACAGTTTCGTAATTTTAATTCATTGGTTACACCAGGGTGTGGGTGAGTTTGTAGGTCGGCTGATATAATAAAAATGCAGTCATTTTCACATAACTCATTATTAAAATTATGTATTGAACCATGATGTGGAATTTGTATGCATCCTATTGTATCCCAAAAATTTTCATTAACGTAATATGAATAACATTTTTTTAGTAAATTATATTTTTCTCCTGATAAATTAAAATCGCCTGTATAAATACAACTGGGGTTATATTTTTTTAGTTGGTGATTATAAAAGTAAGATACAAAGTCATTCTTGGGCACTATTTGGCTATAACAACTATTCCTGGGGGATACGCCTGAAAATACTACCATTGAATTTGTGTTAAAATGAGTGTTTCCAAGTGTTTGTGAATAAATGTTTTTGAGTTCATCTAAATCTTTTTGATTTATGCTTTGTGGTAAGTTTTCTAAAACAATTCTTTTATTATCAGCAAATTCTTGAAGCTTTTTTCGTAACTTTTTAAGACTTTCTGACTTTTCGGGATAATTGTAAGGGATATATAGCCAGTCATCAAGAATTTTTGTGTCACTTATAATGCTTGAAACATTTTTACCTGATTTAATATTTGAATTATCAATAAGCTTATCTAATCGGTAATCTATCATAAAATCGTTGGTTAAATATTCTGGGATTTCTAAAGGTTCTATTTCATAAATGTTACACTTTGATTTTTGTGGAATTGTCTTATGCGGATTGTAAATGAATACTCTTTCAAAATCTGATAACTCGCTTGAGTTCATAAGATTTGTAAGGTGAATAATTGCTTTATCATTTTCTGAAGTAGCAGGTAAAAAGATGTTTTTTACATCACAGTAATTTAATAAGAACTCAAGTCCGTTATAGTGGTCGGTGTGAAAATGTGAGATAAAAACAGCGTGAACGCTCTCTCCTTTTTTGAAAACCTTTTTTATCATATTATTTATGGTGGTTAAACTTCGTGAACCACAATCATAGATGATATTTATTCTTTGATTTGTTTCATTGTCAAAAAAATGTTCACAGTAAAAAGCCCCATGTCCGACTGGTAAAAAATTTCTTGTCATTTGCATATTATGTTTCTCCTTCGTTTATATATTTGCTTTGTAATAAAGGCATTTCTCCTTACGCCTTACAATAATACTGTACACTATTTTTTATAGTTGCTCAACTATAAAATTCATATATATCTAAAATCTTTCACTTTTCACACAATTTTACTTATATATGAATTTAATGGTTGCATAGCTTGTAAAAAAGCGTTATAATATAACCATAGAGAAAAGATTAGATATAGATAGAAATCTCAAAATACAGATAAAAAATTAGTGGGGAGAAAAGACTTCTATATCTACACAAAACAAAAGGAGAAATAGATTATGATGACTTAGAATTATAAGAAAGGAAATTATTATGATTCGAATAAAAATAACAGAAAGTGCAACCTTGATTTATCTTGATTGTATAAAAACAGAAAATAGAGATACTTTTACAGTAACTATTGATAAAGAAACAAGAAGAGTTATAGACAGAACAACTAACTCTGATATGGATATATCTACTGTATATTCTTGTATTTGTAGTTACTTAGAACAAAACAAACCATTGCCTAAAGAAGCAGTTGCTTCGTGGGGTTAATTATAAAAAATATTTATATAAGGAGAAATTTATTATGAAAAAGAAAATTACATTAATTACATCAATCTTACTTATCATCGCATTAGCTGTTACTCTTACAGCTTGTGGTGATAAAGAAACAACTGAACCAACAACGGAAGCTTCTAAGGTTTCTACTACAGAGCCAACTACTGCTTTTGTAGTTCCAGAAATCAAAGACGAACCAACAACTGAGGAAACCACAGAGGCTACAACTGAAGCTCCTGAAACTACAAAGAAACCTGTTTATAGTTCAAATTCAGGTGGTTCGTCAGATTCAGGTAATTCTGGTTCAAATTCTAAACCTGCTTCTACCACTAAGGCAAGTTCAAGTAATAATGTTCCAGTAACCGATTCTGCGGGTAATACAGCTTTAGTTACCAACTCATCTGGTGGCGGAGTATTTATCTCAAGCGATTGGGGACAAAATACTGGCGGTCACGGTAGTTGGGAGGACTCTATGACTGACCCAGATGTAATTGAAGCTGAAGGTGCTCACAACTTCCATTAAAACTAAATAAAAGCGAAAGCAACACACTCAATTGGGAGATTGGGTGTGTTTTTTTCTTTTCACATTGGGTTGAGAAAGTGGTTAACGGGGTTTATAATGCTATGGAGTATAGTGGGGAAAGTTATAGATAAGTCACTTATTAAGTGGCTTATTATTTTTTGTGTTCTGTCAGAATATATTTAGTAATTAGTTGTTAGTTCTTAGAAATTGAGGTTGAAAACTCATAAAAGAGGGTTTAATATCATATAGTGAAACAAATTTTAAATTCGTTTTATAAATAGAATAAATAATTTTTAAACAACCATACTATTATTGCAAAATATTTAATAGTTAAAATTCAAAAATATGTTGAAATAGTTTTAATTTTGTGTTATAATTCAAACACTGTTGTACTTGAATTGCGAGATGTGTTGGAGGAATAGAGATAAAACGCACGAAAATAACACAATTTTTAGAAAAACATTCGGCATTTATAATACCTTTGCTTATTACATATATGTTTGGTATTGTTTTTATAATTATTACATACTATAGTGATATAGTAGATAAATCTAATAGCTTAAATTTAGAAATATACAAAATTGCTTTAGATACATTGGTTCCAACAACAATAACTTATATTTTGGCTGAATCGATTCATAATATGATTTTGTTGTATGAAAAAAAGAACGGAAATTATCTTTGGTCTATTATTACATTTTTGTGTGTAACTTTATATGAAATGCTATATTTAATTTATAGAATAGCAAATTCTTTTTGTTGGATGAATATAATAACTATCGCAACAATATTATTATTGATATTAAATGCTTTAAGTTATAGAGATAGTTTCTACGCAACTCATAGAAATCACGGCTTAATTTGAAAGGGGTAAAAAAATGCAAATCGCAATATTGCTTTTGGCTGTAACTGTTATTATTTTGGCGATGGTTTTATGGGCACAGTTTTCTACAAAAAACAGTGCGCAAAACGAAGGTAACATTATAATAAATAAATTCGAACCAGATAATGATTCTCCAACTTTAACAGAGATGATATCATTTCATAAAGAAAATGGCACTGTAGAATACGAGATATAATTATGTATATTAATGAGATTGATATTCAAGATTTTGAATTTATTTGGGATAATTGGGTTGAACCATCTATAAAAAAAATTGCAGAGCAAATGGATGCAGAATTCAAAACTCAAACAAATTTTAAAGTAAGAGATTTATCAAAAATAAAAAACTCAGCAAATAAGTACTTTGTAAATAAAAGAGAACACACAAAAAAGGAATTTTATGGAAGCGGAAGTTCAAATAAATCAGAAAAACATTTTATGGATTTTCATAAGTTGAGTGCCGTTTTGTGTCGAACATTAATTGAAAACAAAGTATATGAGTTTGATGTAACAAAATGTATAGATTTTATCGAAAATAAAAAAATTGAAAGTAAAAATACAGATTGGTTAGTTCATAATGCATTGGTTAATTTCAGGTTAGCATTTTATGCAAGTGTTGTGTTTTTATATCAATCAATGTTGTTTCGTCTTAAATCGGAAGACTTAGAAAAATATAATAAACTAAAAAATTTAAAAAAATTAAATCTATATACATTTGAGAAAAACGGTTACATTCACGAATCTTTTGAAAATAGTTTGGTTTTAGATTTAGCGAAGAGAGATATAAATGACCATTCATTTGATTGTTTTTTATATGCCACTATTATGTACCAGTTAGAGGAATATAATTTACAATTGTTAAAATAATTTTAGTAGTTACAAGAAACACATTCGATTAAGTTCGGGTGTGTTTTTCTTATTTCTTTTCACTTTTTCATACTCTTTCTGTCATTATATTAGATGAATAACTTTTATAACTTATGAAAGGGGAATGCCTTTATGAAGAATATAACTAAAAAGATTTTAGCATTGTTTCTTGCTTTATCAACTATGGTAACACTTATTGTTCCAGCTTTTAGTGCGGGTGTTAATGTTGACGGTCAAGGTGGTTCAAGTGCTACTATTAATGGTGGTGGTAGAGAAACCTATAACAATGCTGACCAGTTATGGAAGATATCTATTTATTATTCCAGATATGATACAAATACAACCGCAACAAAAAACTTAGGCACAACATCACATTGGGTACAGTATGGTAAAACATTCTATATGTATAACCCAACCGCTAATCGTGGTGCATCTGGTAAAATCAATATGAATTTTATCAAGAACTCTGTGTTTGTTAGCGGTAATAAAGTTAATCATTTGAAAACGTCTTCAAGTGTAAGTGGTTCAAGTGCATCTCTTACTCTTTATAATCAAAATTATTTCTATGATAATACTAAATCTCCAGCTATTGCTATGAATGGTTATACAAATGATGCTGTTAAGGAGTTTTTTGGTACAGATAGTAATGTTATCGCTCTTGCACAACAGGCTTATAAGGCTGCAGGGTATGATAGTTGGTCAAGTGCATTTGGGAATACAACTTTTAGTATAGATGGTTTTAATGGTAGCTATGTTGATAAAACTGCAAACAGCGGTAAAGCTCAGAATGGGTATACTTGGAATACTGCAACTAAACATTTGACATTCAATGACTGGTACAAAGGTATAAAAACCGACTATAAAGGCAAGCAAATATATCTTCATCCGAAAACAAGTGATGGAGCGTTCTTATCCGCTACTGCTTGGGTTATAGTTTATGAACCAGTTCTCTGTGTAGAGCCTAAAACAACTCTTACAATAAATGGTACTACATATAAATATGTTTGTTGTACTCCAACAGAATTTGCAATTTTACAACAACACGGAGTAATCAATATTGGAACTCTTGCAAGTAGTGTATTCGGACATTTATCTAATTCAACGGTTTTAGATAAAAAATGGTTTACATACACTGTTCCTTCAGGAAAATTCTCTGCTACAAGTTCTACAATGACAACTACTTTGCTTAATAATATTTATAATCAAGCTGGTTGGGGTATGACAATGGCTTCACCTTACAACTATGTAATTAAAGATTATAAAGCTCAGGTTAGTGCTCCGAAATCAGTTAAGGCAGGAGAAGCTTTTAAAATTACATATACTCACTCCAACTTATCTGTAGAAAATAAGGGTAATACAGGCTCTCACGAAGCTCCTATAAATGTTCAATATGTATGGGTGGCGATGATAGAAAAAGGTGGAACTCAATATTGGTTTGATTTGTTTAACTTGAGTAAAAAAACACTCAGTACAAGTACTGCATTAAAGAACTCAGATGGTACTTTAGTTAAAAACTATACACAAGCCTCCGCTATTGTTGAACAACGAAGAGCTGATTTCGTTGCAAAAGGGGATAGTCCTAAACCTTTTAATAAAGGCAAACATTATTATAGAGGTAAAAAGGATGATAGTGGCACAGCATTAAATGTAAGCACACATAGTTTTGAATACACGATTGCATCCGAATTCTCAGGATGTAGTCTCGATATAAGAGCTTGCACTAATACGGACTCTTCAGGTTCATATGGAAATGCTAAAAAGGAAATAAGCTCAGGTGCTTATTATAAGAGTGGGGAAATAAAAAAGTAGTAGCACACATGCACTACTACTTTTATTTTATAACACTTCTCTTAAATACAACCCAGCAGTTTTCTTGAACGGAGCAGATTGTTTATTTTTACATAAACCAAAAATCTCTTTACATTCCTCTTTACTCTCATTTGTAAAATACATAGTAACAAAATCGCAATTAAGATTTATTTTGTCACATATATAAAGCGGAACGGAGTTGTGTAAAACAGAATACATTTTATCGTGACATACAACAGGGAATGCAATGTTTTTTCTGTCAGTAATTTTTTGTTTACCGTTACAATTACCACAACCATCTTTTTGCTTTAACGGACAGTTTCTGAAAAACATAAGTGGCAGATTACCATAACAGTAAGCACCGATTTTAGCGTTGGTGTTAATATTATCAATGCTTTTGGAATTCAACTCAACTGACAAGGTTAAATCCTTTACGCCTTGTGTTTCATAGAATTCTATTGCATCACTGTTTGCGATATTGAGAGTATGACCACCAAACGCATTAAGACCTGCGTTTTTTATGATTTCAATACCACCGACATTGCCGCTTATAGAATTTTTAAAGCCAAGTGATTTTAACTCTTGTAGTTCTTTCAATACTTTGTCTTCAGAATTCGGATAAATCAAATCAGGTAATTCAATTACAATCTTTTCTTTGATTTCGCTGAGTTCTTCTGTGTGACTTAAAACTTCTTTAATAGGGAATATTAAATATTCGCAATTATCAAATTCGCCTGAATATTGTCTGAATTCTGAAAATCTTGCTCTTAATGTTGGTGCTCTCTTTTTGTTGTTTTCCTTTTCTTCGGGTACTACATCAAAAATTTCTCTGTCGATAATATTTAATTCAATATCCAGTTTTTCAACACATTTGCGTCTTAATGCATTGATTACAGAAAGCGAAAGTGTTAGATTTTCAGGATTGATGAATTTTAAATTGTTTAAATAGTAAGGAGTGCCACCGAGCTTTTTCAGATTTTTTTCAGCCATTTCAACAGAAAGAGCGTTTTTAATTGGTGCTTCGCCACCATCTGTAATAGCAGTTACAGTTACACCATTTGCAGTCATTTCTAAAAAAGTGCTTTCTTTTGTAACAGTAAAAGTCATATTAACAGGTGTAACAGGTGTGTCGGTTTTATATAAATTCTGCAATTCTTTAAAAACGTCATTTGTAGCAGAAATAACGTCGTCTTTACTTCTGTAGCCAAACATATCGTTGTTTCGTTTGTCCATTAAATAACCGTCTGTGAATCCGCTTCTTGAAAATACTGCTTTTAACAATTCTTTGTTATATTCTTTGTTGTTTAAAGCATTTTTACAAGCAGTAACAGATGATGCGACATATTCAGGGCGTTTCATTCTCCCCTCAATTTTTAAAGATGTTACACCGATATTTTCTAAATCTTTGAGGTGGTCTATATAAGACATATCCTTTAAAGAAAGAGCAAAATTTTTGTTGCCGATTTTCCAATCTAATCTGCAAGGTTGAGCACAAAGTCCACGGTTACCACTTCTTTCCCCCAAAAATGCAGAAATGTAGCAGTTGCCTGAAACAGACATACAATGTGCTCCGTGAACAAAAACTTCTGTTTCAAGTGTAGTACTTTTTACAATTTTTTCGATTTCTTTAAATGAAAGTTCACGAGCTAAAACTACTCTTGAAAAACCTAAACTTTCTAAAACTTTTACACCGCTTACGTTGTGAACTGCCATTTGAGTTGACGCGTGTAAAGGGAGTGAGGGGCAGATTTTTTTTACTGCTTTTACAGTTGCAAAATCCTGTACAATTACTGCGTCTGCACCCGAAAGAGCAATTTCTTTTACTGTTTCATAAAGCGAGGGTAACTCTTTGTCAAAAACTATTGTGTTTAAAGTAACATAAACTTTAACACCATACGAGTGACAATATTTAACTGCTTCATTTAAATTGAAATTATCAAAATTGTCTGCATTTCGTCTTGCGTTAAAATTCTTTGTACCAAGATAAACTGCATTTGCACCGCTTCTTACTGCCGCGTGTAATTGTTCGTGTGAACCGACTGGTGCTAAAATTTCTGCTTTATTCATTTTCTTTTCTCACTCTTAAAATGTCACCGCATTTAACCTCTGTATCACCACAAGAAATATAAAGTATCTGTTGTGGGTGACACGCAGTTTCTAATGCTTCTCCGTCTTCTGTTTCTATTGCCTCTACAATAAAAGAGGTTCCGAGAGAAAGGGGCGTAACAAGCTCTAACTGGTCACTCTTTTTGAAAAAGTTTCGTTGCTCAATTAAGACTTTACCATCTTTTGAATCTTCTAATGCAACACCTGCAAATGTGCAGTCTTGATGATAAAGACCATCATTAAAGTGGTTGTGAACTAAATTGCCATAATAAAAACCTGAATTATATGGTCTGTGACTTACTGCTTCTAACTCTCTTTCTATAAGCTCAAGTGGTGCGGTTTTATCAATTGCTCGTCTGTAAGCGTTAACGACATGAGCAACATAATATTCTGTTTTCATTCTGCCCTCAATTTTGAATGAGTCGATACCAGCGTCTTTTAATTCATCTAAAAATGAAACTGCTTTCATATCGTGTGAGCTTAAAATTGCGGTGTGGTCGGGATATTCTTCAACCTTATAAAATTCATTGGGTCTGTTTCTTTCCATAAGGTAATAACTCCAACGACAAGGTTGTGTACATTCACCACGGTTACCACTGCGGTCATTTAAAAATGAAGATATTAAACATCTGCCTGAATACGCCATACACATAGCACCATGAACAAATGCTTCAAGTTCTAACTCTTTCGGGATTTTTGCGTGTAATTCACCGATTTCTTCAATTGTCAATTCTCGTGCAAGTACAACTCTTGAAGCACCCATTTCGTAGTATGCATTAGCCGCCGCATAGTTGCAACAGTTAGCCTGTGTGCTTATATGCACCTCTAAATCTGGTGCTGCCTTTTTTATAGTAGCAACTGCACCGAGGTCTGAAACAATTACAGCATCTGCACCTATATTATGAAGCGTTCTTGCATAATCTTTTAGTGGCTCTATTTCACAGTTTTTTGTAAAACTATTTACAGTAACATAAAGTTTTTTGTTGTGCTCGTGAGTGTAGTTTACTGCTTCTATAAGCTTTTCTTCTGTGAAAGCTGCTTTGTCTGCTCTTAACTGTAAAAGCGGACCACCTACATAAACAGCATCTGCACCAAATTTTATTGCAGTTTTAAGACAATTCATATCACCCGCAGGTGAAAGAAGTTCAGGTTTTAACATTTAAAATACCTCTATATCTAAAAAATAATCGTACACTATATAATACAATATTTTATTATAAAATACAAGTTGTGTAAAAATATACATTTTTTTGTAGAATTATACAGTTGATGTGAAAAATAATACATTGAGGTGTTGACACACGCATAGATTTAGGTGTATAATATTTCATATTTTATTTTAAATATTATAAATAAGGAGTCTTTACAATGAGTAGAGTTTATAATTTTTCAGCAGGTCCTTCAATGTTACCTGAAGAAGTATTAAAAAAAGCGGCGGCAGAAATGCTCGATTATGAGGGTAGCGGTCAGTCTGTAATGGAAATGTCACACCGTTCAAAAGTTTATGATAGCATTATTAAAGGTGCAGAGTCACTTTTAAGAGAACTTATGAATATACCTGATAATTATAAAGTTTTATTTTTACAGGGTGGTGCTTCAACGCAATTTGCGGCAATTCCTTTAAACTTTATGAATGGTAGTAATAAAGCAGATTTTATAATTACTGGTCAATGGGCTAAAAAAGCATTTTCTGAAGCGAAAAAATATGGTGATGTAAAAGCAGTTGCTTCTTCAGAGGATGAAGTCTACTCTTATATTCCAAAAACAAAAAAAGAAGATTTCAGAAGTGATGCTGACTATATTTATATTTGTATGAATAACACAATTTATGGTACAGTTTATAAAGAACTTCCCGATACAGGCGATATTCCGCTTATCGCAGATATTTCAAGTTGTTTCTTGTCAGAACCGCTTGATGTAACAAAATTTGGTATGGTTTACGGTGGGGCACAGAAGAATGTAGCACCAGCAGGTCTTACCATTGCAATTATTCGTGAGGATTTATTAGGTAAAGCTCGCGATATTACACCAACAATGTTAAATTATCAGATTCACGCAGATAACGATTCTCTTTACAATACACCACCTTGCTACACTATTTATATTTGTAAATTAGTTTTAGAGTGGATTAAAGAACTCGGTGGACTTGAGAAAATGAAAGAATTAAACGAAGCGAAAGCTAAAATGCTTTATGACTTCCTTGATAATAGCAAACTCTTTAAGGGTACAGTAAGAAAAGAAGACCGTTCACTTATGAATGTTCCTTTTGTTACAGGTAATGAGGAGTTAGATGCTAAATTTGTAAAAGAATCAACAGCAGCGGGTCTTGTAAACCTTAAAGGTCACAGAAGTGTTGGCGGTATGAGAGCATCAATTTACAATGCTATGCCAATTGAGGGTGTTAAAGCACTCGTAGAATTTATGGAAAAATTTGAAAAGGAAAATGGCTAATATGGATATTTTAACTTTAAATAAAATTTCAAAAATCGGTCTTAAAGAATTTGACTCAAGCTACAATATACTTGAAGAATGTGAAAATCCCGATGGTATTATTGTTCGTTCTGCTTCAATGCACGAATATAGTTTTAATGAAAAAACGCTCGCAGTAGCAAGAGCTGGTGCAGGTGTAAATAATATTCCGGTAAGCGATTGTGCAGGTAAAGGTGTTATTGTATTTAATACACCTGGTGCTAATGCAAATGCAGTTAAAGAACTTGTTGTGTGCGGTCTTATGGTTTCTTCAAGAAAAGTTATGGCTGCTTACGACTGGTGCAAAGGTTTAAAAGGCGAAGGAGAAAATGTTGGTAAATTAGTTGAAAAAGGCAAATCACAATTTGCCGGTCCTGAAATAGCAGGTAAAACATTAGGTCTTGTAGGTCTTGGTGCTATTGGTCGCCTTGTAGCAGATGCGGCAATCGCTTTAGGTATGAAGGTTGTGGGCTTCGATGCATTTTTAAGTGATGAAGCAAAAGAACTTCTTAATTCACAGGTTGAACTCGTGAATAGTATAGATGATATTTATGAGAATTCAGATTATATTTCACTTCACATTCCTGCAACTGCAGAAACCAAGGGTAGTATAAATGAAAACACTATTTTGAAAATGAAAGATGGTGTAAGAATTTTAAACTTTGCCCGTGGTGAGCTTGTAAATTCAAGCGATTTATTAAAAGCACTCGAAAGTGGTAAGGTTTCTTCTTATGTAACAGACTTCCCGACAGATGATGTTATTGGTGTAGAAAATGTTATAGCGCTTCCACACCTTGGTGCTTCAACTCCTGAATCGGAAGAAAACTGTGCTTATATGGCAGCAGTTCAAATGAAGGAATTTTTAGAAAAAGGTAATATTAAAAATTCTGTAAATTTCCCTAATGTTTCGGTTGATGGTGATGGTGCAAGAGTTTCTGTAATACATAAAGCCGATTTAAGCACAACAGATATTTTAGGTGCTTTCGGCGGTGCAGAGGTCAAAGGTTTCAAAACAGGTGCGAAAGGTGATTTTGCATACTCACTCTTTGTTCTTGATAATGTTTCTGATGATGTTATAAATTCAATTTCTGCACTTGATGGCGTTGTAAGGGTAAGGGGAATCAGGAAATAGGAATCAGGAAATAGGAAACAGGAAACAGGAAACAGAGTAGATTAGCTCTGTTTCCTGTTTTTTGTCTTATTAAAGCATAAAGAAATGAATATTTTACCTTTTTCTAAAAATAATAATAAAAAAGGAAAAAGGTGATTTTATGAGTATTGTACTAAATGTATATTACAAAGGTAAAAATGGTACTGCAAAAATGTTTATGGAAGAAATGGAAAAAAAGGGGTTTGCAGATAACATAAGAAACAAAGCAGGTAATGAGTGCTACGAGTATTTTGTATCAGTAAAAGATAAAGAAACAATTTTACTTGTAGACCGTTGGGAAGATGGTGACGCCTTGCATTTTCACCACAATTCAGATGATATGATTGAAATTGCAAAACTCAAAGACAAATATGACCTTGAGGTTAAAGTTGAGAGGTATGTTACTGAAGGAACTAGGAATTAGGAACTAGGAAATAGAAAATTCTTATAAAAAAATGCATTCTATCATTTGAAGTTTATTGTAAACTAAATATGATAGAATGCATATAGTTTATTCAATTCTAATTCCTAATTCCTAGTTCCTAGTCCCTGAATGTTACATTCGCAAACTCATCACTAATAATATTACCACTTGTGAGAGGTTCACCATTTGCGGTAACATTTTCAATTGTAGCATTGATTGTATTCTGTTTACCGTTAGAGGTGAATTTTGCAGGTAATTCTGAGTTGTACTTAATATTTTTATATTGAATATTATCTACTACGAAATTTTCAATATCGTCACTATAAATAAGGCAACCAATAGCTCTGCCTGTATCTTTGTAGATTTCAATATTATCGTAAGTAACATTACTTATAGAACCGCCTGCCTGTTCAACTATAATACCGAGTGAGCATACTCTGTCATTATCCCAGGTAGCATCGCGATAAATTACTGCAGAATCCTTAAATGTAATATCGCTTATAGGTGAGTGAACTTCACCAAAAATACCAAAGCATCTTGCTTTACCACCCCAGCCATAACATTCGCTGAATGTGACATTCTGGCATTTGATTCCGTCATAACCGCCAAGACCTTTTACACCAAATAAATCGTCACCAGTTCTTACAAAACTTCTGCTTACATTAACATTTCTTGAACTGCATATTGCAAAACCGTCAGAGTTAATTCTGTAACCGAAAATATCTACATCAACAACATTTACATTTTCACAGTTGTAGGTGATAAATGACCATTCTGGTGAGTTGATAATTTTAGGACCAATAACTTCAACATTGTTACAATTTGTGAATACCATACCGCGTCTTTCTCTACGGTCAAGTCTTGTCATATCTATAACACCACGGCCGTAAAATCTTACATTAGAGCAGTTGCCAAAGTTTATAAATGGCATTCTTGTAAGACCAAGAGCATTAGAAGTCAATGCCTCTTCTTCAACATAAATTGCTTCATCCTGTAATGAGTTTATTTCATATTTATGGTTTGCAATAAGGTAAGCACCTTGTCTCAAATAAATTACTTTATTGTCTTCTGTTACATTTATATAGTCAAGGTAGTGAACACCACTATCATATACAGTAACATTTTCTTCACCGTAAGCCGCTTTAAGTGTATCAATTGTTGCATCTTCATCAAGACGACTCTTTACGAAAAGTGTAAATGCCGCTTCTTGTGAATGGTTTAATTCGAATGTATAAGTGCCTGTGCCTTTGATATAAGCAGTCATTGTATTGTCTTTCATATGAGAAACAACCTTTAATGAGTCAGGTAAACAAAGAGCACTTTTGATTTTAAAATCTTCAGAAGAAAGAGTTATTTTTAATGGTAATTCTGTGATTTCATCAATATAGATTTCAGAGAATGAATGTAATTCACCAGTTTCAGTATCACCAACAAAAACAACGGTTGAATAAACAGGGACTTCGTGTCCATTTATTGTAAGTGAGTAGTAAGGTGAAATAATAACACCGTTTGCATCTTCGTGACCACGAGCTTCACCGTATTCACCGTCACCTTCGGTCGCTCTGTTTTTAAACTCATTTAAGCTTATACCGTTATCTTCTAAGGTTTTAACAGCTTCTTTTGGGTATTGAAGATAGGTAAAATCCATTACACCAATTTCTTCAGGTGGAAAAGCATTTGGAAAATTATTATCACCCGCAGGGGGGGTTGCTAATAATGAGCTTAATGCAGTTACAAGGCTTAAAATTGCACTCATAACAACTTTTAAAATTGTTTCCATAATAAAACCTCGCATTTTTATTAGAATGGATTAAGTATATCACGAAAAATTGGAAAATTAAAGTATATTTATGAAAATTCTGACAATAATTATTGCGAGGTGAAAATAAAATGGAAAAATATGTTTGTCCTTGTGGGTACGAATACAAAGTTGCAGAGGGTGACCCCGATAATGGTGTAGCACCAAATACTCCGTGGGGTGAAGTTCCTGCAGATTGGGTTTGTCCTGTTTGTGGTTTGGGTAAAGAGGAATTTACAAAAGAATAAAAACAGATTGAAGCCTGTTTGGGCTTCAATCTGTTTTTTACTTTTTTCACAAAAAACAAACAGTAAATTTTATATACTAATTATAGAGAAGTTTTTAAATTTTCTTGACTATTGATACTATATATATTATAATAATATGGATAATGCAGAAGTGTTTTTGTGTTATCGCATAGTAAAGATAGTTTTGTGTTTTAAATATAATTTACATAGATTTATATTTTTTATATAAGGGCTTTAAGCTCTGCAAAACTTTATTACTATATCCGAGAGAGTGACTTTAGTCACTCGCCTTAAAATATATTTCAGAAAGGGGCATTCCGTTAATGGATCCTATCACAATTATCATTGCAGTCGCTTGTGCGATTGTATTTGGTGTTGTTGGATTTATCATCGGTGGCGCTCACAGAAAAAAAGTTGCTGAATCTGCTATAGGCTCTGCTACTGAAGAAGCGGCACGCATAGTTAATAATGCTATGACTGAAGCAGAACAAAAAAAGAAAGAGGCAATTCTTGAAGCCAAGGATGAAATCCACAAGCAAAGAACAGAAACAGAACACGAACTTCGTGAAAGACGCGCTGAAGTACAACGCCAGGAAAAAAGAATGATTCAAAAAGAAGAATCACTTGACAAAAAAGTAGAAGCGCAAGAAAAGAAAGAAGAATTACTTCAACAGAAAATTAAAGAAGTTGATGAAAGAGCACTCGAAATTGAAACAATTAAAAAGAGTCAGTTCGATATGCTTGAAAAAATCTCTGGTTATAGCAGAGAACAAGCAAAAGAAATTCTTCTTAAAAATCTCGATGAACAGTTAACCCACGAAAAAGCACTCAAAATTTATGAGTATGAGCAACAGACAAAAGACGAAATGGATAAAATGGCAAAAGAAATTATTTCTGGTGCTATTCAGCGTTGTGCAGCAGACCATGCTGCTGAGGCTACCGTTTCTGTTGTTGCACTCCCTAATGATGAAATGAAAGGTCGAATAATTGGTCGTGAGGGTAGAAATATCCGTACAATTGAAACAATTACAGGTGTTGACCTTATAATTGACGACACTCCAGAAGCAATTACAGTTTCTTGCTTTGAACCTGTAAGACGCGAAATTGCTCGTCAGACTCTTGAAAGACTCATTCAGGATGGTAGAATTCATCCTACAAGAGTTGAAGAAATGTACGAAAAGTGCAAAAGAGATGTTGAACTCACAATCAAACAAACTGGTGAAAAAGCAGTTATTGATGCGGGTGTAAATGGTGTAAGTGGTGAACTTGTAAAGCTTATAGGTAAACTTAAATATCGTACAAGTTACGGTCAGAATGTACTCAACCACTCTCTCGAAGTTGCTTACCTTTCAGGTCTTATGGCTGCCGAGGTTGGTGCAGATGTTAAACTCGCAAGACGCGCAGGTCTTCTTCACGATATCGGTAAAGCACTTGACCACGAGTACGAGGGCTCTCATGTTGAGTTAGGTGTTGAAGCAGCTAAGAAAAACAGAGAAAGCGAACAGGTCGTTCACGCAATTCACGCTCACCACGGTGATGTTGAAGCAAAAACACTTATCGCTGCTATTGTTCAGGCTGCAGATGCTATTTCTGCCGCAAGACCTGGTGCTAGACGCGAAAATGTTGAAACATACATTAAAAGACTTCAGAAGCTTGAAGAAATTGCAACTTCATTTGAAGGTGTTGACAAATCATTCGCAATTCAAGCGGGTAGAGAAGTCAGAATTATTGTTAAACCTGATGTTATTTCAGATGACCAGATGACAATTGTTGCAAGAGATATTGTAAACAAGATTGAAAATGAACTTGAGTATCCTGGTCAGATTAAAGTTAATATCATCAGAGAAAGTCGCGCAGTTGATTTCGCGAAATAATTTTGGAAAAGAAAAACGGAACGCCTTTAAAAGATGTTCCGTTTTTATATTCATATTAGTCGTAAGACATAGAAACGAGTATAAAAATGCATTTATTATTTATTGGTGATGTAGTAGGTCAGGGGGGTTGTGAATTTTTAATGAAGAAGCTCCCTGCATACAAAAAAGAAAATGGTGTGGATATTTGTATTGCAAATGGTGAGAATTCTGCACAAGGTAATGGTGTTACGCCTTTCTCCTGTAAAATGCTTTATGATAGCGGTGTTGATTTTATAACTCTAGGTAATCATTCATTCAAAAGACCAGAGGTTATAGAATATTTAGACAAAGAACCTACAATAATAAGACCGTATAATTTTCCTGAGGGTGCACCTGGTAAGGGTGTAGCAATTTTAGAAAAAGGTCGTTTTAGAGTTGCAGTTATCAACTTAATGGGTACTGTCTATATGGAATCACTCGACAATCCTTTTACAGCAATTGATAAAGCATTAAAAGAAACAGACGGATGTAAAACTGTAATTGTAGATTTTCATGCAGAGGCAACTGCAGAAAAGCGTTCTTTGGGTTTTTATCTTGATTCAAAAGTTACTGCAGTTTTGGGTACACATACTCATGTGCAGACTGCTGATGCTCAGATTTTACCAAAAGGTACTGCATATATTACAGATGTTGGTATGACAGGCCCTGTACAGTCCGTTTTAGGTATAGAACCAGAACTTGCAATAAAGAAAATGAAACAACATATTCCTGTAAGATTTTCTAATGCTGAGGGTGTGTACTCTATGAATGCCTGTCTTATTGATATTGACGAAAAAACTGGCAAAGCAACTTATATAAAAAGGGTGGTGCTTAAATGAAAAAAATAATTTCAATATTACTTATTTTATCATTTTGCGTTACACTTTTTGCTTGCGACAATAGTGGTAATGAAACACCTGATGAAACTGATAATGGTGATTGGGAATATGTTTTGCCGACACCAGTTGTCAATGCAGATGTGTCTTTACCGTTTACTTCTGCTGACAGTTTTAACCCATATAAATCAAAAAGTAAGTTAAACAGAAAGCTTATTCCTCTTATTTATGAATCACTTTATAGTAAAACTGAAGATGGTTATGGTTACCCACAATTAGCTTTAAGTGCTAACGAAAGTGGCGACACTGTTACAATTAAATTGAAACAGGGTGTTGTCTTTTCTGATGGTACACCTTTTAATGCTGAAAATGTTAAATATTCCTATGACCTTGCAGTTAAAAATGCTTATTATAAAAATAATCTTAAAAATATAACAGATTTTAGTGTCGCAGATAATTTTACATTAAAAATTACTTTTAAAGGTGCTATGCTTTCACCCCTTACTTGCCTTTCATTTCCGATTGTTCTGAAAAGTGGAAATGTATTTTTAGGAACAGGTAAATATGTTTTGAAATATCTCGAAAGCACTCCATATTTTGAAGTAAATAAAAATAACAGTAATTACAATCCACAATGGAATAAACAAGTTGCTCTTTACGATATGGCAGGTTCTTCAAGCGAAGTTTATGCTTTTAAAGCGAACAAGGTAAGTGTTTATGAGAATGACCTTACAGATGGTAATTATGAAAACTTGTCATCTAAAACTGTTTCGATTCCTACTAACAATTTAGTTTATGCAGGACTTAATATGAAATGGGCGGGTTCAATTACCTCTGTTGCGTGGATAAGACGCGTTATTAACATTGGTATAAATCGTGTTGATATTGGTGCGGCTTCATTTTTAGGACAGACAGAGCCTACAACAACACCATTTAAACCAGCATTTTATAAACTTTCAGGACAAGAGCTTTTTGAAACAACAGGTGACCTTAACAGGGCTATAAATATTCTGGAAGAAAATGGTTATGATAAGTTTACAAATGATGGCTACAGAACAGACGGAGTAAATACCCTTAAGCTTTCAATTTTAGTATGTAATGAAAATCCGTATAAAAAAGGTGTTGCAGAGGCTTTGCAAAAATCTCTTGCGACATTAGGCATAAAAGCGACAATCTCAATTAAAAATAAAGCAGATTATTTAAATGCACTTGAAGAAGGATATTATGAAATTTATATTGGTGAAATAGAATTACCTGCAGATGGTGATTTGACTGAATTTTTTGTAGCAGATGGTCAGGTGAATTACGGAATAGCTGAAAAAACCTGTGTTCTTTATGACAATTTTAAAAAAGGCGATGTCAATATGACAGAGTTTATAGAAAACTTTAACCTTCAGGTTCCGTTTGCACCGCTTTTTTATAGAAAATCAGTTATGTCAGTAAACCCTGCTATAAGCGGAATTACCACAAATGAGGGCGATGTTTATTTATCTGTTTCAGATTGGCGTGTGAAAAAATAATTAACACTTGTTTTTGTTTGTTAAATATTATATAATTACTCTATTGTATTTATAGGAGGCTTTTTATGGACCCGATTAAAGTTGACTTTTCAGGTAAGGGTAGACCAACCGAGGTTATTATACCACCAGAAAAGAAAGTTCTTAAAATTATTATTGCAATTATTTTAACATTAGTAGGTGGCGCAGTTGCTTACTACTTTATGTTACCTGCAATCAATTTCAAATCACTCGATTTTTATTACTATGTAGGTGTTCTTATTGCAATTTATGTTGTTTCAACATTTATTTTAAGTAAGGCATTTATAAAACCCGAGTATATTCCTTATGTTAAGAGAAGAGCGACAATACCTGTTATTATAGGTCTTGTGTTTGCTTTGGTTCTTGGTATTGGTTACTTAACATCTTGTGAGCTTTTCAGAGCAAGAGCCTATAGTGAAATTATAGATGTTAAAACTGAAAACTTCGGTGAGAATGACAAGAGTATAACAACAATTACAAGTCTTAAAGATTTTTCAGCAGTACCTATGATTGATAAGGAAGTTGCAGAAAACCTTGCAAATAAAAAATTGGGTGAACTTTCAGAATATGTTTCTCAATTTGTTATTGATAGTGCTTACTCAACACAAATCAACTATAAAGGTAACCCTTACAGAATATTCCCACTTAAATACGGTGATGTTTTCAAGTGGTTCAATAATACCCGTGACGGTCTTCCTGCATATATTGCGGTTAATATGTACACGCAGGAAGCGAACACTGTTATATTAAAAGATGAAGGTCTTAACAATATCAAGGTTTCAACAAACGAATATTTCAACGAGAAACTTAATCGTGTGCTTCGCTTTAACTTCCCGTCTTATATGTTCGGTACACCGTCGTTAGAAATTGACGAGAGTGGTAAACCTTGGTGGGTATGTGAAGTAGTTGACAAAACTGTTGGTCTTATCGGCGGTACAGATGTTATTGGTGTTGTTTTAGTTGATGCATCAGATAAAAATAACATCAAAGAATTTTCCCTTGAAGAGATAAGAACAAATAAGGATATTCAATGGATTGACCAGATTTATTCTGACGATTTACTTGTAAAACAATATAACTACTTTGGTAAATACAACGGTGGCTTTATCAATGCTTACATCGGTCAGTCAGGTGTTGTTTCTACAACTGAGGGTTCAAGCTATATTGCTTCTGGTGATGACGTTTGGCTTTATACAGGTGTTACTTCAGTTACAAGTGACGACTCTATTGTAGGTTTTGCAATTATCAATCAGCGTACAAAAGAAGCGGTGTTCCAGAGAATTGCCGGTACAACTGAAAGCGGTGCACAGAAATCTGCAGAAAGTATCGTTTCTGACAAGGGTTGGAAAGCAACATTCCCTGTACTTCTTAACATTGACGGTGAAGCAACTTACTTTATGGCTCTTAAAGATAACAGTGTTGTAAAGAGCTTCGCAATGGTAAGCGTTGAGAGAGTTCAGGATGCAGTTCGCAGTGAAGATGACGCTAACCCTGATATTGAAGCATGTCTTAAAGCGTATGTAAATAAGGTGAAATCAAGTGCAGGTCTTGTGCTTAACATTGACTACAACGCAGTTCTTCCTGATTCTATAAGTGGTGGCGAAACAACAAACAGTGGCGACACTACAAACAATTTGGAATCAACAATTGCAAGTGTAACAGGTGTTATTACAGATATCCGCACTGCAGTAGAAAACGGTAACAGTGTTTACTATATAGCACTTGACGGTAAGGCAGTTTATTACTCAATGTCTGCAGTAACTGATAATAATGTTGTTATTCTTAATGTTGGTGATACAGTAACTATTAATTACAAAACACAAGAAGGCAAAATCATTCCTGCAAAGTCAATTAAATAATTTATTATCCCCTATGTAAATCCAGATTTACATAGGGGATAAGTGTTTTTAAATAATCAACATATCTTCTTCTCTTAATTTACCATTCTCATAAACAACGGTTTTAACCTCGTATTTACCGAAATTAAGCGGTAATGTAATTGAATCAACAGAGATTGATGTCTCAATTTCATTCTCACTATTGTTAAGAAGACGGAAGATTGTTGCGTTTTTATCGTCAGCCTTTTTCATAGTAACAAGTGAAATCTGGTCATCGCCTAAAGAAACAGAATAATTTTTTTCTTTATTAGAAGATGGCACTGGGAAGAGGTTAATAGCATATGGTTTCTGGGTGAACTCCTGTGCTTTTCTTTCAAGTTTATTTGTATCAGTAACTGTTAATCTGAATGAAAAACTGTTTTCACCCTGGTCAATTTTCTTTGTGAAACGGTCACTTGGTATTAACTGACGGTCATTTATAGGGTGAGCACAGTAGGTAACACCGCGCACAAGTGAAATGTACAAAGCATTGTTTTCGAAATGGCTGCCATAAGTACCATTATTTATAAGTGCAAGACTTTTATTGTTGTTATCAATTGCAATAAATCGGTGAGCAACATTTTCTCTTGCATCAGTAAATAATTCTTCAGTACCAAAAGCGGTCTGACCTAAAAGTTTGCCATTAACACATACTGGCACTTTTAATTTGATGATTTCATCAATGTCGCCCATAAATAGAGTTACATCAATGTCAATATCATTATTGAGCTTATAAATTTTGTACTTAATTGTGGCTCTAGTGTTTTCGCGCTCGAAAAATGCTTCTATACCTAAGAAAATGTCACCATCTTCAATAACCTGAATGCTCTTCATATTTTTGAAAACTCCACGGGGAGTTTTTGAAAGTGTGAAGGCTTTTTCGTCCCGGCCCATTCTTTTTTGTTGCTCATTACTCATTCCCCAAGGGTCAGAGTTATCCTCGAATGCAACTAACTGGAATCCATTCTTTATGTAGTCAATTCCGTCAATACGGTAACTTTTTAAAAGACCTGTTTCTTTATCAATTTCAACATACTTTCTATCGTTTTTAAATACAAGACTTTGCTTCTTTTCTTTCTCAGTGATTTTTTCAAATTCAACAAAAACAGAAAATCTGTTAAGTTCAAGTGGTTTGAGTTCGGCTTCAAATGCAA
Organism: Acutalibacteraceae bacterium; assembly: GCA_045651285.1. GTDB lineage: Bacteria > Bacillota > Clostridia > Oscillospirales > Acutalibacteraceae > DTU089. Next base: position 34,608 of record JAZRSC010000022.1, read on the forward strand.
TTCTTTTACGCCAGTCAAGATTTAAGTTGCTTTCTTCTTTAATTACCTGATATTTAACTTCGTTTCCATCTTCGTCGAATACAGTAAGTTTTGAATATAATTCGTCTGACCAGTTCTGGTCCTGTAACATAAATTCACACTCTACTGTATCAACTAATTTGTACGGATGCGGGTTAAATACGAAAATAGGGTATTCGCCTGGTTTTGATACTTCTTTAACTGACGAAAGGGCGAAAATCGCTCTTGTTTTAAGTCTTTCTGCTTCTAAAAGCCCGTGGTCTAAAAGCTTTAAACCGTTATCTTCACCACATTGAATAGAAGTGCCGGGTAACACATCGTGAAATTCTGCATTTAATAAATCTTCTGTTATTTCGTGAATTTTTCCTTCGGGATATTCTTTTAAAAGTCCTTTATTGTAAGCAGTAGTAAGGATTTTTTCTGTAAAGAAAAGTTCATTTTCAAGTAAAGCGTGTTTTTTCTTTACTCTGTACATAGATGTGTAACACCCGGGCATTGAAATTCTTAAAGATTTATTGAATGAATATGTAGGAGTGACTTCGCTGAAATACTTTTCAGGGGTTGAGTGTAAATATTCATTTTCAGAAGTTTTTATTAAATCTGTAATGTCGGTTAAATCTTTGTCTGATGGTCCGCCACCGTGATTGCCGACACCCCACAAAACAACGCAAGTTTCATGTTCATCATCATTAGCGCGTCTTTCAATAATTTCTCTTGATTTACCTAAGGGAGAGTTGTATCCATGTGCTCGTAGTGCTTTTATTTTACTTCCGTCAAGACCTTCCCAATAAAATAAATCATCGTCTAAATCTAACTGACTGCCATAAGGACGAGTGAAAATATAATTGTTCTGACCGCATTTTTTCATAATCTGCACAAGGCCTACTGTGTGCCCGAATGGGTCAAAGTTAATTGCGGTAGTAGGATGAACTCCAAATTTCTCCAAGAAATATCTTTTTGCTTCTAAAATTTGTCTTACGAAACTTTCGCCCGAAGGCATATTGCAGTCAGGTTGTAAATACCAGCCACCCATAATGTGCCATTTGCCTTTTTTTACTAATTCCTGAATTTTACTAAATAGTTCAGGCGCATATTCTTCAACATATTTATAAACTGTTACTTCATTGTGGCAAAAAATATAATCGTGTTTTTCTGCTAAGTTTACTGCAGACTGAAAAGTTGAAAGTACTGCACTTGCACCTTCTTGCCAGTCCCATTGCCATATTGGGTCTATATGTGCGTTGCATATTAAGTGGATTTTCTTCATTTTAAATACTCCTCTGCGAATCTTACAGTTTCCATAGCGTCTTTTGCGTATTTGTCGGCGCCTATTTTTTCAGCGTATTCTTTGGTTAAAACTGCACCGCCAACTACTACCTTGCACCAAGGTGCTTTTTGGTTTAAAAGGTTAATTGTTTCTTCCATAGCGGGTACAGTTGTAGTCATAAGTGCACTAAGACCTACGAGTTTGGCATTTGTTTCAATAACTGTCTTGACAACTGTTTCCGGTGATACATCTTTACCTAAATCTATAACATCAAAACCATAGTTTTCAAGTAAAAGCTTAACTATGTTTTTACCTATATCGTGAATATCACCTTTAACAGTAGCAATTACAAAAGTGCCTTTTGATTTTGCTTTTTCACCATTCTGCATAAATTCTTTTATAACCTCAAAAGCACTTTTTGCAGACTCTGCACTCATTAAAAGCTGAGGTAAATAAATATTTTTATTTTCATAACCGATACCAACATCATTGAGTGCGGGTATAATTTCAGTGTTTACAATATCAAGTGGTGATTTTGTCTTTAAGAGTTCGCGAGTTTCTTCACTTGCTTTTTCTTTGAAGCCTTTAATAACAGATGTCATAAGCTCAGAAGAACAATTTTCAGAGACAGATGAGTTTTCTTTTTTATTCTCAGTTATTGTAGAAGTGAATTTGTCAGCAAAGCTTATGTAGTCAGCGCAATTTTCGTCAAGACCTTTTAACGCCTTGAAGGTGTAATATGTTTTCATCATTTCACTTGAATACGGATTCATAATTGCACCTGAAAGACCGTTTTCGAGTGCTAATGCAAAGAATACACTGTTTAAAACGTCTCTGTTAGGAAGTCCGAAGGAAACATTTGAAACACCTAAAGATGTGTGACAACCGAGTTCATTTTTTATAATGTTAAGTGCTTTAAGTGTTTCGTTTGCAGCGTTTTGGTCTGCACTGATTGTCATAGCAAGGGTGTCAAAGATGATATTATTCTTTTCTATTCCGTAATCCTTTGCAACACTTAAAATATTCTTTGCAATTTCTACTCTGCCATTAGCAGTTTCAGGAATACCATTTTCATCTAATGTGAGAGCAACGACTACACCGCCATATTTTTTTACAAGTGGGAATATTGCATTCATACTCTCTTTTTTAGCGTTTACAGAATTTATAAGTGCTTTACCATTATAAATGCGGAGCGCATTTTCCATAGCAACAACATCTGCAGTATCAATCTGCAAAGGTAAATCTATAACTGCCTGTAATTCCTGGACAGTTTTTCTGAGCATTTCGTTTTCATCAATATCAGGAAGACCTACATTGACATCAAGAATATGAACACCTTTTTCCTGTTGACTTACGCCCTCATTTAAAATATAAGCAATATCGTTTTCAATAAGTGCTTGCTTAAAGCGTTTTTTACCAGTAGGGTTAATTCTTTCGCCAATAAGAATTGGTGTGTTTAAAAATTTAACTGCCTTTGTGTAGGAAGAGACAACTGTTAAATTTTTGTTCTTAATTTCAATTGGTTTTAAATCTTTTGATTTTTCTGTAAGTGCTTTTATGTAGTCGGGGGTAGTGCCACAACAACCACCGACAACACGAAGACCTTTTTTCAAAAGATTGGTTACTTCTTCTGCAAATTCCTCGGGTGTTACATTGAATTTTGTGTTTCCATCAATAATTTCAGGAAGACCAGCATTTGGTTTGAGAATAACAGGAATAGATGCATTTTCTAATAATTCTTCTGCAACCTTTGTGAGTTGTTTTGGACCTAATGAACAGTTTGCACCTATGGCAGTAGCACCCATACCCTCTAAAAGTGCAACCATAGCAGAAGGCGTAGCACCAGTCATAAGCTTACCATCTTCGTTATAAGCGTTAGAAACTAAAACTGGTAAGTCGCAATTTTCTTTTACTGCAAGAAGTGCCGCTTTAGTTTCGTAAGAATCGTTCATTGTTTCAATTAAAACAAGGTCAACACCATATTTTACACCAAGTTTTACTGTTTTTGAAAATACAGTTACCGCATCCTCAAAATCTAAATCACCCAAAGGTTTTAAAAGTTTACCTGTAGGGCCTATATCAAGTGCAATGAATTTTTCTTCTGTAGAGTTTGAGGTTTCTCTTGCTTTTTTTGCATTAGAAATGGCAGATTTTATTATTTCTTCTAACTCATTATCATTAAACTTCAAAGAGTTTGCACCAAAAGTGTTAGTGCAAACTACATTACTACCACTATTGAAATAGTTTTTATGAATATCTGTTATAATTTCGGGGTGAGAAATGTTCCACTTTTCAGGGTGTTCACCAGGCTGTAACCCCTGTGCTTGAAGTAATGTACCCATTCCACCATCAAGATAAACTATATTACTTTTTAAATATTCTGAAAAATTCATTTTTTTCACCTTAATTATTTAATGATACCAACAAAAGCAGTAACGGATTTTGTTGGTGACATAAGTAAACTATCGTTTAAAGTAAGACCTATTTTTTTACTGCAATCTAATATTTTAAAAATATCTTTTTGCACAAGTAAATCTAAATCGCCAAAACCGGCACTGAACCTTGGTTTTAAAGTTATATTTAATTCATTTTTTATATCTTGTGTAAAACAATCGCAAAGAGCTTCAATTTGCGTTGCACCAATAGCTTGAAAAAACAATGCTTTAGTAGGGGAGAGCTTGCCGTATTTCATAATAAGTCTGTCAATTTCTGTGCCGAGAGTTGCACCAAAGATAATAACTTTTTCACAGTTTTTCAAGTTTAGACAGAGTTTCTCTGAATTAACTTTAAAAACGCCAAAATCGAGCGTTTTATCTGTAATTTTTACAGGTAAAACACAGTAACAGACTTTATAAGAAAGTTTATTTTTTGTTTCTTCAATGCACTCATTTATAAGTTTTTCTGTTTCGGTTGTTAATACTTTGCAATCCGAATATCTTAATATTTCCTTTTTATTAAAAGGCAAGTCATTATATGTTTTAGTTAAAACTGCAGTATTCATTTTCCTATAATATCTGAAAGATTGCTTTGTATTTTTTCTGCAACGTCAGGCTTATTCATTGAGTAAACGTGAATGTTTGTAAGACCATTTGCGTAAAGGTCTATAATCTGGTCTGTAGCATACGCAATACCTGCTTGTTTCATGGCGTCAGGGTCGCTACCGAATTTATCTACAAGACTTTTAAATCGTTGTGGCATAAATGAGCCCGAAAGCTTAACTGCTCTTTCTACCTGGTTTGCATTTGTAATTGGCATAATACCAGGAACTATTGGAACAGTAATTCCTACTTCACGGATTTTGTAAAGGAAATTAAAAAGAAGATTGTTGTCAAAAAACATCTGTGTTGTAAGGAAATCACAACCAGCCTCAACTTTTTCTTTAAGTCTTTTTATATCGTCTTTCTGGTTAGTGCTTTCAGGGTGAATTTCTGGGTAACAAGCACCACCGATACAGAATTCGGGATTTATGCTTTTGAGTTCAGTAATTAAATCTATCGCATAGTTATAATCCCATTTGCTTCTGTCGGCATTTAATAATTCTTCTGGAATATCACCACGAAGTGCCATTACATTTTCTATACCTGCATTTTTTATATCAACTATTTTTTCACGAACGGTTTCTTTAGTAGAAGAAACACATGTAAGGTGAGCAAGTGTCGGGACATTGTACATTTTCTTAATATTCTTTGCAATTTCTAATGTATATTTACTTGTACCACCACCGGCACCGTATGTAACACTCATAAATGCAGGGTTTAATTTTGCTATTCTCTCTGTTGCAGTTTTTACACTCTCAAAGCTCGTTTCAGTCTTTGGTGGAAAAACTTCAAATGATAATGATAATTTTTCGCTATTTAATAAGTCGATTATTTTCATAAGGGTAACTCCTTTATAAACTGCACCAAAGGTGCGTGAAATCGGACATTTAAGGCATATTTGGTTCGAATACACTCACTCTAAGGCAAACTTAGTTGTTGAAACAGTGCTACACTTTCAACATGGCTTGTCCTCGGGAACATATCAACCGGCGTAACCTTTTTCACTTCATATCCTAGTTTCAACAATCTCTCTGCATCTCTTGCAAGGGTTGCGGGGTCACAAGAAACATAAACAATTCTTTCTGGATTCATTTCTGAAACAGTTTTTAAAAGTTCTTCGTTACAACCCTTTCTTGGTGGGTCAAGAATTACAACCTTTGGTGTGATATTTCGTTGTTGCAACTCTTTGATTGCGTCTTTAGCATCACCGCAAATGAATTCTGCATTGTCAATATTGTTAAGTTTTGCGTTGAGTTTTGCGTCTTCAATAGCGTCAGGAATAATCTCAACACCAATTAAAGATTTTGCTGTGTTTACCATAGAAAGACCAATTGTACCAGTACCGCAGTAAAGGTCTAAAAAGTCATCATCTTTTGTAAGTGCGGCATATTCTTTTGCTTTGTTGTAGAGTAACTCGGCGGTGTTGTGGTTAACCTGATAAAACGAAAGGGGAGAGAGTTTAACTTTAACACCACAAAGAATATCAGTAATAAATCCTTCACCATAAAGAGTTTCGCACTCAGCACCTAAAACTACATTTGTTTTCTCGGTGTTTTTGTTTAAAATAAGTGTTTTAAATCCGTTTATATTCTTTAATTTTTCAATAAGCTCATCTGAGTATTTTAATGTGTCACCATTTATAACAACACAAACCATAATTTCGTTTGTGTTAAATGCTTTTCTCAAATAAATGTGGCGGATTAAACCAATGTGCATTTCTTCGCTATAAACAGGGATATTATGTTCGTGTATGAACTTTCTAAAAATTTCTATAATCTGTCCGAATTCTTCTGGCTCTAAAAGACAGTCGTCACCATCAATTACACGATGACTTTTTTTAGCATAAAAACCGATTTTTAAAATACCACTTTCTCGTCTTACAGGGTATTGTGCCTTGTTTCTGTATCGTTCAGTATTTTTAGAAACAATTATATCTTCAAATTCAGGCTCTAAATGGGCAATTCTTAAAAATGCATCTTTTACTTTTTCTGCTTTGAGTTCTGCTTCTGCCTTATATTTAAGATGTGAAAAAGAACAACCACCGCAGTATTTAAAATGCTCACAAAGAGGCTCTTGCCTGTCTTTTGAAGGCTTTATAATTTTCATTGCCTTGCCTATAGCGTAAGTCTTTTTTGCTTTTATTATGTGGCATTTTATGACATCATTTTTAGCGGTATTTTCAACAAATACCGCAATTCCGTCTTTTTTACCAACACCACTGCCTTCACTGGTGTAGCCTGTTATTGTTAAATCAAAATCGTCATTTTTCTTAATCATATTTCTAAATCCAATACTGCTTGTTTATATTCGTCATAAGTTAGAAAAGTGTTAACTATAGGCAAAAGTTTATTTGCCGAAAGCAATTCGGGTAAATCGAGTGATTTTAAAAATGCTCGTCTTTTAATTGCGCTATCGTCTCTACCCGAAAGGCCATCTTCATATAAATCTGTTTTAGTTACCAATCTTCTTTCGGTTTCTTGTGTTTCCTCTGCAGTAACCCCCGCTTTAGTAAGTGCTTCAATAATTCTTTCTTTTGGTACACCCTCAACACCTAATTTACCCTCTTTTGATGCTTCAGCTTTTCGTTTTTCTTTACCGAAAATATCGGGGATATAAGCGTGTTTTATTTGCTCTTCGGGTACCATTCCACCAATAAAAGAACGGATTTTAAAGCCTGCAGAGTCACTGTCTGTAAGAATAAGCAATCCTTTCGTTTTTGCAAGACGACGAATAAGTTTTTGCTTTTCTTTATCGTTAAAAATTGCAAAACCATCTGTTTCAATTATAACTGCATCGAGTATGGAAGATAATTTAATTTTATCGTACTTACCCTCAACAATTACAGCTCTGTCTGTTTTTATCATTAAATTCTCAACAACCTTAATATCAATTCTTCAAGAATCTGCTTTTTGTCCTGACTTGTACTTTTGAGTCTTTTGTCAGCGTCCGCAAGTGCTTCTATTGCTTTGTGAAATTGCTCAATTGAATATCTCGCCCCATCTTTTGCGGCATTTGTAATTACGAATTCTTTGCCTTTATAAGATGATGGGAAAATTTCAGAAAGCTCACGAGGGGGAATACCTTTTTCTTTTATAGTAGATGCTCTGTACATATCAATGTATGCTTTAGAGAGTGTCGCTAAAATAATAACAGGTTCTTCTCTGAGTTTAAAAAGATTGTTAAGTGTAGCGTATGCTTTGTCTGCTTCGCCATTAACAATGTCTCTTGAGAGTGAAAAGATTTTTGCTTCTGTTGAAATTATAACAGTTTTGTCTATATGCTCTCTTGTAATTTTGCCTTCGCCTACAAATGAACAAACCTTGTCAAATTCATTTCGTAAGGTGCTGTAATCTGTACCAACAAGATTTATTAAATAAAGTGCATCTTCTCTTGAAATTTCACAATTTTTCTTAGGTGCAGAGTCAACAAGTAATTTTGTGAGTGCTTGCGGAGTTCTTTTGTCAATTTTTACAACTGCACCAATCTCTTCAAAAAGCTTAATTGCTTTAGACCAACGAGACTCTTTTTCATCAATTTCAATTGTGTCACACCAGAATATAAGAATAGTGGTTTCTGGTATATCTTTTAAAATGCTCTCTAAATCTTCATTGAATTTGTATCGATTGTTCTCTTGCTTATAATAGTAATCTGTAAAGCGTAAATCCTTTACAAGTGTACAAGCGTATTCACTCATCATAGGAAAAGTAGAAACACAGTCAGCAAGAGTTTCTAAAGTAACATCTTTACCATCAAGGTTGTGAAAGTTAAAGTCTTTAAAATCTTTTTCAATAGTTTTATTTATAATTGAAGTAACATAGTGTTGCTTTAAATAATGCTCGTTACCATATATAAAGTAAGCATTTTTAAAATTCTTTTCTCTTATTTGTCTTTTTAAATCGTCTTCTGTAAGAATAGCCAAAAGTCTCACCACCGTTAATTAAAATTTATATTATCTTCATCGGATGTTTTATAAAATTTATTTGCATAAATGTAGCCGAGATAATCATTTTTATGTACACTTTTATCTGTTGTGCAAATAATTAGCATGTCAACAGTTGTGTTGAAATTATCAGGAATGTTCTGAGGTAAAACAAGAACATCAATTTCGCCAACCTCTTTTTTTATTTCATTCAGTTTATTGTACTCCGAGAATGAAATAACAATAATTTTTTCATTAAATTCTATTATAGCACAATTTTTACCGTATGTGTCAAAAATTCTGATATTTATTTGATTTTCTAAAGAATATGTAAATTTCCCCGAAACTTCTGCTGTGTTAAATGCATCAGTATCAAAATTATGAAGTGTGTTATTTACAAAAGGTGTTAGCATTTTAGATTTTATATTAAAAGATTCATTTATTACTTTAATGCTTTTTAAGTAGTTTTGGTTAAGGTAAGTAACAGCAAATAAATCTATAGTATCATTTTTCGTTTTTGGCAGGTGCTTGTAAGTTTCACTGCCGAGAATTTCGGGTGTGTTTATCATTGCGTAATGAGTGCCTGTTCTTATAACTATATTAGGTGCGTTTGTGTTACCAAGAACTGTAAATTCTGTGTTTTGGGTGAATGGAATTATTGAAAGAATCAAAGAAACAATTACAGGCAATATTACAATGAAAATTGCAATTTTTCTTAAAATGGATTTTATTGTCAGTTTATTTAATGCAAAAATGTATATAAGTAAAAGTGAAACTGAAATAAAAATTGCAAGGTAAACAAAGTTTTCGTTTGCAGAAATTGATGCATATTTTAATGAACCGGTTGTTTCTATAATTGCAATAAGAAATTTTAAAATATAGTCAGTTACATTAAACAGAATTTCTGCAATCGAGTGAAAAATTTCAAAAGGAATAAAACTTGTTGTCAGTGAAATTAAACTCATAACCATTGACACAAATGCAAGGTTAATGGTTAAAAGGTTTGTAATAGGTGCAATTATGCTTACTGTACCAAAATAATACACAGAAGCGGGTAATGTGAAAATGGTAGCAGATACACTTATTAAAAGTGACTCGAAAATAAATTGAATTATGCGTTTTATTATTCGTGGAGGATTTTTCTTCGAAAGAAAACTGTTTATTTTATAAGTATATTTTGAAGCGGTTACTACACCGAGTGTAGCTAAAAATGAAAGATAAAATGACGGTGAGTACAATACATAAGGGTTGAAAAGTAAAATAATACCCGCAGCAAGTCCTAGTGAATTTATACTGTCAGACTGTTTTTTGAAAATAGGTGCTGTTAAAGTAAGCGCCATCATAAAAGATGCTCTTATTACAGATGGTGTAAAACCTGAAATTATAACAAGAAGCAATAAGACGAAAATACCACAAAGGTTTGCGTACTTTTCTTTTAATTTAAGGAATCTTAAAATATTTATAAACAGACCGCACCACAAGGATGTGTGAAGTCCCGAAACTGCTAAAAGGTGAGCGACACCACTTGCACGGAAAGAAAAAGTTAATTCGTCACTTAATTTGCTCGTACCACCGAAAAGCATACCCGAAGCAATGCCATACGAATCGTAATATAAATATTCTGAAAGTTTACTTTCACAATTGGATTTTAATGATAATGCGTAGTAATAAAAGTCTTTTGTTTTTTCACCGAGTTTGTCACTTGCATTGTATTCTTTTATTTGTAAAAAGAGTTTATCACTTGCATTTTTCTCAAAGTTGGTTTTTACAAGTTTCGCATCATCGATAAAAACTGTGTCGTATATTTCGTATGCTTTTTCTTCTGTAGCAAAGAACAGTTTAATTTCTGTTTCTTCTCCGTTTATAAGTGAAGATTTAAGTATATACTGATTGTCGTTTTTTTCAACGACTGTTGCGACAATGTCGCTTGAAGAACTTTCGTGATTTATTGCTTTTTCATAAATAAAATGATTATTAATATAAAGCGAAGCAACAGAAATTAAAATACTTATTGTTACTGTTGGTATTATAAGAAGATTTTTGATGTTGTTGTTTTTAGTTAAACAATAAAACAAAATAACCGCCACCGCAATCAAAGAGAGTAGCGCAAGCGTACTGTTTCCCACAAAGAGAAACAGTAACGCTGTTAAGAAAACTACTAATCCGAAAGCGAGTGACGGTCTTTTCATAATTTTTAATATTAACCAGCAGGCCAGGTGAAGTTTCTGCCTGAAAGCAAGTGGAAGTGAATGTGTTTTACAGTTTGTCCTGCAGAATCGCCACAGTTGTTTACAACTCTGAAACCATCATCCATTTTTAACTCTTTTGAAAGCTTTGCTATTACTTCAAAGATATGAGCAATAACCTTACTGTTTTCTTCTGTAACTTCTGCCGCAGAAGAAATATGCTCTTTAGGAATAACGAGTATATGAGTTGGTGCTTGTGGCTCAAGGTCATTAAAAGCAACAACTGTTTCGTCTTCATAAACCTTTGTAGCAGGGATTTCACCATTTGCTATTTTACAAAAAATACAATCCATAAAATTACTTCCTTTATCAAAGTTAATTATGCCTTTAAAATTTCTTCTGCTTTTTGGAGAGCTTCGTTGATTTTTGAGATGTCTTTACCACCAGCCATTGCAGAGTCAGGCTTACCGCCACCGGAACCACCAGCAACCTGTGCTACTGCTCTTACAATATTACCTGCGTGAGCTCCATTTGCTATAGCATCTTTACCACAGTAACAAGCGAATGAGCAAGTACCCTTTGCAGATTGTTCTGCTGCGAGAACTACAACAATGTCATCACCTTTATCTTTAGATGAGTCGAGCATTGAACGAAGTGCATTTGCATCTGCTTCGCCTAAAGAAGCGGTAATAAGCTTGTAGGCACCGATTTCTTTTACATTGTCAAAGAGATTGCCTGCTTTTTGTTTTGCAATTTCTGCTTTTAATTCTTCTAATTCTTTTTCTTTTGCTTTAAGTTCTTGTGAAAGTGAAAGAGCTTTGTTTGCAAGTTCGTTTATGTTAGCAAGCTTCATATTCTGTGCCGCATCAGAAATAAGTTTTTCACGGGAATTGAGGTAATTTAATACACCAAGACCTGTAACACCTTCAATTCTTCTTACACCAGCCGCAACAGAAGATTCAGAAACAATTCTGAAAAGACCAATGTTACCAGTGCTTGCAACATGAGTACCACCGCAAAGCTCGGTTGAGAAACCGTTGCCAGCAGTAACAACTCTTACAGTATCACCATACTTTTCGCCAAAGAGTGCCATAGCACCTTTTTTCTTTGCATCTTCAATTGCCATTTCTTCCATTGTAACAGGAAGTGCAGAAAGTATAATTTCGTTTACTCTGTTTTCGATTTTTTCTATTTCTTCACCTGAAAGAGCAGAGAAATGTGAGAAGTCGAAACGAACAGTGTTTTCATTTACGAGCTGACCAGCCTGTTCAACATGAGTACCTAAAATTTCTCTTAATGCGGCTTGGAGAAGGTGAGCAGCGGTATGGTTTTTCATAATTGCTTCTCTACGAGCTTTATTAACACTTACTTTAACCTTGTCGCCAACCTTAATTGTGTCGCCATCGGTTAATGTACCATGGTGGAGGAATACACCCTCAGCAGTTTTTGTAGTGTTAGTAACTTCAAATGCATTATCATTTATCACGATAACACCTGTGTCACCAACCTGACCGCCGCCTTCACCATAAAGAGTGGTTGTATCAAGAACAATTACACCATCTTGTTCTGCACCAATAAAGTCAACCTTTTCCCCATTTACTGCGATTGCTTTAACTGTTGCTTCGCAATTAAATTCAGTATAACCAAGGAATTTTGTAGCACCGACTTCTTTGAAAGAAATATCTGAGCCCTTCCAACCTTCTGTACCAGCAACTTTACGTGCATCTTTTGCCATTTGTTTTGCTTTCTTAAGAAGGTCTTCAAATTCTTCGTTATTTACACTCATTCCGTTTTCTTCGAGAATTTCGCGTGTTAAATCAATTGGGAAACCATAAGTGTCCTGTAATTTAAATGCATCTGCACCTGAAAGGACTTTGCCCTCAGTATTTTTCATCATTTCATTAAGAAGCTCAAGACCACTGTCGATTGTTTTATAGAAACTGCTTTCTTCCATAGCAATTACTTTTGTGATGTAATCTTGCTTTTCGCGAAGTACAGGGTATGCATTTTCGTTTTCTTTAATAACTGTTTCGCAAACTTCTGCTAAGAAAGGTCTTTCTATGCCTAAAAGTCTGCCGTGACGAGCCGCTCTTCTTAAAAGTCTTCTTAAAACATAGCCACGACCAACATTTGATGGAATAACACCATCACCAATCATGAATGTTGTTGAACGGATGTGGTCAGTAATAACTCTTAAAGAAACATCGTGCTTTTCATTTGCGTGGTATTCAATACCCGCAATAGAAATAATGTGTTTCATAATATTCTGAACAGTATCAACCTCAAAAAGATTGTTTACATCCTGACAGATAACTGCAAGTCTTTCAAGACCCATACCAGTATCAATGTTAGGGTTTTTAAGTGGTGTGTAGTTGTTGTTACCATCATTTTCAAACTGTGTGAAAACAAGGTTCCAGAACTCAACAAATCTGTCGCAATCACAACCAACCTTACAGTCAGGTGAACCACAACCATATTTTTCACCACGGTCATAGTAAAGCTCAGAGCAAGGTCCGCAAGGTCCTTGACCATGCTCCCAGAAATTATGCTCTTTACCAAAACCAACCATGTGGTCAGGTTTCACACCGATATCTTTAGTCCAAATATCGTATGCTTCATCATCGTCAAGATAAACACTACAATAAATTCTGTCGGGGTCCATTTTAACTACTTCTGTACAGAATTCCCAAGCCCACGGAATAACTTCTTTTTTGAAATAATCACCAAAAGAGAAGTTGCCGAGCATTTCAAAGTAAGTACCGTGGCGAGCAGTAATACCAACTCTTTCAATGTCTGGTGTTCTTATACATTTTTGACAAGTAGTAACTCTCTTTCTTGGTGGAGTTTCTTCACCTGTGAAATATTTCTTCATAGGTGTCATACCCGCATTGATAAGAAGAATACTCTTGTCACCTTGCGGTACTAAAGGGAAACTTGGTAATCTTAAATGGTCTTTGCTTTCAAAGAATTTTAAGTACATTTCGCGTAATTCATTAAGACTAGTCCATTCCATTTTTTACACATCCTTATATAAATTCTAAATTTTTGACAAAATAAAAAAGCACATTCTGCAACACGGGACGGATTAACCGCGGTACCACCCGAATTGTGCAAAACGCACCACCTTAAATGCTTTTTAACGCAAAGCAACGTGCCTTTTGGGCAAGGCTCAACGGTAGCAGATAAATAACACAATAAAGAATTTACACCAACCATTCTCTCTCTGTGTACTGTTGTTAAAAATCATTCCGCATCATAGCCAATAAATATTAAATTACAAATAGTAGTATATATTCGGAAACGATAAATGTCAAGAAAAATAAGAGTAATATAGCTATTATAGTAAAAAATATATAAAACAAGCAGGAAAGAAAAAATTTTTATTGTGAAAATAGTTCTTGACTTATTGACATAAAGTTGTTATAATCTTTGTCGCTATAGGTATCTATGGCTATATCCTTGCTCTCAAATAATTATGAGAGTCAAATGTCCAGAAGGAGGTGCGAACGATGGTAAAATACGAAACAATCATTGTTTATTCTTTAGCTAAAGGCGAAGAAGCTGCAAAAGAAGTTGCAGAAAAATTCAAAGCTATGATTGAAGGCGCAGGTACTGTTGAAAGCATTGATGAATGGGGCAAGAGAAGACTTGCTTACCCAATCAATGACGAAAATGACGGTTACTATGTACTTTACAACTACGAGTGCAATGCTGATTTCCCAAAAGAACTCGACCGTGTTGTTGGTATTACAGATGGCGTTCTTCGTTCACTTATTATTAAAAAGTAATTAAGATTTTATTTAAGGAGAAAGTGTGGCAACAGCCATACGGCGAAAACTTATGCTTAACTGTGCAGTAGTTATGGGCAGACTCGTTGCAGACCCTGAAGTTCGTCAGACACCATCAGGTGTTTCAGTTTGCAGATTTACAGTAGCGGTTGACCGTTCTTATGTAAAGCAAGGCGAACAAAGACAAGCAGATTTTATTGATATTCTTGCTTGGCGTCAGACAGCAGAGTTTGTAGGTAAATATTTCCAGAAGGGCTCAATGATTGCAGTGCAAGGCTCAATTCAGACAGGCTCTTATGAAAAAGATGGTATTAAAAGAAGAACATTTGAAATTGTTGCAGATAATGTAAGTTTCTGTGGCTCAAGAAATGAAAGCGGTAGCACAGCACCAAGAGCAAATATGGACGCAGCTCCTGCTTTTTCAAATGGTAGTCTTGACGATTTCTCAGCATCTGCTGATGATGACGAATTACCATTCTAATTTAATTAAATTTGAACTAACGCGTTTATACGCTATCTATTACTATTAAGGAGGAAACTAAAATGGCATACGATAAAGCTGATCGTCGTCCTAACAAAAAGGGCAGAAAAAAAGTTTGTGCATTCTGTGTTGAAAAAGTTGATACAATCGACTACAAAGATGCAGCAAAACTTCGTCGTTTCACATCTGACAGAGCAAAGATTCTCCCTCGTCGTGTAACAGGCACATGTGCTTACCACCAGAGAGAACTCACAACTGCAATTAAGAGAGCAAGACATATTGCTCTTCTTCCATACACAGCAGACTAATTTGTCGGTGTATTTTGTGTAGAACAAAACCCCAAAGCTTTAGGCTTTGGGGTTTTTAGTCATTTTTTTACCCCACTCGGCGTATCTTATATACGCCTTCGAGGGATAAAGAAAATGCCTTCTACACGAAAATCCACTCGACAAATCACTTTATTAATACTTTTTTTACCACCTTTTCACCCGCTCGTAGTATCTATATACAACTTCGGAGTGCTAAAACAACATCTGCATCAAAATCCACTCGACAACTTAATTTTAATGGTGCTTTTTTAACCGCCTTTTCACCCACTCGCAGTATCTATATACAACTTCGGGGTGAAAAAGCGGTTTCTACAACAAAATCTGTTCGTTTTCTTTGTCTTAAACAGATTGTTTTGGGTTTTAGTCATTTTTTTACCCCACTCGGCGTATCCTATATACGCCTTCGGGGATAAAGAAAATGCCTTCTACACGAAAATCCACTCGACAAATCATTTCATCTAATTCCTGTTTCCTACTTCCTACTACTCAAAATATTTTACAAAATTTTTCTGTCAATTATTGACCTTACGGATTTAATGTGATATACTCTAAACGATAAATTATATTATTTAACGATAGGAGTTTTTAAAATGGAAAGAATTAAGACTATTGAAACAAGAGACCTTGTTAAAAGCACAGAAAATGGTGGTTGTGGCGAATGTCAGACATCTTGCCAATCAGCTTGCAAAACTTCTTGCGGTGTTGCTAACCAACAATGCGAAAATTCTTGCAACGACTAATTTAAAATGCTTTTAAAAGGTGGCTGCTGCAAATTTGCAGTAGCCACAATTATTATGGAGGAACAATGGTACACCAATATAAACTTAATGGCTACAACATTGTGCTTGATACTTGTAGTGGTTCTGTACATGTAGTTGATGATGTAGCTTACGATATTATTTCACTCTGTAAAGAGAAAAATGAGAAAGAGATAGCTGAAATTATAATTTCAAAATATCCTGAAGAAAATCTTACAGAAAAAGATATTTTTGATTGTTTAGAGGGTATAAAAGCATTAGAGGATAATAAAAAACTCTTTACACCTGATACTTACGAAGATATGGCATTTGATTTTAAAAACAGAAATACTGTTTTAAAAGCTATGTGCCTTCATGTTGCTCATACCTGTAACCTTAACTGCGAATATTGTTTTGCAAGTCAGGGTAAATATCACGGTGAAAGAGCATTAATGGATTTTGAAACAGGTAAAAGAGCACTTGATTTCCTTATTGCTAATTCAGGTACTCGTCATAATTTAGAAGTTGACTTCTTCGGTGGCGAACCATTAATGAATTGGGATGTTGTGAAAAAACTTGTAGAGTATGCTAGAGAACAGGAGAAAATTCATAACAAAAACTTCCGTTTCACTCTCACTACAAATGGTATTTTGATTGATGATGATGTTATAGAATTTTCTAATAAAGAAATGAGTAATGTCGTTTTAAGTCTTGACGGTAGAAAAGAAGTACACGACAGATTAAGAAAAGATTATAAAGGTAACGGAAGTTACGATGTAATCGTTCCTAAATTTCAGGAATTTGTACGCCGTAGAGGTAATAAAAATTACTATATGCGTGGTACATTTACTCATGCTAACACTGATTTTACAAACGATATTATGCATATGGCAGATTTAGGTTTTACAGAACTTAGTATGGAACCAGTAGTTTGTGCACCTGATGATGAAAGTGCTTTAACAAAAGGAGATTTACCAATTCTTTTCGAGCAATATGAACTTCTTGCTAAAGAAATGATAAAGAGACAAAGAAATGGTAAACCTATTACATTTTATCACTACATGCTCGATTTGAAGCATGGTCCTTGTATTTACAAGAGGATTTCAGGTTGTGGTTCTGGTACTGAATATGTAGCGGTAACTCCAACTGGTGATATTTATCCTTGTCATCAGTTTGTAGGTGACAGTAAATATCTTTTAGGTAATATTTATGATGGTATTACTAACACCAAAATACAAAATGAATTTAAGCTTTGTAATGCTTATGCAAGACCTGATTGCAAAGATTGTTGGGCAAAGCTTTATTGTTCTGGTGGTTGTGCCGCTAATTCATATCACGCAACAGGTGAAATAACAGGTGTTTATGAGTATGGTTGTGAACTATTCAAAAAGCGTATTGAATGTGCTGTTATGATGAAAATTGCAGAGGCAGAATAGGAAATTAAAATGGATACACCAATTTTTGATTTTGTAAAAAAATATAATGAAAACAAAATGGCTCGGTTTCATATGCCGGGCCATAAAGGTGTGTCTTTTTTAGGTTTTGAAAATATTGATATAACTGAAATAAATGGAGCAGATGACCTGTCTTTCCCCGATGGAATTATTAAAAAAAGCGAAGAAAATGCAAGTCAACTTTTTAATACAAAATGCACGGTTTATTCAACTTGCGGTTCTACGCAATCAATAAATGCAATGCTTTATCTTGCATTTTTAAATCGTGATAAAAACACCAAACCTTTTGTGTTAGCGGGAAGAAATGCTCATAAGGCTTTTATATTCGCAGCGGCAAAAATCGGTTTCGATGTTGAGTGGTTATATCCTCACAAAACTGATAGTTTGTGTTCGGCAATAATTACTACAGATGTTTTAGAAGAAAATTTAAAAAGTTGTAATGAAAAACCATTTGCAGTTTATATTACTTCGCCCGACTATTTAGGCGGTATTACAGATATTAAATCGCTTTCAAAAGTGTGTAAAAAGTATAATGTTCCATTGCTTGTGGATAATGCACATGGAGCATATTCTGCGTTTTTAAAAGATGGTTTTCATCCGATTTTAAATGGAGCAGATATGTGTTGTGATTCTGCACATAAAACTTTGCCTGCACTTACAGGCTGTGGGTATCTTCATATTAAAAAAAATGACCGTTTTGGTTTTTCTAAAAATATTCATAATGCTATGTCGATTTTTGGTTCAAGCAGCCCTTCATATTTATTGTTGCAGTCACTTGATTTATGCAATAGGTATATAAGTGAAAAAATAGAAAAAGATTTATGTGAATGTATTAAATTTGTTGATGAGATAAATGAATTATTAAACTCAAGCTCGGTAAAAAATATTTCTCAGGAACCGTTGAAAATAACTCTCGATTTTTCATTGGTTGAAAAGAAAAATTTTAATATAGCAGACCATTTTAGAAAGTATGAAATTGAATTCGAATATACGGATGTAGATTATGTTGTTTTTATGATTACTCCACAGAATTCTTGCGAGGATTTTTTAAGATTGAAAAATGCTGTGAAAAATTTACCTGAATTCAGAATAAAAGAAAAAACGACTGCTTTTTCTTTCGTTAAAGGGGTTCAGAAAACAAGTATAAGAGAAGCTGTTTTCAGTAAATCAGAAGAAATAAAGGTAGAAAATTCTGAGGGGAGAATCTGTGCAACGCCAATAGTTTCTTGTCCACCAGCAATACCTATAGTTTTAAGTGGCGAAGAAATAACAGTTAACCATATCAAGTTGTTGAAATATTATGGCAAAAAAACAATAATGGTAATTGAATAAAAAATATATGCATTCTATCATGTTCGGTTTACGATAAACTTAAAATGATAGAATGCATCTTGTTTTTATCTAATTCCTAATTCCTAGTTCCTGAAATTATTCATACATTTTTGTTATTTCTTCCGCTTTTTTCTTAATTTCATAAATTAAATCATTAGGTGACTTAACTTTTACTCTCGGACCAAATTGTAAAATCCACGCAATAAGACCTTCGCTTACTGCGGCATTTGTTTTTAAAATAAATGAATTATCATCATTTTTCTGTATTTTAACAGATTTGCCGAAACGGTCAAGCATAACATCGAGTAAATCATTATTGCATATAAGCTGAATTGGTTTCGGTTCACCACTGAACATATTGAATGATTTGTTAGCATAGTCTGCCGCATCAAATTTGTTGGTGTAATTTGAAACCTCTGAAAAATGACGGGACTTTTCTGTTGTAGGTGAAACAGATTTTATTCTGTCAATTCTTACATGCATCAAGTTGTTGTATTTTTCGTTATTACATATTAAATAATAACTATCATTTGACCATATAAGTGCATAAGGGCTTACCTTGTGCGTTTTTTCTTCTGTGGCAGTTTTAAATTCCTCTGTTATTTTTCTTTTCTGGTAAACTATATTTACTTTGAGATTTTTATTTATTGCTTTGTCTAATTCACTTATAGTGTAATAAATTCTCTCGTTAGATGTTTTTGGCCTTTTTTCAACATATACTTGTGAATGAAGAATTTTAGATTGTTTTTCTGAAAGAAAACTTTCAAATTTTTTAACAAGCTCAGCAGTTTTATTGGCAGAAATAAAATTAGCCGCCTGAATTGCATCAGAGATAAGTCTGATTTCTGCTTCCTGGAATTTTCTTTCACCTAAAAAATAACCTGTGTTACCTTTTTCGGTAGATTTTATAACATCGTAACCGAACTCTCTCAAAACATCTATATCTTTATAAATAGATTTTCTCTCTGCAGAAATTCCTTCGTTCTGCAATTTGTCGCAGATTTCATTTGCATTGAGTGAATGTTCTTCGTCAGTATATTTTTCTAAAATATCTGCAAGAACAAGTAATTTTAATTTAGAGTTTTTTACACCAGCCATAAATTAACACCTCATTGTGTTTATAATATCAAAAATATAAATTTTAGTCAATAAATTATAAATGTTGTACAATTGACATTAACTAAAATAATTGGTAAAATAAAGAAAAGGGCAGAAAGGATGGTTTTTATGGTAAATGGTATCTTGGGTTATTCAACTTATTATAACAATAACGAGTCTTTAATCCGCGGTGTTAATATGGCAAATGAAGAGGCAAAGGTAACCCGTAACGCAATTCCTGTAAAACAAGCTTCCGACACTGCTCAGAGTAATGCTACAAATTATGGCGGATTCAGTAAATCAAGTCATTTTGAGGGTAGTGTAACAGGTCTTGCAAATCAGGTTAAAATGAAAGTTTTAGGTGAAGATGAATTAGGATTGCTTAAAAGACCAGATGAAGTGAAAACTCCACAAGAGGTTATGGAGGATAGCGAGTGTAAAACCTGTGCAGAAAGAAAATATCAAGACGGTTCAGATGACCCAGGTGTTTCATTTAAAACTGCCGCACATATTTCACCAGACCAAGCCGCTGCTAAAGTAAGAAGTCACGAGTATGAGCATGTTGTAAGAGAACAGGCAAAAGCGGACAGAGAAGATAAAGAAGTTGTAAGTCAGAGTGTAAGACTTCACACAGATATTTGCCCTGAATGTGGCAGAAGCTATGTTTCGGGTGGTGTTACAAATACAGTAACAAGAGGTAAGGGTGAAAAGCAACAAGTAGAGCCTGAACAACCAACAGAAAATGTAGAATAAAATTATTAAATTAAATTGCTAATCGGCTACGGTCGGTTAGCAATTTATTGTTTACAAATTGGTATAATAGGTGTATAATTATTTCTATATGCTTGAGAATAGAAAAAGTTTTTTGAAAGTGTGGTGTTACTTGTGGTAGGTCTTAAAATTGGTCTTGATATTGGTACAGGAAATGTTACTGCTGCTATTGAGGGTAAAGGAGTGGTTTTGTGTGAACCAGCAGTTTTAGCCCTCGAAAGAGATACAGGCAAAGTACTTGCGGCAGGTAAAGAAGCACTTAATATGACGGGTAGATGTCCTGATGCTATTAAGCTTGTTCGTCCGCTTCTTTCGGGTGGTATTTCAAATCTTGAAAACAGTAAATTGCTTTTAAGATGTTTTATTGAAAGAATTTGTAAAAACAAGATTTTTAAACCAACTGTTGCCGCTACAATGCCGGCAGGGCTTACAAACTTAGAAAAAAGAAATATTCTTGAATGTATCCTTAATGCTGGTGCGGGCAGAGCAGTTTTAATAGAAGAACCACTTGCGGCGGCACTTGGTACCGGTGTTATGTTAGATAAACCATACGGTACTATGATTGTGAATGTCGGGGCAGGCACAACAAGTGTTGCAGTTATTACTATGGGTAGTGTTGCAGTTGCTAAAAGTGCTAAAATCGGCGGCAACGATATGGATAAAAAAATTAAAACACATTTAAAAACAAATCGTGGTGTTGCAGTAGGTAAACTGACTGCCGAAGAGTTAAAAATAATTTTAGGCGGTGCAGAAATCCGAGATGAAAGTATAGTTGCTATTTCAAAAGGTAAAGATATTTCTGACGGAATGCCGATGTTTTTTGAGGTTACAGCAGAAGAAATTCACTTTGCAATAAGAGAATGTATTGAAGAAATCTGCAAAGCTATAACTGAGGTTTTAGAGGTTACACCACCTGAATTGGTTAACGATATAACTGATGATGGCATTTTTCTTTGTGGTGGTGTTGCAAGTATGTATGGACTTGATAAATTCATTGAAAAGCAAACAGGAATAAAAGTGAAAATTCCCGGCAGAGAAAAAGAAATTGCCGCTTTGGGTGCTTTGAGAACATTGGTTGAAGAAGATTACCTTTCACAAAATGGTTATCATTTTGTAACATTAGAAATTATGGAGTGAGCGTATTTGAACCAGATATGGTTTAATACAGTCACTTTTTCCCGTAACATCGTTAAAACTCTTGAAATACGGCAGTATTCCTGCGAGTTTTGCCTTGTTACAGAAAAAATTGTCAAGTATTAAACTTCGCAGAACCATAAATATCCGATTTTATGTGCATTTTGGATTTTCTTTGGCGAAGTTATACTGGCGTATATCAAGACAAAAAATACAAAAGGTGCGTGAAACCGGATATTTATGGCATATTTGGTTCGAATACACTCACTCGTAGGAGTTTGATTATGAAATTACTTGTTATTGACGGGAACTCAATATTAAACAGAGCATATTACGGTGTAAGATTGCTTTCTACGAAAGATGGCAGATTTACAAATGGTATTTATGGATTTTTAAATATTTTTCTTTCGTTGTTGTCAACTTATGAGCCTGATTCAGTTGCAATAGCATTTGACTTAAAAGCACCGACCTTCCGTCATAAAATGTATTCTGATTATAAAGCGGGCAGGAAACCTGCACCAAGAGAATTAGTTGAACAGTTTGCACCCTTAAAGGAATTACTCATTACTTTAGGTTATACAGTTGTTGAAAAAGAGGGGTATGAAGCAGACGATATTTTAGGTACACTTTCTGCTTCGTGTAAAGAAAATGATTTTTGTTATATTGCAACAGGTGACAGAGACTCTTTGCAGTTGGTAAAAGAAAATGTAAATGTTGTTTTAGCATCAACAAAAGCAGGTCAGCCTGTTTCAACTGTTTATGATATTGCTAAAATCAAAGAAGAATATCTTGTTACACCAAAACAACTTATAGATATAAAAGCAATTCAGGGTGATACCTCTGATAATATACCTGGTGTTGCGGGTATTGGTCCTAAAGGTGCAATAGATTTAATAAGTAAATATGAGTCTATTGAAAATCTTTATGAAAATTTAGAAAATCTTGATATTAAAGCGGGTACAAAGGTAAAGCTTGAAACATCAAAAGAAAGTGCATTCCTCAGTAAAGAGTTAGGCACAATCTGTTTAGAGGCACCTGTAAGTACAAATTTAGAAGATTATAAAATTAAATCACCAGACAAAGAAAAAGCAAAAAGACTTTTTGCGTCTTTGGAAATGTTCAAGCATATTAAACGATTTAATTTAGATGAAGTAACTGAGGATAATACTGCAACGCCATCTAAAGAAATAGAGGCTTATCTTGTTGATGATTACTCCAGTTTACTTGCTGAGTTAAAAAATAAAGGTGAAGCATATTTTGTTCCTAAATACAACGATGGTGGTATTGAGTATATTTTCTTTAAGACGGATAAAGGCGTTGCAGTATTACCTGCTATGGACTTTATGTTTATGTCATTCGCACAAGAATTTTTAAGTGATAAAACAATAGAAAAATACACCGATAACGCAAAGCATTTATATGCTTTTTGTGAAGTGAATGGTTTTTCTGCAGAAAATATAAAGCTCGACACTTCTCTTGCTGGTTATCTTCTTAATCCGAATTCTTCAGATTATAGTGTTTCTGCTTTGAGTGAGGTTTACGGTCTTGAAAAAATAAAGGTCAAGGCAAGTGAAGATGTTCTTGATATTTATGAAGACGAAAAAGAATATATAAAAAATGCGGCGGTAATTGAGGCACTTTCATTAAAGCTTATGAGTGCAATTACTGAAAACAATCAGGAAAAATTACTTTATGAAATAGAAATTCCACTTTCAAGAGTGTTAGCATCAATGGAGCGCGAGGGTTTTTCTGTTGATAAAGAGGGCATTATTTCATATGGTGAAAAACTAGCAGATATTATTGCAGTTAAGCTCGGTAATATCTATGCTCTTGCAGGATGTGAATTCAATGTTAATTCACCAAAGCAATTGGGTGAGGTGCTTTTCTCAGAAGATAAGCTTAATTTACCACACCAGAAGAAAACAAAAAGTGGTTATTCGACAAATGCAGAGGTTCTTGAATTTTTAAAGGATAAACACCCTATAATTCCAGAAATTTTAGAGTACAGAACACTTGCGAAATTAAAGTCAACTTATTGTGATGGTCTTTTAAAGGTTATAGATAACGATGGTAGAATTCACTCAACTTTAAATCAGACTGAAACTAGAACAGGTAGAATTTCTTCAACAGAGCCTAACCTTCAGAATATTCCAGTAAGAACTGAATTAGGCAGAGAGTTAAGAAGATTTTTCAATGCCAAAGATGGTTTTGTTTTAGTTGATGCCGACTATTCACAAATTGAACTTCGTGTACTTGCAGCTATGGCAGAAGATGAAATTATGAAAAGAGCATTTATAGAAAATCTTGATATCCATACAGCGACTGCTTCACAGGTTTTTTCAGTACCAATGAATGAGGTTACAAGTGATGACAGAAGAAAGGCAAAGGCTGTAAACTTCGGTATTGTTTATGGAATAGGTGCTTTTAGTCTTTCTAATGATATTGGTACTTCTGTACAAGAAGCAGACAGATATATTAAAGGTTACCTTGCAAATTATTCTGGTGTTGCTTCATTTATGGAAAAATGCAAAAGTGATGCGAAAAATAAAGGTTATGCCCAAACTGTTTTTGGCAGAAGAAGATATTTACCTGAACTTACATCTTCAAATGCAAATCTTCGTAATTTTGGTGAAAGAGTTGCTATGAATATGCCAATTCAAGGTACTGCGGCAGATATTATTAAAATAGCGATGATAAAAGTGTGGGAAAGACTTAAAAAAGAAGTTCCCGAAGCACATCTTATTATGCAGGTGCACGATGAATTGATTATTGAAGCGCCTGAAAGTAAACAAGATGAGGTTGCACTTCTTTTAAAGCAAGAAATGGAAAATGCCGTTACAATGTCAGTTCCGTTCTGCGCAGATGTAAATTGTGGAAAAACCTGGTATGATGCAAAATGATTGATGATATTAAAATTGAAGTGATGAACGAAACTCACTTGAAAGATTTAGCATTACTTGAAAAACAATGCTTTTCTGTTCCGTGGAGCGAAAATGCTTTAAAAGCAGAACTCGAAAAAGAAACTGCACGATTTTTTGTAGCGATAACTAAAAATGAAGTCGCTGGTTACATTGGTGCAAATAATGTTTTAGGTGAGGTTTATATTGATAATATTGCAGTTTTTGAGAAATTTCGCGGTTTCGGTATAGGTAAGTCTCTTTTAAGATATCTTATAAAAGTTGCTGAAGATGAAAAGTGCGATTTAGTTACTCTGGAAGTAAGAGTGAGCAATACCCCTGCAAGAAATCTTTATGAAAAATTAGGTTTTCAGAATGTTGGTGTCCGTAAGAATTTTTATGAGCAACCCAATGAAGACGGAATTATTTATACAAAGTATTTAGGGTGTTTAGGTGGAAATAAATGAAAATTTTAAGTATAGAAAGTTCTTGTGATGAAACTGCGGCGGCAGTAGTTGAAGATGGAAGAAAGGTTCTTTCAAATATTGTTGCAAGTCAGGTAGAAGAACACAAAATTTATGGTGGAGTTGTACCTGAAATTGCTTCACGCAGACATGTTGAAGCAATAAGCGGTGTTGTAAAAAATGCTCTTAGTGAAGCAAACTGTACAATGGATGATATAGATGCTATTGCAGTAACTTATGCACCAGGTCTTATAGGTGCGCTTTTAGTTGGTGTTAATTACGCAAAGGGTCTTTCTTTTGCAACAGGTAAACCACTTGTGCCTGTTCACCATTTAAGGTCACATATAGCGGCAAATTATTTGACAAACGAGGATTTAAAACCACCATTTTTATCACTTGTTGTGTCAGGTGGTCATAGTCATATTGTTAATGTAAAAAGCTACACAGAATTTGAGGTTATAGGTAGAACTCGAGATGATGCCGCAGGTGAAGCGATGGACAAAGCCGCAAGAACTGTAGGACTTCCATACCCTGGTGGTGTTAATCTTGATAAGATTTCGCAAAATGGTGACGAGAATAAATACAAATTCCCAGTACCACACCTTTCAACTGGTAAGTATGACTTCAGTTTTTCAGGACTTAAAACATTTGCAGTTAATTTAGTACATAACGCATCACAAAAAGGCGAAGAGGTAAAACCTGAAGATTTAGGTGCATCATTTATAAAAACTGTTACAGATATTCTTACAAAAAATACAATTTCTGCCGCAAAGGATAATGGTGTTAAACAGATTGTGTTAGCAGGGGGTGTTTCTGCTAACTCAAGACTTCGTAAAAAAATGGCAGAGGAATGTGAAAAAAATGGGTTTTCTCTCTTTATGCCTGAACTTAAATATTGTGGTGATAATGCCGCAATGGTCGGCTCACAAGGATATTACGAGTTTTTAAGTGGAAAGAGAGCAGGAGCAGATTTAAACGCAGTAGCATCAATGAGCATTACAGAAGAGTGCTGAGTTAGAAAACCGAAAGGAGCTTTTTGAAATGAAGAAAATTATGAAAATTACATCACTTTTACTTGTTCTTTTACTTGGTTTGGGTGTGTTCACTTCTTGTATGCAAAAACCAACAGAAGAACCTACAACAACTGAAAACACTACAGAAGAAAGTGTTGTTTCTACGACTGAAGATGTGAGTGAAACTGAAAAAGAAACACTCACGGTAAGTCTTGGCGTATCTTTTGATTATATACCTTACAAATACAAAGATGGCGAAAAATTGAATGGTATAAACATTGATTTTATGAATGCAGTTGCAAATAAATTAGGGATGAATGTTGAATTTAAAGAAGTTGATGCTTATAGCAGTCATTATGACCCTGAAAATTATGATGTTTATATAAATCAAACAAACAGTGACACTTTTGAATTGCAAGATGCAATATTTTCAAAATCATATATGACAGACACTCAATCTGTAATAGTAAAAGCAACCACAGACTATGTAGTTTATGATGATTTTTATTCTGAATTTGATGCTGATGGTTACCCTGTCGGTGTAAAAGAGGGTATAAAAATAGGTGTAAAGAAAACTACAACAGGTGATATTTTTGCATCAGCACCACTTAATGAGTGGGGTTTTGGTCAAGAAAATGTAAAAGAATTCACAACAAATGATGAAATGGTAAATGCTCTTAAAAATGACGAAATCACTGCAATTATTATTGATGATGCAATTGCAAGAAAAATAATTGATAATGTAAGTGGTCTTAAAATTTTAGAGTCATCATTTTATAGCGCAGATTATCAGGTTGCAGTTGTAGGTGAAGATGATGAAAAGAAAACAAAGATTGTTAATGCAATCAATGAGTTAATAAGTGATGGTACTGCACAAAGTATTGTCAACAAATATATGGAATATTAAAAGGTGTTAGTTATGAATTTAGAAAATGCACAGAAAAAAGCAAAAGAATTAGTGTCACAAATGACTGCAGAGGAGAAAATGAGTCAGCTTCTTTATAACTCACCTGCAATTGAAAGACTTAATATAAACGAATATAACTGGTGGAACGAGGCTTCTCACGGTGTGGCACGTGCCGGTGTTGCAACAGTTTTTCCACACGCTATTGGTATGGCGGCTACATTTGACAAAAAGCTTGTAAATACAGTTGCTGATGCTATTTCTACTGAAGCAAGAGCCAAATATAACAAGAGTATAGAGTTTGGTGATAGGGATATTTATAAAGGTCTTACATACTGGGCACCAAACATCAACATTTTCAGGGACCCTCGTTGGGGTAGAGGTCAAGAGACTTTTGGTGAAGACCCATATTTAACTGCACAATTAGCAGTGGAATTTATAAATGGTATTCAAGGCGACGGTGAATTTTATAAAGCAACTGCTTGTGCTAAACACTTTGCAGTTCACTCAGGACCTGAAAAAACTCGTCACGGCTTTGACGCTATTGCAAGTAAAAAAGATATGTACGAAACATATTTACCTGCATTCGAGTACGCAGTTAAAAAAGCAGGTGTTGCAGGTGTTATGGGCGCTTATAACCGTACAAATGGTGAACCTTGTTGTGCAAGTAAAACACTTATGCAAGAGATTTTAAGAAAAGACTGGCAGTTTAAAGGCTATTATGTTTCTGACTGTGGTGCAATCCGTGATATATGGGAATTTCACAAATTTGCAGACAGTATGAAAGATGCTGCGGCAGTTTCACTTAAAACTGGTTGTAACTTAAACTGTGGCGAATCTTACAAATATTTAATTGACGCTTACGAAGAAGATTTAATTTCTGATGAAGATATTACCGAAGCGGTAGAATATCTTTACACAATCCGTGCACTTCTTGGTGAATTTGAAGAAAACAGACCATATAGTGATATCGGTTACGAAAAATTAGACTCAGACGAAAACAAAGCACTTAACTTAAAAGCATCAGAAGAAACAATGGTGCTTCTTAAAAATGAAAATAACTTTTTACCACTTAATAAAAATGATTTTAAAAAGGTGGCAGTTGTTGGTCCTAACTCAATGTCACATTTAGCACTCGAGGGTAACTACTTCGGTCACGCTTCTGAATATGTAACATTGGCAGATGGTATCCGCAGAGAATTTTCTGACTCAAAAATCTTTGTTGCAGATGGTTCACACCTTTGTAGCGAAGTTAAAAGCTCTTGGGATGGATTTGAATATCTTTATAGTGAAGGTATGGCGGCGGCGTCAGAATCTGACCTTACAGTTTTATGTGTTGGTCTTGACAGAACTATTGAGGGTGAAGACACAAACCATTCAAATGAATTTTCAAGCTGTGGCGATAAAAATACACTTTACTTACCTGCAACACAAATGAAATTAGCAGAAGCAATCTGTGATGTTACAGACAATTTAATTGTTGTTATTACTTGTGGTAGTGCTATTGATTTAGGCGAAAAAGTTAGAAAACACGCAAAAGCAATTATTCACGCGTGGTACCCTGGTGCATTAGGCGGTAAAGCGGTTGCTAATATTATTACAGGTAAAGCAGTACCTTGCGGTAAAACACCACTTACTTTCTATTACGAAACAAAAGAAATTCCATCTATGGAAGACTATAGTATGGAAAACAGAACATACCGCTTCTATAAGGATGAGCCTTTATATCCATTCGGTTTCGGTCTTTCATACACAAGTTTTATGTATTCTGATTTCATAGTTCTTTCAGAAGATGATGAGTTTATTAAAGTTTCTGTAAATGTTAAAAATACAGGTGACTTTGACGGTAAAGAAAAAGTTCAGGTGTATGCTAAGTTTTCTGATTCAAGAACAACTACACCAGAATATCAACTTTGCGGTATTGAAGCAGTTGAGCTTAAAAAAGGTGAAACAAAAACAGTAGAAGTTGAACTCGACAAATACTTCATTAAAGCAGTTTTAGAAGATGGTACGAGAGTTACACCAGACGGCAAAATTACTCTCTTTGTCGGTGGACACCAGCCGGATGAACTTAGCAACAAACTTTGTGGGTATGAGTGCCTTAGTGCTACGCTTTGAGAATTCAGAATGCAAAATGCAGAATGCAGAATTTCGGAAACGCTTCGCGTTTGATTATATTTTAATATAAAAAAAGACTACATTCTTTCATTGATTTTAAATGAGAGAATGTAGTTTTTTTATATTATTATAATAGCGTCGCAGACCCTTCGTTCTGCATTTTGCATTCTGAATTCTGCATTTGAGTAAAGCGAATTATTCGTGATATGTTTTTGCTAATCCGCCCTCGCTCGTTTCTCTATACTTACTGAACAAATCTCGTCCTGTTTCATACATTGTCTTAACAACAACATCAAATGAGATTTTACGAGTGTGTGTGAGGAAGTTTGCGAGGTTTAAAGCATTTATTGCACGCATAGCGGCAACAGCATTTCTTTCAATACAAGGAATTTGCACGAGACCACAAATAGGGTCACAGGTTAAGCCTAAATGGTGTTCCATAGCAACCTCTGCGGCATATTCAACCTGGTCTAAATTCATATAAAAAAGGTCTGCAAGAGCGGCAGAAGCCATTGAACAAGCAGAACCGATTTCTGCCTGACAACCACACTCTGCACCGCTTATAGAAGCGTTTGTTTTTATTATGTTACCAATAAGTCCCGCAGTTGCGAGTGCATTACAAATAGCAAGGTCTGAAAATCCGCGTTTTTTCTGCATATAATATAATACCGCAGGTAAAACACCACTTGCACCGCAAGTAGGTGCAGTAACTATTGTACCACCACCAGCATTTTCTTCACTTACCGCAAAAGCACAAGAGCAGACAAGTCGGCTTTCTCTTGTTTCAGGGCTTTCATCAATATGTCTTTGGTTATAAAGAATTTTTGCTTTTCTCTGAACATCAAGACCACCAGGTAAAACCCCCTCTGTAGTAAGACCGCGTTCAATTGCTTGTTTCATTGTTTCCCATACAACTGAAAGGTATAAGAAAATTTCGTCACCCTCAACTTCTCTTACATACTCGTGAAGTCTCATATTTGTCTTATCGCAATATGCTTTTATTTCAGCGAATGTGTTAAGTGGGTAAACATCCTGAACTGCAACTGAAGGTTGTCCCTCAATTTCAATTTTACCGCCACCGACACTGTAAACGCGCCAGAAATCAAGTGATTTACCACTTTCGTCAAATGCCTCAAGTGTCATAGTGTTAGGGTGGTAGAGTTTGCTCTCGTCACCATCACCAAAAATCACTTCAATATTTTTATTTTTGAAAGTGTCAATAATAATCTGGTCTGTCATATGACCTTTACCGGTTTTTGAAAGTGAACCATAAAGAGTAACTAAATATTTTGCTGCTTTTTGGTTTTTTTCTAAAAATAACTTAGAAGCGTGTTCAGGTCCCATTGTGTGTGAGCTTGAAGGACCTTTACCGATTCTGTATATTTCTTTTAAGGATTCCATTAAATCACCATCTGAATTTATTCTTTTATTATTATACCAAACATAGAGTAGTATTTCAATGAATAATTATTTTTAGGGTAATGGTAACAATAATTTTTGAATAAAGAATTAAATTTTAGGTATTTTGTTGAAAAATGTACAACATTGTGTTAAAATATAACTAGGAAATAGTAAGGAGTTGATTTTCTATGACAATAACTTTCTTTGGTGCTGCCCACGAAGTTACAGGTAGTTGTACTTTAATTAAGGCTAACGGTAAAAATATTATAGTCGATTATGGTATGGAGCAGGGTAAAGATATTTTTGAAAATCAGGAATTATCCGTTCCCGCTATTGATATTGATTATGTTTTACTTACTCACGCACATATTGACCATTCAGGTCTTATACCACTTCTTTATGCACAAGGGTTCAATGGTAGGGTTTATGCTACTGAATCCACAACACGACTTTGTGAAATAATGCTTCGCGACTCTGCTCATATTCAGGAATTTGAAGCGGAGTGGCGTAACAGAAAGGCAAAGCGTTCTGGTGCAGAAAAATATGAACCACTCTATACAATAGATGATGCAGTAGGTTCAATGAAGTGCTTCAGACCTTGTCCTTATGATACTGTAGTTACGGTAGATAAAGGTATTGAAATTCGCTTTACAGACGCAGGTCACCTTTTGGGTTCTGCAAGTATTGAAGTGTGGGTTACTGAAGATAAAGATACTGAAAAGTTAGTTTTTTCAGGTGATATAGGAAATTTAGAACAACCACTTTTAAGAGACCCTACTTATTTAACTGATGCTGACTATGTAATTATGGAATCTACTTACGGTAACCGTAGTCACGGTGACAGACCTAATTATATAGGCGATTTAGTTAATATAATTCAAAGAACCTTTGACAGAGGCGGTAACCTTGTTATTCCGTCATTTGCAGTTGGCAGAACTCAGGAACTTCTCTACTTTATAAGAGAAATAAAAGAGCAAAATTTAATTAAAGGTCACAATAATTTTAGGGTGTATGTCGATAGTCCTTTGGCTGTTGAAGCAACAAATATATTCTCAGACAGAAGTTCGAGACAATGTTTTGACGAAGAGACACTTGCACTTCTAGATGCGGGTATTAACCCCATAAGCTTCCCGGGACTTGAACTTTCAATTACAACCGATGACTCTAAAGCAATTAACTTTGATAAATCTCCAAAAGTAATAATTTCTGCGAGTGGTATGTGTGAAGCTGGTCGTATCCGCCATCACTTAAAGTATAATTTGTGGAGAGAGGATTCAACAATCCTTTTCGTTGGTTATCAGGCAGAGGGTACTTTAGGTCGTACACTTGTAAATGGTGCAGATACAGTTAAGCTCTTTGGTGAAGAAATTCAGGTTAATGCAGAAATTACTATTTTAGATGCAATAAGTGGTCACGCAGATAACGAAGGTCTTATGAAGTGGATTGGCGCATTCGAGCAACCACCGAAAAAAGTGTTTGTTATTCACGGTAATGAAGAAGCGTGTGAAACACTTACTGCAAGAATAAATGAAGAATTACACTTCTCTGCAACTGCACCTTTTAGCGGTGATTGTTGGGATATTGTAACAGGTGTTTGCCTTGTTAAGAATGATGGTGTAAGAGTTAAACCAAAAGTGCCACAATCAGAATATGGGTCAGGTAGACTTCAGGGTAAACGAATTACTCCTGCATTCAAGCGTCTTATGACTGCGGTACAGCAGCTTGAAAGAGTTGCCGAAAACAATGTTGAGGGTGCAAACAAAGACCTCGCTAAATTCACAGACCAGATTCTTGAGCTTTGCAGAAAATGGAACAGGTAGGTCGCTACGCGACAATGCAGAATGCAAAATGCATAATGCAGAATTAAGGAAACGCTTTGCGTTTGATTATAAATAAATTTGAAAGGGTGCATTAAAATGCCATATATCAATTTAAAAACAACAGTAAAAGTTACAGAAGAAAAAGCAGAAATTTTAAAGGCGAAATTCGGTAAAGCGATTGAGTGCTTCCCAGGTAAAACTGAGGCTTGGCTTATGGTTGGTATTGAAGATGACCAAAAACTCTGGTTCAAGGGTGACAACAGTCAGGAGTCTGCAATTGTAGATGTTGACCTTTTAGGCGGAGTTTCAAAAGATGGTGCTCTCAAAATGACTTGTACTGTTTGTGATATTTTAGAAAAGGAACTCGGTATTTCTCCAGCGAGAGTATATGTAAAATATATGGGATACGCTGATTGGGGATGGAATAACACAAATTTCTGATTTATCAGAAATTTGTGTTAGTATGGCTAGTGTGGCTAGTTTCTAGTATGGCTAGTGTTATTGGTTGAATAGTAGATATAAAAATACTCTATCATTTAAAGGTTGAGATAACAATCAACTAAAAATGATAGAGTATTTTAATTTTTACTATACTAGCCAACTAGCAACTAGCCATACTAGCCAACTTATTTTTCCTCTTTTTTCTTATGGAAAAGAATTTTGTCAACTGGGAAGTAAAGGAAGAACTGAAGTGCAGAGCAAATCATTGTAGCAATATTTTTTGCCATTGTTTCGTTGCACCATTCAAAACCAATAAATACTTCTTTTAATGTTGGGTTGAGCCAAGCAGAGAAGAGAATAAGTGCAATTGTGAATACTATGTAAATAGGGAGTGCAACTGCAACATTAGCACCTGAATTGAATGTTTTTTCTTTGTTTACAAAGAAAGCAACAATCTGTGCAATGATGTTTGCAACATTACTAACAATAAAGTAACCTAAACCACCAACTGCTACAGGATAAATGAATACCCACCAACTGAAAGGTTCTTTGTAAAGTTCCTGAATTGCAGGGATAAGTTGAAGTGTGTTGAGAAGCGCGAATTGAACAATCATTGCAAGAAGACTTACAACAATGAATTTAACAAACTGCCATACTGTAACAAGGAATGACCCCTTGCTTTCAGCAGCTTTGTCAATGTCTTTTAAATTTTTAGCCATTTTAATAACCGCCTTTATCCAATATTTTTTGACTCGTAGATTTTAACATATAATGAAAAAAGTGTCAATAAAGGAAGAGGTGGGATTTGTTATTTTGTAACAATTAATAAATTATATGCATAAAATTTATTGAAAAGGTTGAGAAAAATTAAAAAAAGGTGTTGACAAGAAAAAAGAAAAGTGATATTGTAACTACATTAAATGAATATCACAAATAAAAGCTATGACGAAGACGGTTGAAAATGACTGTTTCCAGAGAGTCGGCGGTCGCTGTGAGCCGATAACATAATTTTCTTAAAACCTATCACTTCTGAGCTGAAGGACTGAAAGTAACAGTAAGTTTCTTCCGAAAAAACTGCAGCGTTAGTGCAGAGGGGTTGTTTGACCTTAAAGGTGGCAATATTTATTATTGCAATTTGAGTGGTACCGCGGAAAAGTTTTCCGTCTCAAAGTTTTTACTTTGAGACGGTTTTTTATTTGTGTATTTCTTTAACATTTATTTTGAATTTCGAAAGGAATGATTGTAATGGCAGACAGTAAAGTAACAAAAAAGTTAGCAGAAGTTGCTGAACGAATTGAGGAGTTACGCGCGATTTACGGTTTTTCAGAAGAAGAAATGGCACAAAAGGCAGAAGTATCTTTAGAAGAGTATTTATCATTTGTTAAAGGTGAAGATGATTTACCTTTCTCGTTTGTTCATAAATGTGCTCTTGCATTCGGTGTTGAAATGACAGACCTTTTAGAAGGTCAGAGTGCAAAACTAACCTCTTATACAGTAACTCGTAGAGGTAATGGTAAAGTTACTGCAAATGAAGATGGTAAGTTAATTCAAAATTTAGCACCAAGATTTAAACAAAAACTTGCTAATCCATATTGGGTAAATTACCAGTATGAAAGTTCGCTTCAGTCAAAAGAAATTGAAGTGAGCACACACGCAGGTCACGAGTTTGATTTGGTTATCAAAGGTTCTTTAAAGGTTCGTGTTGGTGACAATTACGAAATTTTAAGAGAGGGTGACAGCATCTATTACAAAAGCTCAATTCCACATGGTATGATTGCAGTTGATGGTGAGGATTGTACATTCTTAGCTATGGTTATGAATGATGAAGAAGAACCAGCAGAATTTGTTTCAGAAAATGTGAATGAAGTTAAAAAAGTTGAAAGACTACTCGTAAGTGATAAGTTTGTAAAAACTTTCCTTAATGAAGATGGTGTTTGCGACAAGATTGAGTTTTATAATGAAGATAAATTCAACTTTGCATTTGATATAGTTGATGAAATTGGTAGAAAATCACCAGAAAAGCTTGCTATGCTTCATATTGCTGATGATATGACCGAAAGACGCTTTACTTTCAAGGATATGAAAGAAATGTCTTCACAAGCGGCAAACTACTTCAAATCTTTGGGTATCAAAAAAGGTGACAGAGTTCTTTTAGTTCTTAAAAGAAATTACCAGTTCTGGCTTGCAATTTTAGGTCTTCACAAGTTAGGTGCAGTTGCAATTCCAGCAACAAATCAGCTTGTTGTTCACGATTATGAATATCGCTTCCAGGCTGCCAGTGTTACTGCAATTGTTGCTACTGCAGATGGTAAAGTTACTGAAACAGTTGACGAAGCACAAAAAAACTGCCCTGATTTAAAGGTTAAAATTGTTGCTAACGGTAGCAAAGACGGTTGGCATAATTTTGATGAGGAATTCTCACTCTTCTCACGCAGATTTGTTCGTGATGAAGATTCTGCTTGTGGAAATGACCCACTCATTATGTTCTTCACATCAGGTACAACAGGTTATCCTAAAATTGCAGTTCATAGTCATAAATATCCTTTGGGACACTATATTACTGCAAAGCATTGGCACAATGTTTATCGTG
This sequence comes from Acutalibacteraceae bacterium, assembly GCA_045651285.1. Taxonomy (GTDB): domain Bacteria; phylum Bacillota; class Clostridia; order Oscillospirales; family Acutalibacteraceae; genus DTU089. The sequence goes on from JAZRSC010000022.1 coordinate 69,808, forward strand.
ATGGTATTCACTTCACAATTTCAGAAACCGGTTGGGGTAAAGCTCTTTGGGGTAAACTTTATGGTCAATGGCTCTGTGAGGGTGCAGTATTCACTTATGACTTTGAGCGTTTTGATGCATCAAAAATTCTTCCTATGTTCGCAAAATATAATATAACAACATTCTGCGCACCACCTACAATGTACAGAATGTTAATAAAACAGGATATTTCACAATATGATTTATCTTCAATAAAACACGCAACAACTGCGGGTGAAGCACTTAACCCTGAAGTGTTCAAACAATTCAAAAAGGCGACAGGTCTTAAAATTTATGAAGGTTTCGGTCAGACTGAAACAACTCTTTCAATAGCAAATCTTGATGGTTCTGCAATAAAAATCGGTGCTATGGGTAAACCATCACCACTTTACGATATTGATTTAGTTGACCCTGATGGCAAACCAGTACCAGATGGTGAAACTGGTGAAATTGTTGTTCACACAGAAAACGGTGCACCTTGTGGTCTTTTCTTGGGTTACTACAATGATGAGGAAAGAACAAAAGAAGTGTGGCATGATGGTCTTTATCACACAGGTGATACCGCTTGGAGAGACGAGGACGGTTATCTCTGGTATGTTGGTCGTGTTGACGATGTTATCAAGTCATCAGGCTACAGAATAGGACCATTTGAAATAGAAAATGTTATTATGGAGCTTCCTTATGTTTTAGAGTGTGGTGTTTCTGCCGCTCCTGACGAGGTTCGTGGTCAGGTTGTTAAAGCAAGTATCGTTTTAACAAAAGGTACAGAGGGTACTGAAGAACTCAAAAAGGAAATTCAGGAATATGTAAAAAAGAATACAGCACCTTACAAATATCCAAGAATTGTTGTGTTCCGTGATGAATTACCAAAGACAATAAGTGGTAAAATCATAAGAAATAAACTTTAATATCGGGTATATTTCTTTGTTGCAATATTTACAAATTTTGGTAAGGAAATTTATAAAAAATTCCAATTATTTTCTTGACAAATTATAAGAGATGTGGTATGGTATTATACATTAAAAGGCGTTGAAGAAAAGGGGTTATAAACTTTTCCCTTACAGAGAAGTGACGGTTGGTGCAAGTCATAGGCGAAAATTTACAACTTGTAGTTTCTGAGCCGGGAGAAAGAAAGGCTTATGCTTAGTAGAATCTCTCCGTGATTGCTGCGTAAATGCATAGGAGTTGATAGACTCCAAGAGTGGCAGATTTTCTGCAATTTGAGTGGTACCGCGGGTATTATAAATTGTTTATAACACTCGTCTCAAAGATCATATCTTTGGGGCGGGTTATTTTTATTAAATAACCCACGCTGAAGGAATAATCGGAGGACTAAAAAATGGAACAGATTACAGCGCTTGATTTTAAAATCAAGGAAATGGCTGCAAGAATCAAAGAGTTGAGAGAAATTCAAAATCTCACAACTGCACAAATGGCTGAAAAAACAGGTGTTAGTGAAGCAGAATACATTGAATGTGAAAACGGAAATAAAGACTTGAACTTTGCTTTTATTTACCGTTGTGCACAAACTCTTAATGTTGATGTTACAAGTCTTATTGAAGGTCATACACCTAAGCTCGTAAACTATGTTTATACAAAAGCGGGTAAGGGTCAAAGAATTGAAAAAGCTCATGGTATGACTTACTATAACTTGGCTTCTGCATTTAAAAACAGAATTGCAGAACCACTCTTTGTTCGTAGTACATACAGTGAAGAAAAACAAAATAAAGAGATTGAAGTTACTACTCACGCAGGTCAGGAACTTGACATTGTTATTGAGGGTAAATTAAAGGTTCAGGTTGGTGAACACTCAGAAATACTCGAAGCAGGTGACAGTATTTATTACGACAGTTCAACACCTCATGGTATGATTGCTGTTGATGGTAAAGATTGTACTTTCTATGCTATAGTTCTTAACCCTACAGGTGAGCCTATTCCTGAACTTGAATATGCAAAAGCAAAGGCTAAGGCAAAAGCACTTGATAGTAAAAAGACAGTTGAAAAAGATACTAAAGACCGTATTTATCACAAATATATTGATATTGAGAAGAATGAAAACGGTACACCAACAAATATTTCTTTCAAAAACACTGAAAACTTCAACTTTGCGTTTGATTTAGTTGATGCTTTAGCAGATAAAGAGCCAACTAAACTTGCAATGCTTCATATTGATAAAAACAAGGTTGAAAGAAGATTTACTTTTAAAGATATTAAAAAGGCATCTTCACAAGCGGCAAACTACTTTGCTTCATTAGGCATTAAAAAGGGCGACAGAGTTATGCTCGTTTTAAAGCGCCATTATCAATTCTGGTTTGCTATGATTGGTCTTAATAAATTAGGTGCAATTGCAATTCCTGCACCAAACCAATTACAAGAGCACGATTTTGAGTATCGCTTCCAGTCTGCTGGTATTAAAGCTATTGTTTGCACTGGTGACGGAGATACTGCTCATCAGGTAGATTTAGCCGCAAAAACTTCGCCATCACTTGAAATAAAAATTATGGTTAATGGTGAAAGAGATGGCTGGAGAAATTATGACGAAGAAAGTGCTCGTTTCAGTTCTCATTTTGACAGAACAGAAGAGTCTCCTTGCGGTGATGATTTAATGCTTATGTTCTTTACATCAGGAACATCAGGCTACCCAAAAACTGCAATGCACAGTCATAAATATCCTTTAGGTCATTTCCATACTGCGAAATTCTGGCACAATGTTGACCCCGACGGTCTTCACTTTACTATTTCAGATACAGGTTGGGCAAAATCAATGTGGGGTAAACTTTATGGTCAATGGCTTTGTGAAGCACCTACCTTTGTTTATGACTTTGACAGATTTGATGCAGCAGACATTTTACCGATGTTCGAGAAATATAAAATCACAACATTCTGTGCACCACCTACAATGCTTCGTATGATGGTAAAACAGGATATTTCAAAATACGATTTCTCATCTGTTCAGCATATGACAACTGCGGGCGAAGCACTTAACCCTGAAGTTTACAGACAATTTGAAACTGCAACAGGTCTTCAGATTTTAGAGGGCTTCGGTCAGACAGAAAGTACAATGATTATTGGTAATATGACAGGTGCTTCTCACAAAATCGGTTCAATGGGTAAACCTGCTCCTATATATGATGTTCATCTTGTAGATGCTGACGGTAACGATGTTAATGTCGGCGAAAATGGTGAAATCGTTATAAATGTTAAAGATGCTGTACCTTGCGGTCTCTTCAAAGGTTATTATAACGATGAAGAAAAGACAAAAGAAGTATGGCACGATGGTTTCTATCACACAGGTGATGTTGCGTGGAAGGATGAAGACGGCTTCTATTGGTATGTTGGTCGTGTAGATGATGTTATTAAGTCATCGGGTTATAGAATAGGACCATTTGAAATTGAAAGCGTTATTATGGAACTCCCTTATGTTTTAGAGTGTGGTGTTTCTGCTGCTCCTGACGAGGTTCGTGGTCAGGTTGTTAAAGCAAGTATTGTTCTTGTTCCTGGTACTGAGGGTACAGAGGAATTAAAGAAAGAAATTCAGCAGTATGTTAAAGAGAAAACTGCACCATATAAATACCCACGAATTGTTGTGTTCCGTGACGAATTACCAAAAACAACAAGTGGTAAAATTCAAAGAAACAAACTTTGAGGTGTTATTTTGGAAAATAAAAGAGTTACTCTTTTTGCAGGGCATTATGGTAGCGGTAAAACAAATATCGCGGTGAATTACGCCTTGCACCTTAAAGAAAAATATGAAAATGTAGTTATTACAGACCTTGACATTGTTAATCCATATTTCAGGACTGCAGATAGTTTAGAGGATTTGACAAAAGTGGGAATAAAACTCATATCTTCAGAATTTGCTAATTCAAATGTTGATTTACCCGCACTTCCGCAAGATGTTTATTCAATTCTTGATGATAGAAGTGCAGTTGCAATACTCGACATTGGAGGCGATGACCGTGGTGCTTACGCACTCGGAAGATATGAAACTGCAATAAGAGAAGAAAATGACTACGAAATGTTGTTTGTTTTTAATGTTTACAGACCTTTAACTCCAGATGCTGAGAGTGCATTAGAGGTTATGAGAGAAATTGAAATGGCTGGTAAAATTAAATTTACTGCTATTGTCAACAATTCGAATTTAGGTGCTCTCACCAAGAAAGAAGATGTTATTGCTTCGGTAGAGAGCGCAAATGAATTGTCACGACTTTCGGGTTTGCCTATTAAAATGACAACAGTAAACGAAAATTTAGTTGATTCTTTTAATGGTGAAATAGATAACATTTTTCCATTGAAATTACAAAAAAAGATAGTATAATATAAATGTTATTTATGTATGATTATTGGAGGTAAGATTATGGCAAAGGTTACTTTCGCGGACAATGTATGTAAAGGCTGTGGTCTTTGTGTTGGTGCTTGTCCTAAAAAAATCGTAGCACTTGATACTTCAAGACTTAACGCAAAGGGACATCACCCTGCACATGTTACAGATGAAAGCTTGTGTGTTGGTTGCGCATTCTGTGCAACAATGTGCCCTGATTGTGTAATTACAGTAGAAAGATAAGAGGTGGAAAAAATGGGTGAAAAAGTTTTAATGAAAGGTAACGAAGCTATTGCAGAGGCTGCAATAAGAGCAGGTTGTTTGCATTACTTCGGTTATCCTATTACACCACAAACAGAAATTGCGGCTTATATGGCAAAGCGTATGCCAAAGGTTGGCGGTGTATTTTTACAGGCAGAAAGTGAAATTGCTGCTATCAATATGGTTTTAGGTGTTGCAGCAGCTGGTAAAAGAGTTATGACATCATCTTCAAGCCCTGGTGTTTCACTTAAAAGTGAGGGTATGTCATATATTTCAGGTAGTGATGTTCCAGCTTTAGTTGTTAATGTACAACGCGGTGGTCCTGGTCTTGGTGGTATTCAACCATCACAATCTGACTACTTCCAGGCAGTAAAAGGCGGTAGCCACGGTGACTATAAGAGAATTGTTTTAGCACCTGCATCTGTTCAGGAAATGGCTTCACTTACAACAAAAGCATTTGATTTAGCAGATAAATATAGTATTCTTACAATGATTTTAGCAGATGGTACAATGGGTCAGATGATGGAGCCTGTTGAGCTTGAAACTACAGAACCTGTTAAATACGAAAAGCCTTGGGCTACAACAGGTACAAAATTACAGAGAAAACATAACATTGTAAACTCTCTTTACTTAAAACCTGAAGAATTAGAAAAGAAAAACTTTGAGCGTTTTGCAAAATACAAAACTATCGAAGAAAATGAAGTTATGTATGAAGAATATCTTATGGATGATGCAGAAATCTGTGTTGTTTCATTTGGTATTACATCAAGAGTTGCAAAAAATGCAATCGTTGAAGCAAGAGCAAAAGGCATTAAAGTTGGTATGATAAGACCAATTACACTCTGGCCATTCCCAACAGAAGTGTTAAACAAAGCAGCAGACAAATGCAAAGCATTTATTTCTGTTGAAATGAATATGGGACAAATGATTGAAGATGTTAAACTCGCTATTGAGTGTAAAAAACCTGTAGAACTCTGCTGTCGTGTTGGTGGTATGATTCCTTCACCAGAAGAAGTTCTACAGAAAATTGAAGAAGTAAACGAAGGAGGAGAAAGATAATGGTAGTATTTGAAAAACCAAAATCATTAACAGATGCACCACTTCACTATTGCCCTGGTTGTACTCATGGTATTATTCACCGTCTTGTAGCAGAAGTAATAGATGAATTAGGCATTGAGGGTAAAACAATCGGTATTGCTCCAGTTGGTTGTTCAGTTATGGCTTACGATTATTTCACCTGTGACTTCGTTCAAGCTCCTCACGGTAGAGCTCCTGCAGTTGCTACTGGTGTTAAAAGAGCAGACCCTGAAAATCACATTGTATTTACTTATCAGGGTGATGGTGACCTTGCAGCTATCGGTACTGCAGAAACAGTTCACGCAGCAGCAAGACGCGAAAATATCACAGTTATTTTCGTAAATAACGCAATTTATGGTATGACAGGCGGTCAGATGGCTCCTACAACTCTTCCGGGGCAGGTTACACAGACTTCACCTTACGGTAGAGATGTTGAAACAGTTGGTTACCCTGTAAAAGTATGTGAATTACTTTCAAATGTTGATGGTGCGGCATACCTTGAAAGAGTTGCAGTTAATAGTGTTCCAAATATCAAAAAAGCAAAGGCTGCAATTAAAAAGGCTTTCCAGAATCAGATTGATGGTAAAGGCTTCTCACTTGTTGAGGTTGTTTCAACTTGTCCTACAAACTGGGGTATGACTCCTGAAAAAGCATTAAAGTGGCTTGAAGAAAATATGCTTCCATATTATCCACTTGGTGTTTATAAAGATATTTACGCTGAGGAGGCAAAATAATATGAAAAAGACAACTAATATTCTTTTTGCCGGTTTCGGCGGTCAAGGTATTCTTTTTGCAGGTAAATTCGTAGCATATAAAGGTCTTCTTGAGGGTAAGCACATCAGTTGGCTTCCATCATACGGTCCTGAAATGCGTGGCGGTACTGCAAACTGTAGTGTTATTGTAAGTGAAGACCCGATTGGTTCACCAATTGTAAGTAAACCAGATGTTTTAGTTGCAATGAACTTACCTTCCCTCGACAAATATGAAAATGAAGTAGTATCTGGCGGTAAAATCTTTGTTGACTCAACACTTATTGAAAGAAAAGTAAATCGTACAGATGTCGATGTTTACTACATTCCTGCAACTGGTATTGCAAGTGAAAAGGGCATTAACACTCTTGCTAATATGATTATTACAGGTAAGCTTTTAAAAGAGGTTGAAGAATTATCATTTGATAATATTGACGCTCCTTTAGGTAAAGTTGTTTCTGCAAGACATCAGGATTTACTTGAAGTAAATAAAACTGCACTCCAATTAGGTTTTGATTACTAATTTAATTTAATTTTGAAAAGAGGCTATTGAAATGGGTTACGATTTCAAAATAGAAAAAGCAACAGTAAAAAAAGAAAAACCAGCTGACCAAGGTCTTGGCTTTGGTAGATTTTTTACTGACCATATGTTCTTAATGAACTACAATGAAGAAAAAGGTTGGCACGATGGCAGAATTGTTCCTTATGGTCCACTTCCACTTGAACCATCTGCTATGGTTTTCCACTATGCACAAGAGCTTTTCGAAGGTCTTAAAGCATACAGAACCCAAGACGGCAAAATTCAGCTTTTCCGTCCACAGAAAAATATTGAAAGAATGAACAATACTTGTGACAGACTTTGTGTTCCAAGAATTGACCCTGACTTAGCTCTTGAAGCAATCAAGGCAGTTGTTGAAGTAGATAAAGACTGGGTACCACACAGTGAGGGTACATCACTTTATATTCGTCCTTTCATTATTGCAACTGACCCATTCTTAGGTGTTCACCCTGCACACACTTACATTTTTGCTATTATTCTTTCACCAGTTGGCTCTTACTATGCTAATGGTATGGACCCTGTTAAAATCTGCATTGAGCACGAATATGTTCGTTGCGTAAAAGGCGGTACAGGTATGGCAAAGGCTGGCGGTAACTATGCTGCATCTCTTATCGGTCAGAAAAAAGCTGACGAAATGGGTTACGCACAAGTTCTCTGGCTTGACGGTGTTGAAAGAAAATATATTGATGAAGTTGGTGCTATGAATGTATTCTTCGTAATTGATGGTACAGTTATTACACCTTCTCTTGAAGATGGCAACATTCTTCCAGGTGTTACAAGAGCATCTTGTATTGAAGTTCTCAAAAGCTGGGGCTACAAGGTTGAAGAACGCAAACTCTCAATTGATGAAGTTAAAGAAGCTCACAAAAATGGTAAGTTGAACGAAGCATTTGGTACAGGTACTGCAGCAGTTATTTCACCAATCGGTGAATTCTTTGACGAGGGAGAAAAACTTATTGTTAACAACAGCGAAATTGGTCCTGTAGCACAAAAACTCTACGACGAACTCACTGGCATTCAATGGGGTAAGGTAGAAGATAAATTCAACTGGACAGTTAAAGTTACAGACTAAGTTTTATAAAATTAACCTGACATTTAAAGTTTTTGGACTTTAAATGTCAGGTTTTTGTTTTAAAATTCAACAAATAACCTAGTTTTTGTTGAAATATAAACGAAAATATGTTAAAATACCTTGGAATATGTTGTTGGCAGGTGAAGGGTATGTCAGAAACTTCAAGAAAAATCATACAGGGTGTAACAGAACTTGGTGCAGAAAATGGTATGTATGGTATGACAAGTAAAGCCATTTCTAAAAAATGCGAGTGTTCTGAGGGTGTTATTTTTAAACACTTTAATACTCTTGATGAACTGAAAAAACAAGTTTATTACAACATTGACAGTGAAATTTACAAGTCAATAAAAAATGTGGATATAGACGAAAATGACATTAAAATAAGTGTGTGGAATATCTGGAATAAATATTTCGAGTTTCTTTTAAATAACCCTACCAAAACCAAATATTACAAAAACTTCCGTAATTCAAATCTTTACATAAGTCACGACCACGCAGAAGATAACGACCATTACCACACAATTATGAGTGCTATAAATAAAATTTCTGAAAAGTTCGGACTTTACCAAAAAATAAATTATGATGTTTTGTGGTTCTTTATTATAGATAATTCTCTTTCATTTGCTATGAGGATTTCTGACGGAAGCATAGAGAATACAGAAAAGAACAAACAAACTATTTTTAATATAATTTTTAATCAGATAATAGAAGAATTAAGAGGATAAAATAATGGCAGACAATAAAGATTTTTCATTCGGTAATCTTGGTAGCGGTACTGAAAAACGCGATTATAATACCGACTACCTCGACCTTCTTAATGAAACAGAAGTAGATAGTGAAAGTGTAGAAGAAAATTCACGCGATATTTTTAGTAGCAGTGCAAAAGAAAATAATATGCGCACCTTTATAAATAACCCTTATGCCGATGATGTGTGGTCAAATTCCGAAGATGAGCCTGAGGATATTCTTACTATACAAGAAATCCCGAGAGTTTATGAAGATGTTTACAGTAACAGTGATATTTCTCTTTCTCAGTTAAGGGCGTCAAGAAGAACAGAACGAGAAACTGAATATGAAGATATTCCTATTGCCCCAAGACAACAAAGAACGGTTTCAGATGCCAGAGGACAGCAAAGACCAGTACCTACCGCTATAAGAAATCAAAGAATGGACTTGGACGAGGATGAAATTTCAGATTATGAAATGCGTAGAGGTAAGCTCGTTCAGGAAAAGAAAAATAAAAAAAGAAAAACACCTAAATTTGTGGTTGTTTTAGCAGTCTTTCTTGCAGTTGTTATAGCATTCGGTGGTGTTTTGTTAAGCTCTGCAAGTGGCATTGTTGACAACTTCACAAAGGGTGAAGAAATAGAGCATATTGAAAATGTTGCAGCTCTTTCAAGCAGTCCTGATGTAAAAAACATTTTATTTATTGGTGCAGATAAAGAAAAAGGCGGTGCTTCCCGAAGCGATAGTATTATGATTATTTCTGTCAATAAAAAAGTCGGCAGAGTAATTGTTACTTCTGTTCTTCGTGATACCCATGTAGATATACCAGGCGAATGTGAAGCGAAAATAAACGCGGCTTATGCCTGGGGTGGTGCAAACTTACTTATTCAGACAATTGAGCAGAATTTCAATATAAAAATTGATGGTTATGCGGTTGTTAATTTCAATATGTTTACTGAGCTTGTTGATGGTCTCGGTGGTATAGATATTGAAGTAACTGAAGATGAGGCAGATTATATAAACAACCGTCACAACTACAAAAAAGAAACAAAGCCAGACCACTTTGAAAGTGGTGAAAGTGTTCACCTTAATGGTTATCAGGCATTGTGGTATGCACGAATAAGAAAACTCGACTCTGACTTTATGAGAACATACCGTCAGAGAAAGGTTATAGCGGCAATTGCCGAAAATGTGAAAAAAGAACTTTTAACAGGCAATATTTTCGGTCTTATTTCAACTGCAAAGGATGTAGCACCTAATATAGAAACATCTTTGAGTAAATCTGAATTTACCAGTCTTATTTTAAGTATGGTTTCCTGTGTTTCAAAAACAGGTCTTGAAATGGATAAGCTTTTAGTTTCTCAACAGTTACCATTTGAAGATACCTGGTGGTTTGAGTCTAAATGGGATGGTTCTTCAATCGCTATAAATTTCAGTGAGAACAGAGAAATGCTTTATGAAAGTATTTACGAGCCTGTAATTGAAGAAGAAACCGAAGAAGATACAACAAACGAATAATTTTAAAATTCCCCTCATATATTTTGTTAGAGAATATATGAAGGGAGTTTATTTTTATGGATATTTCTTTAGAAAATACAGAATATTGCAGTTTAAAAAGAACTTATGAAACAACAGTGGAAGAATGTGTGGAAGCAGAGATTTCTTTACCAGAATATATGCCGGAAATTTTAAGAATTGTAAAATCTCAGGCAATACCAAAAATAAATTCATACACAACTGTTGGTGAGAGAGTAACTGTTGATGGTACTTGTGAGTTGAGAATGGTTTATATCGGTAATGATAATTGCATTTACAGTTTTTCACAAACAAGGAGTTTTACACGCTATGCAGAAAACTCAGCATTTCTTAATGCTGAAGATGTAAAAGTTAAAACATCACTTAATTTTGTTAACTGCAGAGCAACTAATACTAAAAGAGCAGAAATAAAAGCGGGTGTCGGCATAACTGTCTGGGCATTTGGAAGACTTGCAGAAAATATTTTACTTACAGGTAATTCTGAGGGAATTGAAGAAAAGAAAACAGAACTTTCAGCAATGTCTTTAGGGTGTAAAAAAAGCAGAATGTTTTCTATGAGTGATACTTTTGTGCTTGACAATGAAACTGCCGCCTTTTTAATAAGAGCAAATGCAGTTTCTGTTCTAGGTGAAACAAGAAAAATAAGCAACAAAATTATGATTAAAGGTGAAACTATTGTTGAAATTGCATTTGTGCCAAATGAAGATAAGAGTGTAATAAGAACAATAAGAAGAACCTTACCTATAAATCAGATTTTGGAATTTGATGGTATGGAAGAGCATTTTACAGGTGATATTACATTAGATGTAACGGGTGTAGATGTAATAATTAAAAATGACTCGCAGAGTGAGGGTAGAAGTCTTGATGTTGCAGTTTCTGTAAATGCAAGTGTAACAATGTGGGAGCAGAAAGATTTATGTGTTATAACAGATGCGTATGCAATAAATGGTGCAATTGATTTAACTTATAAAAAAATGAAATTTTATTCTGCTCTTGACGCTATAAGAGATACTTATATTTATAAAGAGTCAATTGATGTCTCTAAAACGGGTGTTGACTGCATTTTAGACACTTTCTGTGAACCTAATGAACCAACACTTTCTTTTAAAGACAATCTTATTTCTGTTTGTGGTTCTTTAAAAGTTACAATGCTTTTAAAAGATACTCTCGGCAGTATTGTCACAACTGAAAAAATGCTCGATTTCTGTTACGAAAGGAAATCGGATTGTGGTGATATTTATACAGAGTCTCAGCCAGAAGTTAAAGTATCTTCATTTGAGTGTATCTTGAAAAATAAAGACCAGATTGATGTAAGAGCAGAAATGCAGATAAATTGCTCTGTGTTCGGTGAAACTGAAATTGATGTTGTTACCGAAATTTGTGAGGGTAAAGAAACAAAAAAACGCAACAACAGTGCAATAACTGTTTATTTCCCGAAATGCGAAGAAGCTTTATGGGATATTGCCAAAAGATATAACACAACAGTTAATAGTATAGCTGTGGAAAATAATATTGAGGGTGATACGACAGGTGACATAAAAATGCTGTTTATTCCGTCAGCATAAACCACATAGTTTTAAGTCTTTTAACATTTAAACACTTGAATAATACGACACAATATCGTATAATAATAAAAGAACTTCCCCGAACATACACACTCTAAAGTTCGGGGACATTTTATTTTTGGATGGTATAACTTATGGAACAGAAAAAAGTTTTAATTGTAGATGACGAACCTGATATAAGAGAAATTCTCGAGCTTTTATTAAATTCAAATGGTTACAAGGTGTTTTCCTCTGCAGATGGAAAAAATGCAGTAGAAATTCTTAAAGATAATCCTTCTATTGATTTAATGATTTTAGATGTTATGATGCCACATGAAGATGGAATATCAGTTGTTAAAAAAATAAGAGAATTCAGTAAAGTACCAGTATTATTTTTAACTGCTAAAACACAGGAAAGTGATAAAGAAGAAGCGTATGCTAACGGTGGTGACGACTTTTTAGGTAAACCATTTTCACAAAACGAACTTTTAATGAAAGTCAATTCTTTAATAAGACGATATCGTGATTATTCCGGTAAGTATGCAGAAAATGAGGAAGCGGATATAATTACAATAGACGAAAAATCAAAAAAAGCATATAAATCAGGCGCTTTATTAAATCTTACTGACACTGAGTTTGATATGCTCTCTTTCTTCATTAAGAACAAAGGGAAACCCGTTGATACAAAAACACTTTATGAAGTTGTGTGGGATGAAAAGTATGTTGCATCTGCACAAAATACAATTATGGTGCATATTTTAAATCTTCGTAAGAAAATCGAAGATGACCACACAAACCCGGTTCTTTTAAAAACTATCTGGGGAAAGGGGTACCAATTTGACTAACAAAAAAACAGTAAATGGTAAAAAATTTATATCTTTTAAAACCAGAATAGTGTTATGTGTTTTGTTAGCTTTGATTCTGGGCATGCTTTCATATTTTGTGACTTTTGAAGTAGGTGTAAGAGTAGTTGACGAAATCTTTTTAAGCGAAGAAGCAGAAGCAGAACGCGATGTTGAGCTTTATCAGTCATTTGTTGATTTTGTTGAACAGAATGATGTTGCCTCTACCGATACAAAAAAATTCGATGAATGGATAAGTCAATACGACGACCGTGTATATCTTACGGTTTACAGAGAAGATAAAGTTTTTTTGAAGGATTTTGAAATAAGTGGCGATGAAGTAATTCCGCCCGACAAAAATCCTGATAATTCGCAACATAATAATGCACATGGTTCATTTATAGATAACGCTCTGGGTGAAGGTAATTTATACAGTAACTACGACAGAACAATTTATTCTGTTGCGTTTAAAGATGGAGTTTGCGCAGTTACAATCGGACACGAATATTCTCAGGTTTACACAATGATTGTTCTTTGTATTGCTGCGACTATATTTTTTGTAGTGTTCTTTTCTATAACAAGTGGGTTTAACAACCATTTGAGAGTGAGAGTTAAAAATCTTTCTCTGCAAGTGTCACAGGTAAGTGGTGGCGATTTAAATAAACCTATAACTCTTGGTGGACGAGATGAAGTTACAATTCTTTCGCAGGATATTGAAAGAATGAGAAGTACACTTGTTGATAAAATTCAAAGTGAAAATAAAGCGTGGAAAGCTAATCAGGAGCTTATAACTTCTATTTCTCACGATATAAGAAATCCGCTGACTTCACTTGTCGGGTATTCTGATATTCTTCAGAATAAGCAATATTCCAGTCAGGAAGAATGTGAAAGTTATCTTAATCGTTGTCACGAGAAAATTTATAGATTAAAAGAACTCACAGAGGAGCTTTTCAGATATTCACTTGTGTTTGGTGCACCTGAAGTTCAGGTTAATTGTACTAAGGAGGATGCGGCAATTCTTTTGGGGCAATTAATAGGCGAACCACTTGCAGAACTTAAATCAGGTGGTACAGAGGTTGCTTGTACAATTTTAATAAACAATATAACCATAAATGTAGATGCACTTGTTTTAAAAAGAGTGTTTGATAATCTGTTTTCAAATATCAATAAATATGCTGATTTACAAAAACCGGTCATTTCATCTGTTACTAAAAATGGTGAGTTTTTAAATGTGAAACTTATAAACTTTGTAAAAGAAATAGATAACCCTGTTGAAAGTTCAAAAATAGGACTTAAAACTTGTGAAAGACTTTGCAAGTCTTTAAACATTGAATTTTCTTATTTGAAAAAGAAAGATAAGTTTACAGTAGAAATACTTGTTCCTATAGTGAAAATAACATAAAAGGATAAAAAAGACACTTTTTAATTTGTTCAACATTTTCTATTGCAATTTGTATTTCTTTATGGTATTATACTAAAGTCTATGTGTGCGTTGTAATCGATAGGTTGCAACGGCAGTTAATGGCAACATTAAAGCTGGCGGTCCGCTACTGCTTTGCAGCAAGAACGCTTGAAAAAATTCGGAGGTTTAATATGGACGCATTAAAACTTATTGCACAAGACAGCCTTAAGGCTGAAAAACCAGCTTTCTCTGTTGGTGACACTGTAAAGGTAGATGTTAAAATCCGTGAAGGTGAAAGAGAAAGAATTCAGGTTTTCGAGGGTACTGTAATTGCTATCAATGGTAGCGGTGTTACAGAAACATTCACAGTTCGCCGTGTATCTTACGGTGTTGGTGTTGAAAGAGTATTCCCTGTAAACTCACCAAACGTTGCAGATGTTAAAGTTGTTCGTTACGGTAAAGTTCGTAGAGCAAAACTTTATTATCTTCGTGACAGAGTTGGTAAGGCTTCTAAGGTTAAAGAAAAAATTGGCTAATGCCAAACAAAGCGTGGGGCAGGTGAAAATCTGCCCCTCATTGTTTAATATCTGTTATAATATTTATATATAATATAATCTGAAAGGTGGCAGAAAAATGAGTAAAGCAGAAGAAACAACCTTGAATTTTAACTATGATGAAGAAGACAATAAAAAGAAAAAGGGTAAAAAAGAAAAATCAAAATTAACTGTTTTTGATGTTCTTGAACCTATTGTTGCGGCTTTACTTGTAATTACTGTTATTTTTACATTGTTTTTTAGAATTGTTAATGTAAGTGGTCCGTCAATGATGCCTACATTAAATAACGGTGATAAAATTATTATTTCTGCAAGGGGTTACGAACCAACAATTGGTGATATAGTTGTTCTTTCAACTTCATCAGAATCTAAAAAAACAATTGTTAAAAGAATTATAGCTTTAGGTGGCGATAAGGTAGATATAAACTTTACAACAGGTATTGTTACTGTTAATGGTGTTGAAGAGGAATACGCAAAAGAACTCACACTTCAGCAGTTTGATATTGCCTTCCCTATAACTGTTCCAGAAGGTTGTGTTTTCGTGTTGGGTGATAACAGAAGCGATTCGCTTGACAGTCGTTCAACAGAAATTGGTTGTATTGATGAACGCTACATAATTGGTAAAGTTGTTTTCGGAATTTCTCCGTTTGGAAAGGTTGAGTAATATGTCTCACGATGAAATGAATACAGAGTTAGAGTCTGTTAACGAAACAGAAGTTGCTACAAAAACTCCTGTAACAGAAAATACAGAAGAAGCACTTGTGACAGAAGTTGATTTAGCTAAGTCAAAGAAAAAAGAACCAGAAAAAGAGTTGGATAAAAAAACAAAATTTCAACTTAATGTTTACGATTTTGTTTCTATTATAATGACTGCATTTATCATTATAGCGATTATTTTCGTTTTTGCATTCCGTCTTGTAGGTGTTAAAGGCGAGTCTATGGAAAATACACTTCATAACAACGACTGGCTTGTTACAATGCAGAAATCAGAGTATGTTTATGGAGATATAGTTGTAACTACAAAATATAATTATTTTAACGAACCACTTATAAAAAGGGTTATTGCAACAGCTGGTCAGACAGTAGATATTGATTATAGTACGGGTACAGTTTTTGTTGATGGTAAGGCACTTGACGAACCATATACAAAAGAAGACTTTATGATTGAAAAAATAGACTATATGCAATTTCCATATACTGTACCAGAGGGTTATTTATTCTGTATGGGTGACAATCGTAATGGTTCAACAGATTCCCGTTCTACACTTATAGGTGCAATTGATGAAAATCATATTATGGGTAAAGCGGTAATAAGACTTTTACCGTTTGGCGATTTTGATATTTATGACTATGAACAAGAACAATAAAAAGAAAAACAATAAAAACAACAATAATAAAAATAACGAACAGAACAAAGGAAACGATTCACAAAAACAAATAGTTCAGTGGTTTCCTGGTCATATGGCAAAAACAAGGCGACTTATAAAAGAAAGTCTGCCTTTTGTCGATTTAGTGACAGAAATTGTTGACGCAAGAATTCCTTTGAGTTCATCTAACCCTGAGCTTGCTGAGATGATTGGTGACAAACCAAGAATAGTTCTTCTCAATAAATGTGATGTTGCCGATGAAAACGCAACAAAACAATGGGTAGAGTATTATAAAAATAATGGTATGTACGCACTCCCTGTAGATTGTCGTTCAGGTAAGGCTTTAAATGCATATCTACCTTTAGTTCGTGAAATTTTAAAGGATAAAATACAGAAGAATACCGAAAAAGGTATGGCAGGTAAACCATTGAGAGTTATGGTTGTAGGTATACCCAATACTGGTAAATCTTCATTCATAAATAAAATGGCGGGCAGAAACAGGGCAAAGGTTGCAGATAAGCCTGGTGTTACAAGAAGTAACAGTTGGTTTGCAGTTGGTAATGGTATTGAACTTTTAGACACCCCTGGTGTTTTATGGCCTAAATTTGATGACCCGAAGGTCGGCGACAAGTTAGCATTTATAGGTTCTGTAAAAGACGAAGTTTTAGATAGTGAAACTCTTGCTCTTAAGCTTATAAATGTCCTTAAAACTGATTATGCTGAAAGACTTACTGAACGATTTAAAATTACAGATTTTGAAGAATTGCAAGACTATGAAATTTTAGAAATGATTGGCAGAAAGAGAGGTTTCTTAATTTCTGGTGGCGAAATAGATTTTGAAAGAGCATCTGTAATTTTATTGGACGAATACAGAGCAGGAAAATTAGGTAAATTAACTCTTGAATATCCAAGAGAATACGAGTAAAATAGAAGTCGGAGATTTTTCCGACTTCTTTTATTTATAGGTGAATGTTATGTTAGATTACAGTTATGAAATTCAGGCACACGAAAAAGGGTACAAGGTAGTTTGTGGTATAGATGAGGCTGGTCGTGGTCCGCTTGCAGGGCCAGTATTTGCGGCCGCGGTTATTTTACCTGAGAATTATACTCACCCTGTTTTAAATGATTCTAAAAAGCTTTCTGAAAAGAAACGCGATGCAGTTTACGAGGATATTATAAATGACGCTCTTTCTTATAGCGTTGGTATTGCAACGGAAGAAGAAATTGACGAAATCAATATATTGAATGCGACATTTTTAGCAATGAAACGAGCAGTTGAGGGATTGACTGTAAAACCCGATTTTGCATACATTGATGGTAATCAATATCCAAAAACCGGTGTTATGGAAGAGACAATTGTAAAAGGTGATGGTAAGTGTATATCAGTTGCCGCCGCTTCTATTATTGCAAAGGTAAGTCGTGACAGATTTATGCTTGAGATTGATAAACAATACCCAGAATATCAATTCAGCAAGCATAAAGGTTATGGTACTAAGCTTCATTATGAAATGATTGAAAAATATGGAGTTTCAAAGGTACATAGAAGAACATTCTTAAAAAAAATTTTAGGCGAGTGAAATGGATAGTAGATTATTAGGTGCTTTTGGTGAACAGGAAGCGGCAAAATATCTTCGTGAAAAGGGTTACAAAATAAAAACCGCTAATTTTAAAACCTATGTTGGTGAAATAGATATAATAGCCGAAAAAGGTAAGAATATATGCTTTGTAGAAGTGAAAACACGAACAGAAGGTGTGTTTTTACCTCCATCAACTGCAGTTGATTTTAAAAAGGTTGAGAATATTAAAGGTAGTGCTGCAATATATATGAAACGATATGAAACAAAGCTTATACCTCGTTACGATATTATTGAGATTATTGTTAACGAACGCAAGGTGATAAGTCTTAATCATATTGAAAATGCGTTTTAGGTTGTGTTATATGAAATTCTTTGATTTGCATTGTGATACAATAGGTGAATGTTGTAAAAATAAATATTCTTTAAGAAAAAATAATTTACATCTCTCGTTAGAAAAAGCAAAAGATTTTGATGAGTTTACACAGGTTTTTGCAATATGGATTCCCGATGAATTAAGAAAAGCAAAAGCAGTGGCTTATTTTGATAAGGTTTGTGATTATTATAAAGCTGAACTATCGAGGAACAAAGATGTTTTGACATCTTATAACCCTTTAAATAAAGATGAAAAACGAATGAAAGCAATTCTTGCAGTTGAGGGTGGTGCGGCTTTAGGTGGTACTATTGATGGTCTTTATCACCTTTATGACCGAGGTGTGAGAATTCTTACACTTACCTGGAATGCTCCAAATGAAATTGCATCAGGTGCTTTTTCAGACGGGGGATTGACCGAATTCGGTAAAGAGGTTGTTAAAAAATGTGGAAAATTAAAAATGGTGATTGATGTTTCACATCTCAATAGGCAGAGCTTTTTTGATGTTGCAGAAAATACCGAAAAACCTTTTATAGCAAGTCATTCCAATCCCGATATAGTAGAGACAAATTCAGGAAGAAAACGAAATTTGACAGATGAGCAGATTGAAGTTATAAGAAGTCGTGGCGGACTTATAGGTCTTAATCTTTATAAGGACTTTCTTGATATTGAAAATAAAACAGGGATAGAAGCTTTAAAGGTTCATCTTGATTATCTTCTTGAAAAAGGCTGTGAAGATGTAATTGCTTTCGGTACAGATTTTGATGGTTGCGAGTTAAGTGATGGTATTATTGGAATTGGCTCAATTAAAGAAATTTATAATTCACTTTTAAATAGCGGATATAAAGAAGAGTTGCTTAAGAAGTTATTTTATAATAATGCAAATTTGTTTTTTAAAAATATTATACAATAAAAAATGACCTGCTTTGTGCAGGTCGTTTTTTATTGTGAGTTTAATTAATATCTTGTAGAAATAGTTTTCTGGAGTCTGTCTGCAAAGAATTTGAGGAAAGTATCGTTTGATTGTAATTTTTCTTCAACATCATCGTAAACGCCATTTACTAAAGTATTGTAGTCGTTACTTGCTAAAGTAGAACGAACTTCACTTTCCCAAGCAGCATCACTTGATGCTTCAACAAAGTACATAAAGTGGTAACCAAATTCAGTTTTTACAAGACCAGTGTCACCAGGTTTACGAGCAGGGTCAATAGCCCAGTTTGTAAATTCAGCAACATAGTTACCGCCAGCTTTAACATCGTCATAAAGACCATCTGTTTCAATTGAAGGAGTATCGTCTGTATTGTCTGCAATAAGAGCTATAAATGCTTCTTCAGTAGCACCGTTGTCTTTCCATGTCTGCATAAGCTTTTCTGCTTCAGCCTTTGCATCTGCAAAGTTCTTTTCAATAACATCAGCAGCAAGTGAGTTGCCTTCTTCGTCAGTTGTTTCAGCCTGAATGAGAATGTGACGAACAGATGTGCTTGAAACACTTTCATCACGAGAAGCAGGAGAAACTAAATAAATAACAGTAAAGCTTTGAGCTTTTTCATCTTCAATAACTGTTGTATCACCAATGCTTCTGCTATCGCTGAAGAGCCATTCTGTAATTGCTTCGTTTGAAGAAATTTCTGAAGCATGTACATCGCTGTGAAGTGTAGCAGCATCTGATTCATAAGTTTCTTTTAATGATTCAGGAGCATATTCTTTTGCAAGAGTAATAAATGAAGCTTCGTTAGTGATTTTTGATTTGAATTCATTAGCTCTATTCTGTGCTTGTTCTTTTGTATAAGCTTCATCTTCACTGCCTTCTTCTGCTTCTGCATAAGAAACATCAAAAATTCGTGCGCTTACTTTAACAAAATCAGCTTTGTTTTCTTCAAAATATTTAGCAATTTCTTCTTTTGTGTAAGAATCTGTTGTATGTTCCTGATACCATGTAAGATATTCTTGCGCAATAGTATCTTTCTCAATCAATGCTCTGTATGATTTTTCAGTAAGACCCTCACCACAAGTACGAGCAATGTAATTGTCTAATGAGAATTGAGCTTCTTTTGCACTTTCTTCAAGAGAGGTAATTGCTTCATCAATTTCTGTTTTGATTTCAGTCATTCTTTCTTCTGAAATTTCAAAACCAGCAGCCTTCGCTTCTTCGCTTGTTGCTTTTTTGTACATTTCATCCATAAGGAAAGCTCTTGTTGAAGCCATTGCTCTGAAATAGTCTGCCCAGGTTTCAACACCTTCAGGAGCGTCATCATATTGGTACTCCTGTTCAGCAGGGTCCTTTGACATATCGAAACCGGTGAAATAAACACCATAGCCTGAACCGTAGCTTGAGTAAGCACTTTCATATTGATAAGCTGTCTGATAAATCTGGTTGTACAATGACATATAGTAATAGTTGTACTCAGTACCAGAAAGTTTTGTGTCGTTGTAGGTTGCTACTGTAAGAACCTTCTGCGGAACATTGAAAACATTGAGAAGAAGATTGCCGGTAAATCCACCAACAAGACCAACACAAACTAAAATAACAATAGTTTTAACTATTATTCTTATAGCCTTGTCTTTTTTTGCAGAATGTTTTTTCTTAGCCGCTTTTTCAAGACGCTCTTTACGCTGTTCACGATAAATTTCAGCGTTTGTCTTAATTTCGTTGTTAGCCATTTGCTATTCAATCCTTTTCTTTTCATAATATTTTACTTTATAACAAGTAAATAACGCTCCTATTTTATACTAAATTAAAGAATTTTACAAGAGTATTTTGAATTTTTGTTATATATGTATAGTAAATTCACAAAAAATTTAAAAAATAACTATGCTTGTTTGCTTTGACAGTATCAAAAATGTGTGGTATTATAATAAATTATAAAATTATTGTATAGGTAGTTACACTTATGAAAAAAATCAATCTTTCAAAAAAAGTTAAAATTATAATATCTGTGGTATCAGTGTTGCTTGTTGCTTTAATCGTAACAGGTGCATTTTTATTGAGTGGAGGCACAGTTAAAGAAAATGTGCTTACGGGTAAAAAAGTAAGTTTTGAAGATGATACCTCTTCCTATAAAACTTCTGTTTCAGACAGTAACGGAAATACAGTTTTGTATAACGCTAAGACAGCGTTTGTGGCAATAAAAAAATCTTCTGATAATAAAGTTCTGTTGCCGATGGGTAAAGTTGCGTCAAAAGATAATAATTCGTCACTTTTAAATATTACTGTACGCGACAGAAAAGGCAATTCATATATTATGAATTCCAATTCTAACAGTGTGGAATTTGGTGCATTCCAGATAACTGAAGAAAAAAATTCACTCAGAATAGTTTTTAATTTCTTTAAAGATAAAGAAAGTGCAAAAGAGGGTTTTAAACTGAATGGTTTTGCAGTTCAGATTCCTGTTGTTTTTACTACTGAAAATGGCAATCTTAAAGTATTTGTTGATTGTGGTGAAATTAAATGTTCAAGTGGATTATATGTCGAAAAAATATCACTTCTCCCTGGACTTTTATCTGTAAACGATGCATTAAAAGGTGAGCATTTTATTGTTCCGGATGGTTCAGGTTCTTTAGTTGATTTGTCGGTTGAGTGTCCTGAAGAAATTAATCTTTCGTTAGATGTTTTCGGTAGTGATATCGCTCTTAAAGATTATAAAATGGGTGCAACGCTTCCTTTATATGCTTTTGCAAATGATAAAGAACTTTTAACTGTTTTTATTTCAGACGGTGATGCGCTTTCAACGATTTATTGTAACCGCTTTAAAACTGTCGGTAGTGGTAATTTGTATTCTGAATTCACCCTGACTGCAGTTTCTGGTGAAAGTACTGCTATGAAACTCACAGAGCAGTATGATGGAATAGTTTCTTTAACATTTGATTTTTCAGATATTGAAAAAAATTCGTACAACACACTTGCGGTGGTTGCACGTGATTTCTTTATTAAAAAGGGTTATCTGTCTGATTCAATTAAATATGATTTTGGTGATTTGCCATTTTTTATAAATGTTATAGGTAGCGAAAAGGGGAGTGACGTACTTACTGATTTTGAAGGTGCGTCTGAAATAATTTCTCTTCTGAACTCCAAAGGTGTACGAAATATCGCGTTAAGATATTCGGGTGCTTTAAAAGGTGGCTTAAAAGGTGATACAGTTTCTAAAAATCCCGTTTTAAAATCGCTCGGCGGTAGTGAAAAACTTGCTTCACTTTGTAACCTCTCAAATGACCAGAGAAGCTCTGCCTGGGTAGATGTAAATATATTTTCAGGCGGTACTGCAATTGCAAATCAAAAAGGCTTAGTGAGAGCACCACTTTATAATTCGCAGTATGCTTATATGGGTAGAGAGTCGTTATATACTGCAGTTTCTGATAGTTCAATAATGGGTAAAAATATTTCGAATTCTTACGAACTTAGTAATTCTGTTGAGAATTTAAATATCACTCTTAATGATGCTTCATTTTTGCTTTTTACTGATGGTAACAAAAATATCAATCGTCAGGAAATGCTTGAAAAAACAAAAGAAAATGTAAAATCACTTTCAGTTAATTCCGGTCTTATGTTAAGTAAACCTGCGTTATGGCTTATGAGTAGTGCATCTGCGGTGTCCTGGGTTCCATTTAATTCTTCGCTTGATTTTGATGAGTTGAGAAATCACGCGATTACAAGTGTTCCACTTTTACAGATGATAATTCACGGTTCTGTTGTGTATGGTGGCGAACCTGTAAATGAAACAAAGGGTGGATGGACTGATGTTTTAAAATTTATTGAGTATGGTGCAGTGCCATCATTCCTGTTCACTTACGAGGAATGTAATGATTTGTCTTATGGTACTTATGCAACACAGACCGCACAGTATTATTCAAAGGTTAAATCATTAAAAGCGGTACAGAATTTACCTATGACTTCTCACGAAAAACTTTTAAACGGCGTGTATAAAGTGACTTATGGATATAACAAGGTGGTTTATATCAATTACAACAAATCTGTTGTTACAGTTGATGGTCTTCTTTTATCTCCACAAGACTTTATTCTTGTTTGATTTTTTGCGGATGTTTTGATAAATTTTTGACGAAAACTATTTTAATTTTTATAACTCTATGTTATAATTAACAAGATATTAACATTCAGGGGGTGTACTTTTGGATTTCGATAAAAAAATGATGCAGCTTACAGACCAATTTGCGGATTGGTGGAAAAAAGGCTTTGGAATTCCGAAGATGACAAAAGAATTGTACCCATACAACGAATTGTTTACCCCCATAAGAATTAACAGCACTATAGTCAAAAATCGCGTTGTTATGGCACCTATGGGCAATATTTCAATGTGCGATGAAACTGGTAAACCAAACGCTAAAATGCTCAAGTATTTTGAAGAACGAGCTCGTGGTGGTGTCGGTCTTATAACAACAGGTTTGGTTCCTGTTTCTTTCGGTATTGATAAATCTCTCATTGAAAAAGGCGAGCTTTCATATTTCCCACGAATTGACAGAACACGAACTGTTTTTGCTCCGTGGAGAGATTTAGCGGCTATGTGTCACGCGTATGGTTCTACACTTTTTATACAATTGACACCAGGTCTCGGCAGAGTGGGTAACCCACAATGCCTTACAAATCAATTTAAATTTCCTCGTAGTGCATCATTTAATCCGAACTGGTATATGAGCACAGTTCCGTGTGTACCACTTTCAGATTTATCACTTAAAAGAATAATAAAAAATGTTGGTCAGGGTGCAGCAGATGCAAAAGCTTGTAACATTGATGGTGTATATCTTCACGGTCACGAGGGTTATTTGTTAGAGCAAATGACAAATCCTGCATTTAACAGAAGAAAAATTGGCAGATATTCAGATTATCAGAATTTTGGTCTTGATATGGTAAGAGAAATTCGCAGACGAGTAGGGGACGATTACCCTATTATGTACAGAATTGACTTATCACTTGTACTTAACGAAACTTATAAAGAAAAAATGAATACAGTTCCGTCACTCAAAAAATTCAGAAATGGCAGAACTATCGCAGATACATTGAGATATATGAAAAATCTTGTTGAAGCGGGTGTCGATATGTTTGATGTTGACCTCGGTTGCTACGACAACTGGTGGCTTCCACATCCACCATCTTCAATGCCATCTGGTTGTTACCTCGGTGTCTCAGAGATTGTAAAAAGATTTTTTGTTGATTACGATGTTCGTTCAAATAAAGGTCTTCCCGTGCCTGTTGTTGCGGTTGGCAAATTAGGTTACCCTGATTTAGCGGAAAGTGCGTTAAGAGAAAATAAATGCGATATGGTTATGCTTGGCAGACCATTACTTGCAGATGCTGAATGGTGCAATAAAGCATATAGTGGCAGGGTAGATGAAATTCGCCCTTGCATTGGTTGTCAGGAAGCGTGTCTTAACGAATTTGTTGAGGGTGGGCACCCACAATGTGCAGTTAATCCTCGTACTGCATTTGAAGAGGAATACCCAAGAGAAATTGGGAAAGCAGAAAAGAAAAAATATGTTGCAGTTATTGGTGCTGGTCCTGCTGGTATAGTAGCGGCTGAAACTCTTATAAAAAGAGGGCACTCAGTTGACCTTTACGAAAAAGGTGAAATTGGTGGTAATCTTGTACCAGGTAGTAAAGCACAAATAAAATATGAAGTTAAAAATTATCTTGATTATCTCAAAAAGACAGTTGAAAATCTCAAGAAAAATGAGAACTTTGAATTTATAAAAGCTACTGCAGTAGCAGAGAATTTAAAGGCTAAAAGTTATGACGCAATTTTAGTTGCAACTGGTACTGTGCAATCAAAACCTAAGGTAGAGGGTATTGATAGTGACAATGTAGTTTTTGCAACCGATGTTTTAAATAATCCGAGATTAGTTAAAGATGCACAAAATATAGTTGTTATAGGCGGCGGAGTTGTAGGTGCAGAAACAGCTTATTTCCTTAAATATGAATTAGACAAAGATGTAAAAATTGTCGAAATGGGCAAGTACATAATGAATGGTGCATGTACTGCAAACCGTGGTCATATAATTCACTATTTAGAAGAAGCAGGTGTTGAGCTTCTCAACTGTACAAAGCTTGTTTCTATTGATGGTCATAGAGTTAATGTGCTTCAGAATACGCACAAAAATGTACCTGACCCTTATGTTACATGGCACCCGATTTTACCTGAAAATGTCGAAAATCCACTTGACATTCTCACAAAAATCGGTGAAGATTATAAAGAGAGAACACTGTTTTCAGATATGGTTGTTCTCGCAACTGGTGTTGTGCCTTCGCCAATGCTTTATTACGATTGTGTGAAGTTACATGCCGCAAAAGAAATTTATAATATTGGTGACAGCTTTAAAGGTGCCAAAGTGTTTGAGGCTGTCCGCTCAGCGTATCGCTGTGCAGTAAATTTGTAAAAAATATCAGCTGAAAGGGTTGAAAGAAATGAATACAAAAATGGAACTTACCCCTGAACAACAAGGTATTCTTGATGGTCAACAAGGGGAAACCATGGCGAAAGTTATGAAAACTCTCGTTATGTACGGTGAAGCTTTCGGTGCTACAAAAATGATTCCTGTTACAAGCGAAATGGGACATTTAGTAACAAGCTTCGGTCTTAAGGTTATGACACCAGTTTATGACCTTATGGAACAACTTATTGAAGCAGGTGTTAAATCTAAACAAAAGTTTAGTGTTGACCCTAAACCACTCGCTCCTGAAGTACCATCAGACTTCCTTAAAAATGTTGTTTTTAAGAAGTTTATGTACTCAAAACAAGCAAGTTATGATGAACAACTCAGAAAGTTAGGTCTTGTTAATGACGAGTCTTACACTTGTACTTGCTATATGAACGAAGTTGGTAACATTCCTAAAAAAGGTGATGTTCTTTCTTGGGCAGAATCAAGTGCAGTTGTTTATGCTAACTCTGTTTTAGGTGCTCGTTGTAACCGTAACTCAGGTATTATTGAACTTATGGGTTCAATTGTTGGCTTTGTTCCTTACTTCGGTCTTGTTACAGATGAAGGCAGAAAAGCAACTTGGATTGTTGAAGTTAAAACAACCAAAAAACCAGAAGCACAAGTTTTAGGTAGTGCTATTGGTATGAAGGTTATGGAAGATGTTCCTTTTGTTAAAGGTCTTACAAACTGGATTGGTACTGAATTAGATGATGATACAAAATCATACCTCAAAAACTTTGGTGCAGCTACAGCTTCAAACGGTGCAGTTGGTCTTTATCATATTGAAGGTCTTACACCAGAAGCAGTTGAAATGGGCGAAAGCATTATTGCTGAAGGTGCACAAACTTATGTAATTGATGATGCAGAGCTCGAAAGAGTTAAGGCTTCATATCCAGTTATGTGGAAAGATAAGAATGCAACACCTAAGCTTTGCTTTATTGGTTGCCCACACCTTTCACACGCAGAATTAAGAGAATGGACTGACAATGTTGTTGAAGGTCTTAAAAAGAGTGGTAAAAGCAAGGTTGCTATTCCAACAGTATTTACTGCTGCTCCTGCAGTTGTTAAAGAGTTCAAAGCAACAGAATATGCTGCAAAACTTGAAGCAACAGGCGTAGTTCTCAGTTACATTTGCCCACTTATGTATATGAATAACCCACTCGCAAAGAAAATGCCGGTTATTACAAACTCAAACAAATTAAGAACATATACAACTTCTCGTTACTACACAGACAGCGAGATTCTTGACATAATCACAAAGGGGGCAAAATAAGATGAAAACATTTAAAGGTCGTCCGGTAGTACCGGGTACAGTTGAAGCAACTGCTCTTGTATCTCACAATGGTTTCAATACCCTTGCTTCATTCCAGAATGCACTTCAGTTCGGTGACAAACAAGCAAAATGTGGTGACCAGAACAACTCAGATATTTTTGAAAAACCAATGGTTGGAACAGCTCTTTGTCTTCCACAGACAATCGGCTCAACAACAGGCGGTATGGTTCTTTACTGTGCAAAAGCTATGGACAGAGCTCCAGCTTGTATGCTCTTCTCAGAGCACATTGACTCACTCGCAGCAGCAGGTGCAGTTTTAGCAGCAGTTTGGACAGATTCTCCAATGCCAACAGTTGACTGCCTTGGCGAAGATTTCTTAAATACTGTTAAAACAGGCGATAAAATCAAGGTTTACGAAGACGGTACAGTTGAGATTCTTTGATTTGTAAAGTAAATTAAATATTAAAAAGCTATTGCAATTCACCAAAATTGCAATAGCTTTTTTGTTTGTTTATACAAGATTTCAAAAAACAATGAAATTTTTACGTAGCTTTTTGCATTTTTTGTCATATATAAGTAGAAAGAAAAATAAAAGGAGGGTAGTAAAATAATTTAAAGCACAAAATTATAGACAAAAAATTCAAAAGGAGACATACAAATGAAAAGGACTATAAAAATAATATCTGTATTTTTATCAGTGTTGACAATTCTGGGCGTTTTTTCTGTTGCTAATCCTGTTTTAGCGGCAGAAGTAAACGAAGATTATGCGTTGACGCAAAAAATTAAAGAATTACAGACTGAAAAAGATGAACCTACTATAATAGGTGAAATAGAGAGTAAACGAGACAGATATACAAAAGTATTTCAAAAATCAGACGGTTCTTCTGTTGCAGTTATAGCATCAACACCTGTGCATTATGAAGAAAATGGCAAATGGGTTGATATTGATAATACACTCGTTGAAGTAACAGAAAATGATGAAACTGTTTACGAAAACAAATCAAACGATTTTACAGTCGAACTTCCACAAGAAATGGATGAAAACGATACTGTTTCAATCGAAAAAGATGGTTATAGTATTTCTTTTAATTTAGATGGTTATGATGTTTTTGAAAAGTCACAAAAATCTAAAGCAAGTAAAAAAGAAAAAACTAAAAAAGATAAATCCAAAACTGAAATTGACGATAGTTTTATAGATAAAACTGAAACTGTTATTTACGAAAATGTCGGTGAAACTACCGATATTGAATATTCTGTTACACCAACAGGTTTAAAAGAAAATATTATTTTAACCAAAAAACCAAAGAGTGAAGTATCTTATACATATACAATTATCGCAGAAAACTTAAATGGCAAAGTGAATAAAGATGGTTCAGTATCTTTCACTGATTCACAAGGTAACGAAATATTTAATATTCCTGCACCTATTATGTTTGATGCAAAAAATGTTGTTTCAAAAGATATAAAAGTTGAATTTTCAGGTGAAAATGGGCAGTATAAATTAACATATATCCCATCTTATAACTGGTTGAAAAAAGAAGCGAAATACCCTGTTACTGTTGACCCGGTACTTCATATTGCTGATGGGGCGTATGTTGATGAGAGTTATATTGATAGTGCAAATCCAAATACAAATTTCGGAACAGAATCATATCTTTATTCAATGAATACCAGTAACCGAGAAATGGTTTCATTATTTAATATTTCACAACCTTGTATATTGGGTTCAGGTGCAGTAATTAAAAATGTTACTTTTAGAGTTAATGTTTCAGAAATAAATTCAAGTAATAACCAAAATGTAGTAGTGGGTGCATATCCGATTATAACAAATTGGGCTGAAAATACGGTTTCTTATAATGGAAAACCTGAAATTGGTGAATTAGTAGCAGAACAAGTTTATTCACCAAGTTTTATAGGGTATAAAGGTTTTGATATAACAGAGATTTTTAATAATTCTGAACAAGAAAGTTTTTATGGTATAGCGCTTAAAGTGAAAAATCAAACAAATACAGGCGACTATGTAAAATTCAGTTCATCAGAAGATTATGCATGGGGCAATTATCCGTATTTTCAAATTGAGTATTATGAAACAAGTGGTTTGAATAATCAATTTGACTATCATAAACAAGATGTTGGTAGAGCAGGAACTGTGTATTATAATGATTTTTCAGGTCAGATATATATAGAACGCGAAGATATGGGGCTTTATTGTCCTTATTTACCGGTTCAGATTAATAGTTATTTTAATAGTGGTAGTGGCGGAAGTTACTTTTCAAATAAAATATTTAATGGAATGTTGACTCCGGGTTATGGCTATGGTTGGACAACTAATTATAATCAATCAATTGAATATGTGAGTTCAATTGATGGTGGAAGATTTTTATATCGTGATGGTAATAACCAAACTATCTATTTTAAATATAGCGGTGAAATAGTAAACAATAAAAAGAAGTGGGTAGAGGATGTTGATATTTTTTCTTCATCTTCAGGCTATACACTATATTCTCCGGATACTACTGATTTTAATTCGAGTTTAAATGCAGTTACAGTTGAAGACGATGATTTGATAAGGAATTTTAATAGTGCCGGTTGTATTACAAAAATTACTACCTATGTTGATAGTGCAGATGCTCCAGATACTAAAATTCCATATTCAACAAAAATAGATTATTTAAATCTTGATGGAAACGATTATATAAATCATTGTAATTTAATAGAAAAAATAACTGATAGTATAGGTAGAGAATACAGATTTTCATATTCTGAAAATGAAAAAGGTGCATTTTTGTTAGATTCAATACAAGCTTATGATGCTTCGGGAAATGCAGTTATCATTGGTGGTAAACCATATAAAATGGATTTTCAGTATATGTCGATTATATTGTCTGATGGACTTACATATTCATATCTTACAACAATTGAATACCCAGATGGAAATAGTGTTAAATATGATTTATATTCAAGTTCAAAGTATTTACAAAATGTTGATGGTTACAGAATCACAATATCAGATACTAATGTCAATCCACAGACAATTGAAGAAAGAAGATACTATTCAAATAATAGTTACATAGATGGTAATGTTCTTACTGTAGAGAAGGTTAATGAATACGAAAAAATATTTACCGATAAAAATGGTGTTAAGAAGACAAAACAATTTGATATGTATGGTAGAACTATAAATACTACTAACAGCGATAATTGTACAGTTATACCTGTGGTTTATACTGAGGAAGAAAATACTTTCGGTGAAATAACAGATAAACTTTACAACAGAGATTATCAGTATACACCATATACAAAAACTAATCTCATAAAAAACAGTAGTTTTGATTATGGTACTAATTACTGGAATATAGTGAGAAATGTAAGTCATACAAATACAGAAGATGCTATTGCCAATAATACAAATCCTAATTCACTTAAAATAACTGGTATAATAGATGAATATTTATATGCCAGTCAGATAGTTGAAATAACTAATGGTAATAGTGGAGATGAATATGTATTAGAATTTTCTGTTAAGCAAACTGCAAATTCTAAATCAGATAACAAAACAACAATTCAAAATTTAGTTCTTATTGAAACCAGAACCAATGATACTGGTTCTGAATCATGGGATACTATTGATTATGTTGAAGTGAATCCTTTGAATTCAAATTGGCAGACCTATAGTTATAAATTTGAATTAGAAAATGACTGCAATGAAATTAAAATCACCCCATGTTATTCCCTTCAGATTGGTGAAACTTATTATGATGATATTAAGTTGTTTAGTTTGACAGAATCTGAAATGGGATTTTTAGAACCTGAATTTAGCAATAGTCCGAATGATTCTAATGAGCCAAGTATAGATGTCAGTCGTACAACAGAGGGTATTGAATTATCTATAAGTGATGGTGAAAAAGCAATAGCTATTTCTGATTTGTATTTAGATGGAAATTGGAATCAGCAAAAATTAACTGATTTCAACGGAAGCGAAACAAATTATTGGTATAATACAAGTACAGGATTGTTGACAAATGAAATAGGTGAAAATAACAAAAATATTTCGTACACATACAATGGTATGGGTGAACTGGCGACTGTTTCACAAACTGTTGCAGGTTTAGGTACAATGTCAACTTCATATAGTTATTCAGGTGACCGTATTTCAAGTATTACACACAATGGTTTCTCATATAATTATAGCTATGATGATTGGGGTAATATAACATCTGTAAAAGTGGGTTCACAACCGCTTGTTTCTTATGAATACGATTCAAATAATGATAATGTTAATAAAATCACCTATGGAAACGGAGATTATATTCTTTATACTTATAACACTCTAGGTGAAATTGCAACAATAAAATCTTACTTATCAACAGGCATATTAAAAACTCATTATCAATACACTTATAACAATGGCGAGTTATCAAAAATTACAGATATGCTCCAAAATACTGAAAAAAGTTTCAACGGCGAAAATTATGAGATTAAAGATTTATCAACAAATGAAATTTATTATTCGTTTACAGAATCTGAACACAATAAAATTGAAAATTATGGTGGTGTAAATTACAATACTAATGACCAATACGATGGTTGTGATTTAGTGACAATTGCCACCTATGAAGATTCAAATTTAAATAATGAATCTAAATATTATAGATTTTCGTCAGAAAGAGATTTCTTTGGCAGAGTTGAAAACAAAAATATGAAAACTTTCTATGAATTGCAAGATGGTGATGAAGTTGATTTTTATACATCTTCAGAATATACCTATAAAGATTTAGACGAAGAAACTACTTCATTACTTGTTGAAAGTTATAAATCGTCAGTTGGTTTTTCTTTTGAAATGAGTGATGAAATTTTAACAAAACAAGCAATAGAATACTTCTATGAATATGATGATATAGGTAATATTACAAGAATATATTTCAAAGAGTTTGAAGATGACGGAAGTTTGTTAAAAGAAACCACTGTTTGTAGTTATGAATATGACACAGCAGGTCAGCTTGTAAGAGAAAACAACAAAACACTTGAAAAAACTTATGTTTTAGTGTATGATGTAGGTGGAAATATTGTTTCTAAAAAAGAATATGCGTTTACAGAAGTAAATGATTTATCTGCATTAACACCGACTGATACAGTAAATTATGGATATGACGGTACTTGGAAAGATAAATTAACAAGTTTTGACGGAAACGCTATTTCTTATGATAATATGGGCAACCCGCTTAACTATGTTTCTCAAATGCCGGGTGGTGAAGTAGTTTCAGGTTCTTTAACCTGGAATGGCAGACAATTAACTTCTGTTCAACTTGAAAATGCTCGTTATGAATATTTTTACGACCAGGATGGATTGAGAATAAAAACTATAGAATATGATGATAGTAATAGCGTTCAATCTGTAACACGATATGTTTGGCATGAGGGTGTATTAGCAGGATATTCAATAGATAATCCATCAGATAATAGTGTTAAGACTGTGAAAATTCTTTTTGATGATACGGGAGATTCTGTTGGCTATACTTTTTATGATTCATCAGACAATAGTTTTAGGGCATATTATTTCCAAAAGAATTTGCAAGGTGATATTGTTTGTGTTTATGATAGTGATGGTTATGCACTTGTCACTTATGACTACGACGCATGGGGAAATGTTACGACTAAAGCACATGGTAGTAGTATATTAGATATTTTAAACGCTTATCTTGCTATAGTTTACACACCGATTACCTACAGAGGTTATAACTATGATTTGAATACAGGACTTTATTATCTTCAAAGTCGTTACTATAACCCTGTTTATGGTCGCTTCCTCAACTTAGATACTACTGAGATTCTTGAGAAAACAAAAGGAACAATTCACGGAGCCAACCTCTTTGCCTACTGTAATAATAACCCGGTTATGAATGTGGATTATACGGGGGAAGCTCCAAATGATGAAGCTTATGCAAAAGGAATTCGAGGAATTTTAATAGCCTTGGTTATAGCTTTGGCTGCTATTATGGGATATTCTATTTATGATATTTATGATGAAGGGACACCTGATTATTCGCAATATGATTTTTCAAAGCGTTTTAATTTGGGAAGTGTTACCGGTTTTATTTGTTAACAAATGAAAGGGGAATCGGAATGTTATTGAAAAAGAGAAAAATAACTTCTCACACAGTATGTAAATATAGCGGATTAGTAATTGTTGCAGAGTTATGTTGTTTTATTCCGTTTCTAATATTGCTATTTATAAAACCAGAAATTTTTCAGATTCTCAAAGGAAAACCTATATGGCTTTTTGGGTGTATGGGTGCTAGTTTCAACTTTTTGGAATGTAGTATGGTGTATAATTCTATACTTTTGAAATTTTTAGCTTTTATTCCCGTTTTAGTTAAACTGTTTAGTGTCATCATGATATTCGAAAAAAAGAAACGTGGTGCTATAGTTGCAGGTGTAGCATATTTATTTGATTTTGTATCAGTCTTAGTTAGAGTTTTATCTAATGGTATACTAATAAACAATTTGACAACATTAGAGATTTTTCTGTCGTTCTTTTTGTGTATGGTCTCTGCTATCATAAGCACGGTTCTTTTTGAAACATTTTTTCACTTTGAAAGAGAAAAGGATTTTAAATCGTTACCAATTCACAAACAAAAGCGAATCTACCTTATTCTTAATTTGTTTATAGTAGCACTTTTTGTTGTTGCTATAAGTTCTTTTGTATTTGTTTTTTACAATTAAAAGAAGTAGTCGAGTAAGACAGGGAACGGCTGATTGAGGTAAGAAGTAAGAGTGAATAGTGAAGAGGTATATTGTAAAACTCTGATTCTTATTACTAAAAACTTAATAAAATCAAACAAAACTCAGTTAATTGATTTCGGTCAGTTAACTGAGTTTTTTGTTTTTAAAGAATAAAGAAAAAATGAAAAGAAAAAGTTGTTTTTAAGCTGTACCTCTCTTCGAAGAGAGGGGGACCACCTAGTCGTTATTTTGCTCATATTTATACACTTTCAAGCGAGTAAAAAACTTGATAAAATAATAATGTTTCTTGGGTGGTGGAGAGTTCTTTGACACGAGGTTGTTTTAAAATCTGCAGTCAGTCGGTGAAAAAACAAAATAAAAAATACAACTTATCAATAAACCGACCAACTACAACAAAAGAGGGTAACTCAAGGCGAAGAACTCTCCACCATTCCGGTTTAAATTATTATAATTCAAAACATATCTATCGCCTGAAACCCTGGCAATAACAAAAATTTTATGGAATGAATAGTCCCCCTCTCTTCGAAGAGAGGTACATTATAGAAATAACTGCACTCTTTCATTTGTGATTTATGTATGAGAGAATATAGTTTTATGTTTTAAAGAATAAAACAGGAAACAGAGGTTATTGCCACTGTTTCCTGTTTCCTAATTCCTATTTCCTGAACTCTCCAACTCAATTGAGTTGTATTGTAAGGTCACTTGTTGCATACGAAACACATGGGTGAATTATTCCGTGCTTTGTGTCTGCTTGTTTTCTTGAATCAACGCCATTAGGAATAAATACATTACCTTTGGTAAGTCTTGCTCTGCAATATCCACAAGAGCCTACACGACAATGAGAAAGTGACGGAATACCCGCTCTTTCAAGTGCTACTAAAATCGTTTCATCAGCAGGGCAGTTAATGGTGGCTAATACCTTACCATCTTTTTTTACCTTACATTCATAGACCTTGCCTATGCTTTCAGGCGGAAAATCGGGGATAGTTTTAATATCTTTAACCTGAGAACCAATATTAAGTCTTATAGCTTTTCTTTCTAGGTTCAATTCTGCAATCTGTACAGAAATAAGTTTTAAAAGCTGTGAAGAGCCATCAATAAAAATACTGTAATTTTCAGGTGGTGCATAAGTTTCTATAAGTTGTTTTGTAATAAAACCTCGCTCGTAATTTTCTACCTTTTCATCACTGAACACAAAAATCACTTTAAAATTTCTTATTGCTTTTTGTATTTCTAAAAGTTCCTCCATAAAAATAGCAGAGCTTTTTTCACGGCAACTGTAAAATAAAGTGAGGTCAATATTAAGACTTTTTTCTTCAATTGCTCTTGCCATAGATAAAAATGTAGGAATACCATCGTTGTCGGCAATACCAATTAAAAACGGATAGTCTCTCAGGGTTTGGTAATAAAAATTACCAAGTGGTGCAGAGGCAATAACCTCTGTGCCTTTTTGCCATGTGTTAAAAATATGGTTTGTTGCAAATCCGTGAATAACTCTTTTAACCTTTATCATATAAAAATCTTCGTAATAAGAGTCGAAAGGTGAAGAGCATATTGTAAAAGGTCTTGTAACAACAGAACTACCAATATTTAAAGTGATGCTTAAATATTGCCCTGGTCTGAAAAAAGCGAGCTTACCGGTACCGTGAGCGGTGTCAGGTACTAAAATATAACAACGCTCATCTGCACTTGCTTCTATAACTTCTTTAACCTTTAAATACTGAACATCAGGGTGAAGAAAATTTGCGTTTGAGTTGACAACATAATTTTTCTTTATAGGAGTAGAAAGTGACTGGTTTATAACAGATTTTCTGTGTTCAGGTATTTTTACAAAGTTAGAAAAATCTTTTAAAGTGGAGTTGACGGTTAATTTGTCTTTCATTTACTTTCCCCCTTGTCTGATTTTTCTATATCATATAGTGTAGCGAAAGCAGTATTTCTGCCTGAAGAAATTGCAGAACTAAACCCTGCGTGTTGAGTACCCCAACCACCACAGAAACGAAGTCCTTTTGTGTCAGCGTCACTTTCTTCTGTCATAAAACGAGAAAGCACACTGTCCCACTCATCGCACGAATAACCATAAATTGTGCCTTGTGGGGTGTTTATATATCTTGCAAAAGTAAGTGGTGTTGCAATTTCAATTTCTTCAATATAGTCAGAAATTTTAATTCCTGTTGACTCTTCGTAGAATTTTATAATTCTTTTAGCGAAGTTGTCTTTTTCGTTAAAGTAATCATAAGGCTCAACATTCCCCCAACAATTGTCTGTAAAAAGTGTTGTAAATGTTAAAATGCAAGTGCCCTTTGGTGAGCAACCAGAGTTCGCGTTATTAAGACAACTTACGATGCACATATTGTTACTGTTTAAGGTTCTCATTAAATTATACTGAACAGATGTGTCAGAGGTTTCAGTAATAATAGTGGTGTAGTCTTCTATTCCTAAATCACTTGCAGAACGGTTAAGACCTAAATAAATTGTTGCACCTCTTGCCCCAAAGCTTCTCGCGTTAGTTCTTTTTACTGCGGTCACAGGCACATCGGTTGCTTTCATCATTTTCGAGAAAGCATCAGTAGGTGAGCAGTTGGCAATAATATGGTCACAAAAAATCTTTTCGCCATTTTTTAATATGACACCTTTTGCCTGACCTTTTTCAAAAATAATTCTTGATACAGGTGAATTATATCTTATCTGACTTCTGTTATCTTCAATAAATCCTGCGAGTGCAAGACTTATTTCATTGCTTCTTTCTTTTGGTATAAATGCGCCGAACTGAATATATGAATAAAGTAATGTAATGTACTGCGTAAAGCTTAAACGGTCACAATCAACTCCAAGTAAGCACCATATACCAGATAAAATTTCAATTGCTCTTTGTGGAATACCTAATGTTTTGAAAACCTCATTTACAGAGTAAGGGGCAGTTCTTACAAAGTCACCATAATCTTTTAAAAGACTTTTAGCAAAGGTCATATTTATTTTTTCATCAACTGAACAAAGATAATTCAATGCATTAACAGAGTTTTCTGCTAACTCAAAAAGTCTTGTAAGAGACTCTTTGCTATCGGGTGCATATTCTTCTACTGCGTTTATAAATTTTTCAATTCCAAAAGGGAGGGTTGCGTCAATTCTTTCGCCATTTTTAGATTTTGTTATAATTCTGAAAGCATTCTGAGGCTGACACCACTCAATTTTTTCAGTGATACCGAGTTCATCAAAAATAATGCGCACATCACCAACACCTTGCGATTTAGAGTAACCACAAAGTGAATGTAAAGATGTTTCAAATTCAAATCTGCCACGGGTAAAGCTTGTTGCACTACCGCCAGGTGCAAGACCTTTTTCTAAAACTAAAACCCGTTTGCCTTCTTTTGTGGCACAAGCGGCAGCAGTAAGACCACCGAGTCCTGCACCAATTACAATAATATCAAAATCCATAAAAATCCCACTCTAAAGTATTAAACAAGTTTGTCATCGGTTGCTTCACCAGGTGAAGTAATAGGAATAACCTCGCCTAAATATGTTGGCTCTGGTTGTAAAAAGCACCAGAAAAAATCTTTTACTCTGGCTAAAAATTCTCTTGAATCGTTATAAAGTTCTTTTGTAAGTGCAAAATTAAAGTAACCATCTGCACAAACACCATAAGCTTCAAGTCCCAATCTTCTTGCATTAAAAATTGCTCTGTATAAATGGAACTCTTGTGTGACAATAATTAAGCTGTCAACCAGGAATATTTCTTTTGCTCTGTACATTGACTCATAAGTTGAAAAGCCTGCGTGGTCCATTAAAATGTTTGTTGGGAGAACTTCGCTATTATCTGTCGCGAAATCTTTCATAGTATTAACTTCGTCATAGTCTTCTCTGCCATGGTCACCGCTCATTAAAATTCTGTCGGTACAGCCAGTAGCAAAAACCTCTGTGCTTCTTAAAATTCTCTCTTGTAAAATAGGTGTTGGTTCACCATTTCTTACACCTGCACCGAGAACTAAAACACAATCTACATTATAATCTTTTGTTTCTTCTACTGTTAATATGTATTTGCTCGAATACTCGTAAATATAAGCATTTATAAGAATTGGAATCTGTGCTAATATAACACCGATAATAAGTGCTAAAGATACGAATTTTTTGAATTTGTTTTCTTTGTTTTTTACGCGTTTGAATTCCATAATAAAAATCCTTTTTAAATAGTTTTGTTAAAATTTTACAACAATATAAAAGATAAATCAATAGAATAATACTATAAATTGGAAAATTTAATTTGTTCTTAATAAATATGATTGATTTTTATATATCTATATGTTAAAATTGAGTAAACACTCACTTTTTGTTTATCGGTGAGTTGAAAAGGGGATATGAATATGATTTTTTACATTTGTCTCGTGTTAGGTTTAATCAGCATGGTTGCATTTTTAAGTCAGAGAAAACCGGAAGTTACTTTAAAAGTATTGCTTTTGAAAACAGTAACAAGCGTTCTCTTTATTTTAACAGGATTTTCTGCATTTTATGCAAATGAAAACTGTAACAAGACTCTGGCACTT
This sequence comes from Acutalibacteraceae bacterium, assembly GCA_045651285.1. GTDB lineage: Bacteria > Bacillota > Clostridia > Oscillospirales > Acutalibacteraceae > DTU089. The sequence continues at coordinate 107,763 of JAZRSC010000022.1, forward strand.
TTCTTTTTTGCGGGTGCAGTCTGTGGTCTTTTGGGGGATATATGGCTCGATGCAAAATATATCTTTAAAGGTGAAGAAAGAAGTCTTTTATATTCAGGATTCATCAGTTTTCTTATAGGACATCTTTTCTTTATTGCAGGTATGTTTATAACCTATGGTGTTTCAATGCTTTCTGTAATCTGCGGTGTTATCGGTGCTTTAAGTGCGCCACTTACCTGCCTTTTTACAGAAAAAGTTTTCAAAGCAGATTTTGGTAAAGAAAAACTGATAACTGTTATTTACACAGGCATTTTAACACTTACAACAGGCGTTTCTCTCGGTATTGCTATTGAAAATAATTTTGATGCTTCATCACTTGTAAGATTTATAGGTATGGTTTTATTTTTAGGTTCGGATGCAGTTCTTGCAAAAGTATATTTCTGCGAAGGACAGAACACAAGAGTAAATGTTGTTATAAATCACGCACTTTATTATCTAGCACAATTTGCACTCGCAACATCATTATTTTTATTTTAGGAAGTATTAAAAATGCAGACTCAAAGATTATATTACGAAGACAGTTATATAAAAGAATTTTTATCTCAGGCTATCTCTTGTGAAAGAAGAGATGGCTTTTATGCCGTTATACTCGATAAAACAGCCTTTTTCCCTGAGGGGGGCGGTCAGAAATCTGACTCTGGTTATATAGGCGACATTTTTGTTTTTGAAGTACTTGAAGAAAATGGCGAAATTATTCATAAAACAAAAGAACCTGTAAACGAGAATGAAGAGTATTCCTGTAAAATTGATTGGGAAACACGATTTTCAAGAATGCAAAATCATTCAGGTGAACATATTGTTTCAGGTTTAGTACATAAAAAATATGGTTTTAATAATGTAGGCTTCCATATGGACGAAGAATATGTTACAATTGATTTCAATGGTGAATTAACCCGTGAGCAGTTAGATGAAATCGAAAACGAAGCAAACGAAGCAATTTACAAAAATCTTGATTTTAAAACATATTTTCCTGATGAAAAAGAGTTGAAAAATCTCGATTATCGTAGTAAACTTGAACTTACAGAAGATGTAAGAATAGTTGAAATTGATGGTGTGGATATTTGTGCTTGTTGTGCACCTCATGTTAAAAAATCGGGTGAAGTCGGAATTATAAAATTGCTCGATTTTACAAAGCACCGTGGCGGTGTCAGAATAGTTATGAAATCGGGTAGTCTTGCTTTAAAGGATTACAGAGAAAAATATAAAAACGCTTTAGGTATTTCAAATCTTCTTTCTGTAAAGCAACATGAAATTTTTACTGCAACTGAAAAGTTCTACAATGATTTATCGGATGAGCGACACAAATTTTATGAGTACAGATTATCTGTTGCAAACAGAGATAAAGAAAATTTAAAAGATGTAAATGGTTCGTTGGTTTTAATAACTGACGGATATGACGCAGATATGATGCGTGAGGTTGTGAATTTCGGTGCAGAAAAAACTGAGAAATACAGTGCAGTATTTTCGGGTGATGACGAGAACGGATATTCGTTTGTAATAGCATCAAAAACACAAGATATGAATTTATTGAGAAACGAACTTTCTCAAAAGTTAAATGGTCGTGGCGGTGGTCGTGATGGTATGATTCAGGGCAAAGCTATGACAAATAAAGAAAATATTATTAACTTTTTTAAGGAAGTGTAAATATGAGTGAATTAAAAGTAAAACCAGCAAGGGGCAGTACACCTCAGCCAGACCATATTTTTATAAGCATTAAAGGTGACGCTAAAACATCTATGACTGTTACCTGGCGTACATCAATTGATGTTACAAGTGGTTATGCGTTAGTCAGAGAAGATGGCAAAGCGGACTTAATGAAATATGAAGCAACAACAGGATATTTCAAAAGTGATATAGACGAAAGCAATATGTTCTGGGCAGATATGGTGAATTTAAAGCCTGGTACAAAATATTATTATACTGTTGGTAATGAGACTCATAGAAGTGAGGAGTATTACTTCACAACTGAAGAAGAAAACGCAGAAAGTTTTAAATTTATGTGCGTTTCTGATCAGCAGAAAGGTGACCCACATGATTTACCAGATTACAGTTACTTTACAAAAGTTTTAAAAACAGTTTTAGAAGAAAACCCTGACATTAGATTTATTCTTACCGCAGGTGATAATACAGACTGTGGTCAACACGAAGTTCAATGGAATGGTGCATTTTCTGGTCTTAAAGGTGTTGTAGAATACATACCATTTATGATGACTTTGGGTAATCACGATAATCGTGGATTTGAAGATTATAAAAACCATATAGGCAGATATTACGCGGAACCTGCAGAATTTTTCTGCAATCAGTTCAGAGGCTCATACCCATTCAATGGTCCCAAAGGCTGGGAAACAGAAAACTATTCTTTTAGTTATGGTGATGCTCATTTTAATATTATAAGTGTCAACGAACCTGAAAGAGTAAATAACTGGTTGATTGAAGATATTTCTGCAACAGACAGAGTGTGGAAATTTGGTTCTTACCACTTCCCGATGTACTATGCAGGTCCTGAACTCAGTAATGACGATGGTTTCCCTATGATGCGCGAAGGTATTGAAATGCTCGATGTTCTCTTTGCAGGTCACGAGCACAATTTCGCAAGAACATTCCCTATAAAGAATGAACAATTATTTGACAAACCGTCTGAGGGTACAATTCACTACGAGTTAGGTAATAGTGACTGTAACCCACCAGGCACAATGTCTTGTCATAAGGTATGGCACGCGGCACATTTCCCTTGTGAAGAAAAGCTTTCTCAGGTTGCAATAGTTGAAGTGTTTAAAGACAAGGTAATTCTCACTTCTAAAATAGTTGAAGATGGCAGAATTATTGACCAATGTATTATAGATAAAAAGAATGACACTATTTATCCAATTGCTTTAGCACCAATTTTCAAGAAAAGAACAAGAACATTCTACAAAGGTTTAGGTCTTGGTCTTAGCGAAAGAGAGCAAATTCCTGAATTCAAAGATGGTATGTGGTTCTCACCATTAGCAGTTTTATTTACTGCAGTTGGTGCCGATGTGAAAAAAGAAGAGGGTAAAGTAACTTTAGGTATTTACGGAAAAAGTGCTACATTTACTGAGGGTAGTGATGTCGCAATAACAAATGATGGTGAAGTGAAACTCCCTGCAAAAGTTTACCGTGGAGAAAATACTCAGCTTTACATACCACTTGATGCAATTATATCTTGCTTCAATATGAAATGGAATTACGCAGAGAGAAATAACTATTTGTCAATTGAACATGTAACAGAAGCAATTCCAATGACAAAACAACCATAATACGAGGTTTTTTATGATTCCACTTATTAAAGATAAAAAAGTTTCAGAATATAGTTCTGCTTATTCTTCAGAATTATGGCTTTTTGAAGGTGTAAGCAAAGATGAATATTTAACACATCTTGAAGATATAAAAAATAAAGGCTATAAAGAAACTTATAAAACAGATATTGAAGATAATTTAACTTCTGTTTTTGAAAATGGCGAAAATTTAGTTTTTAGTTCCTATTACCCTTGCGATAATACTGTAAGAACAGTTTTAGAAAATAATAAAAATCTCCCTGAATTTAAAATGCGAGAAGATTTAGAAAACAAAACTAAAACTACTTTGTGGCAGTTTGAGGTTGACCACTCTTTAATAGATTGTGGTATGTGTTATATTATCCGTGCGTGTGATGGCTCTTTCTTCATTATAGACAGTGCTCATACATATTCCTGTCGTGATGATGAACGAATTCACGAATTCTTAAGAGAACGCACACCTGAGGGTGAAAAAATAAGAATTGCGGGTTGGTTTTTCAGTCACGGTCACGATGACCATATAGCACAGTTTACAAACTTCTTGAAGTATTGCTCAAACGATGTTATTATTGAGGGGCTTTACTTCAATTTCCCGACCTTCGACCATAGAGATGCACATAACTGGATGGGTGCAGGTGAGGGATATGTAAAGCAGTTCAGAGAAGCAATTTCAAAACGACCGGATATACCGGTTTACACTCTTCATTCGGGCGAAGTTTTCTATATAAGAAACTTAAAATTTGATGTTCTTTGCTCTCACGAAGATGTATTCCCGAAATCAAATGAAAATTATAACGATTCTTCAGTTGTTTTAATGATGACTGCCGAAAACACAAAGGTGTGTTTTCCAGGGGACGCAGGTCACGAAGAAAGTTATATTTTAGAAGAACGGTATAAAAACGGATATTTAAGATGTGAAATTATGCAGTCGGCACACCATGCACATTTTGGTACAACCCCGAACTTTTACAGAATGACAAATTCAGAAGTTGCTTTGGTGCCATCAACACAAATTATGTACGATGGTGATTTGCCGAGATATGAAGCGACCCGTGTAATGACTGATATTGCAAAATATCTTTATATTGCGTCAAACGGTACAGTTGAAATTGACTTACCATATAAATCAGGTGAAATTAAAGTCCACCCCGATGAAACTTTTGAGAATTTCCAAGGCATAAACAATCTCTGGAATTATGAGTACACAGATGAGAGAAAGGCAGGGCTTTATAAAGAGTACCTTGCTCGTGGGGGTAAGACGATTGAAGAGTATGAACATTTGCTTTGAAAAGTGCTGAGTGCTGAATGCTGAGTGCTGAATTTTGGGACCTGCGGTCGGCAATTATAGCAGTTGCAAGTATGCAAGTATGCAAGTTTCAAGGAACTAGTAAACAGGAAACAGATAAAAGGAACTACACTCTATCATTTAAGGTTAAACCAAAAATGAAAGAGTGTAGTTTTTTTATTTATATATAATTATAATCAAGTCCGAAGGACTTCCGAAATTCTGCATTCTGCACTCTGCATTTTGCATTTTAAATGCGAAGCGTTTCCTAAATTTTCAATTCTCAATTAAATTACGGCATATACCAATAAGAGTTAAAACCGTGCAAATATGTTCTTGCACCTTTTGGCATCTGGGTTAAAGCGTTGAAAACATTATAATAATCACCAACACCGCAAGGAATACCAACAAGACCGATTGCGCCTAAAACAGAAAGGTTTGGGAAAATATAGAAAATAATGAATGGTATAAATCCAAAAACTATGTTGGGTAACATCGATAAAAATACAAAGCGTTTTTTGCTCATATCTTCAGGTCCTGTGACAAATAATGTGCCAGCTTTCGGGAATATGTACAGATATACATCTTTTTTGAAGCATATAGCGTGAAGAAATTCGTGTGGCACAGAAAGTAAAAGTCCTATGATAGCACCTATGAGTAAATTACCGCTACTGCTATGTTCACAACGAATTGAATATAATACAAATAGCGGAATAAACAATAAGAATCCCAAAAGATTGCATACTATGCCCTGAGTGGTAGCGTTTTTGAATTCCTTGAACTTTACAGCATCCGGCTTATGCTCGCCTTTGGGTAAAGTTTCAACATCCCCACTGAATTTCCCCTTATAATGTAGTTTCATAAAATCTCTCCTTTACAATCAAACGCGTAGCGTTTCCTTTAATTACGAATTACGCATTCCGAATTCCGAATTAAAGATACTGCTGGTACTCCGACACCGCAAGTCTGTCGCACCTTTCATTCTCAGGGTGCTCATTATGCCCTTTTACCCACACAAAATTAACCTTGTGTGTTTCTAAAAGTGGCAGAAGTTTTTCCCATAAATCAACATTTAAAGCAGGCTTTTTGTCTGCTTTTTTCCAACCGTTTTTTTGCCACGAATAAACCCAACCTTTTGTTATTGAGTCGCAGACATATTTAGAGTCGGTTGTAAGAGTAACCTCGCAAGGCTCTTTTAAAGCAGAAAGTGCTTTAATAACTGCAGTTAATTCCATTCTGTTATTTGTGGTGTCTTTTTCGCCACCAGAGAGTTCTTTTTCTGTGCCGTTAAATCTTAAAATAGCACCCCAACCACCAGGACCGGGGTTGCCCGAACAAGCACCATCTGTAAAAATTTCAATTTTTTTCATAAATATTTCCTTTTTTTATATTTATTTCATTTTAACACAAACTACATCAAATATAAATACTTTTTAAAAAAATATGTTTATTTCCGTTTTTATTGTAAATACTTTCATTAAATATTGTTTTGGGTGGTATTAAAATGAAGGCAGTTGTTATGGCGTGTGATGAGGGTGTTATGCTTCGTCCTTTAACTTGTACTTTACCTGTTGGCAAATTAGAAATAACAGGCAAACCAATTCTTTTTTATGTGTTAGATAATTTGTTGGGTTTAGAGGTTTCTGAAATTATACTTATTTTAAAATACAAATCATCGCAGATAGAAATGATGTTTCCTGAATTTCAGTACAAAGGAATGCCCGTAACAACTGTAATAGAAGAAAACTTTTTGGGTAGCGCAGGAAGTATAAAAAATGCTATAAGCGATTTTAACGAAACCGTGTTGGTTATTAACGGTAACGCATTTTTTGAATTCGATTTAAAACTTGCGAAAAATCGACATATTTCAAATGAGAACGATGCTACAATTATATGTAAATCTGTAGAAGACCCGCGTGAATATGGTGTGGTAAATATAGGTGAAAATAACAGAATAGTTGAATTTATAGAAAAACCTGGTTGGAGTGAAGCGTATAGCGATATTGTGAATTGTAATATATATTTTTTAGAACCCTCAGTTTTAAAAAGTATCCCCGAAAACAAGGTCTGTGATTTAAAAAAAGATTTATTTCCTGAGTTGCTTTCTGAAAACTTTAAGTTTCAGGCATTTATATGTGACGATTACTGGTGTGAAATTGAAACACACGAAAATTTCAGAAAAGTGCAATTCGATATAATCGGAGGTAAAACTAATAAAAAACCACCTTTTATAGCAGAAAATGTGTTTACAGAAGCGAGTATTCCTAACGGGAATTTTGTTATAGTGCCACCTGTATATTTTGGCAAAAATGTGCAGATAGAAAGTGGAGCGGTTATAGGTCCATTTGCAGTAATAGGTGAGGGCTCACTCGTTTCAAAGGGGAGCAAAATAAGAGAAAGTATTCTTTTAAAAAATGTTTATGTATCTTCAGGGTGCAGTGTGAATGGTGCAATTCTTGCTGACGGTGTTTCTGTAAAAAAAGGTGCATCTGTTTTTGAAAATTGTGTGTTGGGTGAGGATGTACTGATAGGTGAAGCCTCAGTTATTGCAAATGGTGTTATGGTCTGGCCCAATAAAATTATCGAAAATGGTGTAACTGTTACAGAAAATGTTAGGTATTCTCAACCTGTAAATACTACTTTACAGATAAATAATATAATCTTCGGTGATTTCGGCATTGAGTTAACACCTGAAAAAACTGCTCGTTTAGGTTCTGCAATAGGCACTCTTTCTGACGGAATAAGAGTGGGAATTGGTATTGATGGTGAAACTAATTCGCTGGCTTTGAAATGCGGTATGCTCGGCGGTCTTATAAGTGTAGGGGCTAAAACCTTTGACTTTGGCGAGTGTTTCTTTTCACAGATGTTTTATTATTCAGCTTTTTGTGATACAGATATTGCAATATTTATAAGTGGTGGTGAAAATGGTGTTTCGCTTTCTCTTTGTGAAAAGGGTGGGGTAGCACTTTCAAGAGATAAAACAAGAAAAATAGAAATGATTTTAAATCGTGGCGAGTTTAATCGCGTATCGTGTTCAGATTGTCAGAGCGTGAGTGTAATGAATTCACTAGGAGAAATGTATCTTAATGAAATTATAAGGCAATTTGATGAAACGAAAATATCTATAAACGGAGTTTTATTCTTTTGTGGTAATGATGAAATTTCTTTTTGCGTAAGAAAAGCAATGGAACGATTAGGTGTTTCGGGTGATAAAGAAGATTTTATTGTAAAAATAAATAATACAGGTACAAAAATTACAGTCATTGAAAATACACAGAGCTTTTCTCACGAAAAAATATTGACAGTAGTGGCTCACAATGAAATGCAGAATGGTAATGATGTAGCTCTGCCTTGGGATGCCCCGCAGATTATAACTACACTCGGTAATTCATTGGGTAGAAAAACTTTCAGAATTTCAGAAGTGTCAAATTATCAGTTTGAAAATGGTAAAGCTAATAATGTTTCAATAAATCAGTTGTGGTCTCGTGACGCAGTATTTTTAATGTTCAAATTGCTAAAAGTAATGAACAATACTAAAAAATCACTCGATACACTAGTGCGTGAATTACCTGAGTTTTATGTCGCTAAAAAAGTTATGGAAATTGATGTTTCACCTGCACTTATTTCAAAAGAATTGCTATGTAATGATTTTAAAACAGACGGAAATGGTGGGGTAACTTTAAAAAATGAAAAAGGTGTTGCTAAGGTGCGTAGTGAAAGTAATGGTAAAAGTCTTAAAATTATAACAGAAGCGGTTACTATGGAACTTGCAGAAGAACTTTGTGTAGATATAGAAAAACTTATCAGTATTGACATTGACAATTAAAAAAAGTATAATAGAATGGTTATAATGTAATATTATGCCATATTATGACTTTTTGAACTTAATGGTAGTGGAAAAACACCACTATCTACATATAAAACAGAAAATAAAATAACTAAAAAAGAAACGGAGAGGTTATGGAAAACGAAAAAAATAAAGAGTTTACCACCAGTGAAAAACAGAGCAAGAAAAGTGGTAAACAGAACAAGAAAAATAAGAAGTTTAATAATAAAAATGAAAATAAAAATCAAAACAGAACACAAAAGAAACAACGCAATCAAAAAGGCTTTAAAAGTAAAAAGCAAGGCGGTGGTAAAATGCCGAAAGAACAGACAGTTGATGTAAAAAATAATCAGACTGTGAAAAATAAAACTTCAGGAAAAACTGAACAGAATAAAAAAACAAATCGTTACGGAAAAATCAAACCACCAGTTAAAACTAATCCAGTAAAAATTTCATTTTTAGGTGGTCTTAACGAAGTCGGTAAAAATATGACTGTTTATGAGTATGAAAAAAGTATGCTCATAGTCGATTGTGGTTTGGCATTCCCTGAGTCTGACCAGTTGGGTGTCGACTTTGTTATTCCTGATTTTTCATTCGTTGAAAGAAATGCTGATAAAATCAAAGGTATTTTAATCACTCACGGTCACGAAGACCATATTGGTGCACTTTGTTATCTTCTTAAAAAGATAAATGTACCAGTATATGCAACACTTCTTACTGCTGGTCTTATTATGGGTAAGCTTTCTGAACATAAGTTAGACAAAACAGTTGATGTTAAAGTTATAAATCCTGGTGAGGAAATTTATTTGGGTGATTTCAATGTTGAATTTATACATGTAAACCACTCAATTCCTGGTGCAGTAGCACTTGCTATTAAGTGTCAGGCAGGTACCATTATTCAGACTGGTGACTTTAAAATTGATACTACCCCTATTGATGGTGAAATTATAAATCTTTCTCGTTTTGCAGAGCTTGGTAATGAGGGTGTGCTTTGCCTTCTTTCAGACTCAACAAATGCAGAACAACCAGGCTACACCCAAAGTGAAAGTAAAGTTGGCGAAACTTTCCAAAGCCTTTTCTCTAAAGCGGGTAATAGAAGAATTATAATTGCAACATTTGCGTCAAACATTCACCGTGTTCAGCAGATTATAGATATTGCTTCTAAAACAGGCAGAAAGGTTGCACTTTCTGGCAGAAGTCTTGAGAATGTTACTGCAATCGCAAGTGAACTTGGTTATGTTCATATCCCTGAGGGAACTTTAATCGGTATTGATGAAATAAAGAAATATAACGATGAGCAACTCGTTATTATTACAACAGGTAGTCAGGGCGAGGCGATGTCTGCACTTTCAAGAATGGCATCTAAAAATCACAGAAAAGTTGAAATTGGTTACAATGACTGTGTTATTATTTCAGCAAGACCTATTCCTGGTAACGAAAAGACTGTTTATAAAGTAATCAACGATTTGCTTTGCCTTGGTGCTCAGGTAGTTTATGAAAAAATGTATGATGTTCATGTTTCCGGTCACGCGTGTCAAGAAGAACTTAAAATTATGCTTTCTCTTGTTAAACCTAAGTATTTCATTCCTGTTCACGGTGAACAGAAGCATTTGAGATACCACGCAAAGCTTGCTGAAAGTATTGGTGTTCCACATAACAATATTATTATTGGTGACAATGGTTACGAAATTTCTGTAAGCGAAACAAATATTGCAGTTTCAGGTACAGTAACTCATGGGAAAGTTTATGTTGATGGTTATGGTGTGGGTGATGTAGGCACAAGAGTTATGAAAGAAAGACAACATCTTGGTACAGATGGTATTATAATTATTGCCGCAACTATTGATGCGGCATCTGGTGAGCTTGTTACAGGGCCTGATATTGTTTCAAAAGGCTTTGTTTATGTTAAAGAGGCAGAGTTTTTAATGCGTGAAGCAGTATCGGTTTCAATGAATGTAATAGATAGTTTCCCACCATATAATTTCGATTTGAACCAGATGACAAATAAACTTCGCGATGAAGTTTCGAGACTTATGTATGAAAGAACGAAACGAAACCCTATGATTTTGCCAATCATTATGGAAGTTTATTAAATTTGTTGGAGTGGATTTTTACTTCGATAAGGAGAAAGATTATGAGATTTAAAAGTTGGCTGTATCAGAATCCAATAGGATTTTTATCGGCGGCAGTATTTTTGTTTGTCGGTGTCGGCTTTATCTTTATAGACAAAAAAGGGGCAGTTGTGTCTTTTTTAGGGTTTGCGGTTGTACTTCTGTTAAGTGCGATTTATTCAGCTTTCAGTATATCTTCAACTAAAAAACTTGTTAAACAGATAAATAAATCTTTGAGGGGCGAAATTAAAAATATAGATTCATTTCCGCTTCCTGCAGTTGTGTGCAATTCTTATGGTGGAATTGTGTGGTATAACAAACTTTTTCTTTCAGATATATTATCAGATGACAGTTCAGATAAGTTTAAAATAACTGATGTCTTTAAAGAGTTTTCATTTGATGATTTTGGGGAAGAGGAGTCAGTTTCTGCACAGTATAATGACCGTTTTTATACTGTATTCACAACAAAAGTACACGATAAAAACACACCGCTTATTGCTATGTATTTTCTCGATGATACATACTTTAAAACAACTGAAAAAGAATATCTTTTAACAAGACCTTACGCTATGCACATTCTTGTTGATAATATTGATGAGCTTTACAGAAAATATTCTGACAGTAAATTTGCTCTTATCACAAGCGGAATTGAAAGTATTCTTGAAAAATGGCTTGATGGTCACAATGTTATTTTTAAAAAGACTGCCAATGGTAGATTTTTAGTAATCGGAGAAAAACGCGGTCTCGATAAATTGTGTAAAGGTAAGTTTGAGGTTTTAAATGACATTCGTGCATATAAGTACGAAAACACTGAAATAAACGCGACACTTTCAATAGGTGTTGGTACTGGTGAAAATGTTCTGGAATGTGAAAATCAGGCGAAGCGTTCTCTTGAACTTGCATTAGGTCGTGGTGGTGACCAATGTGCAGTATTTATGAATGAGGGTTACACATTCTTCGGTGGTATGGTAAATCTTCTTAATGATAATTCAAAGGTTTCACCAAGACAGACTTCTGCAAATATTTTAAATGAAATTAAAAAACATAATAAGGCACTTATTATGGGACATAGATTTTCAGATAATGATTCTGTCGGTGCCGCAGTGGGTATGGAGTATTTCTGTCGACAGAACGGAGTGAATGCAAAAGTAGTTGTTGATGAAAAGAAATCTCTTGCAAAACCACTTATAAAATATCTTAAGAGTAATGGTTACGATAAATTTATAGACCACGATGATGGCAAGCATTTTTGTGATAGCAAAACTTTAGTTATTGTTGTAGATACTCATATTGTTTCGCTTTTAGAAAGTGAAGCGGTTTATAATGATGGTGGCAGTAAAATTATAATAGACCACCACAGACGCACAGCAGATTATATTGACGATGCAGAGATTTTCTATCATTTGCCGCTTTCTTCTTCAACTTGCGAAATGGTTTCTGAGCTTCTGGAATATTCAACAACACAGATTACAATACCACCAGAAATTTCAACTGCACTTTTGTCTGGTATTGTACTTGATACAAAAGATTATGTTTTGAAAACTTCCCGCAGGACATTTGAAGCGGCGGCATATTTAAAACAGAATGGTGCAAATACCATAGAAGTGAAAAAACTTTTTGCAGTTAATCAGGAACAGATAAACGGTGAAAACGAAATTATAAAAAATGCTGTCAGTTACAGAGATTGTATGATTTCAATCGCAAATAAAAATATTGAGGATTTGAGAGTTATAACCGCAAAAGCAGCAGACGATATGCTCAATATAAGTGGTGTTAAAGCATCATTTGTAATTTCAAATATCAAAGATGATTTGGTCAATATTTCGGCGCGTTCTTTGGGTGAAGAAAATGTTCAGCTCATCACTGAAAAATTAGGTGGTGGCGGTCACAGTACTATGGCTGCGTGTCAACTCGAGGATGTGTCATTAGAATTAGCACTTGAAAAATTAAAGAGTGCAATAGACGAATATTACGAAGAAAGGTAGAATTTAAAATGGATGTAGTATTAAACAGTGATGTAAAAGGTCTTGGTAAGAAAGGTGAAAAAGTAAGTGTTTCTGAGGGTTACGCAAGAAATTTCCTTTTCCCAAGAAAATTAGCGAGTGAAATTAACGCTCAACTTATTTCTGAACTTAAAAACAAAGAGTCTTCAGAAAAATTTAAAGCAGATGAAGAATTAAAAGCCGCAAAACAAAATGCCCAGAAAATCAATGGACAAACTGTTGCTCTTAAAGCAAAGGGTGGCGCAAATGGTAAGCTTTTTGGTTCAATTACTGCAAAAGAAATTGCAGTTGAGGTAAATAAAAAATTCGGTATTTCTGCAGACAAAAGAAAAATTATAGTTGACGATATTAAGGCGTTTGGTACATATAACGCACAAGTTAAACTTCATCCGAAAGTAACTGCAGATTTTAAAGTTCAGGTAACAGAATTATAATTTTAAAATTTTCAAATGGTGAAAAGATATGGCAGAAAAAGATTTAACAACTATTAATGCTGATATTTATAAAGATGTTTCTAATTTTACAGCAGAACAGGCAATTTTGGGTTCTGTGCTTATTGACCCTGAGTGCTTGAGTCGTGTTGTTTCTTGTGTTACTCCAGAGGCATTTTATTACCAGCAACACAAAGAGATTTTTGATGTTATGGTAATGCTTGATACATTAGGTTCAAGAATAGATGCTCTTGTAATTTTAGAGAGATTAAAAGAAAAAGGCGTTTTTGACGAGGCAACAGGTAAAAATTATTTAGCACAGTTAGCTGAAAGTGTACCTTCAACTGCAAATGTCGAAAGTTATTGTAAAATTGTTCAGGATGGTTTCTACAAAAGGAGACTTCTTGACATTTCAAAAGATACAATTGATTCTGTTGCTGAGGGTGAAGATGCAGATGTACTCTTAGAGTCTGCAGAACAAAGTATTTATAATCTTCGTAAAGGTAAATCAACAAGTTCAATTCAAAGACTTAGCGATGTTATCACAAACGAGGTTTATCCTACACTTTCAAATATCACTTCTGAAAATGCAGAGGATTTTAAGGGTATTCCAACAGGGTTTTCAAAGCTTGATGAAATTATTTCAGGGTTAAACCGTTCTGACCTTGTGCTTATCGGTGCCCGTCCTGCTATGGGTAAAACAAGTTTTGCACTCAATATTGCCCGTAATGTTGGTATGACTGGTAAAAAAGTTATTTTCTTCTCACTCGAAATGTCAAATGAGCAATTGGCTTCTCGTGTTCTTTCAACAGAAGCGCGTGTTGAGAGTAATAAACTCCGTTCTGGTAATATCAGTCAGGCAGAGTGGCAGCGCCTTGCAGAAGCAACCAACCTTTTAGCATCAAGATGTGAACTTTATTTTGATGATACTTCAACAATTACAGTTCCTGAAATTAAAGCGAAAATAAGAAGAATGAAAAATGTTGATTGTATTATTATTGACTATTTAGGTCTTATGCAGACTGCTGATAAAAATATCAAGGGTAATCGTGTTCAGGAAATTACTGAAATTACCCGTAGCTTAAAGCTTCTTGCTAAAGACCTTAAAATACCAGTTGTTGTTTGTTGTCAGCTTTCTCGTGGACCTGAAAAGAATGGTAAAGCTTCAAACAGACCTATGCTTTCTGACCTTCGTGACTCTGGTTCTATCGAGCAGGACGCAGATATTGTTATGATGCTTTATAGAGAGGGTTATTATAAAAACGACAAACAGAATGCAGAAGAAGTGGATATGTCGCAGGCAGATGTTGATGTTGCTAAAAACCGTCACGGTCCTACTGAAAGAATTAAGCTTCACTGGGACGGTCAGTTTACTCTCTTCTCAACACTGGAGTATCGTGATGAATACTAATACTTTATTAGTCAGAGAAAAAGCAAAAAAAACAATTGAAAAACACAAAATGCTCAATAAAGGAGACACTGTTGTTGTCGGTCTTTCAGGTGGAGCAGATTCTGTATGCCTTTTGCATTTTCTTAATTCAATAAAAACTGAATATAATCTTACAATTATTTCTGCACACATAAATCACGGAATTCGTGGCGAAGAAGCAGAAAAAGATGCTCTTTTTTCAAAAACATTCTCAGAAAATTTAAATGTTGATTTCAGACTTTTGAAAGTTAATTGTGTTAATGAAGCACAAAAAAATGGCGAAACTGTTGAAGAGGCGGGTAGAAGAATTCGTTATGAGTTTTTTAATTCTCTTATCGGGAAAGAAAATTCTGTGATTGCTACTGCACACAATAGTAATGATAATATGGAAACAATCATTTTCAATATTACTCGTGGTTCGTCATTAAATGGTGCAAAGGGGATTCCACCAAAGCGTGAAAATATTATAAGACCTCTTATTTTCTGTACTCGTGAAGAAATTGAGGGCTATTGTAAAGAAAATTCATTAGAATTTGTCACAGACAGTACAAATTTAAGTGATGCCTACACAAGAAACAGAATTCGTCATCTTGTTATTCCAGAATTAAAAAAATTAAACGAGAGTGCAGAAGAAGCATTTTCCCGATTTTCTGAAATGGCAAGAGATGATTTGGATTTTCTCGAAAAATCAACAATTTCAGCTTTTAAACAAGCTGAAATTGACAAGAATACTTATAGTGTGAAAATTCTGAACACTTTTCATAAATCAATTAAAAACAGGGTGATTTTTAAAGCAATAAAAGATTTTAGTGGTGAAAATCCCGATAGTAAAAGAGTTCAGGCTGTGTCAGAATGTATTGAAAATAATACAAAAATTCAACTTTACAAAAACTGTTTTGTAGAAACTAGAGCTGGTATTTTGAGATTTTTTTCTAGTGAAAAAATATGTAAAAACGAAGAAACAATAATTCTAGAAAAAACCGATTTTGAATATCAGTTTGGTGAATATATAATAAAAACTGAATTACTGGAAAATTTTTCACAAAAAATTAAAGATTTGGTATTGGATAATTTAATTGATTGTGATACAATATGTGGTAATTTGATTTTAAGAACCCGTCAGGAAGGCGATAAAATAACTCTTCGTAAAAGAAATGTTACTAAAACATTAAAAAAACTTTTTATAGACGAGAAGGTTCCGAAAGAATTAAGAGATATAATTCCTGTTATTGTGGATGATAACGGGGTTGTGTGGGTTTTGGGTTTTGGTGTAAACAAGAAAAACGCTAAAACTGAGAAAAGTAAAAATATTTTATCTTTAAGAGTGAGTGAGAAAAATGGTTTCACAAAAAATGAATGACGATATTAAAAAAGTCCTTATTGATGAAAATGAACTCAAGTCAATCGTAAAAAGATTAGGTGCAGAAATTACTGAAGATTATGAAGGTAAAGATGTACTTTTAATCGGCATTTTAAAGGGTTCTGTTATTTTTATGGCAGACCTTATGAGAGAAATTGATGTACCTTGTAATATTGATTTTATGGCAGTTTCAAGCTATGGTAAAGGCACAAAAACTACAGGTGTAGTAAAAATCAATAAGGACCTTGACAATGACATTCAAGGTAAAGATATTATTATTATTGAAGATATTCTTGATAGTGGTAAAACTCTTTATTACATAAGAGATATTCTCTCTGCAAGAAATCCAGCCTCGATAAAAATCTGCACTCTTTTTGATAAACCAGAAAGACGCGAAGCAGATATTAAGGCAGATTATATCGGTTCTTTAGTACCTAATGAATTTATTGTAGGCTATGGTCTCGATTATTCTGAGTATTACAGAAATTTGCCATTTATAGGTGTACTTAAAGAGAGTGTTTATGAGAATAATAACTAATATAAAATGTTAGTTTTATTTATAAAATAAATTTGATTATCAAATAAAAAGCAGGTGACTTATTATTAAACTCAATGACAAAGTAAAGGCGTTTTTGCCTTACATTCTTATTCCGATAATGGTTATCGGGTTGATTTTTGTTTATTCTGGTACAGAATCAACAGAAAAATTAGAGTATTATCAGGTAATTGATTTATTTGATAAAGGTGAAATAAGTGAATACGAATTAAACATTGGTACGGGTGCTCTTACCTATAAATTAAAAGATAGTAGCACGGGCAGATACTCTGTTCCTAATGTCAGTATGTTTGTGAACGATATTCACGAAGATGTAGTTGAATACAACAGAGCTAATCCTGATACACCAGTTAAATACAACTATGTTTCAGGGGCATCTTACTCGTTCTGGTTACAGATAATTCCAGTTATTTTCTGTGCTATTCTTGTAATTGCCGGTGGCTTTATATTTATGAAGCGAATGGGCAATTCAATTTCAAGTGAAAATAACAGAGCAATGGGCTTTGGTAAAGCAAGAGTAAAATTTGGTGCAGATGAAAAAAGAAAAACAACCTTTGATAAGGTTGCAGGTGCTGATGAAGAAAAGGCAGAATTAGAAGAAATTGTTGAATTCTTAAAAGACCCGCAGAAATTCACAGACCTTGGTGCAAGAATTCCAAAAGGTGTGCTTTTAGTGGGCCCTCCAGGTACTGGTAAAACACTTCTCGCCCGTGCAGTTGCTGGTGAAGCAGATGTGCCATTCTTCTCAATTTCAGGTTCAGATTTTGTTGAGATGTATGTTGGTGTCGGCGCTTCTCGTGTTCGTGACCTTTTTGACCAAGCAAAGAAAAGCTCTCCGGCAATTATTTTCATAGATGAAATTGATGCTGTTGGTCGTCACAGAGGCGCAGGTATGGGTGGTGGCCACGATGAAAGAGAACAGACTCTTAACCAATTACTTGTTGAAATGGACGGTTTCGGTAATAACGAGGGTGTAATTATTATTGCGGCTACTAACCGTGCAGATATTTTAGACCCGGCACTTTTAAGACCAGGTCGTTTTGACAGACGCGTTACAGTTGGTCGTCCTGATTTAAAGGGTAGAGAAGAAATCTTAAAAGTTCACGCGAAAAATAAACCATTAGGCCCTGATGTTGACCTTAAAAGTATTGCTCACGCAACAATTGGTTTTGTTGGTGCAGATTTAGAAAATCTTCTTAATGAAGCGGCACTTCTTGCGGCAAAACGCAACAAGAAAGCTATTACGATGGTTGAAATTGACGAGGCAACTATTAAAGTAGAAGTCGGTGCAGAAAAGAAATCTCATAAATATACTGAAAAGGATAAGAAGCTTACAGCTTACCACGAGGCAGGTCACGCAGTTGTTTCTTACTATCTTGAAAATAGTGACCCTGTTTATGAAATTTCAATTATTCCACGCGGTATGGCGGGTGGTTATACACTCAACAGACCAAATGAAGATTCTTCATTCAGAAGCAAGTCTGTAATGATTGATGATATTATCGTATTTATGGGCGGCAGAGTTGCGGAAAAAATTATTGATAATGACAGATGGACGGGTCCATCATCAGATATTTCAAGAGCAACAGATATGGCAAGAGCTATGGTAACCCGTTATGGTATGAGTGAAAAATTAGGTCCTGTTGTTTATGGTAAGGATAACGATGAAGTGTTCTTGGGTATGGATTATAGTCATACAAAAAATTATTCAGAAACATTTGCAACAGAAATTGATACAGAAATCAAAAAGATTATCGAGGACTGTGAAAAGCGTTGTGAAGAAATTCTTCTTGAGCATAAAGATAAACTCATTCTTATTGCAGAAACACTTATTAAGAATGAAAAAATCAATGCTACTCGTTTCTTAGAGCTTATGGATGAAAACTACAATCCTGAAAAAGATAAGGAAAACGAGAGTGAGGCTGTTACAGAAGAAATAACTGAAAATGCTCCTGCAAAAGCAGATGAGTCAACTTCTGAAGCAACAGAAGCAGTTGAAGAAAAATCTGAAAATGAAGTAACAGATACACAAGAGAATACTGAAGAATAAATAAAAATTCCCATTAACAAAAAAGTTAATGGGAATTTTTTATTGAACTGTAGCTTCCTTCAAAAATAATAGTTAAAACACCATCTGCAACAGATATTTCACAATCTCTACCAATGAATTCGTTGCTTACACCAACAGGGAATGAAGGTGTTATTTCGGCATCGTTCAATTCATATAAAAGACCATTTATTTTAACACCCTTTGCAACGCCTGAAAGAGCAAAAACTGAAATGTAACCATTTGCAGTATCTTTGAATTTTATAGACGAGTTTTTGATTGCAGTAACAGTATAATTACCATCGTAAATATAAGCAATACCGCCGTTTTCTGCAACATAAGTTGCAGATTGAATTGTAGCAACTGTGTGGTCTAATCTGCCACCGACAGCACCATAAATTACAAAGGTTTTGTAGCCTTTTTCTAAACCTGTTTTTATAGCTAAAAGTGTGTCAGTATCATCTTTTTTCACAGGATGCTTTATAACGTTTTCGTTTTCAGGAACACTGCCCAGAGAGTCAAAATCACCGACTACTAAATCAGGCTTTATATTAAGCTTTTTTAAAGTGCTATAACCACCATCTGCCGCAATAATCAAGTCGTTTTCGTTTGGTTTGAAATCGGTGACAGAGCAATCCACTGCACCGAAGATGTAACATATATTCATAAATTATCACCATAGATTAATATACTGCTTTTTTTTAAGAAATGCAAGAGAGAAACTATAAAAAGTGCTGAGTGCTGAAGGCTGAGTGATGAGTTAAGGGTCTGCGACGCTATTATAATAATTTATTGTAGCAGTTAACTTATCGTTTCATTTTTAGTAATTACAATAGTAAGACTTTTACATAAGTGTAAATGATAAAAATTCTATCATTTAAAGTTATCGTAAACTAAAAATGATAGAATTTTTTATTTCTATTCAATAATAATTATAATCAAGTCCGTAGGACTTCCAAAACTCAGCACACAGCATTCAGCACTTTTTTAATTTTGCTCTGTAAAATTAAAAGATGCCATAAGTTACCAATGACATTATAAGCCCTGCAATAAATACACCAAGTGCAATAATTGGTAAGCATTTTTTAAAGCGTAAATCCATAAGTGCCGCAATTAGAGCACCTGTCCAACCACCTGTACCAGGGAGTGGAATAGCAACAAAAATTAAAAGTCCCCATTCCTTGTACTTTTGCATAGTACCTTTTTTCTTGTCTGAACGAGCCTCTAATTTTTCAACAATCTTTGCTAAATGTTTGTTTTTTCTCATAAATGCAAAGATTTTTCTTATAAAGAGCAATATAAATGGAATAGGAATCATATTGCCGATGTAACAAATTATAAATGCTTTTACAAAATCAATTTCTAAAAGAAGTGAAGCAATCATACCTCCACGGATTTCTAATACAGGGAAAAGTGAAATAACAAAAGCAATAAGCCCTGGGGGAATTTCATTTTTTAAGAAACCTACAACAGTGGTTACTAATTCTTGTACCATTTTATACCTCTTCTGGTGTTATTAAACCTTTTGAAATCAAGTGTTCTCTTGCATTGTGAAGAATAGTTTTATCATTCTCAAATTTCAAGTTTTTATAAGCGTTTTCGTATGTGAGCCAGATGTAATCTTCAATTTCTTCTTTTTGAATAATTGTCTGAGTATCATCTGTTTTAGCTACATACACATAAACGGTTTTATGAATTCTGTTCTGAATCGTGTATTCAGATTTTGAAACGAAGTCTGGAATAATATCAATATGAATTCCAGTTTCTTCTAAAACCTCACGCTTTGCAGTTTCTTCTGCGGTTTCACCATCTTCCATATGACCTTTCGGGAACCCCCAGTTTGAACTGCGATTATTTTTTATAAGAAGATAGCGGATTTGTCCGTTTATATTTCTGTAAATTACTGCACCGCAAGAACGCTCGTATCTACATTCAAGATTGTATTTTCTTCCCTCTGTAATGAAAGCAATTGCGTCTCTTATTTCGCAATCAATAAATTTTTTTGATTTTGGTGCCGCAATAAGTTTAACTTCGCCTGTGTCTAAAAAACGAACAGATGCAATAACTCTGCCATCAAAGTGCCTGACAGGGTTGTCAATTCCCATTACAAGAATACCGCTAATGGGAGAGTAGGGTTTGAACTTACCAATAGGTTGTCCGTGATTGAGTTTGTAAACTCTGCCGGTGTCACCTAAAGGTGTACCCACTTGCTCAGTTATACTGAGTCGTACTAATTTGCCTAACATTGAAATAAACCTCACAAATAAAAGGGTAATATACAAATATTAAAAATTACCCATAACAAAATCTACCAAACATTATAACTCTAAATAGAATTTCTTGCAATATCTAAAGTCGGAGGCC
>JAZRSC010000023.1:0-290425 GCA_045651285.1 Acutalibacteraceae bacterium
GCCATAGGACTTCTGCATATATTGCCGTGACAAATGAAATTTACTTTTAACATAATTAAACTAAAACTACCTTACTGTTATTTTCTGCTTCTGCAACTTTTAATTGGTAATCTCTATTGACAAGTGCCCCCATATTTAAAAGTGCATTTATTGAAGTTTCATACGCTAAATGTGGTGTATTATTTTCAGGACTCAAATGAGCGAGTATAAACTGTGTTGTGCCATTATTAACAAGAGTTTTTAAAACACTCGCACACGCATCATTTGAAAGATGCCCTTTATCAGAAAGAATTCTCTTTTTTAAATCATAATAATACGGGCCATTTTTCAACATATTTACATCGTGATTTGACTCGATGTAAACAAGCTTACAGCCTGTAATTGAGTTCACAATTTCAGGTGTTACAATGCCTGTATCTGTAGCAACCGCAACCCTTGTGCTACCATCACTACCAGTAATAGTGTAGCCTCTGCCATCTGCACAGTCGTGCGAGGTTTTAAAAGGCTTTATAAACATATCTCCAATTTCAACACCATCATCAGTAACAGTAAAATCTATGTGACAATCGGTTAAAACACCTTTGTTTTTAAGTGCTAAAATTGTACCTGATGAAGCATAAACTGGTATTTTATTTCGTTTTAAAAATACCGAAAGACCATTTATGTGGTCGGCGTGTTCGTGTGTGAGAAACACTGCTTTTATTGCTTTCTCTTCAACGCCGATTGACTCTAGTTTTTCTCTTATTTGCTTGGCAGTTCTGCCCACATCCACTAAAATCCCTTCATTATTTTCGCCTATGTAAACAGAATTGCCGCTACTTGATGAAAATAGCGGGCAAAATCTTATCATATTAAATTACTCCTCGTCAACTACTTCACGGGTAATATCCACACCAACTGCGGTAAGCTTTTCAACAATTTTTTCATAACCGCGGTCAATAAGGTTTATATTTGTAACTGTTGTTGTACCCTTTGCCATCATACCAGCAATAACCATTGCCGCACCTGCTCTTAAATCGTCAGCTTCAACAGGTGCACCATTAAGGTTTTCTACACCTGTAATAATAGCAGTTTTACCATCAACAATTATATTAGCACCCATTCTCTTTAACTGTTGGGTGTATTTGAAACGGTTATCCCATACACTTTCTACAACATGGCTTGTCCCCTTGCAAGTTGTAAGTAAAACTGCCATTTGTGGTTGCATATCTGTAGGGAAACCAGGGTGTGGCCTTGTTTTAACTCTGCAAGCATTTGGTCTTTCAATATTTGAAACAACACGAACGCTATCGTCACCCTCAATAACAGTAACACCACATTCTTCTAACTTGCTTGTAATTGACTCAAGATGTTTTGGAATAACATCCTGAATTATAACATCGCCACCAACTGCCGCAGCCGCTACCATATAAGTACCTGCTTCAATCTGGTCAGGAATTATAGAGTAAGTGCAACTGTGCATATTTTGTGTACCACGGATTTTAATAACATCTGTACCTGCACCGCGAACATCAGCACCCATTGAGTTAAGGAAGTTCGCAAGGTCAACAATGTGTGGCTCTCTTGCCGCATTTTCAATTACAGTAAGACCTTTTGCTCTTACTGCCGCAAGCATTACATTTATTGTAGCACCAACTGAAACAA
The DNA here is from genome assembly GCA_045651285.1 of Acutalibacteraceae bacterium. Taxonomy (GTDB): domain Bacteria; phylum Bacillota; class Clostridia; order Oscillospirales; family Acutalibacteraceae; genus DTU089. The sequence continues at coordinate 1,645 of JAZRSC010000023.1, forward strand.
CATCCATATAAACAGAAGAACCCATAAGTTCATCTGCACTTGCAACAACTATAGCACCCTCTGTACTCACTGTTGCTCCTAATGCTTCAAAGCCTTTAATATGTTGGTCAATTGGTCTTTCACCAAAATAACAACCACCAGGCATTGAAACACTTGCGTTGCCATATTTACCTAAAAGAGCACCTAAAAGGTAATAAGAAGCTCTTAATTTACGGGTCATTTTATCTGGTATATTTATGTCTGAATTGACATTACTACCGTCAATTACTACTACGCCCTCTTCAGGTGTTTCAACATCTGCACCTATATGGCGTAATATTTTTATCATCATTCTGACATCGCTGATATCAGGAATATTTTCAATTCTACAAGGACCATCAGCAAGAATTGCAGCAGGCATAATTCCTAAAACTGCATTCTTTGCACCGCTGATTTTTATTTCACCGTGAAGCTTATTACCACCACGGATTACAAATCTTTCCACATGCGGCACCCCTAACTTTTTATTTTATATATCTCAATTAAGTAAAGTTCAATTTAATAGTGCGAAAAACGCACAAAATCACTTTTAATATTATAACACTTTTAAGTGCAAAATAAAAGAGTAAATTAAATATATAAAAGTAGTAAATATTATAAAATTTATGAGTTTTTTTGTAATATTACACAAAATTTTCTTTTATATTCCAAAAATGAAAATATCAGTAAGTTACCGCGTTGGTTGTTATGTATTTAACCCCAATATTGTAAAGCTGTTCAATTCTTTCTAAATCGTCAACTGTCCACGCACAAAGCTTAATATTTTTACTTTGTGCTTTTTTAATTATTTCTTCATCATTTTTCTTATGATTAAATGCTAAAGCAAAATTATTATTTACACATTCATTTATTTCAGTATCGGTAATTTCTTCTACTAAATACCAGATTTCAATTTTATCATCGAGGTCTCTGATAGTTTTTATTACTTCTATATTAAACGAAATAATTATCGCTTGCTCTCTTAAATTATATTTATCAAGTAAATTCAAAATTTCAAGTAGTTTATCTTTGTTTCCATTTTTAATTTCAATTTGTGGAACAATGTTCATATCTTTACAAACCACTAAAAATTCTTCAAGTGTCGGTATTTTTTGATTTGGATATTGTTCTACATTCACACCATTATCAATTACAAATTCCTGTAATTCATCATAGGTAGCATCTGCAATATTTTTATAACCATTTGTTAATCTGAAAATGTTATCATCATGGTAAATAACCCAGACGCCATCTTTTGTTAAATGCACATCACATTCTGCAGCAAAGAAATTATATTCCCCCGCTTTTTCAAATGCAACAATTGTATTTTCTGGTGCAATACCTGAAAACCCACGATGTGCCGTGAGTTTAATTTCTTCTGTATTTTTTATGTTGCTATCGCTTATTTTTTTTATTTCAGGTGCATCGTAACCTAAAAATAAATCAGCTACATATACACCACCTAAAATTATAATTGCAATAGCAAGTAGTATTGAAATAACTTTCTTTCTGTTCATTTAAATTCACCTTTTAAGAGTTTAGCACAACTTGAAAGAGAATGCAATAAATAAGTGCTGAATGCTGAGTGCAAAGTGCTGAGTTAAGGAAGCCTTACGGCTTGATTATAAATCTTAATCAATAAAACAAATTTTGTCATTTTTATTCTAAAACTTTAAATGATTCAACTTCTCTTTTTATTATTTTATAATAACACCGCAGTTCCAAAATTGTGATTTATACATTGTGAATTGTGTATTTTACAATTGCTGACCGCAGGTCCCGAAACTCAGCACTCAGCATTCAGCACTCAGCACTAAAAAAACTAACGCCCCGACTATTGTCGGGGCGAAAACTTTAATTAGATTAACTCAAGAATGCACATCTCAGCAGCGTCACCGCGGCGAGCTTCAGTCTTGATAATACGGCAGTAACCGCCGTTAACATCTTTATATTTTGGAGCTACTTCGTTAAAGAGCTTTTTAACAACATCACTCTTAGTAATATAAGATGCTACTTGTCTTCTATTGTGAAGATTATCTTCCTTAGCAATAGTAATCATTTTTTCTGCCATTGCGCGTACTTCTTTAGCACGAGTAACAGTAGTTGTCATCTTACCGTTTTCGATAAGAGCTGTAACCATGTTACGGAGCATAGCATTTCTATGGTCACTTGTTCTGCCAAGTTTTCTTGTTCCGGGCATCTATAACACTCCTTTGCCGAAAATATGGACTTATTCGTCCTCGTCTTTAAGAGTAAATCCGAGAGAAGCTAACTTGTTTACAACCTCATCAAGAGATTTTCTACCAAGGTTTCTAACTTTCATCATATCGTCTTCTGTTTTGTTAATCAAATCTTCAACAGTATTGATTCCTGCTCTCTTGAGACAGTTGAATGAACGAACTGAAAGGTCGAGTTCTTCAATTGTCATTTCAAGAACTTTTTCTTTTGCACTGTTATCTGTAGTAACCATAATCTCTGTATTTGAAACTTCATCAGAAAGGTCAACGAAGAGATTAAGATGTTCTGTAAGAATTTTTGCAGCGAAAGAAACAGCTTCTTTTGCAGAAATTGTACCATCTGTCCAAACTTCAATTGAAAGTTTATCGTAGTCAGTGATTTGACCAACACGAGTATTGTCAACTGTATAGTTAACTTTTAATACTGGTGAGTAAATTGAGTCAATAGCAATTACACCAATTTCAGGAGCAAGAAGTTGTTTGTTTCTGTCTGAAGAAACATAGCCTCTGCCCTTGTCAGCAGTAAGCTCCATAGAAACATGAGCACCGTTGTCAAGTGTAGCTATATGGTGGTCTGGGTTAAGAATTTCAACCTCAGAGTCTGTTTTAATATCACCAGCAGTGATTTCACCAGAGCCGTTAGCCTCGATATACATAATCTTTGGACCGTCTCCGTGAATTTTAAGAATAACGCCCTTAAGGTTAAGAACTATTTCTGTAACATCTTCCTTAACATTAGGAATTGTTGAGAATTCGTGAAGAATACCATCAATTTTTACAGATGTAATTGCATAACCCGGTAATGAAGAAAGAAGTACACGACGAAGGCTGTTACCTAAAGTAGTACCAAAACCTCTTTCAAGTGGTTCAACAACGAACACACCATGTGCTGTTTCTTCCATTGAATCAGAGAACTCAATTCTTGGTTTCTCAATACCGATCATACCAAACCCTCCTAAATTTTACACAGTTCAACTATGTTTTTGTTAGTTTTTTGCCAAAGCAAAAGATAAGGCTAAAGAGCTTTATTATTTTGAGTAGAACTCAACGATAAGGTGCTCTTCGATAGGAGCTTCGATTTGCTCTCTATCAGGAAGGTTGATAACCTTTGCTGTATTAGCATCACTGTTTCTCTCAAGCCATGTTGGAACAGGACGTGCACCATTTGCTTCGAGAATGTTTTTGAAAGAATCTGTTGAAGCAGATTTTTCTTTAATTGAAATTGCATCGCCTGGCTTACAGAGGTAAGATGGGATGTCAACTTTAGAACCGTTTACACAGAAATGACCATGTGTAACGAGTTGTCTAGCTTCTGCACGGGAATCAGCCCAACCGAGAAGATAAACAATGTTGTCCAAACGGCTTTCACAAATTCTAAGAAGGTTTTCACCTGCTTGACCTGGTTTCTTTTCAGCCATAAGGAAATATTTGTGGAATTGTCCTTCAAGGATTCCGTAGTAACGTCTTGCTTTTTGTTTTTCACGAAGCTGAAGACCGTAACCAGAAATCTTTTTACGAGCCTGACCATGTTGACCAGGAGCGTATGAACGACGCTCTAATGCGCATTTGCCTGTATAACATCTGCTACCCTTTAAGAAGAGTTTCTGACCTTCACGGCGGCAGAGTTTACATACGGCACCTGTATATCTTGCCATAATTCGTTCCTCCTATATGTTATACACGTCTTCTTTTTGGTGGACGGCAACCATTGTGAGGAATAGGAGTAACGTCTTTAATAAGAGTAACTTCAAGTCCTGCAACTTGTAATGCTCTGATTGCAGCCTCTCTACCCGCACCTGGGCCTTTAACATAAACTTCAATAGTTTTCATACCGTGGTCAACAGCAACCTTTGCAGCTGTTTCTGCTGCTGTCTGTGCTGCGAATGGAGTAGATTTACGAGAACCTCTGAAGCCCATTTCGCCTGCACTAGCCCAAGAAACTGCGTTGCCTTGAGTGTCAGTAATTGTAACTATCGTGTTATTGAAAGTGGATTGGATATGAGCCGCACCGCGTTCAATATTTTTGCGTTCACGACGCTTACGTGTTCCGGCACCTTTTTTGCCTGTAGCTTTTGTAGCCATTCTAATACCTCCCCGACTTATTTCTTCTTGTTAGCTATCGTTTTCTTTGGACCCTTACGAGTACGAGCGTTTGTTTTTGAACGCTGACCTCTTACAGGGAGACCTTTACGATGGCGAACACCACGATAGCAACCGATTTCAACAAGTCTTTTGATATCGAATGCTGTTTCACGACGAAGGTCACCTTCAACCTTAACGTTGTGGTCGATATACTCACGTAATTTTCCTACATCATCTTCAGAAAGATCCTTAACTCTTGTGTCAGGATTGATGCCTGTAGCAGCAATAATGTCGCTTGCAGTCTTTGCACCTATACCGTAGATATAAGTAAGACCGATTTCAATTCTTTTGTCTCTTGGTAAATCAACACCTGAAATACGCGCCATTTGTCAGTTGCACCTCCAAATATGGTTTACGTCAATTAACCTTGACGTTGTTTGTGCTTAGGATTCTCACAGATAACCATGATTTTTCCCTTGCGTTTAATTACCTTGCATTTTTCGCAAATTTTCTTAACAGAAGGTCTGACTTTCATTTGAATACCTCCTAAAATTCAGCTTTCGCTTTTTAAATCATTTTGAACGCCATGTGATACGCCCACGTGTAAGGTCGTATGGCGACATTTCTACTGTAACCTTATCACCTGGAAGAATACGAATGTAATTCATTCTGAGTTTTCCAGAAATGTGAGCAATTATTTTATGACCGTTTTCAAGTTCAACTTGAAAAGTTGTGTTTGGTAATGCTTCTAAAACTTTACCTTCAACTTCAATCATATCGTCTTTAGACATAACAAATACCTCCGTTGATTAAATCTCGTTTTTCAATCTGTTCAGTTTTTTTCTGAGTCTTTTATTTCCTATTAAGAAACTTTCATCAATACTAATGTTTAAATTTTCAAGATGTTTTGGATTTTTTAACTTGGGTTCAGTTAATTTATGTTCCTTACCATCTACAATATAAACTTTATTGATTTCAGAACTCATAACAACTGATATTTTGCCTTTATCTCGTCCTTTTAGTGAACGAACTATGTTGCCACGCTCAAACATCTTTAAAGCCTCGTCATAATTAACGGTCCGTCACTTGTAATAGCAATTGTATGCTCAAAGTGAGCAGAAAGCTTACCATCAGATGTTTTAACAGTCCAACCGTCAGGCATATTTTTTACAGATGCTTTGCCCTGATTTATCATGGGCTCAATGGCAATTGTCATGCCGGGTACCAAACGAATTCCTCTTCCGGCAGTGCCGTAGTTTGGTACAGAAGGTTCTTCATGGAGGTTAGCACCTATACCGTGACCAGTATATTCTCTTACCACTCCGTAACCGCGTTCTTCACAATAGTTCTGAATCGCAGCACCCACATCTCCTAATCTGCCGCCGGAAACTGCTTTTTTAATGCCTACATAAAGACTTTCTTCAGTAGTTTCCATCAGCCGCTTCGCTTCAGGTGAAACATCACCTGCACCGAAAGTGGCGGCAGTATCACCAGTAAAACCGTTGATACAGGCTCCGAGGTCGATACTTACTATATCGCCTGATTTAATAATGCGGGATTTTGTAGGAATACCATGAATAACTTCATCATTTATGGAAATGCATGCAGATGCAGGGAAACCGTTATAATTCAAGAAAGTTGGTTTTGCACCTTTATTTACTATGAATTTTTTAACAATCTGGTCAATCTCGTGTGTTGAAACACCTGGTTCGACCGCTTCACCTGCAATCTTTAGTGCCTCTGCAGAAATTTTGCAAGCCTCAAGCATTAACTTGATTTCGCGTTCATTCTTTAGCACTATCATGCTTAATCCTCCAAAACTTTAAGGATTTCTGCAGTAATTTCAGTAATTGGTTTTGTACCTTCTACTATGCGAAGCTTACCGCATTTTTCATAATAATCCTTTAATGGTTCTGTTTGTTCGTGGTAAACATTTAATCTGTCAAGAACTGTTTCAGGAGCATCATCCTTACGGATTGTAAGCTCACCACCACAGCTGTCGCAAACACCCTCAACCTTTGATGGCTTGTTCTGAATGTGGTAAGAATTACCACAAGCTTTACATGTGCGTCTGCCTGACATTCTGTTTACTACATCTTCATCAGGAACTTCAATATCAACAACTTTGTCAATAATAATTCCCATTGTATCAAGAGCTTCTGCCTGAGGTATTGTGCGTGGGAAACCATCAAGGATAAATCCGTTATCACAATCACTTTCTGCTAATCTTTCTTTAATGATGCCGATAACAACATCATCTGGAACAAGTTTACCAGCCTCAATGAACTCTTTAGCTTTAAGTCCCATTTCAGTACCATTTTTTAAAGCAGCACGAATAATGTTACCTGTTGAAATGGTTGGGATACTTAATTTTTCTGAAATAACTTCCGCCTGAGTGCCTTTACCAGCACCGGGTGCGCCGAGAAATATAAGTTTCATAGCATTATTCCTTTCTTTATTAATCAAGGAATCCCTTGTAGTGACGGAGCATCATCTGACTCTCAAGTTGTTTAACAGTTTCGAGAGCAACACCAACCATAATGATGATTGAAGTACCACCGAGTGTGATGTTCATAGGAGCATCAACTAATGTTGTAACCTGAGTGAATACTGTTGGGAACAATGCAACTACACTGAGAAGCAATGCACCTAAAAGTATAATTCTTGAAATTATTTTACCGATATAATCGGAAGTTGGTTTACCTGGACGAATACCAGGAATCATACCACTGTTTTTACGGATGTTATTAGCCATTTCAACCGGATTATATTGAATTGCTGCATAGAAGTAAGCAAAGAATATAATCATTAAGAAATAAAGAACACCATAAACTACAGATGTTGGTTCAAACCAACTGAAGAAATCGCCCCAGTCGAATTTATCGTCAACACTCTTAATCTTATCTGCAACGAAAAGATTGATTGTTGGTGGTAATGAAAGAATTGAACTTGCGAAAATGATTGGCATAACACCGCTCATATTAACCTTAATCGGAATATGTGTGCTCTGTCCACCGTACATTTTACGACCTACAACTCTTTTTGCATACTGAACTGGAATTTTTCTTTCTGCGTTATCCATCCAAACGATGTAAGCAATCATAAGAATGTAGCATACAACTACGAATGGAGCAAGGAAGTAATAAATACCACCTCTTGAGAAGTAACTACCTACTTGTGGGTTTGTGCTGAAGAGCATTGAAGCCTCAGTAGGAATTCTTGAAATAATACCTGCAAAGAGGATTATTGAAATACCGTTACCGATACCTTTATCATTGATTTGTTCGCCGAGCCACATAACAAGTGCTGTACCTGCGGAAAGAACAAATATAATAACGAGTGCCTGGAATACTTCAATAGCTTTACTTGTACCCTGATAAAGAACATAGTCTTTAGCATTAAGATAAATGAAGTAAGCTGTACTTTGAAGAAAACCGAGTGCGATTGTTACATAACGGGTGATTTTTGCGATTTGTTTTCTGCCCTCTTCGCCTTCCTTTGAAAGTCTTTCAAGGTAAGGAATCGCAACTGTCAACAATTGAATAATAATTGAACTGTTGATATATGGTGTGATTGAAAGAGCGAAAATTGTACCGTAGTTAAATGCATCACCAGTCATCATACTTAAGTAGTTTAAGAATGTGGTTCCGCCTGCTGGGTCTATAAGACCAGTTGCAGGCATATCGATGAATGGAACAGGGATATTTGAACCGATTCTATACAAAAGTATTATAATTGCTGTGAATATAAGTTTTTTTCTTAAATCAGGGATTTTCCATGCGTTAACAAGAGTCTGAAACACTTCAAATCACCTCTGCCTTTCCTCCAGCAGCTTCAATTTTTGCCTTTGCTGCATCAGAATAAGCATTTACCTTGACTGTAAATTTCTTTGTGATATCGCCGTGAGCGAGTACCTTAACACCGTCAAGTGTTTTATTAACAAGTCCTGCATTTTTGAGTGCCTCGATATCGATTACTGCACCATCCTCGAACTTGTTTTCAAGAGAAGCTAAATTAACAATAGCGAACTCTTTACCAAAAATATTAACAAAACCTCTTTTTGGAAGGCGTCTTTGTAAAGGCATTTGACCGCCTTCAAAACCAGGGCGAATACCGCGACCTGCACGCGCCTTTTGACCTTTGTGACCCTTACCAGCAGTTTTACCCTGACCTGATGCAGGACCTCTACCGATACGTTTTACTGACTTTTTAGAGCCAGCTGCGGGTGAAAGCTCGTGAAGCTTCATTGTGAGCACCTCCTTGCTTATTCTTCTGTCACCTTAATAAGGTGGGCAATTTTCTTGATTTTGCCTTGAGTCTGAGGATTATCTGGTTGAGAAGATACATCCCCAATTTTGCGAAGACCTAATGCATGAGCGGTGGCAATTTGGTCTTTTTTGCTGCCGATAAGACTTTTTACAAGTTTTACATTAACGTTAGCCATTTAAGCCACCCTCCTTAATCTTTAAAATGTTTTACTGATTTGCCACGGATGTTAGCAACTTCTTCTGCATTACGAAGCTGTTTGAGACCGTCCATAGTTGCGCGAACAACGTTGCAAGGATTGTTTGAACGAAGAGCCTTCGCACGAATATCCTTAATACCAACTGTTTCAACAACTGCACGAACAGGACCACCAGCGATAACACCAGTACCTGGTGCTGCAGGTTTAAGAAGTACTACACCTGCGCCAAATTTACCAATAACTTCGTGTGGAATTGTTGTACCTTTAAGAGAAACCTTAACAAGATTTTTCTTTGCGTCTTCAATACCCTTACGGATAGCATCTGGAACTTCACCAGATTTACCGAGACCAAAGCCTACTGTTCCGTTGCCGTCACCAACAACTACGAGAGCAGCAAACTTGAAGATACGACCGCCCTTAACTGTTTTTGAAACACGGTTAATAGCGACAACTCTTTCTTGAAGTTCGTTTTCTTTCTGAGCTGTTTCGAATTTAGCCAAAAGTAATTCCTCCCATTCTCTTAGAAGTTGAGGCCGCCCTCACGAGCGCCTTCGGCCAAGCTCTCAACACGGCCGTGATAAATGTATCCGCCACGGTCAAAAACAACATCTTTAATGTTTTTTGCCGCTGCGCGTTCTGCTAATAACTTACCTACAGTAAAGGCTGCGTCTTTGTTTCCGCCGTAATCTTTGAAGTCTTTCTCAACAGTTGAAGCTGAAACAAGTGTTACACCTGCTACGTCGTCAATCAACTGAGCATAGATATGCTGAAGAGAACGGAATACATTGAGACGTGGGCATTCTGCTGTACCAACAATCTTACCACGTACTCTTTTATGACGCTGAACCCTTGCTTGTTTGGTGTTCGGTCTTTGTACCATTTTTTCTTCACCTCTTTATGATTTCGGGGATTATTTGCCCTTACCTGCTTTACCTTCCTTACGACGGATAACTTCATCAATGTACTTGATACCTTTACCCTTGTAAGGTTCCGGAGGTCTCTTGCCCCTAACTTCAGCAGCAAACTGACCTACCTTTTGCTTGTCAGGACCGGAAATAATAATTTTGTTTGGAGCTGGAACATCAATTGTGATACCATCTGTTTCAGGCATAATAACCTGATGTGAGTAACCGATGTTTAAAACGAGGTCTTTACCTTGTTTTGCAGCACGGTAACCGATACCATTGATTTCAAGTTCCTTTGAGTAGCCTTCGCTTACACCAACAACCATATTGTTGATAAGTGTACGTGTAAGACCATGAAGTGAACGATTTTCTTTTGAATCGTTTGGACGGGTAACTGTAATTACGCCGTCTGCAAGAGTGACGTTCATGTTGCTGTTAACTGTTCTGGAAAGAGTGCCTTTTGCACCTTTTACGGTAACAGTGCTGCCGTCAATCTTAACTTCTACACCAGCTGGAACAGCTATTGGTGCTCTGCCTATTCTTGACATAGTACTGTACCTCCTTACCAGATGTATGCGAGAACCTCGCCGCCAACATTAGCTTTACGAGCGTCCTTGTCTGTCATAATGCCCTTTGATGTTGAAAGGATAACAATACCAAGACCATTCTGAACCTTTGGCATATCCTCACAATTTGAATAAATGCGGAGTCCGGGCTTAGAAACTCTGCGAAGGCCTGTAATAACCTGAGACTTGTTAGGACCGTATTTGAGAACAATCTCAATAACACCTTGTTTACCGTCTTCGATTACTTTAAAGCTCTTTATATAACCTTCATCTACAAGAATTTGAGCAATTGCCTTCTTGATGTTAGATGCCGGAATTTGCACTGTGTCGTGCTTTGCTGAATTAGCATTACGGATTCTTGTAAGCATATCAGCAATTGAATCAGTAATCTGCATGCCGTATTTCCTCCTTTTGCAACTGCTCTATTACCAGCTTGCCTTTTTAACGCCGGGTATCTGGCCCGCATGAGCAAGTTCTCTGAAGCAGATACGACATACGCCGTACTTACGAAGGTAAGCGTGTGGTCTGCCACAAATCTTGCATCTGTTGTAAGCTCTTGTTGAATATTTAGCAGGTCTAGCCTGTTTAACTTTCATAGATGTCTTAGCCATGATAACCCTCCTTACTTAGCGAACGGAGCGCCGAGAAGTGTTAAAAGTTCGCGGCCTTCTTCGTCTGTTTTTGCGGTTGTGATAAAGCTGATATCCATACCACGAACCTTATCGATTTTGTCGTATTCGATTTCAGGGAAGATAAGTTGTTCCTTAACGCCCACTGAATAGTTACCTCTACCGTCGAATGAGTTCGGATTGATACCTCTGAAGTCACGAACTCTTGGAAGAGCTAAGTTGAAGAATCTGTCAAGGAATTCGTACATTCTGTCACCACGAAGAGTAACTTTTGCACCGATATCCATACCTTCACGAAGTTTGAAGTTAGCAACAGATTTCTTTGCTTTACAAACTACAGGAGTCTGACCTGTGATTTGTTTTAAGTCGCTTATAATAGAATCAAGAATTTTTGAGTTATCCTTAATCTCGCCTGATGTTATGTTAATAACAATTTTATCAAGCTTTGGGATTTCCATGACACTCTTATAATTGAATTTCTTCATAAGCTGTGGAGCTACTTCGTTTTTATACATTTCTTTAAGTCTTGCTGCCATTGTCATGTCCCTCCCTTATTAAAATTGAGCGTTGCATTTTTTGCAAACTCTTACTTTTTTGTCGCCATTGATAGCGTGACCTACTCTTGTAGGTTGTGAGCATTTAGGGCAGATAAGTTGAACTTTATCAGCATAAAGAGCACTTTCAGCTTTAATAATGCCACCTGCTTCACCCATCTTGCGAGGTTTAACGTGTTTTGAAACGATGTTAATGCCTTCAACGATAACCTTGCCTTCTGAAGGAGATACCTGAAGTACCTTACCTTTAGCGCCACGGTCTTTACCCTGAATAACAATAACTTCGTCACCTGTTTTAACGTGAACTTTATTACTCATTTGTGTACCTCCAATTAAAGTACTTCCGGAGCAAGTGAAAGAATCTTGAGATATTCTTTCTCACGAAGCTCTCTTGCTACAGGCCCGAAAATACGGGTACCCTTTGGGTTTTTATCTTCTTTAATGATAACTGCTGCGTTTTCATCAAAACGGATGTAAGTACCGTCGTTACGACGAACACCGCTCTTTGAACGAACTACTACAGCTTTTACCACATCACCTTTTTTTACAACGCCACCGGGTGCTGCTTTCTTGACACTAGCCACGATAACATCACCGATATTGGCATACCTCTTACCTGAGCCACCTAATACACGAATGCACATAATTTCTTTTGCGCCCGTGTTGTCGGCAACCTTGAGGTAACTCTGCTGCTGTATCACAGTGAATGCCTCCTTTAATTGACTAAATTATTTAGCCTTTTCAATAATTTCAGCTACACGCCATCTCTTATCTTTTGAAAGTGGACGTGTTTCCATAATCATAACACGGTCGCCAATTCCGCACTCGTTGTTCTCATCGTGAGCTTTAAGTTTGAGTGTGTTGTTGACAATTTTGCCGTAAAGTGGATGTTTAACCCTGTCTTTAACAGATACAACTACTGTTTTATCCATTTTATCGCTTGTAACGATACCAACGCGGGTTTTTCTTAAATTTCTTTCACTCATTTAATTGCCCTCCGTAATCAAGAATTCTGGCCGTTAAGCTGAGCTTCGCGGATAAGAGTCATAACTCTTGCGATGTCTTTCTTAACTGCGCTTATTCTCATCGGGTTGTCAAGCTGATTGATGGCTTGTTGAAAACGAAGATTAAAGAGTTCTTTCTTAAGTTCAAGGAGTTTAGCATCCAACTCCGCTTGAGAGAGTTTTCTTAATTCACTTGCCTTCATTGCTTGTCACCATCCTGTTCTGCCTTTACAACAAACTTACATTTAATTGGAAGTTTGTTGGCTGCGAGACGCATAGCTTCTCTCGCAAGCTCTTCACTAACGCCGCCGATTTCGAACATAATTCTGCCCGGTTTTACGACTGCTACCCAATATTCGGGTGAACCTTTACCTGAACCCATTCGAGTTTCAGCCGGTTTTTCTGTAATCGGCTTATCAGGAAAGATTTTTATCCAAACCTTACCACCACGTTTGATGTATCTTGTCATCGCGATACGGGCAGCTTCGATTTGATTTGATGTAATCCATGCGGGTTCGAGAGCCTGAAGACCGAAATCACCGTAGTTAACTGTGTTACCTCTGTGAGCAACGCCTTTAAGACGGCCTCTCTGAACGCGACGGTATTTAACTCTTTTTGGTAATAACATTACTTGGCTCCTCCTTCCCTCTTGTTTCTGCGGGATTCATGAAGAATTTCACCATTGTAAATCCAAACTTTAACACCAAGACGACCATAAGTTGTTTTTGCTTCTGCAAAACCATAGTCGATGTCAGCGCGGATTGTCTGAAGCGGAATAGTACCTTCATGATAGCTCTCTGTACGAGCAATTTCAGCACCGCCAACTCTACCAGAAACTTGTGTTTTGATACCTTTTGCGCCTAATTTCATAGCTCTGCCGATTGATTGCTTAAGAGCACGACGGAAAGATACACGCTTTTCAAGTTGAAGAGCAATATTTTCAGCTACAAGTTGTGCGTTAAGGTCTGGTTGCTTAATTTCTGTGATGTTGATGTAAACATCTTTATCAGTTTTAAGCTTTTTCTTAACTGTTTCTTTGAGTTTATCGATTTCTGCACCACCACGACCGATTACGATACCTGGTTTAGCACAGAAGATGTTGATACGAATTCTTTTTGGGTCTCTTTCGATTTCTACTTTTGGAACACCTGCAGGTGCAAGTGTTTCGAGAAGGTATTCACGAATCATGTTGTCTTGAACAAGATTATCAGCGAAATCACCTTTCTTAGCATACCAGCGAGATTCCCAATCTTTGATAACACCGATTCTTAAACCGGTAGGATTAATTTTTTGTCCCATCTTAATTTCCTCCTCTCGCTTATTCTGCTTCCCTTACTACAAGGGTGATGTGAGATGTTTTCTTGTTTATGCGGTTAGCGCTACCTCTTGCACGAGGTCTGATTCTTTTAAGAGTTGGACCCTGACAAACCCAGCACTTTGCAACATAAAGTCTTGTAACATCCATATTTTTATTTTCTGCGTTTGCGATAGCAGATTTAAGAAGCTTCTCAAGCGGCTCACAAGCGGCCTTCGGTGTGTGCTTGAGAATTGCTAATGCTTCATCAGTAGGCTTATTTCTAATAAGGTCTAAAACTATCTGAACTTTACGAGGAGCAATTCTTAAATAAGTTGCTTTCGCAGTAGCTTCAACCATCATTTCATTTGCCTCCATTGTTACACACTCCTTTCAACCGATTATCTACCTTTAGTAGTTTTTGAACCTGCATGACCTTTATAGGTTCTTGTTGGTGCGAATTCACCGAGCTTATGGCCAACCATATCTTCAGTTACATAAACCGGAACATGCTTACGACCATCATGAACTGCAAAAGTATGACCAACGAAATCTGGGAAGATTGTTGAACTTCTGCTCCATGTTTTGAGCACGATTTTCTCGCCGTTTTCATTCATTTTCTGAACTCTTTCGAGTAATTTAGGTTGCACGAAAGGTCCTTTTTTAACGCTTCTGCTCATAAATTATGCTCCTTTCCGGCTTATCTGTCATTGATACGCTTTACAATAAGCTTATCTGAATGCTTTTTCTTTTTACGAGTCTTATAACCAAGAGCTGGTTTACCCCAAGGAGTAACAGGACCTGGACGACCGATAGGTGATTTACCTTCACCACCACCGTGAGGGTGGTCGTTAGGGTTCATTACAGAACCACGAACTGTAGGTCTGATACCAAGATGACGAGTACGACCAGCTTTACCGATTTTAACGTTTTCGTGGTCTGTATTGCCAACCTGACCAACAGTTGCCATACAATTTACAGGAACATTTCTAAGTTCACCTGATGGAAGACGAAGAAGAGCGTAAACGCCTTCTTTAGCCATAAGCTGAGCAGCATTACCTGCAGCTCTTGCAAGCTGACCGCCTTTACCTGGATAAAGTTCAACATTGTGGATGAATGTACCAACTGGGATATTTGTGAGAGGTAATGCGTTACCTGGTTTAATATCTGCATTTGGACCAGCTTCAACCTTGTCGCCAACTTTAAGACCAACAGGTGCAAGGATATAGCTCTTTACGCCGTCTGCATATTCAATGAGAGCGATGTGAGCTGAACGGTTTGGATCATATTCAAGAGTTTTAACTGTTGCTTGAACATCAAACTTTGTTCTCTTGAAATCGATTACTCTGTACTTTCTGCGGTTTCCGCCACCGTGATGACGAACTGTAATTCTACCGTAGTTGTTACGACCAGAATTCTTTTTAAGAGGTCTTAAAAGACTTTTTTCTGGAGCAACTTTTGAAAGTTCTGAATAATCTGTAACCGACATACCACGACGAGCGTTTGTTGTCGGATTGTAAACTTTAATAGACATTTTATTCACACTCCTAATATGGCTTTGCGGAGAATGTCAACTCCATACTATACCATTGGGTATAATTTATTATAGTTTTTATTTTACAGATTACATCAAGCCGTCAAAGAACTCAATTGTCTTTGAATCTTCAGTAAGTGTTACAACAGCTTTTTTCCAAGATGCTTTGTAGCCTTCGTGAACGCCGTATCTTCTGTACTTACCGTTGACATTGATTGTATTTACCTTTGCTACTTTTACGCCGAAAAGCTCTTCAACTGCTTTTGCAATTTCGAGTTTGTTAGCATCGTTAGCAACTTTAAATGTGTACTTCTTTGAGGCAATACCCATCATAGAATCTTCTGTGATGATAGGTTTAATGATAATGTCTTGTGCCATTTTCATTATGCATATACCTCCTCGATTTTTGTAACAGCATCCTTAAGAACAACGATTGTATCGCAGTTAAGAATGTCATATACATTAAGAGTATTTACTGTAGAAACTTTTGCACCCTCAATGTTTCTTGTGCTCTTGTAGATAACTTCGTTATTTTCAGGAAGAACTACGAGAACTTTCTTCTGAGCTTTAATAGCTTCAAACATTTTAGCAATTTCTTTTGTTTTTATTGCATCAAGATTAACAGAGTCGAGAACAATCATTTCATCTGCTGCAACCTTTGAAGAAAGAGCAGACTTCATTGCAAGTCTTCTAACCTTTTTGTTAACGTCAATGCCGTATGTGCGAGGCTTTGGACCAAGAGCGATACCACCGTGATACCATTGAGGTGATCTTGTAGAACCCTGTCTTGCACGACCTGTACCCTTTTGTCTCCATGGCTTTTTACCGCCACCACTAACCTCTGAACGAGTTTTTGTGGACTGAGTGCCCTGACGCTGATTTGCTAAATAGCTAACAACAACAAGATGCATTGCTGACATATTTGGTTCGATAGCGAAGATTGAATCTTTAACTTCGATGTCAGAAACTTTCTTGCCTGCCATATCAAGTACTGATAACTTACTCATCTGTTACACTCCTTCCTTACGCTTTCTTTACGCTGTCAGCAATAACAACGATGCCGCCTTTAGGTCCAGGAATTGAACCTTTGATAGCGATAAGATTGTTTTCACTGTCAACTTTTACTACGCTGAGATTCTGAACAGTTACACGCTCTGTACCGAGGTGACCTGCCATCTTCTTGCCTTTGAAAATACGAGCTGGGTCAATAACACCTAAAGAACCACCATGTCTTGCAACAGGACCTGTACCGTGTGATTCTCTGAGTCTGCCGAAGTTCCAACGTTTGATAACGCCAGCAGTACCTTTACCCTTGCTTGTACCAACTACATCAACGAATTCGCCAGCAGCAAAGATGTCTGCTTTAACGATGTCGCCAACATTAAGACTAGAAGTATCAGCGAGTCTGAATTCTTTAAGAACTTTCTTTGGAGCAACATCAGCTTTTGTGAAGTGACCTTTCATAGGTTTGTTCACTTTGTTAGCTTTCATATCGCCGTAACCAAGCTGAACAGCTTCATAGCCGTCATTTTCAGTTGTTTTCTTCTGAACAACTGCGCATGGACCTGCTTCGACAACAGTAACAGGAATCATGTTACCTTTTTCATCGAAAATCTGAGTCATGCCGATTTTCTTTCCGATAATGCCTTTTTTCATAATTTTTTCCTCCTGTCAGATTATTGGTTGACTTGTCGCCAACATGACCTGCAACACCTATATATAATAGGTATATTTAAAACCAAACTTTTTATCGGATTAAAGTTTGATTTCAAAATCAACACCAGCTGGGAGCTCAAGACCTGTGAGAGCTTCAACAGTTTTGTTTGAAGGTCTGAGAATGTCAATGAGTCTCTTGTGAGTACGTTGTTCGAATTGTTCACGAGAATCTTTGTACTTGTGAACAGCTCTGAGAATTGTAACAACTTCTTTCTCAGTTGGGAGCGGAATAGGACCTGAAACCTGTGCGCCTGTACGCTTTGCTGTTTCAACAATCTTTTCTGCTGCCTTGTCAACAACGTTGTGGTCGTAACCTTTGAGTCTGATTCTGATTTTTTCCTTAACTGCCATTTTTAACGCCTCCTAAAAATTTTGGCGGGCTTCGTAAATTTTTAACAACTCGCCCGGGGTGTTCGCTCAATCCGTTTAAAAACCGGAATGAACTTCCGGGAAAAATTTACGCTCTACACAATGCCGAAAGCCTCAGTTAAGGCAGGCAATACGACTTGCATAGTATTTTTAATCGCCCGGTTTAAAATCGGACATACTCCGCGGAAATTCCCTGCCTTAAAGGCAGCCACCTCCCGCATCAACGCATATCATTTACGCTTAAAAGGGCATGAAAATAGGACACGCCCTTTTGCGTGCCCTAGTATAATAACATAGAACTTTCAAAAATGCAATAGTTTTTTTAGCATTTTTTGAGAATTTTTTGATATTTTTTTGTGAATGTTGTATAACAGGTATTTTTAACTAAACGGAGCATTTTTTACTACCTTTTGTTTGTGTAAATCAACCTACATCTGTAAAATAATCTGGAAACTCAGGCATTACAACATCTGTTACAAGATAGTATGTCATAAGACTTGTACCATAATCAACACCCTCGTTACCTGTTGGTTTGCCTGTTGCTACTGTAATTTTGCGTTCTTTACTGATATGGTATATCTTTTTTAATGTCTTTGGACTTCTTACTATATTACCATTCTCATCGAGTTTATCATCAAACTCAAGAACAAAATTATTACCTAAATCAGGAACAGCATAAATTGCAACAAGTCTCTCTGCATCCACACCTTTTTCAGTTACCACAAGATTTATAAATTCATTGTTCGGTGAATCCGAAATCTGATTGTCACCAGTTTTAGTAAATTCTTCAAGACCTTCAACAGAAATAGGTTCTTGTTGTTTTTGCGTTTCTGTTTCACCTGTAGTTACACTACCTGTTGTCGGCAAATCACCTGAAGCGTTACCACTTGCACTTTGTGATAATGTAGTTGATGGTGTTTCAGTATTTGAGATATTTTCACTAGTAGTTGTTGTAACCTCCTCTTTTGCATTTCCATAATTATATGCCGCTATTAACATAACTGCAGAAAAAGTCAAAAGAATCAAAACCGCAAATATAGCTATAATCAACTGCTTACTTGTTGAATCGAGTTTATTTTTATTATTGCTCACAGAAACACCTCACTTATATAATATATATAATGTAATAGTAGATTTTCAAAAAATATAAAGAGAGTGCAGTAAACCACACTCTCTAAATTAACTAAATTCTTTTCCGCATTAAGAAATAGTTGTAGGTGTTGCTTGACCTGCTGAACTACCGATATCTGCAAAGATACCAATAATATCACCAATAAGTGGAATTTCAGCGATTGGTGCAAGAATACCTGTATAGTTATCGTCACCATCTTTTGCAATAATGTTGCCAATCTTATTAGCAAGGTCACCTGTATCAAAACCAAAGTTTGCCATGATTGACCATAAAGAAACTAACATATCACCCATCAATATTTCCTCCTTTATTCTTATCTACGCAGTAATAATATCACACATTATCCGAATTATTATTCCTTAAAAGAAATAAAACAATATTTTTTTAAAAAATTTTCAATAAATTAACAAAGAGTTACGCCTTTTCGGCATAATACGCTCATTATTTATCACTTTTTGTGGATTTGTGAATAGTGCATCATCAAGAATTCCATCGGGAAGATTATCGGGATAATCTCTGAGAAATGCATACATATCAGTAGTACGCCATCTTAAATCGTGTGCATCTGAACCGATAAAATCAACAAATCCAGCATAAAGCATTTTAAGAGCAATATTTGCTTCTCTTTCACCGAATATACCAACAACGGAACCACAATTCACCTGAAAAAGACAACCTTTATCACTAAGTCGCTCTATTACACTGATATCATTTTTCACAAACTCATATCTTTCAGGATGTGCAATAACAGGAACCAGCCCACAAGAAATAAGATAATCGCACCAGGCGTTTACATCTTCTTCAGTTGTACTATTAAAACTGAACTCAATTAAAATGTACCTTGATTTATTGAGCGTATAGGGTTCAAAGTATTTAACCTCAAAAATATCGTCACCACAAAGAATTTCAAAACCTTTAATAAGAGTCAGGTCTCTACCCTCGCTGTGAAGAATATTCTGCAAATACTCTGTTCGTTCTTCTCTTATATCATAAAGCACACTAGCATCTGACCAATTGATAAGATGTGGTGTTAAAAAAAGATAATCTGTACCAGTTTCGTGTGCTAATCTACACATTTCAAGAGAAGTCTCAAGGTCAGGTGCACCATCGTCTATCCCCCACAATGAATGTGAGTGCAAATCAACATAACCGTAATCAATCATTTTTTCTTCTCCTTGGCTGATTTTTTATTTTTCTCTGTACTCTCAGCCTTATAATTCACCTTTTTGTTTGAAAAAATGCCTTCATCATAAAGTAATTTTAATATAATAACGGTGAACGGAAGAAGAATAATACCAAATGCCCCGAAAAGTCTTACGCCAAGGAACATTGCCATTATTGTTACAATTGCAGGAAGTCCCGCCTGATTTGCCACAAGTTTAGGTTCTACAACCTGTCTTATAACAGTAACAACTGCATAAATCACCAAAAGACCGATACCCATACCAAAATTGCCGAATATAAGATTGTAAAGTGCCCATGGTATAAGAACTGTACCAGTACCTAAAACAGGGATAATATCAATTATACAAGTAACGAAAGAAATAATTGTTATATAACTTCCATCATAAACACCAATAAGCTTTAAAAGGAAAAGCCCTAAAAACATTTCAGCAAAAGTAATTGCCATAATTGTGATGTATGCTTTTAAGAGCTTACCGATAGCTTTAGTTGCAGTTCTCTTTGTTTTTACAATATATTTTCTTTTCTCATTACTGAAGAAGCCTAAAAATAATTCTTTTATTTTATCGTAATCACTTGTAACAAAGAAACACGAAACAATTGCAACAACACAAGCCAAAATTGCTGATGGTAAACTTTTAACCACACTCCACGCTCCGCTTAATGGTGCAGAAAGCATTGATAAATCTAACTGAGACTGACCTTCACCTAAAGAATCAAATGCATTTGTTAAATATTCACTTACCGTAGCCCTGATTCCTTCAGGTAAACGAACCACTACACTCATAAGATAATTTTCTACGGTGGTAATAACTTCATCTATTGATGAAAACTGTGTTGTCAGATAGTGTGCAAAACCTTTAAGCTCGTTAAAAAGAAGAAGCACACCTATTGTAAGAACACCTGCTACTAAAAGTACAACGAGCAACACCAGTAAAAATGATATAATACCGTGAGATTTCAGATGTAATTTTTTCTGTACGAATTTAATAGGTCTTTGTAAGACAAACGCTAAAATAAACGCTATTATAAACGGTGCTAACACACCTAAACAATATTTCATAAAAACAAAGAACAAGCCAATACATATAACTGTATAAAAGAAATTGATTATGAATGCCCGTCTTTTTTCAACAATATTTTCCATTTATTTCCTCCAAATACCAAACATTAAAACTTCACCATTATATATTATACCTTTTTAACTGAAATTACAATGATAATTACACATTTGACATATTTTTTTTACATTCTGAAAAAAATTCAAAAATTTTAAAAAAACTCTTTATTCTCAATGTAATATATGGTAGAATGTTATATAAATGTAATTTATAGTAAATTTAGGGGTGTAAAAAATGCAGGTTGCTGTTATGGGTTTCGGCACAGTCGGTTCCGGCGTTGTCGAGTTAATCCTTAAAAACAAAAAAAGCATTGAAGAAAGATGTGGACAGAAATCACTTGATGTTAAACATATTCTTGATATTCGTGATTTTTCATCACATCAGTTATCAAATCTCTTCACAAAAGATTTTAATGACATTTTGAATGATAAAGATGTTGAAATAGTAGTTGAAACTATGGGTGGTTTAAACCCTGCTTTTGAATTTGTTTCAAAATGTTTAGAAACAGGTAAAAGCGTTGTAACATCTAACAAAGAACTTGTTGCTGCTAAAGGTTATGAACTTTTAGAACTTGCTAAAAAGAATAACGTAAACTTCTTATTTGAAGCAAGTGTTGGTGGCGGTATTCCTATTATAAGACCAATTAACCAATGCCTTGCTGCAAACGAATTCCTTGAAGTTGCGGGTATTCTTAATGGTACTACAAACTTCATTCTCACAAAGATGATTGATGAAGGCATGGATTTCGATGAAGCACTTAAAATTGCTCAGGCAAATGGTTACGCTGAAAGAGACCCATCTGCTGATATTTTAGGTCACGATGCCGCAAGAAAGATTTGTATTTTAGCTTCTCTTTGCTTCGGTAAGCATGTTTATCCTGATGAAGTTGAGACTGAAGGTATTACAAATATTGCATCCCAAGATGTTGAGTATGCAAAAGTATGGGGTGGCGTAATTAAACTTATAGGCAGAGCAAAGAAACTTTCTTCAGGTAAAATTTCTGCAACAGTTGGTCCTTGCCTTATAAAGAACGGTTGTCAGTTAGCATCTGTATCAGATGTATTTAACGCAATTCTTGTCAGGGGTGACGCAGTTGGTGATACAGTATTTTACGGCAGAGGTGCAGGTAAATTCCCTACCGCAAGTGCTGTTGTTGCTGATGTTATTGACTGTGCAAAGCATACTGAAAAAAGAAAGCTCATCGGTTGGGATGATGCTGAAAATGATTATGTTATCAACCCACTTGAACAAAGCTCTTCTCTTTACATAAGAGCTGCTGTTAATGACTACAACGCAGTAGCAGAAAAAATAAAGGCATTATTTAATGATGTACAGATTCTTGACTCTGATAACAAAAACGAAATTGCATTTGTAACACCATTGATGTGCGAAAAGGATGCAAGAGCAAAGGTTGATTCTCTCAACATAGAAATCAAGAATATTCTTAGAGTGTTAGACTACTGATTAAATGCAAAATGCAGAATGCAGAATACAGTGAATGAAGGTGAATACAGATTATGTCATACTGTCCTCATTGTTTTAAAACTTTACATTTTTGGGATATTAAAGCAGAATGTCCTCATTGTGGCGTAAATATACCAAACTATGACTGGGAAAATATGCTTGAAAAGGATGCAAAAAAGGCAGAGGCTGCCTGGGCTAAATTCAGAATTTTCACTGGGAATTTTAAAAGTTCTCTTTTTGGAAACAAATTAAGAATTACAAGATTTATTTTTACTTTTGTTCCACTTGTGGTACTTGTTTTACCCGTTGCATCTTACATATTTAATTTACCATTTTTATCTGACAGTACAAGTAAAGTCACACTTCTGGATTTTACACTCAACAAGTTATTAAATCTTAACTGGGGTTCGCTTATAAATCTCACTAAGCTTGATGAAATGGGTGTAAGCTTTGCGTTGATATTTATTGCATTATTATTGCTTTATCTCGCGGTTGTGTTTGGTGTTCTGAACTTCGTTTGTATTTTAGCGTGTGCATCAAAACTTAAAGCAACAATTAACTGTGTACTTTGTGCAGGTTCTGCACTTTGCTTTATAATCTCCCCTATCATTTACAGTATAGCGGTTAACAACTTTTCTGCTAACGGAACAGGGCTTTTCACTGGAAATATTCACTTCGGAATCTTTGTAGGGATAATTCTTTTTACATTAAACTTTGTTCTCAACTTTATAACAAATAAAAGTATGAAAAAAGAAAGAGCTAAGACTTTATAAGTCTTGGCTCTCTTTATTTTCTTCATTTAACTTTTCGTTCAATTCATCCATTGTAATTTCGTTTTTCTGCCTTTTCTTTCTGACATAGCCATTTCTTGAAAACATAGCAGGAAAAAGCCCTGTAATCGCCATAGCTGGTACAGAAATATAAATAACACTATCTTTAAATAATAAATAGTACATATAAGATGGTGAATTTACAAGGAGATAAAATTGTTGTAATTCAGGTTTAAATATAGCAACAACACCTAAAACAGAAAGAATTGAAAATATAACCCACACAGTAGTTATATAAAACTTTTTGTTTGCAAAATGCGTGAATATACGACCTGAAATATAATAACACACAGGTGCCAACAAAAACATTAACACCATAACTATTATATATAAAGCACCTTCAAGGTCACCCCAGAGGTAAACACCATCTAAAAAACATATTTTATGATAAACAAAGCAAAGCAAGGCATGAACACCTAACACAAATGCTATTGAAAATATGTTTAAAGTAATTTTCTTTTGCAAAGTTACTCACCCATTTTAATTAGTGACGATATACTACCATATATCAGTAAGTATTTCAAGTCGAAATATGAAAATTTAATAATCAGGAAATAGGAAACAGGAAGCAGGAATATGGTTTTGATAAAATAAAATTATCCTTTCAATTAAAATGACCGCTTAGTTTGGATGCAGAAGTCATTTTCTTCACCCCGAAGTCGTATAATGGTTGTAATTTGTCGAAACGCAGTTGCGTTTCGCAAAAGCCGATTTTTTCGGCTTTTAGCAAAATTATTTTTCATAAATACAATTTTGCATTACAATCATTGAAAGGATTATAATCGAATTTTCAAAGAAAATTCGATACCAAATCATATATTTGGTATCGAAACAGTGTAATTTTACACTGTTTCGACTAACTATAATCGTTATAAAGATACTACAAGCGGGTGAAAAAATAACTAAAACACCCGAAGTCTTAACTTCGGGTGTTTGTTCTGCGCCAAAATAAGCGGTCATTAAATTTCGCCGAAAATTTTTGTGATAAGTTTCTCACCGAGAATCTTCTTTGCAAGAGGCATACCATATTTGAATGCTACAACTGCTAAGATACCCGCAACAATACCAACTAATGTACCAAAGATAACATCTGTTGGGTAGTGAACATGAATGTAAACTCTTGAGAAACCAACAAGTACAGCAAGAATGAATACTGGAATACCCCATTTCTTATTTGCTTTAATAAGAAGTGGTGTTGCTGAGCCTAATGATGTTGATGTATGACCTGATGGGAATGAGAAGCTGTGTGGTTTTTCAACTAAATTAGGATAAATAAACTCGCCTGGCCAACCATCAAAGTTAAATGGTCTTGGTCTTTCAAAAATTTGTTTAAGTACAAGGTTATTTATAACAGTTGCAAAAGCTAACCCTAAGAAAAGAAGAACACCATATTTTCTTGTTTTCTTAAACACACAAAGAATTACACCCAAAGCAATCCAGAAAATACCATCGTCACCTAAGTGAGTAATGAAAATCATTATTGCATCGAGTACAGGATTCCAGAGTTTTTCAACTAACTGGAACACAGACCAGTCAAAACTGGTAAAAACTGAAAAATCGCCCATAATTTTTCCTCCTAAAATAATATAAATTGATTTTACACTTTACAGTATAAAAAGTCAAGAGAGTTTATGTTTTAATTTATTGAATAATGGTGCAAGTCTTGATTTAAACACAGTAAACATAATGTCATACATTACGAAAACTACATTGAAAAGAACTGCAAATAACGGAATGGTAAACTTACCAAAATCTTCGTCTAAAAATGGTAATTTAAAAATGAATGTCACTATAAGACCAATTGCCACAAGTGCAACATTAAAGGTCAAAACCTTTACACCCCACGAAAGTACTTTTTGTAGTTTTTCGTACAACGGTTTTAATAGCGGATAATACCCGAAAAACAATGTGTAATTGAGTGCCGCCTCTTTATCGGTTAAAAGTATAAACGAAATAAAACTCGTTACAAAGAACACGCCCAAAGCCCATTTTTTACCAATTATTTCATTTACCGCAAAGACTATTGCACCTGTTATTATCGGAATTACATACATCATAGACGGCATTATGTTTGTGAGCAGCATAATAACCACCGACAATGCAGACACCATACCTGAAATAGTTGTATATCTTGTTTTTTTCATATTAAAATTCTATTACCTCGGAATAAGCTGATACATCCTGCAAATCATAAGTGGAAGCTTCAGATAAATCAATCATTTCGTAATGCTCTTTCGATAATGTTTCATCTGCAATATGGTGATAGCCATAGAAATTACAATTATTGAAAGAATCACATCTTATAATATTAAGATTTATGTTGTAGTCACCATTATAACAATCCGCATCTTTTTCGGTTAGAACTGTAACTTTTCGTATCTCTATAAAAACATTTTCGGAATATTCATCAAGCTTTGAAGGAATACCCTCTACACTAAAAATACCATCTTCTGACAAATAGCCTTTAAATTTCGCGTGGTCGGCATAACTTAAAATAGTATCAGTAGAGTCCTCTGAAACTTCGTACTCTTCAATAGCTTCACTTGTAATAAAAGATACATCGAAAATCACGGCAAAAGAATCCACCATAAGCTCCTGATATGAATATCCCTGCTCTTCTGTGTTAATACTCACTTGCTCAAACCCTATACCTGAAAGTTGAATTTCAAGAACATCATACATAGTATCAAGATAAGCGCTTTCTACATTAGCAGAAGCAACATAATCGTAAACGGTATCGTAATCAGTATAAACAGCGTTTTCTATTTCTGAAACCCCATAATTATCTTCTATTAAGTCATCTACAGAGTCCATAGAAACTACTTCTTCTATTTCATCAAATGCAGTGTCAATTGCACTATCGGCAATATCTAAAACATTACCAAATATATTAACAGCAAAGATAACTATAAGCACAATTGCAAGTGGTTTAAACTTCTTTCTGCCGTTCTGGTCCTGCTCAATAAATGCTTTTTTTGCAATTCTTTTAGCATCTTCCGCATTTTTGATATTTGCTAAATCGTTTATATCAAACTTCTGGTTACTGTCTGTTCTTGGTGTTTTCTCATAGTCGTAAGTTTTACTTTTGTGTTCTGCGGCAGTAGTTCTGTAATCATTTGCTCTGTTATATTTATCGTCAGGCAAATGGGTACTGTGGTCGCACTTTTTTCTTACAACTGCACCGCAGTGCGGACACATATAATCTTTTTCATTTACAACTACTTTACCGCAACTATCACATTTACGCATTATTCTCTCACCCTTAAAATTTTATTTTAGAATTACTTCGTGACCAGTTTTTGCAGATTCGTAAATAGCGTCTAAGATTCTCATAAGTTGAACGCCATCTTCGCCCGGTGCTCTGCAAGGAACATTATTTAAAGAGCAATCTACAAAATGGTTGATTTCACCTGCAAAAAGACCGTCAAAACTTAAAGATGTATCTTTATCAAATGAAACATTTACAAGGTAACCTTGTTCATCTGTAAAGATTTCAACCTGCGGGTCAAGTTTTGCACCTGCTTTTGTACCAAAGAATTCAATATCGCCCTTTGGTTCTTTGATATTAAGTGAAAATGATGCTTCAACAGAAAGAACAAGACCATTGTCAAAACGAATCATAGCACTTGCTAAATCTTCAACATCGCAAATATCGTTATTACCGGCAGAAACTGAATTGTATGCTTTACCGCCTTTAATATCAGGACGGTTAAAGAGTTTCTGGAATGTAGCACCATAAACTGAAACTGGTTTCGGGTTACCGCAAAGGTAACGAACTAAATCTATAACGTGAACACCTAAATCTATAAGCGGGCCACCACCTGAACGGGATTTGTCACCAAACCATCCACCAGGGTTACCGTTTCTTCTTAAATATGTAGCCTTTGCGTAATAAATATCACCAAAGTAACCAGCGTCAATAAAATCTTTCATTACATCGGCGTCGTTACCGTATCTTCTTACAAAACCAATCTGAAGAAGCTTATTGTTTTTCTTTGCCGCTTCAAGCATCTCCTCTGCTTGCTTTGTATTCATTGCCATCGGTTTTTCGCAAAGAACGTTTTTACCTGCATTAAGTGCTGCAATAGTACATTCCGCGTGAGCGCTGTTCCATGTGCAGACACTTACTATATCAATTTCAGGTAATGCCTTTAACATTTCGTCTTTATCTAAAAAGCATCTTTCTTTCGGCACACCATATTTTTCTGCCATTAAGTTAAGTTGCTTTTCGTTAATATCACAAAAAGCATAAAGCTCAACATTTTCATTTTTCAAATAAGCCTGTATGTGCTCGTTACTTATACCACCTGTACCAATAACTGCTGCTTTTAATTTTGACATAACCAGTCCTCCTGAAAAGAATTTTACATAGTTAAATAGTATCATTTTTCTCTATTTTTTTCAATAGGTGTATAGACAATAAATAAAAAAAAGAATATAATTATGTAAAAATTCTTTTCAGGAGAATGTTATTATGAGTTATCTATTTGAAATGCATTTACACACAGATGAAGTAAGCAGATGTGCCAGTATTCCTGCAAAACAGATTGCGGAATTATATCTTACAACCGATTACAACGGAATTGTTGTAACAGACCATATGAATGCTTCAGCTTTCAACAATAAAAAATATAAAGATGCCTCTTGGGATGAAAAGGTTACACACTTTTTAGAGGGTTATAGCATATTAAAAGAAGAATTAGACGGTAAAATGGTTGTTCTTTTAGGTATGGAAATCAACTTTTACGAGAGTGAAAATGATTATTTAGTTTATGGTGTAACAGAAGAATTTTTAAGAAACAACGGTGACTTAATGGCGTATTCGCCAGAAGACTTTTCAGCACTTGCTAAAAAGAACGGTCTTTTATTTTTACAGGCACACCCATTCAGGCGTTGGCTTACTGTTGAAGATTGGGAAATTCTTGACGGGTACGAAGTATTTAACGGAAACCCTCGTCACAATTCTTCAAACCCTATTGCCGAAAGCTGGGCAAAATACCACAACAAAGATATTGTTGTAGCAGGCTCTGACTTCCACGAGATTGAAGATTTAGCACATGGTGGTGTTATTTTCGAGAATGAAATAAAATCTAACGACGACCTTTTAAGAGAAATGAAAGCACTTAATTACTCACTTTACAAAACAGATTTTAAGCAGACGAGATGAATCAGGTGTTAGGTGTTAGGTGATAGAATGATTGCAGTTATTTGTATTGATGATAACAACGGAATGTTATTTAACAACAGAAGACAAAGCAGAGATAAAATTCTTACAGAAGATTTAATTAAGTCTGCAAAAGGAACTAGAATTCTTATAAATGAATTTTCAAAGTCTCTTTTTGTTGATTTTGAAAAACTTGTTAATGTGAGTGATACATTTTTAAATGATGCAAACGAGAATGATATCTGTTTCATTGAGAATGTTGATTTAACAGAATTTGAAGATAAAATAAACAAACTTACAATTTATAAATGGAACAGAGTTTACCCGTCAGATTTTTATTTCAATTTGGATTTAAGTAAATACAAATTAACAGAAACAACTGATTTTAAGGGTAATTCTCACGACAAAATAACAAAGGAAGTGTATATTTTATGATTAAGTTTTCTAAAATATTTGCACTTTTATTATCTGTTTTTTTAGTTTTTTCTGCTTGTGGTGGTGCAACTGATACAGAAACAACATCACCTGCCACACAAGAAGAAACAACTACAATTACTACAACTACAGAAATTACAGAAAATATTACCACAACCGAAGCGACACCCGAAACGACAAAAAAATCCCAGACAATTGTATCTTCAAGTAATATACCTAAATACTCAGGCAAAGCGTATATTACTCTCAACAACAATCAACCTGAATTCACAAGTGATGAAATTACTGAAAAAGCATTTGAAAGCTACAGCAATTTAGACTACCGTGGCAGATGTGGTGTTGCTTTTGCGTGTCTGGGCAGAGAAACAATGCCAACCGAAGAACGTGGCGAAATCGGTATGATTAAACCAAGTGGCTGGCATCTTAAAAAATATGATTGTGTAGATGGCAAATATTTATATAACCGATGTCATTTAATTGGTTTTCAGTTGTCCGGTGAAAACGCAAACCCAAAAAATCTTATAACAGGTACAAGATATTTAAACATTCAGGGAATGTTACCTTTTGAAAATATGGTTGCAGATTATATAGAAGAAACAGGTAACCATGTAATGTACAGAGTTACTCCTGTTTTCGAAGAAAATAATCTTTTATGCAAGGGCGTAAAAATGGAGGGCTACTCTGTTGAAGACAAAGGCAAAGGCATCTGCTTTAATGTATTTTGTTACAACGCACAACCATCAATTAAAATTGATTATGAAACAGGTGAAAGTTGTCTTATAGCAAAACCTACCGAAGCAACTACCACAGATAGCGAAATAATTGAAGCAACATATATATTAAATACAAACTCTAAAAAATTCCACTACCCTGACTGTTCATCAGTAGGAAAAATGTCACAGAAAAACAAAAAAGAATTTAACGGTGACAGAAGCGAATTGATTTCTGACGGATATGAACCGTGTAAGAATTGTAATCCATAGTTCAAGGACCAGAAATCAGGAAACAGGAATTAGTAGTTTCGCAATAAACAAAATCATCCTATCATCTTAAATCGGTTTTAACACCAACGAAAAATGATAGGATGTATTTTTTATTATTACTCTAGTCCCTAGTCCCTAGTTCCTAATTCCTAGTTCCTAGTCCCTGACTCACCACTTATTATGTACCCTTTCGTGGAATACAGGTAAATTTTCAATTTTTAATTCTGTACCATCATCAAGGACTGTAACACCGTTTAACATACCAAATAATTTATCTGCGTGTTGTGACATAACACCTACACTTATATCTGTTCTATCGTTAAAAAACGGTTTAAATGTCATTCTGAAACGATTGTCACTTGAAGTCATATTCCAGGTATCCATTACATTTTCAGGTATGCAGAAATCAACTAAATCTAATTTATGACACTTCCCATCATAAAAGAGCATATTTTCACTCGCCGCTGAAGTATCGCCGAAACCATAACCGATATTATACCCGAATGGTTTACCGTTTACTGTACCGCTACCAACACCCCAATACCAAGTATTGTCGTAGGTCCACACACCTCTGCCCCAATCAAGAATACCGTAATCTTTATTGTCATCAAAAGTATATGTTCTACCCTTAACTGTAACAGAGCCTTTTGCTTTCATACAAGTAATTTTTTGGTTATAATAAAATGCCTTTTTATTATTCTTCCAAGGTGTTGCTATAACCATTGTATCCATCGGCGGTTGCTCTAAATAAATATCCGCAACAATCTCTGTATGGTTAAATGTCCTTTTAAAATCGCAATAAAAATGCCTGCCTGTTTCACTTCTGTCAATGTGAAATTTACAAGATTTATTTTTAAAAGAAATATCGCCTTTTTCACTTGTTGCTGGTAAATTAAGTTTACCCATTGGCATAATCGGTATTTCTGTTGCAGAGAACTTTTCTTTTGTTATAAAATCAAAAACAGAGCAATCTATAAGACCCATATAGCCATTATCTGCAAAGGTGAAAGAAACTGCATATTTTCCCTCACTATCAATCACATGGTAATAATCCCATTCTTTAAGTCTTGCTTTGTTTGATTTTACCATTGAGCGAGAATAGTCATAAACCAAGCTATTCGCCCAACCCGCTTCACGCAGGAAACCTTTTTCATCGAGTAAATTACCGCTACCTGTAAGTTTATGATTACGGTTTTTTGTAGTCATAATCATATTCCTTTTTCATCATATAAAAATACTGTTTCAAGAGCGATTTTAACACCTGCATCAATTGCCTGTGGTTTTATCATTTCAACTGTGTCGAGTCTTGTGTGATAATATCTTGATGGTTCTGGATTCATAGCAACAAAAGTAGCCGCCGAAATACCTTTTTGCGAGAATGCTGCGGCATCTGTTGCACCTAATTCAATAGTACCGGTTGGTACATCGTAACCGGCATTTTTTGCACCATTCTGAATGAGCTTTGCAACTCTTTCGTCGTTTTTAGTAAAGCCATTCATATCTTTACTATAAACTTTCATAAATTCAAGTTCGCATATTGTGTCTATACCAACAACAACTGTTTCAACATCTTTGTTCTGTAATTCAGGGTGGTTTTTAACGAATGATTTTGAACCACGAAGTCCAGCTTCTTCTGCGCCTGTTAAAAGCACACATACTTCTGTATTTTTGAAACGGATGTCATTATCTTTAAGATATTTTGCAACTGCGTTTGAAATAAATACACCACTTAAATTGTCTATTGCACCGGTTACCGGTAATTTGTAATTTATGAAACTAAAATTAAAGAAATAAACGATAATTGTAAGGTAAAGAACAACTGCAAGAATTTTAAAAACTAATCCCTCTGAAAGCCATACAATATCTGAAAAAGCACCATTTGCTACAATTGCATAAATAGAAATACCAAGACTTAATAAAAGGCATATTGCGGCACCATAAATATTAAATGCAACACCCTTTCTGCCTGTTTTGTATGTATATTTCCATTCAAATGCAGAGTCAGTATGAGCACAGAGAATAATTCTCTTTTTAGTTTCTTCTTCTGATTTTCTTACACCATAAACATTACCCGCAGTTTTCTTTTTGAAGAAAACATCTAAAATAGGTTTATAAAAACCGAATTCAAGTGCAATCATTAAAAGAATTGCAAAGAAAAGAACAGCAGAAACTATATAGAAACCTAAAGTAAACATTGCAATAGATATTATAGCCATTACAACACCTATTTTAATCCAAGACATAAATGCCTTGTCGCTTACTTTGAATTCTTCGCGAGTAACCTCATCACAGAAATTATTAAGGTCATTCATCATATATTCCTGTGCATTTTTTTCAGCCTCGCTACCTGTTGGTCTGGGGCCAAAATTCTTACAACAATTCTTTATGCTTTTTATAGCATAGTTTGTGTATTCCCTTACTTTAATATCGTAATTTGCGATACTTTCGCTTGCTTTCATAATATAATTTTCTCCTTTAAAAAATATCTTACCTATTATACATATAAGTCAGTAAAATATCAATATTTATTCTGATAAAATTCTTTTTAAATACTGACCAGTGTAAGACTTTTTGTTTTTTGCTACTTCTTCAGGTGTACCAGTTGCAACAACAGTACCACCACCATTACCACCCTCAGGACCTAAATCTATAATATAATCGGCTGTTTTAATAACATCTAAATTATGCTCGATTACAACAATACTGTTTTCGGCATCAACAAGACGGTTCAAAACCTCTAAAAGCTTGCTTACATCGGCAGAGTGAAGACCAGTTGTAGGTTCGTCTAAAATATAAATTGTTCTACCGGTTGAACGCTTTGAAAGTTCTGTTGCAAGCTTAACTCTTTGTGCCTCACCACCTGAGAGTGTTGTGGCAGGTTGACCTAAAGTAATGTAGCCTAAACCAACATCGTTAAGTGTTTCGAGTTTCCTGTGGATTTTAGGGTGATTTTTAAAAAATTCAGTTGCCTCTTCTACTGTCATATTAAGAACATCTGAAATACTCTTACCTTTATAAAGAACTTCTAATGTTTCGCGGTTATATCTCGCACCGTGACAAACCTCACAAGGCACATAAACATCTGAGAGGAAATTCATTTCAATTTTTATAATACCATCACCCTCGCACGCTTCACAACGACCACCTTTTACATTAAACGAAAATCTACCCGCAGAGTAACCTTTCATTTTTGCATCCTGTGTCTGTGCGAAAAGTTCGCGAATATCAGTAAATACACCTGTATATGTTGCTGGGTTTGAACGCGGAGTTCTGCCGATAGGCGACTGGTCAATATCTATTACCTTGTCTAAATGTTCGAGTCCTGTAATTTCTTTATGCTTACCGGGGAATTTTCTTGCACCATTGAGTTCTGCCGCTAACTTTTTAAATAAAATTTCATTTATTAAAGAAGATTTACCGGAACCCGAAACACCGGTTACAGCAACAAATTTACCGAGTGGTATTTCTACATCAATACCTTTGAGGTTATTTTCTTCTGCACCTCTAATAACTAAAGATTTACCGTTACCCGATCTTCTCTTTTCAGGAGTTGCAATTCTTCTTTTACCTGAAAGGTACTGACCTGTAATAGAGTCTTTGCATTTTTTAATATCTTTAACTGTACCCTGAAAAACAATCTGACCACCATGAACACCAGCCCCTGGTCCCACATCAACAATGTAGTCAGCAGAGTTCATTGTATCTTCATCGTGCTCAACAACAATTAGTGTATTACCTAAATCTCTTAAATTCTTAAGGGATTGCAATAATTTATCGTTATCTTTCTGATGCAAACCAATGCTTGGTTCGTCAAGGATATATAAAACCCCCATCAAAGAAGAACCGATTTGTGTAGCAAGTCTTATTCTCTGACTTTCACCACCTGAAAGTGTACCCGCAGAACGAGAAAGTGTTAAATAGTCAAGACCAACATCACAAAGAAATGAAAGTCGTGAACGGATTTCTTTGAAAATCTGTTTACCGATTTTTTTATCCTTTTCAGAAAGAGTTTCCTGAACCTTATCTATAAATTCGAGTTCAGCTCTTACAGACATATCGGTAAATTCCATAATGTTTTTACCGCCAACTGTTACCGCTAATGAAGCAGGTTTAAGTCTTTTACCTTTACAAGAAGGGCAAGGTGACTCTGTCATATATTGCTCAATTTCGTTTCTTGACCAGTCACTTGTAGTTTCTCTGTGTCGGCGTTCAAGGTTATTTACTATACCCTCAAAATCAGTCATATAAGTACCGCTACCGTACTCATTTACTCTTGTAACAGGTATTCTCTCACCTTTTGTACCATAAAAAATTGCGTCCTGACCTTCTTTAGATATGTCTTTAAACGGGGTGTCAAAAGTAAAGTTGTATTTTTCAGCAAGAGCAGAGTAATACATACCCGCAATTGTACTTCTGTCACTTTGTCCCCAACCACAACCTTTGATTGCGCCCTCACTTATAGAAAGATTTCTGTTTGGTACTAATAAATCTTCTGATACTCTTAAAAACATACTAAGTCCCGAACAAGTAGGACACGCACCGAATGGGTTGTTAAATGAAAACATTCGTGGTTCTAATTCATCCATAAATGAACCGTGTTCAGGACAAGCAAAGTTTTGCGAATATAAAAACTCTTCACCATCAACAACTGCAATTAAAACTGTACCATCGGTAATTGAAAATGCAGTTTCTAAAGAATCTGCAAGACGAGAGGAAACATCTCTTTTCATAACAAGACGGTCAACAATAATTTCTATATTATGCTTAATATTCTTTTCTAACTTAATATTTTCAGATAAGTCGTAGATAATTCCGTCAATTCTTACTCTTACATAACCGGACTTTGATGCTTGTTCAAGTTCTTTTTTAAACTCACCTTTTTTTCCTTTTGCAATTGGTGCTAAAACCTGAAATTTTGTACCATCTTCGAGTTCCATTACCTTATCTACAATCTGGTCAACTGTCTGTGTTTTAATTTCTTTACCACAAACAGGACAATGTGGCACACCTACTCTTGCGTACAAAAGACGGAGATAGTCGTAAATTTCTGTTACTGTACCAACTGTTGAACGCGGATTTTTAGAAGTTGTTTTCTGGTCAATTGATATTGCTGGTGAAAGTCCCTCGATGCTTTCAACATCGGGCTTATCCATCTGACCTAAAAACTGACGGGCATAAGAAGAAAGGCTTTCCATATATCTTCTCTGACCCTCTGCGTAAATTGTATCAAACGCAAGTGAAGATTTACCAGAACCCGAAAGACCTGTAAAAACTACAAGCTTATCTCTTGGTATTTCAACATCTACATTTTTCAAGTTGTGCACCTTTGCACCCTTTACTTTTAAATTCTTTTCCATTTTCTATACCTTTTATCAACTGTTTTTTATTTTTTCTATCTGGTCTCTTAAATATGCCGCGTGTTCAAATTCAAGAAGCTTTGCGGCTGCTCTCATTTCTTTAGTTAATTTTTCTATTAACTGATTTTTGTCGTTCTGCGAAAGACGCTTTTTAGCAATTCTTTCCTGAACATTATCTTTTGAAGAAATTTCAAGTATTTCTCTGACATCTTTTTTAATTGTTTCAGGAACAATACCATTTTCTTCGTTATATTTCATTTGCTTTTCGCGTCTTCTGTAGGTTTCAGTTATAGCATTTTCCATAGAACGAGTAACTTCATCGGCATACATTATAACCTGACCGTTAGCATTACGCGCCGCTCTGCCTATTGTCTGTATAAGAGAGGTTTCACTTCTCAAAAAGCCTTCTTTATCAGCATCAAGAATTGCAACGAGTGATACTTCGGGAATATCAAGACCCTCACGAAGCAAGTTGATGCCAACTAAAACATCAAACTCGCCAAGTCTTAAATCTCTTATTATTTCCATTCTTTCGATTGTGTCAATATCATAGTGCATATAACGGACTTTAATTTTACATCCCTCAAGATATTCTGTTAAATCCTCTGCCATTTTTCTTGTTAAGGTTGTAACTAAAACGCGTTCTTTTTTATCTACTCGTAAATTTATTTCAGAGATTAAATCGTCAATTTGTCCATCTGTACTTCTTACAAAAATTTCAGGGTCTAAAAGACCGGTAGGTCTTATAACCTGTTCTGCAATTTGTGAACTCTTTGATTTTTCAAATTCACCCGGTGTAGCACTCACAAAAATTCTTTGGTTCGTTTTTTCGTAAAACTCATCAAATTTAAGTGGTCTGTTATCAAATGCAGATGGAAGTCTGAAACCGAAATTAACAAGACTTTCTTTCCTTGAAAAATCGCCACCAAACATACCTCTTACCTGTGGTAATGTCACATGAGATTCATCAACAAATAACAAAAAGTCATCTGGAAAATAGTCAAGCAGGGTAAACGGTGCAGTGCCTGGTTCTCTACCAGACATCACTCGCGAGTAGTTTTCAATTCCCTTGCAAAAGCCAGTTTCACGAAGCATTTCAATATCATATTGTGTGCGTTGCATAATTCTTTGTGCTTCAAGAAGCTTACCCTCTTTTTTGAAATTCTCAGCAGTTTCTGTCATTTCATCATAAATTTCTTCGAGTGCTTTTTCCATTTTTTCATAGCCTACTACATAGTGAGAGGCAGGGTAAATTGCAACATGAGAAAGATTGCACTTAATTTCACCCGTCAGCGGATTAAACTCTGAAAT
Source organism: Acutalibacteraceae bacterium (assembly GCA_045651285.1). GTDB lineage: Bacteria > Bacillota > Clostridia > Oscillospirales > Acutalibacteraceae > DTU089. The sequence continues at coordinate 37,997 of JAZRSC010000023.1, forward strand.
CCTGTCAATTTCATCACCAAAAAATTCAACTCTTATTGCATTTTCAGATGAATAAACAGGGAAGATTTCAACTGTATCACCTTTTACTCTGAATTTATTTCTTTCAAATGCAACATCGTTTCTTTCGTACTGAATTGCAACCAATTTATTAAGAAGTGCATCGCGTTCTTTTTGCATACCAGTTCTCAAAGAAATAACCATACTTCTGTAATCAATAGGGTCACCGAGAGTATAAATACAAGACACAGATGCAACGATTATAACATCGCGTCTTTCAGAAAGTGCAGAGGTCGCCGAGTGGCGTAATTTGTCTATCTCATCATTTACTGCACTGTCTTTTTCAATATAAGTGTCAGTAGTTGGAATATAAGCTTCTGGTTGATAATAATCGTAATAAGAAACAAAATACTCAACTGCATTTTCGGGGAAAAACTCTTTAAATTCAGAACAGAGCTGTGCAGCAAGAGTTTTATTATGAGCAAGAACTAATGTAGGTTTATTTACATTAGCAATAATATTTGCCATAGTAAAGGTTTTACCCGAGCCTGTAACACCAAGTAAGGTTTGCTCTTTAAGCCCTTTATTTACACCATCTGTAAGTGCTTTTATAGCTTCAGGCTGGTCACCTGTTGGCTTATAATTTGAATGTAAAATAAACTTATCCATACTGCACCTCCATTTCAAATATATACATTTCTATTATACCACAAAACAGTTGCAAGTATCAAGGGAAAGTTGGTTGTTAACTGTTAGTCGGTAGTTATTAGGACTTCACATCGCGAATATTTCACGCATTAAACGAAGTGAGTTTGACCATTCATTTATAATGCATTATAAAACACAATACCTTGTTGCGGGAGAGCAAAGTTCTTCCCCTACGAAGAAACAACCATACTTTTTCATTTGTGCTTTATGAGTGAATGTAGTCTCTTTTACTGCTTTCTATTTTCCATTTCCTAATTCCTATTTCCTGACCACTAACAACTTGACTAACAACCGACAACTATGATATAATTTTAACGATTAAATTTTTTAGGGGTGGCTACAATGGCTAAATGGATTGATAATAAAACTGTAATTCTTACAGGTGCTTCAAGCGGTATTGGTAAAATGCTTGCTGAAAGACTTATGAAAGAACACAACTGTAAAGTTATTGGTGTTGCAAGAAGCGAAAAGAAAATGCTCGCTTTCGTTGAAGAACTCGGCGATTACGCAAAATTATTTTCTTACAAGCTTTTCGATGTTTCAAGCTACGACAATTGGCTGGAATTCCACTCTTGGCTCGTTGAAAACAACATAAAACCAGATGTACTTATTAACAATGCAGGCGTTCTTCCTCGTTTTGACAGACTTATGAACTACACAAAAGAAGAAATTGATGAGTCAATTAACATCGACTTTTATTCTGCGGCATATTCTTCAAAAATTATGCTTCCACTTCTTATAGAAAGTGAAACTCCTGCAATTATAAATGTTGCTTCATCTGCAGCACTTATGGCTCTTGGCGGTACATCTATGTACTCTGCAAGTAAAGCGGCGGTTAAAGGTCTTACTGAAGCTATGAGAGAAGAGCTCCGTGGTGAAGCATATATTGGTCTTGTTTGCCCTGGCTTTACAAAAACAGATATTTTCAGAAATCAGGGCGAAACAAATGGTATGGACCTTATAAATATGGTTTCAACCCCTTGCGACAAAGCGGTTAACAGAATTCTTAAAGGTATTCTCAAGAAAAAATCTTACATAGTTGTAGGCTTTGACGGTAACGCAATGGGCAGATTTAACAGACTTATGCCAGTTCAGGGCTCAAGACTTTTCAGTTCAGTAATCAAAATGTTTAAAATTGACCTTTTCGCTTCTACCTTCGGCTACGAAAAGAAAGGTGAGAAAAAATAAGCTGAAATCATTATAATAAAGGGTGGTGAGATTTTGGAAAAGAAAAATTTGTATTTTGGCAAAGACTTTTTAAAGCTTGACAATGCCGCAAAGGTATTCCCTGCACAAAACACAAAAACTTGGTCTAATGTTATCCGTTATTCTATAAATCTCACCGTAGAAATTGACCCTGTAATTTTAGAAAAAGCATTAAAGGATATTCTCCCTCGCTTTCCCTCTATGCGTGTTAAAATAAAACGCGGTGTTTTCTGGTATTACTTTGAATATAATGACAAACTCCCTGTTATTGTAGAAGACAACTTAAAACACCAATGTGTACCGATAAGATACACCGAAAGCAATGACTTTTTATTTAAGATTTTCTATTTAAAAAATCGTCTTACAATTGAAGCATTTCACGCACTTACAGATGGTTATGGTTGTGAAATTTTCTTAAACACACTCGCGGCACAATATTTAAGACTTTCAGGTCATAATATTTCTGTCGGTGGCTCTGTATTTGATATTACTGAAAAACCTAAAAAGGAAGAGCTTGAAGATTCATTTATAAAAAATGCTACTAAGGGTGCAAAAGCAAGTAGAGGCAAACCTAATATTTACCACAAAAAAGGTGAAAAGCTCCCTGCTTTTTGCTCTAATGTAACAGTAGGTTATATGCCTGTGGATAAAATAAAAGAGCTCTGTAAAAAATACAATGCGACTATCACAGAATTTTTCACAGCAGTTCTTGTTGAAATTTATATTGATTTTCAGAAAAAAGAAGAAAAAAAGCAAAAAGAAATAAGCATTCAGGTACCTGTTAATGCAAGAAATCAATTTGACTCACAGACACTTCGTAATTTTTCTCTTTGTTATAGTGTGCGTTTTGACCCAAATCTTGGCAAATATACATTTGAAGAAATTCTCAAACAAACATCTCTTTATTTAAGATATATCAACAACAAAAAAACTTTAGGTGCTATGTTCGCATCTAATATTAAATTAGAGTCTTTCCCTCTTATGAGAGTTATTCCGCTTGTTATTAAAGATTTGGCAATTGGTATTTCTTACGCTCTCACAGCAGAAACTACAACAACTGCACTTCTGACTAATCTCGGCAAAGTAGATTTGCCTGAAGCTATGCTCGAGTTTGTTGAAAGTTCAATTTTAATGCCTCCTCCTGGTCTTCTGAACGGTGGCAGAATTGGTCTTTCTTCTGTAAAAGATGTTTTTACAGTTGCTATTGCAAACTGTTATGAAGACACCGATGTTGAAAGAGCATTTTTTACAAAGCTTAAAGATTTTAATATTCCAATAGAAATTGAAACGAATTATCTTGAAGAGAACAACGACTTATTACTCGAACCACTACCAGAAAAAAATGAGGTTACTAAAAAAAGCAAAAAATATCTGGCAAAAGTCACTACTTCGTTGCTTTTAGCTTTGAGTGTTATTTCGGTTATTCTTAATATATTATTAAACTCACAGACACCTTGGTCTGCTTACATTGTCTTTGCGTGTGGTCTTTTATGGAGTCTCTCGGTGTTACCGTTTGTTGTACGAAAATTCCTGACAAAATTTCACAGTATAATGGCAATTTTAAGCACCATTACAACTTTTTCGTTATTGTTATTTATAATAATGTCTTTTATTCCTCATAGTATTGTTTTTGATGTTATTGTCATTGCAATTGCTGTTATTTCATTTGTCTTATTCGGTACTTCAGTTATTGCAATAAAAAATAAAAAATTCAAAAAATGGCTTTCTAAAAAGTTTTACTTTTAAGTATAGGAAATAGGTGTTAGTCGTTAGTTGTTAGTCATTAGGAAATAGATAATAGAAAGAACTACATTCTCTCATTTAAGGTTCATAAACCGAAAATGAAAGAATGTAGTTGTTTTTATTTATATATAATTATAATCAAGTCCGAAGAACTCCGAAATTTTTAATTCTTATTAGCCTCTCTCATCTCAAGCACTTTTCTGTGTACTTCTTCTTTTGTTTCGCCTGTTAATTTATAGAAGAAGAATGGTACTCCTGCCAAGAACATCATAATACCATGAACAATTGTATAGAAGAAGAGTAAGAGAATCTTTGAATCCAGAGTTTGCTCAGGATTCGGAATTAAGTCTGTCGGTTGAATGTAACCGATAATTGAGTTTTCACCATAGAGAATAAGTGGTGCAAGTGTACTTGCTATTGTACCACTTATAAGTGTACCAATTCCTATAACAAATGGGAATGAAGCGTCAAAGCGTTTGCCTGTTTTAAGTTCAATTGTTTCAAGTACATCCGCCTGGAACATACTTGGGAGTAAGTTTGAAGCACCGAACTGAAGTCCTATAAGGAAAAGGAATATAATAAATACTATTTGCAAAACACCTGTTCCAGTTTTGAAATAAGTATAACCTACACCAAACGCCATACAGTTAGCACAAAGAGAATAAATACCACTTGCTATGTAAAGTTGTCTTGCATCAAACTTTTTAAGAAGGAAGTTAATTACAAGCATACCGACTGCAGTACCTATACCAACAGGCAGAACAAAGAGAATTTTCTTTGAAACATCACCTAAAACTGCTGCTGCAATAAAGGTTTCCATAAAGGTAGAAATACCTCTGAAGCTTTTAAGGAATTCAGAAAAGATAATAGTCCAGGCATATTTATTCTTTATAATATCTTTAAAGCCTAAAAGAGGATTTTGCTTTTTGTCTGTATATGTTGTTCTTTCGCGTACGAGTTTCATACCTAAAAGAACTGTAATAATACCTACAACAGAACAAAGACCTGCTGAAATTATATATTGAAGACCTTCAACGCTTCTTATTGTTGTTCCTGTAACAGAATCAATAAGTGATTGGTTATCCTTACTCCATATAAGCCCTATAACAAGAAGAATAACAACAGGTGCAGAGTTACCAACCGCAGAAGATATACTTCTGAAAGAAAGAACCTGATCGCGTTCTTTAAGGTTTGGTGTCATAACATTTGCAACCATATTTATAGAGTTACCGAATGTAGAAAGCACTGCCCAAAGAACCGCAATAGTAACAACATAAATAAAGAGTATTGTTCCTGAAAGTCCCGGAGGTGCCCAGAATGAAAGCATCATAACTATTGACATAGGTATAATAACAAGTGTTGTTATTGGTTTAAACTTTCCGCCTTTACCCATTTGTCTGCCATCAATATACATAACAATAAAGAAGTTGAGCACAAATGGTATAACTGAGGTAAGCAGATTAAAAAGTGAAGTCTGACTTTCAGGAAGTCGCAAAACATTAACTAAGTAAGCGTTTCTGTTACCTTGTACCATACCGGTCATAGTTGTGTAGAAAAATACGCCAACCAAATAAAGAATAAACTCGCTCTTTTTAACATGCTTTATTTCTTGATTTTGAATTGCTGTTGAACTCATAAATTGCTTATCCTTTCAAATTTATTATTGCATCGTTATCAGAGTAACCTTTATTGTTACCAATAGTATTTAAAAGCATATCGGTTAAATCAATTTTTACACCGTTTTTTGAAAGCTTTGGTTCTACTTTTTTAAGAATAAAACCAAGTCTTTTCAAAGCCTTGCTTACAGCATCATATTCGGGTGTACCTTTAATATATGGCATATCGCCTTTAAAAATTACTGTTGCTAATTCACAAGCAAAATCCATAAGTTTAATATTTTTTAAAGAACTATCAATTTTTATAAACAGTAAGTGTGCTATTGTTTTTAACTTTATAGAATTCAGTATTTTGCCACCATAGTTCTTTAAAGTTTTTGTTATACCACTTCCACCCTCAAGAATTTTATTGATTTTGTTTTTTACAGAATATTTAAAACGCCAGTCAAAAAATTCTTCGCAAGAATTAAAATTATCGGGTATAGAAAAATCGCAAACAGGTATAGATTTCACATACATTTTGCCTTTTTTATCAATTTCTATTTTGCGATATTTACCTGGTGTACCCACAGTTGTAGCAGTACAAATATCATAAAGCTTATTGCCCTTTTGAGTAGTAAATTCATTTATACTTTGAATGTGCATATGCCCTGTGAGAACAAGCTCAACGCCATTATCTGCGAGAAATGTTGCTATTTCTCGCCAGTTTTTAACATGGGCATCCCCTACTAAATCAAACACAGGCACAGATGGAATTACAGGATAATGACACATAGCAATTACCTGTATATTCTCTTCTTTTGCTTTGTCAAGTTGCTCTTTTGCCCAGTTTAAAAGTTGTTCATCTATTAAACCCTTACACTCTCTTTTACTGTCACAATTAAGTGCTAAAATGCGTGTATTTGCTGTTATAGGTGCAATATAAGAAAGTGTCTCTTCATCTACTGAAAGTGCATCTTTGTAACCAAATTCGTAATACAAATTGTAAAGTTCTTTAAACTGGGTACCCTTTACGGGAACAAACTCGTCATTTTTATAGCTTCTGCCGAATTCATTGTAATCGTGACCTGCAGTAAGCACAAAAATCTTTTTACCAGCATCTTTCAAGTCATTTAATTCTTTAATTAAACTTTTGTGACTTTCATACTCACCATCTTTTGAAAGGTCACCGGGAATTATAATAATTTCTGTTTCTTTATCTTCTTTAAGTTTTTTAAATACCGCTTTATTTATAGCACTGCTTTCTTTCAAGTAAAACGCTTCGGTTTTCATATATTCCTCATACGCTTTACCTTCTGCACCTAAAGACTCTTCAAAATAGTGAGTATCAGTAAGCAAATAAAATTTTAAATTTTCCATAAAATTACCATTTATTTTCACAGTATTCACAGAATGCGTACATATCTTTTATTTCAATTTTCTTGCCATCATCAAGAGTAACTGTACCATTCCATATACCGTGTAACTGGTGTGTGTGCATTCTTAAAAGATTAACTATATTTGTATCGTTATGGTTATCAAAGAATGGTGTCATTGTCATATCAAATCTGCCATCCTCTGAAACAAATTTCCATTCATTCATAAAACCATTTGTTTTAGGGAATTTTTCTACATCGACTGCACCAAATTTATGAAGCTTTCCATCGTAAAAAATTGCAGTTTCAGTAGCATAACTTTCGTCACCTATACCCCAGGTAATTTCAAAACCTACTGTATGCTCTGTACCATCTTCATCTTTAATTTTCTGTGCACCGTTACCCCAGTACCAAACTAACTGATAAGGTGTATTAACTCTACCCCAGTCAAGCGCACAGAATGTATCTTCTTTTGAAAACTCAACAACCTTGTCACCGAATTTGAATGTACCAGAGCAAGGCATACAATTCTGCTTTGTTGTCATAAAGAAGCCTGTTTTCATAGTTTTAAATGGAAGAACTGTTGTAATGTTTTCAAGTCCTTCTGGAATATCCATATGGAAGTCACAGATAACATCTACATCCTTTGCCTTACCTTTAAAGTAGAGTGTTCTGCTTGTTTCTTTTGTGTCAAATTCAAACTCAGCTTTACCTAAAAAGCTTTCAACTGTATATTTGAGATTATTAGGCACATCGCCCTTTGGTGGTAATTTATATTTTTCTCTGCCACCTAGGTAGAGAACAGTTGCATCAACTACTGTACCAGCGTCAAGCTCTCTGTCGTGTTGCTTGTTATGTAAATCTATAAGCTTAGCACTTATAAATCCGCCAAATGAAATATTAGCAAAGTTAAGTTGAACTGCATATTTACCATTAGAAATCTGATAGAAATCCCATTCCTTACTACGCATTTTAGGTACAACCTGACTTCTGTCATACTCGAAAACATTATGTCTTGCAAAGCCCGGTGAAAGCAAATTACCATTTTCATCAAGTAATTTTGTCGGCTCTGTGTACTCTTTCTGCACGCTCTTAACTTCACCATTCAACCAGGTAGGGTATGTTCTCTTATCTACTGCCATTGTTAAAACCTCCTAAAATTTATCGTATAATAAAATATAACACAATTTACCTAAATACGCAATACATCTTTCCTCAAGTGAGAGAAAACCTGATTGGTTAATATTTAAATAACGACACTAGTCAGGAGTTATCTAGGTAAAACAAAAAAGCTACAAATCAAGATTCAAAATGATTTGTAGTCTTTTTGTATTATTCAGTTAATATATTGGTATGTGTTTTATTTAATATTTATTTATAAGAACCATCTTTATAACATGTAATTGTTGTAGACAATGGAATTGATTTTGTCGTAATTCCTAAAACTTTTTTCTTTGCAGTACCAGTTGCGGTAGCTGTTGCATAAGATGTTTTATTAGAACGAGTTGCGCTTGTAGAAACAATTGACCAACCATCTTGATAAATCGTAGTACTACAACTGCTACTAGTGCAGGTTACGCTACTACCATTATTAATTGAAAAAACAGCTTTTAATGTAAGGCGACAAGTTTCTTCTTTATCTGAATTATACACTCTAACACTTTTAGTTAGTGTTTTTGATGTTGACCGCATGAGAGTTGTTTCTTCTGATGTTATTGTTGTTACTATGTAAGAACCATCCGAAAGATATTCAACATCTCCGTCTTTTTTATTTGTAGTTGTCAATTTGTTATTATCAACTGCAAACGCACTTAAACTAAAGCACGAAAGCAAAAGTATTGCAGCAAGTAATATGCTAAAGAAATTTTTCATGTAGATCCCCCTATAATAATTCATTTGTTGGTGTTTCATAAATATATGTAGGTTCTATTGCTCCATAAACTAAATAGCAATAAAAAGCAACAAATAGTGTTAAAACAAAAACTATAATACCAATAATAATAACTAACTTTTTAATTTTGTATTTGCGTAAAATTTCAGAATCGAGTGTGTTCTCAAATTCTTTTGCAACTTCGTTTGGTTTGCCTAATATATTTTTTAATTCTTCGAATGTAGCAGATGAATTTTCTGATAAAACATCATCAATAGAGTTGCTCAGTGAGTCTAAAAAATGTTGTTTTACTTTTTTGTTGCATTTAATTTTTCTTGCAACTGCTTTTATATATTTATTTTTGATTTGTTCAGTTTTCATTGTCTTCTCCTAATGCATCAAAAATTGAGGTAACGCCATTAATAAAGGTAGCATAATCATTTTTCATTGATTCAAAATAAGCTCTACCGGTATCAGTTATGGCATAAAATTGACGAAGTCTATTGTCATCAACTTTTTTACCATTTTCAACTATAAACTTACTATCTAACAGCCTGTAAATAGCTGCATAAGGATAAGAAATTTTACAAACACCATCGGAATACTCATCTAAAAAATTAAGTATTGCGTATATATGCATATCTTTTTTATTTAAGAATGCAAGTATAAGCATTTCTGTAATTCCTTTTTTTAAATTTTCAGAAATTCCGTTTATTTCAGTGCTATTTTGTTTTTTCATCAAAATCACCAACTTACAACAATGATTTTAATATATCCATTACAAAAAGTCAAGAAATTTCTTCAATGAATAAAATTTGTTATTGACAAATTTTATTCAAAGTGTTACTATCTTCACATTAGCAAAGGTTACTTTTACTTTTTTATTTGAAATCTTTGCTTAATAATTTTCGATACTGATAGTCACGTTATTTCAATGAAGGGATGATAATTGTTATGAAAAAATTTGTATCAATAATTTTTGTGATGGTTGTTTTGTCTACCTCTGTATTTACAATTACAAGTTCTGCAGTAACATGCAATTCAAAAACAAAACATTTCAAGGGAGAAACTTACAAATATAGTGAAATATCTTGTCCTTGTTCGAATCCGGCTTGTGTATCCAATCTAGTGTGTACATTGAAAAGCACCAATAACGCTACATCAAAATTTTCTTCTCTTACAGGATATCCCAAATCGGCATATGTTAAATTAACAAGAGCAAACGGAAAATATGTTGAAGCAAATAGTGGAACTACAAAAGCAAGTTATGCAATAGCAAATAAAAACCCTGTTTTTTTTATACCCGCTTCTGTTGTACATAAGGGTGAATGTAATTTAGGCGAAGACCTTTGCACGGGTGATCATATTTACAAAACTTATAAAGATTAATTTTAGATTTAACGTGACTATCTGTATTTAAGAGAGGGATAAAATGATACTTAAAAATTTTAAAATTTTAATAAAAACACATCGATTAATTGTAGTTTTTTTTCTATTCCTTCAAACATCCTCATTTTTATCTATTTTAAGTGCCTATTGCCAATGTAATGAGAGTTACATTAATAATCAAGAATATATCGAACAAAGCACTACATTTGCCATCGAATCAAAAAATTGCAGTTTTAATGTTTTAGAAGAATTTATTCAGTATTTAAAATTTAATTCAAATAAAATTGGAATTAAAACGGTACGAGTTTTCATCCAAACAAATAGAGGGTTTCCTGTCGTATATATCCCTTTTGGTGAAGAATATACTGTTGGTAACGGAAGTAATTTAACGAACAGTAATACAGCAGAGGTAATTCTTACGCCGAAACAATTTTATGAAACAAACGCTAAAATCGGAAACACAATAGATATCAATGGAAAAAACACAACCGTTGTTGGAATATATAATGTAGATTGTTATGCTTCGATTAATAAAGTTTTTTTTACTTCTTCTGCGGAAATTTCTAAGGTGGATGTCGTTTTTGATCATCTTCCCACGAAATTACAAATAGAGAGTTTTAATAATATTGTAAATGAGCAATTACCGATGTGTGATGTAACAAATCCGCCTCCAAGAAATATTATTAACGAAATAGCCTTTAATTATGAGTTTTTGGGTTCTATAGTAATGCTTGGCCTTGCTATTTTAAGTTTATCGTTTATCTATAAATATTTATTGGGAGAACGAAAGTATTTATTTTCTATATATCGCTCTTGTGGTTGTAGGATAGGAAAAATGTTTAATATGTGTTTTTGTGAATACGCTATTTCTTTTTTGTTATCGTTGTCTATCGCATTTATTATTTTCGAGATTTTTTTAAAAGAAACACTATTCACATTTTCATTGTCGTTGTATGATTATCTAATCCCTGTTTTAATAAGTGTTTTCATTTCATTTTTTATAATTTCAATTCAAATAAAAATTTATCTTAATGAATCAATTATAACACTTATAAAAGGTGGTGAGTAATTTGGGTAAACTATGGTTAGGAACAAAATTATTTAGAAATAACCTTTCTGGTAACATAATTGTTATCTTTCAGATAATTATTGTAATTATTCTCTGTTGCAATATGATTTCTTTGTTTGACTTACTCTTTACATGTAATAATAAATCAAATAAACTAAATGAAAAAAACTTTTCACTATACACACCATACAATGAAAATTTTTTCTATTTGGACGATGTTAAATTCAATTCATCTGATAATACGGAAAATCAAACCAATTTATCAAGTTTAGATATTATAGATAATACGATAAGCTTGTACTATACAGAAGGATACACATCCCCCAATTACTATGAAAATTGTGTTAAAGTTTTAGCTTATAATAAATATATAAACAGCATATTTCCGTTAGAATACACGGGAGAAACCTTTCTCGAAATGGAGTCCGATTCAAAATACTTATATGCTATTGTATCAAATGAAAACTCTATTTATAAAGTTGGGGATATTACAAATTTTTATTTTTCCATACCAAATTCCAATGAAATGAAAAACATAAAAATAAAAATTGTTGGTGTTTTAAAGAAACCATCATATGTATTAAATTTAATGAATCGTGGAAATTTAGGTTCAACTGATATATTTGAAAATATATCTTCAGAATATACTGGAGAAATAACTTTTATCATTGAAGAATCACAATTAAAGACATTGGGAATTGAGTTTTATAAACAGCCAACTGATATTATTATTTATAAGGATATCTCAAATTCTTCTGATATTTTTAGTTTAGAAACTCATTTGCGAAATTTGGGGTTAGTAATTTCAAAACAGCAATTTTTAGAAACTACCGATGATTCTTTTTCGTGGGTAAAAAATCAATATTTACCAAAGTTGTATTTTACCGTTATAGTAGCTCTAGCTACAATGATAGCAACATCAATTATTAACACTGAAAAATCAGTTCGTTCGATGCAAATATTTTTCCTATGTGGAAGTCGCTGGAAAGATTGTCTGCTGATTTCATTGAGCAATTCTTTTATTATAACATTATTTGCAGGACTACCTGCATTTTTAATGTTCTTTACTAGTTATAAACTCAATCTTTCTCTGTTTGGTAGTTCTTATGCTTCTTATCGAACTTATTTTTGTTGTGGATTAGTTTTAACACTTTTTTTTATTATTTCTACAATTTCTTCGCTATTAATTCTAAAATACAACAATCCCCAAAAAATCATTTTCAAAATATAATATAGGAGAATTAGTATGATTTGTGTTAAGAACCTTTCAAAATTTTACAACAAAGATCAAATCGATGAAGTAAAAGCTCTTGATGAAATAAGTTTCGAAATTAAAGATGGAGAAATGGTAGCTATTATAGGTGAATCTGGAGCAGGGAAATCGACATTGATGCATATCCTTTGTGGCATTGATAAACCATCAACTGGAGAAGTAATAGTTAACAATGAGAATATTGTTAACTTTAATGATAAGCAACTTTCAAATTATAGGTGTACTCAGGTTGGTACTGTTTTTCAAAATTTTGGGCTTATTAATGAATTAAGTGTACATGAAAATGTAGCGGTTCCTTTAATTTTTGCTAAAAAAAATTCAAAGGAACGCAAATCATTAATAATAGATTCATTAAAAAAAATGAATATCGAAAAGCTCGAAAAAAGGAAGATTACTCAATTATCTGGGGGACAGAAACAAAGGGTTGCTATTGCAAGGGCCATAGTAAACAATCCATTATTTATTATGGCTGATGAACCTACAGGGTCTTTAGATTCAAAGACTGGTAACATAATTTTTGAATGCTTTAAAAAGATAAATGAGATGGGAACAACAGTAATTTTAATTACTCACAATTTTGAAATGGCTAAAAGGTGCGATAGAATTATTGAACTTCGGGATGGGAAAATATTATGGTGAATATTTCAGAATATGAATTTCAAATTGAAAAAATCAAGCGTGTATATTTACAAAAAACAGAAAAAGAAAATAAATTAATAAACGTAATTGTAATTTCAGGTTTATTATGTGCAATTACAATGATTATGTTGTATATGTTAATTAAGAAATGGGAGTTCTATGTTTTTCCGTATTTGTTAGTATTGTTTTGTATAGAAATCTTTATTATACTTTCTTTTTTTTTATTGCAAAAACATCATAAAGTTGTAATTAATAATTATTTATCTGATATTGAGGATTTAGAAAACACGCTAAAAGAGATCAATCATAATAATGTAAATGATTCATTAAAGATATATTCAAATATAAATGATTTAGGAATTAGAATCAATCATTCTATGATGCTAAAATTTCTTATTAGTGAAGTTTTTATTTATTGTGTTGTTTTTACTATGTTGTCTAATACATTTGCTTTCACTCCAAAAAATTGGAATAATAATCCTCAATATAGAAAATACATGATTAATGATTTAATCAGACAATGCGACCCGTTAGTAAGTGAAGCGGTATACGAATACAACTTATATTATTACTCAAAAGATGAAATAGTTGAAATCTTTGGAAATCCCCAAAATAAGAATATAGATTTCGAAATCAGAGGAGATAACGTTACATATGATGCGTATTATTTATATACTGACTCCAATGGTTGTAACTACTGGTTGTATATAGATTATCAGTTTGGTAAAAAAACAGTGAATTTAATGTCGACAGATCAAATAATCATTTACAATTCGGAACAGTAATAGTAGGTTTTCTTCTGTGAGATAAAAAGTGTTTAGAATTTCTCTAAATATTAATCTTCTCAGAAAATGGTATAAAGAGAAGTGTGTGAATAGTTGATCACATTTATGTGACTAACTAGGAGTATACAAAACAATATGAATTTACAAGTCCTAATGATATTAGCTTAAATGAACCCAATTTTTAAATTGAACTTTATCTGAAGGGCTTTTTTGTAAATACTTAAATGATATGGTTTTTATTATAGGACAAGTTTCAAAAAAAATATTGTTATTTTATATGTCACAGTTATATCTTCAATATTCTAATTAAACATTTTGAACCAACAGATTACAAGTGAAAACACGTTAATTTATTATTTTTATAGAATTTAATGATAATAAGAAAGAGGAAAAATAACATGAAAAATGTAACATTCACTATTCCTCATAATGAGAATAAAATATCGGCATTAAAAATGTTTTTAGATAAGAAGTCTTTAAAGTTAGAAGATGAATTGAAAACGAATAATAAATTCTTCCCACCCTATTCGATTGACAACACAACATAAAAATTATATAATATTGTAAAAACACACCAATTGAAAGGGTTTTTATATGTCTTTAGAAATTTTTATTACAAAATACAAAGCACAGTTACAGGCACTTTTACCAAGTAGCGAAGTTGAGTATGAATTACAAACAGATGCACCTATTAAATTTACAAATAGTAACGATGTTAAATTAGCGTTTGCTTGTATTGCAGATACACATTTTTCAAAAAAAGAATATCTTGCACATAATGTTGAAAACTGCTTTAAGGATATTTTTAATTCAGGCGAAAAATTTGACGCTTTACTTATGGCTGGTGATATTGCTGAGCTCGGCAAAAAAGCTGAATACAAAAGATTTTTTCAGGTGTTTGACAATTACAAAGACAAATTAAAGTTCTTTATTACTATGGGTAATCACGACGTTCGTTTGCAATATGGTCGTAATCAGAAAATCATTATGAATAAAGTAAATGAATATCTTAACATTGATACAAAAAGAAAAAGTTATTACTCTTACGATTTAAACGGTTATACCTTTATTGTTATTGGTACTGAAAAAAGAGTGCTTGAAAAAGCCTACATAAGCAAAGAGCAAATTGAATTTTTAAGAAAAGAATTAGAAAGAGCAACTAAAGATAATAAACCTGCTTTTGTTATGTGCCATCAGGCATTCGCTTTCACCCACGGTTTACCTGAAGTATGGAAAACTGGTGATATGGGTGAACAATCAGACGAAGTAAGATCAGTTATGGAACAATTCAAAAATGTTTTCTTTATAAACGGCCATCTTCACGGTGGTGTTTTTGAAAAGACCTTTGAAGTACTTAATGAAGAAAATGGTGTTTACTCTTTAAGTGTACCGGGATACAGAAAACCTAATAACTTCGGTATTACAGATTTAGGTGTCGGTTACATAGGCGAGGTTTATGACGATAAAATCATATTTAAAGCACGAAACTTTGTTGAGGGTAAAAATATAGACAGCGAATTCGCTGAATACACTATTAACTTAAAATAATCTGGTGACATTATGAAATTAGCGGTAAATGTAGAAAAAAATTTTTTCGATATTCCTTTAAACGGACAGCTGTTATCTGTTAAAAAAGCGGGATTTGATGGCGTATTTTTTGACTGGAGCGACAGTGACGAATTCACTGACAATGTAAATTTTGCCAGAGAAATCGGTTTAGAAATCGCCTCAATTCACGCACCATTTGATAATGTTTGTGATATGTGGACTGAAGAAAAACCACCTATTTTTTATAAACTTCTCAGATGTATACACGAGTGTGGCAGTTTAGGTATTAAAACACTTGTATGCCATGTTTATATAGGTTTTGATACAGTTGCAAAAACTACTGATATCGGCATAAATAACTTTTCTCTTTTAATTGATGAAGCAGAGAAATATGATTTAAATTTAGCATTTGAAAACACCGAGGGTGTGGAGTGCCTTTATGGTATAAAGAAACATTTGTCGCACAGAAAAAATTGTGGTTTCTGCATTGATACAGGGCACGAACTTTGCTACAACGCAGGTTACGATTTATTAAAAGATTTTGGCGACAAACTCTTTTTCTTACATATAAATGACAATATGGGGGTTACAGGTGACAGAGTGTTCTGGACAGATGATGCTCATATTATGCCATTTAAACAAGGCAGAGTTAACTGGCAGAGATTCTGTGATAATCTTAAAAGACTTAACTGGGATAAATGGATTAGTCTTGAACTTTGTATGAAGAATAAACCAAACAAGCACACCCACGATGATTTGATTGGTGTTACCCCCGATGAGTTTTTCAAAATGGCTTATGACGCAGCAAAAAGAATTGAAGGTAATATAAATGACTGATTATGAAAAAATGCAATCGGGCGAAATTTATGACCCGGGCAGTGAAGAAATTTTCAAAGAACAAATTAAATGTTTAGACAGACTTTATGACTTTAATGCTACCCGCCCTACTGAACTTGAAAAGCGAACCGAAATGCTCAAGGAGATGTTCGCAGAAGTCGGCGAAAATTGTTACATTGAGCCACCTTTTCACTCTAACTGGGGTGGCAGACACGTTCATTTAGGTAATAATGTTTATTTTAATTTCAATGCAACTTTAGTTGATGATACACACATTTACATTGGAGACTATACAATGTTAGGTCCTAATGTAGTTATTGCAACTGCTGGGCACCCTATTTTACCGGAATTAAGAGAAAAAGCATTACAGTATAACTTACCAGTTCATATCGGTAAAAACTGCTGGCTTGGTGCCGGTGTTATTGTTCTCCCCGGTGTTACTATTGGTGATAACACAGTAATTGGTGCCGGTAGTGTTGTTACAAAAGATATCCCTGCAAATGTTGTTGCAGTCGGCAATCCGTGTAAGGTTTTAAGAGAAATTAACGAGCACGATAAAGAGTTTTATTACAAAAACAGACGAATAAAATATAAAAAGCAACAAGGTGATTCATTCTGATGAATCACCTTGTTATTTTGATATATTTTAAACTTTCTTTTTATTATAAATACAGGTCATAGCACCAACAAGTCCGATTGAACCTATTGAAATACCCGTAACAGCAAACTGGAGAGACAATACAAATACTTCTACTTTATCATATTTTAAATAGAAACTGTTATCAGCTTCAATAAAAGCAAAAACAATCGCACCAACAAAACCTATAGCAATTAACACTTTTGAAATTATTGATAACTTTTTCTTTAATTTTTCATTATCATCTGAAATGCTATACAAATTATTTATTTTAAGTAATCGCATACGAATTTTATATACAGCAATAATTGATATTAAGAGTGCAAAAGGTATGTAAGAATCTAACCTTGCTAAAATTCCTAACTTCTCATTGATATATAACAAAATACTTGCAATTGTATTTGTGCAAGCAAAGAATTGCGAGAAGCAAAGCAAATTTACATTACTTTTAGTTATTTCTTTTTTCTCTTTCTTCGTAATATTAAATAAAGATTTATTTAAAACAAAGCAAAGTAAAGATATTATAATGCAGCCTACAATTCCATAAATAAAACCTGGAAATCCTGTAACTGTAACTAAAAGACAACACATAAATAAAACTATAAAAGAAAATACACTTACTGTATTTGAAACAATTGAAATTGTTTTACTTGTTTCTAAAAATTTATCTTTCTTATTTTCTTCATATATTGCTTTTTCTTTTATGAATCGCCCACCCTGCAGAAGTTCATCCGTTGTAATGCTATAAAACTTTGCAATTTCTGTAAGGATTGTAATTTCAGGGTAACCTTCGTCACGCTCCCACTTGCTTATTGTTTTATTTGATACATTAAGACTGTCTGCAACTTCCTGTTGCGTTAATCCTCTTTCTTTTCTTAAATCAGTAAGAAAAGTTCCCATTGATTTTTCACCCATATTTTAATCCCCTTTGAAAAAATTAAACCCCGCGGTGTTTTTGTTTTGCGCAACTTTATTTTCGCATAAACTCTGAAAAAAATCAAGAAACTCTTTGTAGAAGTTCTCTACTAATCGTAGAACACCAGTAAAATCAAGGGTTTCCACTGATAATATAATAATTCTACCCAAAAACAAAAACGGTGTAGTAGTTACCTACCACACCGATTTTTTAATTAGTTAATTAGTTCTTTTAAAGTGCTAATTATTCAACGATTTCTGTAACAGCACCTGAACCAACTGTACGGCCACCTTCACGGATAGCGAAACGAAGACCTTTTTCGATAGCGATTGGAGTGATGAGTTCAACAGTCATTTCAACGTTATCGCCAGGCATACACATTTCTGTGCCTTCTGGAAGAGTGATAACACCTGTTACGTCAGTTGTTCTGAAGAAGAACTGTGGACGATAGTTGTTGAAGAATGGAGTATGACGGCCACCTTCATCTTTAGAAAGAACATAAACCTGTCCTTTGAATTTTGTGTGAGGTTTAATTGAACCTGGTTTACAAAGAACCTGACCACGTTCAATACCTTTTCTGTCAACACCACGAAGAAGAGCACCGATGTTGTCACCTGCTTCTGCATAGTCGAGAAGTTTGTGGAACATTTCAACACCTGTACAAACAGTTTTTGAGCTTTCTTCTTTAAGACCAACGATTTCGAGTTCGTCACCAACTTTAAGTTGACCTCTTTCAACTCTACCAGTAGCAACTGTACCACGACCTGTGATTGTGAATACGTCTTCAACAGGCATAAGGAAGTCAAGGTCAGCTTTACGGTCTGGAGTTGGGATATAGCTATCTACAGCATCCATGAGTTCAAGGATTGGAGCATAAACGTCAAGTGAAAGGTCTTCAGCAGCGATAAGAGCCTGATGAGCTGAACCTTTGATGATTGGAGTATCATCGCCTGGGAATTCATACTCTGAAAGTGTTTCACGAACTTCCATTTCAACGAGTTCAAGAAGTTCTGGGTCGTCAACGAGGTCACATTTGTTAAGGAATACAACAATGTAAGGAACGCCAACCTGACGAGCAAGGAGAAGGTGTTCTTTTGTCTGAGCCATAGGACCGTCTGTTGCAGCGATAACGAGGATAGCACCGTCCATCTGAGCAGCACCTGTGATCATGTTTTTGATATAGTCAGCATGGCCAGGGCAGTCAACGTGAGCATAGTGACGAGCATCTGTTTCATATTCAACGTGAGCTGTGTTGATTGTGATACCACGTTCTCTTTCTTCTGGAGCCTTATCGATGTTTGCATAATCTTCAAATTGTGCATAACCTTTAAGAGAAAGAGTTTTTGTGATAGCAGCTGTAAGAGTTGTCTTACCGTGGTCAACGTGACCGATTGTACCAATGTTAATATGTGGCTTAGTTCTTTCGAATTTCTGTTTTGCCATTGTAATTTCCTCCTTTGTAGTAACGCAATATTTTGCATGTTACTATAATAACAAAAAATTATAAATAATTCAATAGTTTTTTAAAAGATTATTTTGAACGTTCGTCCATAATCTTTTCTGCAATATTTCTTGGAACTGCAGCGTAGTGGCTTGGTTCCATTACATATTGACCACGACCTTGTGTTTTTGAACGAAGGTCTGTTGCGTAACCGAACATTTCTGAAAGTGGAACGTGAGCAATAAGTTCTGCTGCACCGTTTCTATCTTCCTGACCTTGTGGAAGGCCACGGCGAGATGTAAGGTCACCGAGAACGTCACCGATGTATTCACTAGGAACAACAACTGTAACTTTCATAATTGGCTCCATAAGAACTGGAGATGCTTTTGCCATAGCTTCTTTGAAAGCCATAGAACCAGCAGTTTTGAAGGCCATTTCTGATGAGTCAACCTCGTGGTATGAACCATCATAAAGTGTAACCTTAACGTCAACAACATTGTAACCTGCAAGAACACCTGAAAGCATAGCGCCTTTAATACCTGCTTCAGCAGGACCGATGAATTCCTTAGGAATAGCACCACCAACGATATTGTTGACAAACTCGTAACCTTTTTGTTCATTAGGTTCGATTTTAATTTTAACATGACCGTATTGACCGTGACCACCAGACTGACGAGCAAATTTAGTGTCAGCATTAGCTTCAGCAGTAATAGTTTCTCTGTAAGCAACCTGAGGTTTACCTACATTAGCTTCAACTCTGAATTCACGAAGCAATCTGTCAACGATAATTTCAAGGTGAAGTTCACCCATACCAGCGATGATAGTTTGACCTGTTTCACCGTCAGTATACCATTTGAATGTTGGGTCTTCTTCTGCAAGTTTTGCAAGAGCAATACCCATTTTTTCTTGACCAGCTTTTGTTTTTGGCTCAATAGCAACACGAATAACTGGCTCTGGGAATTCCATAGATTCGAGAATAACCGGGTGAGCTTTATCGCAAAGTGTATCACCAGTTGTAGTTCTCTTAACACCAACAGCAGCAGCAATATCACCTGCATAGCAGCAGTCAATATCTTTTCTGTCGTTTGCGTGCATCTGAAGAATACGACCGATTCTTTCGTTATCGTCTTTTACTGAGTTGTAAACTGTTGAACCTGTTTCGATTTTACCTGAGTAAACTCTGAAGAAGCAAAGTTTACCAACAAATGGGTCAGTCGCAATCTTAAATGCAAGAGCAGCAAATGGCTCTGAATCTGAAGAATGACGAACTTCTTCTGCTTCTGTGTCAGGGTTTATACCCTTAATAGCTTCAACATCTGTTGGAGCTGGCATATAATCGATAACAGCGTCAAGTAATTTTTGAACACCCTTATTTTTGTAAGAAGTACCGCATACAACAGGAACCATGTTGTTAGCGATTGTTGCTTTTCTGATGCATGTTTTAATTTCTTCTGTTGTGAGTTCTTCACCAGCGAAGAATTTTTCCATTAAGTCATCATCTTGTTCAGCAACGTGCTCAATAAGTTCATCACGATACTTTTGAGCGAGTTCTTTCATATCTTCAGGAATTTCTTCAACACGAATGTCTTTACCTAAATCGTCATAATAAACAACAGCGTTCATTTCAACGAGGTCAATAATTCCTTTGAAATCTGACTCAGAACCGATTGGAAGCTGAATCGGAACAGCATTACATTTAAGACGGTCTTTCATCATCTGAAGTACATTATAGAAGTCTGCACCCATAATGTCCATCTTATTAACATAAACCATTCTTGGAACTTTGTACTTGTCAGCTTGTCTCCAAACAGTTTCTGACTGTGGTTCAACACCACCCTTAGCACAGAGAACTGTAACAGAACCGTCGAGAACTCTTAATGAACGCTCAACTTCAACTGTAAAGTCAACGTGGCCTGGGGTGTCAATAATATTGATTCTGTGTTTGTTCCAGAAGCAAGTTGTAGCAGCAGAAGTAATTGTAATACCTCTTTCTTGTTCTTGCTCCATCCAGTCCATTGTAGCGGAACCATCGTGAGTTTCACCTAACTTGTGGTTAACACCTGTGTAGTAAAGGATACGCTCCGTTGTGGTTGTTTTACCCGCATCGATATGAGCCATAATACCGATATTTCTAGTTAATTCTAATGGTACTTGTCTTGGCATAATATCCTCCGAATAAATAGATGATTACCATCTGAAATGTGCAAAAGCCTTGTTTGCTTCTGCCATCTTGTGTGTATCTTCTTTCTTTTTGAATGCAGAACCCTGTGAGTTTACTGCATCTAAAATTTCGTTAGCAAGTCTTTCTTTCATTGTCTTTTCTGAACGTTGACGAGAATAAAGAGTAATCCAACGAAGACCGAGTGTCTGACGTCTCTCTGGACGAACATCAATCGGAACTTGGTATGTTGCACCACCTATACGGCGAGCTTTTACCTCGAGAACTGGCATAACGTTCTCCATAGCTGATTCAAAAACCTCTAAAGGTTCTTTGCCTGTTTGTTCTGCAATGATGTCAAAAGCGTCGTAAACAATTTTTTGTGCAACACCTTTTTTACCATCATACATAACATTGTTAATAAGCCTTGTTACAAGCTTAGAGTTGTAAAGCGGATCTGGCAAAACATCACGTTTTGCTATCTGGCCTCTTCTTGGCACTTCGCTTCCCTCCTTCATAATTATAATGATATCATAGGTACTCGAGTGACGTTGCTTCCCGTGGCGCCAATGGAGATTTACAACTCTATAATAATAGGTTATATACTTACCATTGGTTGAATAAATTCAGCCTGCAAGAAGATTGTCCTTCAAATAAATTTTAAGCGACAAATTATTTTGCTGCTTGTTTTGGACGCTTTGCACCGTATTTAGAACGAGATTGCATCCTGTTGGCAACACCTTGAGCATCAAGGGTACCTCTAATGATGTGGTAACGAACACCAGGAAGGTCTTTAACACGACCACCACGGATAAGAACCACGCTGTGCTCTTGTAAGTTGTGACCCACGCCTGGAATGTAAGCAGAAACTTCAATACCATTTGTGAGACGAACTCTGGCAAGTTTACGAAGCGCTGAGTTAGGCTTCTTAGGTGTGTCAGTTTTAACTACTGTACAAACACCTCTCTTTTGTGGAGAGTTATTGTTTGTAAGAACATTTTTCTTTGAGTTAAGACCTTTACCAAGTGCCGGAGCCTTTGATTTCTTTTCAAGAGTCTCTCTTCCGTTACGTACGAGCTGATTAAATGTTGGCAAGTATTTCACCTCCGAAAATATAATGTATATGCAGGGGGAAGACGCACTTCCCCCACACACGCAAGAATAAATTTAACATTTTAAAACCAATTTGTCAACACTTAACAAAGATTAAATTTTAAAATCGTTAAAATGCACAAGTTTTAGTGAATTTTAATCACTCTGCTTGTTCTTCTGTTGCACTAACTGCTTCTACAATCTCTGAGAAGTTGCTATCAAGTAAAACTTCTTCTGAAATTTTAGGTTCTGTTGAAACTACATCAACATCGCTATAACACTTCATACCTGTACCAGATGGAAGAAGTTTACCGATAATAACATTTTCTTTAAGACCGAGAAGTGGGTCAACCTTACCGCGAATTGCTGCATCTGTAAGAACTTTAGTTGTTTCCTGGAATGATGCTGCTGAAAGGAATGACTCAGTAGCAAGAGAAGCCTTTGTAATACCGAGAAGAACTGGTGAATATGTTGCAGGAACAAATTCCTCACCTGTTGCTTCGCATCTTGCTTTAGCCGCTCTGTTGGCCGCTTTAAGCTCTCTCTTTTCAACAGATGTGCCCTGAAGTAAATCTGTTGAGCCTGGCTCTTCAACTTTAACTTTACGCATCATCTGACGAACGATAACCTCGATATGCTTATCATTGATATCAACACCTTGCATACGGTAAGTCATCTGAACTTCTTTAATAAGATAATTGTGAACTGCGTCTACGCCGAGAACCGCAAGAACATCGTGTGGGTTAACAGCACCTTCTGTAAGGTGTTGACCCTGCTTGATATAAGCACCTTCAACAATTTCAGGACAAAGTCTTGAATCGTAAGGAATAAGATATTTTTTAACATCGTCATCGCCGGTAACAACAACATGCTTACTCTTCTTGATTTCTTCAAATGAAACTGTACCAGAAATTTCACTAAGCATAGCAAGTGTTTTTGGCTTTCTGCCTTCAAAGAGTTCTTCAACACGAGGAAGACCTTGTGTAATATCGGCTGAAGAAGCAACACCACCGGTGTGGAATGTTCTCATAGTAAGCTGTGTACCTGGTTCACCGATTGACTGAGCAGCGATAATACCAACTGCCTCACCAACAGTAACAGGTCCAGCTGTTGCAAGGTTTCTACCGTAACACTTGATACATACACCATGTTCTGATTCACAAGTGAGAAGTGAACGGATTTTGATTTTTCTATCTTCTTCGTTTTCTCTTGAGTTAACGACTTTTGCAACTTCAGCAGCTTTTGCATCTGTAAGCATTTCATCCTTACTTACAACTACGCCACCTTCATTGAAATCTTCAAGAAGATATCTACCTGTAAGTCTTTCTTCTAATGGTTCGATAACATCGTTACCATCTTTGATATCATAAACTTCGAGACCATCCTGACAATGACAATCTTCTTCACGAATAATACATTCTTGTGAAACGTCAACAAGACGTCTTGTAAGATAACCAGAGTCAGCAGTACGAAGAGCTGTATCGGCAAGACCTTTACGAGCACCACGAGAAGAAATGAAATATTCGATAATATTAAGACCTTCACGATAGTTAGCTCTGATTGGAATTTCGATTGTTTTACCTGCTGTATTAGCAATAAGACCACGCATACCTGCTAACTGACGGAGCTGTGAGTCAGAACCACGGGCACCGGAGTCAAGCATCATAAAGATTGGGTTGTATGGGTCCATAGCATTACGAAGTTCAGAAGAAACACTCTTTGTACATTCTTCCCAAGCTTTGATTATGCTACGAGAACGGTCTTGGTCACTAAGGAAACCAAAGTCATAGTTTTCATTGATTGCGTCAATTTTTGCTTCTGTTTCTGCAAGGAACTGAGCTTTCTTTTCAGGGATTGTAGCATCACAAACAGCAACGGTAATACCGCTTCGTGTTGAATATTTATAACCCTGTGCTTTAACAGCATCAAGAACTGCTGCAGATTTTGCAGTACCGTGAACACGGATACAACGCTCAATAATCTTACCTAACTCTTTCTTATTAACAAGTTTGTCAATTTCAAGAGTAAAGAGATTATCTGGGTTGCTTCTGTCAACAAAACCTAAATCCTGTGGAATTGGTTCATTGAAAATAACTCTACCGAGAGTTGTCTCAAGAAGCTTTGTATGAGTAACACCGTCAACAACTTTTGTCATACGGATTTTGATAGGTGCGTGAAGACCTAAATCGCCTTCATCGTAAGCCATAACAGCTTCATCAATATTTCTGAACACCTTACCGTTACCCTTTTCATCAGCCTTAACAAGTGTAAGGTAGTAAGAACCAAGAATCATATCCTGTGTAGGAACAACAACTGGTTTACCATCTGATGGTTTAAGAAGGTTGTTAGCAGCAAGCATTAAGAAACGAGCTTCTGCTTGTGCTTCTGCTGAAAGTGGTACGTGAACAGCCATCTGGTCACCGTCGAAGTCAGCGTTGAAAGCTGTACAAACGAGTGGGTGAAGTTTAATAGCTCTACCTTCAACAAGCATTGGTTCAAATGCCTGAATACCAAGTCTGTGAAGTGTTGGAGCACGGTTAAGCATAACCGGATGGTCTTTAATAACGATTTCAAGAGCATCCCAAACTTCTGGACGAGCTCTTTCTACCATTTTACGAGCTGATTTAATATTATTAGCAATACCGAGTTCCCAAAGACGTTTCATAACGAATGGTTTGAAAAGCTCAAGAGCCATTTCTTTAGGAAGACCGCACTGATAAAGCTTAAGTTCAGGACCAACAACGATAACTGAACGACCTGAATAGTCAACACGCTTACCTAAAAGGTTCTGACGGAAACGACCTTGCTTACCTTTAAGCATATCTGAAAGAGATTTTAAAGCACGGTTGTTAGGACCAGTAACTGGTCTGCCGCGTCTGCCATTATCTATAAGAGCGTCAACAGCTTCCTGTAACATTCTCTTTTCGTTGCGGATAATGATTTCAGGAGCACCAAGCTCAAGAAGTTTTTGAAGACGGTTATTTCTATTAATAACTCTTCTGTAAAGGTCATTAAGGTCAGATGTCGCAAATCTACCACCATCAAGCTGAACCATAGGACGAATATCTGGTGGAATAACTGGAATTGCGTCAAGAATCATCCATTCAGGACGGTTACCTGATGCACGGAATGCTTCAGCAACCTCAAGTTTTTTAAGAAGTCTTATTCTTTTCTGACCAGCAGCATCCTGAAGCTCTTCTTTTAATGCTACGCATAATGCGTCAACATCAATTTCAGAAAGAAGTTCTTTGATTGCTTCTGCACCCATACCAGCTTTAAATGAATCGGCATCATATCTTAATACCATATCATCGTATTCTTTATCACTTAATATCTGATATTTTTCAAGTGGAGTATCACCTGGGTCAATAACGATATATTTTGCAAAATAAAGAACTTTTTCAAGGTCACGGTGAGAGATCCCCTCTTTTGCACCACCAAGCATAAGAGCCATTCTTGATGGTGTACCCTTGAAATACCAGATATGAGAAACCGGAGCTGCAAGCTCAATGTGACCCATTCTTTCGCGTCTTACTTTATTTTTTGTAATTTCAACGCCGCAGCGTTCACAAACCTTACCTTTATAACGGATTCTTTTGTACTTTCCGCAGTGGCATTCCCAGTCCTTAGTAGGTCCGAAAATTTTCTCACAGAAAAGACCATCTCTTTCCGGTTTAAGGGTACGGTAGTTTATTGTTTCGGGTTTCTTAACTTCACCGTATGACCATTCTCTGATTTGCTCCGGTGAAGCAAGACCGATTTTTATTGATTCAAAATCTATGTTATTCTCTTCAATTGTTTCAACTTTTGAAGCGTATGCCATATATGAATTACCCTTCTTCCTTATTTTATTTACAGAACATTAAATTATTCATCCATATCGTCAGCGAAACCAAAGTCATCGCCATCATCTTCGTATCCGAAATCGTCATCCATTGCAAAGTCATCATCCTCAAAATCAGTTTCAGGGATATAATCTTCACCCTCACTGTCTTTGATTCCGTAACCCTCTGCACCTTCTGCATCGTTGACATTGCTGAATGCTTCATCATCAACATTCGGAAGATTGATTTCATCATCAAAGTTCTGTTTTAAATCAATTTCGTTATTGTCTTTGTCAAGTACACGAATATCAAGACCGAGTGACTGAAGTTCTTTAATAAGAACCTTGAATGACTCAGGAACACCTGATTTCGGAACATTAAGACCTTTAACGATTGATTCGTAAGTCTTAACACGACCAACAACATCGTCTGACTTAACTGTAAGAATTTCCTGAAGAGTATATGCAGCACCATAAGCTTCGAGTGCCCAAACTTCCATTTCACCGAAACGCTGACCACCAAACTGAGCTTTACCGCCGAGTGGTTGTTGTGTAACGAGTGAGTAAGGACCTGTTGAACGAGCATGAATTTTATCGTCAACAAGGTGGTGGAGCTTAAGGTAGTACATAACACCTACAGTAACAGGATTATCAAACTGACGACCAGTTCTACCATCTGTAAGCCATGTTTTACCATCTGTAGAAAGGTTTGCTTCAGAAAGTAAATCACGGATATCGCTTTCGTGAGCACCGTCAAATACAGGTGTCATAACCTTAAAGCCGAGTGCACGAGCAGCATAACCTAAGTGAACTTCAAGAACCTGACCGATGTTCATACGAGATGGAACACCGAGTGGGTTGAGAACGATATCAAGTGGAGTACCATCTGGTAAGAATGGCATATCTTCCTGTGGAAGAATACGAGAAACAACACCCTTGTTACCGTGACGACCAGCCATCTTGTCACCAACGCTGATTTTACGTTTCTGAGCTATATAACAACGAACAACTTTATTAACACCAGGGTTAAGTTCGTCACTATTTTGTCTTGTAAATACTTCAACCTGAACAACAACACCATATTCACCGTGTGGAACGCGGAGTGATGAGTCACGAACTTCTCTTGCCTTTTCGCCGAAGATAGCTCTTAAAAGTCTTTCTTCAGGAGTAAGTTCTGTTTCACCCTTAGGTGTAACTTTACCAACAAGGATATCACCTGAGTGAACCTCTGCACCAACACGGATAATACCTTCCTCATCGAGATTAGCGAGAGCATCTTCACCGACATTCGGAATATCTCTTGTGATTTCTTCAGGTCCGAGTTTTGTATCTCTTGCTTCTACTTCGTGCTCTTCAATATGAATTGATGTGTAAATATCTTCACGAACAACTCTTTCATTAAGAAGAACGGCGTCTTCGTAGTTGTAACCTTCCCATGTCATAAATGCGACAAGGGCATTTTTACCAAGAGAAATTTCACCTTGTGAAGTTGCAGGACCGTCTGCGATAACTGTACCCTCTTCAACCTTTTCACCAATTTCAACAACTGGGCGTTGGTTTACACAAGTACCTTGGTTAGAACGCATAAATTTAATAAGGTCGTAAGTATCAACTTCACCTTTATCTGTTGTAACTTCAACTGTTTTAGCACTAACTGCAGTAACTGTACCTGCACGCTTAGCAAGAACAACAACACCACTGTCAACAGCAGCTTTGTATTCCATACCAGTACCAACAATAGGAGATTCTGTTTTGAGAAGAGGAACTGCCTGACGCTGCATGTTTGAACCCATGAGTGCACGGTTGGCGTCATCGTTCTCAAGGAATGGAATCATTGAAGTAGCAACTGAGAATACCATTTTTGGAGAAACGTCCATATAGTCAGCAACAGTAGGAGCAACTTCTCTGAACTCGTCACGATAACGAACTGTAACACGGTCATTGATGAAGTGACCATCCTGAGAAAGTGGTTCGTTAGCCTGTGCAACGCAGTAGTTATCTTCTACGTCAGCTGTCATATATTCAACTTCGTCAAGAACTTTACCAGTTTTCTTGTCGATTTTACGGAATGGAGCTTCAATAAATCCGTATTTATTGATTCTTGCGAATGTTGCAAGATATGAAATAAGACCGATGTTAGGACCTTCAGGAGTTTCGATAGGGCACATACGACCATAGTGGCTGTAGTGAACGTCACGAACTTCGAAACCTGCGCGGTCACGTGAAAGACCACCAGGACCGAGAGCCGAAAGTCTTCTCTTATGAGTAAGTTCTGCAAGTGGGTTTGTCTGGTCCATAAATTGTGAAAGTGGAGATGAACCAAAGAACTCTTTAATTGCAGCAATAACCGGTCTGATATTTATAAGTGCGGAAGGAGTTGCCTTGTCTGGTTCCTGAGCCTGAAGAGTCATTCTTTCACGAATAACTCTTTCCATTCTTGTGAAACCAATTCTGAACTGGTTTTGAAGAAGTTCACCAACAGAACGGATACGACGGTTACCGAGGTGGTCAATATCATCTGTTGTGCCGAGCTCATTACCGAGGCAGTTAAGATAGTTGATTGTAGCAAAAATATCATCAATTGTGATAGTTTTTGGAATAAGAGCGTCACAGTTCTCTCTCATTTTTTCATAGAGTTCTTCACCGCTGTCGCCATACTGATTAATAAGGTCTGAAAGTACACTGAAACATACTTTTTCATTAATAGCAATTTCTTCAAGTTGCTCTGCAGTGAATCCCTTTACGAAATCCATTGGGTCAACCATACCATTAGAAATAACTTTAACAACTCTTTCTTCAACAGTAAGGAGTACTTCTTTTACACCTGCTCTGTCGATTTTGTCTGCCATTTCTTTTGATACTTTTTCGCCTTCATCCAAAAGGAGTTCGCCTGTCATTGGGTCAAAAACAGGAGCAGCAAGAATTCCACCTGCTATTCTTTCTGCAATAGCAAGTTTCTTATTGTATTTATAACGACCAACTCTTGAAATATCATATCTGTGTGGGTCAAAGAAAAGACCATCAAGATGTGCTTGTGCAGTTTCGAGTGTTGGTGGTTCACCAGGACGAAGTTTTTTGTAAACTTCAAGTAAAGCTTCCTCTGTATTCTGTGTTGTATCTTTTTCGAGAGTTGCTTCAATTCTGTCATCATCACCGAAGAATTCACGAATTTCAGCATTAGAACTTAAACCTAATGCTCTGATAAATGTTGTAATAGGAAGTTTTCTGTTCTTATCAATTCTTACATTGAATACATCATTCTGGTCTGTTTCGTACTCAAGCCACGCACCTCTGTTTGGAATAACAGTAGTTGTGAAAAGTTTTTTACCATTTTTGTCAAATGTATTGCCGTAGTAAACACCAGGTGAACGAACGAGCTGTGAAATGATAACGCGTTCTGCACCATTGATAACAAAAGTACCACTGTCGGTCATAATAGGGAAGTCACCCATATAAACCTCGTTATCCTTAATCTCGCCTGTTTCCTTGTTGTAAAGTCTGACTGTAACTCTTAAAGGAGCAGCATAAGTTGCATCTCTTTCCTTACATTCAGTCACACTGTACTTCGGCTTTTCGTCCATACGGTAATCTACAAAACTTAAAACAAGATTACCTGTATAGTCCGTGATTTCATCAATATCACGGAAAACCTCTTTAAGACCTGTGTCAAGAAACCACTTATAAGAATTTTTCTGAACTTCAATAAGATTTGGCATTTCCATAACTTCATTGATTTCAGCAAAACTCATACGGGTATTCTTACCAAGCTTTACGGGTTTCACATTCGCCATAAGTTTATCACTCCGTTCCTATAATTAACTCCTTTTCTACTCGTAAAAAGCTAGAAAAAGAAATATTTAACAAATTTTGATTGGTAAAATTTTACGCGTAAAATTTAAAACGCATAAATTGTTACTTCTGCACAATTAAAGAATAGCAAAATACAGTTACCGATACTATTCCATTATTGTAGATTTTATAATTATATTACAACGGTTTCAAGATGTCAAGAGAAAAATGAAAAAAATTAGATTTCTCATTTTTAGTCGTTGGTCGTTGGTCGTTAGTCATTAAAAAACTACATTCTCTCATTTACGCCAAATGAAAGAATGTAGTCTTTATATATTATAAATAAAATATCGTGTATTTTATACTGTGATAAGTCCACAAGTTATACAGAAATATGCTGAGTAAATACAAAGTAAAAGTGCGCCCTGCCAACGCATAAATCTTTTTGTTACAAATGACGGAACAAGTGTTAAAAGTGTTACCACTATACATATCGAAATATCAATATATGACTGGTCCCAACTAAGTGGCAATACACCACCCGAAATAAGTGTTGCAAGTGGTAAAATCAAGCCTATATCTATAATATTAGCACCAATTATATTACCAAAAGAAACAGATGATTGTTTTTTAGAAAAGGCTGAAATTGCAGTTGCAAACTCAGGCAAAGATGTACCAAGTGCAATAACTGTAGTTGAAACAACTCTTTCTGTTACACCTAATTTTAAAGCGATTTCTCCACCATTGTAAACTATAAGTTGAGAGCCCAACAGCATAAAGACAGCACTTACAATAAATTTAAGAAAATCTTTTGCATGATTACGCCTTTTTAAAATTCGTGCTTCTTCGTCTTCATCTTCCAGTGATTTAAATTTAAAAACATCAGGCACATGATTACTGTAAGCACTTTTTATATTCTGAATAATAAAAAGTGCAAAAATAACAAGAAGTATAATAGCACTTTCAACACCAATTCTGCGTTCAATAGCACAATACCCTAATGTAATTACTGAAAGAAGGAGCAAAATGCTTTCATGCAAATAATCAAGTCTTTTAAAGATTGTAGGCATATAAATAAACGAAAGTGCTATCATAACACAAAGGTTCGCAGTGACACTACCAACTGATGTGCCGAATGCCATTGCAGGTTTCCCTTGAATTGACGAAAAAACTGAAACAAAAATTTCAGGTAAGGTAGTTGCAACACTTACAAGCGTAGCACCAATTATAAATTTTGGAACTCTTGCCGCAGTTGCAATTTTTGTAGCGGCATCAACAAAAAAATCGCTACCCTTTACAACAAGCGTAAGCCCTAAAACAAATAGAGTAACCTCTAACGCAATTGACATATTTGCACCCCCTCATTTCAAATTTTAATTACTTTCAAAATGTTATCATAAAAAAAAATGTATGTCAATAAAATACAGTTTTTTCTATAAAATACTTTTAAACGACCAAAAAATATGTTATTATCAAAATATAAATTTACACAAGAGGTGTTCATAATGAAAACTTTTCTTTTTCAGGGAGACTCAATTACAGATGCTGACAGACGCCGTGAAGATATAAACAATTTTGGCTACGGCTACCCTAACATTGTTGCAGCAAAATATATGAGCGAAAGCCCTAATGAATATACATTTATAAACAAAGGTATAAGCGGTAACAGAATTGTTGACCTTTACGCAAGAATAAAGTGCGATATTATCAACTTAAAACCTGACTATATGAGCATTTTAATCGGTATAAATGATGTCTGGCACGAGCTTTCAGTTGAAAATGGTGTAGATAATGAAAA
Organism: Acutalibacteraceae bacterium; assembly: GCA_045651285.1. Classification (GTDB taxonomy): domain Bacteria; phylum Bacillota; class Clostridia; order Oscillospirales; family Acutalibacteraceae; genus DTU089. The sequence continues at coordinate 69,686 of JAZRSC010000023.1, forward strand.
ATTCAAAAAAATTCTTTCTATGCTTATTGAAGAAGTAAAAGAAGCGTTACCAGAAATCAAAATTATCATGCTCGAGCCATTCGTTTTAAAAGGTCCTGCAACAGAGGAAAAATGGGCAAAATTCAGAAGTGAAACAGAATTAAGAGCAAAATCTGTAAAAGAAGTAGCAGAAAAATACAATCTCAGTTTTGTTCCTTTACAAGATAAATTTGACGAGCTTTCAAAAATTGCTGAATCTACATACTGGCTCATAGATGGTGTACACCCAACTGCTGCAGGTCACGGAATTATTGCAAAAGCACTTTCAGAGCAATTTGAAATTATCAGAAATGCCTGAAAGATCAAAATTTAACGACTAACAATAAAAAAACTCGGTAGATTTCTCTACCGAGCATTTTTTTATGAAACTCAAATTATTTAAGTTCAACTTTTGCGCCAGCTTCTTCAAGCTTAGCTTTTGCTGCTTCAGCATCTTCTTTAGAAGCTGCTTCTTTAAGAGTTGCAGGAGCACCGTCAACCTTAGCTTTTGCTTCAGCAAGGCCAAGACCTGTGATTTCACGAACAACTTTGATAACAGCGATTTTGTTTGCACCAACGTCTGTAAGTACAACGTCAAATTCTGTTTTCTCTTCAGCTGCTGCTGCGCCACCATCAACTGGAGCTGCAACTGCAACTGCAGCTGCTGCAGATACGCCAAATTCTTCTTCTACAGCTTTTACGAGTTCTGAGAGTTCAAGAACTGTAAGAACTTTTAATTCTTCAACAATAGCAGTAATTTTTTCTGATGCCATTTTATTTTCCTCCTAAATTTGAGCATTTTGCTCTTTAAATAAATTTAATTTTTGTTTTTTGATTTTACAGCAATTATTCGGCTGCTGCTTCACCTTTATCTACGATAGCTTGAACTGCACGAGCGAATGATGCGATTGGAGCATTAAATACATTACATACAGTAGCAAGAAGAACTTCTCTTGATGGAAGTTTTGCAAGGCTATCGATTTTTTCAAGGCTGATTACTTCATTATCAAGGAAACCACTCTTAATGTTAAAGTTTTCATGAGTTGAAGCATACTTTGCAAGAATTCTTGCAGCAGCTACATAGTCATCTTTAGATGTTGCAACTGCAGTAGTGCCTTTAAGACAATCTGTAAGACCTTCGAGTTCTGAACCCTTAACTGCGAGTTCAATCATAGTGTTTTTAGTAACTGTGTACTCAACACCTTCTTTACGAAGTTCTGCACGAAGAGCTGTATCATCAGCAACATTGATACCTTTGTAATCTACGAGAACACCGGCACAAGCATTTTGAAATCTCTCAGAGAGAGCAGCAACTTCAGCTTTTTTAGCTTCTAAAACTTTTGCACTTGCCAAAAAAATTCACCTCCGCTATAAGCGAAATTTTATAATCAAAAATGCCTTTCACGCACAACACGAGAAAGGCATTAAAACACATAAAAATGTTAGTAACGCAATTCCTCGGTAGGCGGTCGAAATTAACCTTTAGGCACTTTGCACCTACTGTCTTTAGAACAGCATAGGTATATTATCATAATTATTTGTGCTTGTCAACACTTTTTTTATTATTCAGCTACTGGAGCACCTGTAAGCTTTGCAGCATTTACACGGATACCAGGGCCCATTGTTGTAGCAACAACACAAGAACGGATATAAGTACCTTTTGTTGCAGCTGGTTTTGCTTTAATAACAGCGTCAAGAAGAGCGTTAGCATTTTCTGTTAACTTCTCGCCACCAAATGAAGCTTTACCAATTGGGCAGTGAATAATATTTGTTTTGTCAAGACGGTACTCAATTTTACCAGCTTTTGCTTCTTCAACAGCTTTAGCAGCATCTGGAGTAACAGTACCAGCTTTTGGTGAAGGCATAAGACCTCTTGGACCGAGAACTTTACCTAAACGACCTACGAGACCCATCATGTCTGGTGTAGCGATACATACATCGAAGTCCATCATACCGCCCTGAATCTGAGCGAGAAGGTCTTCTGCACCTACAATATCAGCACCTGCAGCTTCTGCAGCACTAGCAGCATCGCCTTTTGCAAATACAGCAACGCGAACTTTTTTACCAGTACCGTTAGGAAGAACAACAGCGCCTCTAACTTGTTGGTCAGCGTGACGAGAGTCAACACCGAGACGAATGTGCATCTCAACAGTTTCATCAAATTTAGCACTTGCAGTCTTTGCTGCAAGTTCGAGAGCCTCTGCTACATCATAGAGTTTTGTGCTATCTACGAGTTTTGCGCTCTCTACATATTTTTTACCATGTTTCATAGTCTTTAATTTCCTCCCTATAGAGTGGTTAAATCGGATTTACCTCCCACCCGGGAGCATCAATCTACAACAGTAACGCCCATACTACGAGCAGTACCAGCAACCATTGAAATAGCTGCATCTATATCTGCTGCGTTTAAGTCAGGCATTTTCTGCTCTGCGATTTTTCTTACTTGCTCTCCGGTAATTGTTGCAACTTTTGTTTTATTCGGTACACCTGAACCGCTTTCAATACCACATGCTTTCTTAATAAGAACAGCAGCAGGTGGTGTCTTTGTAATAAATGTGAAAGAACGGTCAGCATAAACTGTAATAACAACTGGGATAATAAGACCCATGTCGTTCTTTGTGCGTTCATTGAATTCTTTTGTGAACGCCATAATGTTTACGCCATGTTGACCTAATGCAGGACCAACAGGTGGTGCCGGAGTTGCTTTACCAGCGGGAATCTGTAATTTAATAAGACCTACAACTTTTTGAGCCATGTTTTGCACCTCCAAAATTCGTGGTATGGCGGAACAAGAAGCTCGCCTTGCTCCTCCCACACGCGACAAATACTGTCGCATATAACCGCGTTAAATAACGCTTGTTACCAATTTAATAGCAGTATTATTCTACTGCACTCTGCACTTGATTAAGTTCAAACTCAACAAGTGTTTCTCTACCGAACATAGAAATAGTAACTCTTACCATATTCTTTTCGGTATCAATAGCTTCAACTACACCTGAGAAGCCTTCGAATGGACCATCTGTAACTGTAACCATATCGCCAAGGTCATAAGTAACCTCAACAACTTTGTTTTCTATACCGAGTTTTTCAACTTCTTTATCAGTAAGTGGTACAGGTTTACTTTCAGGACCAACAAATCCTGTTACTCCACGAGTGTATCTGATAGCGTGCCAGGTTTCATTAGGAACCTGTGGTTGGTTATCATCATCGTATTCAACCGCAAGTTTAACAACTACATAACTTGGGAATACCATTCTCTCAACTTCGACTGTTTTATCGTCTTTAACTTCAACAACCTTTTCAAGAGGAATGCAAACATCAAGAATTTTGTCTTGCATTTTACGGTTTTCAACAATTTTTGCGATATTACCTGCTACCTTATTTTCGTAGCCTGAATAAGTATGAATTACATACCATCTTGCATCGCCAGCCATAATGCACCTCCGAATAAAACCTAAGAATTAGTTTTCAGCAGCTGTGTCATCTTCTGCTTCATCTTCTGAATGATCGTGGTCATGTTCATCTGTTTCGTCAGAAGCATTCTCTGTTACAACTTCAGTAGTAACCTCATTTGCTGCACCATTAAGGGCACTTATGCCACCTGAAACAGCAAAGTCAATTAACCAAACAACTGCACCGAGAACGAGAATTGTTGCAAGTACAATACCTGTACTTTTCACAATCATTTTTGGACCCGGCCAAACAATCTTCTTTGTTTCACCTCTGAGGTCTTTAAAGAAACGAGCGATTCCTTTACCGACATTTTTAGGACTGAATTTTGAAGGAGCTTTTTTAGCTTTCTTCTCAGTCTTCTTTGCCTTTTTAGTGGCAACCTCGGCATCTGTTACTTTTTTCTCGTCAGCCATAAGTTACCTCCTTACTTTGTTTCCCTGTGGAGAGTGTGTTTCTTGCAAAATCTGCAATACTTCTTCATCTCCAACCTATCCGGGTTGTTTTTCTTTTCCTTCATAGTGTTGTAATTGCGTTGTTTACATTCTGTGCAGGAAAGTGTAATTTTAACTCTCACGAACGGCACCTCCAATTTCTGATTAGCCTCCCTCTCCAAATTTAGGGCACAAAAAAAGAACCCTCTACGAGAGGTGCATTGAGTATAACACACATATCTTTGTTAGTCAAGCATTTTCTTAAAATATGGCATTTTGAATAAAACAATGTGGTTTTAAAGACAAAAAATGCATCTATATACTATTTTTAATAAATTTAAAATTAGGTATTGGAATTATCGCGATTATATATTATAATAGTATATATGTTTTCTTCCAAGGAGTGACAATAATGGCAAGTAAATATACTGTTGAGTTATCAAAGCTCATCCGTGACAATGGGTTAGAAATTGTCTATATGCCACAGAAACCTGAAAACGAGTTGGTTATTCGTTCTCAGGATGTTAACCGCCCCGGTCTTATGTTTGCAGGTTATAGCAAACACTTTGACCCTGACAGACTTGAGTTTTTAGGTCTCGGTGAAATGGATTACTTAAAAGAGTTAGACGAAGTGACAGGTGAAGCTCGTCTTCGTAACTTTTTTGAATTAAAACCACCTGCTGTTATAGTTACTCGCGGTATTGAAATCCCTGAAATTTTTTTAAAATTTGCCGAACAATACGAAGTTCCTCTCTTAAAAAGCAACGAAACAACATCCCAGATAATGTCAACAATTATTTCATACTTAGGTGTTGAATTAGCAGAAAGAATATCTCGCCACGGTGTACTTGTTGAAGTTTATGGTGAAGGTATTTTAATAGTTGGTGACAGTGCAGTCGGCAAAAGTGAAACTGCAGTTGAACTTATAAAACGCGGTCATCGTCTTATTGCCGATGATGAGGTTTTAATAAAGAAGGTTTCTTCAAAATCACTTGTTGGCTCTGCGCCTGACAACAGTCGTCACTTTGTCGCATTACGCGGTCCTGGTATTATTGATGCACGAAACATTTTCGGTATGGGTGCAGTCAAACAAACTGAAAAAATTGATATGGTTATTAAGCTTGAGCAATGGGATGCTACCAAGTCTTACGATACACTTGGTACTGAAGATGTTTACGCTACAATCTTAGGCATTAAAGTTCCCGCAACAGTTGTTCCTGTTAAACCAGGTAGAAACCTTTCAATTATAATTGAAATTGCCGCTATGAACCATCGTCAGAAAAAGATGGGTTATAACGCAGCAAAGGAATTTTTGCAAAGAGTTGGTATGGAAGACTTCGATATGCCACCAACAGAACTTGAACTTTGGTTTTAATAAAAAATTAAATTGTAATAATTGCAATATGGAGGTATATAATTATGTATAGAATAGGTGTTGACCTTGGCGGTACAAATATCGCAACTGGTGTACTCAACGAAAACAATGAAATTATAGGTCGTGGTAAAGTTAAAACAAGAGCACCTCGTCCTGCTCCTGAAATTTTCGACTCAATCAAAGAGTCAGTAGAAATGGCTATTAAAGATGCAGGTATTTCTTTTGATGATGTTCAATCTATCGGTATTGGTACTCCTGGTTCTGTTAACAAAGCAACAGGTGAAATTGAATTTTCAAACAACCTTCAATTCAATAATGTACCTGCAAAAGAAATGCTTGAAGCAAGACTTAAAAAAACTGTTTATCTTGAAAATGATGCTAACTGTGCAGCATTAGGTGAAGCAGTTGCAGGTTGTGGTAATGGTGTTAAAGATTTTGTTGCTGTAACACTCGGCACAGGTGTTGGTAGTGGTATTATAATTGATGGTAAAATCATTCGTGGTTCTAACTACTGCGGTGGTGAAATGGGCCATATGGTTATAAATGTTGATGGTATTCAATGTAACTGTGGCAGAAGAGGTTGTTGGGAAAAATACGCATCTGCAACCGCTCTTGTTTCTCAGGCTGTTGAAGCTATGCAAAACAATAAAACAAGTCTTCTTTGGAAAACTTGCGATGGTGACCTTAATAAAGTTGAAGGTAAAACAATTTTTGATGCTCTTGATTTAGGTGATGCTACTGCTAAAGAGGTTATTGACAGATATCTCTATTATGTATCAGTGGGTATTGCTAATATCATAAATGCACTTCAACCTGAAATCATCTGTGTTGGCGGTGGTATAAGTGGTCAGGGCGAAAAAATTCTCCGTCCTATCAGAGCACATATAACAGAAGAACGCTATAGCGTCCACTCAAACAATCAGACAATTATTCTCCCTGCTAAATTAGGTAATGATGCTGGTATCATCGGTGCCGCACTTCTTGACGAATGATGGTGATTAACATTACTAACTTAAAAAATAAAGCACTCGAGCTCGGTTGTGAAGTAAAAGAAAATGTTTCTATGAAAGATTACACCACTTTTAAAACAGGTGGTAACTGTCAACTTCTTATTTCTCCGAAGTCAACTGGTGCATTAAGTGAAATTATTAAAGAATGTAATAAATCAGATATAACTTACACAGTTTTAGGTAATGGTAGTAATGTTTTAGTAAGTGATGATGGACTTGATGGTATTGTCATTCACATTGCTGAAAATTTAAGCAAAATTAAACTTTTAGATGATACTACCATTTATTGTGAAGCGGGTGTAAAACTCGGCACGCTTTGCAATTTCGCATTAGACAACTCCCTTTCAGGACTTGAATTCGCTTTTGGAATTCCTGGTTCTGTTGGTGGTGCGGTATTTATGAATGCGGGTGCTTATGGTGGTGAAATGAAAGATGTTGTCACAAAAGTTTGCCATATCGACACAGATGGTAACGAAGGCTGCTTAATCGGTGATAATCTTTCTTTCGGTTACCGCAAATCTGCTTACGAAGAAAATGGTTACATTATTACAGGTGTTGAATTTTCTTTAGAAAAAGGTAAGCAAACTGAAATTAAAGAAAAAATGACTGAACTTCTCGGCAGAAGAAAAGATAAGCAACCACTTGAATACCCGAGTGCTGGTAGCACTTTCAAAAGACCTGAAGTAGGTTTTGCTGGTGCATTCATTGAAGAATGTGGTTTAAAAGGCAAACAAATCGGTGGCGCTATGGTAAGTGAAAAACATGCTGGTTTCATTATCAATTACGATAATGCTACTTCAAGCGATATTTTAAAACTTATGGATTTTGTTAAAGAAACTGTAGAAAAAGAAAAAGGTGTATTACTTACACCGGAAGTCAGATTTTTGAGGTAATTTATGTCATTCTCAACAGATATTAAAGAAGAATTATGTGAATTGCAATCCGCCTCTGCCTGTTGTAAAAAGGCAGAGGCTTTAGGTATGCTTATTTTTGGCAGAAGTTTTTCATTAACTGATATTTCATTTATGACAGAGCTTAACTGCGTTGCTATGAGATACTGCAATTTAATATATGAATTAACCGGTGTATCGCCTGTTATAGCTTATTCAAAAGCAGGTAATCATAAAGTCAGAATTGACAAAAAAGAGGACCGTCAGAAAGTTCTCGAATTTTTTGGATACACAGGTAAAGAAATTTCGCTTTCTATAAATTTCGGGAATTTCGAAAATACTGATGAAGAAGAAAACTGTTGTTACTGTGCATTTGTCCGTGGTGCATTTTTAGTATCCGGTAACATAACAAACCCTGAAAAAGAATATCATCTTGAATTTAATATATCAAGAATGAAATTAGCTTCGGAATTTATGATAGTATTAAATGAACTTGATTTAAATATGAAAAACTTGCTTAGAAACAATACTCAGCTTATTTACTGTAAGGAATCTGAAAAAATAGAAGATTGCATTGGTAAAATAGGTGCTACAAAATCATTCTTTTTCTTAATGGAAACCAGGGCTATGAAACAAGTAAAAAATAAAATCAATCGCCGCACTAATTTTGAAGCTGCAAATTTAAGCAGAACAATTGAAGCGGGTATGGCTCAAATAGAACTAATTGAACATATTTTAAGTAAAATAAAATTAACTGATATGACAGAGGATTTAGCAGAACTCTGCACTTTAAGACTCGAAAATCCCGAAGCATCTATTGATGAACTCGGTAAAATGATGTCAACTCCCCTTTCCCGTTCTGCAGTCAGTCGCCGTTTCAAAAAATTAAAAGATATTAAAGAGGAAATTGATAAAAGATGAAAGAATTCACAATAAAAAAGAATGACGCAGGTCAAAGACTCGACAAATATCTTACAAAATCGTTCCCACTTTTACCACAATCACTTATGTACAAATACATAAGAAGCAAAAGAATAAAAGTGAATGGTAAGCGTGGTGAAATAAGTTATAAATTACTAGAAAATGATGTAATTTCTCTTTATATAAACGATGAGTTTTTTGGTAGTAAAGAACCAAAGTATGATTTTCTAAGTGCAGGTAAATCACTTAAAATAGTATATGAGGATGAAAATATTTTACTTTGTGATAAACCACAGGGGCTTCTATCTCACCCAAACGAAGGTGAATATAATGACACCGCTATTTCAAGAATTAAGCGTTACCTTTATGAAAAGAAAGAGTATTTACCAGATGATGAAATGAGTTTCACCCCTGCCTTAGTCAATAGAATTGACAGAAACACTGCTGGAATTATAATTGCCGCAAAAAACGCAGAGTCGTTAAGAATTCTCAATAAAAAATTAAAACAACGCGAATTACATAAACTTTATCTTTGTGTAGTTATTGGTACGCCAAAACAAAAAGAGGGCATCTTGAAAGATTATCTTCAAAAGAATGAAAAGCAAAACAAAGTTTATGTTTCAAGCCAAAAAACAAACGACAGCAAAGAAATTGCTACTAAATATAAAGTATTATCTTCTAAAAACGGACTTTCACTTGTTGAAATTGAATTACTCACAGGCAGAACTCACCAGATAAGAGCACATATGAGTTCATTAGGTCATCCACTTTTAGGTGATGGTAAATATGGCACAAATGAGCAAAACAAAAAGTTCGGTGGATATAAAAAACAGTTTTTATATTCATACAAATTAGTTTTTGATTTCACTACCGATGCCGGTATTTTAAATTACCTGAACCACAAAGAATTTCAGGTGGAAGATGTGTGGTTTAAGAATGAGTTTCTGAACGGTAAGTTATAAAATTATGAACCCGATTGATAAATTATTTATCAATCGGGTTCAGTTATTTTATTCTTTATTTGCCATTTCTTCTTTTATCTTCTTAGCCTTTTCAAGAAGCTCTCTTTCAGCAATAGCTGCCTTGATTTCTTGTTCTTGTTTAACTTGTTTTTTCTGATATTTGAAGTACCAGATAACACCAATAACTACGAAGATTAAAACAATACCTATAATAAATACTGCTGAACTTTCTGTAACATTGATTGTAACTAAATCTTTGTTGAAGTAGTAGCAACCATCAAATACATTGTCAGAATAATCTGTAAGGTTACTATTTACAATGAACTCACGAAGTTCATTACAAGAAGCGAATGCATAGTCGCCTACATTTCTTGCACCCTCAGGAAGTGTAACTGTAAGAAGTGCATCACAATCAAAGAATGCTTCGTTACCGATTCTTTCAATTCCATCTGGGAAAGTAATTTCTGCAAGATTATCGCAATCATAGAATGCTCTATCTGCAACAAATTTAATATCATCAGCGATTGTGTAACCACCAAGTTTACCTGCTGGATACAATGCAATTGTATTGAATACATTATCTTCATCTGCTGAAATTACAACACCATCTACTGATTTGAACTTTGCGTTACCTTCTTTTACATTGATTGTTGCAAGTGCTTTACAACCTAAGAAGCTCATCGGGTCAAGTTCTGTAAGAGTTTCAGGAAGTTCAACTGAAGTAAGCTTTTCACAATTTGAGAATGCGTATTTACCAATTGTTTCAACTGCAGCTAAATCAACCTTAACAAGTGATTTACAATCAAGGAATGTATCAACAGGAATGTTTTTGATTGTTGCAGGAATTTTAACTGATGCAAGAGAAGCACAATCTTTAAACATTGCCTTACCCATTGTTTCAAGGGTATTTGAAAGAGTAATCTTTTTAAGAGCAGCGCTCTGGAATGCATTATTACCGATTGATGTTACTGAATTTGGAATTACGATTTCAGTAATACCAGACTCTGCAAATGCATAAGCACCAATAACTTTAACAGTTTCAGGAATTGTTACTGTTTTAACCGCTTTATTATTTAATGCACCATCTGCAATTGAAGTTGTTTTATCAGCAATTTTAACATCTGCTACATTACCTGTTACTTTGTAAAGAACTGAACCTGCGTAAACTACACCATTCTGTGCATTAAACCAATTTGTAACATCAAGAGCTCCGTTCTTAACATTTACGAGAGTCTGAGGGAATGTAATTTTATTTACACCTGTTGCTAAATCAAATGCATTAGCAGCAATAACTTCTGTTCCATCTGCAATTGTAAGTTCAGTAAGTGTGTTATTTGCAACTGCTACAAGAGTTTTACCATCTGCTGAATAAATAGCACCTGCTGCTACTTTGAAGTTTTGATTATCATTTGAAACTGCAATCTTTTTAAGTGCTTTACAACCTTTGAAAGCCGTCATATCAAAATCATTCACATTAAGTGGAAGATTGATTTTTGCAAGTGCAACACAGTTCATAAATGAACCTGCGCCAAGTTTTTCAAGATTTTCACCTAAAACAACTTCTTTAAGTGATTTGTTATCTGCAAAAGCTTCTGTACCTATTCTCACAACACCGTTACCAATGTTTGCTGTAACGAGACCTGTGTTTTTAAATGCGTAAGCAGAAACATCACGAAGTGTATCAGGAAGATTTATTTCAGTTAATGCTTTTGCACCTTCAAAAGCAGATTTACCAATTTTTAAAACATTTGAACCAAGTTCAACTGCTTTAAGGTTTTCTGCATTTTTAAATGTTTCAGAGTTAATTACTGTAACTGCTTCTGGAAGAGAGATTGAAGTAATCTTTGAACCTTCAAATGCATTATTACCAATTGTATCAAGTGCAGAATCTTGTGGAATTTTAATTTCTGTAATTGCAGAATTTTTGAAAGCACCCTCACGGATTTCAGAAACACCTTGTGGAATTTCAAATGTACCAGTTTTACCTGTTGGGAACATTATAAGACTGTTACCATTCTTATTGTAAAGAACACCATCAATTGATGAATAATCTTTATTTTTATCTACAACTGTAAAGCCTTCAAAAACTTTATTGTTAAGGATTAAATCCTTACCAAGTGAATTAACATTTTTGCCCAATTCAAGTGTTTTAATTGCAGTACCCTCGAATGCTCTTACACCAATATCGCTAAGTGTTTCGTGAAGCTTAACACTTGTAAGTGATGTACAACCTGCAAAACTTTCGTAACCAATAGTTGAAATTGTACATTCAGAAAAATCTGCTTCTTTAAGTGAAGAACAACCTTTAAATGCACCAGCTTTAATAATTGAAACTGCTGAACTACAAACCATAGTCTCAAGGTTTACACAATTCTGGAATGCATAAAGACCAATTTCTTCAACATCAGGACCAAATTCAACTGTTTTGATTTGTTCGCAACCAAGGAATGCATAAGGCTCAATAATTGAAACACCCTCTGGAATTACAAGGTTTGTTACATTACCTTTATAACCATAGCAAATTCTACCGAATGCCAAAGCACCATCTGGTTGACTCTGTTCCCAAGCAGTTCCTGTTAAAGCATCAGGAGAAACACCCTTTAAATTTTTATGTGCTTCTGCATCTTTAAGAGAAGAACAACCATAGAATGTGCGAGCAGGGATATTAACAACCGTATCAGGAATTGTAACTGCTACAAGAGAAGTACAACCCTCAAATACTGATTCACCCATAGATGTTACAGATTTGATTGCTTTAACTTCTTTAAGAGAAGTACAACCCATAAATACTCTATCACCAATAGTAGTAACATTGTTTGTTGCTGTTACTTCAGTGATTGTTGTATTGTTCATAAATGCTTCGTCAGCAATTTCAATAACTTTAAGGTTATTGATTGAAGATGGAATTTTCACTTCAGTTTCAGTACCAACATAGCCAACTAAAATAGCCGCTGAACCATCAGCAGTTCTTACATACTCAAAGCCATCTTCTTGCTTTTTGTTAAGTTCGATTTCTTCTTTGGAAAATTCAATTACTTCATCTTCCGCAAAAGCTACTACAGGAGTGACTGCCACAAAAGCGAATATTAAAATAAACGCTAAAATGCCACTCAAAGGTTTTTTCAATGCTGTCATTTAACACGCATCCCTTCAATAAAAATTCTACTTGATACAAACTATACTTGTATTAGTTTACATACCCTTGTATTATACAATAACCCCGTTCAGTTGTCAAGCAATCAGCCATTAACTGAACGGGGTTTTATGCTTTAAAATTAACCAAAATTTGCGCCGAATTTATGTGTAAGTTACACTATGATTTTAATCTTCCACTGCTCTTACTGTGTTTTCAAGAAGCATTGTAATCGTCATAGGACCTACACCACCAGGCACAGGTGTTATATATGATGCCATTTCTTTGACATTTTCAAAATCGACATCACCACAAAGTTTATCGTTTTCATCTCTATTCATACCAACATCAATTACAACCGCACCTTGCTTTACCATATCTGCTGTCACAAAATTCGCCTTACCAACAGCGGCAACTAAAATATCGGCAGTAAGAGTTTCTTCTTTTAAATTTTCAGTTCTTGAATGGCAGATTTCAACTGTACCATTTTCTTTGAGCAAAAGCATTGCCATAGGTTTACCAACAATATTACTTCTGCCTATTACAACGCACTTTTTACCACTTACAGAAATATTGTAAAATTTAAGCATCTCCATAATTCCTGCAGGTGTACAAGGTAAAAATGTATAATCGCCAATCATAATGTGACCAACATTCTGTGGGTGGAATGCGTCAACATCCTTTTTTGGTGAAATTGTATTTATAACCGCATCCTCATTTATATGCTTTGGCAAAGGAAGTTGACATAAAATACCATTTACTCTGTCATCATTATTAAGTTTTTCAACAAGTTCCTTTAATTCTTGTTCTGTTGTAGCTTCTGGCAAAGCATATTCAAAAGACTCAATTCCAACTTCTAAACAACCTTTTTTCTTGTTGTTCACATAAACTCTTGAAGCAGGATTTTCACCAACAATAATAACTGCAAGACCAACTGTTTCACCTTGTGACTTCAATGCTTCAACACGACTTTTTATTTGCTCTCTTTTTTCTTTTGCTACTTCTTTACCGTCAATTATAATTGCCATTACTCTTCACCTTTTTTATCATCATTTGAAAAATCTTTGTTTTCTTTTTCATCTTTTACAGGCTTATTTTTCTTTGCTTTTTTAACTTGTTTTTCATCTGCTGGAAAATAATCAACGCCTTCAATTAAAACAGGTTTCTTTCTTAAAGTTAAAAGTTTAACCACAAGAACAACTGCACAAACAACAACTATTGCAATTGATAAAACCTGCGAAACTCTTAAATCGGTGTTACCTATATAAAGACTGTCTGTACGAAGCCCCTCAACAAATGCTCTTTCAATTCCATACCAGATTCCATAACAAAGGAATGTCTGTCCGCTGAATTTTCTGAATTTTCGTGTGATTATATAAAGCACCAAAACACCTAACATACACCACGCAAATTCATAGAAAAATGTAGGGTGAACAAACAGATTATTAGCCTCAATATATTCTTCTATATTCTCTACACCCTCAAGTCCATAAAGCTCAGGATGTCTTTCTATGTACGAAATGACTTTATCACTCATCATTCCGTAATTACCATTTGTAAATACGCCAAATGCCTCTTGATTAGCATAGTTACCCCATCTGCCTATACCCTGACCTATTAAAAGTGACATCCCCGCACAGTCAAGCAAATTGTAAAAATTAAGTTTTTCCAACTTACAAGTAATAAATGCGGCAATAATACCGCCTATAATACCACCGTAAATCGCAAGACCGCCACGCCATATTTCAAAAATCTCTTCTGGGTGCATACTATAGTAGTCCCACTCGAAAGCAACATAATATGCCCTTGCACAAATAATACCGCCGAACATACCGTATATTAAAACATCGACCATTTTGCTTAAATCCATTTTCCAGGTATAAGCAATTCTACCACCGAAAAGTGCGGCTAATATAAGACCAAATGCAATAATCACACCATACCATTTGATAGAATAGAGATTACCGCCAATATAAAATTCACAAAAAACAGATGAAACATCAAAGACATTTTCAATTCCGCCAAATGAGACCCTTGAAAAGTCTGCAAACCATTCAATCATAATAAACTCCTATATTTCTTTTGGCATAACTACTGAAAGCACCGCCAAATCTTTGTTAAATGAATTTTTTAATAATCCGTAGCAATATTCTGCTGTGATTTCCTGTAAAACTTTAAATTCCGAGAAAAGGTCATCGTTATCAAAATGAGATACAATAAGACCATTTGCAATCGTGTCGACATCTGAAAATGCTCTTACGGTTTTACCATAATGCTTCTTTCTGACAATTTCAAATTCCTCGTTTGTAAAACCATTTTCTTTATAATAAGAAATTTTCTCATCAATAAGCTTTGCTACTTTTTTAGGGTCAAGTGATTCACCTGAAAACATTGGTGTAGCATAACCATGACCATTGAAATATTCTGTTGAAAAACTATCATTTATAAGTCCGTTATCAAGAAGCTCTTTATATAAATCTGAGCTCTGCCCTGCAACCATATCTAAAAGCAAGCTTTTACCAATAGTTTCTTTAATTGTTCTTTCTGGTGTTTCATAATTTTCTTTATAACCAAGACAAAAAACAGGTGTAACAAGGGCTAATTTTTCTTCAACATATTGTTTTACAATTGTTTCAGGTTCCTCTTTAAATGCTCTTTCAACTGTAACCTTTTCTTCTTTTTCTAAAAGTCTGTCAGCAATTTCAATTACTTCTTCCGGTGTTACATTACCTGCAACTGCAAGTGCCATATTTGAAAGATTATAAAAGGTATCGTAGCAATCAAAAAGCATTTTTGCAGTAATTTGTGAAATAGATTGCTTTGTACCTGCAATATCAATTTTTACAGGATGATTATGATACATACCTGAAAGCATATTAAAAAGACAAACCCAGTCAGGTAAATCTTTATACATATCTATTTCCTGACCGATAATACCTTGTTCTTTCTGCACAGTTTCTTCTGTAAAATATGGATGTTTTACAAAATCGAGTAATATTTCAAAATTCTCTTTAAAATGACCTGTGCAAGTAAAAAGGTAGCAGGTTCTGTCAAAGCTTGTGTAAGCATTTGCAGATGCACCTGTTTTTGCATATCGCTGAAAAGCATCAAGCTCTTCACTTTCAAAAAGCTTATGCTCTAAAAAGTGTGCAGTCCCCTCAGGAATTTCAATAAATTCATCTTTATCGCTTCTTTTAAATCGGGTATCTATTGAACCATATTTTGTACCAAATACAGCGTAGGTAGAAGCATAATCTTTTTTAGGATAAACAAAAATTTTCAGTCCTGATTTATGGTCTATTGAATAATAGCCTTCATCTAAAATATCATTTTTGATATATTCCATTATTCTTCATCCCCCTCTTCTGTACCCTCTAACATAAATACAGTATCAAGAGTTACATCATTTGCCGCTCTTATAACATCTTCTTTTGTAACACTCTTAAACATATTTATATAATCTTCAGGATATAAATACTCGCTATGCTCGAGTTGAGTTGTGAACCACGAATCAAGCCCCTCAGGACTATCGCTGACACTTCTGAAAGCATCCTCAAGTGATTTTTTAGATGCATCTAAATCCTCATCTGTAAAATTACCCTTTTTAATTTCTTCAAGCTGGTCTAAAATAGCATTTTTAGCCTTTTCTTCGTTAAAGCTTTCAATACCACTCTGAACAATCATTATCCCCTTTGCTCTTATCATTCTTGAGGAACAGTAATAGCAAAGACTCATTTCTTCTCTTACGACCTTAAAGAGTTTTGAGTTAGGGTTACCGCCGAAAACATCCGACATAATTCTCTTTGCGGCATAGTCATCGTTACGGTCTTTCATACCCATTCTGAATCCCATAACAAGCTTACCCTGTTTTACAGGTGCAGTTTCTTTTACATAAGTAACATCTTCTGCATTCTCAACATAAAGAGTTTCTTGTTTTTCAGGGGTTCTTTCAATACCCTCTGCATATTCCAAAAAGAGATTTTTAATGTTTTCTGTTTCAACATTACCATTAGCACTTACAGACACAAGAATTTTTGATGTTTTTAAAACCTTTTTATAAGCCTCTGTAAGAGCTTCTTTTGTTATAGCATTTATCCCTTCAACAGTACCTAATCTGTTAATACCATAAAGTTCTTCTTCACACATTATTTCTTCAAGACGATTTTTAGCATAAGTTCTCTTGTCACTCATTTCAGCACCTAACTGCTCTGCTAAAAGACGCTTTTCGCTTTCAACTTCGTCACCATCAAAAGTACCATTAACAAATTTAGGATTAAAAATCAATTCAAAAAGAACACGACAACATTCTGTTACAATGCTTTCATTATCAAGTGCAAAGCGGTCATCAATAGAAGCAATAGCAAGTTTCAAAACCTGATTTTCACCAATTTTTGAAACATCTGCCATAATTTCCGCTCCGTAAAGTGTTGCAAGTTTCTTTTCAAGTAATGTAACAGTAGGATATTTTTCTGAAGAACGAGTAAGAATATTAGGTATTAAAGCAAATAAGGAGGCATCATCTGAAAGCGGAATCATAAAGCTTACTGATGCACACGCAGTTTTAAAACCCTCTGCCTTAACAGTGCAGAATTCGGTTGCTTCACCTATATTTTTAAAATCAAATGTGTATTTCAAAGAACCACTCCTAAAATTATTAGGAATTATTTTACCACATTCAACTAAATATTTCCATAGTTTTTCAGTTTTTTTCATACAAATAACCTCATACTACATATTTTGTTACTATTATTGGCAATTTTTACATATCTATGCACTACTTTCAATTGACAAACCGAAAACTATGTGATAATATATTGCAGTTAAATTATTGTATTATAATTCTTTATTAAAGGAGTTTTATAAATGTCAGGACATTCAAAATGGAGCACAATTAAAAGAAAAAAAGAAAAAACTGACGGCGCAAGAGCAAAAGTCTTTACTAAAATCGGTAGAGAAATTGCAGTTGCAGTTCGCGAAGGCGGTCCAGACCCTGCTGGTAACTCTAAATTAAAAGATGTTATTGCAAAAGCTAAAGCAAACAATGTTCCTAACGAAAACATTGAAAGAATAATTAAAAAAGCTGCTGGTGATAACTCAACAGAAAACTACGAAAATATCGTTTATGAAGGCTATGGCCCTAACGGTATTGCGGTAGTTGTTGAAGCACTTACAGACAACCGTAACCGCACCGCTGGTGATGTTCGTCACTATTTCGACAAATTCGGTGGTAATATGGGTACATCTGGTTGCGTTATGTTTATGTTTGACCGCTTCGGTGTTATCATCGTTGAAAAAGATGGTGTTGACGAAGAAAAACTTATGGAAGACGCTATTGAATGTGGTGCAACAGATTTCCTTACAGATGATGAAGAAATCTTTGAAATCCGTACAGAGCCTAATGATTTAGGTGCAGTAAGCGGTGACCTTGAAGCAAAAGGCTACAAATTTGTTTCTGCAGAGGTTGCATACATTCCACAGACCTACACTCGTATTGAGGACCAAGACCAGATGAAACAAATGAGCAGAATGTTAGAAATGTTCGAAGATAATGACGACATTCAGGCAGTTTGGCACAACTGGGAAAATGAAGACGAATACGAAGGTTAATTTTCAATTGATTTTCATGTAAATTCTATTGATTTTTAACTTTAAATAAGTTATAATACTTCCTAGCGCAGTTATTTACACTCAGCTCCGTCATGCGACGAGTGGGTCCTGTGCGACGGGGCACCGTGAACCATGTCAGGCGGGGAACCGAGCAGCATTAAGCGGATAGTTCTGTGCGCCACAGTCCGCCTATTCGTCGTATGACCGAGTTGAGTGTTTTTTTAATTCATTTAAAGGAGTGAGTATTTTGCATAAGGCACTTTATAGAAAGTGGCGTCCACAAGTTTTCAGCGATGTTTCAGGTCAGAGCCATATTACAGAAACATTGATGCACGAGGTTGAAGCGAGCAGACTTTCTCACGCGTATCTTTTTACTGGTTCTCGTGGTACAGGTAAAACAACTTGTGCAAAAATTCTCTCAAAGGCAGTTAACTGTCTTAACCCACAAAACGGTAACCCTTGTAATGAATGTGAAGTGTGTCGTGGTATTGATGATGGTTCAATTTTAGATGTTACTGAAATTGACGCAGCAAGTAACAACGGTGTTGATAATATCCGTGATTTAAGAGAAGAAGCAAACTTCACCCCTGCAGTTGCAAAGTACAGAGTTTACATCATAGACGAGGTTCATATGCTTTCTAGTGGTGCTTTCAATGCACTTTTAAAAACACTTGAAGAACCACCAAGTCATGTGCTTTTTATTCTTGCAACAACAGAAGTTCATATGCTCCCAGCTACCATTCTTTCAAGTTGTCAACGTTTTGATTTCAGAAGAATTCCACCTGAAGATATAGCAAAACGACTTTTACTTGTAGCAGAAAATGAACAAATAACTTTAGCAGAAGATGCCGCTATGCTTATTGCAAGAATCGCTGATGGCGCATTGAGAGATGCTCTTTCAATTCTTGATCAATGTGCAAGCTTCAGTGAAGATATTTCTGTTAATACTGTAAGTAAAGCGGCAGGACTTTTAGGTAAAGATTATCTTTTTGAAATTTCTGATGCTATAAAAAATCAGGATAGCAGTACAATTCTTAATATAATTGACAGACTTCACGCATCTTCTTGCGATATGGAAAGACTTGTAAGCGAGCTTGTCAATCATTTCAGAAATATTATGATTGTAAAAACAACAAAAAAACCTGAAGAATTTGTTGTCTGCACACCAGATGAATTAAACCGTTACAGACAATTCGCTTCTGATATAACTTACGGAACAATTCTTTATATAATGGAAACTCTTTGCACAGAGTCTTCACAACTTAAATACAGTTCTCACCAGAGAGCAAAAGTTGAAACAACTCTTATAAGACTTTGCTCCCCTGCACTTTCTACAGATAATTCTGCACTCGTTGCAAGAATAGATGAATTACAGGCTCAAATTATGATGTTAAAAGCCGGCGGTGTTTCTGCAACACCAATTAGCTCTCAACCACAACAAACCGAAGTTATCAGCAAAGTTCCAATAGTTGAAGAGAAACAACAAATTGCAGAAACTATTACTATGTCAAGCGAAATACCTTTACAGAGCGAAGAACCGCAGTATATAAAGGAAGACGCACCTCCTTTGCCACCAGAACCACCGGTTCAGGTACCTGTAATTGAAGAGTCGGTTATCCCAAAAGCACCGGTTGATATGTCACTCGTAACCGAATCCGACAAGGCACAACCCTTTACAGCTTGGAACAATTGTGTAGAGCAATTCGGTAAAATAAACAAGCCTCTCTACCCAATGTTACAAGGTTCTGAGGCTTTCAGAGCGGGTAACACAGTATTTATAAAATCAAAGAGTCCTGCATTCCCTGCACTCTTTAAAAACAAGATGAATTTCGAACAAATCCAGGAAGCAATTATGAGAGCAACAGGCGAAAAATTAAGACCCGCTATTTACAATGACGGTCAATCCCCTGCGGCAAATGAAAATGCAGAACCTGTTGATGTTTTAATTTCAAAACTCAATAAAATGCAAATAGATTTTATAGTTGAAGAATAAATTTTAAAAAAGGACGGTACAATAAAATGAAAGCAAGAATCCCAAACCAAGGCGGTAACTCACAAGCAAATATGATGAAGAAAATTCAGGATATGCAGAATGAAATGGCACGCGTTCAACAAGAAGTTGAAGAAAGCGAATTTGAAGCTTGTTCAGGCGGCGGTGCTGTTGAAGTTAAAGTAAACGGCAAACACGAAATTCTTTCTGTAAACATTAAACCTGAGGTTGTTGACCCTGATGATGTTGAAATTCTTTCAGATATGATTGTTGCTGCAACTAACGAAGCATTAAGAAAAGCATCTGAAACAATGGAACAAAAAATGGGTGGCGTAACAAGTGGCCTCGGACTTCCTGCTGGCTTTGGTTTTTAAGAAATAATTATGGCGACTTATGATGTAGCAGCTCTCGAAAAATTAGTAGAGCAGTTTCAAAAAATACCATCAATCGGCAGAAAAACTGCACAACGAATGGCTTTTCATGTTCTTGATTTGCCGGATAATGAAGCAAAAGAATTTGCCGATGCAATAATGGAAGCTCACACAAAAATCCACCATTGTTCACTCTGTCACAATTTAACAGAAAATGAACTATGTCCGATTTGCGAGAGTAATTCCCGTGACCACTCTCTTCTTTGTGTGGTTGAAGACCCACGAGATGTGCCAGCACTTGAAAGAACAAGAGAATTTCAGGGCGTGTACCATGTTTTACACGGTACAATTTCACCAATGAATGGTGTTGGTCCAGAGCAACTCACTATAAAATCACTTGTAGAAAGAGTTGCTACGGGCGAAATAAAAGAAGTCATTATGGCAACAAACCCTACCTTAGAGGGTGACACAACTGCAATGTACATAGGCAAGCTTTTAAAACCTTTTGAAGTAAAGGTTACACGACTTGCTTATGGTATTCCTGTAGGTGCTGATATAGAGTACGCAGACGATGTTACATTGCTTCGTGCTCTTGAAGGCAGACGCGAATTATAATTTAAAAAAATCAGAAAGGATGAAATGATTATGCCAAAAGCAGAAAGCAAAACAGTTGCACAAAACAAAAAAGCTTACCACGATTATTTCATCCTTGAAACTTATGAAGCAGGGATTGAGCTTTGTGGTACAGAGGTTAAATCTTTAAGACTTGGCAAGGTTAATCTAAAAGATTCCTGGTGTAGTGTTGTAAATGGTGAAATGCTCGCAAATGGTGTGCATATTTCACCTTACGACCATGGTAACCGCTTCAATCGTGACCCATTAAGACCTAAAAGACTTTTAATGCACAAAAAAGAAATTATGCGTCTTATGGGTGAGGTTAAGCAACAAGGCTGTGCTTTAATTCCACTTTCCATATATTTTAATTCTCAGGGCAGAGCAAAAATGCAACTCGGACTTTGCAAAGGTAAAAAACTTTATGACAAACGAGAAGATGCAGCGAAGAAAGATGCACAAAGAAACATTGAACGCTCTCTTCGCGAGAAGAATTGAAAATTGAAAATTAAGAATTTCGGAAGGCTTCGCCTTGATTATAAAATATAAATGAATTGTTTTCTTTTATGTATATTTCACCGAAAGTTTTAAATGATAATATCAGGTTATTTCCAAAATATTATAATGCCGACCGCAGGTCCCACAATTCTTCATTCTTAACCCTTCATTCTTAATTTGAGCAAAGCGAATATATGGGGATGAAAGGATTTCGACGGGGATTTTGAACCCAGATAAGCGAGCAGTGGAGTGGCACCACTATAAAAGTCACAACTTAAAAATAACTGACAATAATAAAACAGTTTTAGCTGCTGCTTAATGGCGGCTCATCCTGACTGAAAGTACCGCGATTCAGTTAAGGGTGTCATCTTAGCGGTGCACCGGCACAAGTGATAGCCTTGTAGCTTGTACGGACTTAAAGGGCTACCCTTTAATTTAGCCTGTTTATCGGCGATTTTAAAGGGGAATCTTAAAAGATAAACTACGCTCGTAGAAAGTTTGGGGAATAGGTCTTCGGACGCGAGTTCG
This sequence comes from Acutalibacteraceae bacterium, assembly GCA_045651285.1. Taxonomy (GTDB): domain Bacteria; phylum Bacillota; class Clostridia; order Oscillospirales; family Acutalibacteraceae; genus DTU089. Next base: position 91,485 of record JAZRSC010000023.1, read on the forward strand.
AATCTCGCCATCTCCACCAAGAAAACGACAAGTTCCAACAGGAGCTTGTCGTTTTCAGTTATATTCGCCTATGGCGAGTTATATTGCTTCGCAGTGATATTCGGCTTACTCCGAGTGATATTGCCCTTCGGGCAGTTTAGGAGGCGAATATAATATCACTGAAACCATAGGTTTCAATATCACTTTTGCAGAGCAAAAATATCACTCCGTCGAAGACGGAATATCACTAAAAACTACCTATTATGTGAGAGTTCGCAGTCATATTCAAACCCATCGAAAATATCTTTTTCATAGTCATTATACAAAGAATAACCGTCATTTCGATACAACGGAATGACGGTTATTTTATGCCTAAAATCGCTATTTAAATAACTTTTGAAGTAGAAAATCGAGAAATAATTCAATTGGGTATCCTGCAAATCGTTGAAAGATAGTAAATCGTTAATTTACAGGAATAATCGTTGATTTATAGGGGTAATCGTTTAATTATAGGCAACAATCGTTGAAAAATAGTAAGTTTTATGATATCATTAGTTCAAGGTGATGGTTATTGTGTTCTTTTCCAAACGAAATCGTATTATAAAAAAGGCTGTCAAAATAACAGTTTCGGATTTTGCCGACAGAACTCCGAAAATATATGAGCATTTCTTCTACGGTGCATTTGATATTAAACCGCAGTATCTTGTTGTTTGGTATTTATTTGAAACGGATGCCGAGTTAGAGTTTGCAAAATCATCAGGTTATTGTGACGAACTTGAAAAAGCTACAATTCAAAATCTGATTGATTTGGGTTATCCACTAGAAGCGTTTGAAAATACAAACATTGGTACTCCTAACATTACCTTTTGCGGTGGCACAGAAGAGCATCACCAAAACATTTTGAATTCATTAACATATAGAAAAGTCATGATTTCCTTCACTACGAAGGAAGATATAGACAATGAGGCAAATGGCGATTATCATTTGTATTTTCAGTAAACATACCCACTTAAACTCAGTTTGCCCACTTACCTCAAAAAACGGGATGTAAAAAACTTTTGTTTTTACATCCCTTTTTATATTTAATCACTTCTTATATTTCTCCGCCTGTAAACGGAACATATAAGCATATTTGCCATCGAGTGACATTAACTCATCGTGTGAGCCGTGTTCAATTATTTCGCCTTTTTCAAGCATATAAATCTCGTCCGCCATAACAGTTGTTGAAAGTCTGTGCGAAATAAATATAACAGTCTTTTTGTCTGCGGCTTTTGCCATTGACTGATTAAGTGAATACTCTGCAACGGGGTCAAGGTTTGCACTTGGTTCATCAAGAATTGCAAATGCACAATCCTTATAAAATGCTCTGGCAATAGCAATTTTTTGTGCTTCGCCGCCCGAAAGAGAAACACCATCATCATCAAATTCTCTTAAAAGAATACTGTCTGTACCATTTGGTAATTCTCTATCAAAGTTTGATTTTTCAAGTGCATCCATTGCTTTTTCTGCATCAGGTGTATCATCCATAGAAATGTTTTCACCTAAAGTAGCGCCAAAAAGTGAAAAATCCTGAAATACTGCGGCAAAGTTTTTGTGATATTCTTTAATATCCCATTCTCTTATATCTACACCATTTATGGTAATAACACCCTCAGTAACATCATAAAGTCGCAAAATAAGATTTGTAAGAGTAGTTTTACCTGCGCCATTGTAACCTACTAATGCTATTTTTTTATATGGTGTTAACTCTAAATTTATATTCTTGAGCACATATTTTTCTGTGCCCGGGTATTTGAATGAAACATTCTCGAATTTAATAGTAACTGGTTTCTCAAATATAGTAGTATTTGTACCTGAAATCATTTTTTCTTTTGCATTCATAAACTTACGGAACTTTTCAATATAAAGTCCGTTTTCTCTTATATGAATAGCAAACTGACTTGTTATAGCGAACACACTATTACTGATAGCAGTTGCACCGTTAAAGGTTGCCGCGAAATCACCAAGACCTATTTCTTTAGTAACAATTGCTTTATAACCCATAAGCAAAGTTATGCCAAGGTAAATAAGCAAAGTCATTGGTAATGCTTCCTGACAGAAATAAAGTTTCCATTGTTTTGAAAGGAACGGCATTATTGTGTCAATTCTGTCGAAGATATTTTTATTATATCTTCTTTCAATCATCTTACCCGCACCTGAAAGTCTTATTTCCTTTGCGTAATCCTGAAGATAAAACACACGACTGAAATACAAATTTTTTCTATCAAGCGGAATCATTGCTTCTGTTCTTTTAACATTAATTTTTGCAATCACTCTACCTACCGGAATCATAAATGCAACGCATACTGCCACAAATAAAAGACATACCGGGTCAATTGAAATAATAACTGCACCTATGGTTACAATTCCTATAAGTTCAGTAAAAATACTTTGTGTATTTGAAAGAACTGAATATGCTCTTTCATTCATAGAATTCATCGCAAGTACAAGGTCATTGTAATATTCGGGATTGTCATATGCCTCGTAATCCATCTTTGCCGCTTTTTCGTAAATCGTTCTGTAAATTGCATAATAAAGCTTTTCTTTTTGCTTAGGCATAGAAATCTCGTAAAAGACTGTTGTTAAAAGATTGGTTGTAACAACAAATGCAACAAAGAAAATAAGTGCAAAAAGAATTCTTTCGTAGCCTGTGCCTTCTGCTACTACATCTAATATATATTTAAGAAGAACAACATTTGAAAGTGTCCACGGAAGATTGCCGAGAACATCTATAAGCAAATAACCTACTACAAGCAGTGGTGTGTGTTTGCTTATGAATTTTAGCATATAGATATAGTTTTTTAATGAACTTACTTTTTCTTCAGCTTTATTCTTCATCTTCACACACCTCCTCATCCTGAGTATAACCAGATGCCTGAAGTGTGAACATTTCTGCATACTCACCATTTTTAGCAATCAATTCTTCATGATTACCCTGTTCAGTCAAATTACCTTTATTGAATACAAGAATTTTATCTGAATGAGTAGCACTTGAAAGTCTGTGAGAGATATAAATAACAGTTTTGCCCTTTGTACCCTCCATAAGTGCATCGTACATTCTGCTCTCTGCAACAGGGTCAAGTGCAGAGGATGGCTCGTCAAGAACTGCAATAGAAAAATCTCTTGCAAAAAGTCGTGCAATTGTGACCTTTTGTGTTTCGCCACCTGAAAGTTGAATGCCCTCTTTGTCAAACTCTTTTGTAAGTATTGAATTTTCTTTCTCTGGTAATTTGCCTATTTTCTTGTAAGCACCTGACATTTTAAGAGCATTTACTGCAATATCTTTATTCTCGTCTGTTACTTCTTCTGTTAAAACATTTTCAGAAACAGTCATTGCAAACACTTTGTAATCCTGAAATACTGCCGCAAATTTCTCGCGATATTGCAACAAATCATATTCTTTAATGTTTATTCCGTTGTAAAGAATTTCACCCTCTGTAACATCATAAAGGCGCATTAAAAGTTTTGAAAGTGTAGTTTTACCTGCACCATTGTGCCCTACTACTGCAACAGTTTGTCCTTTCTCGATTTTAAAAGATATATTTTTGAGAATATAATCCTTATCGTCAGTATATCTGAAAGATACATTTTTAAATTCAATACTCTCAAAATCTTCTGGAATAACAGTACCACTTTTCACTTGTGGTTCATACTCTAAAAAGTTCCTTAAATTCTGCACCCATAAGCAATGCTTTTGTTGCATTGCAAAATACCTTGCTAAATGTCCTATTTTGTTTCTGCAGGTTGATATTGCAGAAAGAAGCACCGAAAATTCTGAAACAGGTAAATTATCAAGCACAACAAGGCGGTAACATCCGTAAACAAAACCACCGCCGATTGGTAATATTTCTGCAAAATAGTCAGAGATAATTTCAAGAATCGCAATTTTCCAACCATATTTTTTTATAACCTCTATATTTTTGTTAATTGCCTGTTTAAAGCGTTTTTCCATAACAACAAATATGTTGGTTGTTTTAATTTCTTTTGCAAAATCCTTTAAAAGAATAGTTCTTCTTACATAGTCCTTCTGTCTTTCAAAAGGTGTCATTTCTTTTTCTTTTTCAAGTTCAAGATTATTTTTAAGAACTCTGAAAACGATAACAACTACAGGGCATAAAATAAAGAGAATGAGTATAGGGTCTATTGAAATAAGATAAAATACAAGAAGTATAAGACTTACGAGTGAGCCTAAGGTCCACGCAGAGCCCTCTATAATTCTTTTGAAGCCACCACGATCAACAACCCATGTTGCACGGTTATAATCGTCAAAAAACTCAGGGTTTTCGTAACAGGCAAGTTCTACCTCCTGTGCCTTTTTGAAAATAAGCGAGTTTATATAGCTTTCGCACTTAATTTCAAATTTTATTCTTATAGTGTAAACATCTATATAACCTAAAAGGTCAACTAATAACTTACCAAAAATTATAATACACATTCTTATTACAAATTCAGTAAATGTACCATTACCCTCTATAATAGAAAGTGCAGTTTCTAAAAACATGACATTTATTACAACTGAATAGTAAACATTTTCTAAAACATAAGAAAAATATATTATAAAAAGTGATATGGGCGCAGATTTAAAAGCACACCCCAACATAAAGAGCGTGTTTTTTATAATATGTGCCTTTTCACGCGGTTTCTTTTCTTTCTTTAAATTCATTTGCACTTTTTCTCCAAAAAATTTTTTAACTATATTATTGTATAGATTGAAAGTGATATTGTCAATAAAAAATGTTTACTCACTCACAAAAATATGTTATAATTTTGTAAAATATTGTATAGTGAGTGTGATTTTGATGTTACCTACAGCAGAAGAAATAAAAAAAATAGACGAGCTTATAAAAAGAGATATCAAAAGTGGTGAAATTGAACTTGTTCCAGAAGACAAAATTTTCGATTTTTCCCCTAAAAAAGAAGGCGTAATCAGAATTATGTCTTTTAATATACGCTGTGGAGATGTTGGTGTTCAGACTGCAGAATCACGCTACACTCTTGTAAGCGATACTATTTTAAATGGTGAGCCTGATACAGTAGGTCTTCAGGAAGCAACTCCTGAATGGATGGAATATTTAAAAGACGCGTTAAGCGATAAATATGATTATGTTGGAATACCTCGTGAGGACGATGGAGAATATTCGTCAATTTTCTATCTTAAAGATAAATACACAGTAACAGAAAGTGGTAATTTCTGGCTTTCAGAAACTCCCGAAAAAGAATCTAGGGGTTGGGATGCTGCCTGTTACAGAATATGCACCTGGGCAGTTTTAGAAAACAAACTCACTAAAGAAAAATATGTTCATGTAAACACTCACCTTGACCATGTTGGAGTTTTAGCACGCAGAAATGGTGTTGAACTTATGCTTAATCACCTTAAAAATTATAACGATATTCCTGCAGTATTCACTGCGGATATGAACATTTTAGAGGGTGAAGAAAACTACCTTCAATTTGTAAATTCAGGTTTTATGTATGACACCAAATACAAAGCAGAAAACACAGTAAACTACCTTACATATCACGATGTACACCCATCAGAGCAAGAAAAATCTATTATTGACTATGTTATGATTAACGACAGATTTACTGCCGATACTTATAGAGTAGTAACTGCGGGAATTGATGGTAAATATGTTTCTGACCACTTCCCTGTTTATGCAGACCTTTACATAAAATAAAAAATTGAGTGAGTGTATTAAATGAATAAATATGGTTTAATTATGGAAGGCGGAGCAATGCGTGGAATGTTCACCGCTGGCGTAATGGATGTTTTAATGGAAAACGAAATTCAATTCGATGGTGCAATAGGCGTTTCTGCCGGTGCCGCGTTTGGTTGTAATTACAAATCCAACCAGATAGGCAGAGTCATCCGCTACAATAAAAAATACTGCAAAGACCCTCGTTTTTGCAGTATCCGTTCACTTATTAAAACAGGCGACTTATATGGTGCGGAATTCTGTTATACAACTATCCCCTACGAATTAGATTTATTTGATTGCGAAACATATCTGAATAACCCAATGGATTTTTACGTAGTCTGCACCGATGTAGAAACAGGTAAGCCCGTCTACAGAAAATGTATAACTGGCAGAGATGAAGATTTAACCTGGATAAGAGCATCTGCTTCTATGCCGATTGCATCACGGGTAGTTGAAGCAACTGGTGTAAAACTACTTGACGGTGGTATTTCAGACTCAATTCCACTTAAATATTTTGAGAGTATGGGTTACAACAAAAATGTTGTAATTCTTACTCAACCAAAAGGATATATAAAAAAGCCGAGCAAGGCTTTACCGCTAATTAAAGCATCTTTAAAGAAATACCCAAATGTTTATAAAACAATGCAAAACCGTCACAACGATTACAATGAAACAATCAGTTTCATTGAAGAAAAAGAAAAAACAAACGATGTTTTAGTAATAAGACCACCAGAAAAATTACCTGTTGGCAGAGTTGAACATAACCCTGAAAAGTTGCAGATTGCTTATGACATTGGCAGAGAAACTGCATTAAAACAATTAGAACAAATAAAGGAGTTTGTGAACAGATAATGGAACTTAAAGAATTTTTAAAGGTTGCGGCAAATGTAAAACCAGACCATACACAATTAGAAAGACTTCGCGAAACACCTTTTTATGCTTTTGTTCACTTCTCCCCTAATACCTACACAAATCTAGAATGGGGTGACGGTACAGAGGACCCTGCCATTTTCAACCCGACCGAGCTTGACTGCGAACAATGGGTTAAGGCTATAAAATCAGCGGGTATGAAAGGTCTGATACTCACCGCAAAACATCACGATGGTTTCTGTCTTTGGCAAACTAAATACACAGAGCATTCAATAAAAAATTCACCCTACAAAAATGGTAAGGGTGACATTGTTAAGGAATGTGCAGATGCGTGTAAAAAACACGGTATTAATTTTGGCTTTTACCTCTCACCTTGGGACAGAAATTCTAAACTTTATGGTACAGATGAATACAATGATTACTATGTAAATCAGTTAACTGAATTACTTACAGGCTATGGTGAAATTTTCCATGTGTGGTTTGACAATGCTTGTGGTGAAGGTCCTAATGGCAAAAAACAAGTTTATGACTTTGACCGCTACCTTAAAACAATAAGAAAATATCAACCAAACGCAACATTTTTTAACGATAAAGGTGGTATGCGTTGGTGCGGTAATGAAGCAGGAAAAGCCGCTCACGCTCAATGGTGTGTTGTCCCTTACGAGCTCTGCTCAATATCAGAGCATAAAACAGAGGTTGAACCACTTATGGAAGGCACTCTTGATGATATACGAAACAGCGAGGCAATTTTAGGCTCAATAGCAAATATTATGTATTCAAAAGCACTCACATTCTGCCCTGCTGAAACAGATATGTCAATAAGACCAGGCTGGTTTTATCACGAAAACGAAGAACCTCATTCTTTAGAACGCCTTTTCGATACATATTTAAGAACAGTAGGCGGCAATACTACATTTAACCTCAATATTCCACCAATGCCGAATGGTAAATTCAACGAGAAAGATGTTAAAAGGCTCAAAGAATTAGGCGATAAAATAAACGCTGAATTCGGAACTAATCTTGCAGAAAATGCAGAAATTACAGAAAATAAAAAAGAAAATTCTTACCAGACAGAATTTATTATAAAACTCAAAAAGAAGCAGCCGCTTAAATACATTGAACTTGCAGAAACAATAGCCGAGGGACAAAAGGTTGAAGCTTTCAGAATTTATTCTAAAACAGATGATGGCTTCTGGAATTTTGAAGAGCATTGCACCACAATAGGTAGCAGAAAAATTGTTGTTTTAGATGATGTTACAACAGATGCCCTCAAAGTGCAAATAACAAGTGCAAGAGATGTGGTTAAGTTGGATTGGGTGAAAGTGTACTAAAAAAATAACGAGTACAAATTTGGGATTTGTACTCGTTATTTTTATTTTTCTATAGCCTCACCAATAATTTCAGCCATATAGTCTAATTTTTCTTTTGTCATTCCGGGATAAACACCCACCCAGAATGTATTATTCATAATATAATCGGTATTTTCAAGTGTGCCAGAAACTCTATAAGCATCCGTGTTTCTTAATTCATCAAAACATGGATGTTTTATAATATTACCACTAAAAAGAAGTCTTGTTTGAATATTGTGTTCTTCAAGATATCTTGTTATCTTATTTCTCGACAAGCCACTATTCTCTCTTATAGTAATGAGAAAACCAAACCAAGACGGTGTACTGTTTTCAGCTGGTTCTGGAAGAATTATTTTATCTTCATAATTTTTGAGCAAGTTATAAAGATACTGCCAATTTTCTCTTCTTTTTGCAGTGAATCCCGAAACTTTTTCTAATTGCTCACATCCTATTGCAGATTGCATATCAGTAGCTTTTAAATTATATCCTAAATGGCTATACACATATTTATGGTCGTATCCTGCCGGTAATTCACCATACTGACCTTCAAAACGATGCTTACACAAATTATCCTGTCCAGAGTTACAAACGCAATCACGACCCCAATCTCTGTATGAAAGAAGCAATTTACTAAGCAACGGATTATTTGTATAAACACAACCACCCTCACCCATAGTTATATGGTGTGGTGGGTAAAAACTGGAAGTTCCTATATCCCCCCATGTTCCTGTGTATTTAGTTTCACTATCTATTGTGTACAAAGAACCAAGAGAATCACAATTATCTTCTATTAGCCACAAATTGTTTTTATCACAAAACTCTTTTACCGTTTTTATATCAAAAGGATTTCCCAATGTATGTGCAATCATTACTGCCTTTGTCTTACTTGATAAAGCATTTCCCAAAGCATTGACATCAATATTATACTGACCAACAGTCACATCAACAAAAACAGGGATTGCACCATATTGTAAAATTGGTGTTATCGTCGTAGGAAACCCACACGCCACCGTTATAACCTCATCGCCACGCTTAATTTGACGCTCTTTAAGTTCAGGTGCAGTGAGAGCCATAAAAGCAAGTAAATTTGCAGACGAACCACTATTTACAAGATGAACATATTTCACTCCAAAAAGTTCAGAAAATCGTTTTTCAAATTTTTCTGTAAACCTGCCTGTAGTAAGCCAGAAGTCAAGTGTTGCATCAGTAAGAGCACACATTTCTTTTTCATCAAAAACTCTGCCAGAGTAATTTATGCGGTCACCTTTTTTAAACTTATTATCATTTTTTTTGAATTGATTGTAATACTCTGCAACTAAACTTTTTATTTCGTTTCTTGCTTCAACTTCACTATTCCATTTTGCCATTTTATTTCTCCTATTTTAAGCTGCCATATTTTTCTCTAAATTCTTCAAAAGTCTGTAAGTTTTTATCTTTTTCAGAAATTATAATTTCACTCTCATCATATATATCCCAGGCAATATTTAATGTTTTATCATTCCATACAATACCATCATCAAACTCACTGACAAAACACTCACCACATTTATATGAAACAAATGCATCTTCTAACGCGAGAAAGCCATGAGCAAAACCGCCAGGAATGTATAATTCATTCATATTTTCAGCTGATAAAACAAACTGCTGATATTTCATAAATGTTTTTGAATCTTCTCGCAAATCACAAACGACATCAAGTATTTTACCACTCATGCACCTTACTAATTTAGGCATTTGCTTTTCTCTTTGAAAATGCAAACCTCTTAATACATTTTTTTGAGAGAAACTATAAAAAGATTCTTTCACAACAAATTCCATACCATTTTCCTTGAAAATGTTTTCATTATAATCTTTTAAAAAATAGCCACGCTCATCAACGGCACAAAATGGTTCTATTAAAAACACACCATCTAATTCTGTAGATTTAAAATTCCAGGCACTATTTCTACTCATATTCATCCTACTTTACATCTATTGAATCTTTCAATAATTTGATACCTGTTTCAAAATCAATTTCAGGTACAAATCCTAAATCAAACACAGCATTTGTATCAATTACATTTTTATAATCAAAATAGACACCATTAAATTCAACTGCACCAAAATTCAATTGAACACTAGAATTTAAAGTCTTTTTAATTTTCTCTACAAATTCACATAACTTGAACTGTTCTTTATTTCCAATATAATATGACCTTAAGCTCTCACCTTTTTCAGTTACGATCCTAATTTGTTTTACTGCATCTGTTACATAAATAAAATCATAAATTTGTTCACAAGTGGTTAAATCTATAGACTCTACACCTGAAACGATTTTCTTGACAGTTGAATTTAAAAATCTTTCAGATTTTTCACCTGCACCATAAATATTAGAAATAACAACATCAATAAATTCAATATCATTTTGTACTGCAACTGTTTTTGCCATCATAGCAGCAGTTAATTTTGATATGCTATAAATATATGCCGGGGTAGGTTCAGCATCATTATTTAAAACGAATTCTTTAGCTTCATAAGCCATAATACTACCAGCAAATACAAATCGTTTACAACCAAGTAATTTTGCAACTTTGACGCAATTACAAGAATACTCAACATTTTTCAGTTGAAGTTCATAATTACCTCTACCTTGTCCGGCAGATGACTCCCAGGCAAAATGCAAGAAACAATCGTATTGCCCTGACAATTTTTCTTTTAATGTTTGAATATCTTTTAATTCACAGTAAACTATATTTATTTTTTCTTTTTTCTTAAATGCAGAAACATCTGACTTTTCATTTCTGACAACCGCAGTAACTTCATAACCGTTACTTGCAAACTCATTTACTAAGTAACTACCAACAAAACCACTGGCACCTGTTATAACCACTTTTTTCATATTATTTAAAACCCTGTATATATGTATTTATTTGTTTTGTCATAACATCATTTACATCTAAATTATTAAAATATGCTTTTGACCATTCTACCGTATAATCTATTGCATCATAAACACTAAGCCTAGGTTGCCAATTAAATTGGCTTTTAATAAGCGAACAATCTAATTTCAAAAAATTAGCTTCATGCGGGGCATTTTTTTCACTCAGATTTTCCCAACTGCAACCATCACCCCAAGCATCACAAAAAGATTGAACCAGAATACCTGTTGTAACACAATCTTTATCATCAGGTCCAACATTGTAGCAACCTGCGTATTTTATATCATCATACTGTTTTGCAGCAATCATCAAATATGCAAAAAGTGGTTCAAGAACATGTTGATATGGTCTTGTAGAATATGGATTTCTTACATTTATAGGCTCATTTTTTTCTGCAGCGCGTACACAATCAGGAATTATTCTGTCTTTTGCAAAATCGCCCCCACCTATAACATTACCGGCTCTTGCAGTAGAAATTGCCACTCTTTCATCACTGAAAAAACTGTTTTTATAACTATAAGTTACAAGTTCAGAACAAGATTTACTATTGGAGTATGGGTCAAATCCATTAAGTTCATCTGTTTCTCTATAACCATAAACCCATTCATTATTTTTATAAACCTTGTCCGTTGTAACATTGAGAACAGATTTTACACTTTCACAGTTACGAACACACTCTAAAACATTTACTGTCCCCATTACATTAGTTTCATAAGTGAAAACCGGATTCTTATAACTTTCACGCACAATAGGTTGTGCCGCTAAATGAAATACTATTTCTGGTTTATATTCTGTAAAAACAGCACTTAAATGCTCATAATCACGAATATCACCTGTTATAGATTTAATTTCATCAGCAATATTTGCTATTTCAAATAAACTAGGTTTTGTTGGTGGTTCAAGTGAATACCCTGCAACATCTGCCCCTGCAAGTGACAAAATCTTACAAAGCCAGGAGCCTTTAAAACCAGTATGACCTGTAATAAAAACTTTTTTACCCTTATAAAAATCAATTATATCAGTCATTTTCCCACACCATCCAAGGGGCAGTTTTTTCTTCAATTAATCTTTCAAGGTACATTTTATCTCTTAAAGTATCCATACATTGCCAGAATCCATCATGCTTAAATGCACCGAGATTCCCTTCTTTTGCAAGAGTTTCAAGTGGTTTTCTTTCAAAAATCAAATCCTCACTGTCATCGAGGTAATTAAAAATTTCAGGTTCAACAACCATAAAACCACCATTAATCCAACCACCATCTTCTTTGCCTTTTTCGGTAAACTGCTTGATTGTATCGGTATCATCAATATCAAGCACACCAAATTTACCGCCAGGTTGAATTGCTGTAAGTGTAACTGTTTTACCGTTTTTCTTATGAAAATCTACAAGAGCATTTATATCGACATCAGAAACACCATCACCATAAGTAAGCATAAATGGTTCATCACCTATGTACTTCTGAACGCGCTTTATTCTTGCGCCGGTCTGTGCATGTAAACCTGTATCCACAACAGTTACTTTCCAGGGTTCTGCTATATTGTTGTGAATTATCATTTTGTTTTCTTCAGTAAAATCAAAAGTAATATCTGAACGATGTAAATAGTAATCAGCAAAATATTCTTTTATAACGTACCCTTTGTAACCGCAGCAAATCACAAAATCATTAAAACCAAATGAAGAATAATATTTCATAATATGCCATAAAATCGGGTTATCACCAATACCAATCATTGGTTTTGGTTTCAAGTGACTTTCTTCACTTATTCTTGTACCAAATCCGCCCGCTAAAATTACAACTTTCATTTTTCGAAACTCCTTTCAAGCGAAAAATCATTTTACAATTCTTAACCAGTATTTATTTATATTAAGATTAGTCATAATTAAATCTTTGTTTGCTTGTTGTGGCATACTGACATCAAGAACCGTATTTAAAAATTGTTTAACTGAATCATCTGTTTCGTGACATTGAACTGACACCAATTCAACAGTAGCACCTACACAGGATTCTATAACTCCAGAAAAATCATCTACTTTACAATGCATTGATGTTTCAGGAATATCAATTTCATGGCCAACACACTTAAGTAAAGTATAAATATCAAATGTGTTTTTGTACGAGAAATATAATTGACCTCCGTCTTTAAGAAGTGAAAATGCATCTTGAATAAGTTTTCCTGGTTCTGCATAACTATTTACACTTTCACCTAATATTATATAATCAAAATAATTTGGTGCAAATGAATTATACAAATAATCAATTCTGTCACAAATAACAGAACCATTACAAACAGTTCTTAAATCAATATCATATTTACTATCTTTAAAAAACGCGTGAGTTTCTGGGTTAAAAACAGAAAATTCGCGAATCATATTTTTAATATCTAAAATAGGTGTACCACATTTTACATCTACACCTAATATTTTAACATTTTCTGAATCAACGGGCGGTAATAATCTGCCTTTCAAGTACAAAAAAACATAATTACTAACATCATCCCAAGCGTCAACACCAAAATATTTATCTCTGAAATTCTGTTTACCACAAATAATTGAATTTCTGAATTCAACAGGATCCTTATCTTCACCAGCACTTATGTTGTGGTCATGATGAATCCATGTATCAGTAGCCAGAACTGTTTTATACCCAGTTCTACGAATTTTAAAAGTAACATCGTCATCAGAAAAATCATGAAAAAATCCGACATCAAAATTAGGCCAACCGATAGCATATAAACATGGTTTTGAATACAAAGTACCAAGTGTTATAAGTCTTAACCGCTCTTCCCATTTTTTAGGGTCAGAAACATTCATTTTTTTTGCCTTTTCCTGCATATCGTCATAATCAGAAAATTCAAAATTAAACCCTTGATAATTGCTTGTGTTTGAACAAATAGGATTAACCATACCTATTTTCGGGTCAGATTTTGCAACAGTTAAAAGATTGCTAAGCCAGTTTTCAGTAACTACCAAATCATTTGCAACTGATACAAGATAATCAGAAAACCAGTTTAAATCCATCATACAATATGCTGGTACAGTACCAATATTCTTACTTATTCTTACAATTCGCAGTTTATCAAATTCAATTGACTTAAAATATTCAAAAGTACCGTCAGTTGAACCGTTATCCAATAAAATCAAATCATAATCTACATTCTTACTATATTTTAGAATACTTTCTACACATCTTTTAGTTTTTTCAAGACGATTATATCCAATCACTAAAACTGTAACTTCAGAATCAATTTTAGAAAGTTTTTTCATAGCATTAGCTGTTGCTATCCTTCCATTATAAACATCTGTTGTTTGCTCTATTGATTCTGCATCATCCAAATTAAATTCTATTATTTCTCTCATTCTGATACCTTCTTTATCTTATATCATTTATAATAACACAAACAAATTACTAAATCAACAAAAAAAATGTTCAAGGGTAATATTTTTTCATGAAATTACACAAAAAATTTTAGCAATAATTTATTTATTCTAAAAAACTAAAGAAAAAAAGCGTGCAAATCCATTGATTTACACGCATTTTAATTATTTTGCAAATTCTTTTTTGTTTTCGATATCCAAAACAGTTACTTTTGCATCTTTTATACAAGAAAGACTGTTGTTTGAAGATACTATTCCGACAACATCTACCCAGTCACCATCTTTAGGCATTTTATCTTTTTCAGGAGTTTCGCCTTCAAAAATAACCTCAGTTGCAACCTTATTTTCACCGCCATCGACATCAATATATTTTCTATATATCTGATATTGCTCGACACCGGCATAATCTACAGTTTCAAATACGCCCTGAATATGAATTGTGCAACCCTCAAAGCAACCCTCTTCAATATGACTTTCTTCATCTTCGTGGCTATGAGCCTGATAAGAATGGAAAAGTGTCTCAGACCAATCTACAAACATTTCATCAGAAACTTCAATTTTAACAACACTTTTGTCTTCGCCAACTTCAGAAATGGCTTGTTCTACTGCTTTAACCTCAGCATTAAAACGGTCAGAAAGACTTTCTGTTTTAGCCGCACTATAAATGAGGAATACCACAAGTGCAATTATAAATACAAGAAGAAGACAGCCATTGAATATGGTAACTTTCTTTTTGAAAGCAGCATCAGCTATATTTGATTTTTGTGGTTTTTGTTGTGCTTGTGGCTTTTTCTTTTTACTCTTTGCCATAATTATTCACCTTTAAAGAATTGTGGCAAAAATGCTTTATGTGCCGCTTTCATTTCTTCATAGCAAGATTTTGCCTGAGCAAAGTCGCCACAAAGTGGGTGAAGCATAAGTGCATTAAGAGCATCTTCATCTGAACCTTTAATTGCCGCCTCAACAGTGTATTTCTCATAAGATTTAACTGTTCTCATAAGGCTTATGATATGACGGTTGTTAAACTCTTCAATTTCTACTGGTTTTGCACCATCTGCACCAATAACAGCCGCAATTTCAACAATATCATCATCATCCATAAATTTAAGAGTACCATTGTTTTTGATATTAACAACATGAACTTCTTGCTTATCGTTTGCAATAGCATCAATAAGAGAAACAGCTGCAAGTGAATATTTATAACCACCGCGTTCTTCAAGAAGTGCCGGTTTAATAACAAGCTCGTTATCACTATACAATTCAAGAAGTTGTTCTTCAATTTCCATACAAACCTGTGCTCTGCTCTTTGAACCAGCCTTTAAGTGTTGCAATTTCGCCTGACGGCTATAGTAATATTGAAGGTATGATGATGGGAATCCCTTACAAGCGTTAAGACATTCCATATCAAAGCCATCATCGTGAATATTTTTCATAACTGTTGGTGCGAAATCATCGTCAAATATTTTGTCAATATTTTCAACACCGTTTACTTTAACTGAAGTAATCCAGCTTAAATGGTTAAGACCTAAATATGTAATTTTAGCATCTTCACCTACTGCCGCTTTAACATCATCAATCATAGCGATAGGCACATTACAAAGACCCATTGTTTTAACATTTGTGTGGTTAATAAGGAATTCAGAAATAATACCTGATGGGTTTGTGAAGTTAATAAGCCAGGCATTCGGGCAAATTGCTTCAATTCTTTCTGCAATATGAGCCATAACAGGAATAGTTCTGAGAGCTTTAAAGAAGCCACCGATACCTGTTGTTTCCTGACCGATAAGGTCGTGCTTTAACGGAATTGACTCGTCAATATGACGACAAGGAAGCTTACCAACACGAATTTGTGTAACAACAAAATCTGCACCCTGTAATGCTAAATCAAGGTCGTCTGTCATAACAACTTCACAGTCGATACCAGCACTTTTAAGCATACGAACACAAAGAGAACCAACAATTTCCCTTTTTCTTTCATCAATATCCATAAAAGCAACTCTTTTAAGCTTTAAAGAGTCTTTTGCTTCTATAAATCCGTAAATGAGTTCAGGACAATATGTACTACCTGAACCGATAACTGTAACATTGATTTCTTTCATTTATATCAGTCCTTTAAAATAATTTTCGAATTATAACAACAAATTATTCTTCTAACAACCAGTTAATACAACCTGTTACAGGTGCCGCTGTGAGTTTAATAAAGTTAAACTTTTTATTTGTTCTTTCGTGTAAAAGTTCGCTCATTCTGTTTATGTAAATATCAGATGGGAGTTTTGTGTGCATTGAACCTGAGAGAACAACATTTACTGTTTCTTCATCAAATTGCATCTTTTTAATATGACCACCAATGAAATCTGCACCGCGCTGTGCCATTTCTTCAATAACTTCGAGTGCCGCTTCGTCACCACTATTTGCCGCATCAAAGAAGCTGACAATAAGAGTACGGATAAATGATTCGTTTTTCTCATCATCTTCCATAATCTGAATTGAATCGAGTAAAGTTTCTCTGTCTTTAATACCGAGCTTTTCTGTAAGAGAAGCAGTAATTTTACTTTCTCTCTTGCCTAAACAAACATCATCATAAACAATTCTGAATGCTTCGTAAGCAACCCAGTGACCATTACCTTTATCACCTGAAAGACGGTCAAAGCCACCAATCTGAAGCATTTCGCCACGACTGTCAATTGAGTTACAGCAAGTACCTGTACCACAGTTATAGCCAATACCAGCACCAGCCGTGCCACCTGCTTTAATAACAATGAAGCCGTCGTTATAAATTCTGAAATCTTTAAGACCGCGCTTTGTTAATTCCTCGCACATTGCGTCATGCTGATATGGGTGGTCAATACCTGCAAGTCCCATAAGCATTCCTGTAATATCATCACGGGTTTTGCCTGTTTTTGCGAGAAGTGCATCTACACCAGCAGTAATAACATCTGCCGCTTGTGGAAAGCTACCCTCCATATTTTCATGGTTAGAAGCAGGACCCTCGTGAAGCTCTAACATATTTTTATTCTCATCAAAAAGTGCAAATGCGGTTTTTGTTCCGCCACCGTCAACACCAATATAAAATTTCATAGTTATTACTCCTTATGTTCTTCGCTTACTTCGCAAACTTCATTAAGACAATATGTACCTTTTCTATAAGGTTCTCTGTCAATCCAGCGACCATTTGTGAAATCAGGGAATGCAACAGGTGTACCACCTAAAGCAACTGATTGCTCTGAAAGGCAGGTAACAGCCATCCAAGCCGCTGTGTCGTAAACATCAATAGGTGAGCTACCGTGGTAAAGACTATCTACAAAAGATGAAAGAACTAAGAAGTCCATACCACCGTGACCTGCTTTAATTCCATCATTTTCGTAAGCCTGCCATAATGGGTGTTCATACTTTTCTCGCCATGTCTTAAAGCTATCCCACTCGTGTTTTTTCTCTGACTGACCTTCTATGTAAATTCTGCCATATCCGTCAGGTGCTTCTTCATAGATACCTTTTGTACCTTGTACCATATAATCTCTTGAATATGGTCTTGGTAAGCAACAATCGTGATTTAATGTAATTGTTTCACCATTTGCACATTTAATGATTGTTGTTGTAACATCACCGCAATTAAAATCCGTACCATAAAGGTCGTAATCTTCACCTTTATTTTCTTTTATCCATACATTAAGACCTTTTGACTTACTTGAAACAGATGTAAGTGTCAAGAAACGGTTACCTCTGTTAATGCCAATAAGCTTTGCAATCGGGCCTAACTGATGTGTAGGATAAAGCTCACCATTACGCATCATAAAGTTAAAGAGTCTGCCGTGGATATTTTCGCGACCTAATGAAATTTCATCTCTTAAATCGTGACGATAACCACCCTCAAGGTGAATAATTTCACCTAAAAGACCTTTAGAAACCATATTGAAAACAGCCATTTCATTTCTGTCATAGCAGCAGTTTTCAAGAAGCATACAAATCTTGCCTGTTTCTTCACTTGTTCTGACAAGTTGCCAACATTCTTCAATTGATGCCGCACCGCCAACCTCCATAGCAACATGACAACCAGCTCTCATAGCGTCAACTGCAATAAGTGAGTGAGTAATCCATGTAGTTGCAATAACTACCGCATCAAGCTCTTCATTTTTTAGCATTTCTTTATAATCAAGGTAAGCAGTTACAGGGTATTCTTTATTGTTTCTGCCTTCAACAATTTCAATACCTTTTTCTGCTCTTTCGACAACAAGGTCACAAACTGCAGGAACCTGTACACCATCTACCTGAAGAAGTAAATCGAGCATACCAGAACCTCTGCCGCTTATACCTACGAAGCCAATTTTTTGAACTTTTTTCACCATATAAATCACCTGTTGAATTTTTTTACATACATAGGGTTATTTTAACATAGTTTGTTTTGTTTTTCAATGATTATTGGAAAATAATTTGAGGAATTAGCTGTTTGTTATCAATACAAAAAGTTCTATCATTTTCAGTTTACGAAAACGATAGAACTTTTTTATCAATCTTAATTACTAACGACTACCGACTACCGACTAGCAACTGTAAAAAACGCTTCGCGTTTTTTACTCACCCTTCATACCAAGAAGTTTTGCTTTGCCATCAAATACTGCCTGTGAAACCTTGATTGAGTCAAAGATTGCAGATTTAATGTCGTCCTCAGTAGCACCGAGTTCTTTTGAGTACTTGTCATCAATAAAGAGGTTTATTCCCATAATATCTGCAAGTCCGTCAACATCAATACCACTTTCAATACCTTTTGCGGCATATTCTTTCTTAACACCGCCGAGTCCCATTCTCATCATCCAAGGTGCAACAGAAATAATCTTTCTGTCTTCACCCATTCCACGAGCGGCATAAACGATTTTGAGGAATTCTTTCCATGTTAAGTTATACATAGAAATTGGCCAAGCCTTTGCACCCTTAGATTTTTCAGCGGCACCAACAATAACTTCACCAACCTGGCGAACTGTAAGCATTGCAGTACCACCACCTGGGTACATTGTGAATGGAAGCTTATCCATTCTCTTGATTTGCTCAATGAGAATAACCCAAACAGGTTTTCTACCTGGTTGTGTACCAAAAATATAAGGAAGCTCAAGAACTGAAACATCGAAATTATCATCAGCAAATGAGAAAGCAACTTCTTCCTGGTCAATTCTGCTTCTGATATATGGGTGTTTCTCTGTGAGTTTCATATCTGGTCTTTCTTTTGCAAGGAATGCAAAGTAAGAACCTAAAATAACTGCACTCTTCATACCAACCTCTTTACAGAGTGGAAGAATTCTTTTAAGGGGTGCAATGTTATATTTGTAATAAGCATCGTAAACAGGTGCTGGGAATTCAACTCTTTCGTCAATACCTGCGGCGAAAACGAAGCAGTCGTGACCTTTTAAGAGTTCGCGGATTTCGTCATCTGTTTTTTCGTAAATATTACACATTTCAAGCTTCATTTCCTGTGGGATTGGTGCTCCTTCAGGAAGTGGAGGAAGAGCAACAGATGTAACCTCGTGACCGCGTTCAATAAAAATTCTTGCAGCTTCACAGCCCAAAAGACCTGTACCGCCAATCATAAATACTTTCATTCTGTCACCTTCTCTTTAAAGTTGTCAAAGATTTCAGGACCATAAACATTGTCTTCACCTTCACGGTCCCAAACTTGTGCAAAGAATGGGTTGATTCTTGCTTCTTCGTCATATTTCCAAGGCCATGGAAGTTCTGCAGGACACCAGTGACCACCTTTAAGAACAAGGTTTGGTGACATTTCGAATTCATTACCTCTTGCACTTACCCATTTTACAGGTGTATACATATCAACTATTTCAGTTGCAAGACATTTACCGCCACGGAATTCTGCCGCTTTCTGAAGGTCTTCAAGAGTGAGAGAATCAAATGGTTTTGTTTCGTCATAACCGTGGTCAAGAACTTTAACATCAGGAGCAGTTGTTTGTTTTGCAGGGATAATAATCTCAAAATCGTCCCAGCTTCTTGGAAGTTTTTCAAATTCTTCCATACTGCCATAGTATGCTTTCATTCTTACATCAACTTTGTTTGCTGCCCACCAGAGTGTACCATACTCAGGAGTTTCTGCAATCTTTTTCATCCAGAGTTTCTTGAGAATTGGTGCAAATGGTTTTGCGAGGAAAGCGAGTTTATAATAACCTTCTACTTTATCCATCATACTCTTGAAGTACTGCTTAACAGGAATATTTGCACGGAAATGACAATATTTTTCAAGTTCGTCACCATCATAGTACCATTGACCGTGGAAGTTACGAGTTGTAAACCAATATGGGTCAAAAAGTTTTTTAGGTGAGCCAAGACCTAATGTACCAAGAAGAAGGTCTTCAAATTCATAGTTTGTAATTCTGTACTCTTCACCGGAACCGATGTTGTAGAATCTTCTCCAGAATTCTTCAGGAATATCGTCACCACAAACATTTGCAAGAAGACGACCTGAATCTTCAACAGTAGCCCATTCAAGCATACCATTGATTGGAACGTGATACATAATAGGTTCAAGATTTTTAAGAATTGCAGGGTAAAGAATACCTGACTGACGGAGAGATACCCAATGTTTGAGACCGGATTCAGCAAAAACAGCCTCAGCTTTAATTTTACTGATAGCATAGTGGTCATAAACACTTACTTTAAGAGGGTCACCTGTTCTACCCCAATGGATAGGAGCATTTCTGTCACCGGTTTCAGCAACAGTACCTATGTAAACAACCTTAATATCGTCAGGATTTGGTTGTGCTTTAACAGCATTAACGATATTTTGAGCTGCAGTAACATTTGTTTTTTGTGTTTTTACTGGGTAATAGTCAGCAGCAGGAGAAACCATACCACCAACATGAAGAACATAGTCTGCACCTGTAACGCATTTTAAAACATCTTCGTAATTTGTAAGGTCACCCCAAACAAGTTTAACAGATGGGTCATTTTCATAAGCCTTGAACTTATCTTTATTTTTCTGACTGCCTCTGTTAAGAACAACGATGTCATACTGGTCTTTTTTAGCATAAAGCTCTTTAAAGCCTGCCCAGCCCATTGTACCTGATGAGCCTGTTAAGAATACGGTTTTTTTAGCCATAACCAATCCCTCCGAAATTATAAAATTTTCGTTATAAATTTAACATTTCTATTATACTATTATTCGACAATAAATGTCAATAGTTTGTTAGTAGTTAGTGTGGCTAGTATGGCTAGTTGGCTAGTTGGCTAGTAGTCAGTGGTCAGTTGTCAGTGATTAGATAAAGAATACCAAAGCAGTGCTGAATGCTGAATGCTGAGTGCTGAGTTTCGGGACCTGCGGTCGGCAATTATATTAGTCATTGGTCCTTAGTCGTTAGTGATTGAAAAAACTACACTCTATCACAAATCACAAATGATAGAATGTAGTTATTTTTATTGATATTTAATTATAATCAAACGCGTAGCGTTTCCTTAACTCAGCACTCAGCATTCAGCACTCAGCACTTTAAAAGGCTCAGCATTCTGCACTCTGCCTTCTGCATTCTTATAATTCCAAATTACGCATTCCGAATTAATCGTCCTCTTCAACAAGAACATGTGTGTCGCCACCGTATACACATTTTGCGGTTGCGTAGCAGTCTTTTGAGCCATCTTTAAGAGAAAGTGTTAAAATTAACTCGCCACTCTCAAGAGGGCAACACGGTACAAGATTAAAAAGACTTACAATTTTTTTGTAAAAGCCCTGACTTATACCCTCGTAAGAATCAACAAACCCGATACCCTCTTCATTTGTTTTAAAGCTGACTGTACCAACCTCATTCTGAACACCATATAAGCTTATATGGTTATTGACTGTAGTCATAAGTGTTCTTTGGTTATCTATGCAGGTTTTTGCTCTGGCATTAGCTGTAACTGCATTATAAATAGGCACAGCAACTGCTATAAGAATTGCCATTATAACAACAACAATCATAAGTTCCACTAAAGAAAACCCTTTTTTAGTTTTTAAAAAACGAAACATTTCTAACCAACTCCATTCAAGCGAGAATTTTTCGTAACTTTGCACACCTATATATTAGCACAATTGGTTAAATTTGTAAATAGGAAAATAAGAATTGTTTTTTTAAAATAACAATTATTAAATATTTTTCAAAAAACAATACCCCCAACACCTTTCAGTGTCGGAGGTATGTTTTAAATTAATTCAATTAAGCAGCTGCTTCATTAAGTTTGTGACCAGCATCACATACTGTTGTTACTGATGCAATACCATCATTTTGTGAAATAGATACTGTAATTTTTACATTACCAGCATCTAATGCTTCAGTTGGGCAGTATGGAATTGTCTGGAAGAGAGAATTGAATCTAGCTTGTGTAATAGCTGTTGGAGTACCTTGAACTGTAGCTGTACCACCATCACCAGTAGCATTTGTTTGTACTATGATTGTTTCGCCACCAGCTGCTACTGTGTAACCTTTTAACATAATTTCATTGCTGATTGTGTTAATAAGTGTTCTCTGGTTGTCAACACAAGTCTTTTTACGAGCGTTAGCTGTAACTGCGTTATAAATCGGCACAGCAACTGCAACGAGGATAGCCATGATAACAACAACGATCATGAGCTCAACGAGTGAGAAACCTTTTTTGCTCTTCATAAAATTAAACATTATGAACAACTCCTTTTTTAAATAAAATTTTTGTATTTCATTATATGTAAGGCAAGTGCCTTGCACACTTTGAAATTTACGGGATTTTCCCGTTTCTCAAGAAAGTGGGAATATTCCGTAACTTTCTTTATTTGTATAATATCACACTATTTTCCATTTGTAAAGGTTTTTTTGAAAAAATTTTAAATTTTTTTAAGACTAGGGACTGCGAATATTTTAGAAGTGATGAATACTCCCCAAATAGTGCTGAGTGATGAATGCTGAGTGATGAGTTAAGGGGCTACGCCGTAATTGTAATAATTTGTTGTAGTAGTTAATTTACATTTTCAATTTTTAGCACTTATAAGTAGTAAAACTTCAATAAAAATACAAACAAAAAATTCTATCATTTAAAGTTATCGTAAACAATAAATGATAGAATTTTGTTGTTTTTATTCAGTAATAATTATAATCAAACGAGTAGCATTTCCTTAACTCAGCACTCAGCACTCAGCACTCAGCATTCAGCACTTTGCATTTTGCATTCTGCATTCAAAATCACTCGTCCTCTTCAACCGACTTAAACTCAACCTCTTTAGCATCAGCTTCGCTAATTGGTGCTTCATTTGGCATTGTTTCTACATTACCAACAGGTTGATTTGGTTGTTGCCAGAATGGTGTCTGTTGAGCTTCCTGTGGTTGATTGAATGGTGTTTGCTGATAAGGTGCCTGACCATTAAATTGTTGTTGATATTGGTTCTGGAAGTCAGGTGCTTGCCAACCCATACCATTATTCATATTAAAACCATCTTGCATTGGTGGTTCGTAGTCAGGTAAATCCATTGGTGTGATAAGACCTTTTTGGAGGGCCATTGCTCTTACATAAGCATAGAACTCAACATTTGTCGCTACCATATAAGGATTAACATAAACAAAAGTGAGAATACCTAATGTGAATAATGATAATAAATACCATCCTATAAATGAAAGGTTGAGAACAAAGGCTTCCATTTTATAGCCGTTCATAAGTAATTTACTTAATCTGAAAGCTTCGTTTTTATCAATATCCGGACGAACTGCAAGAATATTTTCAACAAGATAATATTCATAAGTTTTAATTATACCTGGTACAAATAAAAGTAATGTCCAGAGAAATACTTTAAGGTTCTTCAAAAAAGTAATAATAACAACATTTTTATAGTTGCCATCTTTGAAATTTCCTGCAACCTCACCAATATCTGTGTGTAGATTTTTTCGTGTTTTTTGGAAGTATCTGTAACCGCCTACACTTAAAACCGAAAACACCAATACTGAAAGAATCATAGGTAAAAAAGATGATGTTGATGTAGTGACATACTGTTCACCAGAAGCCATAATAACTGTTTGTGGTACAGTTAATATAGATGATACAAGACTTGCACCAAACATAATAATTGTAACTACTGCAGATTTAAACCAATCTTTTTTAAAGTTTTGTTTTGCGTTTTCTTTTAATAGTTTTCTATCCATAATCATTCTCCTTTATGTTTTTTATTTCGCTTTAATTTTATAAACCATTACACCATGGGGTGCAACACTTGCAGAAATACTACCCTTAAGTGTAGCTTTTTCTTCTGTCCAGAGGTCAGTCGCTTCATACTCGTCAACTATTGGTAAGTTTACATAAATATCATTATGAAGCTTATTAAAAGTAATGCTCATCTCCCTTTGAGTGTTACCTTTATTAAAGAAGCAAAGTGCAATTTCATTATTTTCAAGTGGTTTTACAAGTATATCTGAAACACCATCTGTAAAAATTCTTTTTGCCTGTTTGCCGAGCTTATCCTGATCAATTGCAATAAGATTTTTATTTGTTAAAATCTCTAATACTTTATTATCAGTATCAACTGAGCCATCTTCTTTTAAGAACTTTCTTACATCGTTACCTAAAATAAGAGGAGCTGCCATCATACACCATAAAGTAAAGTGTGATTTATTTTCTTCCATTGTGAGTGAGCCAACGCCAACCTCAAGCATATCAGGGTCATTCCAGCCACCTGGTACAGCACTTTTGTAAAGTCTTACATTTATTTCGTAGCAATATAAAAGCGATGGGTAATTAGGTTTAATATCCATTGTAGTACGCCAGAGGTTACCTGCTTTTGAACCCCACTTCCAAGGCATATTCATACCCCATTCACAAATTGAATAGCAAATCGGTTTTTCTTCTACACCATTTTTTTCTGCATATTCTTTTGTTGCTCTTTTTAATTCTTGTCCCATATTTGTGTACTGTCTTGCGGCAGAGTCCATACGGGAACCGACAGGGTTTTTGAATTTAATTGTGTTAAAACCTTTGTTGAGTTTTATTTTAACCTGAAGTCTTCCGTCAGGGGTGAAGCCCTTTGATGATGGGAAGTAGCACTCGTATTCTTCTGTATCATTAACTGTACAAACAAGGAATTTCTTCTGGAAACCACCTTTTTTAAATACGATTGTTAAAATATATTCGTCTGTTTCAGGTGCTTCAATAGTATCAAAAACTAAAGCTCCGTTATTAGCACAAAGAGCACCAACAACAAAACCACTTTTAAATTTTTCGTCTTTAAATACTTTTGCACCACCCATAAGTGTACCATGCTCAGCTTCAATTTCAATGAAATCCTTACCAGTTTTATCGCCAATGCAAATTTTATCGAGAGATGGCGCAACAGATGGAATTACTTCGTTGTGGCAGAAGTCGTATTTGAAATATTCAACACCCCACTCTGCGAGTGTGTCTGCGTCTTCTTTTTCGTGGTAAAGACTTGCAGGTAAATCCTCACAAGTGAGAGTGCCGTTTGAAGTGTAAAGACCTACTTTAAAACCATCTTTATTTAAATCTTCAACAAGTGGTTTTATTCCTTTTGGAAATCTGGTTAAGTCACCTTGTAATTTACCATCAGGAGTACGAAGTGAGCTTTGCCAACAGTCATCTAAATTGATGTATTGATAGCCAGCGTCTAAAAGTCCTGTCTTTTTCATTGCATCTGCAATTTCTTTAATTAAACTTTCATCAATAGTGTGACGGAATGTATTCCAACTGCTCCAACCCATAGGTGGTGTAAGCGCAACACCGTTGTTATAAAGTTCTTTTTCGAGTGGTTGTACCTTTGTAGCAGAAATAACCTTGTTTACTGCACATTTCGGGCAGAAATCCTGTTTCAACAATTTTTTACTTGCCACATAACCTAATGCAGCACCACCCGCTAAGGTCACTAATTTTTTAATGCCCATAATTTTCACCCCTTAAAATATTTAATAAGTGCACCAATGCCAACTGCACCACCGACTGCAAGAGTAGCACCAATAATTTTATTTGTGTTTATAAGTGTTCTGTCATTGAAGTTTCTCTGTATAAAACCTAAGCTTTCACTTTTTAAACCTAAATCTTTAAAGTGATAGATTTTTGTGTTGATTTTATCCGGTTCGTTTTCATCGACTGTAATCATTCTTATTGTAGCTTTACAACCATCTGTATATGCGTGGAAACCAGAAGTTTTATTCTGGCCTAAAATAATATCATCTACTGTGCCTGTAAAATCGTTAAGATGGTCGTGACCGAAAAATGCGGCTTTAATATCTCCAACTTTTTTCCAACTTGCGAATTGTCCTTTGTCAATAGCAGGAGAACAAGGACCTTCACCTAAATAACCCTCTACACCATCTTTTTTAACAAATCTCTTTTTTGATAACGGACCTATAAAACCAGGTACAGAAGAAAAGTATTCATAAGGCTTCGCCTCTCTCATAAGGTCATATTCCTGAATAACAGGCATATGCTGAAAGAGAATAGCAGGAATTGTTTTACCACCGTGAGCAACTTTAATTTCTTGTGCTTTCTTTTCGTACCATTCAATCTGGTCCTCATGTACCCAGTCATATTTTGAAATTGTTTGGTCCTCTGCTAAATTGTTTGAGTCAATAAACCAGAGGTTTAAAATATCCTCTTCGCCTTTTGAGTCTTTGACTAAAATATTACAATTAAAGTCACCAGGTGCATTTTCATCATTTTCACCTATAAATGCATCAATCATTTCGTATGCTTTAACAATCTCTTTTTCTTTGCCCGCATCGTGCTCATGGTTACCAAGACAGTAGCACATAGGAATTTTTGCATCTAAAATAGGTTTTAAAATTCTTTCAAGGGCTTGTTTATGTAAAAGAGTGTAATCTTCACATTCTTTGTATTCACTGCAAGTGTCACCTAAAAGCACTACTAAATCAGGCTGGAATGCTTTAACACCCATCTCAAAGAGCTTGTGAGCATCTCTTTGCTTTAATTCGTCTTCACGATTGTCAATTACAAGTCTTTCATGAATATCACCGAGTACCATTATTTTAAATTTGCCATTGTTAAATTTAAGTTGTTTATTCATAAACTTTCCTTCTTTTTATAAAGCCTTCCCAAAGAAAATAGTGGGAAGGCTTTCGCTTTTAATTATTTTTTTGATTTACTGATTTCTTCAATCTCGCTTAAAATATCTGCACCAAGGTCAATTTCTTCAAAAGTGATTTCGCCAAAAGTTAAGTCGTCAATTTTAACTTCTTCAACTTCGATTTTTTCTACTTCTTTTTTTGCCTTAGTTGTTTTTGGCTTTGTTTCTTTTTTTGCAGTAGATTTTGTTGCTTTATCTGCAGTTGACTTTGTAGCCTTTTTAGCAGTTTCTTTAGTAGATTTAGTAGCTTTATCGCTCGCAGTCTTTGTTGATTTTTTTGCAACTGGTTCGTTTTCTGTTACTTCTTCAGCAACCTTTTCTTTTACAGTTCTTTTTGTACCAACTGTTTTAGCAGCCTGCTTTAAAACATCTTCTTTTGCAGGAGGCACTAAATTTTCATCATCAATAAATGTAACATCTGCAATTTCAGTTGAAATTTCATAAGCAGCAGGTGCTACGAAAGTTACTTCTTCAACAGGCTCTGTGTAAGTAACATCTTCTGCAAATGTAATATCAGGAATTTCAATGTCTGCAATCTCGTAAACTGGTTCAGTAAATTCAATCTCTGGTTCTTTTTCAACAGGAGCTTCAATAACTTCTTCAACTGCTGGTTCTTCAATAACAAGTTCCTCGAAAACAGGTTCTTCAAATACTGGAACTTCAATAACCTCTTCTTTTACAGGTTCATAAGCAACAGGGTCAACTGTTTCAAATACCGGTGCAGTGAAGCTTTCAACAGGTGTTTCTTCCACTACTTCTGCAACTTCTTCTACGATTTCTTCTGCGATTTCAACAGGTGCTTCAATAGTTGTGATATCAGGAAGCTTATCTTCTGTAATACCAGGTAAAACACCTGCTTCTGTTGGAACAATTACATCTTCCTCTACAGGAGCTTTGTTGGATTTTTTCTCTTTCTTTGCAGTTTTCTTGTTTTCTTTAGCATCTTTTTTAACTTGTTTCTTTTCTGCTTTAATTTCTTTTCTTGATTTCTTTTGTTTTTGTTCTTCTGCTTTTGCTTCTGCTGCAAGAATTTCTTCTTCAGTAAGAGAAGCATTATAAGCAACCACAAGAGTGTTGAATAATTTGATTTTTTCAACTGAACCTACAACAGGTAAGAAGAAAAGAATTATTCTTAAAAGAAGAATGTATGAACCACCGTGTTTTAATTGAATACCATATTTTGGTGCGATTCTGTACATTCTTTCTGATTGACCATAGTTCCAAACAAAAGAGTAAATGCCGAAACTGAATATATCAAGAAGAAATACAAGTATGTAGTTTGCACTTTCTTTTTCATCATCTTCACACATTTTGTTAAGGTCTTCAGTCCAGTCAGACCAGAAGAAAAGACCATAAATACCGAGTGTCACAATTTGCAAAAGGACATATTTGGCAATTTTTCTTTGTTTAATCATAGGTTAAGACCCCCATAAGAAAGATTTATTACTAAAAAATATTAGATACCAAATAAAATAATACTATATCAACAAAAAAATGTCAATAGTCATAATGCTTTTTAAACATTATAACTACTGACATTCAACAAATTTTATTATTTAGAAAAGAGTGAAAGCTCGTCTCTCTCCTGAGCTTCTTTGTGTTCTTTAAGACGCTTCTGAATTTTATCAACAGGGTTAAGAAGAACACTTACTGAACGGTCGTGGTTCAATGTATCGATAATAAGTGAGCAATATTTACTCATATCAACTTCAAAATACCATTTTCTTTCTAATACTTCTGGCATTCTGTAAACAAGGTTTGTTGTGAACACACCATCTATAAGACCTTTTTCATAAGCTTCATCAAAGTTCTCAAGACCGTTGCAGAAAAGACCAAAGCAAGTAGAAACGAAAATTCTGTTTGCTTTTAATTCTTTTAATTTTGTAGCAACCTCAATCATTGAGTCACCTGAAGAAATCATATCGTCAATAATAAGACAATCTTTACCTTCAACATTGTCACCTAAAAATTCGTGAGCTAAAATAGGGTTTCTACCGTCAACAATTCGTGAGTAGTCACGGCGTTTGTAGAACATACCAAGGTCAACACCTAAAACTGTTGAGTAGTAAATACATCTACCCATACCACCCTCGTCAGGTGAAATAACCATAAGGTTGTCTGAGTCGATTTTAATATCTTTAAAGTTTTTAGTTAATGCCTTAATCATCTGGTATGTAGGTGCAACATCTTCAAAACCTTTAAGAGGAATAGCATTCTGAACTCTTGGGTCGTGAGCATCAAAAGTAATGATGTTTTCAACATTCATATTAAGACAGAGCTCTTGTAAAGCGAGAGCACAGTCAAGAGATTCACGGCTTGAGCGTTTGTGTTGTCTGCCTTCATAAAGCATAGGCATAATAACATTAACTCTTCTTGCCTTACCTTCAACAGCTGCAATAGCTCTTTTAAGATTTGCAAAATGGTCGTCGGGTGAGTACGGAACCTCTTTACCATACATTTTATAAGTAACACCGTGGTTGAAGCAGTCACAAATGATGTAAATGTCGTAACCTCTAACAGTTTCCTGAATAACACATTTACCTTCACCTGAACCAAAACGGTTAAAAGCAGTTTTAATAATATAACTTTCTCTCTGGTAGCCGTAGAAAGCTATAGTGCTTTTATGCTCACTGTCTCTTTCTTCTCGCCAATTAGCAATATAACCGTCAATTTTTTGTGCGAGTTCTTCGCAACCCGGAAGGGCAATAATTCCTAAAGGACCAACCGGAATTGTATTAAGTACACCAAATGCTTCTGACACGATAAAAAACCTCCAAAACTTTCTCTTTTATACATAGTGAGTGGATAATCACTACATATATTATTCTACCTATAAATTGAAATCTTTTCAAGTGTGTTTTTAAATTTTCTGTATTAGAATTTATCTAACAATAATCGACATATTTTGTAAGAAGTTACAAAAATTCTCAAAAAGAAAAAAGACCGCTTGAAAAACGGTCTTAAAATCACAATGAAAAATCTTCTTTTGAGAATGTGCTGGTTAAAGAGATAACTTTAGGTTCTCTCTTGAGTGGGTCATATTTAAATTTTTTGCATTTTGAAAAAGATTGCATAACAGCTCCCTGTTTTTTGCAGATAACAGTATCTTTATTTGCAGTAACAGTACCATATTCACAATATGCGCATTGTGGGTCAATATCTTTTCTGAAAATGCTTTTCATTTTAAACACACTCACTCTAATTAGTATGAATACATATTAACATACTTTTTTGCGGTTATCAACCTGTAAAATAAAAAAGATGCACATAATTATTAAGATTACAGTTGCACCGGTAGTGTATGTGATGCCTAAAGCAGTAGTGTTACCTGAGTAAATAATTGCAGTTTCTTCTGATTTTGGGAAAATTTTAAGAAGTTCTGAAGTGAAAAAAGCACAAAGCGATGCATTTAAAATTCGTGATACTAAAAAGTTTCTGAATTTTACTTTACAGCTTGTAAAATATGGTGATACCTGACAGATTACAGAAAAACCTCCAAATCCTAAAATCGCAGAAATTATCGGTAGAGAAACATTTTTAGCACAAATTTTACAACCATTCGTTACTTCGAGAATTGCATTTAAGAAAAGTTCAGTATTTGTACCAAAATTGAAGCTTTCTATAATCCCTGAAATACAAGCAAAGGTCAGCACCCACGCCGAAATATTTATTATTGCGTTTGAACCTGAAGCAACAGAATTTATAAACGCGTAGGATTTATCTTTGTTTATATTTTTTTGTGGTTCAGGGTGAGTGTTATCACTTAAAAAACGACAAAGAATTCCGAGTGTAAGTACAGTCAGAACATTTGAAAAGTACAGAATTAAGCCTGAATAATAATTGCCAAGCATACTTATACCTACTGCAGTTATTGTAAAAGCAGGGCCGGAATTCACAGTAAAATACATAAGTCTTTCTGCTTCGTTTTGCGTAAGTCTGCCTGATTTATATAAATCGGTGGTGATTTTAGCTCCTACAGGGTACCCCCCGACAAGTCCCATAAGTATAGGTATAAATCCATCAGGACTTATTTTAAACAATAATAAAGTTGCTTTTCCGAAAATATTTGAAAGAATTTTAAATGATTCAGCAGATGCTATATAAGAGGCAATAACTAAAAATGGGAACAATGATGGAATAACAGTAGTAAGCAAAAGTGTAATTCCATTTTTTATTCCGTCACTGGCACTTTTGGGATTTAAAAGAACAAAGGTTATTAAAAGCAGTGTGCATAATATTTTCGGGAGATGCGAAACGACTTTTTTAAAATGATTTTTCAGGATAATCACCACGCAATATATGGGAATTTAATATATTTTATGTTGTGGTTGCATAAAAATATAACAAAAATATTCTGGAAGGTGCAGTTATGAAATTAAAGCCGACAAAAGAAGATGTTGTAAAAGGAAATATAGAGCTTTTCGGAAATAAGCAGATAATTGTTGACGGGTGCAAGGGTGTTATAGATTACAACGAGGATTTTTTAAAGCTAGATTTGGGTAAAATTGTTCTGAAAGTAACAGGTCGTAATCTCATAATTGACTCATATATTTATGAACAGGTAGATTTAAAAGGCGAAATTGTTTCAGTTGAGTTTATGAATTAGGTGATTTGTGTGATAATAAATATTTTAAGACTTGTTTTTGGTTTTGTGGAGTTCGAGGCAAAGGGCGGGTTTCCTGAAAGGTTTTTAAATCTTTGTACAATCAATGGAATTACCTTGTGGCAAGTGCAGAATGATGGTGTAAAGGTAAAAGCCTGTACATCTATAAAAGCATATAAAAACATAAGAAAATCTGCAAGAAACTCGGGTATGAAAGTGAAAATTTTAAGAAAACGCGGTTTCCCCTTTTTAATAAAAAATAATCGTGCAAGGGCTGGTGTACTTGTAGGACTTTTACTTGTTATATGTTCTCTTGCGTTGTCAACTTGTATGCTCTGGAATATAGAAATTACGGGTAATGAAAAAATCAAAAGTGAAATTTTAATGGAAAGTCTTAATAATAATGGTGTGAAAATAGGTGTTTTTAAATCAAAGCTTGACACAATAGAAATACAGAATAAGCTTCTTGATGAATACAAAGATTTGTCGTGGGTATCAATAAATATTTTTGGAACAAAAGCGGTTCTTGAAGTGAAAGAAAACAGCGAAAAGCCACAGATTGCAGACGCAACTACCCCAATGAATATTATTGCGAAAAAAGATGGTCAGATTGTACTTGTTGAGGGACATAAAGGAACTAACGCAGTAAAAGAGGGCGATGTTGTAGTAAAAGGTGATTTGCTTATTTCGGGTGTAATTATAAATGCCGATGGTAGTGAAAAAACCATTCACGCAACAGGTAAAGTCTATGCAAAAACCCTTACAAATATTTATGGTGAGAGCGAAACAAACATAAACTGGAATGTTTTAAAATCTTCGGGGAATAAATACTATTTGTATGCGTTAGGTAGTGAAATACCGCTCTTTTTAAAATGTAAAGGCGAAAAACTTTACAAGGGTGAAAACTTGTTAAAAAGCACTTCCGGTGAGCTCCCTTTCGGTATAAAATGGGAGTGTCTTGGAGATTTCCAAAAAAAAGAAGTAGACCTTACAGAAAATCAGTCAGAGTTCTTAGCACTTTTAGATTGTGTAAACGAAAGACGCGAAAAATTTAAAGATGAATGTGAAATTCTTAGCCTCAGTTACAGCAAAGAATTGAGCGAAGATAAAATATTGGTTAAATGTAAAGTGAGTGCAGAAGAAAATATTGCAGAAGAAAAAGAGATTTTTGTAGAACAATAGTTAAAAATTCAAAAAAATTAGTATCTTTTCACAAAAATTTTAAAAAATTTAGTGGACATTTACAAAAAATATGATATAATGACATTTGTATAATTATGGTATTATATATAATTACAAATTTGGAGTAAAAAATGTTTGAACAGATTATAAATGTTGACAGAATGGAACAAGCGGTAAGTCTTTTCGGTAGCTTTGATGAAAATATCACACTTATTGAAAAGACTTTCTCTGTAAAAATTCATAGCCGCGGTTCAGATATAAAAGTCACAGGCGAAGCAGAGGATGTTGCAAAAGGTGTTAAAGCAATTAATGGACTTTTAATGCTCATTAACCGTGGTGAAGTGCTTAACGAACAAAATGTGCGTTATGTTATTTCACTTGTTGGTGATGGCAATGAGGACAAGCTCTCTACAATGTCAAATGACTGTATTTGCATAACAAGTAAGGGTAAACCAATTAAGCCTAAAACATTAGGGCAAAAAAAATATGTTGAATCAATCAAAGAAAATACTATTGTGTTAGGTGTAGGCCCTGCTGGTACGGGTAAAACCTACCTTGCAGTTGCTATGGCGGTAAATGCGTTCAGAGCAAAAGAGGTAAACAGAATTATTTTAACAAGACCTGCAGTTGAAGCGGGTGAAAAATTAGGTTTTTTACCAGGTGATTTACAAAGCAAGGTTGACCCTTATTTAAGACCACTTTATGACGCTCTTTTTGATATGCTCGGAGCAGAAAATTTTCAGAAATATTTAGAACGAGGCAATATAGAGGTCGCTCCACTTGCTTATATGCGCGGTAGAACTTTAGATGATAGCTTTATAATTTTAGACGAAGCACAAAACACAACCCCTGAGCAAATGAAAATGTTCTTAACAAGAATGGGCTTTAATTCTAAAGTTGTGGTAACTGGTGATGTCACCCAGATAGACTTGCCTGATGGTAAGCGCTCAGGTCTTGTAGAGGTTACAAAGGTTTTAAAAAATATTGAGCAAATTGACATTGTACGATTTTCCGAAAAAGATGTTGTACGACACAAATTAGTTCAGGATATTATAAAGGCGTACGAAAAATATGAGGAGGCAAAGAAGCGAAATGACAAAGGTAATCATCACAAATGAACAAAAAGAAGTTAAAATCCCGACAGGTGTAAGACTTTTAGTCAGAAGATGCTGCAACGCAGTTCTTCTTTATGAAGAATTTAAAGAAGCCGCAGAGGTAAGCGTAACTTTCGTTGATGACGAAAGAATACATAGTCTTAATAAGGAATACCGCGATGTTGACAGTAGCACAGATGTTTTATCATTCCCTTTAGGTGAAAATGGTGTTTATGACAAAAACAATGATACTGGTGCTCTTCTTTTAGGTGATATTGTAATTTCAATACCAACTGCAGTCCGTCAGGCAAAAACTTACGGACATTCTTTGCAGAGAGAAATCGGTTTTTTAACAGTCCACTCTATGCTCCATTTATTAGGTTATGACCATGTGAATGGTGGTATGGAAGAAGTTCGTATGCGTGAAAAAGAAGAAAGAGTACTCACAGAACTCGGTTTAAAACGCAACAATTCTTATTATATGGATGAGAATGAGGAATAATTTTTTATGAGCGATATAAAAAATCTTGCAAAGAGCTTTCTGTATGCAACAAAAGGCATCTGGTGGGTTCTTTGCCACGAGAGAAATTTCAGAATTCATATCTCGTGTATGTGTTATATGTTTTATTACTTGTTAAGATATGATTTCTTTGTAGTTTCAAAAACAGAATTTTGTATTCTTTTGCTTTCTTGTGCTTTAGTGCTTGGTGGTGAGCTTATAAACACAGGCGTAGAAAAAGCAGATGACTCTGTATCAAAAGAAAGACGAAACACAATTGCAATTTCAAAAGATGCAGCCGCTGGGGCAGTTCTTGTATTTGCAGTATTTTCAGTAATTATAGGAATAGTAATAATGTTCCAGAAAGAAGCATTCAAGCAGTTATTTAACCACTATGTAACAGAGCCAGTTTACATTTTATATCTTGTTTTAAGTTTAATTGTGGCTTTGTTGTTTATATTTAAATTTGATAAATTTGTAAAGGTAAAGAAAAAATAATGGGAAACAGAAAAACTTCGTTTATTGCCATTGTCGGCAGACCAAATGTTGGTAAATCTTCAATTTTAAACAGATTGTTGGGTCAGAAGATTGCAATAGTATCTTCAAGACCACAGACAACAAGAACAAAGATTATGGGTGTTTTAACTGAAAATGATATTCAGTTAGTTTTTACCGATACACCAGGTTTTCATAAGCCTAAAACAAAATTGGGCGAAAAAATGATTAAGTCTGTAGATGATGCAATTTCAGGTGTTGACTCTTGTCTTTTTGTTACTGAAAGTAAAGGTGAAATAAGACCTACCGAAATTGAACTCTTAGAAAGACTTAAAAAAGAAAAAATTCCTGTAATACTCGCAATAAACAAAATAGATATGCTTTCTAAAAAAGAAGAACTTATGGAAAGAATATTAGAACTCTCAAAGCTTTGCGATTTTACAGCGGTTGTTCCTGTATCTGCACAAAATGGTGACGGTTTAGAAGAGTTAAAAGAAGAACTTAACAAATTAGCGGTTGAGTCAGAATTTTTCTTCCCTGAGGATACATTAACAGACCAGCCTGAACGCGTTTTAGCGTCAGAAATGATAAGAGAAAAATTACTTTACAGATTAAATGAAGAAATTCCACACGGTATTGCAGTTTCAATTGAAAGCATGAAAGAACGAGCAGACTCTGATATTATGGATATTGAAGCGATAATTTACTGTGAAAGAGATAGCCACAAGGGTATAATTATAGGTAAAGGTGGCTCAATGCTCAAAGCGGTTTCTACAAGTGCAAGAAAAGATTTAGAAGAATTTTTTGATTGCAAGGTAAATCTTCAATGCTGGGTAAAAGTAAAAGAGGGTTGGCGTAACAGAGAGGGCTTAATACACAACTTCG
Organism: Acutalibacteraceae bacterium; assembly: GCA_045651285.1. Taxonomy (GTDB): domain Bacteria; phylum Bacillota; class Clostridia; order Oscillospirales; family Acutalibacteraceae; genus DTU089. The sequence goes on from JAZRSC010000023.1 coordinate 127,554, forward strand.
GACTTGACCAGTAAAAAATACCAGATTTTATAAACACATAAAAATATCCCGTGTGAATAAACTATTATCACAGAGTTTTGAAGGGATATGTTTTTATGGAAAGTAAAATGCTTTGGGATAAATTTGCAAGAAATGGCAAAATATGCGACTATTTAGCGTACCGTAAATATATAAATGGTTTAGAAGCAGAAGTATCGGTAATTGACGACTGTATGGAGTTGACTGAAATTGACAAAAATCAGTGCTTCGGGGTTAGTAATAAGGGAACAGAGTGTCGGTGAATATGACAGACTTATAACTGTTCTTACAGCAAAAAACGGCTTAGTAAAAGCATTTTGCAGAGGTGCAAAAAAGACGAGTAGCAAAAAGAACTCATCAACAGCACTTCTTACATATTCCGAATTTACATTTACAAAAACAAAAGATGCGTTTTCAGTTCAAGAAGCAGAAGTAAAAGAAGTGTTTTTTGAACTCCGTAACGATGTAATTAAAATGGCTCTCGCACAATATCTGTGCGAGTTAGCCTACGAGTTTTGTGAAGAAGATTACGAGTCGGAGGAAGTTCTCCGACTTTTTCTCAATTCATTGTATCTTTTAAAAACAGATAAAAAAACACCATCTTTTATAAAAGCGGTTACAGAATTCAGACTTATGACACTTTCGGGTTATATGCCACAACTTATAGGTTGTGACAAGTGCGGTGAGTACGAAACTGCGGTTATGGGATTCGACAAAGAAAGCGGTAAAATTTATTGTGAGAATTGTGTTCCGCAATCAGTTTTAAAAGTTCCGTCATCTGTAATAAAAGCAATGCGTTTTGTAGCACTTTCAGATTTTGAGAAAATTTTTTCATTCACAGTTTCAGATGATAATATTAAAATTTTTGAAAATCTTACAGAAGATTATCTTCTTAACAAAACACAAAGAAAATTCAAAACATTAGATTTTTATAATGTTATAAAGGAATAGTATTATAATGAACGAAATGAACAGACATTTAAAGGCTATTGAATTAGATAAAGTACTTTCTATGGTTGCAGAAAGAGCGTGTAATGATGACGCAAAAGAAGCTATTTTAAATTTAAGACCAGAAAGTAATTTGCAGTTAGTAGCCGATTTATTAAAAAAGACCGAAGATGCTTACATATTGTTAGCAAAATTCGGCGGTCCATCTTTTGGTGGACTTAAAAATGTAAGTAATGCTCTCGCTCGTGCTAAGGCGGGGGCTATGCTCACTATGAAAGAATTACTTGATATTGGTAGCACAGTAAGAGCAGTAAGAAATTTACGCGACTGGCGAGACGGTAGCGGACAAGACCCACTTAGTATTGATATTTATTTTTCATCACTTATGCCAAATAAGTTTTTAGAAGAAAAAATATTTTCTGCAATTTTAAGTGAAGATGAAATGAGTGACAATGCTTCACCTGAACTTGCTTCAATCAGAAGAAAAATTAAAAATCAGGAAAATACAGTAAGAGAAAAGTTAGAAAAAATCATTCGCTCTCAGAATTTAAAAAATGTTTTACAAGATGCAATTATTACACAAAGAAATGGCAGATATGTAGTACCTGTAAAAAGTGAACACAGAGCGACAGTTTCAGGTCTTGTGCACGACACCTCTTCAACGGGTGCTACTGTATTCGTTGAGCCCAGTGGTGTAGTTGAAGCAAATAACGAAATTCGTGTTTTAAAAGGTAAGGAAACGCAGGAAATTGAAAGAATTCTTTACGAACTTTCTTCTCTTGCTGGTAGTTTTTTTGATGAGATTAAAGGTAGTTACGAGTGTGCAGTTGAAATAAATGTTATTTTCAGTAAAGCGCAACTTGCTTATAAAATGAATGCTACTATGCCAAAACTCAACGCAAAAGGTGTTATAAATTTAAATAAGGCAAGACACCCGTTAATTGACCCGAAAAGTGTAGTTGCAACTGATATTCGTTTAGGTAAAGATTTTGACACACTTGTTATTACCGGTCCTAATACCGGTGGTAAAACAGTTGCTATAAAAACTCTCGGACTTCTTTCAGCTATGGCAATGTGTGGACTTATGCTCCCCTGTGGTGATGAAAGCGAAATTTCTGTATTTGATGAAATTTTAGCAGATATAGGTGACGAACAAAGTATTGAGCAGTCACTCTCAACATTTTCATCTCATATGGTGAATATTGTAAATATCTTAAAAACTGCAAATGAAAATTCACTTGTTTTAATAGACGAGTTGGGTGCAGGTACTGACCCCGTTGAGGGTGCGGCACTTGCTATGGCAATTTTAGAACAACTTCATTTGCAAGGTGCAAAAATTGCCGCAACAACTCACTATGCAGAATTAAAAGCATATGCTTTAGAAACTGACAGAGTTGAAAATGGTTCTTGTGAATTTGATGTTAATTCATTAAGACCGACCTACCGTCTTTTAATTGGTATCCCTGGTCGCTCAAATGCTTTTGCAATTTCTGAAAGATTAGGTATTGCAACTAATATAATCGAAAGAGCAAAAAACCTTGTTTCTAATGAAAGTGTCCGTTTTGAGAATGTTGTTGACAGACTTGAAGAAAGTAGACTCGAAATGGAAAAAGAAAAGAAAGAAGCTCAAAGAGTAAAGGCACTTGCAAACGAAGAAAGAGAAAAAGCAAGAGCAATTTTAAACGAAGCACAACAAAGACGCGACAGAGAAATTGAAAACGCAAAGGGTGAATCATTAAGAATTGTTGAACAAGCAAGAAGAGAGGCGAATTCTCTTTTAGCAGAAATAGAAAAGCTTAAAAAAGAGACTAAATCTACAAAAGATGCGGCTGAGCTTTTGAGAAAAGCGCGTTCTACAGTCAATAGTCACCTTAATGCAATTGATGATGCAGTGAACCCTGTTCTTTCAGATATTGACGATGATGAAAATTATGTTTTACCGCGAGAACTTCAGATTGGTGACGATGTTTACTGCAAAACAATTGGTAAAAATGCAGTAGTGACTGCACTAAAAGATAAAAAAGGTAATGTAGAAATTGCCGCAGGTATGTTAAAAATGCGTGTTGGCGAAAACACATTAAAATTATTAGAGAAGAAAAAAGAAAAGCCGAAAAGCACAACAAGAAAAAATGCCATTGAAAGCAGAGCAAATAAAGAAATCAACAATCGTTGCGATTTAAGAGGACTTATGGTTGACGAAGCACTTTTGGTTCTTGACAGATTTATAGACGATATAATTATGTCAGGACTTAATGAGTGCACCATAATTCACGGTAAAGGCACTGGTGCTTTAAGAACTGCTGTTACTAAATTCTTGAAATCTGACCCACGAGTTCGTTTCTCCCGACTTGGTACATTCGGCGAGGGCGAGAATGGCGTGACGATTGCGGAGATAAAGTAGTTGGTAGTTGATAGTCGTTGGTTGTCAGTGGTCAGTTGTTAGTTTTAATTCTTCATTCTTAATTTAAAAAATCCCCGACAGTCATTTCGACTATCGGGGGAATTTTTATTATAACTTAACTTTATAGCACTTAATCTCAAATGGATTGATTGTAAATGAAAGCTTGTTACCGTTTGCAATAGAAACTGCAACATCATTTCTTTCAAGCAAGTCACATTCTGCAACAGATTTAATGTCAGCGAAGAGCTCTGCTGTTACATCTGTTCTTGCACCAGCTTTTTCAACAAAGCGGATGATGTAAGTGTCTTCATCTTCACATTTCTTAACTGCTTCAAGAGTAACATTTTTACCGTCAACCTTAATGAATGAACCTGCTACATCACCTTTTGCATCTGCTTTAACATCAACTACAACTGCAGGGTTGTTCATTTCAAGACCACGAACTAATGTCTCTGCTTCTTTCCAGTTACCCTTATGTGGATAAATAGAATATGTAAAGTAGTGGTCACCACGGTCAGACATCGGGTCTGGATTCATTGGTGCTTTAAGAAGTGTGATAATCATTCTTTGCTTATCTACTTCATAACCATATTTACAATCGTTAAGAATTGTAACACCATAATTGTCTTCTGACATATCAATAAAGTTATGAGCAGAAACCTCAAATTTAGCTTTATCGTATGGATTGTGGCGATAGTTAGAGCTTTCAATTGTTGCATACGCAATATCTCTTGTATATTTCTGTGCTTTAACATCCACATCAAAGCCAACTTTAAGAAGTTTTTCTTGTTCGTGCCAGCTGATGAATGTATCAAAGTCAATTTTATCAAGCTCTTTGTAAAGAATGATATTTTGTTTAACAACTGATTTGTTGATATTCTTTTCAATTGAAACTACTGTAAATACATCGCCTGTTGTGATGCCTGTGATTTTACCTGGGTCTGTGTCGAACTGACGGTCAACATAAGAAGCAACAATATCCCAAGCGTCATATTTACCGGGAAGGTCTTCGTAAAGACGGAACACATTACCTTTACCACTGAGAACTTCACGATTATTTTTCTTATCGAAAACAGATACGAGTTCTGCACTTTCGTCAAGCGTAAGTTTAAAGTTGTCGTTTTCAACTGTGTTACCAACAAGTGCAACTGCCTCTGCATCAGTAACTTTAGCATCTTTAGTATAGAACACCTTGTAACCTACTGCAGGAATATCCTTTGCAATAAATACAAGAACTTTTGTACCATCAAGCTTTGTATAACTTTGAGTAGGAACTTTGTTACCATCAGCATCGTAAATTTCAACATCTTTGTAAGGAAGTTCAATTTTGCTTGTAGCAACTGTACCGAGTGAATTGTAAAGTGCAAATGGTTTACCATATTTTTCACTACCATCAACATTACCAGCGAGTATATCGAGTGCTTCGCTTCTTACACTTTCACCGATTTTAATAATATCTTCATAAATAGCACAAAGGTCGCCGAATACTTCTGTGATATGAGAACCAGGAAGTGAGTCGTGGAACTGATTTGTTAAAATCATCTGCCAACCTTCATTGAGCTTTTCAAGAGGATATTTGTAGCCATATTTCATTGCGATACTTGCAAACATCTCTGCTTGTCTATAGAGGTTTTCGCAATATCTGTTATATTTCTTAAGAAGTGCTTTAGTTGTATGCACACCGCGGTGTTCTTCAAGATAAAGTTCATCTTTCCATGTAGGAATATTAGTTTCTGTTGCATTTGCTTTCATACGAGCAAGAGAATCTTCAATTTTACTTACCTGTGTTTTTGGAAGACCTGGGAAGTTTTTATAACGCTTAACATATTCAAGCATTTCGGTGTCAACACCGCCACCGCCGTCACCCCAGCCATAGCAGTACATTGATTCGCCAATTGTTTCTTTATCTGTATATTTTTTCCAGTTAACTTTAAGTGAGTCTGCTTCAACAGTACCGATAAAGTGTGTTGGTGGAACGATTGAGAATACTTTTGAACCATCCGGACCTTCCCACCAGAATGTATTGTATTGCCATGGGTTTGTATCATTCCAAATACCCATTTTATGAGTAACGAAATATTCAATACCCGCTTTTTTGAGAATCTGTGGCATAGCATAACCATTACCAAATACATCAGGTACCCAACAGGTTTTTGGTGTAATACCAAATTCTTTTTCTGCAAAACGAACGCCGTGAAGAAGTTGACGAACGAAAGATTCACCAGAAACTAAGTTACAGTCAGGCTCTACCCACATAGCACCGATATATTCCCATCTACCCTCTTTGATTCTGTCCTGAACCTGTCTGTAGAGTGATGGATATCTCTTTGCCATTTCAATATATGTAGGTGCAGTGCTCTGTGAGAAAATGAAGTCAGGATATTGTTCCATAAGACGAAGCATTGTAGCGTGAGTTCTGCCTAATTTTCTTACATATTCTTTATAAGCCCACATAAATACAATATCAAGGTGAGAGTTACCAACGAGAGCAATATTACCCTCTGATTTGTAGTTAGAATTGTTATAAATTTTTTCTTTAAGAACCTTTTGAGCTTCTAAAAGACCTGCTTTAAATTCTTCACCCTGAAGGTCAAAGTTTACAAAAGTAAATGCTTCTTTTAAAGCCGCTCTTATTGTTTCTTGTAAACCTGTGTCGTGAACTGGCATAAAGAGTGCATTGAACACCGCTTTGAAATCCCAGTAAACTTCTTCAATAACAGGGTCAACAACACCAATAAATGAGCAAGAAAGTGTTTTAACTGTTGACTCGTTTGAGTGCCATACATAATAAGACTCAATATCAACATCGTAATGCTCGTCACCTTTTGCACAATCTGTTAATAATACAGAGTTTCTGAATGGGTCAAGACCTTGGTATGGCTCACCATTGAGAGTTAAAAGTGAGTCACCGCCGAAGTAAACATTAAGAGTAACCTTTTTACCCTTAAAACGAGCTGGCATATCGAATGAATTTTTAAAGAATGCACTCCAACCGTTATTACCCCAACGGTCACCAACATCAATATCTTTCCATTCATCGTAAAGATATTCGTAATCATCAACACCCTTGTAGATCCATTCTTTCATCTTCCAACCAGGAATTGATTCAATATCTGTATAAATTCTCTTTTTAAGATTTTTAATTTTGAGTGCCGCAACATCATCAAATGAGAAAATACCTCTTTGCTTACCTTTAACCGCATCACGCCAGTCATCAACATGAGCATCCATAGCATCGAGTGCTGCAACAGCATCCATATTTTTGATTTCTGCCAAAAAAATCTTCCTTCCTTAAACTGCAAAACAGTTTTATTTCGTACATAGATAAGTATATCATTATTGGTAATTATTTTCAATAAGATTTTAACTGTTTTTTGAAATATTTCGACTATATAATTAATTTATAAAAACAAATAAGTTCTATCATTAAGTTTCACAAAAAACTTAAAATAATAGAACTTGTTTATTGTTATGAATTTACCTTTTTACTGTCGCGCTTGCAACATATGCACTAAAAGATACATCGTTATATGCTCTTATAGTGTATTTGTATGTAACACCTTTTGTCGCAGTAGTATCAATATAGGAATTCACATTACCGAGTTTGCCCATATTTTTCCAACCAGACCATTTACCATTTACATATTCCGCCCGATAAATATAGTAACCTTTTGCACCTGAAATTTTATTCCAGCTAACTTTTACACCGTTATTACTATTTTTAACCTTTACTGTTGGTGCTATAAGTCTTACAAGTCCATTCGTTGCAGTAAATGTACTTTTAACATTACTTTTTATTGCACGGACTGTATATCTGTAAGTTGCACCCGCATCTACACTTTTATCTAACCAAGCAAATTTATCTGCCTTTGCAGTACCCATCACTTTCCAACCAGACCACTTTCCGTTTGTAAGCACTGAACGATAAACTGTATAACCTGTTGCACCATTTGATTTTGTCCACGACACCTTAATTCCGTTAGTAGCATTTGCAACAGTTGTTGTTGGTTGTGCTAAATACAACAATGAATCAGATTGCTTATAAGCACTCATTGTTTTACCATTTATTGCACGAACTGTATATCTATATGTCACACCAGAATTCACAGTAGAATCAACATAGTTTGTAACTGAGCCTGTGCGTGACACGACTTTCCAACTACTCCATTTACCATTTGTAAATTCAGCTCTGTAAACCGCGTAATTTATAGCACCCGTTATTTTTGTCCAGCTTACATTTACACCTTTTGCAGAATTACTTATTTTTACAGCTGGCACAGAAAGATACAACAAGCCTTCCGTTTCTTTAAAACTACTTTTTATATCATTATTTATAGCTCTTACTGTATATTTGTATGTTGTACCTGCATTTACACTTTTATCTATCCAAGCCAATTTATCTGCCTTTGTGGTACCCATCACCTTCCAACCAGACCACTTCCCATTTGTAAGTATTGAACGATAAACTGTATAACCTGTTGCACCGTTTGATTTCGTCCACAAAACTTTAACTCCATTTGTAGTATTTGAAATAGTTGTAGTTGGTAATGATAAATAAGTAGTTTTCACACCATTACTATCGAAAGCACCAAGACCTAAAATATTTTCTGCTCTTACAGTATATTTATAAGTTACACCGCTACCTACGGTATTATCAAAATAATTCGTTTCTTTAGTTTTACTTAACAGATTCCAACCTGACCATTTATTATTAACAAGTTGAGCACGATAAACTCTGTAATGAACAGTGTCATTTGTTGCATTCCAGGAGATTTTAACACCACCGTAAGAATTTGCAGCACTTTTTAAAACCACCTTTTTTGGAACTGTTTTTGGAACTGCGTTTATTGTAACAGAAGAAGATGTATTAAGATGATTATATTCTGTTACACTCTTCACCTTTTTTAACTCTTTATAAGTCTTTTTAGGATTATAAAGAAGTGCAAGTTTACCATACTTTGTATGTTCTAAAACCTCATAAACCTCGATATCACTTTCCAGTTTATCTGAAGTTGAATAATCTATAAACACACATCTTTTGTTGTTTTCATCAATGCAGACATCCATATTCACTACATAATCATCAATCACAAAAACATCTTCAGGGTATTTACCTTCCGCAAGTGTAACATACCCATTTTCTTTTAGTGTAATGTTTTTACTAGTTTTGTTTACCGGAAGAACTATATAATTTTTTAATTCATTATCAAAAACAACTTCTGCTACATTGTAAGTGTTTTTATTTCCATTTGAAACTTCTGCTATAAAAATTTTATTTTCGTTACCATCGCCTGATTTACCACAGAATATGCCAGGACCCTCATAATGTTCAATCGTTTTAACTTTTTCTTGTTCATATATATTTCTTATATATTTATGAGAAGTAGTTTGACCTGCACTTACAGTACCCTCTAAAATCAAAGTTTTTTTCGAATCAGCTTCTGCCACACCATATATACCTATAGCATTGTCTGTACCCTTAAAAAGCTTTACACCAACAGTTTTTTCTACTTTAAAAAATGCTTTACCTGTACCACTACCATCAACATAAACTGCATCTGCATAGTTTTTCTTTTCATTTACATAAAGTACACCTTTACCGGTAATCGTAATAGAACTACCCCAACTTAAATCTGATGAAATAATACAACCTAACTCGTTATAACCTGAAAGTTTAATTTTAAAATCATCACCCATAGCTGTGACAACCATAATTTCATCAGTTTTAAAATTACTAAGTGTAAGTGTATTAGTTTTTTCATCATAGCTTATATTTTTTGAATTTTTAAATCTTAATTGTGTATCTAAAGAAGCAGGATATAAAAAGCTTATATCCCCATAAACATCAACAAAGCTTATAAGTGCCATTGTTGAATCATCGGCATTATTGCTTTTGTAAGGTCCGTTTTTAGCGTAAACGCTTATTGGCATAACTATTGTAATAAGCATTAGAACCGCCAGAAATACAGATAATGTTTTCCTCATTTAATTCACTCCTGTAATCAAAAACTTCGACTATAATATGATACACTTATATGAAATTTTTGTCAAATTAGAAGCAAACAAATAACACCCCAACGAATTCAAAATTCGTTGGGGTGAATTGTTTTTACCAAAGACCTCTGTTCGTACGTATAATTGTTCCACTATCTGTTACACATACACTTTTCGAATCACCATTCACGGCATAAACTTTATATGCATAAGCTACACTTAATTCAACTACATCCTTATCAATCCAAGTCGTAGTTTTATTATCAAGCGTTTTGTACTCAGTATAACCAGTCCAACCAGAACCTCGACCAATATCATTCATATTTCTATAAATCACATAACTTTTAGCTCCTGGTACTTTATTCCAACTTAACTTGATACCCTCTTTCACCTCAACGTACGAAAGCTTAGTTGCTACAAGATATTTTAAAGCACTTGAGGCTTTATAAGAACTCTTAAAGTTACCATTAACTGCTCTTACAGTGTATTTATACTGAACACCTGCTTTTACGCTCTTGTCTGTCCATGCTGAAATTTTAGCATTTGTGTTGCCCATATTCTTCCAGCCAGACCATTTTTTTGTAGTTGCGTTATATTCTGAACGATAAATTGTGTAGCCCTTTGTTCCTGCTGATTTTGTCCAGGAAACCTTAATGCCATTAGAAGCATTCGCAATTTTTGTTGTTGGTTGTGCTAAGTAAAGCAATTGTGCAGATTCTTTAAAAGTACTTGCTGAACCACCATTTACTGCTCTTACTGTGTACTTGTAGTAAACACCTGATGAAGCAGTTGTATCAATATGACTTGTTACTGCACCAACTGTACCTAAGTTTTTCCATCCCGACCATGTTTTTGTGCTTATATTGTATTCTGAACGATAAATTATATAATTCTTTGCACCGGTTACTTTTGACCATGCAACTTTTACACCGGTAGAAGCATTTGCAATTTTTACTGTTGGTTGTGATAAAAAGCGGATTGCACTTGATGCTTTGTAACTACTTGCAAGTTTATTCTTAACTGTACGTACTGTATACATGTATGCTACACCGCTTTTTACGCTCTTGTCTGTCCATGCTGAAATTTTAGCGTTTGTATTTCCCATATTCTGCCAGCCGGACCATTTACCATTTACATACTGTGAACGATAAATTACATAACCTGTTGCACCACTCACTTTTGACCATGCAACTTTAATACCATTAGAAGCATTTGCAATTTTTACTGTTGGTGCTGCAATATATGTTGCATTTACACCGGTTGTATCGTAAGATCCAAGACCAACAATATTTTTTGCTCTTACTGTGTACTTATATGTAACACCATTTTTTGCAGTTTTATCTAAATAACTTGTAGCAGTTGTATTTGCAAGACCGCTCCATTTTGACCATTTACCATTTGTGTATTGTGAACGATAAATAGCGTAACCATCTGCACCTGAAACCGCATTCCATGCAACATTTATGCCACCATAAGCAGTAGTAGCTTTTTTGAGTGTTACTTTGCCTGGAACTGATGTAACTATTTTATTTACTGTAAGAATTTGTGTGTAGTTTGCGTGATTATATGTAGTCTTTCCTTCGATATTTTTTAATTCTTTATACTCTTTTGAAGGTGTTACTGTAATTGCTACTTTTCCGTATTTTGAGTGGTTTACAACCTTGTACACCTCTACATCTTCAAGTGGAACAATATACTCCGAATTATCTACAAAGACAGCATCATTACCATCAGCATCAATACATTTATCCATATCAACTGCTTCACTTGAAACTTCTACAATGATTTCAGGCACATTACTTTTATCATATAATTCTTCCATTTTACATTGTGATGGAGAAACATTAACAAGACCTTCTACTGGAACAAGTACATAGTTATTTAACTCTGAATCAAAAGCAACTTCATACACATCGTAAGAACCTGCTTCTTCTGTATGTTTACCAAAATAAAGATTGTCCTCTTTTCCGGACTCTTTACTTACTAAAAATTCACCGTAACCTTCTGTTTCAAATTTTTCTGTTACGAAAACTTTTTCTTGTTCATAAACATAAACTGGATATGTTTCTGTTTTTTCTGCATTATTTGTACCATTAATTATAATTACTTTTGAAGAATCTGCTTCTTTAGTACCCAAAACACCGATAGAACAATCAATTATTCCATCTGCAGATGTACCAAATAATCTTACTGCAACTGATTTTTCAATTTTGAAGAAACCATAACCAGTACCTGTAACATCTAAAACAACTGCTTCAGGATAAGTTTTATTTTTGTTAACTACAAGCACACCGCTACCTGTTACAGTAACTGAGCCACCCCAATTCAAATCTGAAGAAACTATGCAACCCACTTCATTGTATCCACTAAGTTTGATTTTAAAATCATCACCCATTGCACATAAAACAAGCATATTATTAGTTTTAAAATTATTGAGTGTAAGTGTGTTGGTTTTCTCATTATAAGAGATACCTTTTGAATTAACTGGTAAAATATCTGCTATCGCTTTTGGATAAACATAGCCCATATTTTCCACTTGCATATCCATAACTGCAATATATGACATTGACTCTAATTCTTCAAGTTTTTCTTCTGTCATATTATCCCAATCAACAGGATACGGTCCATTTGCTGCGAATACGCTTAATGGCATAAGTAATGTTAAGAACATTAATGTTGCCAAAAGCACGGATAAAACTTTTTTCATTTTTTATTCCCCTTTAAATTTGTTTTTGTCCAATACATTAGACTGTTATATTTTACTATTAAAGTTTATGTTTGTCAACATTATACAAAGAAATTTAATTAAAAAATGCGAGAAAAATTTGGTAAATAAAGTTTACATATTAAAAGAGTTATGATACAATGAATTTATCTATGTTGAAAGGAAAATTTTATTATGTTACTCGACAAAAAACTTTATATTCCCGACCTTGGTGAAGTTGATGCAACAAGCGGTTTTCATCTTCTCGACAAAACTGAAGACGGTAAATTCGTTGCAGGTAAAAACGGTGTAGAATTCGTTGTGGCAACAGGTGACCAAAAAGTTGAATTTGTGTCATTCGGAACTCATTCATTAGCTTGTGTAAAATCTGCTATTGCTTACCCTGTTTACTACCCGGTTTACCCTGTAAAAACAGAGTACCCATTAAATGCAGTTTTAATGGATTTAGACGGTACAACCGTACGCAGTGAAGAATTCTGGATTTGGATTATTGAAATGACAACTGCTAGTATGTTAGGCAATCCAAAATTCCAACTCGAAGAAAGCGACATTCCATTTGTTTCAGGTCATAGTGTATCTGAGCATTTACAATATTGTATTGATAAATATTGCCCTGGCGAATCTTTAGAAAAGGCAAGAAACTTCTATTTTGAGCACACTCACAGAGAAATGGAAGAAATTATGCAGGGCAGAGGTAAAGACGGTGCTTTCACACCAACAGAAGGCGTTAAAGATTTCTTACTCGAATTAAAGGATATGGGTATTAAAATCGGTCTTGTAACATCTGGTCTTTACGAAAAGGCTTGGCCAGAAATTCTTTCTGCATTTAAAACTCTTGGTATGGGCGACCCTAAAGATTTTTATGATGCAATTATTTCTGCAGGTTTCCCATTAAGAAAAGGTTCTGTTGGTACATTGGGTGAGCTTTCACCAAAACCACACCCATGGCTTTATTCTGAAACATCTATTGTAGGTCTTGGTCAAGCTTTCGCTGACAGAAGCAAGGTTATAGGCATTGAAGACAGTGGTGCCGGCGCTTGTTCTGTAAGACTTGCGGGTTACACCACAATCGGTATTGCCGGTGGTAACATTGAATCAAGTGGTACTAAAGCGGTTTGTACTCACTTCTGTGATACATTCGCTGATATTATGAAAATTATTAAAGGATAAGGAGATAGTTATGGATAACAAAAAGAACGAACAAGTACAATGCCATTTTATATCTAACACCCACTGGGACAGAGAATGGCGTTTTTCAGCAAGAAGAACACAGTATATGCTTGGTTATATGCTCGATATGCTTCTTGATATTTTAGACAAAAACCCTGATTACAAGCATTTCCATTTAGACTCACAGACAATGCCTGTTCAGGATTATCTTGAGGTTTATCCTGAGAAAAAAGAAAAGCTTCAGAAGTACATAAAAGAGGGCAAAATTGCAGTAGGTCCTTGGTTCTGTCTTCCTGATGAATTTACAGTTGGCAGCGAAGCACTTATAAGAAACTTACTCTTAGGTCACAAAATCGGTAAAGAAATGGGTGGTATCAGTAAAACTGGTTACTCACCATTCGGTTGGGGTCAGATTTCTCAGCTCCCACAGATTTACTCAGGTTTTGGTATTAACTTTGCATCATTCTACCGTGGTATTAACGAATACAAAGCACCTAAATCAGAATTTTTCTGGGAAAGTCCTGACGGAACTCGTATTTATGCTTCTCGTCTTGCAAAAAGACCAAGATATAACATCTGGTATGTTGTTCAGAGACCTGTTTATTTCAACCAGTCAGATGAAAATAACAGAGATATGCTCTGGAACGACAACAACGGTGTATTCAAGTTCATTGACGGCGACTGGAAATTAGACTATCAGTACGCTCACCCATTCTATGAATACCACAAAGAAAATGTAAAAGCTCGTGCAGAACAAGCTATGAAAGAGCAAGACAACGACTGGACAACAAATCACCGTTTCTGGTCAATCGGTCACGACTCATCTTGCCCGGACGAAAGAGAAGTTCAGCTTGTTAAAGATTTAAACGATGCACTTCCAGATGCTAATGTATTCCACAGTACATTAAAAGAAATGGAACAAGGCATTATTGATAACTTTAAAGAAGATTGCCCAGTATTAAAAGGCGAAATGCGTGACCCATATACAAAAGGTAGCGTAAGTGAGCTTTGCGGTTGGATTCTTTCTGCAAGAACTTACATCAAGCAAGAAAACTTTGACACAGAAAGAAGACTTATTAACTACGCAGAACCAATGGCAGTATTCTCTGCTCTTTGCGGTGCACCATATCAACAGAACTTTATTGACCTTTCATATAACTATCTTCTTCAGAACCACGGTCACGATAGTATTGGTGCTTGTGGTCGAGATGTTGTTTACGAAGATGTTATGTCTCGTTACAGACAATCTCGTGAGCTTTCAATGTGCGTTTATGAAAGAGCATTTATGGATGTTGCTGGTGACATTGACCTTTCAAAATGGGATAGAAACGATGTTGCAGTTGTTCTCTTTAACCCTGCACCATTCAAGAGAAATGAAACAGTTAATTTAAGAGTTGAAATCCCAGCAGAATGGAAAGCAGACAGCTTCAAAATTACTGATGATGGAAATGAACTTAAATATCAGGTTATTTCTACAAACAAGGCAAATGCACAAATCATTCAGAACCCTAACGACACTGCAAATGTTCTTCACACAGAGCAATATTATATTGCAGTAGAGGTTAAAAATGTTCCAGGGATGGGTTACAAAACTCTTAAAATTCAACCTCTTTACAATGTTCGTGCTACAACTCCTGTTACACTTGTAAAAACAACAAATGTTATGGAAAATGAATTCTTAAAGGTTTCATTTAACCACAATGGTACTTACAATGTAATTGATAAAGAAACAGGCAAAGAATATAAAGGCTTAGGTTACTTTAAAGATAGCGGTGAAATCGGTAACCCATGGCAACACATTGCACCAGAAATTGATGAAGTATTCACAACACTCGGTGAACAGGCAACTGTTTCTCGTATTTACGAGGGTGAATTTGAAACAAGCTACAGAATTAAAATGCGTTGGCTTCTCCCTGAAAAGAAAGCAGACGATGAAAAAACAAGAAGCGAACACAAGCTTCCTGTTGATATTGAATCAATTGTTACATTAAGAAAAGGTTCAAGATATTTAGAAATTGAAACAACAATCAACAACCGTTGCGAAGACCACTACTTACAGGTTGGTTTCCCAACAGGTATTAAAGCAACTCACGCAGATTCACAAGGTCAGTTTGATGTAGTTAGTAGACCAATTGCTGCTCCTGACTATTCACTTTATGACGAGCCACCAATGACAGAGCACCCAATGAACTCATTTGTAAGTATTACAGATGGCAAAAACGGTGTTGCACTTCTTAACACTGGTCTTAAAGCTTATGAAGCAGCAGATGACGAAGAAAACACCGTATTCCTTTCGCTTCTTCGTGCTTACCCACTCAGAATCTGCGTTACTAAAGATATGCAGAACTACAACGACTGGGATAAAGGTTCACAATGCATTGGTAAAAATACTTTCCGTTATGCATTTATGCCACACAAAGGCAACTGGGAAGAAGGCAATGTATGGCAAGAAAGCGAACGCTTCAACCTTTACCTTGCAGCAGGTCAGATTGCTCCTACTGCTCACGGTAAAAATGCTACAACTCACTCATTCATTGAACTCGAATGTGAAAACCTTAACATTTCTGCAGTTAAGAAGAGTGAAGACGGTGAGGGTTACATTGTTCGTCTCTTCAACCCATCTGATAAAACAATTAAAAATGCTATTCGTCTTAACGGTGGTATTGCACCAATTACTGAGGTTCAGTCACCTGTAGAAAGACAAAAAGCAGAGTTCGAGTTACCTCAGTACTCAGGCAAAAAATGGTCACAAGTTAAACTTGTTACACTCGAAGAGCTTGACGACAAAGAACTCACTATTTCAGCAGATGGCTTTGTTGATTTTGAAATCACAGGCAAAAAGATTCTTACATTAAAATTTATCTAAAATAAGTTGTACCCGAAGCATTTTTGTAAAAATGCTTCGGGGACACTTGTTTTTACTTAATTACTGCATATTTGAAAATCTCGTGAACTTCTTCGTTTTTGAAACCTGCTAACTTAATAGCATATATTTTACTTAAATCATCTTTAGATTGGAAGTACAAAATATAAGTTTCTGTGTTATCTTCCGAAAGCGTATACCAACCTATTGCAACTGACTTTTCATTTTCAGAAACTATATTATGAGAATTACTGCTATAAGGGAAAACTGCTATTCTCATAGTAGCATAGTACGCACAAGCCTTTGAATAATCTTCAAATGAGCTAAAAAGCTTAATTTCTGGTGGTTCGCTCGAAATAAAATCTTTTAACATTTTATAGTTATAAGGTATTGCCACTTCGGTACTATAACCATAATTTTCAATACCTTTTTTGGCAAACGAATAAATAATAGGATATTTTAAAGATGAACTAAAATATTCTTTGTGTTCATCTAATGTAGCAAGCGGCATCCCCCTATTTTCATCATACATAACTATATTTCTACCTTCGCCAAAATCAACAATAAATGTTTCACTTTTCTTCTCTGCTTTATATTCACCAAGATTTTTATTTATAAACAATGAGAAGTATTCATTTTCATAATTGCTTTTTGAATTATCGCCACTTTCAAAAATCTCACAAGATGTATAAATGCCACCATATATACCCTTATAAAGAATCAACGGAATTTTTAAAAATGCAACAGTACCCAATAAAATAAATACAATTAAAAATACTGATACAGTTTTAATTATAGCTTTTTTCTTATCTTTTTTAATCATATTACCAACTCCCTTTATCAATTCGGACGAGTTGTCGTTGATTTTTTCTAATGCAGGTTCCGTCTTTAATTGTATATATTCTTTATTACACTCTTCACATACTTCCAGATGGTTTGTTATTATTTCTGTTGACTCCTTACTGCAAAGGTCATCAATATAAAGTGGTAATAAATCTTTAATTAAAGAACAATTTATTTTACTCATCACTACTCATCCTTTCTTCTATTTGTTTTTTAGCTCTGAAGTAAGTAACTCTCGCCCAGTTTTCAGTTTTACCGAATACATCTGCAATTGTCTTGTATGGCATATCACCTAAAGACTTCATATAAAAAACTTCCTTGTAGGGTGTTTCTAAATTTACGGCTTCGGTTAAAATCCTTTTTACATTTTCGTCTTTAATAACATTTTCTTCAATGTTACTGTCCGCTACTAAATTGGGGTAATCTAAAATATTTTCTGTCTGCTTTTTGCGTTTTTGATTTAAGAAAATATTTTTTGCGATACTGCAAAGCCACGTTTCAATTTTGCAATCATTTTTAAATGTATCTATCTTTTTTATAGCATTGTAAAATGTTTCTTGAGTTATATCCTCTGCCAACATTTCATTAAGGCACAAAGACAACGCGTAACTTTTAACATATTTATAATGCAGATTACACATTATTTCCAAATCATCCAAAACCGTCACCCCTTTCAAAAATGAAAATACGCTTCACTTTCACCCTCCCCTTTTTGTGCTTTCAACTATTAGACACACAAAAATGGGATTTGTTACAAAAATTATTATAACATATTTTCTTTTAATATATTGTATTTTTATAAAAAAAAGAGTATATTTATTAGGTATTGTGTATTTTATTGTAATTTGGTGGTGACGAAATGACTAAAAGGCAGAAAGCAGAAGAAATTTGCAGACTTTTAAAGATAGATTACCCTGAAGCTATTTGTCAATTAAATGCCGAAACACCTTTTCAGTTACTCGTTGCAACCCGTCTTTCTGCACAGTGTACTGACGCAAGAGTAAACCTTGTAACCCCCACTCTTTTTGAGAAATACCCGACAGAAAACGAACTGTCTGGGGCAGACATTAAAGATGTTGAAGATTTAATTCATTCCTGTGGTTTTTACAGGGCAAAGGCTAAAGATTTAGTCGGTATGGCAGAGATGGTTAAAACAAAGTATAACGGGGTTTTGCCTGACACTATCGAAGAATTAACTTTGCTCCCCGGTGTTGGCAGAAAAACTGCAAATTTAATTGTTGGTGATGTTTATAAAAAACCTGCAGTAGTTGCAGATACACATGTAATAAGAATTACAAATCTTTTAGGTTTAGTAAACAGTAAAGACCCTAAAGTTGTAGAAATGGAACTCAAAAAGGTTTTACCGCCGCCAGAAAGTAACGACTTCTGTCACAGAATTGTTCTCCACGGCAGAAAAATCTGTATAGCACGAAGACCTAAATGTGATGAATGCATTTTAAGTAATATTTGTAAATATAAGAAGGACAAAAAATGATTAAGAAATTTGTAGCACTCTCGCTCTCTTTAATAATGGTAGTAACACTTTTTTCTGGTTGCTCACTTTTTAAGAATGCGGAGTTTCATATAGGATATATTGATGAAATAGAATCTTTAGACCCGCTTAAAGCTACAGGCGATGCAGAAATTATTTCTGCAGTAAACTGCTTTGAAGGTCTTTTGAAATTTAATCAGAATGGTGAAATTGTACTTTCGGGTGCTACTAAATATTCTATAAGCGGTGATGGTTTAACCTATACATTTTCGTTAAACCCAAAAGCAATATGGTATATTGCAGAGCTTAATGAAGGAATTTTAGGGGAAACTGATTTTGACAACCGAGTTACCGCACACGATTATGTTTACTCTATAAAAAAGGTAATTGCCGAAAAATTACCCGGTTACGAAAACTACTCTTATATAAGAGGTGTAAAAGAATACTATAACGGCGAGGGCGATTTAGACTCAATTTTAGTTACTGCTCTTGATGATTTGACATTAGAAATTATTTTAGTTGAGCCTCACTCTGAAATTTTAAGTACATTAGCAGAAAGCTCGGGTGCTCCATCAAGCGAAAAATTTGCTTCACTCGTTGAGGGGGTTTATGGCACAACTGCCGCCTCAGTAATATGCAACGGGCCTTACTATATTGCAGAAAGCAACAAAGGTAAATCGTTAGTGTTAAAAAGAAACCCGAAATATAAGGGTAGAACTAAAGCAAATAATGCTCAAATAAACTTAAACTTACAAAAGAAACAAAAAAATATTGTAGAAAAATACGCAAGTAATAGTTTTGATATTCTTTTAACAGATAGTGCAAACAGAATTGAAAATCCAAACGGTAAAATCACACCTGTAACAAATACTGTATGGGGCATTGTTTCAAACTGTTCAAAAGAAATAATGAAAAACGAAAATTTAAGAAAAGCATTACTTTCTTCTATTGATTACTCAGTTATTTCTACACCTAAATTTGCAACGGGTATCGCAACTGGTGTTGTAGCACCTGATTACTTAGTTACTGAAAAACATTACAGTAAATACTCTGTTGATTCTGTCGGCTTCGACCAAAGCACAGATAAAGCAGAAGAATATATGGTTTTAGCATCTACTCAAATAAAACAATCTATAAATCTTAACATTTATGTACCAACCTCACTCGAAAATTCAATGAATATTATATGTAATGGTTGGAAAAATTTATTTGGTGACGATATAAAAACAAATATTGTTACTTTTGATATAGACGAATATGAAACGGTTATTGAAGAAAATGATTACCATATAGCAATTTTACCTATTCACTCAGATTCTTCAACTGCAGTTTCGGTTTTAAGAAGCATTTCTTCTGCACCTTGTAATTTTACTGATAACTCTTACGAGTCACTTTTAAGAGCCGCAGAAATTTCTATAAAAGAGCAACCTAAAGCCACTGCAATAAATGAATGTGAAAAATACATAGTTTCAAGTGGTGTAGTTGTTCCGCTTTATTTATCTTCTACTGACCTTTATTTGAATGACGGTATCACAGGAATTTACAACACAACAACAAAAAATGCAATTTATTTTAATCTTGGAGATAAAGAGAGTGAAAAATAAATCTATTTTTAAAAAAATCTATTTTGCTATATCGCTTATAATAGTTCTTGCACTTTTTGTTTTGATTTTTTGCCTTTCTCACGAAAATGGCGAAGACTCAACTGAAACAAGTAGTTGGTTTACCGCACTTATAAATTTTATATTACCATTCCCAGTTTCAGAAAGCACCGTGAGAACTTTAGCACATTTCTCAGAATTTGCATGTCTTTCATTTTTTATGAACAACCTTTTTGTCGCTTATAAAGACAAGCTCACCCCAATAATTGCTTGTACACTTTCTTTCCTTTATGCTATATCAGATGAAATTCATCAGATTTTCGTCCCCGGCAGAGCCTGTCAGTTTATTGATATGATGGTAGACCTTGGGGGAATACTCTCAGGTTTTATTGTATATGCTGTAATTTACATACTGATAAGAAAAACCATCAAAAAATTCGGAATGCGTAATGCGTAATTCGGAATTTTATAGTCTGTGACGCAAATTATAATGAATAATGAAGTCGCTTACGCTGATGAATGATGAATAATTTCGGAACTTCGTTAGCATTATAATTTCATAACAAAAACTACATTCTATCATTTTAGATTTATCATTAATCTTAAAATGAGAGAATGTAGTTTTTTATTCATATTAAATTATAATAAAACGCGTAGCGTTTCCGCTAATTCCGAATTACGCATTACGCATTCCGAATTATAATTATCTTCCAAGCAATGTATTAATCTCCGCTTCTGTACTTCTTGCCCAGTCATATTGTTCCATATAGTTGCCGAAGAATTTGCTACCATCCTTTGTATTCAAGAAATCGTAGTAATCGCATGAGAATGTAGTTTTGTCAACACTTCTCTGGTTCCTGCTATCTATAAGCAATTCAGAAATACCGTTTTCTTCAAGAGTTTGTCTTAAAGATTTTAACACCTTTCTGAAAAGTGACTGAACAGTTTCGTTATATTCTCTGCCCTCCCAAAGAATATTTACTGCTTGTTCTGTACTTACAGTACCACCATTTCTGTCAATTAAAAGTGCTAAAAGTTCTTTAGATTTCGCACTTGAAAATGAAACAGATTTACCATCAACAAAAACATCAAAGTAACCGAATGTTTTAACGAAAATGTGACTTCTAACCTCAACATCTTTAATAAGCAAAGCCTTGTCATAAGCCTGACGGATTCTGTCTGCCTCGTAAGGTTTTAAAACATAGTCAACTGCATCTGCCTTAAAAGCATCGAGTGCATATTCAGAATAACCTGTTGCAAAAATAATTCTTGTATTTTTAGAGGTTTCTTTAATTCTTCTTGCAAGTTCAATTCCCTTAATAACAGGCATTTCAATATCAAGAAATGCAATATCAACCTTGTTACACGCAACAAAACCCAAAGCTTCAATAGGGTTATTAAATTTTACAATTTCGTCAGTTATACCAACTTCTCTGCAAGTATCCTCAAAATCTTCAAGTGCGAGAAATTCATCATCTACTGCCATTATCAACATTCTTGTACCCTCGTTTCATCATTTTTAGGAATTTTAATTAAAACTTTTGTGCCGACACCTACTGTACTTTCTACATCGACAGTAGCATTAAGCATTTCTTTAAGTCTTACTTTTATATTATTTATACCAACATGAGAACGCTCATCGTTTTCATCTGGTTGTTTTGTAACATCATAACCTATGCCATCATCAGAAATATCCACATAGAAAAATTCGTCTTCATCATAAGTTTTAACAGTTACCGTACCACCTTCTGGCTTCTGGTTTATACCGTGTTTAATTGCATTTTCAACAATAGGTTGAATTGTAAGTGGCAATATAACAAAATCATTACATTCAATATTGTAAACAACATTGA
Organism: Acutalibacteraceae bacterium; assembly: GCA_045651285.1. Taxonomy (GTDB): domain Bacteria; phylum Bacillota; class Clostridia; order Oscillospirales; family Acutalibacteraceae; genus DTU089. The sequence continues at coordinate 149,462 of JAZRSC010000023.1, forward strand.
GTCTGTCACCAAAACGATGTTTTTCAATATCGGTATAGTTTGCAACATGTTCTAATTCTTTCTCAACAGGTAGCGGGGTTTTCTGTGTTAAAGAATCCATATTCGCTCTTAAATATTTAGAAAATTTAACAACAACCTGCTCTGCTGTCTTCGGGTCTTTTTTTATTAAATATTTTATTGTATTAAGTGCATTATAAAGGAAATGCGGTTTAATCTGACTTAACATAAGTCTCATATTAATATCTGCAAGTTCCTCTTTTAATTCGGCATTATGCTTTTCTGCAACATACGCTTCACCAATTCTTATAACCTGAATAAGTAAGAGTATAAGAATGAACACAGTACCTGCTATCGGGAAAACAAATTCAACATTCTTTGAAATATATCCGTTGATAAAATAGTTGTCAATAATTATGCTTGCAATAAGAATACAAGAAGCAATTAAGAACGGTATGGAAAAACGCCTTTTCTTTGCTACTTCTACTGATATTTTATACACTAAATACAAATCAAGAATATAAGAAACTGCTTGTAAAAACATATAGTTTGCAGAATCATAAATAATTTCAACTACAAATTGAGGAATAAACACACAAAGCAAAAATGCTCCTGAAATTAACACCATAAAATTATCAGATATTTTGAAGTTCAAAGACCTTGCAGTGTGCATAAAAAGTGCAAGTTTTATTATGTAAGTAGTTGCATATATAAGTGATAATACTATTTCATAGTTTAGGCCAAAGAAAAAAGAACTCGAAATTCCGTAACCATTGCCACTTATCATAATTCTGAATAAAAACGCAAAACAAAGAACAATAAGCCAGAAAAATCTATTATCTTTAAATGCAACTGCACTTATCGCGATTATTGATATAAGGAACATCACAATCATACCAATAATGAAGTATCTGAACACCAAAAGCGCCTGTGTATTCGACACATAATGAGCACTATCAACAAGAACAGGTATCACTGTTATACCACTTGAAAATTCACACGAAACTTCAATTATAATTTCGTAAGTACCATCTTCAGAATAATCAAGTTTCACAGGATAGTTATATATATCAGCATTTGAAAGAGCTGTTTGTCTTATATCGTCACCACTCTGGCAATTAGTTGAAACAAGTTCACCATCTATATAAACTCTATAAGCACCTGGTAAATTAGGTAAAGAAATTATTATAGGTTCAGAAGAATATACTTCTCGTAAAACCTTTCTGTATGTAGCATAACCACCACTTGTCAATCTTTCATCGTTTATCTGGTAGGTTGTCCAGGCAGATGGTAAATCTACTACCAAATCAGGTTTAATATTCTCAAGACCTTCTGTAATAATGAGTTTATTCCAATAAAATTCCCAGTCATCAGTAACATAAACTGCTTTATCTGAAAATATACTATAAGTTGGTTCCTTCTCTTTTTCATATTCAATCCCCATATTCTGGGCTAATTCGGGTAAAAAGTAAGAAACCATAGGAAGTTGAAATGCCAATATGGCGGTAATCAATATGCTAATAAAAAATACTATTAAAGAAACAACTTTTGTTTTTTTATTCATTGTTTTTTTCATAGCTATACCCCCATTCTTTTAGATTATATAATATTTTCATATTAAAATCAATATAAAATTCTCGAAATATTTTCGTTTTATTCACGAAAATATAATTTGAATTTATTGAAAAATCTTGCGATTTATGTTATATTAAAAGACAGTTTTGAAATAATAAATTATAAAGATTATTTTTCAGGTGTGATTTATTATGATAAACTTTAAAAATCTCGAAAATATTATTGAGAACTTAACAAAAAATGGTGTAATCATTCCTTGTCCACAGACTGTTTTAATCGAAGAAACTGTTAAAGTTTCAAAAGGAACTGTTATTATGCCAAACACGGTAATTCTTGGAAATACAGAAATTAAAGAGAACTGTGTAATCGGTCCTAACTCTTATATAAAAGACAGTAAAATAAAAAATAACACCACTCTCAACAATACACAATGCTTTGAGTCAGAGGTTGGGGCTTTTGTTTCGGCTGGTCCGTTTGTTCACATAAGACCTGACAGTAAAATTGCCGACAATGTCCACATCGGTAACTTTGTTGAAGTTAAAAACTCAACTGTTGACGAAGGTAGTAAATTACCACACCTTTTATATGTTGGTGACAGTATTGTCGGTAAAAATGTAAACTTCGGTTGCGGTTGTGTTACAGTTAATTATGATGGTAGAAATAAATCAAGAACTATTGTAAAAGACGGTGCATTTATTGGTTGTAACACCAATTTAATAGCACCTGTTACTATCGGTGAAAACGCATTTACTGCGGCAGGTAGCACAATTACAGAAAATGTCCCCGATAATGCACTCTCGGTAGCAAGAGCACGACAAACGAATAAAGATAATTGGGTAAATATAAAGAAACCATATAAAAGACAACATCAGGAGATAAAATAAATGTTCAATTTCAGGAAAGAAAAATCATCAGGAAGTGTAGATTTTTTAATCGTTGGGCTTGGTAACCCAGGCAAAAAATATGAAACCACAAGACATAATGCTGGTTTTATGTGTATTGATAAGCTTTCACAAAAAGAAAATGTTGATATTAAAAAAGTTAAATTTCACGCACTCATTGGCGAGTGCTACATAGACTCTAACAAAGTAATTGTTATGAAACCACAAACAATGATGAACAACAGTGGTCAAGCAATTAAAGAATGTGCACAATTTTACAAAATACCAAATGAAAATATAATTGTAATTTACGATGATATTTCATTAGAACCCGGGAAATTAAGAATAAGAAGAAAAGGTTCTGCGGGTGGTCACAACGGAATAAAAAGCATTATTGCTCATTTAGGAAGCGAAAACTTTCCAAGAGTAAAAATCGGTGTAGGTGCGAAACCTCACCCCGATTATGATTTAGTTGACTGGGTTTTAGGTTCATTCCCTAAAAACGACTTAAAACTCATTGATGAATCGTGCGAGAATGCTTATAATGCTATAAAAATAATAATGCGTGGCGACATTGATGGCGCTATGTCAAAGTATAATAGTTAGAGTGGATAAAATATGTCCTGTTATTCAAAACTCTTAAAAAACTCAACTGAATACAATGAGCTTTTAAAAGCAATAAATGCAGATTTATTGCCCTCAGGTGTTACAGGCCTACCGCCATCACCTAAAGCTCATTTAATACATTCGCTTTGCGAGGATACCTCTCGCAGAGCCATTGTTGTTTTGCCAAATGAAGCAACTGCCTCACGACTAGTAAGTGATATAAATGAATTTGTAGGTACAGGTAAAAAAGCATATTTATACCCAGCAAGAGATTATTCTTTTAACTCTGCTGAAGGTCAATCAAGAGAATTTGAACAAGCAAGAATAAAAACTCTTTGTAAAATTATAAATAACGATTACTCTGTTATTGCCTGCTCTGCAGAAGCGGCGTTACAACTTACAATCCCGCCAGAAGAATTAAAGAAAAGAACAAAGTTCATTGACCTTAACACAACTATTTCTCCCGAAGAACTTGTTTTAGTATTAGTTTCTGCAGGATTTAAGAGAGCAGATATTGTAGAGGGTCCTGGTCAATTTGCTCACCGTGGTGGAATCGTTGACTTTTTCCCTGTTAATTCTGAAAAGCCAGTAAGAATTGAGCTTTGGGGTGACTCTATTGATAACATTTCAGAATTTGATACTTCTACCCAAAGAAGAACCGATATTTTAAAATTTACAGAAATTACTCCTGCAACAGAAATTCTTTTTGATAGTGATATAATTTTAAAAGAAAAGTTAGAAGAATTTTACAACTCTGTTTCAGGAAAAGGTAGTGTAAAGGTTAAACAAAATCTTTTAAAGGATATTGATGCTTTAAGTAGCGGTGTCAGAATTGCATCTTTAGACAAATATCTTAATTTGGCATACAAAAATCCCGCTTCAATCTTTGATTTTTGTAAAGGCGATATACTTTACATCTGTGAAACCGGTGCTGTAAAAGAAAATGCTACCAACTCACACAAATTGATGCTTGAAGAGATAAAGGCACAGTTTGAAAATGGTGTTCTCACAAAAGGATTAGATCGCTTAACCCTCAGTATTGCTGAACTTTTCCGTATTTACGAGAACTGTAAAGCAATTTACCTTGACAGTCTTCCAAGAGGTAGTTTTGACACCCCTGTAAGAACACTTACAACCTTTAATGCTCAGCAATTACCTATCTGGAATGGTAGCCTTGCAGTTTTACTTGACGATTTGCGTCCGGCACTCAAAAAAAATATAACCTGTATAATAAATGCTGGTACAGAAAAAGCTGCAAAAGGACTTGTTGAAGCACTTGAGGCAGAAGATATAAGAGCAATTTATTTAGGTGCTCTCCCATCAGAATTCCCACAGAAAACTGTCAGTGTAACCTGTGGTGGTATATCAAGTGGTTTCACCTACCCTGCTGAAAAATTTATGATTGTAACATACGGCAGAGTTACAAGCTCCAGCAATATGAAACGAAGAAAATCTTTCAAAGCCGCTGATGTTATCGGGAGTCTTGAAGAATTAACCCGTGGCGATTATGTCGTTCACGCTGTACACGGTATCGGTATTTTTGAAGGCGTACAAAAAATGGAAGTAAGCGGTCTTATAAAAGACTACATTAAAGTCAAATATGCAAAGGGCGACACACTTTATGTACCGGTTACACAACTTGACTTAATTTCAAAATATATAGGACCTAAAGATGAGCAAAAAACTCTTAAACTCTCGCGCCTTGGTGGACAGGATTGGGAAAAGGCAAAACAAAGAGTAAAAGCCTCTGCTAAAAATATGGCAAAAGAGTTAATTGCTCTTTACTCAAAACGATTAAAAACAGAAGGCTATCAATTTTCACAGGATATTGATATGCAGAACGATTTTGAAAGGCGTTTTGAATTTGAAGAAACAGATGACCAACTCCGTACCATAGAAGAGATAAAAAAAGATATGCAGAAACCCCATCCTATGGACAGACTTCTTTGTGGTGATGTTGGTTTCGGTAAAACAGAGGTAGCACTCCGTGCCGCTTTTAAATGTATTGCAGATGGAAAGCAATGTGCAATTTTAGTCCCGACAACAATTCTTGCATTACAGCATTACAACACTATTATGAAGCGTTTTGAGGGATTCCCTATAAATGCAGAAATGTTATCAAGATTCAGAACACCGAAACAACAAACTGAAATTATAAAAAAATTGAAACGCGGTTCTTTGGACATTATAGTAGGTACTCACAGACTTATTTCAAAAGATATTGAATTCCGCGATTTAGGACTTATAATAGTTGACGAAGAACAACGCTTTGGCGTAGGTCAGAAAGAAAAACTCAAAGAACTTTATCCACAAGTCGACTGTCTTACACTTTCTGCTACACCTATTCCGAGAACTATGAATATGGCTATGTCGGGCATACGCGATATGTCTGTTATAGAAGAAGCGCCACAAGACAGATTCCCTGTACAGACTTACGTTTTAGAGCACGACTGGGGAATACTCGCCGAAGCTATGAAAAAAGAACTTCGCCGTGGTGGTCAGGTTTATTATCTGCACAACAAGGTTGAAGATATTGAACGCACCGCTATGATGATACGGGATTTAATTTCTGATGCAAACATTGGTGTTGCTCATGGTAAAATGAGTGAAGATACACTCTCTGATATATGGCGTTCACTTCTCGAGGGAGAAATTGACATTTTAGTATGTACCACAATAATAGAAACAGGTGTCGATGTCCCTAACGCAAACACCCTCATTATAGAAAGCGCAGAAAATATGGGGCTTAGCCAATTACACCAGATTCGTGGTCGAGTTGGTCGTTCCTCAAGACGCGGTTTTGCATTTTTGACTTTCAGAAAAGATAAAAGCCTTTCAGAAGTTGCAACCCGCCGACTTGAAGCAATTAAAGAATACACCGAATTCGGTTCAGGTTTTAAAATTGCTATGCGTGATTTGGAAATACGCGGTGCTGGTAACCTTTTAGGCGCAGAGCAACACGGACACATGGAAACTGTCGGTTATGATATGTATATGAAAATACTTTCAGAGGCAGTAAGCGAAGAAAAGGGCGAAGCACCAAAAGCACTTTCTAAAGAATGTCTTATTGATATAAGAATTGATGCTCATATCCCCGAAAAATATATCGAGAGTCTGCCACAAAGACTTGCTATTTACAAACGAATTGCCGATATAAGAAATGATGACGATGCATCTGATGTATTAGACGAACTTATAGACCGTTTTGGCGACCCACCAAAGAGTGTTGAGGGCCTTATTAAAATATCACTTTTAAGAAATACCGCGGCAGAGCTTGGCATTTATGAAATCGGGCAAAAGGTAGATAACATTTTGCTATATTCTCAGGCAATAGATATGCAAAAGGTTTCACTTTTAGGCAAGTATATGCGTGGCAGAATAATGGTTTCGGCAGGTGCAAAGCCTTATATATCAGTAAAAATTATGCCGAAGCAATCCCCTGTTGATGCTATAAATGAAGCACTCACAGTAATGAAGAAAACAGAAAATGAAGAAACAAATAAAGGAGACGACAAAAAATGACTTACACTTACAAAACAAAAGGCACTTGTTCAAGAAAAATCACTTTTGATTTAGAAGATAGCATTGTAAAAAATGTTAAATTTGAAGGTGGTTGCAATGGTAATTTAAAAGGTATTGCTGCACTCGTCGAAGGCAAAGAGGCAGAAGAAGTAATTAAAACAATTTCAGGAATTACTTGTGGTTTTAAATCAACCTCTTGCCCTGACCAATTAGCACACGCTTTACACGAAGCATTGAATCAATAATACCGAAAGGAAGTTTAAATATGAAATATCTTGTTTTAATTGCAGACATTGATGAATTTAACCCTTGCAAAAACTCTCTTGGTGATTTAGTAAAAAAAGAATATAAAATCAAACATATGCCGGCTTTCGATTTTGATTATAATAATCACGAGGTTACTGTAGCTTGCTTTGGTATTGGCAAGGTTAATGCGGCTATGGGTGCGGCACTCGCTCTTAATCTCGGTGAATATGACGGAATAATCAACACTGGTTGGAGCGGTGCAGTTTCAGGTGTTAAAAAAGGTGAAATTATTGTTTCTGATTCTTGCGTAGAATGTGATTTTGACTTGACACCAATCGGCAGACTCCCAGGTCAGAAACCTGGTCAGGATGAATACATATACAAATGTGACTCAGAACTCGCAAACAAAGTAAAGGCAATTGATGGCTTTACTCACGGTAACCTTGGTACAGGTGACTTTTTCTTAACAGACAAGGTAAGACGCGACCACTACAAAGAACTCTTTAATATTAAATCCTTTGATATGGAAAGTGGCGCTTTAGCTGCTGCTTGTTACCTTTTAGGTAAAATTCCATTTGTAAGCATCAGAAAAATTTCTGATAGTGCAGACGATGTTGCAACAGATGAATATACAAATTCATTGACTGGTGATTTAACTGCGTTTAGTGATATTGTATTAAAGGTGTTAGAACACCTTTAATAACTAGGCAAGTGATGTTACTTCGTAGTGAAGTTTCTGTGAAGTGATGTTTTGTCTTCGACAAAGTGAATAAAAAACTGTGAGAAAAACTCTCACAGTTTTTTATTTCCATCATAAGATATATTAAGTAAAAATCCGCATAAATCAGGGGCGGTGGTGATTTTTTGAAAATAAAATTCACCCATAGAATAGCCACCTCAGGCGATTTTTGCTTAATATAAAAAGCCCTGTCGGTAATAACCGGCAGGGTTTAGTTTTTTAATCATCAAACTTTGAAATAAATTCTTTTGTTCTATGAGATTTTGGATTGTCAAACACCTCTTCTGGTGTACCCTCTTCTTCAATAACACCGTTATCCATAAAAATAACCTTTGAAGAAACTGCCTTTGCAAAAGACATTTCGTGAGTAACAATAACCATTGTAACCTTTTCTTCTGCGAGGCTTTTAATAACCTTTAAAATTTCACCTGTTAATTCAGGGTCAAGTGCAGATGTTGGTTCATCAAAGAAAAGAATTTTAGGTTCTAATATTAAAGCACGAGCAATAGAAACGCGTTGTTGCTGACCACCTGAAAGCTCACACGGGTAGTTAGAAAGCTTGTCTGAAAGACCAACCTTACCTAAAATATCCTTTGCTTTTTCGTCTATTTCTGCATTTATTTTAACTTTGTTTTCTTTATAATCTGGCAATTCCTTTGCCTGAAGCTTTGCGGCAAGTGTAACATTTTCTAATACATTGTATTGTGGAAAAAGATTAAAGTTCTGAAAAACAAGACCAACTAAAAGTTGTTTTCTTCTTTTTTCTTTCGGGTCTTCCTTTTTAGGTTTGTTTTCGCTATCAAAAAAGACTTCACCATTAACCTTAATAAATCCTGCGTCTGCAGTTTCAAGTTGATTTATACAACGGAGAATTGTTGTTTTACCACTACCCGAAGAACCGATGATGCTTAACACTTCACCCTCTTCTAAGGTAAAACTTACATCCTTTAAAACTTCAGTTTTGCCAAAAGATTTTTTAATATTTTTAACCTCTAAAATTGACATAACTTAACTCCTGAAATAACTCAGTTTCTTTTCTAATTTACCTAAAACAATTGTAAGCAAACCGACAAATAATAAGTAGAATACACCTGTGTAGAACAATGGCCATATCATAGCCTTTGTTGCCGCAAGTTCTTTTGCTTGTTTAATAATTTCGCAAACCATAATACAGTTAGCAAGAGCAGTATCTTTAATGAGTGTTATAATTTCGTTACTCATTGGTGGTACAATTCTCTGAATAACCTGTTTTAAAATAATTTTTCTGAAAATCTGTGATTTTGTCATACCTAAAACATAACCTGCTTCGTACTGACCTTTTGAGATACTCTCAATACCACCACGATAAATTTCAGAGAAATAACAAGCGTAGTTAATTGTAAACGCAATTAAAACTGCAGTAATTCTACCTGCATCCATTATTCCGTATTCTAATAAGAAAAATCTGTCAACCTGACCGAAAAGTTGAAAACCAAACACAAGACCAGGCACATAGTAAATTATAAAAATCTGGAGCATAAGAGGAATGCCTCTTACAATCCACACTATAACCTTTGAAAGATATTTTAATGGTTTAAAACGGCTCATAGAACAGAACGCTATAGGTAACCCGAGGGGTGCCCCTAAAAGTAAGGTCACCCCAAAGATTAATAACGATATTATGAAGCCATCAAACAAGAACGATGTAACTTCTGAAAAAGACATATCTTACCTCTATTTATTATTTCTGGTCTGAGAAATCTGTGATTGCAGTAGTAGCAACACCATATTTTTCTGCGAGAGCAGCAATTGTACCATCTTTTGCTAATGCATCAAGCTGAGCGTTAACATTTGCAGTAAGTTCGCTACCCTTTTTGAAACCAATAGCATAATATTCAACTTCACTTGAAAGACCATCAATGATTTTAAGGTCTGCATAGTCACCTTTACCAACATAGCTTTTTGCAAGCTGTGCGTCAACTACTGCGAAATCTGCTGTACCAGCTTTAATGTCAACAAGGCAATCTGTTTGCTTTGTGAAACCTTTGAATGTTGTGCCTTCAAATGCTTTTGCATAAGTTTCACCAGCTGAACCGCTTTCAGCAATACCGAGCTTACCACTGAGGTCTTCTGCTTTTTCAATTGTAGCATCTGCTTTAACAACAACTACCTGACGGTTTTCCATATAGTTGTATGAGAAATCAACTTTTTCTGAACGCAAAACACCGTCATCATCTGCTGTGTTAGCAGTAAAACCATTCCATACACAGTCAATTGTATTTGTGTTAAGGTCTGTATATTTATTGTTCCAGTCAATTTCCTGGAAAACAACTTCGTAACCTAAGTTACCAAAAACTTTTTCTGCAAGCTCTGTGTCAAAACCAACGAGTTTGCCATTTTCATCTTTGTAGTTCATTGGTTCGTAAATTGTGTAACCAACAATAACTGTTTTCTTTGTTTCATCACCTGTTGGCTCTTTATCGCCACCGCAAGCAGCAAGAGCGGCAACAACACCAACTACGAGTACAAGACTTAAAACTAATGCTAATACTTTTTTCATTTTGTTTACCTCCAAATATAAATGCTTACGCATTTGTTATTGTGCTAACATATTATCACATTAGCACGCTAAAGTAAAGTGTTTTTTAATAAATAAAAATTCTTTGTAGAATATGACAACAAACCTTGTTATTTCCAAACTTGTTTATGCAACTTCACTACATTACCACTTTAATGTGGTGAAGTAGTCGGTAGTCAGTTGGTTCAATTAAACTAATAACTAACGACTAACGACCAACAACTAACAACTGACGATTGACAACTAGCCACACTAGCCAACTAACATATCGTTATTTTCACCAAATTCCCCCCGCTTAAAATATCAACTTTATACAATTATAGTCTTGTAAAAATTTAAATGTAGTGCTAAAATTTATTAAAATCAACAAATCCTCAGGAGGCGTATTGAATGAAGCTTTTAGTTATCATTTTAAACAAAACTGAATGTCTTGAAGAGCTTTTAGAAGCATTTACAGAAAACAACATTTCTGGTGCTACAATTATCGACAGTAAAGGTATGCTTCAAGAATTATATGAACATGATGAATTCAGATTCATTGGTTCTTTAAGAAGTCTTTTTAACCCTGAACACACCGAAAACAAAACAATTCTTATGGTTACAAAGGAAGAAAGAATAAAAGAAATTTCAAAAATCACCAATGATGTTACAGGTGGACTCGACAAACCTGACACTGGTATTCTTTTCACTTTGCCTATTGACTACCTGGAGGGACTTTCACACTGATGTTATCTTCACTATCGCTTAATACATTTTTAAATTTAGGTATTATGATTTTTGTTGGTATGGCAGTAGGCAGACTTATGAAGCTCATAAAATTACCTAATGTTACCGGATACTTAATCGCAGGTCTTTTAATCGGTCCTGGTGTTTTAGGACTATTATCAGATGAATTTGTTGAGGGGATTTCAATAATTTCAGACTGTGCTTTAGGTTTTATTGCCTTTTCTATTGGTAACGAATTTAAAATAAGCTACTTTAAACGCGTTGGTTCTACACCAATTGTTATTGCGTGTTTAGAATCTTTCTTTGCTGTGCTTGTAGTAGTTATCTCTTTAATGGCAACGGGTCACTCTACAACTTTCTCACTTGTTTTAGGCTCTATTGCGGCGGCTACTGCACCTGCGGCGACAATAATGGTTATAAAGCAATATAAAGCAAAAGGTCCTGTAAGTGAAACCTTGCTTTCTGTTGTTGCAATTGATGACGCAACTGCACTTATTATGTATTCACTTTCTATTGCACTTGCAAGTGCTCTCTCAGGTACTGGTGCCTCTGTAAAAGAATTAGTTTTAGCACCAGTTATTGAAATTGGTGGTTCTCTTGTAGTAGGTGCTATTTTAGGATTTATATTCTTAATACCATTAAAATATTTCAAAAAAGACAGTAACAGAATGGCTCTTATTGTCGGATTTATATTTGCTGGTCTCGGACTTTCAGAACTTTGCGGTTTTTCTTCACTTCTTTTCTGCATGGCTATGGGTGCAGTAATTGCAAATATGTCAAGTGATGTAAGACATATTATGAAGCTTTGCGACAAAATTACACCACCTATCTTTATGCTTTTCTTTGTAGCAAGTGGTGCAGATTTAAAGCTTTCAGTTCTTCCGGCAGTTGGTGTTGCGGGTATAATTTACATAGTATTCAGAGTATTCGGTAAAATGCTCGGTGCTACTCTCGGTGCAGTTATTTCTAAAGCAGATAAAAATATTAAAAAGTATTTAGGCCCTGCACTTATTCCACAAGCTGGTGTTGCAATTGGTCTCTCACTTGCCGCAGCAAATGTACTCCCAGAATATGCAAAAGAAATAAGAACTATTATTCTTTGTGGTACTTTTGTTTATGAACTTGTTGGACCTGCAATTGCTAAGATTTGTCTTAAAAAAGCTGGAGAAATCAAAGAAAATTAAAATTTTCTTTGATTTCAGGAATCAGGAAATAGGTAATTGGAAATAGAATAAAAAATGCATTCTATCATATTTAGTTTACGAAAAACTTTAAATGATAGAATGCATTTATTTTATAATACCTAGTTCCTAATTCCTAATTCCTAGTTCCTGAACTCAATAAAATTATAACTCTCAAGAATCTGGAAATATTTTGCAAGGCGCTCATAAAGAGGCTCTGCCTTTTCTCCAAAATGCTCTTTAACAAGAATACCTAAATCTAAAATAGTTTTTTCACCATCTAATAATGGCCATAAGAAACTACCGTTTTCATCAAGATGGACATAAGAAACTTTGGGTTTCTTAAAAAACTTCTGCGCTATTGTATTAAAGAAACCCGTATTTTCAATTTCTAAAGTCACTTTACTTTCATCATCTTGTTTCCACGAAATGCCCGCATTTCTTACTGGCTTTCTTTCAAGATAATTTTCATCTACAACCTGTTTTTTAGCCATTTTTTGCCTTCTTTTGTTTTTTGAAAACACTGAACATTAAAAGTGAAAGAATTACAAGTGCAAACACTACAAGACTGAAAATCTGTGAAACACCTGAAGAAAGACCTAATTTACCAGAAATGTCAATTACCTTATCTAAACCGAAGATTGCAAGAATAGCAAGAACAATACCTACTAAACCTTCACCAGCAATCATTCCTGAACAGAAAAGAATACCATCGTTTGTAGCCTTTGACTTTTTCTTTTCATCACCCTTCATCTTGTCAAATGCAAGGCGGATAAGACCACCAACCATAATGCAAGCATTAAGGTGAACAGGGAGATAAATACCAATTGCAAAAGGAAGAACAGGAATTCCTACGATTTCAACAATAACTGCAATAAGAGCACCAATTATAATAAGAATCCAAGGAAGTTCGCCACCCATAACGCCTTCAACAATCATTTTCATAAGTGTAGCTTGTGGAGCGGCAATTTCTTCTGAACCGAAGCCCCAAGCAGAGTCAAGGAGGTAGAGTGTACCACCAATAGCAAGAGCAGAAGCAACAACACCGAACACTTCACCGATTTGTTGTTTTTTAGGTGTAGCACCTAAAAGGTAACCTGTTTTTAAGTCCTGTGAAGTGTCACCTGCAATAGCGGCAACAATACAAATAATTGAACCGATTGCAATAGCACTTTCCATACCACCTACAATACCCTGTGGTGTGTTATCAACTGTTAATTTAAGAACTAATGTTGCAATAAGAAGTGTTGCAATAGCCATACCTGAAACAGGGTTATTACTGCTACCAACAAGACCTACCATTCTTGAAGAAACGGTTGCAAAAAAGAAACCGAATATAACAACAATAATTGCACCGATTAAAGAAATTGGAATAGCAGGAACAAGCCATACAAGTAATGTTAAAATTGCAATAACGATAAGAACAATTTTAATGTTTATATCCTGTTCTGTACGAAGAGTACCGGCACTGCCAGCACCTTTCATACTCTTTAAAGCACCTGTAAAGGTGTTGATAATAAGTGGTAAAGATTTAACAAGGCTTATAATACCACCCGCTGCGAGAGCACCCGCACCGATGTAACGGATGTATGAACCCCAGATACCTGAAGCACCACTTTCAGCAAAAATTTCGCCGATAGTTTGTGTAGCAGATGGGTACATAACAATATTTTCACCAAAGAGAACAATAAGTGGAATTAAAACCATCCAGCTTAAAAGACCACCGGCAAACATATAAGAAGAAATACGAGGACCACAAATGAAACCAACGCTCATAACTGCAGGGTAAATTTGTGTACCGATTTCACCTGCGAAGCCTTTAAATCTTAAAGCAACCTCGCCAGGTACTGCTTTTATACCATCAATAATGAATTTGAATGCTGCTGCAAAGCCCATACCTGCAAAAACAGTAGAAGCATTTGAGCCACCCTCTTCACCTGCTAAAAGAACCTCTGCACAAGCAGTTCCCTCAGGGTAAGGTAAAACATTGTGTTCTTTAACAATAAGTGCATTTCTTAAAGGTATCATAAAGAACACACCTAAAAGACCACCTAAAAGAGCAATAGTTGTGATTTCAAGCATATCTGGCTTGTCCATTTTACCCTCATTTGCCCAGAGGAAAAGTGCCGGTAAAGTGAAAATAGCACCAGCTGCTAAAGATTCACCAGCAGAACCGATTGTCTGCACAATATTGCTTTCAAGAATAGAGTTTTTTCTTAAAATAACTCTGATTACACCCATTGCTATAACTGCCGCAGGAATAGATGCCGAAACAGTCATACCAACTCTCAAGCCTAAATAAGCATTTGCTGCACCGAATACAACTGCTAAAATAACACCCATAACAATTGAAGCAACTGTAATTTCAGGTGTAATTTTACTTGCAGGAACATACGGTTTGAATTCTTTTTTGTTGTCCATAAAAAGCTCCTTGTCTAAAAATTTTACATACCTTGTTATTTTATCATTTTTTTATTAGTATTGCAAGGTTTTTATTAAATTTACATTATTTAGCGAGTTAGTTGCTAGTGTGCAAGTAGCAAGTTGCAAGGAAACAGGAATTAGGAATCAGGAATTGGGATAGCGTTAAAGAAAAATCATCCTATCATTTAAAGTTGTTTTTTTGCATCAACTATAAATGATAGGATGTAGTCGTTTTTATTGATATTTAATTATAATCAAACGCGAAGCGTTTCCGAAATTCTGCATTCTGCATTTTGCATTCTGCATTTACGAACAGAATTTATTCTGTTCGTAATGCCTCAACCGGGTCTTTATTTGCTGCGATTCTTGATGGAAAGAGACCTGCAATAAGTGTTAAGCTAACACTTATAATTACAAGTGCGAAGCCGCCGATAAATGGCAATGAGGCAGAAGCCGGAATATTCAGCACTTCTTTTAATATCAGGTTAATTGGTATTTGCAAAAGAAGTGTTGTACCAATACCTATAATACCCGCACCAAGACCGATAACAGTTGTTTCTGCGTTAAACACACGAGCAATATCCTTTTTAGAAGCACCTATACTTCTTAAAATACCAATTTCTTTTGTTCTTTCAAGAACAGAAATATAAGTAATAATACCAATCATAATAGAAGAAACAACAAGAGAAATTGCAACGAATGCAACTAAAACATAAGTAACAATATCAATTATAGTTGTAATACTACTCATAAGCACACCGATAATATCAGTACATTTTACTGCATATTCATCGTGACCGTCTTCTGTTACCTTGGTGTTATAAAACTCTATAAGCTCGTTAAGTTTTTCTTTTGACTCAAAGCTTCTTGGGTAGAAGTAAATTGCAGATGGTGAATCCTCTGTTGAATAACCCAATGTTTCAAGTGTTGCAGAAAGTGAATTGTTAGCCGCCATTGTATCAACATAAGCTTGCTTTAATGCTAACACCTGTTCTTCTGAAAGGAAGCCCTCCATAAGCTTCTTCTGAAGATTTGACATATCATCAAAACCGAACATAGCCATCATATTGGTCATATCTATTTGTGACATATCAATTTCCATTTGGTCAACCATTGATAAGAAAGGTTGAATATCAAGGTAATTAAAATCAATTTTAGCTAAATCAACATCTTTCAAATCGAAATCATTAACAGTAAGATTTGAAAATTCAAGACCTGTTAAAACATCTTTTGTCTGGTCTTTAAGTTGTGCTTTAACAACTTCTGTTTTAGCATTTTCGGCTACAACATAATCCATAAGGTCAGTTCTGTAACCGATACCACCGGTACCGATTGAAAGTGTGTTGTCTTCGTCCGGTCTTAAAATACCAACAATTTTAAGAGTTAAACCATCTTCAACAAGACCTTTTACATAATAATCATTTTCACGATTATCTTCCCAAAGACCTGTTTTCTTATTTTTTGTGTAGTAGTCACCCGTGTTTACTACTTTAAATTCCATATCGAGAATTTCATCATAAGAATATTTTGAAACTCCTGCGCTTTCAAGTTCCTGACCATTAGCAAGTGCGGACATAATGTGCTTTGAAAATTCTTCCTGGTCTTTAATACCTAAACCATAAACTACAAGTTCATTTATCTGATGGTTTGCGTCAACAATTAAAACAACTTCTTCTTTGCTTTCAGGGAGTTTACCGGCAATAACATCGTACTGACTTTCCATAAGTTTGTCATCACCTATAAGTTCAATCCACACAGACATCTGTGCCATTGAACCTGCCATAGAAGTCATTGCTTCCATATCGGCACCCATACTCATACTTTCCATCATAGTACTTGGGTTTACCTGAACAACACCTTGGGAAGTATCCGCCTTATAAATATTAAGGTCTGTACTGTATTTATACTGAACATCGTTACAGATTTCATTAAATTCCGCTTTGTTGTCTTCAATATATGTTTTGAAGTTTTTAAGATTGTTTGAAGATGCCTGTGAAATAAATGCATTTACCATCTGCATAAATGCTTCGTTGACATAAACTGTATCTTCTTCAACATCTATCCCCTGCATTGCTTCCATTCCAAGACCTGTAACAGAAGTCATAATACTGCTTATATCCATCGTCTGTTTTTCAACTGACATAGGGTAAGAAAGAAGCATATCTTCCTGAACTTTGTCTATATAGCCTTGAATACCGTTTGAAAGCGATAAAACAAGAGCGATACCTATAATACCGATACTGCCGGCAAATGCGGTTAAAAATGTTCTTGCCTTTTTAGTTTTCAAGTTATTTATACTTAAAGAAAATGCAGAAGCAAATGACATAGAAGTCTTTTCACCTTTTTGTTGTTCCTTTTCTGCAAATTCTTTTTCTTTTTCGAAATCTGCTTCAGTTGGTTCAAATGGGTTAGTGTCACCTATTACCTCACCGTCAAGACATCTTATAATTCTATTTGAGTATTCCTCTGCTAAATCAGGGTTATGTGTAACCATAATTATAAGCTTATCTTTAGAAATCTCTTTAAGGAGTTCCATAATCTGCACACTTGTTTCAGTATCAAGAGCACCGGTAGGTTCATCAGCAAGAAGAATATCAGGGTCATTTATAAGTGCACGGGCAATTGCAACTCTCTGCATCTGGCCACCTGACATCTGACTTGGTTTTTTATGCATCTGATTTTCAAGACCAACCTGTTTTAATGCCTGTTGCGCTCTTAATCTTCTCTCTTTTTTAGAAACACCCGAAAGAGTAAGCGCAAGTTCGACATTTGAAAGAACCGTCTGATGTGGTATTAGATTGTAGCTCTGGAATATGAAACCTATTGAGTGGTTACGATAAACATCCCAATCAGTATCAGTAAATCTTTTTGTAGATTTTCCATTGATTACAAGGTCACCACTTGTATAACGGTCAAGACCACCGATAATATTGAGCATTGTTGTTTTACCACAACCTGAAGGACCGAGAATTGAAACAAATTCATTTTCTCTGAAGTTAATACTAACACCCTTTAATGCTCTTACGGTAGTGTCACCCGTCACATAATCTTTAACTATATTTTTTAATACTAACATTTCTTCTTACCTCAATAATAAAGTTTCTTACGATTAAGATAGAACACAACTCCTACAACTGCACCGAAAAGTGCAACACCGCCGATTATGAAGAAAACTGTGTAATCTTTTGGTGGTTCTTCGTAAATAATTGTAGGGTTGTAGATTTCACCCTCAGGGAGAGGTGCAATCACACGCTCTTTAAAGAGAAGATTGTGAAGCCACTCAATTATTTCATCAGTTGTCATTTTTTCAAATTGCTCAAATATCTGTGAAGCGTAAAGTGCGAAACTATCAGCACCACCGCCACCCATCATACCGTTTAAAGCGCCTTTGTTCTCTGGTAATTTAAGTGTATCTACAAGATACCTCAAAACAGTAATAAGAAGAGCTTCTTTATCTGCTTTAATGTATGTGTAAGTTGTATTTTTACCGTTTAAAACCTGTTTACTCGTTCTTGTTTCAGTTTCGCCGTAAGAATAAAGTGCTTTCAAGTTAAAGTCTTTGAGTTTAAGACCTAACTCGTTTTCGAGAGATTTAAAAATATCTGCTGTATTCATTGAAGAGCTTATTGCAGTGGTATCAAGCTCAACTTTATAAATCGGTTCGATTTTTTCAAGTAACGCAGTTACAGGAAGAAGGAGATTTGTTATACAGATTTCTAAATTACCACTATCTATAAAATATAGAGCATTTGGTAAAATATCGAGTGCTGTTTTAACAGGTTTTTTAAACAAATCGTCAAGTAAATCTAAAACAGGTGTAGTAATATTTCTTAATACTGCATCTTTTCTTGTATCATTTTTATATTGCTCATAAGTTTTAATATTTTTACTATTACAACCGAGAGCCTCTAAAATCGGGATAATTGCGGTATTATAACCATCGCCACCAGTGATTTTTATACTATTCATAAAGGTAATAGTTTCACCTTTAAGCACTACATCTAAAAGTGGTGTTAACGGACGAAGCATTGCAACTAAAGCATTTTCAAAGCCTGTTCTTCTGCCATCGTAAAAACCGAAGCTTACATAATTAAGATTAACCTTTGACCAATTAGATGCTCTTAACAAAGCATTTTTCACCTGACTGAATTCAAATTCAGTTAAAAGTGCCGCAACACCTTTTGGTGTAGCATCTATACCCATAACAGAAAGCATTTCTAATACACCCTCTTTTTCGAGTGCAGAATAAATACCAACTGTAAGCTCACCGACTGTTTTATTGGTGTAAATTGTATTTTTCAAAAGAGTTTCTAATTTTCTGTAATCAGTATATTCCTGAACAAACTCATCTATTAAATCGTCTATTCCGTTTAATACTTTTGTAAAATCTTTCTCCCCTAAATTTTGTGTATAGGTAATCTGACTGAAAGTTACAGTCGGGAAATTATATGGCTTTGCATCTGCCAATTTACTGTCATTAAAAAGAAGAATAATTGTTTTTACAACATTCTTTGTATCTGTTTCTAACAGTTTATTAAGAATATCAGGTGACAACAAATCATTTTTTGTGTTACCTATATCAATACCTTTTAAAAGTTCAGGCAACGCTGATTTATTAAGTTTTAAAGCCTCTACAACCCACGACATAATTGTTGTATATGCAAGTGGTTTGTTTGGGGTAAAGGTAACACCATCACTACTACCACATTGACTGAGTGTTTCAAAATCAATAGGTGGAAGGGTAAGACCAGTTTCTGCAGTCATTGTAGTAAGCATATCATTAAGCATTACTTCAACATCAAGCTTCATTGACTCAAGGTCAATAATTTTTAAAAGAATTGCAAGTCGTATATATGCATTTTCTTTTACTGGTGCTAAAAGATTATTAAAACAAGCATCCATCTGACCACTTTCACAAAAGTAAGCAAATGAAGGTAAAACCGTTACCAATGTATCAATTGGTTTTTCTTCTAACTTATCAACAATTGATAATGCTGACATAAGAATGTTATAAATCATTGTAGATTTATCTTCTTTTGCCTGATTTTTGAATTCCTCCTGTGACAATTCTACTTTACAACCTAAAGCATTGAGCATTGGCACAATTGCATTTTCATAACCATTGCCACCTTCAATTTTAGTAAAGTTAGCAACTGTAAATTTACCTGAGCAAAGAAGCATAAACAAAAGATTGTTGAACGGACTTAAAGTAGCACTTATTGCTTTTGCAAAGCTACTTTTATCTGTTACACCCCATCTTACATTTGTTAAATCAAGATTTTGAAAACTACCAGCATTTAAAAGGGCAGTTTGTACATCAGGATAATTTTTAAGACCTTTTGCAATACCTGAAATTGTCACATCAATGCCTATTGCCTTTAAATCATTTGCACTTTCTTCCATAGGTGCATAAATTGAAACGAGCATCTCTGACACGGTAGCATCGTTATATATCATCGGTTCAAGAAGTGTCTTTAAATCTGTTTTTAAATAGTTATTTAAAATATATGAAAGTAAATTCTCTGTACCAATAAGTGCACTGTTTGCCTCAGTTTCTGTAACACCCTCAGGATATGAAGGTGCAGCAGCAAAAGCCACAACATTAGATGATGTAGCAAAGAAAGTCAATATAATCGCTAAAAGAAAGCATAGCACTTTTTTAAATTTCATATTTATCACACTTATTTATAAAAATTTCTGCATATATATCTATAGATATTCTATTTTATTATACTACTATATAAAAAAATAAATGTTAAAAAATTGTTAATAATGGTGATGTATTATGAAAAAATTTCTTGTTTTAGCTTTGTTCATTATTGTTTTTCTTAATAGCTGTACTGTTACTCAAAATGGAGAGGATTTAAGTGGTTTTACCCAGAGAATAAACATACTCAATGAACAGTATAATCTGACTTCTCAAGGGTTTATTTACTCCGATAAAAATGATAGCATTTTTAAGTTTTTCGTAGTGAATGAAAATGAAATTCTTTTAAGCTTTAAGGAAGATGACAAAGGGCGACTTATCGAAATGAATTTTGTTGCAAACAGTAATTTTTATGAAGATTTATCGTCCTTGGATTTTTTCAAAAATTCGCTCAATGCATTTATAAATAACGAAAAAACTTATAAAGAGATTATTGATAATAACAATTTAAAGGAAACTTTAAAAACAGTTACAAAAGAAACCGTAACAATAAAAAGTGGCAACATCGAAGTTTTACTTGATGTTACCACTCTTGGTACTGTTATTACTGTTCACAAAGACATATAGTCGTTAAGTTTCGCTAAAAGAAGCTTTAAAGCTTTACCACGATGACTTAATTTATCTTTTTCTTCTGCAGAAATTTCTGCAAAGCTTTTGCCATCAACCATAAAGATAGGGTCGTAACCGAACCCACCTTCGCCTATTTCTTCATAGCCGATTTTTCCATCGCACTCTCCCCTTGCTGATAAAACATCACCATTTGGGAATGCAACGCAGACAACCGAAACAAACCTTGCGTTTCTTTCAGTTTCGGGTACATCTTTTAACAGTTTAAGGAGTTTTTCATTGTTTTTCTTATCATCACCGTGCTCACCCGCAAACCTTGCAGAATAAACACCAGGAGCACCCGCTAAATAATCTACCATTAACCCAGAGTCATCAGCTACACAAGGAAGCCCGCTTTCATTGCAACCGCTTTGTGCTTTTATGAGTGCATTCTCGTAAAATGTTTCACCTGTTTCTTCTGCTTCGGTAAGTGTTATATTTAACTCTTTATCAGTTTTAACATCAACACCTAAAGGTGAAAGTATTCTCAAAAGCTCGTTTTTCTTTTTCTCGTTATGAGTTGCTATTAAAAATGTTTTTTGCATTATTTAAAAAGCCTCCCGAAAAAGCCTTTTTTCTTTTCAGGTTTGTTGTCAGTTTCAACAACTGTTTCTTCATCTTCAGTTGCTTCGTCAATTTCATCAACAGTCTCTTGCATTTCTTCAACTGCTTCATCAATTTCAGAAGTGAGGTCTTCAATTATTTCTTCCACTTCTTCTTTAATGTCTTCTTTTACTTCTTTAACAGCATCAACAATTTCCTCTTTCACTTCTGAAATAAGGTTTGTAATGTCATCTTCTTTAAAATCCTCTGGTAATGCTTCAAAAAGACCTTCTGCAAATGCGTGTGGGTTAAATGGTTGTAAGTCGTCAATACCCTCACCAACACCTACAAATTTAACAGGCACTTTAAGGTCATTCTTAATTGAAAGAACAACACCGCCTCTTGCAGTACCATCAAGCTTTGTAAGAATTATACCTGTGATTTCTGCAATTTTAGCAAATTCTCTCGCCTGATTAACTGCATTTTGTCCTGTTGTTGCATCAAGCACTAAAAGAACCTCACGGTCAGAATATGGCAATTCTCTGTCAATAACTCTGTAAATCTTTGCAAGCTCTTCCATAAGATTTTTCTTATTATGAAGTCGACCAGCAGTATCGCAGATAATAATATCATTACCTCTTGCTTTTGCTGCAGAAATTGTATCAAAGATAACTGCCGCAGGGTCTGCACCCTCTTTATGACTTATAATATCTACCCCTGCTCTTTCTGCCCATACAGTAAGCTGGTCAATAGCAGCGGCACGGAATGTATCGGCAGCAGCAAGAATAACACTCTTACCCTCTGCTTTGTACATAGATGCCATTTTACCGATTGTTGTAGTTTTACCTACACCATTAACACCAATAACAAGAATAACAGATGGAATTGTAATAAGTCCCATATCCTCGCCGCCCTCTAACATTTCGGCAACGATTTCTTTTATTTCTGTTTTTACATCCGCTGGATTTTTAAGACCTTTTTTACGAACTCTTTCATTAAGTCTTTTTGTGATTTCAGAAGCAGTTGTAACACCAACATCACCCATTACAAGTGCTTCTTCAAGTTCGTCAAAAAGCTCCTCATCAATTGAAGTGTAACTGTCAAGCACATTATCAATAGCGCCTGACATATTATTTCTCGTTTTTCTTAAACCGAAGTTTATCTTTTTAAATACGCCCATAATACACCTACTAAAAACTTATTAGTCTTCTAAACCAAGTTGTTTTGCCATTTCGGCAGTCTTGAGTTCAAGAAGTTTTGAAACACCTTTTTCCTGCATTGTAACACCATAAAGCATATCTGCTTCTTCCATTGTACCACGGCGGTGTGTAATGAGAATAAACTGTGTATCGTCTGTCATTCTTCTTACATAAGACGCATATTTTGCAACATTGACATCGTCAAGTGCTGCTTCTACCTCGTCAAAAATACAGAACGGACAAGGGTTGACCTTAAGAATTGCAAATAAAAGTGCAATTGCAGAAAGACCTTTTTCACCACCTGAAAGAAGTGAAATGTTCTGAACATTTTTGCCTGGTGGTTGTACTTTAATTTCAATATCACTTTCAAGAACATCCATTTCATCACTTAATACGAGTGATGCTTTACCACCGCCGAAAAGTTCAGAGAAAGTCTGACCAAAGTTAATATTGATTTTATTGAATTCATTTCTGAATTGCTCACCCATTTTACTTGTGAGTTCCCCAATGAGTTTAATAAGCTCTGCCTTTGATTTTTCAACATCATTAACCTGAACATGCATAAACTCATATCTTTCAGAAACTTCGCTATATTCTTCAATAGCACTGAGGTTAACTGTGCCAAGAGCTTTAATTTTCGCTTTAAGCTCATTAAGTCTTTTTCTTGATTCAGCAACATCTTCAATCTGAATATTCAATGCTTCTGCTTCACGGTGAGTTAATTCATATTCCTCATAAAGTCTGTTAGAAATATTTTCAAGGTCTTGTGACATTGACTCTTTTCTTTCAGAGAGACGAGCAAGTTCACCGCTGAGTTTTTCTTTTTCTTCTTGCTTATCTCTTTCAAAAATACGAAGTTCTGCGCTTTGCTTTTCAAACGCTTCTCTCTGCTTTATGAGATTTTCAGTATCAGTTTTTGAAGTACCACTCTGACTACGAAGTTTACCAGCATCCTCTCTTAAAACATCAACAAGCTTTGTAAGTTCTTCGTTTTTCTTAACAATTTCTTCAATTTCACTGTTAAGCTGTGTAAGTCTGTCATTGTGACTTGTAAGTCTGCCTTTAAGTCTTTCAATCTCTTCATTTTTTGCTTCAATTTCTTTTTCGTTTGTAGCAATCAAGAGATTTATGTCTGCCGCCTTACTTGTAAGTTCTTCTCTCTTCTGTTGAAGATTTTCTCTGTCACCTGTAAGGGTTGATAATTTATTTTCAACAACAGCCAATTCATTTTGAAGTGAAACAAGCTCTTTTTCTGCAGAAGAAGCATTTTCTTTAATATCTGTTATTCTCTTTTTGAGATTTTCTTTTTCTTCATCTGCTTCATTCTTTTGTGCGAGAATTGTTTCGTATTGACCATTTTTAAGAGCAACTACACCCTCTAATCTGATTTTTTCTTCACCTGTAAATGCAATTTCAGCCTTACAGCCCTCAAGTTCTGCAGAAAGTGAGGAATAGTTTTCTTGTTGCTCAGCAACATCTTTTATTGCAATATCTAACTTTTCCTGAATTTCATTACATTCTTTAGTAAGCTTTTCAATTTCGTTTGCACGACTTAAAATACCCGCATTTTGAAGACGAGCACCACCAGTCATTGAACCGCCAGCATTTACGACCTGACCATCGAGTGTAACCACTTTGAATTTATAAGAATATTTTTTTGCAATTTCAACTGCTGAGTCAAGGTCTTCACTAACAGCAGTTCTGCCTAAAAGCGAAACTATTACACTTTTATATTTACTGTCACATTCAACCAACTCTGATGCAAGGTTTATATAACCGTAGCAATCATCAAGACCTTTTTCCTGTAGAAGAGTACCCTTAACAGAAGTAAGTGGTAAGAAGGTTGCACGACCTGCTTTGCTTTCTTTGAGGAAGTTAATTGCTTTTTTTGCATCATTTTCTGTATCTGTAATAATATTCTGAATTGCGGCACCTAAAGCAGTTTCAATTGCTAAAGCATATTTATCTTTAACAGTAATAATCTGTGAAACAGGTGCGTGAATACCTCTTAAAACATTATGCTTTACTTCGCGCATAACTGCTTTAACACTACCCTGATAGCCCTCCATATTTTTCTCTAAATCGGAAAGCATCGCAACTCGTGAATTTTTTATATGAAGCTCATTTCTTAACGAGTTTTCTTTTTCTTTTAAAGTGTTTAATTTCTCAAGTCGTTTTTGTGCTAAGAGTTCAATGCCTGAAAGAGAATTATTAAGGTCATTGTTTTTTTCAACTATCGCATCAAGCTCTGCCTGTGCTTTGTTTTTCTCATTTTCCAATTCATCTAAAATTGGTTTTCTTGATTTTTCATTTTCATCAATAGCGGTAATTCTGTTTTCAATTTCTTCAACAGATGACGCCGCAGTTGAAGTAAGCACACGCTTGTCTGCAATAAGAAGTGAAAGAGCTGACATTTTCTCAGAAAGCTCTACACTTTCTTGAGCACTTTCAGTATTTTTATTAGAAATCAACTCAATTTCATCAGAAAATTCCTGAAGTTCTTCTTTTTTTGCTTTGATAGCACTTTGAAGAAGTTTAATTGCTAAATTAGTTGAAGCAATCTGTTCATTGATTTCTGCTTCTGTTTCGTTCTCATTAGTTTTATCGCGTTCAATTCTTTCGATAGTTTCATTGTTATGTAAAATACTATTTTCGTGAACTGCTGCCTGACTTTCAATTAAAGCCGCTTGTTCTTCAAGCTGTGAGGATGCACGATAAATTTCATCTATCTCAATAGTAATTTTTTGGGTTTCTGAAATTGCCTTATCTATTTTGTTAGCAGTTTCATCGAGCACACGACAAACCTCA
Source organism: Acutalibacteraceae bacterium (assembly GCA_045651285.1). Lineage (GTDB taxonomy): Bacteria > Bacillota > Clostridia > Oscillospirales > Acutalibacteraceae > DTU089. The sequence goes on from JAZRSC010000023.1 coordinate 174,779, forward strand.
TTATATTGAGTATCTGCAACAGTTATTTTCTTTTCTTGCTCACGAAGGTTACTTCTTGTTTTTTCAAGTGTATGAAGACAAAGACCAATATCAAGATTCTTTTTCTCACCTGAATATTCAAGGAATTTTTCCGCCTTTTCTTTTTGTGCCTTCAAAGGACCTACACGAGTTTCAAGTTCGGTTAAAATATCGCGAAGACGAAGAAGGTTTTCTTCTGCCTGGTCAAGACGGCGCATAGCATCTGTACGGCGATATCTGTAATGAGAAATACCTGCCGCTTCTTCAAGCATATCACGGCGCTCATCACTCTTACCTGAAATAAGAGTTTCAATTTTACCCTGACTTACCATTGAATAACCATCTCTACCAAGACCTGTATCCATAAACAATTCGTGAATGTCTTTAAGTCTTGATGGTTGTCCGTTAATTTTATATTCACTTTCACCTGAACGATAATATCTTCTTGTAACACTAACCTCATCATTATCGTTATTTAAGGCTCTGTCGTTATTATCTAATTTAAGAGTTACCTCTGCAAAACCAACTGCACGTCGGTCATCTGTACCACTGAAAATAACATCTTCCATTTTTGAACCACGAAGATTTTTAGTGCTTTGCTCACCTAAAACCCAACGCATAGCATCAGAGATATTGCTCTTACCACTACCGTTAGGTCCAACTACTGCAGTTATGCCTTTTCCAAATTCAAGTAATGTCTTGTCTGGAAAGGATTTAAAGCCTTGCAATTCAATTGCTTTCAAATACATTTTTGTATTCTCCGTTTCAATTTTCTTCTATTAAAATCTGATATTTTTCTAAATCTTTTAACCCTTTTATTGTGACAGAAAAACCATCACCTAAAAGAATATCTTTATTTTTACTTTTTTGACCTGTTGCTTTTGAAATTTCTTTTTCGTTTACATATATTGTAACACTTTTAGAAACTGAATTAGTTTCATTTTTGTAAATTTCAAAAAGTTTTTTTCTTATATTCTTTAAATATATTTCACTTTCACAAAGTTCTCTGAATGCAGGGTGATAAGGACCACTTAAAAATCCCTCTTCTACATTACCACCTGAATGAAGTCCAAGACGAATAACCTTTATATTGTTTTCATAGAACATTTCTAAAAGTTCTGCACAAAGTGAAATTGTTTCTTCTAAAGATGGAGACTTATATTCACCCGTGCTCAATAATTCTGCTAAATGAGTATTTTCTAAAACTATCGTAGGGTAAATACGAACTGTGTCAGGTTTTAATTTTATTAAATCCTTTGCAGTTTCAATATCTCTTTCATAAGTACTTTTATAAAGTCCTGTCATCATCTGAAGACCAAGTGAAAAACCATATTTTTTTATAAGTAAAGAGGCATTTACAATATCCTCTCTTGTATGTCCACGCTTGTTTCGTAATAACACTTCGTTGTTTGTGCTTTGTGCACCTAATTCAATAGCAGTTACCTTGTATTGCTTTAAAATTTCAAGAACTGTTTCATCTATTGCATCTGGACGGGTTGAAATTCTTATGCCCGAAAACAAACCATTATCAATAAACGGCTTTGCTTCTTCTAAAAGCGAAATCATATAGTCTCTGTCAATAGCAGTAAAGCTACCACCAAAAAATGCTATTTCTGTATTTTCAGATGATAAATTACTGTTACTTGCAAACTCCAGGGTTTCTCTTACTTCTTCTTTTGTAAGCTCCTTTACGCTGCCCGAAATAGTTTTTTGATTACAGAATGAGCATTGATTAGGACAACCAGCATGTGGAACAAAAAGTGATATATTAGAGTGCTTCATCGTGCAATTTATCAAGGGCATTTCCTGCCGCATTCTGCTCGGCTTCTTTTTTACTTTTACCCTTGCCCTCACCTATTACTTCGCCATTGAGCTTAACGCGGAAAACAAAAGTCTTATCGTGGTCAGGACCTTCTTCACCAACTTCTTCATAAGCTAAAGTATTGCCTTTGACTTTTTGAATTTCTTCCTGCAAAAGCGATTTATTATCTTTAAAACTTGTTTCTCTTTTTACTGCATCTTTTATAAATCGCAGAATGTATGGCTTCACTGCTTCCATTCCACCATCAATATAAATTGCCGCAATAACCGCTTCAAATGCATCGGACACAACAGACGGACGATTTCTGCCACCTGTACTATCTTCACCGCGACCTAAAAGAATGTATTTACCTAAATCTATCTGCTCAGCAAATTTAAAAAGTGATTTTTCACAAACCACCGCCGCACGAAGCTTAGTCATTTCGCCCTCTGGTCGATTTTTAAACTCATTAAAAAGATACTCTGCGGTAACAAAACCTAATACTGAGTCTCCTAAAAATTCAAAGCGCTCATTATTCTTTTTTAATTTATTTTCATTTGCGAAAGATGAATGGGTAAGTGCTAATTCCAAAAGTTTTTTATCTTTGAATGAATAGCCTAATTTTTCTTCAAACTCAGTAAAGTTCATTTTCTCACCTCAAGTCGAGTGTATCAAAAAATTCCAAGCTCCGTTTAGCAAGTGCTTCGTAACGTTCTTTTTTATCTCTAATTTTTTCTTCTAATGGTGGTATAATTCCGAATGCCGCACCCATTGGTTGAAAGTTTTTTACAGTTTCATCTGAAATATATTTTGTCAATGCACCCATCATTGTTATTTCGGGGAGAACAATCTTTTCATTACCAAGAATTTTCTGTGCTGCATTGTAACCTGCTAAAATACCTGATGAAGCAGATTCCATATAACCCTCAACACCTGAAATCTGACCCGCAAAATAAATGCGTGGGTCTTTTCTTAAACTAAAATCGTTGTTTAAAAGTTCAGGCGAATTTATAAATGTATTTCGGTGCATTACACCAAAGCGAACAAATTCTGCATTTTTAAGTGCAGGAAACATAGAGAAAACTCTCTTTTGCTCGGGGAATTTTAAATTAGTCTGAAAGCCTACTAAATTATACATAGTGCCTTCTGAATTTTCTTTTCTTAATTGAAGATTTGCCCAAGGACGATGGCCCGTTTTAGGATTTATAAGACCTACTGGCTTTAACGGTCCATAACGCATTGTATCAGGGCCTCGTGAAGCCAAAACCTCAATAGGCATACAACCCTCATAAACATCCTTTTTCTTATCAAAAGAATGAAGCTCTGCACTTTCTGCATTTATTATTGCTTCATAAAATGCTTCATACTCTTCCTTATTCATAGGACAGTTTATATAGTCAGTTTCGCCACCACGGTCATAGCGTGACTGAGCAAAAGCATTTTCCATATCAATACTTTCAGCAGTAACAATCGGTGCTGCAGCATCGTAAAACGAAAGAAAATTATTGCCTAAAAGCTCCCCGATTTTCTCTGATAACTTATCACTTACCAAAGGACCTGCTGCAATAATAACTGTGCCATCTGGAATTTCTGTTATTTCTTCTCTTACAACAGTAATGTTTTCATTATTCAAAATATTTTCTGTTATAAGTGAAGAAAAAACATCTCTGTCAACTGCCAATGCACCACCAGCGGGAACTTTTGATTTATCTGCCGCTTCAAGACATACCGAGCCAAAACGCCTCATTTCTTCCTTTAAAAGACCAGCGGCAGAGCCGACTCTTTCTGCTTTTAATGAATTCGAGCAAACAAGCTCTGCTAAACCTTCACTTTTATGTGCAGGTGAATATTTTACCGGTTTCATTTCGTAAAGCGTTACCTTTATACCATGCTTTGCAAGTTGATTTGCCGCTTCAACACCTGCAAGTCCACCGCCTATGACAGTTACTTTTTTATCACTCATCATCATTTTCCTGTGATTTCTTTGAATTTTTTCTTGGCGCTTTAAAAGAATGACCACACTCTGTATTTGAGCAAGTAATCACGCCACCCTTACCTTTAAAGAGTGATTTACCACATTTAGGGCAATTTTCACCTGTTGGTTTATCCCAAGTCATAAAGTTACATTCAGGGTAGTTATTACAACCGTAGAACTGGTAACCTCTTTTAGATTTTTTACCGATAACAGTACCACCACAAATTGGACAGGTTGCAGTTGTTTCTTCAACAAGTGGTTTTGTAGTTTTACATTCAGGGTAACCCGGACAAGCAAGAAATTTACCGAAACGACCACTTTTAACGATCATATTTCTGCCACATTTTTCGCATTTAATGTCTGTTATATCTTCTTGTAACTGAATTTTCTGACCTTGCATTTCATCTTTTGCCTTTGCAAGAGTTTCTTCGAGGTCATCATAAAATTCTCTTAACATTTCTACATAATTACATTCACCATTGTCAATTTCGTCAAGTTTTGCTTCCATTGATGCAGTGAATTTTGTATTAACGAATTTAGGAAAACGCTCTTTTAATAAGTCTGTTGTTACTTTACCTAATTCGGTATTTTTAAGCATTTTACCTTCGCGTTTGATATATTCACGCTTGATAATTGTACTTACGATTGAAGCATAGGTACTTGGTCTGCCGACACCTGTTTCTTCAAGCATTTTAATTAAAGATGCCTCTGTAAAATGTGCTGGTGGTTGAGTAAAGTGTTGATTTCCTTTAATGTCTTTGAGTTTTGGCATATCGCCCACTTTAATTTCTGGAAGAACACTTTCTTTTTCTTCATCATCAGTTGATTCTTCATAAAGAACTGTAAAACCATCAAATTTTACAGAATAACCGCTTGCAGATAACATACAATATTCAGCTGGTGTTTCTGTTTTACTACCTTTGATTTCAATTTTTACGGTTGCTTGTTCACAAGCTGCCATAAGACTTGCTACATATCTGCACCAGATTAAGTTATATAATTTATATTGGTCATTTGAAAGACTGTCCTTAACTTTTGCAGGTGTTAAATTAACATTAACAGGACGAATTGCTTCGTGACCATCTTGTGCACCTGCACGGGTTTTGAAATATCTTGGTTTTTCAGGAAGATATTTATCACCATAAGCCGCCTTTACAAATTCAGTGTGTGCCGCTCTTGCTTCTTCAGAAATACGAAGTGAGTCAGTTCTCATATATGTGATAAGACCTGTTGTGCCAAGACCCTGTAAGTCGATACCTTCGTAAAGTTCCTGAGCAATTTTCATTGTCTTCTGTGCCTGGAAGTTTAATTTTCTTGATGCTTCCTGTTGCATTGAAGATGTGCTAAATGGTGGAGCAGGTTGTTTTTTTCTTGTACCTTTTTTTACTGAATCAGTAACAAAATCTGCACCATCTAAACGAGATAAATATTTATCTGCTTCTTCTTTATTTTTAATTTCTACTTTACCGTTTTCGTCAGCAGTAAGAGATGCTGAGAAGGTTTTTCTGTCAGAAATAAATTTAGCATCTATTGACCAGTATTCTTCCGGATTGAATTTTGCAATTTCTTCTTCTCTGTCAACAATAAGACGAACTGCAACACTCTGAACACGACCAGCAGAAAGACCTCTTCTTATTTTCTGACTTATAAACGGACTAAGTCTGTAACCTACTAATCTGTCTAAAATTCTTCTTGCCTGTTGAGCGTCAACAAGTCCCATATCAACAGTTTCAGGGTTAGAAATACCCTTTTTAACACTTGTTTCATTAATCTCGTTGAACTTAACTCTGTTTTTCTCGTTTAAATCAAGACCTAAAATTGTAGCAAGATGCCATGAAATTGCTTCCCCCTCACGGTCAGGGTCAGTTGCGAGATAAACTTTTTCGCTATTTTCAACTTGTGCTTTTAATTCTTTAACAAGCTTTTCTTTGTTTTTAATAATTGCATATTTAGGTGTAAAGTTATTCTTTACATCAACGCTTAATTTAGCCGCTGGTAAATCTCTTATGTGACCCATTGAAGCGGTAACTTCAAAATCTTTGCCTAAATATTTTTTTATTGTTTTAGCCTTTGCAGGCGACTCCACTATAACAAGTTTGGACATTTGTTTCTATCCTTTCAAATACTGTATTTTTTGCCCTCTGTCTGCTTTACATCACCCATAAGCTCAAGTTCTGTAAGTGCAGAAAGCACATCACTCATTTTCAAAGATGTTTGTCTTAATATATCATCAATATGAGTAGGATTTTCATTTAATACTGAATAGACTTTTTTTGCTTCAGAAGAAAAAGAAGCATCTAACTCCTTTTTCTCTTTCACTATAACTTTTTCTTGTACCTTTTCATTTTTCTTTTTCAATACAGGTTTCTGAGATGCTTCTTTTTGAGTTTTTTTCCTGTATTCAACATAAGGAATCTCTGAAAGTGAAACATTCGCTTTACTAAAGTCTATTAAATCTCCATAAAGATATTCATATTCGCTTAAAATATCCATAGCAGAAAAGACTGGTTTCGCACCATTTTTTATTAAATGATTTGCACCATCAAATGAAGAACGGACAATATCACCTGGAACTGCAAAAACATCTTTGCCTTGTTCCAACGCATAATTTGCAGTAATAAGCGAACCACTTTTTACTCCCGCTTCTATAACGAGTGTACCTAAAGTAAGACCTGAAATAAGTCTATTCCTTATAGGAAATGTAGTTCTTGAAGCTGGTGTGAATGGCGCATACTCTGAAATAACTGCACCATATTTTGTAATTGCTCTTCTTAAAGAGGCATTTTCTTTAAGATAATCGTAAGAGAGACCACAACCTAAAAATGCGGCAGTCCTCCCCTTTGCAAGCATTGCACCCGCGTGTGCTTCGCTATCAATCCCTAAAGCACCACCACTTACAATTGTAACACCACAAGAAGCAAGTGAAAATGATAGCTTCTGTGCAGTTTCAATTCCGTAATTACTTGCATCTCTTGTACCAACAACACCAATTGAAACTGTATCCTTTAAAACAGAGACATCACCCATAGCGTAAAGCACTAAAGGCATATCTGAAAGTTGCTTAAATCTTTCGGGGTAATTTACACTATCGGGTGTAATTATTGAGTAACCTTTAGCTTTACACTCACGGAATATACCACCAGTTTCACTTGGTGAAATACTTTTCAGTGCATTTATTTTTTTATTGGTCATAAGACCAGATAAACGCCATTCATTAGAACCTGCATTATACATTTTTTCGGGGTCACCGAAATATGCTAACAGTTCATCGGTTTTAGCCCCTGCACCCAATGCACATTGAAGCCAAAGCCAGTATTCAGTAGGACAAATACTCATTTATCTCATCATTTCCCACATAATTATTGTTGCAGCAGCAGCCGCATTAAGTGACTCGGCATAACCGTTCATAGGAATAGTAACAAGGGTAGAATTTTCTTTTGCTTCATCACTTATTCCATTACCCTCATTACCGATTATAACCACCATACCAGAATTTTTTTCAAGTTCTGTAATTTTTAAAGCAGAGCTGTCAGGAACCGAACCATAAATTTTCATATTGTTATTTTTAAGTTCCTTGAAAAGTTCGGGTAAATCATCAACTGTTATAACATCAAGACGGAACAATGCGCCCATAGATGCTCTTTGCACCTTGGGATTATATATATCACAACCACCTTTAATTATAACGCCATCAAGCCCTACCGCTTCAGCGGTACGACAAATAGCACCAAAATTGGAAGGATTAGAAATCTCTTCCAAAGCAACATATTTGCCATAGTATTTTATTTTACTTATATTTGCAAATTTGTCAAGCACTCTGAGAACTGCAAAAACCCCTTGAGTAGTTTTTGTATCAGCTAATTTTTCTGCTATTTCTTCTGAAATTATAAATGCTTTTTTGGTTGATTTCAAAACAATTTCTATATACTCCTGATACTTTTCATTAGCATCCTCTGTAATAAAAAGCATTTCAATTTCTACACCACTAATAACAGCATCTTTAATAAGCCTTGCACTTTCAAGAAAGAATTTTTCTTCTTTTTTTCTGAATGATGCTGACTCTCTGAGTTTTACTGCATATTTAATTTTCTCATTAGTTTTTGATGAAATAAACTCCATAATACACCCTTTTATTGAATGCAAAATTTATTTTATATTGAGTAGTTTATGAAATAAATTTTACACTCAAAATAAGCAAAAATCTTCAAAATACGACTAAATTTTACTATCCTTAATAAATGCCTTACGCTCGGTCAGAACCCTGACCGAGCGTATTTAAATCAACTATTAAAGAGCAGCCTTTGCTTTTTCAACAAGAGCTGTGAAGCCCTGTGGGTCAGCAATAGCAATTTCTGAAAGCATTTTTCTGTTAAGGTCAATGTTTGCTTTCTTAAGACCATTGATGAATGTTGAGTAGTTGATACCATTCATCTTGCAAGCAGCTGAAATTCTTGCAATCCAAAGACGGCGGAAATCTCTTTTCTTTTGTTTTCTGCCGATGTATGCATAGTTACCGCTTTTCATAACAGCTTGTTTCGCTGTTTTAAATAATTTACTCTTTGAGCCATAGTAGCCTTTAGCGAGTTTAAGAACTTTATTTCTTCTTTTGCGAGTCATTGTCGCACCTTTAATACGAGCCATTTAAATTTACCTCCGTTCTAATCTTATTTATAAGGAATAAGACGCTTGATTTGCTTTGCGTTTGTTGTGTCTGCAACTGCAGTCTGACGAAGACCTCTTTTACGTTTTGTAGTCTTCTTTGTAAGAATGTGAGACTTATTTGCGTGACCGCGTATTGGTTTACCGTTTTTTGAAAGTTTGAAACGCTTTTTAGCGCCTGAATGTGTTTTAAGCTTTGGCATGATTTTTCCTCCTTAATAATAAATCACTTGGTTGATTTGGGTACAAGGAACATAAGCATTGAACGTCCCTCAAGCTTTGCAGGTTTTTCAACTGTGCCAACTTCAGCACAAGCCTCTGCAAATCTGTCCATAATTACGTTACCATTTTCAGCGTGAGCCATTTCTCTACCTCTGAAGCGAATTGAAACTTTAACTTTGTTACCATCACTTAAGAAGCGTCTTGCATGGTTTGCTTTTGTGTTAAAATCGCCTACATCAATATTGAGAGATAAACGAACTTCTTTAATATCCATAACCTTTTGGTTTTTCTTCGCTTCTTTTTCGCGTTTTGCTTGTTCAAAGCGATATTTACCGTAGTCCATAATTTTGCATACAGGTGGGTTTGCACCTGGTGCAATTTTTACGAGGTCAAGATTTGCTTTTTCTGCTAATTTAAGAGCTTCTTTTGCTGACATAATGCCAACCTGCTCACCTTCTGCAGAAATTACTCTGACTTCTTTATCTCTGATTTCTTCATTGATTTGGGTTGCTTCCTTGCTAATACCAAAACACCTCCTGAAAAATTTTAGCGTGAACGAAATTTCCGTTCACGCTAAAAGACACAACAATATTGTTGTAATATCTAAAAGGTATTGTACCAAACAATACTCTCGTTTGGTGAGAACGGAAATGTTCTGCTTTGTTGCTCAAATATAATACCAACAAGTTTTATATTTGTCAATACTTTTTTCAAAAAATTATTCAATAATTATATCTTCTGAAGAGCCATTACCATTATCAACAATAACATCATTGTTTTCTGTAACAACGGGCTCAGTAGTCGGTTTCTCAGTCGTTGGTTGTTTAGTTGTTTGTTCTTCAGTAGTCGGTGGTGTGTATTCACCATAACAATAAATAACTATCTTTTGTGTAGCACTTATTCTTCTGTCGTCTGGCAAATCTTCCCAATTTGAATTTTCTTCAGGATAATAAACTATCCCAAAAACTTTGTTTGATTGTTCTTCGCTGGTTGCAACACCGCTTACATCAGTTTCAACATATTTAAAGCCTTTGTCTGTAAGTGTTTTAAGAGCCTTAGTAGCATCTTCACCTACTAAATCAGGAACTAACAAGCCATCACTGATTTTAAGTGTTATTGAACGCTTATTTATTGAAGAAACAACAGTACCCTCTGGTAAATCCTGTGCTATAACAGTACCTTTTTCTTTATCACTGTCTTCATAAACAGTGCTTATTATAAGTACCTTTTTATAGGTTTCGTTTGCTTTTATTTCTTCAATATCCATACCTCTGAAATCAGGCAAGGTAACATTTATAAAATCTTCATCGGTAGTATCTGAAACCACACCAGATAAAGTTTCTTCTGTTGTTGAGGGTTCTTCACCCTTTTCGTTGTTACCTTTAATAACAAAAATAACTGCAAGAAGAATTGCAAGGCAAACTACTACACTCACAACCAAGGTAATCAATGTACTTTTTTTGATACCATTACCTTGCGGAGCATATTCCTCTGCTTCTTCGTACTCATCAATCTGCTCGTCATAATTTTCTTCTCTTTCAACACGGCGTTCCTGAGCAAGAGAAGAATATGCTTCTGCGGCACTCACCGCTGCATTAGGAGAAGCCGAAAGGTCATCACGAAGAAATTCGACATTTTCAGTTCTGTCTTCAGGGAGAATCTGCAACGCATTTACTAATGCATTTATTACATAAGCAGGAATAATTTCTGCAAATTTGCCGGGAATCATAAGTTTGTCGTTAGTAGCCCTTGAAACTGAATTCATAGGTGTACTACCAACAAGTACTCTATAAAGCACCGTTGCAAAGCCATAAACATCAGTCCATGGACCTAATTCGCCATCCTCTGCATATTGCTCGATTGCAGCATATCCCTCAGATAATTCTAAAGGAAGCTTGCCACCTTTTGTTCTGACATCATCAATACTGTAATCGGTAATTTTCACTTTACCATCTTTATCTACAATAAGTGAATTAGGTGATATAGCACCGTGAATTATTCCATTTTCGTGAAGAACACCAAGAGCAGAAAGCACTGGCATTAAAAGAATGCGTGCTTCTTCCCACAAAATATACCCCTGCTCATTTTTAAGCAAATAATCTCTGAGAGTTTCACCCTCACCAAGATATTCAGTTATAGCATAAGTTGTGCCTAAATCTTCAAAAACATCAAGAACAGGCACAATTGCAGAGCACCCTGTTATATTTTTGAGGGTGTTCCATAATTTTGTGAATTTAGCCTTCGCATCAATGAAAGCAGCTGCTCTGCCAACATTAACAAGACAGTAGTTATCATCACCGCGTGTAACCTCACCTTCAGGGAAGCACTCACGAATCATAACCGCTTGTTTTTTATCTAAATCAAAACCATAGTAAGTAGAGCCATCGCCATTTGTTGAAACTCTTTTGCCGACAAGATATTTACCACCGACAACAGTTTTAAGTGGCAGATATGGTGCTTGTTGCACTTCACGACTTTCATCTTTGCAATAAGGACAAGCTTCGCTGTCACCGATTTTTCTCATACAGCGTAAACAAAGTCGCTCTTTTTCCATCGTAAAAACTCCACCCTTTATCAGTCAAAATTAGGTCTTGGTTCAGTAGGTGTATTAAGTGCATCGTGGATGCTCTGTCTTAAAGTTCTGATATCATTAACACTTCTTGTGAGTGTTTCGTCAGCATCCTTTATTACATTTTCAACATAATTACTTGCATTTTTACGCATATCGTTAGACCAGCGTTCTGCTTTGTTCATTATTTCATCAGCTTTTGCTTTTGAAGCGTTGAGGAGTGCATTTGACTCATCTTTAGCCTGTTGCATAATTGCTAAAGCTGCTTCTTTCGCTTCTTTTGTAATCTGATGCTCTTCAACCATAAGGTCTGCTCTCTGACGAGCTTTCACTATAACCTCTTCTGCTGCTGCATCAGCCGCATTAAGAATGTCTCGTCTTTCAGCCGCAATTTTCTTAGCCTGTGTAATTTCAACAGGCATATTGAGTCTGATGTCTTCAATAATTCTACGAAGTTCATCAACATCAACTAAAAGTTTGTTTGGAACAAGAGGAACACTTCTGCCTTCCTCAATTACGGTATCCATATCATTAAGTAATGTATCAATACTCATATTTTTACCAACCTTTCAATAATAAATGTATATAAATTTTATTATTAACTTATTTAGATAATCTCGCAATTATGTCATCGCGGATTTGTTCCGGTACGAATGTTGAAACATCGCCACCTAATTTACACACTTCTTTTACAACACTTGAACTTAAAAACATATAATCTGCACTTGTAGTCATAAAGATTGTTTCAAGTTCGTTATTTAACTTCTGGTTAGTGAGTGCCTGACGGAATTCATCATCAAAGTCTGAAATAGCACGAAGACCTTTAACTACCGCAGAAGCACCTTTTTCTCTTGCGTAATCTGCAAGAAGACCTAAATGACTGTCAACAGTAACATTCGGTAAATCTTCTGTGCAACGCTTTATAAATTCCATTCTTTCTTCAACTGTAAAGCTACCACTGTTTTTGTTGAAATTTTTCATTACAACAACAATTACATTATCAAATAATTTAGATGACCTTTTGATAATATCAAGATGACCTATTGTAAGTGGGTCAAAGCTACCTGGACAAATAACAGTTTTACCCAATTTACTCACCCTTTCTGTAAACAGTCAAAGCAATTTTTCCATATTTATATCTTTTAGAAGTAAACCCGTCTATATTTTCGGGTAAAACTTCTTGGGCATCTGTTTCGCAAACGATGACACCATTTTCATTTATATGCAGTGCAACGCGTTCAATTGCATCTTCCATAAGACCTGCTTTATATGGTGGATCTAACAGTGCAATATCGTAAGCTTCAATAACTCTGTCAAGATACCCTAATGCATCAGAGTGTACCGTTTTTGCTTTGTCTCTGAAAGAAGTAATTTTAAGATTTTCTTCAACAACCGAAATTGACTTTGAAGAAGAATCCACGAACACACAGCTCTCTGCACCACGACTGAGTGCTTCAATACCTAACTGACCTGAACCTGCAAAAAGGTCTAACACTTTCGCATCTGGTACATCAAACTGAATTATATTAAAAATAGATTCTTTAACCTTGTCAGTTGTAGGTCTTACACTGTCACCCTCAAGTGACACAAGTTTACGACCGCGTTGTGAACCTGTAATTACTCGCACAAAAACACCTCATAATGCAAAAACTACACATTTTCGCATTTTAAAAATATATAATCACTATATTATTGCATTTTTTAGGGTGGTTTGTCAAGTTTTATATTCAGAGGGCTAGGGGCTAGGGGCTAGGGGCTAGGAAATAGGAAATAGGAAATAGGAAATAGGAAACAGGAAACAGAACAAGTTTGCTCCGTTTCCTGTTTTGGTTTATTTTTTTATTATTTTAAAAAGACGGGGTTATCTGTTCTATCAAGAAGATAATCAACACTCACATTATAGCAATCTGCTAATTTAACAAATAACTCAACAGTAAGTGAAATCACACCAGTTTCATATCGGGAATAGGTATTTTGTGAAACATTAAGTATTTCTGCTAGTTGTTTTTGCTTTATATCTCTGTCTTCTCTTATGGCACGAAGATTTTTGAATTGCATAACAATCACCTCACGATTATTATGCGTCATCTGTAATACAGATAAATGTAGTAAAGTACCTTTTACATTTCTCCAGAAAAGTTGATTTATTATGAATATTATAGATACTTACTACTATTTAATAGCAAAAGAATTTCATACTGATATTATTGGTGTGAAAGAAACTGTTTGCCGGTATATTGAAGATTTAAAAGAACGAATTGATAATTCTGATGATGAAAAAACAAAATTATTCTGGTACGAAGAATTCAGCGACAACCCGTATCCAGACCCATATGAATTCATTGCACTATTGTTTATACTTGGTAGTAATCTATTTATACCTATAAATAAAACACCCTAAAGCAATCCTCAAATTATGTTCAGGGGGGGTGATATTCAATCATTGTGCAGCAGTAGTAGCAATATCGGATTCTTTTCGAGTAAAATTTATACATTCCTCGTGAGATTCTACAATAATTTTATTATTTTTCTTATCCAAACTTATTTTACACTTTGTAACTCCTGCTGGGTATTTATAGCAGAGAAAAAGTTCGCCATTTTCTTCTAAAAAATAACATTCGTCATATATCCAATTATCGTAATATCGCGTTATGCATTCATTTTCAACCTTCAAAGCACAAAACCCTTTTTTTAGGTTCGCTGAAAAAATCAAAGTTGAACACTCATCGTTCACATCATACCCACCATCAAATATTATAAGCTCCTCTTTTTTTCCGTCTGACTCAAAATCAAAAATACAACTATACATTACACGACTTTCTTCACTATATAAATCTGTAATTTCATCTTCAACTACAATCTCAGTTTCAAATAGCACATAACAATGCATGGTTTCTTTTAAACTTCCACTTGAGCTAACAGCAACACCTATATAAAACATCCCATCGTTTTGTTCAAAAAGAATGTACCTCTTTGAAAAACCTGCCGTAGTAGTTTCACTTTGTTTATAAAAAGCAACTCCCCAAGCTTTTTTATTGTTTTTTAAAAACACTTTTTCTGAAAACTCTAACGAACTATTTTCAGAATTATCATAAAATTTAAAAAAATCCTTATATCTACTTATATCTATTTCTTCCAACACACCATAAGATTTTCTTATTATGTTTTTTGTTATAACACTTCTTTCAAATGTTTCCATTTTCATATCCGGAGAAACTTTAAAAACTTTCTCTATATCATCTGAATAATTCCAAGCCTGTTCGAACAAAACTCCTGTTGGCATAAACATTATGCCATCGCCATTCATAGTTTCCAGAAATGTTGGTTCAGTTTTGTTGTTTTCACTTTTTATATGGTTTTGTAAAACCACTAACCCTGAAATAATACCAACAAACAAAGTTACTATTACCAAAACAATCAACTTCTTTTTCATTATGCACTCCCCCAAAACTACTCTTAATGTTTAAAAATCCTATTTATCAAAACCTTTAATTTATAAATTACTTTGTTGTGATTCATCGTTCTTCCCAACAAATAAATTCCCAAAACCATTTCTACAACGGAAATACCAAGTAAAAATCCTGATACGAAATCTTTAAAATCTGAACCCTCAATACAAAATGAAAGTGCAAGTAAAGAAATCCCCATTATAATGAGAAAGAAACTTGTACTCGAATCTTTTGATTTTTTCAGGTCCTGTATATCTTTAATCATTCCAAGTATTTCTTTATCATCGTAAATGCGTATACTTTTTTCATTTTCTTCACCATCTAAAAGCTCAGAAACTGTAATACCGAGCTCATTACAAAGAATTTCTATAACAGAATAATCTGGCATACATTTTCCATTTTCCCATTTTGAAATAGTTTTATTGCTTACGCCGATTTTCTCTGCAAGCTGTTCTTGTGTAAGATTTTTTTCTTTTCGTTTAAGTACAATAAATTTTCCGATTACTTGTTGATTCATTAGCTCACCCCCAAATTTTATTATAATTATAACATCTCTACTAAAAATTTACACCCCTTTAAAAGCGAATTTAAGTAGAATGATAAATTTATATAGTATTACTCTGTAAAATTCAGATATTTTTTCTATATAAAAACAAGAAACAGAACAAGCTTGCTCCGTTTCCTGTTTTGTTTTATTTTTTAAATTTTAAAATTTTCGGATTTTCAATAATCATAACAATAACCGGTATTAAAAATATTTGCACAATTATTCCAGGAATAGCATTTGTGACAGCACCAGCAATAAATGTGGCAAAAGTAAAAACTCCACCATTCACACTCATACAAATAAGCATTACCACTCCCCAGACAATTCTACCTACTACCATTGAAATCAGTAATGAACAGTATATGTATGGTTTCTTTTTAGGAAGAATTTTGTGCATAAGACCTGAAACAGCACCATAAGCCGCAAGCTCAAATGCCATACAAAACGCGGTAGGAAAGAGTGGTGGCATTCCGAGAGTAAGTGAACGAAGAAGTGGGGCAACAAGACCAACAACAAGTCCCCACGGCCACCCACAAACAAAGCCACAAAGAAGTACGGGTATATGCATAGGGCATAACATAGAGCCAACTTCAGGAATCTGACCCGTTAAAAATGGCATAACATAACTTAATGCTAAAAACATAGCAGAAAATACGATTTTCAAGATTTTTTTACGATTTTTCATAGTTACAGTTTTCAACCTCAATATAATTTATGTTTTTATAGTGTTACATCGTTAAATTCAATTTTATAATCTATTGAAATCAATCGGTAAGCACCCTGAATTTCGTGCTATTATATATTTATCTTTTCTTGTTTAAATAATTTACTTATCTATATTTTTCTTTGTAGTATTAATGGATGAAATGAGCATAACTCTGATACTCGTGCATTTAGAATCCAGCGATTTATAGACAGATTCATCTATGTACCCAGTCTTAAAAAGCAATTCAAGCCAATATCCTGTTTCGTTTGATTCTTTCAATGCTATTTGAAGTTTAGCAATAAAATCTGCTGTGCTATGAGCATAGTGAGCTTCTCGAATATTGGCACCGATCGATGTCCCACTTCTACCAATCTGATTAGAAATAATGCTTTCTTTTTTTGATTTTAATTCCTTAACAATGTTTATAATATCGATAGCAAAATCCATAGATTGAATGGATAATTTATCCTCACGCATTTAAAACACCTATCTTAATTATTTAAATATAACATAAACTAAAAAGTAATAAATGAAGTATTTGTCTTTCGACAAATATGAAGCGACAATGTCATGAAGCAAATCTGCTTCACAGATTTATTAAGCAAAGCATTCTAAATGTGCCGCAAGGCATACTTCATTAGCATAGCGACTTAATGGTTGAAGACCACTTAATATTCCGAAGGAATGCTTCATTAAAAAAAGCACCCATCTTTATACAAGATTGGTGCTTTTTTTGGCGGAGAAGGAGAGACTCGAACTCTCGCGCCGGTTTCCCGACCTACGCCCTTAGCAGGGGCGCCTCGTCACCAACTTGAGTACTTCTCCATTGGTAACCATCTCGGTTATTATTAAATTAGCCTTTCATTAAGAAAGGCTATGGCGCAGAGGGTGGGATTCGAACCCACGGTACGTTGCCGTACGACGGTTTTCAAGACCGTTCCGTTATAACCACTTCGGTACCTCTGCAATTATTCACGAGTGACATAATAACACATCACTAAAAAAAAGTCAACAACTTTTTTGAAAATTTAAAATTATTTTTATAATTGTACGTATCACCATTTTATGATACAATATTCACAATAAAGAACGGAGTGTGTAATATGGGCGTTGTAAGAATGATATTAAGTTTAGTTTTAACCGCTTTTCAATTTGTGGGTTCATTTATTATCCCCGGTGACAGCTTTGACTATATAAGTAATTCTTTCACCAGTACAAATAAAGCGTGTTACTCACAAAGATATTATAAACTTTCAGAAACAAAAGAAAATAATACTGACTCGTGGCGTAATGGTATGATTTCGGGTAACGGTCTGCAAGGTGTAATTACCAGTGGTGCACCTTACAGTGATTCGCTTATTTACCAGAACATACACTTTATAATGCCAAATGAAAAAGTGCGTTATTGTCCTGACACCTCAGATGAATTAGAAACAGTAAAGCAAAATATTGCCGAAAACAAGGATATTGTAGATGATGCAAGTTATGACGATGTTTATTCTTTCCATCCGGGCGGTGCATTAAGAATAACACAAAAATGGCAACCAACCACAAAATATTACAGATATACAAATTATGAAACTGCAGAGGTTGGTGTTAAATATAACAATTTCGATGGTACTTGGGAAAGAGTTTCTTTTACATCACAAACCGACAATGCAACTATTACAAAAATTTCAAAATCCACAAAGGGTGAAAAGGTTAATTTGACACTTTCGTTTGACAACATTTCAACCTTTGCAAACTTTGAAAATGGTAGTGAAGTAGATTTAAAATATAAAAAGCTTGTTTCAGAAGATGCTGACACCATTTCATTTATTGCCCACTACCCTGAATACAAAGAAAGTGAACTTAAAAACGGTGCTTATGCAACAGTTGTTTATGTTATAGTCGAAGGTGGAACTAAAGAAAAGGTAACACTTGACGAAGTAACCGATACACAATATTGTGGCGAAGATAACTCTGCCATAAAAATCACAGATGCTGACAATGTTTATCTTATTGCAATTTCTGACAGAGATTATAACGCTGGTACAATAAAAGAATTCGAGAAAGAAACAGATTTCAAGCTCATTAAGAGTTTAAAGAAAAAAGCAACCGCAATTCAAAAGAAATATTCTAAAAATGATATATTCAGTTACGAAAACGCTATAAAAAAACATTCAGAAATTTTTGCAGGTGAATACAACAAGGTTACATTTTCACTCGGTGAAGAAGACTCTACTGCATCAAATGAAAAACTCATTTTTAAACAAATAACTAAAAAGAAAATCAATAACGATTTAGCAGAACGAGCATATTATTCAGGTCGTTACGCATACCTTTGTTGCTCGGGGTATTCTACCTCACGACTTGGTGGTATGTGGACTGGTGAATGGGCACCCGGTTGGGGTAGTAAATACACAATGGATGCAAATGTAAATTTACAGACCTCTTCACTTAACACAAGCAATATGACATCAAGCTACATAGGTTATGCAACATTCCTTTTAAGACAAATGCCTGACTGGGAAGAAAATGCTAAAGCAACTCACGGATTTACTGATGCAATTCAAGCACCTGTAAATACCGATGGCGACAAGGCAGTTATAACAGAGACCTGTTACCCATATCCTTTCCGTTACTGGAATGCGGGTGCTTCCTGGATGTTAACCCCCCTTTATGAAACATTACTTTCTTATGGCGATGTCAACATTCCTATAACAGATGAATTCGACTTAAACAACTTAAAATCTGTGCTTTCGGTAACAGAAGAAGATTTAACAGATGAAGCTATTAAAGAAATGAAAAAAAGAGGTTGCCTCGATTTAAGAAGAGAAATTCTTTTACCCTTGCTTATTAAATCTGCAAATTATTGGGATCAGATAATGACACCTGAATACTACACAGACAGTAATGGTGAGATTCATTACAAAAAAGGCAAAACAGAATTACTCGAGAATGAAACCTATGCCATACTTCCTAGTTATTCACCTGAAAACAATCCTGAAAACTACCCAAGCCCATCTGTCGCAAATGCCGCAATAGATATTTCTGCTTGTAAGAGTAATCTTTTAATGCTTATTGAAATTCAGAAAAGCATTGACGAAAATGCCGACACAAGCTATTGGGAAAACCTTTTAAGCAAGCTACCACCTTACCTTTATGACGAAACAGGTGCACTTAAAGAGTGGGCGGCAAATGAATTCACCGAAAACAACTTACACAGACATTTAAGCCACCTTTACTGTGCTTGGCCGATGTTTGAAACACAAGACGATGAGGCACTCAAAAAGGCTTGTGACCAGGCAATTTTAAACAGAGCAAGTGAAAACGAAGCAAGTCACGCGTTAGTACACAGAGCATTGATTGCAGCAAGACTTAAAGATTCTACCGCTGTTGAAGAGTCCCTTGTAAATCTTATGAATCACGGAATTTACTACGATTCTATGATGACAAATCACGACTACGACAGAAACAGTTGTTATTGCACAGATTTTGCAATAGGCTATTTAGGAATTATAAACGAAAGTCTTGTTTACTCTTATGATGATGAAATAGAACTTTTACCTGCTACACCAAAAAGCTTTGAAAATGGTGAAATTTGTGGTTTGAGAACAAGAAACAGATGTGTTATAGAGTCATTAAGATGGGACCTCAAAAATTCTGTTATAATTGCCACAATAACATCTGAAATAAACCAGACATTAACTATTTCTTGTGGACTTTCAGAAGACGAAGAAGAAATCACCTTTGAAGCAAACACCCCAAGAACATTAAAATTCACATTTTAACAAGAAAGTTGGTGTAATATATGAAAGAAATAGAAATAACTGGTTGTATAGAAATCCAACCAGAACTGACACTCGATGAATTTGAAAAACAATTCATTGAATTTATTGAATCTAAAGGTTGGTTTTTCGGTGGTAGTTTTAAAGAAATTGTTGATGGTTATTACATCAATGCTGATGGAACAAAAGGAAAAAGCGTATTAGAAGAATAAATTAATTTATACGACCCTAATTCCTGTTTCCTATTTCCTGTTTCCTATAAATAAAAAACCGATGCGTTTGCATCGGTTTTTTATTTATTCAATATCCTCAATATCATAAGGTGTTGTCTGGTAAACAAAGTAATTAAGCCAGTTTGCATAAAGTAAGGTGGCATGTGAGCGCCATTTTGCCTGCGGCTCTTTAGTAGGGTCATCATTTTGGAAATAATTTTCAGGAATATCTGGGTTGATACCAGCATTTATATCTCTTAAATATTCGTTTTTAAGGGTATCTGCGTCATATTCAGAGTGGCCTGTTACAAAAATCTGTTTACCATTATCAGTTGTCACAATATAAACACCTGCGTCTTTTGAAGATGCTAAAATTTTGAGTTCCGGAACTTTCTCAATATCTTCTCTTTTAACAGTAGTATTTCTTGAGTGCGGTACCCAGAATTCATCATCGAAGCCTCTTAAAAGAATTGACTTTTTATAATCAGCAGTATGCTTATAAACACCTGAAAGTTTTTTATCTAACGGATATTTATTTATACCATAGTGATAATAAAGACCCGCCTGAGCACCCCAACAGATATGGAATGTGCTTGTAACATGCTTTTTACTCCACTCCATTATTTCGCAGAGTTCTTCCCAATATTCCACTTCTTCAAAAGGCATTTTTTCAACCGGTGCACCTGTAATTATGAGACCATCAAATTTCTGATGCTTAACATCGTCAAAAGTCTTATAAAAGGCAAGTAAATGCTCTTGTGAAGTATTTTTTGAAATATGTGATTTTGTGTGAATCAACTCAAATTCAACCTGCAAAGGTGAATTACCTAAAAGTCTTGAAAGCTGTGTTTCTGTTTCAATTTTTTTAGGCATTAAATTGAGAAGTAAAATTTTAAGCGGACGAATATCTTGCGTAATCGCTCTTGTATCCGTCATAACAAATATGTTTTCTTCTGCTAAAATATCAACAGCAGGAAGTCCGTTTGGAATTTTTATCGGCAAACTATTTTGCCCCTTTCATTTATTATAATGCCGACCGCAGGTCCCACAACTCAGCACTTTGCACTCAGCACTCAGCACTTTTACTCTCCTAAAGCTTGTTTTAAATCAGCAATAAGGTCTTCTGAATTTTCAAGTCCACAAGAAAGACGAACTAAATCAGGTGAAACACCTGCCGCACGAAGTTCATCATCATTCATCTGACGGTGTGTTGCACTTGCAGGGTGTAAGCAACAGCTTCTTGCGTCTGCAACATGAGTTTCAATAGCAATAATTTTAAGTTTTTTCATAAATTCTTCAGCAGCTTTTCTTCCGCCTTTAACACCAAAACTTACAACACCACAAGTGCCGTTTGGAAGATATTTTTGTGCTAAGCTGTAATATTTATCAGTTTCAAGACCTGCATAAGTAACCCATTCAATTTTGTCACTTGCCTCAAGGAATTTTGCTACTGCAAGACCATTTTCACAATGTCTCTTCATACGAACATGAAGACTTTCAAGTCCTAAATTGATATAAAATGCACTTTGAGGAGATTGAACTGAGCCTAAATCTCTCATAAGTTGTGCAGTTGCTTTTGTAATAAATGCACCCTCTTTACCAAAGCGTTCAGCATAAGTTACACCGTGGTAGCTGTCATCTGGTGTGCAAAGTCCAGGAAATTTATCTGCGTGTGCCATCCAGTCAAATTTACCTGAATCAACAATACAACCGCCAACAGATGCACCGTGGCCATCAATATATTTTGTAGTTGAATGAGTAACAATATCTGCACCCCATTCAATTGGTCGGCAATTTACAGGTGTTGCAAATGTATTATCTATAATAAGTGGAACACCATGGCTATGTGCCGCTTTTGCGAATTTTTCAATATCAAGAACTGCTAAAGCAGGGTTTGCAATTGTTTCACCAAACACAGCTTTTGTATTAGGTTTAAATGCCGCATTGAGTTCTTCTTCTGTACAATCAGGTGAAACGAATGTAAACTCAATACCCATTCTTTTCATTGTAACTGCAAAAAGATTATAAGTACCACCATAAATAGCAGATGAACTGACAACATGGTCACCATTAGATGCTAAGTTAAATACTGAATAGAAAGATGCCGCCTGACCTGAGCCTGTAAGCATAGCGGCACTACCACCCTCAAGCTCTGCAATTTTAGCCGCAACTAAATCACAGGTAGGATTTTGAAGTCTTGAGTAAAAATAACCTGTTGCTTCAAGGTCAAAAAGTTTACCCATATCTTCACTTGTGTCATATTTAAAAGTTGTGCTCTGGTAAATAGGAATTTGTCTTGGTTCACCATTACCCGGTGTATAGCCACCTTGCACACATTTTGTTTCTATTTTATAATCGCTCATTTTAGTATCTCCTTTCGCGATAGGAAATTTAATATATCAATCTGTAAAAATAATACACCAATAAACTGTTCTGCCATCTCTTGAGAAAGCACCAACACCTATTTCGGTGAAATTTTCACTTAAAAATGCTTTTCTTGTTTGTACTTCGCTCATCATTTTATCGTAGCATTGAGCGTAGCTTGTTGTTGAAACACACATCACCTTATCTGCAAAGGTATAAGAAATACCTTTTTCGTCAAGTAATGTATTGTAATATGTTTTGTTACCGCGTCTTAAAGCAGTACCAGTCTGCAAAGCAAATTCCATAGCCGCCTGGTCTGCCACCGCAGAAAGCTCAGTTGAGAGGATCAATTCAGGTAACTCGCCCTCACTCTTTTTCTCTCTGTACGCATTGATAAGAGTTAAAACATCTTCTTCGTGTTTATCAAATTCATAGGTAGGCATAAATTCCTTTGCCTCAAGCTGTGCCGCAATTCTTAAAGCCAAACGAGCATCTTTGGTATCAACCTTGCCATCACCGTTTATATCTATTGCCGCTATATCATGCTCATCTAAAGTACCATCATAAAGGTCAATTGCTTCAAGCAAAATATTTCTCGCATCTGTTACGGTAACCCTACCATCATTGTCAATATCACCATAATAACGCTTAACTTCAAAAGCAACCATAGGTATCATAGAAACTGCAAGTAACACAACAACAATAAATACTACTGCAATTTTTTTAATTGTTCGTTTCATTTTACACAACTCCTTACCTATAATCACTGATTTTTATAAATAATCAATTTATTATACAACAAATAATTTTAAAATGCAATTGTTTTTGGAATAATAATCAACTGATACCAATTAGTATCAGTTATATAAAAAATCAACTGCAACGAGTAACAAATACTTGTTGCAGTTATTTTTTAATAAAGTGTAACCTCTTGTAACTCCAACTCGCCTCTGAAGGATGTGATTTTAATTTTCACTCTTTTCACTTCGGTTGGGGTTATTTTATGTATTCTCTTGTAACCGACAATTCCGCCTTTTTCAACTTTCTTGAATTTACCATCACCAGTATCAAGATAAATTTCATATTCTTCTATATGCTGACCATTTTTTATATGCTCCATCATGAGCACCTTGTCAAACATATCTTTTTCTTTAAATGTGAAAGTAATTTCTGGCTCTTTGTCATTTTCTGCTGGTTTCCAGATTTTATCTTCTTGGGAATTCATAAGATTTTTAACATCATATTCTGGTGAAAGTGAGCTACTTGCGGTTATTTCTGCAATACTTGAAACCTTATAAGCATAAGCTTGTTTATGACTTTTTCCGAATGCCATTAAAATCTGGTAATCCATTTCTGCAAAGCTACCATCTTTCATAGGTGGTACACCTATCATTAAAGCACAGTTAGCACCAACAGAATCTAAATAAAGCTTTTGTAATCTGTCTTTTGTTTTTGCAGAATACTCATCTTCTTTATGGTAGTACCATCTGTCACGCATTGAAACAGAAACTTCGCAAGGATACCATATAAATTCAGTTTCCTTTTTAATCGCTTTTCTAGAGCCTAAATCCATTTCGTGCTTTTTCTCGCGTTTAAGATTTTTTCTTGATGGTGGTTCCTTGCTTCGTTTTATAGCTTCTTCAATACTATAATATTTAGGTATAACACTCCACTCATTTTTACGGATTACACCCCACTCGTTACCATACCAACGAACATCGGGACCAACAAGAGCAATTACTGCATTCGGTTGACATTCTCTTACAACCTCGTAGTAACCCTCCCAGTCATATTCCTGAGTGTAACCATTTTTATTCTCTTCTGCCGCACCATCGAAGCGAACATAAAAAATATCTCCATATTTCGTAAGCACTTCTCTTAAAAGCTTTTTGAAATACTCGTTATATTCTTCGCCTTTACCGTAACAGCTTGCGTGTCTGTCGAGTGGTGAAATTGCAATACCGAATTTAAGACCTTGTCTTTCACATTCTTCTGAAAGCATCGCTACCATATCTCTGTTATCTGTTTCCCAGTTAAAAGAATTTTCAACTGTGTAATCTGTTAAAGATGAATACCAAAGACAGAAACCATCGTGATGCTTTACATTAAGCACCATTCCTTTAAACCCTGCATTTTTAAAGAATGTTACCCATTCTTCTGCGTTAAATTTTTCAGGAACAAAGTTTTCTGCTTTTACATTTCCGTCAGTCCATTCTCTGTTGACAACTGTTGGTAAACCGATATTTATAAAACCGTAAAATTCGGTTTTCTGCCACTCTAACTGACGCTGTGACGGTTTTACTTCCGCCGCTATTTCATAAGGTTTCATATATGTAATTTCCTTTTTTTAAATTGTTGCAAGGCACTAAAAAGCACCTTGCAACAAGAATTATTTTCCACTATCGTTATTTGTAACAACAATATCTGCACCTGAGCCTAAAATATTTTTAATTACAACATCACCGATTTTAACGGGTGCTTTTATAGATGCTTCGTTTATGAGCTTCATACACTGGAACATCTTATCTTTAGGAACAGGCTTTGAAGATTTAACAGGCACAACAGGCAAATTACCATCAACTAATTTTACTGTTGTTGTGAGACTTCTTACAGGGTTTGTAAGTTCATCTCTTGCATATTTGTCACCGCGTTTACAGGTGTTACCTGTAACAGAAAGAATTTCACCGTTTTCAATTTCCACTTCAATAGGGCAACCTAACGGACAGGATACACAAATTAAATTCTTTTTCATTTTTCGTACCCCCTTATTCTTCTATTCTTACAGTGATTTCACTGTTTTCGTTCATATTTTTGAGCATTTCAGGTGTAATAGTAACATTTTCCATTTCACCTGGTGCTAACATAACTTTTTTCTTTGATGAAAGAATGTTACCATCACATTCAACAACAACTTTTGCACCTTTGTAAACTTGTCCCACTCTGAAGTAAAGTTTTACAGCCTCTTCGTTTTCAATGTTGACTTTTTGTGGAACAATGTAGCGAACGCCGTTGATTCCTTTTGTGTTAATAAATGTACCACCTTGTTTTTTGCCAAAGATGTAATTTGCGGCACCTTTACCTGCAATTTTACTTTCTTCTGTAACATAGTCAACAAGGTCATGAACCTGTAAAACATTACCACAAGCAAAAATGCCCTTGTGTAAAGTTTCTCTGTATTCGTCAACAACAGGACCACCTGTAACTTTATCAAGTTCTATTCCCACACCATTTGAAAGTTCGTTTTCAGGAATAAGACCAACTGATAAAAGAAGTGCATCACATTCAATATATTGCTCTGTACCAGGAATTGGTTTTAACTTTTCGTCAACATTTGCAATAGTAACGCCTTCAAGTCTTTCTCTACCATGTGTAGCAATAACTGTGCAACTAAGTCTTAACGGAATACCGAAGTCATCAAGACATTGAACAATATTTCTTTTAAGACCACCAGAATAAGGCATAAGTTCGCAAACGACCTTAACCTCTGCACCCTCAAGAGTCATTCTTCTTGCCATAATAAGACCGATATCACCAGAACCCAAAATAACAACCTTTTTACCTGGCATATATCCATCAATATTAACATATTTCTGTGCAGTACCCGCAGTCATAACACCTGCAGGACGAGAACCCGCAATAGAGAGTGCTCCACGAGGTCTTTCACGACAACCCATAGCAAGAACTACTGCGATTGCTTTAAACTGAATTAAGCCATCTTTATTATTTACTGCTGTAACAACATTTTCTTTTGAAACATCAAGAACCATTGTGTCTAAATAAACATCAATGTCTGTTTTTTCAACTTCTTCGATAAATCTGCCAGCATATTCAGGACCTGAAAGTTCTTCACCAAAATAGTGAAGACCAAAGCCTGTGTGAATACACTGTTCAAGAATACCACCGAGTGTTTCTGCTCTTTCTAAAATGACGATTTTTTCTACGCCCTCTTCTTTTGCCTGAAGAGCCGCCGCCATACCAGCAGGACCACCGCCAACTACAACTAAATCATAATTTAACATCTTCCTGCCACCTCACTTTGTTTTATCGTACATAATTTCAGATTTTCCACCGAATTTTGTTATTGAATTAACAGGAACATTTAACTCTCTTGCTAAAATTTCAACAACCTTACTACCGCAAAAGCCACCCTGACATCTACCCATACCAGCTCTTGTTCTTCTCTTGACACCATCAACATCTCTTGCACCCGCAGGAGCGTGAATTGCGTCAATAATTTCACCCTCTGTAATTGTTTCGCAACGGCATATAATTCTACCATAAGCTTTATTTTTCTCAACAAGCTTTGCTCTTTGGTTAGATGTCATTTCTCTGAAACGAACCGGTGCAGGTCTTACAGGGTTAAATGCATTTTTCTTTTCTGCATCTCCGAGAATTTCTACCACAATACCACTAACCATTTCTGCAATAGCAGGTGCAGAAGAAAGACCTGGCGACTCAATACCTGCAACATTTATGAAGTTTTTATTTTTTTCAGATGAACCAATGATAAAATCATCAGCTGTGCAGTGTGCACGGTTACCACTGAATGATGTTATAGCATTTCTTAATGACACTGCAGGGATACTCTTAATTGCAGAAGTGTAAACAGACTCAAGTCCCTCTGCAGTTGTTTCTACATTGTCACCATCATCGTGCTCAATAGCAGATGGACCAACAATCAAGTTACCATCAACTGTAGGTGAAACAAGAACACCCTTACCCATTTTTGTAGGACACTGGAAAATTGTACTGAAAGCTAAAGCACCTTGTGATTTATCAAGAAGATAATAGTCACCGCGTCTTGGTTTTATTTCAATTGAAGTATCCCCAATCATTTCTGCAACCTTACCTGAATGAACACCCGCCGCATTTATAACAATACAAGCTTCAATTTCGCCCAAGGTTGTGCTGAGTGTGAAGCCTTCACTATTTTGTTTAATTGCCTTCACTTCGCAATTTCTTAAAAATTCTGCACCGTTTGTAACAGCATTTTCAAGACCAGCAATAGTTAATTCGTAAGGACAAACTATTGAAGATGTAGGAGCCCATAAAGCCGCAACAGCAGTTTCGCCAATATTTGGTTCTCTTTTTACAAGTTCATCTCTGTAAATTATTTCAAGACCAGGCACACCGTTTTCTTTACCTCTTTCAAGAAGTTCCTGTAAGTGGGGAATTTCTTCTTCAGAAAAAGCAACAACAAATGCACCAACATTTTTAAGTGGAACATTAAGATCTTCGCAAAACACCTTCATAAGCTCGACACCGCGAACATTAAGCTTTGCTTTTAATGAACCAGGTTTAGCATCAAAACCTGCGTGTACAATTGCACTGTTTGCTTTAGTTGCACCCATAGCACAATCGTTTGCTCTTTCTAACAATGCAACCTTTATGTTGTATCTAGAAAGTTCCCTTGTTATAAGAGAACCCACAACACCTGCGCCGATAACGGCTACATCGTATTTCATCTTAACAACTCCTTCATTTTATACCAAAATATAACGAGTATATTATACCAATAATGCACCTAAAAATCAAGTGTTTAGGAGATGTAATATATGTCTTATTTTCATATTTCTTACTATTCGAGATAAGATTTTTAAAAATTAAGAGTTTTTAAGAAATTAAACATTTTATCATTTATCTCTTGAATATCCGACAAATTTGTGCTAAAATGACTAAAAATTCAATAAAATATGACATTTGTGGAGGGGCATTATGTCTAATAACGATGAACGCTTGTCTAAAGTAAATGCTAACGATAGGCGTGTAAAAAGAACAAAAAAACTTTTACGAGATTCTCTCTTTTCTCTTTTACAGGAAAAATCAATAAACGAAATTACTGTTACAGAGTTAACAGATGTTGCTGACATTAACCGAGCAACTTTTTATTTTTACTATACAGATATCTTAGATATGTTAAGTCAAATTCAAGATGAGGCATACGAATTATTTGAAGTTGTATTACAAGGTGCAGACGAGTGTGCATCTACACCAGAATCGTTTGTAAAATATATTGAAAATATCCTCATCTTCTGCAAGCAAAATACTGCTATTGCTCGTTTTGTTATAACACGCGAATACACAAACAATAAAGTTCTTACAAAAATTAAAAAGTTACTTGCTAAAAATGTTCCTGTTGCAAAAGAACAATATGCACAGGATGACCCAAGAAGATTTATTTTAAACTTTGCCCTTAACTCTCTCACTGGCACAGTAGTTGACTGGATGGATGATGGAATGGTAATTTCTCCAAATGTTATGGCAGAATTTATTGCAGATATGTACATAAACGGTTCATTTTACACCAAAAACAAATTCTCTTCATTCTCAAATGATGACGAATAAAAACACAAACCCTCGTTTAATTAGTCTAGAATTAAACGAGGGTTAATTTTTATGAGGTATTCAAAAAGTCAAACCTTTTTGAATACCTCGCATTTATTTTTATTCTACTGATTTTAAAGATTCAACCATACTGATTTTTTTGAGTTTTCTGTGCATCATAACATTTACTATTATTGCAAAGAATACCGTACAGAAACCAGCAAGCACAAAGTTCCACCATTTAAGGTCCGTACTGAATGTAACAGTATCAATATCTACAACGCTTACTACTGCTAAGTTAAGGAAAATACCTGCTATAAGACCAATTACGATACCGAAGAATGTAAGAATTACATTTTCACGATAAATGTAAGCAGAAACCTCATCGTCATAGAAACCTAAAACCTTGAGAGTTGCAAGTTCTTTTATACGCTCGTTTATGTTAATGTTGTTAAGGTTATAAAGAACAACAAATGCGAGTGTAATAGCCGCAAATATAAGAATGAGCGTAACAATAGTAAGAACATCAATTATATTGTTAAAGTTATCAATAACAACAGTTGTGTAAACTGTACCATTGACACCCTTTACATCACCAATTTGTGACTCAAGTGCCGCCTTTTGTTCAACTGTCATACCATCGGTAATTGAACAGAACAAGTAGTTATAATCAGGCACAGTATTTGTCATTCTGTAATATGTACCAGGGGTAACATATACATAATGGAATGTGTAGTTTTCTGAAATACCTGTAACAACTACCTCATACTCAACCTTTTTAGAGCCTTCCGTCCACGAAAGTTTAATCGTATCACCAATTTTTGTCTTTGTTTTATCAGCAAACTTTCTTGTTATTACCGCACCCTCATCAGTAAACGGAACATCTTTGTTACCGTCTTTCATATTTATAAATTCCTTGAGCATTTCTGGTGCTTGTGGAACTAATACATCAACCTCCATAACCTTGTCGCTTCTGTCAGAATAACCTTCGCAAACCTTTAAGAAGCCAAGCATAGAAGTTTCTATACCCTGAATTCCAGTAATACTCTTTACCGTTTCACTATTAGGGGTGTAGTCCTCTTTGGTATCTTTTAAAACAACCTGTAAATCGTACTTGGCAACACCGTTTTCACCATATTGGTTAGTAATAACTGTACCAATAGCATTCTGAAGACCAAAAGCCGCTAACATAAGCGCTGTACAACCAGCAATACCAATAACAGTAACTGCAAAACGCTTTTTGTTTCTGAAAAGGTTTCTTACTGTAACTTTTGAAGTAAAATTAAGTCTTGACCAGATACCCGTGAAATTTTCAAGGTAAACGCGTTTACCATCTTTTGGTGGTTTTGGTCGCATAAGAATTGAAGCAGGAGTTTTAAGTTCTTTGTGACAAGAAAGATATGCCGCAAATGTTGTAAGACCTACTGAAATTAAAAGACCTAAAATTATATATCCTGGAAGAAGCTTCACTGTAAGGTCTGGTATTTCGTACATAATCCCCCAAGCTGTGAATATTGCAAACGGAAGTCCCGAGAAACCTGCTAAAATACCAACGACACTACCAATTGTACTTGCAGAAACTGCATATATGAGATATTTACTAACAATAGTTTTATCCTCATAACCCAAGGCTTTCATAGTACCGAGTTGTGTTCTTTGTTCTTCAACCAATCTTGACATAGTTGTAAGACAAACAAGAGTTGAAACTATAAAGAAAAATGTCGGGAAAATGTATGCAAGTCTTTGCATATTTTCTGCCGCTTCACCATAACCTTCGTAACCTGGTGAATCGTCACGGTCATAAACCGACCAGCTGGCACCATTATTTATTGTTTCAAGTAATGCAATACCTTTTGAATATTCAGTTTTAACAACGCCCAATTTGGAATTTGCTTCCGCCTCTGCTTCTTCAAGTTTCTTTTCAGCCGCCTCTAAAATCTGCTGAATATTCTGAAGTTGCATTGTCTGATAAGTAATTTGTGTCTGTGCGTTGGTATATTCAGTCTGTGCCTTTAATGAACCAAACTGAAGGTCAAAACCACTTGACTGAATCTGGTCTTTAAAGTGCGCTAACTGTGATTCAGCCGACTCTAACTGAGCATTAGCATCATCAAGTTGTATTTTTGCGGCCTTTAATTGTTGGTCTGCGTCATACCATTCCGCATACTTTTCATCATAAGCCGCTTTACCCTTATCATACTCTGCTTCAGCTACAACAAGTTCTGAATTATATTGTTCAAGTAACGCTTCTGTTTCAATAACAACATCGGCTGCCATACCCTGAGCTGTTAAGTTAGATGCAGAGAACAAAATCTTTGCAAGTTCAGGATTTGTCTGCTCAAGTCGTTCTGCCATTTTATCAAGGTCGAGGTCTTCCTGAGAAACATTCTGATTATTCTTAATAGTATCAAGTGTTGATTGTGTACTACCTATTAAAGCCTCTGTAGTTTCAATTTTAAGTTTTGCACTTAAAAGCTCACTGTTTGCAGTATTGAGTTTATCTTTAGCATCATCTGCCGCCGCTTTATTTATGTTATATTCATTTGTTTTTGCAGTATGCTCTGCTCTTTTTTCGGCAACCACAGTAATTTTCGAGTTATATTCATTAACCGCCGCTAAATACTGGTCACTACCCGCCTCGAGTTGTGATTGTGCCGCATTATATTTTTCCTGGAGTTCTGCCTGTGCCGCCGCAAGTTTTTCTTCACCTGTTTTTTCAAGTTCTCTGTACTTTGCTATTTCATCTCTTGCACCCTGCAACTGCGAATTTATATTTGCTTCTGCTTGTGCAATCTCATTTTTAGCGCTTATAAGTTTCTGTGGAAGACCGACACCTAAATAGTCCGCTCTCTCTTTTACGATTGACTCTGATGCTAAAAGAATTGTGTTCTGCATTTCTTTAACATACTCATTATAATCGTCTGTATAAGCAACAAACTCATCACTATCTTTAAGTGTGATATATGCTTCACTATAATAATCAATTCTCGGTTGAAAAGCCTCATTTGAAACATAAACAAAGTCACCTAACTTACCACTACCAGCAGTAGTAGCACCTCGTTCATAAGAAACCCAGTAAGGTGAAAGAACAATTCCTACAATCTCGAATTCATTAACTCTTAAATAATAAGAAATTTCTTCATTATCACCAACAACCCTGATTTTATTACCAATTTTAAATTGGTCAGGGGTTGTAAGAGCACTACATGTTACAACACACTCATTGGCATTTTCAGGATATTTACCTTCAACTAACTTAAGTCTGTTTATGTAATTTTCATCATCCTCGCCATTCTGATGGAATGCATACACCTGATTCATATCCATACCGAACACACGAACTGTAAGCTCTGAACCGTCAATATCAACAATACCTTCAAATTCTTCGCTATCTTCAGCGGGCACCTGAACAAATCCATCAACAAATTTCATACCCTGAACAGCTTTTACACCATCAATTATACGGACTCTTTCTAAATCTTGTTCGTAAAGTCCTATAAATGACTGCAATCTCAAATCCATAAGATTATTAGTTTTATAATAAGCATCTGCAGATTCAGTCATATCAGTAGATACGGAATTAAGTCCCACAAAAAGACCGCTACCTAAAGCAACAATTAACGCAATCGAAATAAAACGGCTTATTGTCTTTTTTATTGAACGGACCGTATCAATAGCATACGCTCTTGTCATCTTTCAAAAATCCTTTCTCACATCAAGTTAAAACAAATAGTTTTACCAATCTATATCCTGAACAGAAACTGGATTTTCGTTGACTTCATTTTTTACAACGCGTCCACTTTTTACTGTTATAATTCTGTCTGCCATAGGAGCAAGTGCAGGGTTGTGGGTAATAACAACGATTGTCATACCAGACTCACGACTTGTATCCTGCAACAATTTCAATATTTGCTTACCTGTGTTGTAGTCGAGCGCACCAGTAGGCTCGTCACAAAGAAGTATTTTAGGGTTTTTAGCAAGTGCTCTGGCAATAGAAACACGCTGTTGCTCACCACCTGAAAGCTGTGCTGGGAAGTTGTCAAGTCTTTCACCAAGACCAACTCTTTCGAGCACTTTAACAGGGTTAAGTGCTTTTTCACCTATCTGTGTTGCAAGTTCAACATTTTCAAGTGCAGTAAGGTTTGGCACAAGATTATAAAACTGAAACACAAATCCAACATCAAATCTTCTGTATTCTACAAGACTTTTATTGTCATATTCGTTAATCAATTCACCGCCGACACGGACTTTACCATCGTCACAATCGTCCATACCACCGAGAATATTAAGAATAGTTGTTTTACCTGCACCAGAAGCACCTAAAATAATACAGAACTCTCCTTGTTCAATATTAAATGTAACTCCATCTGCAGCATTTATTGTAACTTCACCCATTTTGTAGGTTTTGTAAACAGACTCAAATTCTATAAAACTCATTTAATTCAGCCTTTCAACACTAAATATTTTTACATATTTCACTCAATTTAAATTCAATTGAACAAACTTGTTCTATATTCTACAATAAATAACAATTTTAGTCAATGAAAATAAAGAACAAAAAATAAATTTACAAATAGTAAACAATTTAATTATTTTAAGAAATTGACTTACTCGCCTCTTTTATTACCTTTGATGCGACTGGGATTGCAGTAGATGAACCCCAACCACCGTTTTCAACAACTACCACTATTGCCAACGGACAGTCAGAATCTTCTGAGAATCCTAAAAACCATGAGTGCGGTTTTTCAGTATCTGAAATTTCTGCAGTGCCTGTTTTACCACACATTGTAACGCCCGAAAAATTCCAATCACCATAATTATCTTTTACCGCACCACGCATTAAATCTTTAAGTTTTTTTGCATTTTCAGGTGTAGTGTAAACTACTTCTTCTGATGTAAATTCTTTTATAACCCTACCAGAAGGCGAAGCAAAATTCTTCACAACAAAAGGCAATTTTGCAGTACCATTGTTAGCAATAGCACCTGCAATTGTAAGTGCGTGATATGGGTTCATAAGTGTAGTGTATTGACCGACAGAAGCCCACGCAATATCTGAAGCACTTGAGTCAGTTAAATTTATTATACTTTCTTCTGTAAAACTGTTACCAAATGCAAAATTATCGTGAAAACCAAAAGAGTTTGCAGTATTTGTAAGTTGTGTTGCACTTAATTTTTTGGAAAGTTCAGAGAATGCACAGTTACAGGACTGACTGAATGCTTTTTCAATATCTAATTTACCGTGCTTTCTCGGACAACTGACTCTTACACCATTTATAAACATTTCACCCTCGCACTCATATTCCCAATTTTCAATATCAGGAATATTCTCATACGCACAAGAAGCAGTGATTATTTTAAAAACAGAACCAGGTGTATAAAGTCCATCTAAAAGTCTGTTAAGATAAAGCCCCTCATATTTCCCATCTGCATTATTTTCAACTTCTTCTGTAGATGGTTTATTTCTTATATCAAAATTTGGACTTGAAACAGAACAGATAATTTCACCTGTTTTATAATTATAAACTGCAACAACACCTTTTCTTGAGCCCAAAGCATCAAGAGCAGTTGCAGAAACAGATGAATCAATGGTGAGTGTAACATCATTACCCCGTTCATATTTTTTTAGTGAGTAAATACCCGTTACAAGATTATACCCTACAAGCTCTCTTTTATATGCAGTCTGCACACCAGACGCTATATACCCCTCACTGTCACCAACAATATGAAGGGTTGAGCGTCTTATTCTTTCGGAGTTGTTGTAAACTCTTTCACCATCAACAGTCTGGGCTAAAATTTCACCGTTTCTATCAAGCACATTACCTGCACCTATAAAACTACCGTCATCATTCACAAGATGATTATTAACTCTTAAAGTTGCCCATTTTTCTGCATTAGTACCTAAGTTAAAGGCAAGGTAAACAAGTCCCGCAGTAAAAACTGCTACAAGTAAAAGCACAATAAAACCGCGTTTAGTTGTCGACTTCATTTTTCACCCTCCTTTTCTGTTTGGGAACTGGTCTTGCTAAGTCAGGCTTAAAATTAGAGAATGTTCTTGTATCTACCGATTTCATAAATGCAAGAAGACAGAAGCAACAAATAATACTTGAACCACCCTTACTTATAAATGGCAATGTAACACCTGTAAGTGGTAATAAATCGGTAACACCGAAAATATTGAGCATAGTCTGAAATAACACCATTGATACAGCCGCAACGCCACTTATTGCATAAAAACTGGATTTTGATCTTTGAGCATTTATGATTATTGCAACTGTAATCAAAGCAAATGTAACAGGAATTAAAAACCCCATAATTATTCCGTATTCTTCGCATACTACACCGAAAACCAAATCTTCTGCCGCCGCAAAAACATTACGGAGTTTTCCGTTGCCAAGCCCTATACCAAAAAGTCCGCCACTTGCAGAATAAATTAAAGTTCTCGTCTGTTGATAACCGGTTGTATCCATATTTTCCCATATATGAAGATACCCTGAAAATCTCGCCGCGACATAAGGTTTAAAAAGTATTATGAGTACTGCACCTAAAGCGGCGGCAATACAGATAAGCATAATTGTTCTTATATCACCCGAACGCATAAATGCAATAACAATAAATGTAAAAAAGAATATAAGTGCCGCACCAAAATCATACATTAGAAACAACTCTAAAACACAGATTGCGGCAAATACAATATAAAGTGTCAGTTGTTTTATAGACTGAAGTTTTTCAAGTGTTACTGCACCAACAAAAATGAATGCAACTTTTACAAGTTCTGATGGTTGCAAAGAAATACCCGCAATATTCACCCAACTGAGAGCACCATTTGTAGGCTCTGCAATCAGGAGTGTAAGAGCAAGAAGTCCTATTGCACCAACTGCGAGCATATATCTGAAAACTTTTATAGTATCTACAAAACGCAGAAGCGTGAGCAACACGCAAAAGCCTACTACACCCAAAAGGATTGCAAAAAATTGTTTTAAAGCACCGCCGGGGTAAATACTCGCAACAATTCCAAGACCAATTGACGCAAATAAAAACGCGATACTTTCAACTTCAAAACCGGTTATCCTCATTACAATTGAAGCAAAGAAAAAGTATCCCCATATAAGTGCTATCATACCTAAAAAGGCAGAAGCTACACGAATTTCAAATTCGCCTTCCAGGAAAGAAGTGAGAAGCATTGTAAAAATATTAAACACAGAAATAAGTGCGAAAATTATAAAATAATTTGGTCTGCCTAATACCCCGCTCTTGTCTTTTATATATTTAAATTTATTTACCGAGAGTGTATATTCAAGTCCACCGAAGCCTACTCTGTCACCATCGTAAACATTGGCTTTGCTTTTAATTTTCTCGCCATTTACTGTTACACCAGATTTTGAATTTGTATCAAACACAGCAAACCCTTTATTTCTGAAAGCCATAACTGCGTGTAGACGAGAAATAGTATCAAACCCCAACACAACATCACAGCTTTTATTTCTGCCTATTGATGTTTCGTTATCTCTTAAAGTTATAACCTCACCTGTAATATCGTTTACAAGTCTGCCCCGTACAGGGTTTGTTGCCTTTTTGAAAAACATAGCAAGGACTACCCTTACAACTACATAAAAAGCAATTATTAAAAGCGCATATCTCGACACAGTTGTAAGTCCAAGAATAAATCCTTCCACATTTTTCACTTCCTTCAAAATGGTATTTTATGTATATTCTTTATTATACAATATTCTTTTAAAATAATCAATCTTTCTTGACAATACAGTGCTATCTATTGTAAAATTAAAGTGTATATTCATATAATTTTTAATATGTATTTTTTGGAGGTAGTTATGGCAATTACAAAATCTTTATATGGCGAATTAAATGGTGTAAAAGTTCACACCTTTACACTTCAAAATAAAAATGGTATGACAGCAGAGATTATTGAGAAAGGTGCTACTTTAGAAAAACTTTTCGTAAAAGACAAAAGTGGTAATTTTATTGATGTTTTATCTGGTCACGACACACTTGAAGGTCATACTGAAAGAAGTGACTATCAGGGTGTTGTTGTAGGTCAATATGCTAACAGAATTAAAGATGGTAAATTTTCAATTGATGGTACAGAATACAATCTCACAAAAAACGATAACGGTATAACCTGCCTCCACGGTGGCAGTGAATACTCTTCTGCTGTATGGACAGGCGAAGAAACCTCTGACAAGTCTTTAACCTTTACATATTTTAGCAAAGATGGTACAGATGGCTTCCCTGGTAATGTTAAAGCAAGTGTTACTTACGAGCTTACAGACAATGACGAATTAATTCTTACTTACAACGCAGTTTCAGACAAAAAGACTGTTATAAATCTTACAAACCACGCTTATTTTAACCTTAACGGTTTCGATTGTGGTGATATTTTAGACCACGATTTGCAAATCAATGCAGATTATTTCACACCAATTGATGAAACAAGTATTCCATTAAAAATGGCAGAAGCAGTCCATAACACACCGTTCGATTTCAGAATCTCAAAAAAAATCGGTAAGGATATAAATGATGCCGATTGCACACAAATCAAAAATGGTAACGGATATGACCACAACTTTATTATTAACAACTTTGACGGCGCATTAAAAACTTGTGCAGTTGCAAAAGGTGATAAATCAGGAATTATAATGGAGGTTAAAACAACGCTCCCTGGTGTTCAGTTCTACACGGGTAACTTCCTTAATGGTACAATTCTCGGAAAAGAAGAAAAACCACTCACACACAGATGTTCATTCTGTCTTGAAACACAGGTTTTCCCTGATTCACCTAATCATCAGGATTGGTGCAAATGTGTTTATGACAAAGACGAAGTTTATAAGTCACAAACTGTTTTCGCTTTTTCTTTATAATTAACATTTAGTTCATTGACTATATATTACTTATTTGGTATAATATAACTTCATTTATAACATTTCAGAAATGAGGATAATAATGAAATTAAGATACCGCGTTATAGCGGCAGTTCTTGCTGTAATCACTTGTTCATCAATTTTTACTTTAAGTGTTTCAGCAAAAAAATTCGCAAAGCCAATTAACACTAATATTGGTTTCTTAACACAATACGAATATGAAGAAAATAATCCATCATGGTTAAGAAAGCTGTTGGTAAAAGAAAATATGCTTTCGCTTGATGGTATTATAACAGAAAAAGAAATTTTTCCTGTTGCAGAGTACCCTTATGTAACCGATGCTCCTTGCTTTAAAGAGGAAGTTGAAGAATACGCCCACTACTATACTCTTGATGAAGACTCTCAGAGAGCTGCATACATTTATGTATTCCAGCAATTAGGCGCACTTTCTATAATTGGTGACCCTGACGCGACTGACCAGTCAAAAGCAGAGTGGTTGAGAGAGCAAGGTATTCTTATAACACCTGAACAGGAAGAAGACCCAGACTCTATATTTATGATAAGTGCTCTTTACGCTTTATGGAAAAACGACTTTTTCTATGTATTCACAGGTGAACGAATCACTATTCCGCCGGGAACAACACTTGAAGCGGCACTTATGTTATATATGATAGGTCTTGACGGTGATGATGATTCGCTTATTAATTTTGTTTCAAAGCATTTTGATATTACAGAAATAATAAGTCTTGAAGATTATATTTACTACACTTGTCTTTTAGCGCTTTACACAAACGGTTATGTTACTTCACGCGAACTCATTTCAATTGAAAGAAGCGAAGCATTCAGAAGACTTGCAATTATGACAATTTCAAATGCCGGTATTTCAGTCGACCCAACTAATGCAACTGATGAAGAGATACAAATAAAATATATGGCTGCTATGCTTGGCATTCAATATAGTGTAACCTTAGACCCTGACTCGGTATTCAAAGCAAACAGAGCAAAAACTCTTGCTTACTACATAATCCAGAGAATGGCTTATGAAGATAAAGGCATTGCGCTTTCTTCTGCAAAATATACTTATGAACAAGCGTTTGATATTGTAACAAAAAAAACTGAGCGCTTTGACCTCGAAAAGGAATTTTATTCTGATATTTATGAATACAATGTTTATCTCGATTATTTCAGGGAATTGATTTATATAAACCCTACACCAATTGACAACGCGTATATGACAGTAAAAATCAATGGTAAAATAGCCAGTCTCGCATCATATTCAAAGGTTTCGTTAACAAATGACCCCGTTCAGACTGTTACTATTGATGTTAAATATAATGGTGCTTCGGCTGAAACAACCACTTACAAACTCAATGTTTATCAAGGAATAGAAAATGCTCCCGATGACGAAAATGCAACTGGTATTGTTTCAAATTTTGGTGGTAATGTTTCTATAAACTTAAATAACACAATAACGCCAAGTTATGACTACTTAAATCCGTCACTTAATGCGAATGTAGCTACACCTAACGCGAATCCACAAATTTTACATATAAATGAGTTCGGTCAGCTTGTTGATAGTCAGGGTAATGTTATAAGTGATACTGTTAAAGAAAGTCTACCTGAAGGTTATGGTTATATTTTAAATGCAAACGGTGTTGTAACAATAGGCAAACTTGACAGTATAACAACTACTACTGCCGAAACTCCACAAAGTGCTTTAAACAAAGATGATATTAAAATGATTGTTGTTTACTTCTCAGTATTCCTTGTAGTTGCTGCAATGGTTGCAGGCTTTGTATACTACAGATTAACAGTTAAGAGAAGAAGAACAAAATCTGTAAGAAAAACTAAACAAAAGAAAAAAGATAAAAAATAAAATAATTTGCACTCAACTACCAATAATAAACTATAATATTTATTTAAAATTCTGTTCATAGTTTTTTATAAAATTTGGTATATAATTCTAACAACTAACAACCAACAACTAATAACTAATAACAAAGGGGTGTTTTTATGGCTACCGAAAAAATTCTTATCGTAGATGATGATGTTAATATCTGTGAGCTTTTGAGATTATATCTTGAAAAAGAAGGTTTCTTAACAGAAGTTGTCAACAATGGTCTCGACGCAGTAACTGCGTTTTCCAGAACTAATCCTGACCTCGTTCTTTTAGATATAATGTTACCTGGTCTTGATGGTTGGCAGATATGCAGAGAAATAAGAAAAACTTCGCAGACACCTATTATTATGCTTACCGCAAAAGGTGAAATATTCGATAAAGTTTTAGGTCTTGAACTCGGTGCAGATGATTACATTGTAAAACCTTTTGAACCAAAAGAAGTTATTGCAAGAATAAAAGCAGTTTTAAGGCGTACCGCACCAGCTCAGGCCTCTTCACAAGAAACAAATAAAATCGTTACTTACGATAAACTTTCAATAAATCTTACAAACTACGAGTTAAAAATCAACGGTGAGTATGTTGATGCTCCACCGAAAGAACTTGAACTCATTTATCATCTTGCAAGTAACCCTAACCGAGTTTACACACGCGACCAGCTTTTGGATGAAGTGTGGGGATTTGAATATTACGGAAATTCAAGAACAGTTGATGTTCATGTTAAGCGTTTAAGAGAAAAACTTGAAGGTATTTCAGACCAGTGGGAATTAAGAACCATTTGGGGTGTAGGCTACAAGTTTGACACAAAAGCATGATTTATGAAAAAATTTAAATCAAAATTTTCCAGTAATAAACGCGGTGCTTTTTTTCTTAAATACTTTGTAATTTTAGCAATAACCATTGTAATAGGCTTTATTATTACAGGTATTACACTTATGGCTTTTGTTTATAATTTTTCTAAACAAGAAACTTTAGCAAATTTAAGTAAAAATTCAATCGCAATCTCAGATTTCACATCTGAAATATTGTGCTCTGATTTAGCACTTCATAATCAGGAAGCTACTGCATTACTTTTTTATAACAATTTAAAGCTTACTGCTGATGCCAGCGGAAGCATGGTTTTTATGTGTGATGCTGAAGGTAAAATTATCGCTTGTGATGACACTTTAAAAAACCCTGTTGAAACTGTCAAACATGCTGTTTGCGAAGGACACAAAAGTATTCATATTCCAAAAGCATTTATTATAAAAGCAGAGGCAATAGGCTACGCAGATTACACTACTTTAGGTGGTGTTTTCCCAGAAACTCACGCAGTTGCAATTTCGCCTATCAGAATTGAAAATGAAATTGCAGGTTTTTCAATATGCACAAGTCCTATTTCAGACCAGATTGCAGGTTACTTCATTAAACTTTTAACCTCATTCTTATCTGCCGCAATTTTTGCATTGATTATACTTACCCTTGCACTTTTCTTCCTCGCAGATAAAATGACAAAACCTATAAGAGACTTAGCAAAAGCGGCAAGGTGTTATTCTGTTGGTGATTTTTCATATAAAGTACCCGAACCTACCGAACAGAACGAAATGTCTGAACTTATTATTGAGTTCAACTCAATGGCAGAATCCCTTGAAGCATTAGAAAATTCAAGAAGAAACTTTGTTTCAAGTGTTTCTCATGAGTTTAAAACCCCAATGACTACAATAGGTGGATTTATCAATGGTATTTTAGATGGTACTATTCCACCAGAGAAGCAAAACCATTATTTAGAAATTGTTTCTTCTGAAGTTAAAAGACTTTCTAAAATGGTTAATGCCATGCTCAATGTTTCAAGAATTGAAACAGGTAATTTAAATCTTAAATTAGAGCATTTTGATATTTCTAAAAATCTTCTCAATACATTTTTAACCTTTGAGCAACTTATCACTGATAAAAACATTACAATTGAAGGTTTAGATGATTTAGAGGAACTCACCGTTTTAGGTGACCAATCTATGATTGACCAGGTTATTTACAATCTCGTAGACAATGCAGTTAAATTTACTGATAAAAACGGTAAAATTTCTTTGACAACAAAAAGTGAAACAAAACATTCATATTTCACAATTACAAACACTGGTAAGGGTATTCCGCCCACACATATTAAAAATGTCTTTGACAGATTTTACAAGGTTGACGAATCAAGAAGCACCGACACAAAAAGCACGGGGCTTGGTCTTCACCTTGTTAAAAGTATAGTAGAATTACACGGTGGTAAGGTTACTGTTAAAAGTAAAACTGACAAATTTACTGAATTCACAGTAAAATTACCAAAATAATTCAATCTGTTTTCAATAATATTTTGTTATTTTATAAATATAATAACAAATCTGGAGGCTTTTCAATGGATGAATTTTTAGGTCAAAACACACCAGAGAACGAAAAAAACACTGAAACTACACAAACCGAAAATCAGGGTTTTAACAATTCTCAATATTCAACTTCACCAAATGCTAATTATCAGCAAAATGGGTACAGGCAAAACATTTTCGGGCAAAATAACACTTACCCTACTTCCCCTAATGCTTATAATGCAAATGCACCATATTTTAATAATCAACCTTATGGGCAACAAGCATATACTACTCCAAATACACAAACAACTTACCCTGCACAAACCTTTGAGAATCCAGTAAAGAAAAAACAATCAAAATCAGGCAAAATAGTTTTTGCAATACTTATTGTCCTTTGTGTTGCAGTTGCATCTATTCTCATAGGCACATCACTCTCTGGTGATAATTCCCCAACAAATATAGGTGGTTCAAAACCAAGCACTGAAAAAATTGACGGTGCTATCCCAAGCGTTGAAAAATCACCTTATGAGATAGAAGAATATTCTGGCAAAGGTGCTATGACTCCAACACAGATTTACGATGAAGTTAAAGAGTCTAATGTAGCAATTCTTGTTTACTACCAGAATCAAAAGGCTGGCGAGGGTTCAGGCGTCATTGTTGGCGAAAAATCCGGCTACACATATATCATTACTTGTGCTCATGTTATTTCAGACACTAATATGAATGTTCAGGTACAATTCTATGACTCGAAAGAATATGATGCACAAATTGTTGGTATAGACAGTAAAACAGATATAGGCGTTGTAAGAGTAAAGAAAACAGGCTTTAAAGCAGCAAAATTTGGCGATTCATCTTCACTTAAAGTAGGTTCACCTGTTTACGCTATTGGTAACCCTGCTGGTACAGAATTCTTTGGCTCTTTCACAAATGGTATGGTTTCTGCTCTTGACAGACCTATAGCAACAACTGAAAATGGTTACTACGATTTACCTTGTATTCAACACAGTGCAGCAATCAACCCTGGTAACTCAGGTGGTGCTTTAGTTAATGAATTCGGTCAGGTTATTGGTATAAACTCTTCAAAAATCGCTGCAACTGACTACGAGGGTATGGGCTTTGCAGTCCCATCAGAAAAAG
The DNA here is from genome assembly GCA_045651285.1 of Acutalibacteraceae bacterium. Lineage (GTDB taxonomy): Bacteria > Bacillota > Clostridia > Oscillospirales > Acutalibacteraceae > DTU089. The sequence continues at coordinate 217,635 of JAZRSC010000023.1, forward strand.
CGCTTGAAATTTACGAAAGCATTATAGAATATGGTTATGTCAGAAACAGACCAATGCTTGGTATTCAGTATTATGCAGTTGCAAACGACTCAACTTACTCGGCAATTGCCTGGAAAAACAATCTTCCTTACGGTTCAATTGTAATAGCAAGTATTGCAACAAACAGTAGTCTTAATGGTACAAATATTAAAATCGGTGATATTGTTACTGCGGTAAATGGCAAAAAGCTTGATGATACTGACATTATTTTAGAAGCAATTGAAAATGCTAAGGTTGGCGATAAATTAACACTTACAGTTGTTCGTCTTGATAACAGTGGTGCAGTTGCTAATACCTTTGATGAAGAAATTACTTTAGTTGAAGATAAAGGTAACACAGTTTATCAGGAAACAGTTACTGAACAACAGCAACAACAAACTCCTGAAGATTTCTACGAACAGTTCCCGTTTAATCCGTTTGGTTATTAAGTGATGCTTTGCATCACTACGATATAAATTCTGACGAATTTGCGATATATTAAAAATGCGATATACTCCGTGCGATATGTTTGCTGACGCAAACGTGTACAATCGAGAATTTATATTATATCGCATACAAACAACGTGCTGTATATATCGCAATTTCATTTATGAAATTATATCGTATTAGTTTTACAAAAAACTAATATATCGCTATTGAAATGAGAAAAGAACCTATCAAAATTGATAGGTTCTTTATTTATTTCAATCCTAACCCTTCCATTATGCGTTTCAGTTCATTCCACTCGTCAATGAGTTCTTGCAACTCCACTTCCCCAGAAGAAGTAATTGAAAAATACTTTCTTGGTGGACCCTCTGGGCTTTTTTCAACAACAGACTTTAAAGCACCACCTTGTTCAAGTCTTCGCAATACAGCGTAAAATGTACTTTCGTTTACTTCTGGGAAATATTCTCTGGCCTTTTTTATAAGGTCGTAACCATAAATAGATTCACTTTCTTTAACTATCCAGAAAATACACATTTCGAGTATACCTTTTTTTATTTGTGCGTTCATTATTCTGTCACCTTTTTCAATTTTTTGTTAAGAACAGCTATAATTACTATTTCCAGAATATATATACCGAGAATTGCATATAAATATGGAAATATGTACCACTCCATTGAACTGATTGACGACAGAAACAGTTTTATTGCTGTAAAGGCGGTTACAGAAGCCAATGAACTGCAAAAAGAGAAGAAATAATCTGAACCTTTAATAAAGAACAAAACAAGAGCGACAATAGGGAAAACAGAAAACACAGTATATAAAGATTCAATAAATAAACCGACATTTGCAAGATTTTCATATTCATAAGTATATATAAAACTTGATATAATCCAACCAATAAACGAAAGCATACCTATAATTACTATTACACTGAAAATAGCGTTTACCGTTTTGGAAGATTTTCTGTTAGAAGAAAACTTTGAAATGAACATCAATTTCTTAGACAATTGTGAATATATAAGGAATAAACCAACACCACCAAATATTATTGTAATCGCAGCAAGTGTATAAAACGGGAAATTGTAAGCCGTCATAGACCACATATTAAAATAAACAAAAAATAACCAGAATGCAACGAACAAAACTCCTGCTATAAAACCGTTTTTCTTTGGAATTTCAAGTGATTTCATAACTTCTTTTGGTTTTTCAGTTTTCTGACTATCCACCATAAATCCAGAATAATCATCTAAAATCTCTTTCATTTCGCTAAAACTTACTAACGGCAATAACCTGTAAGTAAGTTCAAGCATAAATTTGTTTTTCATAAAATCAACCCCTTTTATTTTCAGCGGTACTGTGTAATAATCAGTACCATCACATCTACATAATATCACACTACTGTTCAATAGTCAATAGTGAATTTAGATGTTAGGTTTTAGGTGTTGGGGGTTAGTAAAAAATTCTATCATTTAAAGTTTTTGTAAACTAAAAATGATAGAATTTGTTACATTTATAATTTTTACATTAAAAATAATCCAAACAATAACCCGCCTATAAAACCGGAAATATGTTCAAATGCAGTTGCTTTACCAACAAGCATTCCTCCGATTGTGTAAATAGCAAGAATAATTAGTGCTACAAGTGGTACAGCCGAAAACATAATTGTTCCATTTTTTATGGAAAGCATCAAAAATATCGCAATAAGACCATAAATTCCGGTTGATGCACCCTCACCATCTTGCAATTTATAAACAAACGCCATAAATATACCCGAAACAAGAACAGAACCAATAAAACAAATTGCAGTTTTTATAGAGCCAAGTTGTGATTCAACTGCGTAACCGACAATGAGCATTGCGGTAATATTTGAAACAATGTGCCATGTACCTATATGCAGAAGTGATGACGACACAAGTCGCCAGACATCACCTTTTTTTATCTTCTTTTCTGATAAATGTAAGGCGTGATTTATATAGCCTTTATTATGCCCTGCCCATAATTTTTCTTTTAATGTCACCGTTTCAGATTTTGGAATAATAAAAAAATTATCGAGCAAGTAGATTACAAATATTGTTGCACAAAATGTTATTGTAAAAACCGGCATTTTTTCAACTCCTCTTTTATAAATTTTAAATATATTCCCACTTATTGTCAACCCCCAAAAATTCCCCTGAATAACTATTGACAACCCCCTTAAAAATCTCTAAAATACTAACATATAAAAACAAAGCGTGGTGACAAAAATGCAAAGAATTCTCGGTTGTGTCAGAAATGCGGTTGACACCTACAATATGATAGAAGATGGCGACAAAATCGCAGTTGGTGTTTCTGGCGGTAAAGATTCTGTTTTACTTTTAAAAGCACTTTGTGGTTTAAAAACATTCTACCCTAAAGATTTCGAGATTGTCGCAATTACTCTTGATATGCGTTTCAATAATGTAGATGGTGATTTTTCTGAAATTCAAAAAATCTGTGATGAATATAATATTCACTACGAAATAAGACGCACCGAGCTTTTTGATATAATTTTCAATATACGAAAAGAGAGCAACCCTTGTAGTCTTTGCGCGAGAATGAGGCGTGGAATTCTTCACGACACCGCAAAAGAATTAGGTTGCAACAAAATTGCATTAGGGCACCACCTTGATGACGCCGCAGAAACATTCTTAATGAATCTTTTAAGTGAAGCGAGGATTGGTTGCTTTCAGCCTGTTACTTATCTTTCACGAAAAGATATTACAATGATAAGACCGCTTATCCACTTAACTGAAAATGATGTTGAATCGGCAATTAAACGATTAAACCTGCCAGTTGTAAAAAGCAAATGCCCTGCAGATGAAAACACAAGACGCGAAGATGTTAAAAATCTTATTAAAGAATTAAACAAACAATATGAAGATGTACCGCAAAAAATTATAGGTGCAATAAAACGCAGTCATATTGATAATTGGTGATTGACATTTTATACAAAAAATGATATATTTATTTGTACAGTTATTTTAAAAACGGAGTGTGTGAAATGACAAATATTCAGGAAATATTCGGCTGTCAGGTTTTCAATGAAACTGTTATGCAAAGCCGTTTACCAAAAGATACTTACCGTTCACTTATTAAGACAATTAAAGACGGTAAAACTCTTGATATTGATACTGCCAATGTCATAGCAAATGCTATGAAGGATTGGGCAATTGAAAAAGGAGCTACTCATTTTACACACTGGTTCCAACCTATGACAGATGTTACCGCTGAAAAGCACGACAGTTTCATCACCCCTGTTTCAGGTGGTAAGGTTATGCTTGAATTCTCAGGTAAAACTCTCGTTCGTGGTGAGCCTGATGCTTCTTCTCTTCCTAATGGCGGACTTCGTTCTACTTTTGAAGCAAGAGGTTACACTGCATGGGACCCTACCTCATTCGCATTTATTAAAGATGATACATTATGTATTCCTACCGCTTTCTGTTCTTATGGTGGCGAGTCTCTTGACAAGAAAACACCTCTTCTTCGTTCAATGGAAGCAGTTGACAAGCAAGCATTAAGAGTATTAAGACTTTTTGGTGAAACACAAGTTACACGCGTTACAACTACTGTCGGCGCTGAACAGGAATACTTTTTAATTGATAAAGATGTTTATAACAAACGCCCTGACTTAAAACTCTGCAACCGCACACTTTTCGGTTGCCGTGCCGCTAAAGGTCAGGAGCTTGATGACCACTACTTTGGTAAAATCAAACCACGCGTTTCTGCATATATGAAAGAGCTTGACGAAGAACTCTGGAAGTTAGGTATTCTTTCAAAAACAAAGCACAATGAAACTGCCCCTGCACAACACGAATTAGCACCGATTTTTACATCTGCTAATGTTGCAACAGACCACAACCAACTTATTATGGAAATGATGAAAACTGTTGCAGACAGACACGATATGGTTTGTATTCTTCATGAAAAACCATTTGAGGGTATTAACGGTAGCGGTAAGCACAACAACTGGGCTATTTGTGAAGATAATAAAATAAATCTTTTAAATCCTGGTGATTCACCATCACAGAACACAAGATTTTTACTTTTCATTACTGCAGTTATTAAAGCAGTTGACGATTATCAGGAGCTTTTAAGAGCATCTGTTGCTACTGCAGGTAACGACAGAAGACTTGGTGCAGGTGAAGCACCACCAGCAGTTATTTCTATCTTTTTAGGTGATGAATTAACCGCAATTTTTGAAGCACTTGAAAAAGGTGAGCTTTACAAAGAAAGAAAGCCATCTGACCTTGAAATCGGTGCAAGAGTTCTTCCAAAATTACCACAGGATACAACAGACAGAAACCGTACCTCTCCTTTTGCTTTCACAGGTAATAAATTTGAATTCCGTATGCTTGGTTCTTCTGCTTCTATTGCAGATACAAACACAATTCTTAATACTGCTATTGCAGAATCTTTAAGAGTGTTTGCAGATGAACTTGAAAATTCAGAAGACTTTGACACAGATGTTCTTGAGCTTATTAAGAGAACTATTAAAAAGCATGAAAGAATTATTTTCAATGGTAACAACTACGCAGAAGAATGGCACAAAGAAGCAAAAAAACGCGGTTTACCTGCTCTTAATTCTACTGCTGAAGCACTTTCTTATGTTGCTGATGAAAAAACAGTTAAACTTTTTACAGAGCACAAGGTATTCACTGAAAGTGAACTTATTTCAAGACGAGATGTTAAACTCAATACATACTCAAAAACACTTAAAATTGAAGCACTCACAATGCTCGAAATGACAAAACGCGACATTCTCCCTGCTGTTATAAAATTCAAGGGCAAAGTTGCAAACGAAATAAATGCACTTTCTGCTATCGGTGCAGAAATGGATTGTTCAGTTGAAAAATCACTTTTACTCAGAATTTCTAAATTATCTATGAAATTAGGCAGAGCTCTTAAAACTCTTGAGCAATTAACAGAAAAAAGTGACGATTTCTCAACAAGCCAGGCAGAGGCGGATTATTATAAAGACAAAATGATTCCTGCTATGGATACATTAAGAGCAATCGTTGACGAATTAGAAACTATAGTTGCCCGTGAAGACTGGCCTTACCCAAGCTACACCGAAATGCTTTATAGCGTTAGATAATAAAAGAAATGATTGAAACAGAATTTCTAAAATTCTGTTTCAATCAAACTCAACTTCTTCACTATTCACTCTTACTTCTTACTTAGTAATACGCGGGTGTGGTGGAACTGGCAAACACGATGGGTTTAGGTCCCATTGGAGCGATCCTTGCAGGTTCGAGTCCTGTCACCCGTACCATGTTGAATGTTCATAACGGGCTTGACCGTTATGAACATTCTTTTTTATGCACATTAGTGTTTGGAGCAGGTTTAACCTGCTCTTTTTTGTTATACCGGCAAAGCTTTGGGTATATACGAAACCGCAACACCTTGTCTTGTATCTTTTGTCAAAGGCCTTGAGAAGGCACTTTCAGGGATTTCAATATAACCAACAAAGAAATGGATGTTGATGTGTACTATGCACTTTTAGAAAAAGTTCAGAAAGTTGATTGGAACAAAGATTCAAGAAACGAGCATTTCGTTTTCTTCAGATTAAATGGTTATACAGAAAAATTAAAAGAACTGGCAGAGAAAAATAGAAATATTGTGTTAGCATAAAGAAGAGAGATGAAAACGCAACTGAAATAAATCAGTTGCGTTTTCTTTTTAATTAAAGTTTATATTTGTTTTATTAAATCTAAAACCTGATTTATATTTTTCTTACCGAAAGAGACTTTGTCATCATTAATAACAAGACACGGAACACTCATCACATTGTATTTTTTTCGTAATTCATCAAAATGCTGAATGTCGTAAACTTCTGCACGGATATTTGGATTTAACGTTGCTATACGCTGACAAGCAATAACTAAATCGGGGCACATAGTACACGATAAAGTCACCAATATCTTCATATCTACAAAAGTTTTTATTTCGCTTATTTCTTTTTTTATTTGTTCATCTGATTGTTGACCTGGACCTGACGCGTTATAAAGACTAATAACAAATGTTGTAAACTCATGACCGGACGGAACACCGTGAAATGCAATACCTGTATCACTACCATCTTCAAGCAAAACACGAACACAAGGTGCTGAATCTGATGAAGCATTTTTTTCGACAACTGTTACTGTGATTTTATCTGTTAGTGTTGCCAGATTTTTTATAAGTTCTTCCAACTCATTTGAAACAGGTCGACTGTCTAAATAAAGTTTCAATGTAAGATTTCGTTCGAACTTACTGAAAACATCCAATAACTGTTGTTTTATTTCATCTGAAAAAGCATCGTTTGTATTATGAGAAATATTTTCTTCTGAAACATTTGAATTTTCAATAGATTTTGCTTTTGGTTGTTTTGGATGCACACCTGTTTTATGTTGCATTTCTGCAACATATTTTTCAAGTTCGGTAGCAGCCAAAGCACCGTCGCCAGTAGCAGTTACAATCTGGCGAAGTGGTTTTATGCAAACATCTCCGGCGGCATAAATTCCGTCAACATTTGTTTTTTGCTCAGAGTCGGTAATAATATAACCGTGCTCATTCAGTTCAATTATATCTTTAACTAGTTCTGTGTCAGGAGAATATCCTACAAAAACAAACACACCGAAAAAGTCTCCATTTTCAGCGTGGTATTCTGAAATCTCACCTGTTTTTGTGTTTTTATAACGGATATAATTAAGACCATTTTCACCCGAGACTTCTTCAACTACAGTATTTGGCACAACAGTTATTTTTTCGTGATTTTTTGCTTTGTCTGCCACAGAAGCGGCACAACTAAAATCATCTTTTCTTATAAATATTGTTACGTGTTTTGCAAACTTAGTTAAAAAAACACTTTCTTCAGCAGCAGCAAAACCACCACCTATAACAAACACTTCTTTGTCGGTGAAAAATTCGCCATCACAAGTAGCACAATAAGCAACACCACGACCTTTGTGTTCTGCTTCTCCTTTGAAACCAACTGTTCTTGGATGTGCACCAGTAGCAATTAAAATACCCAAACAATAAAAATCACTATGGTCAGTGTGAACTGTTTTGATTTCACCAGTAGCTTCAAAGCCTTTAGCTTCACAGAGTAAACACTCTGCACCAAAGTTTTCAGCCTGGCGACGCATTGTATCGGTAAGAGCTTTACCACTTGTTTTTTCAATACCGGGATAATTTACAACTTCGTTTGTAATAGTAATCTGACCGCCGAACTGCTCTTTTTCTAGTAATAATACTCTGTATTTAGCACGGGCGAGATATAGAGCGGCGGTAAGTCCTGCAGGACCGCCACCAACTATTATTACATCATATAAATTATCCTTGTTTATATTTTGTAAATCCATTATAACTGTCCTACAAGGTCAAGACTAGGTTTAAGTGTTTCAGCGCCCGGTTTCCAGTTAGCAGGACAAACTTCATCGCCGTGAGCATGAACGAACTGACAAGCTTGAACCTTACGGAAAAGTTCTTCTGCATTTCTACCTACGTTACCTGCAGTTATTTCGTAACCCACAATTTTACCTTCTGGGTTAATAATAAACGTACCACGCTCTGCTAAACCGTCAGATTCAATAAGAACTTCAAAATCTTCTGAAATTTCGTGTGTAGGGTCTGCAAGCATAGGGAAATTGATTTTTTTTATTCTTTCGGAAGCATCGTGCCAAGCTTTGTGAACGAAGTGAGTATCAGTAGAAACTGAATATATCTCACAACCGACATTTCTGAATTCTTCATACTTATTTGCTAAATCCTCAAGCTCAGTAGGACAAATAAAAGTAAAATCTGCAGGATAGAAAAAGAAAACACTCCATTTACCTAAAATATCATCTTTTGAAACAGTCTTGAATTCACCAGCGTGAAATGCATTGGCTTTAAAATTTGAAACTTCTTTGTTAATAATTGACATAGTAAAAACCATCCTTTATTTTTTATTTCATTTTTAGTATATCTTTTCTTCTTAAATAAATACATTCTGTCTTGGTTATACTATGAACATATTGGAAGTGATATTTATGAAAACCATTTTAGAAAAGCCACATATAAAAGGTTTTATTCCTTTTGGTCTTGCCGCTTTTCTTGTAGGGTTGGTTGGTGGTTTCACCTCTTTACTCGGCCCTGCTTTTGTTGAAGAATTAAATCTCCCCTATAACAATACAACTTGGACTGCACTTGCTATGGCAATGTCAACCGCCGCATTTGCACCAATACTGGGTAAATTAGGCGATATTATAGGGCGAAGAGTGACCTTATTAATAGGTATAGTTGTTTTTACACTCGGCAATGTTCTTACCGCAATAGCACCTTCGCTTTTATTTATGCTTTTAGCACGTTTTATTGTTGGTATGGGAACTGCCGCTATTGCACCTGTCGTAATGTCATATATAGTAACGGATTTCCCCAAAGAAAAACAGGCAAAAGGGTTTGCACTTTATATGTTTGTTTCGAGTATTTCTGTAATTTTCGGTCCTACGCTCGGTGGCTTGATTATTGAATATTTTAACTGGCGCATTATGATTTGGGTATGTGTTGTAATTTCAATAATTATATTTTTACTTTGCCTTATGATTGGTAATAAAACGCCGACTGTAAAAAATGATATAAAGAATTTTGATAGCATAGGTGCTGTTTTTATATTAATCTTCTTTAGTCTATTGCTTTGTGTACCATCTTTTGGTCAGAATTTCGGTTGGCAATCAAAGCAATTTTTAATAGTTCTTATTGCTTCAATAATTTCAGGTGTAGGATTATGTATAGCAGAAAAAAGAGCAATAAATCCAATTATACAATGGCTTTTTATAAAGAGAAAAGCGTTCATACTTTCTGTTATTGCACTTTTTCTTACACAAGGACTTATGCAAGCGAATATGACTAACGTTATTATTTTTGTAAACTACACTCAACCACAGAATTCTGTAATATCGGGTTACGCAATTTCTATTATGTATATCGGAATGTCTCTTGGAGCTGTAATTCTGGGACCACTTGCAGACCGATATGAACCTAAAAAAGTGCTTGCGGCTTCTCTTACTCTTACAGGAATAGGTAGTGCAATTATGCTACTGTTCACAGAAAACTCTTCAGTTCTTTTGCTTGCGGCTTCACTTGGGTTGCTCGGATTTGGTCTTGGTGGAAACGGTACAATCTTTATGAAAGTTGTTCTGTCTGGTGTACCAATTGAAAACTCAGGTGCAGGAACAGGAACTTACGGCCTTTTCCGTGACCTCGCCGCACCGTTTGGAGTTGCCGTATTTGTACCGATGTTTACTAATAGAGCATCTACTCTTATAAATTCAGGAACAACTGAATTTACTGCCGCTATTGATTCAATAAAACTACTTGCTACTGTTGAAATTGCGTGTATTGTAATTGGCATAATCACAGTACTTTTTCTTCCGAAAATCCACAATAAAAAAGGAGAAACTTTATGAAATTAAAAGATAAAATTATTTTGATAACCGCATCAACCAGAGGTATAGGCTTAGCTTGTGTTAAAGCGTGTGCTAAGGAAGGCGCAAAAGTATATATGGCGGCAAGAAATTTAGATCTTGCAAAAGAAGAAGCAGACAAACTCAATTCTCAGGGGTATAATGTTAAATACGTTTTTAACGATGCAAGTAAACCTGAATCTTTTACTACAATGATAGAAGATGTTGTAAAAGCTGCCGGTCGTATTGATGTTCTCGTAAACAATTTCGGAACATCAAAGCCCGGTCAGGACCTTGATTTTTCAAATACCGATGTTGATGTTTTTCTTGATACTGTCAACATTAATCTCAGGAGTGTTTTTGCCGCAAGTAAAGAAGCGGTAAAATATATGGCAAAGCAAGGTGGCGGAAGTATTATTAACATTTCTTCTGTTGGTGGACTTGTACCTGATATTTCGCAAGTATCATACGGCACAAGTAAAGCGGCAATAAATTACCTTACTAAGCTTATTGCTGTACACGAAGCAAGAAACAACATCCGTTGTAATGCAGTTCTTCCCGGAATGACCGCTACTGATGCAGTAGAAAAAAATCTTACCGGTGAATTCAGAGATTTATTTCTTCGCCATATACCATTCAACAGAATGGGTAAACCTGAAGAAATTGCTTCTGCAGTAGTTTATTTTGCAAGTGATGATTCACTCTACACCACAGGTCAGATATTAACCGTTTCCGGTGGATTTGGCCTTGCAACACCACTTTATGGTGATTTGGCTAAGGCGACGAGAGCCAAACACCGCACGGTTTTGGAAGACAAAAATTCCCACTAACATCGTCAAAACTCTTGAAATACGACAGTATTCCTGCGAGTTTTTCCTTGTTACTGAAAATTTTTTGTCTTACAAAACTGCTCGCACCTAAAATTGTAAAGATTTTGGTGCAGTAAGGTGTTTCTTTGGCGAAGTCATACTAGCGTATAACAAGACAAAAAACGGCTTAATGTGCCGAAAGGTGTACCCAAAACAGGTATTCATTCAGTATCTGAATGAATACCTGTTTTTTGTTGATACTCTATAAACACTCGGACTATCACAAATAGCAATATTAATTTTTTACACTTCCCAACTATATTCCCCACCTGTTACGGTAGTGTTTATTTTATCTTTTAAAATAATATTTACAGTAGATTTTTCAGGTATTGTAATATTCACTTTAAATAAATTATTTTCTTTTCTTTGCCAGTCAACCTTTAAAATACCTTGTGGAGTTTTAATTTTACAATTCACAAATTCTAAACCACAGTCTAAAATCGGTTTTATAGTAAATGTTAAAAATCCGCTTTCTATATCACAAACACCTGCAAAGTGTGAGAAGAAAATTTCATCATAAGTAGCAAGAAAATAATGGTCTTTTGAACGGGTTGTTGTTTCCCAACTCTCCCACGCAGAATCATCTCCGAATGCAAGCCAATGCCCCCAACTTGGGTAGGTAGTCTGCGTTAAAACCTTGTAAGCCGTAATATTATCGCCATTTTGGAGAAGAACAGGTAATATAAATTTTGTACCGATACACCCTGTATCAAGGTGATAACCTTTACATTTTATATCGTTCACAAGATTAGAGAAAACCGCACTTTTATACTCTTCAGGAACTAAACCAAATGACAATGGAATTAAATTTGAAGTTTGACGATATTTTTGTCTTTTTCCCCTTTGCTCCCAAAAAAGAGTTTCATAAATATTCTTTTCTTTGTTAAAGAATTTTTCATTGAAAGCTTTGTAAATATTTTCTCTTGCACTCTGGAACAATTCATTATTTTCTTTTATTTCAAGAACACCTGAAATATAAAGCATACTTTCCAGCATTTTATAAACGAAGCCTGTACCACAAATTTCTGCACCCTCAGAAGTATTCGGGTCAACCTCTTCATTTTCGCTATTTACAGGTGCTACCCAGTCAGCAAGCCCACGAGTACCCCATACCCAGCCATTGCTTTCAAGTGCTTCTATCTGATTTTTGCTAAATTCAACAAGATTTTCGTATATACTTTTTACAAATTCTTTATGGTCACAAAAGCGAAGAAGCGCTTCTGCAGTAAAGACAAATGCAGTGTTCCATACTGGTGAATTCTGCCAACCCCAATTTGCGCTAGGCACCATAACTGGAACAGAGCCAAACTCATTAAAGCAGTCATTCATTGTAGTGGTAAAGCTTTCTAACAGGAGCTTCAAGTCAAAATTATACATCATAGATGTAAGCCCACAGTTAAGGTCACCGAGCCAACCATTCTTTTCCCACACAGGTGTGTCAGTCGGTTTACCTTGCAAATTATTAAGAATTGTTCTGTGAATAAGTGCGTGTAAATCATTTACAAGCTCATTTGAACAGTTAAATTCACCTATAAATTCAACATCATTTGCTAATTTGTAAAGTACAATATCATCACTTGTTATATCTTGTGGACAACCTGCAATTTCGATATATTTAAAGCCTTTATAACTGAATTTAGGTTCAAAGTAACATTCCTCGCCATTACTTATAAATGTATCGTGCTGAATATAATCTTGTGGCCACCAATTGCCATCATGACCTTCTCCCTTGCCTATTTTTTGAAAAGTACCGTCTTTCTTTAATTGCTCCATATATGTAACGGTAATTACTGTATCTTTCGGAACATTAAATTTAATTTTAGCCCAACCTGTAATCATTTCAGGTGCAGTTATTATATAAGAGCCATCACCCATTTTTCTTATATCTTTTATCTTGTATTCTTTAATTCTTCTTATTGGCTCACAATTTTGCAAAGCGAGTTTACCTGTCGGTGCCTCTACTAAAATTACATCTTTAAAGTCTAATTCAGTATTTCTCATATCGTGAGTTTCACCACAGTAAATACTGTTTTTTGTAATAATACCATTAGTTGCAACCTTGAAAGCTTCATCACTTATTATAATTTCAGTTGTACTGTCGGTGTACTCAATAACCAAATCTAAAATTAACCTTGGTGTATTTCTCCACGAAGCAATCTGCCAATTCCAGACTGTTGTAAATTCATTGTAAAAACTGTTGCCGAGCTCAACAGTTATTTCATTTTCATTCTTTCTTAAAAAAGCGGTAACATCAAAAGCTCTGTAATATATTGTACTGCTATATTGAGAATGTGTAGGATTCAGCACACTATCATCAGCTAAGTCACCATTTATTTTCACTTCAAATAAGCCTAACCCACAAATGTAAAGCACCGCTTTTTTTACAGACTTTTCTATCTCAAATTTCTTTTTAAAAACTGGTGCAAATCTATCCTCAACATCTGTTGTAGCCGCAATCCACTTACCTGTAAATTTATAATTTTTCATAATTTATCACCTTGATGTATAGTCTAAAATTTCCGACAATGATGATTTCTGCATATCAGAAATACTTGCTGTTTCGTAATCTAAATCATAATCATAATAATCTAAATCGTCATCAACAGCAACAAGCTTTTCATTTGAGCAACTCAAAAATGCAGAATATCTTACTCGTTTTTTCTCATTTGTAGCTTCATCTGTCACTCGTTTTTGCTTTGTAACTTTAGTACCAAAAACAAAAAGTCTTAACATAAAAATAATTACTTCTTTGTGTTTTCTCAGATAATATTCTACACTCTCTCCTGTTCTTTCGCAAGTATCTCCAATAAAAGATAGCAAAAGCCACATAGTGCAGTTACATACCCAATTTTTAATTCTGAAGTCAATGTCTTTGTCACTTTTATTTGCTTGGCATTTTCCTGTATCAAGATAGACACCTATTGTTTCAAGGAATTTTTCTGCTTCTTCTTTTTCAAATTCTGGAAAATCTTCTATATCCAAATCAATTATATAATCACAAAATTCATCGTAAACATCCCCACCATAAAAAAGATGTGGATTATAGCCATATACTGTTTCGCCTGTTGTTTTAAAATCTAATGAATTGTCACTTATATCAAAAATGGGTTTTCTTATTTTTTTATTATTCACTTCAAATATTACTGACTTTGAATAATATAAAAAATCCTCTATTTCTTTTGGTATATAAATTGCCCGGTAATTTTTATCACTTTTAATTGCGTTCACTATTTTTTCAATACAATCTTTTTCAAAAAGATTTTCACCTGCTAATTCTGACCAGAAGAATGCAATATTACTATGACCTAACAACAAATTATCGGGCGTTTTATCAAAATAACGAGATATTGCGTATAAATCATCTAAATATATATTTCTGTTTCCTGTTCTCAAAAGATTATTTTTGCGTTGCTTACACTTATTAAAATTATAATCATTATAAGGGTAAGACAATGCTAATTTCTTAAAATCTTCATCACTCGAAATTTCACGAAAAGCACCTAAAAAATTATCTCTCCATGCACTATACTCTTTATTGTCAGTCACATAAATCACGCTCCAATCGGGATTTATGAACCTTCTTATTCTCTTTTATATTAGAAAGTCTTTCAGAAATTTCTAATATCAAATCATTTGTCGCCATCATCATAAATGGGTCACCAGTATATTCTAAATTATTATCGTAAAGATAAAAACGAATACAATACCAAAGACCATCTGCAATTTCTGAAAGATAGTTATAGTCAAAATCTTCATACAAATCATTAAACGCATTTTTTAAGGTTTCAGGAAGTTTATTTTTACTTAATTCTGACATACTCTCCCAAATTCTATAAAATACACTTTTAGTTTTATCGTGCATATCTTCTTCTGGAACTGATTTTATAAATGTTTTTAAAAGCTTTACTACACCTAAAAATGTGTAATCTTCTTTACGACACTCACTCATTAAAAAGCCGATAATTACATAAAGCATACTTTTAATTGTAAGCGCATCCTTTTCTGTAAATTCCCTGCCAAATACATAATAAACAGTTTCATCAAAGGATTTATAGTAGCTTATTATTTTATCAACAAATTCATTTATTACTTTTAATTCTTTAGAGTCTTCTTTAAACGAAAACTCCGGAAAACCACGCACCGCAAGGTGCGTTAAATATACATTATAACCATAAACCTGATTTTTAAGATTTTCTATTAAATCCTGATATTTTTTACTTTCATCTTTCAAAACCCTATATTTTTCAACATTTGTCATATCTTTTACCCCTTTATTTTTCTACTGAAATTCTACTACATTTACGCGCATTTGTCAATATGACTATTTTACTGTGACACTCTTTTGACTTTCAAAAAATCTGTGGTATAGTAAAGACAGAAAGAAACAAAAAACACAAACGAAAGGCGGTAAACAAAAATGACAAAACTTCTTCTGCTGGTAAAAGCCCACACAAAGATGTGGGCAACAACAAGAACTAAAAACCGAAAGGAGTAAGACAAAATGACAAACATCAATCTTAACAAACATCTGCTGGTAAAAGCCCGTGCAGAGATACGGGCGACAATAACTAACTAAAATGTAAGGGAGGTATAAATATGAGAACCTCTGATGATAACTTATTTACACCAATAAAAAGCAGGACAACACTTGATGAACAAATTGAGTTATACAAGAAAAACAACTTAACTGTAACGAGATACACAGAAGAGGTTCCACAAAAAAACAAAAGCATTGTAGATTTAGAAAAATTCTTTGACATCTTAGAAACTGAATTCATTAAAATAGATGTAAACATTAAAACCGAATCATTTTTTCAATATACAAAAACTCCTGACGAAATAACAAGTTTCGCAACACACCTTATAAGTTGTATAAAAAAAATTACCCCACAAGAAGAAATATTACTCTTCTACTTTTTACAAACGGCAATATGTTATTCAGTAAAATTTACAAAAGAAGAAGAGTGCAACTTAGAGCAACTCGTTTTTTTAGCAATTATGTTAAGAAATGATACAACAAAAGAAGAAATTGAAGACTCACTTTTCGACATAATAATTAAAGATGACTTAATAAAAAAAAGTGATGATAACGGTCTCTTGGCTTTAAGATTGTACTACGAACGATTCTCTAGAAACAAAACTGAAAATACTCCTAAAATGATTTTAAAAAACCTTATAAAAATCGCAAAAAATCACAAACCATACCAACAATGAAAGGAGAGAAATTTATGAAGTATATTCCAAAAGATTTGCTCATAAAAAAAGCACAAAATAAAATAGTCCTTCTTGAAACTCAAAAAGAAACATTAGACAAATTAGCCTCACTCATAAGCCTCCACTTAAGAAAGCTCTGTGCTATTGAGTCTGGTATAGATCCAAACACTCTCCCTAATAACTCATTGTTAGTATTAGCTCGTACAGGCTGTGGCAAGTCACATTTAATAAAATCTTTGGCTGACGTTGCCGGACTTAATGTATTCACAATAGACTCCAGCGCATTGAGTCCTGAAGGTTACAAGGGCACAACCTTAAGTCAGCTTTTCAGTTTAGCGAAACAAAGCTGTACAGACGAAGAAAAATTCAATAGCAGTATAGTAATAATTGATGAATTCTGTAAAATGAAATTTAGAAGTGGAGAAACCTCTAACCCGCAATTCAACTTATTACAAGTAATAGAGGGCAAGGGGCTCTCGTGCGACTTAGGGCAAAGTCGAACAGAATTTATAGATACCAGTAAAATGCTCTTTATCTTTTCAGGTGCTTTTGATGGACTCGAGGATATGATTAAAGCTCGAATGAAAGGCAGAAACACAATAGGCTTTGTAAACAACACCATAACAGAAGACGAATGCGAATATTTAAAGTATGCGACATTAGATGATGTAAAGGACTACGGATTTAACGCTGAGCTTTTAGGCAGAATAGGTGCTATACACTATATTCCACCTCTTTCACAAGAAGATTTCTCGTTGCTCTTAAAATCGGGTAAAGGCTCTTATATAGAAAAATACTCGCACCTTTTTAAAATTTCAGCTGTAAATTTAAAAATTGATGACAAAGCCTGCGAAAAAATTGCAGAAATGTCTACTTCACTTAATATTGGTGCGAGAGCAGTCGGCACAATATTACAAAATGCTTTATATCCATCTTTCTCAGACATTGATAAAGACCCGACAATTTCGAGTGTCACATTAAGTGTAAAAAATGATATACTTACTCCAATATATTATCATTCCAAATTACGCAAAATAAGAGGACTTGACAAACTAAATGCCCTTGAAAACTGTGAACAAGCTGAGGACCTTAACGAATTTTTTTACGCTTATGTAACCACTAACGCTGAAGCACACGCCTATATAAATTATCTAATGAATTTCACATCTGATATAACAATCGATGAAGAAATGAAAGTTTATTATTTTCTCTTAACCTGCATTCAATACACTTTAGACTATCTTCCTGAAAGAGATTACAATTTAGCATCTTTCTCAAAGCTTGCAGATGTTTCAGATTCATCTGGTGATTTAACTCGCACCCAATCCATCTTTGACCAGATAATGAGTGGTGTGACAGAAAATGGGCCGTCTGAGCACCACAAAGAATTAAAAGCATATTACACTCTTTACAAAAGTTGTATTGTAAGAGATGCAAAAAAACTCCTCCAAAAACAAATCTCAACAATAAGAAAAAACTATACTCCATACAATTCAATAAAAAAAGAGTCGGTAGGTTAACCTACCGACTACGATTTTTATTCTATCAATATTTAAATGCTTCAATAAGATTTTTAAGTGTATTAGCCTGACCTGCAAGTTCTTCAGCTGCTGCCGCAGATTGTTGTGAAGTTGCAGAGTTAGTCTGAACGATATTAGAAATCTGGTCAATACCAATGGTAATTTCGTTAATTGAAAGCGCTGTGTTTTTACTTTCTTCAGATATCTTACCATTAATTTGTGCAACTGCACCTGCAGAAGCAGAAACATCATCCATCTTATTAGCAACATCAGTTACAAGACCAGTACCTTTCTGAATTGCAAGAACTGTATTTTCGATAAGAGCTGTTGTACTCTTTGCTGCTTCTTGTGATTTACCAGCAAGGTTTCTTACTTCGTCAGCAACAACTGCAAAGCCTTTACCTGCTGCACCTGCTCTTGCCGCTTCAACTGCCGCATTAAGGGCTAAAATATTTGTCTGGAATGCGATATCTTCAATTGTTTTGTTAATCTTTTTAATTTCTTCTGAAAGCTCTGCAATTTCGTTCATAGCCTCAACAAGACTATTCATAGATACAGTTGCATCACCCATAGCAGCACCCGCTTTGTTTGTAAGGTCATTAGCATTAGCTGCATCATCAGCGTTAGCATTTATTAAATCTGCAATTGTACGGATGTTAGATGCTAACTGAGCAACAGAAGTTGCCTGACCAGTTGAGCCTTGTGAAAGGTTAGAAGCGCCAATTGAAACTTGCTCAGAACCAGATGTAACCTGCTCTGCCGCAACATCAATTTGTTCCATTGTAGCCTGAAGACTTGTTTTAATACTTGTGAGTGATTCGTAAATGCTTCTGTAATCACCAACATACATTTCTGCTTTTTCATCAACATCAACTGTTAAATCACCATCAGCAACTGCACCAAGCACGCGTGTAATATCATAAATAATTCCTTTTAATTCATTGAGTGCTTTACCTGTTGCGTCTGCAAGGAGCTTTGTTTCATCCTTTCTCTTAACAACAGGAGCTTCCTTAGAGAAATCACCCGTACCCATACCATTGATGATAGCAGTACAGATACTCATTGGAGCACCAATTTTCTTACCAAATCTATTTGCCATATAAAGAGCGAAAAGACCAATAGCAATAATGCAAACGAAAACAATTCCTGTAGAACTGATTGTACTACTTGTAAAATCTGTTTGCGGACAAGTAATTGCAACAGACCATCCGTTTGTATTTGCAATAGGCGCAAATGATGTATAATAAGATGTACCGCCAAATGAATAAGAATCAAAACCTGTTTCACCAGCAGTCATTCTCTCGTTAAGAACTGCATAAGGTGAATCTTCGCTTGTTGTATCTGATGTACTAGTAGCACCCGCAGTTGCATCTGTTTCATCTGTAGTTGTTTCTAAATCAGCCATACTTGATGCTATTACATTACCCTCACCATCAACTATGTTACAAATCGCATTATCACTGAATTGAATTGTAGAAGTAATATCACTTAAAACTGTTGGAGAAGGAATAAGATAAACTACACCTACTACTTTACTGCCTTCAACACCATTTAGCCATACAGGTGTAGCAATAAACATCATTTTTGTACCAGATGCTGTTGCGGTAGGCACTGAAACATAAGTTTCACCTTTTAAAGCCATTTTAAATGACTCAGATGAACTGTAATTTGTTCCATCAAGACCAATACCGCTTGTGTCAAGCATATCACCACCAATTAAGCCATGTGAGGTTGCTTTTTTTGCTATGTATTGTTGTTTTTGTTGTGGTGTATTTTCTTCATTTAAAAGATATGAATCTGTACCGATTGATTCAGCTAAATTAACATAAGACTGTAATTCCCATTTAACTCTGTCTGAAGCAATTGTTACAACTTCAAGCATATCTTTTTCCACGAGATTTGCTGTAGACATAAAGTTGAATGCTATTGAAATTGAAGCAATCCAAATCATACCTACCATAACAAAAATAAAAGACATACGAGCTATAACATAACCAATACTTCTTTGCTTATCGTGTTTTTTCGCCTTCATAAATATTCCTCCTAATAATAACCCTTTATGTATATACCACTATACACTCTACAATTTAAACATAAATTTCGACATAAGTCAATAATTTTTGACAATCTTCAACAAATGACCCTAAAAATTGTCTAACATTATTCAAAAATAGTTTAATTTGTAATATATGCCACATTTCGTTGTATAATTCTAACAAGGAATATTGATAAAGAAATATAACCGATTACAACGAGAGTTGCAACCGGTTTAAATTACAATTTATATTCTTCTAAAACTTCACCCTGGAGATTTTTATGAATGATACATTCTTCTGTAAGAATTATATACCCTCTAGGAGTATTTTCTTTAGGAATTGAAACAGACCCAGGATTAACATATAAAATCTCGCCATTTTCTTCAATTTTACTTATATGTGTATGACCATTGAAAAGTATGTCACCTTTTTTTAATTTTGGCATATTCTCTGGATTCCACTTATGACCATGAGTAAGAAAAACAAGTCGATTTTTTATATAGAGAATTGCATATTCTGCTAACACATTAAAGTCGAGAACCATATCATCAACTTCTGCTTCGCAGTTTCCACGAACAGTAAGAATTTCTTCACTCATAGAATTAAGTAAAGCAATCACACCTTTTGGGTTATATTCTTCAGGTAAGTCATTTCTTGGACCGTGATATAAAACATCACCCAATAAAATAAGTTTATCACAGTTTTCTTTTTTATATTGCTCTACTATCTTTTTACAATATTTAAGTGAACCGTGAATATCTGATGCAATAAGAAGTTTCATAAAATCACCCTTGAATTTTCATTTTTTTAATTTTATCATAAAACGACATTATTGACAATAGAATTTGAGAGTGTTATTATAATGTAAGTATTTTTTACATTCAAAAGGAGATATTATTATGAAAACAAAAGCTCTGGTTATAGCAGCGGCAGCAGGTGCAGCGGCACTTTTCGGAATTCATAAATCAAACGAAAAAAAACACGGCGATATTTGCATGATTGCTCACCGCGGTCATAGTGCAAAACAGCCGGGTAACACCGAAGCGGCATTTTTAAGCGCTGTAGAAAATGGTTCCGGCGGTATTGAAACAGATGTAAGAATTACAAAAGACGGCGTTTTCGTTGTAAATCACAATGACGAAGTTAAATTTAATGATGGTACAGAGTTACTTGTTGCCGATTCAACTTATGTTGAACTCACACAGAAACCTATTTATAACGATAAATCAAAAGAAGTTTGTTACCTTTGCACTTTTGAAAGATATATTGATATATGCAAACAAGCAAATATGATTTGTTTTATTGAACTCAAAGGCGAATGGACTGACGAACAGATTACCGACCTTTTCAATATGGCAAAAGAAAAATATGATTTATCAAAATGTTCACTTCAGTCATTTGAATTTGATAATCTTATAAAAGCACACGAAGCATTCCCTGAACTCAACATTATGCTCACTTACGGCAAAAACTGTGGTGATTACAGAAGATGCTTTGACTATGGTTTTGACATTGATGCAGATTACAAAGTTGCTACAAAAGAAATGGTTAAAGAATTCCACGATAAAGGTTTAAAAGTTGGTCTCTGGACTGCAAACGACCTTTTCGCACTCAACTTCTGCAGAATGTTAGATGTTGACTACATTGAAAGTGACATTTATGGTGGCGTAAAATAAAAAACAGAGAACTGACTTGAAATTCTCAAAATTTCAAGTCAGTTCTTTTTTATATTTCAGTAATTCCACCAACAAGAATGCCAATATTATCTTTATAAATTCCGGGGAATTGTGAAAGTGGTAACGGACTCATACCAACTCCTATTTCTATTGTATAACCTGGACGGTTATAAGTTTCTATAAACCAATCCTTGTACCCTGCAAAGCCTGATGCATAAGGTGTTTCTTCAACTGCATATCCACTAACTTCACCAAAATACTCAGCAATTCTTCTTGAATTTTCCGGCTCGTAATCAAGATATTTCCAGTAAATTATTTCGCCCTGACTATGATAAGAAAGTGTCAGCTTAAAATCGTGATTTCTTGTAAAATTATATACCGCTCTCGCTTCAGGCTCTGTCAAAGGTGCTGCACCCACAAAATCTCTCGGACCAGGTAAAGTAAAACCTTGTGAAAATTTAATTTCTTTTGCTCTCTCCCAGTTTGCAGGATATTGCAAATTTAAATCAACACCATTTATATTTGCTTTCCAACCATTCGGGTATGGTATATTAGGATAATTCCCTGCTAAATTTTGTGCTTGTGCAAGAAACCTGCCATTAGGTAAAACTCCGTTCACCAAATCAATTCCATCAGGATTTACAACGGGCACAATATATAACGATGCTTTGTTATAGAGTTCTCTTGCATTTGTGTTAAAGATTTCGCCTCTAACAGCATAGCTTTCAGAATATTCTTCAAGAAATTTTAAAAGCACTGGTATTGTTAACCACTCGTTTGCGTGATGTGATGCATTGTAAAAAAGTTCTGTTGCTCCTCTGCCTATCTTTACAAATGGTATATTTTTACCCATTACACTCTGACCGATTGCACCGCCACTTAAAAACGGATAACGGACCTCTAACCCCTCAAGAATAAATGTAATTAACTGATATGTATAAGGTACATTCGTTGGTACAATTGAAAATCCGAGTGGTACAACAATATTTGACCCTACGCGTAAATTTTCAGGGTTAATGTTAGGATTAGCTGTAAGAATTGAATTTACACTTGTGTTATACTCTTGTGAAATTCTCCACAAAGTATCACCACGCACAATTCTATGTACTTTATACCCCTTTAAATAAGGCAATAAGGCATTCCATGTACGCACTCCCACAATTCCATCTTGTTTCAAATTATTGTCACCTTGAAAGCGTAAAACTGCATTCTGAGTTCTTGCACCAAAAATCCCGTCCGGCTCTTCATTTAAATATCCGGCTCTGTTAAGTGCAAGTTGCAAAATATAAACATCTGTACCACGACTACCGAGTTTTAATATTTTCATTTTTATCACCCCATATTAACTATATTCATATATTTTTTTAATATGTGTAATGGTAATAAATAGAAAAATGCTGAGTGCTGAGTGCTGAGTTTCGGGTCTGCGACGCTATTTTAATTCGAAATTCGGAATGCGTAATTCGGAATTAAAAGGACCTGTGGTCGGCAATTATAAGATTATAATAAAACAACTACATTCTTTCATTTAGAGTTTATGAACCTTAAATGAGAGAATGTAGTTTTTGTTATACATATTTAATTATAATCAAGCCGTAAGGCTTCCTTAACTCAGCATTCAGCACTCAGCACTTAATCAAAGCAAACTTGCTCTGAGTTCGTCATTTGACTTAACTGAAAGGTACTTTGGTGCAATATCAAAAACTGTTTTGCAACCGTTTTCGCCTTCTTTGTTAAGTCTATAAGCTGCTCTTGCGTATGCAACAATTACACTCGAAGTGAATTCAGGGTTAGAGTCTAATTTAAGAGAATATTCTATAACATGGTTATTCTCTTTATTTTTGCCTGTTTTACCTGTACGAATTACAAAGCCCCCATGTGGAATTCCACTATGATTTTTCTGTAATTCTTCCATTGAAATGAAGTTTACAGTTGTATCATATTCATCAAAATAGTTTTTCATAGTAACTATTTCTCTTTCGATGCGTTCTTTGTCTGCACCATCTTCTACAACAACAAAGCATTCTCTTGTGTGCTTCTCGCGAGTTGTAAGCTGAGGCTCGGAACCGCTTCTTACTGATTCTAAAGCACTTTCTACAGGAATTGTATACTGTCTTGCATCTACAACACCCTCAATGCGTCTTATAGCATCAGAATGCCCTTGGCTTACACCTTTACCCCAGAATGTGTAGTCTGCACCATCAGGTAAAATAGCACTACCATAAAGTCTTAAAAGAGAGAACATACCTGGGTCCCAGCCAACAGAAATAACTGCTACCTTGTTACCTTTTTTTGCTTTTTCATCTACATTAGAAAAATGCTCAGGTATTCTTTTGTGAGTATCAAAGCTATCAACAACATTGAAATACTCTGCCATTTTTGGTGTTTGTTCAGGTAAATCTGTTGCACTACCACCACACATAACAAGAACATCTATTTCATCTTTGTGATTTAAAATATCATCTGTATGATAAACAGAAACACCATCTGTCATAACCTTTACTGTAGAAGGGTCACGGCGAGTAAATACAGAAGTTAAACACATATCCTCATTCTGCATTATTGCACACTCTACACCTTTTGCAATATTGCCATAACCGAAAAGACCAATTTTAATCATTTATATCAACTCCAGAAATAGTATATCATTTATGACAAAAAATATTTTAAAACTTAATGCCCCATTCGTCAAGTATTTTCTTCACGAATGGAGCATTTTTTTATTTATTTTATAAAATTCATTATTTCATCAACTGTAATTTCAATTTGTTCATCTCTTGTAATTGTCACCTTTTTGTCACCCGCTTTCTCACCATAAGCACCGAAATATGCGTGACAACCACCTGTAATTACAAATTCTTTAAAGTTTTCAGGCAAATGTTGTTTGCATTCTTCATATTTTTCCATATTAAGAACACCATCGTTACTACCATAAATTGAAAGAACATCTAATTCAGAATCACTTAAATCTGCAGTTGAGTATGATGCAAGTAAAATAATACCGTCAAAATCTGTGCTATTTTCTGCTTTGTAGTAGTCATTTATATAGTAAACTGTGTCACCCACAAGAGATAATATCAAAATAATTACTACTGCAAATATAACTTTCTTTTTCACTAAACCACACATTTATTTATAAAAGGAATTTTGTTAAGTATAAATGAAATTAAAAACGATGCTACAACTACAATCAATGATATAGCCGGAACGGATAATAACGGATTGCATATTGAGGTATTTATTCCGACTGCAATTAACACACTTATTATAAATATATGTACTAAATATGCACCAAAACTATATTTTGAAAAATACGACATCACTTTATTAAGTTTATCATTTTTAAAATTTATTTGTTTAAATAAAACAAACATTGCAACTGCTTCTGAAAGAACATTCACATTAAAATTCAGGTAATATGTTTCTACCGCCGAACCCGTTTTTCTTGATGCAAAAGCAGTTAATAAAATTGTAAATGCAAAACCTACAACACCAAATAAATATAGTGGTACTCTTTGCTTTTTACTTAACTCTTTATTAGTTAAATAATGACCTAAAACAAAATAAAATGAATACCCTAAAAGTATATCTAAATGCATATTTGAAAGTAATTCATCTAATTTTTCAATAATAAAAATTTCTGTAAAATCTTTTAATATATTTAAAATCTGAGGAACTGCAAAAACAAACACAAAAGAAAGCAATAGGTAATACTCCGTTAGTTTCTTATTTTCTGTAATCTTTTTTATAATTGGCACACACATATAAAGACCTATAATCATAGGTATAAACCACATATGATATGCACCGGTAATTATATCTCCCATTACTGTACTTAATGACAAAGTGTTTTCACCTGTCAGAACAAGTTTAGATAAAGGAAGCCATAGTGCATAAAACACAGACCATACAAAATAAGCCACTATTAAACGAGATATATTTTTTGTATAAAGTTTTTTAATTTCGATTTCTCTACCAAGAAACAGTGCACCGCTAATCATAACAAATACTGGTACACCCCATCTCACAAGACTGTCATAAACATTTAAAACATTCCACTGAAAACCATATACATCGCCGGTTTCCCAATTTTGTGTTGCTATATGTAAAATTATTATTGCAAATATTGCAAAAACTCTTAAATAATCAAAATAAATTACTCTTCCTTTAGTCATTAAAACATACCACCGTTATATTTATTCTGAGTTTTTACTATTGGTATAAATCCCACTATCATTCCTACAACTAAAATAATCACAGGTATTGAAGTTTCTGTAAAAAAGGCTGTAACCCCTGATATAATCATAGGCAAACTAAAAGCAATCAACGATTTCCCCATCGCCTTACCATAACCTATTTTATCCGTCACATTCTCCTGATGATATGAGTGTATAAGTTCTATATTACCTTTATAAACGATTATACCTAATATGATAAACAAAAATGATGTTATGAATAAAATTATTGAAAAGATGTACATAGATTCACCTATAATAATTCCTTTATTTTATCAAGAAACGCTTCTTCGCCAAATGTGTTTATTTTGAAAAGCGCACCCTGACTTCCACCCGATGTGATTGCAGTTATTAAAATATCACTGTTATTCTGGAAGAAAGTAACACTAAGACTAACCCTGTTTGAGCCTGTGTAGCTGTATCTTTCAAACACACGCACACTACAAAGTGCATCACCTATTTTAAAATCACTTGAATCTTCAAGCGAAGCAGTAAAAGAACCGTTTATTATACCATTCTCAATTTTTTTAACAACTGAATAAAAATCTCCTGTTACGCGTGTTTCAAATTTTGCCATTATAATTCTCTCCTTCCACGTGCCGCAAGGCACATGTCGCACCGCAGGTATATCGCATACATAAAGTATATATCGCAAATTCAGAATGAATTTATATCGTTGTTATGCTTTGCTTTTAGTAGTCTTAATAGATGAAATCAACTTTCTTCGAATAGTACCACATTTATTTACAAGTTGCCTATATGTGTTCTCGTCAATTGAGTTAATTTTGAAAAGAATTTCAAGCCAATATTCAGTCTCATAGCATTCTTTAAGTGCAATTTCCATTTTATTAATAAAATCGGCTGTGCTTTGAGCATATTTGGCTTCTGATGAATTAGCACCTATAGATGAACAAGAACGAAGAATTTGATTTACAAATACACTTCTTCCTTTTATTTTATCACATATAAAAGTTAATTCTACAGTTAGTTCAACAGCTAATTCTTTTATTGTTTTATTTTCCATATGCTATTAACCTTTCTACGATATATTTTGTTTCACAAAATACGATATACTTGTCGTACGATATAATCTCGCTACGCTCGATTGCGATATGATATAAATCCACTTGCCGCCAGGCACATATCGTACCAAAGGTATATCTCATACGCAAGTATATATCGCAAATTCAGAATGAATTTATATCACTGTGTTGCACGACAAAGCAGTGCAACACACTCCACATGGCTCGTATATGGAAACATATCTACTGGTTGAATTTTTTTCACCTTATACCCATTCTTAGTTAAATAAAACAAATCTCTTTGCTGAGTTTCGGGGTTACAAGAAATATAAACTATTTTTTTAGGTGCCAATGCTAAAACTGATGACAAAAATTTTCTGTCGCTACCAGCTCTTGGTGGGTCCATAAATACGACATCTGCTTTTTCTCTTGCCTCTTTCATTTTAAGCATAAATTCACCTGCATCTGCACAAATGAATTTTGCATTAGTAATATTATTGATTTTTGCATTTATTTTTGCGTCCTTAATTGCATCTGCATTCACTTCGCAACCAATAAGCTCTTTAACATTTTTAGATGCAATAAGGCCGATTGTGCCGATTCCACAATATGCATCAATTACCCTTTCTGTACCTGTAAGTTCTGCGAATTCAATTGCTTTACTATAAAGCACCTCTGTCTGCACAGGATTAATCTGATAAAACGATTTTGGTGAAATTCTGAAACGGTTGCCACACAAAATATCTTCTATATAACCATTACCAAAAAGCACTTCTTCTCTGTCACCTAAAATCATACTTGTAAATTTATTATTTACATTCTGCACTATAGTTGTAATTTCAGGGTGAATTTTCAAAAGCTCTTTAGTGAACGCATTTTTAGACGGGAAATTTATAACACCTGTAACCAAAACAACCATTATTTCGTTTGTTGCGAAACCTCTTTTAACAAGCACATGACGAAGAAAACCTTTCATTGTTCTTTCGTCAAAAACTGTTAATTTAAAGCTTTTAATAAGCTTTCTTATAGTTACTATAATTTCATCTGCTTTTTTATCTTCAATCAAACAACTGTCAATTTTAACTATGTTGTGAGTGCTTGACTGGTAAACACCAGAGATTATTTCACCACCACGGGTGCGACCAAAAGCCGCCTGAACTTTGTTTCTGTAATGAAACGGATGCTCCATACCGATTATAGTTGAAACCTTATGGAAATTACCCAATAATTTATTTACCTTTGCTTGCTTGAATTTAAGTTGCTCTTCATAGCTTAAATTCCAGAGCTGACAACCGCCACACTTTTTAGAAACGGGGCATTTATTACTTTGTGGTGATTTTTTTACCGTGTTTTTATTTAAAGTAACCTTTTTATTTTGTTGCTTGTTCATTTGCTTTCTCTTTACCTTTATTTTCTGACTTTTCATCATATACTACATATTTACAATATAAAAATTCTGTTACCATATTGGTTGCCATAGTAACACCTAAAATTATGTACTCGACAAAATCGGCAGTAAATCTTTGCGCTGCCATTTCGCCTAAAATAACTGAAACCGGTGTAAATACACAATAGAAACCAAATACTTTAAGCATTGCTATTGGAATATTATTTGCAGATTTAAAAGTAAATTTACGGTTAAATGTAAAATTCCAGAGCACTGAAAGAATAAGTGCTACCAGATATTTTGCACCATATTCAGAATTAAAAAGCCAGTTAGTTATCGCGTTACTGCCTTCCATATCCGGAAAAAACTCGTTAAGAAGTGTAAAAGACACAACCTGAATAATTCCTGCAGACGCAGAAAACAATGCAAATTTTACTGCTTGCATAACGCCCGCTTTTTTAGTAGATTTTTCGCTCATAGTTTCATTCCCCTTACATTTAAATTATATTTTCATTTTAACATAGCAGTGATATTTTTTCAATACAAATCATCACCTGGAACAAATAATAAATCGTTAGATTTGGATGCAGAAGGCATTTTCTTCACCCGGAAGGCGTACACAGGTACGTCGAGCGGGTGAAAAAATGACTAAAAGTCCCGAAACTCGAAAGTTCCGGGACTTTGTTCTGCGCCAAATATAGCGATTTATTCTTAGTATAATTCGTCTGTTGGAATACCTATAGCCCAGCAAAGAATATATCTTGCGTCATCTGTTGAGATTTCGCCATCTTCGTTTGCGTCGATGATGATTTGTTTATCTTCATCCTCTGGAATATCCATAAGACCTGCTGCCATTTTAAGAGCTAATCTTGCATCATCAGATTTAATTAATTGGTCGTGGTTAACATCACCAATCTGTGCATCAAGATTAATACCCTTTGTAAATCTCTTATATGTGTTGTAAAGATTGAATTGTGGGTAATTCTCTTTATCTGTGAATACT
The DNA here is from genome assembly GCA_045651285.1 of Acutalibacteraceae bacterium. Classification (GTDB taxonomy): domain Bacteria; phylum Bacillota; class Clostridia; order Oscillospirales; family Acutalibacteraceae; genus DTU089. The sequence continues at coordinate 246,505 of JAZRSC010000023.1, forward strand.
GTGTGTTGTTCATCCATTGAAAGGAGCCACATAACTATATCACAAGTGCCATCACCTTCATAATTACCGTAAGCTACATGCTGAAGGTTTTTAATGAACCAAGTCTGTTCAGGGAACATACAAGTCGAAGCATCAATCTTGTAATCCCAAGATACATGCCAGTGGCCATCTTTATTTTTTTGTGAGAACTTATCTTTACCTTGCCCACCAAAATCAAAATCAGAGAAAGCTTCAAGATATTTTGCACAAGTAGCACCGCCACTAGCATATTTTGTATCTACAACCATATCACTTGTGTTAAGGTTATCGTTAATAGGAGCAATTTGTCTGTTGTAGCCGCATACAATAGCAAATTTCATACCAGCATCTTCTGCATCTTCAATAACTTGTTTTGCATTTGTCTGGATTTCGTTATAAGCATCAATTTTAGCTTCAAGGTTTGCGTCTACACCCTCTGGGAAGAGGAATGCTTTTGCATCCAAATAATAATCATTTGGTACTAAACACCAAAGACCTGGCATACCTGCTAACATAGGAACAATGATATCTGAATAGATTTGTGGTTCCATACCATTTATTGCATTTTGTAAGTAGAAGAAATATTCTTCTGTAAACTCTTCAGCTGTAGCAAATGAAGAAAGAATAACTGCCATAATGTGAGTTGTAGCACTACCATCTGCTAAACCAACCATAAAGTTTTCAAAAGTATAAACGTCAATGTCGATATTACCTGTGAAAACGTTGCCTGCAAGAGAAGTACCCTGCCATGCCGGAGAAGCAAATACAAGGTTGTTAATATCGCTACCACCATATTGTGCAAGGTAAGCTAAAGTAACTGCTGAGCCTTGGCTGATAGCCACAACATTAACTTTGCCTGAACCTGTTCTTGCTTTAACATAACTGATGAAGTCGTTAAGCTGGTCTGCACAGTCAAGTGGACTCTGACGCCAGTCATAACCGAAAGCATAAACTAAATCTTCATTGTACTGCTCTGCATATTTTAAGCCGAAAGCTGTGAAGATAGTTTTCTTTTCTTCTTCTGTATAAGATGACATTGGCTCATCGTAAGTTTCGTGAGTAACGTTATCGTTAGCAGGTGTACCATCTGTATTGTAAGCAATATCTGCAACGAAGTTTTTAGCATAAGGAATAACTCTGTCACCGAAAGATGCCCAGTTACCACCTGCAACACCGTACTCAATAACGCCTGTTGTTAATGCTAAAATAAGATTTGCAATATTACCATCTGTTAAGAAGTTTTCAGGTGGGAAAACCTGTAACTCCTGTTCTGTACCTGCATTTTTAACAAGTGGAATTGCTGCAAAGCCCTGAACAACTATAAGTGGAACATCTGTAGCAGCGGCAACAGGTGCCATAAGTGCAAGACCTGCAAGCATAAGTGCAAGTGTGATACATAACACTTTTTTAAATGCCTTCATATATATCCTCCTAATAACGACTTCGGGAATCCGCCTATTGGCATTATACCCCATATATACACATTGCATTGTACCACACTCTTTTACCAATTGCAAGAGAATATGAAAAATTTTAGCAACTATTCTAATGTTTTTTTCATTTTTTTGGTTAAGTCGTCTTATATTTTAATACTGATTTCTCCACTATTTATAAATTCCTCGTGATTATCGGAAAATTTTACCAGTAACCTGGCATTTTCATCAATTGAAATTGCAGTACCCTGTCTTACTGAGTCACCTGAAATTACAGAAACCTCTTTACCTATACAAAAGCACTTATCTTTATATTCTTCCATAAATTCCGCGTCATTTAAATTCTTATAAATTTTATAAAATTCATTAAGAAATTCTGCAACGAATTTTTCTTTTATAAATGGTTTCTTCTCATTAAACACCGCACCTGCAATATTTTTTATATTTTCAGGAAAATCCTCTTTCGGTTCCACAAGATTTATACCGATACCGAGAACTGCAAAATCTATCTTTTTAGTTTCTGGATTTATAACACTTTCTGTTAAAATACCACAAACTTTTTTGTTATTCACAAAAATATCATTTACCCATTTTATCTGCGAATTTTCACAACCGAGAATTTCTAAAGCTCTTGTTACCGCCACCGCCGCCGCAGTTGTAATTAAAATTGCTTTTTCTATTTCTAAATTTGGTTTTAAAAGAATACTGAAATAAACACCACTACTTTCGGGTGAATAAAAACTTCTGCCAAGTCTACCTCTACCACCAGTCTGAGAAGAAGCAATTATAGTACAAAACTCGCTTTTATTCTTTCCTTGCTCTTTTAAAAGCGTGTTTGTAGATGTCACTTCGTCAAAAACATTTATATCAACTTCTTTTAATTCGTTACATAAATAACCATTTATTTTTTCTAAAGAGAGCATTTTATCACTTCCAATAAAAAACAGCACCTGACTGGCAGATGCTGTCTTATGTAATCTTATTTATAAGATACTGTATATGATGCTTTGGTTCCTAAAGGAATAATTGCACCTAACTTATCAAAGTTAATTGTCCACTTGAGGTCGTAATCTGCTGAAATAACATTACCTGTTGCTTTGTCGATTTTTACAACGATTGTTGATGCAGGGTATTCCATTGTAGCAGTACCAACAAGGCTTGTTGCAACACCCGGAATGTTATCATTAACAATACCAGGAAGAATAACATTGAATGCCTTTGGTGCGTGACCATCACCGTGTTTTACAGAATCCGATTTAGCATCCGGGAGTGTTTCGATTGTAATAGTAACAATGCCGTTAGCTTCTGAGCGTTCTGCCTTTGATACATCAGCTTCAGTAAGTTTACTAGCGTAATCTTCGCCTTCAACAGGGAATTTCGCTTTAATATCAGCACCAGCGTATGTAGCTTCACCCTGACTGTTGTCCTGAAGCATACCGTCTAACCATTCGTCTTCACCAAGTGTTTTATAGATAAACCCAAGTGCACTTGGAATTGTTGGTGAGGCTGCAAGATAGTTTGTAACATTTTTTTGTTTAACTTCTTTTGCATTTGTTTTAACTGAGTTAACTGCTTTATTAAATTCTTCAACAACTAAAGCTTTGTCATTTTTACCAGCTGAAGCACCAGCATCACCTGATGGTTGCTGAGTGTTCGCATTATTATTTGCAGAACTACTGTTATTATCTGTACTTGTATTTCCACTTGGAGTAGTAGAAGTACTGCTATTAGTATTTGTGTTTGTACTTGTATCAGTACCGGTACTTGTGTTGGTGTTGGTACTAGTATTTGTGTTTACACTGTCATCAACATAACCGCCACCCTGGTTACCGTTATTTACAGTACCTTGTTGTACATTGTTACCACCTTGTGTCGCAACTGTTGGTGTTGAGTTAATTCCATAAAGTACCATAACTGTCGCAATATTATTTGTTGTAATAAGTGTGATTGCAATACAAATTGCTGCAACCGCTAAAATTATTTTCATTGCAGGGGTCAATTTCATAATATATCCCTCTCCATTCTTCAAATTCCGTTTTATTATAGAATGATTTTTAAAAAAAGTCAATAGAATAAAAGAAACAAAACGATTTTATTGCTATATTTTTGAAAAAACTATTGTTATATGGTAAAATTTAATGTAAAATATCACTGTTAAATTTTAAAATCTATTAAGGATACAAATTAAATGCTACAAAAAAACAATCTTGTAAAAAATCTGAGTTACGGTATAACTGCATATCTTTTTGTATTTTCTTACTCACTTTGTTTTGCAGTTTCTTTACAACTTAATATATGGTACGCATTAACTACCGCAATAATTTCAATCATTATTTCAGTTAGTTTGAAAAATCAGATTTTTGCACCCGATACATTTTTTACAGTACCACTACTTTTAGTTTTATCTTCGGGTACAAATTCACTTTTGCCTTTCGCAGTAATTGGTGGTGGATTGATTTTTCTCTTTTTAAATAAAAAATGCGAAAAACTCACACTTCACCCTGCTGTAAAAAGTGGTCTCTCATTAAGTCTTGCTTTTGCTGTTACTGCACTTTTAACAACGCATTATTTTGGGATTGGTGCAGAGGGCTTTACTGTAATTGAAATTCTCAAAACCTACCGTTCATTAGGCTTCCACCCTAACTGGCGTGGTGTATTTTTTGGAACAGTAACGCTTTTTGCTATGATTACTTATCCATTTAAATTCAGAAAAGCAAACAAATATTTACCTGCAGAAAGCTTTGCTTTAATATTACCTTTGGTTTTAAATTTAATTCTTAATCCTGATAAGAATTACACTCCGATAAACGAAGTGTCGGGACTTTCAGATTTTATAGCAAAAGATACTCTTTCTTTCTTTTTACCATCCTTTAATGAGGAATTTTTATTTTCACAAGAAGCATATATAAACGCATTTCAAAGTGCAGCTGCTTTAGGACTTTTACTATTATTTTTCTCAAAAGAAAAAACAAGAACAGATTCACAAGGCACTGCAACAATTTTAAACGGTATTTCGGGCGGATTCCCGGTAAGAGCATTCGAAATCCGCGGATATTCTGTTGTTTCTGCTATTTTTGCGGTATTACTTGTAATTTACTCTTCTTTCTTTTTAGATGACATTATAGCACGAATTCCTGTTCACTCCCTGGCAGTTGTGCTTATTGTCAACGCTTGGAAACAAGTACCATGGGGTGAAATCAGTACTTCTTTCAAAAAAGGCTTTTTAAGTATAATTTCACTCGTTTTAATATTTGTCATTTCAATTTTTACAAATATATTCTTTGCACTTGTAGTTGCAATAGTTTTAAATATTTTACTTTCATTAAAAGAAAAAATGAAAGGCGGTGCTGAAAATGGATAAGAAAAAATTAGCCCGTGTTATTGCGACAATTATAATTTCATTTGTAATGTTTTCTGTTTTCAGTTTAGATATTTTAACCCTTGTGCTTTGCAACAAATACGAAAAGAATTATACTTTAGAAACAGAAGATTTTACTCTTAAAAACGGTAATGACAGAATTCATTTTCTTAATACAGGTAATTCCGACTGTATTTTACTTGAAAGTAATGGTCACTTTGCTTTGATAGATTCGGGTGAGGGTGACGAAAACCCACGAAAAACTACACCTTATGAAGGGTATAAAGACGAAGTTATTTCGTACTTGAAAAAAGTCGCAAAAAATGAAAGCGGTGAAGTTTACCTTGATTTTATTTTAGGCACTCACAACCATTACGACCATATTGGTGCCTTTTATGAAATAATAAGTGATGACGAAATAAAAATAGGCAGAGCATATTTTAAAAAGTATAACAAGGAAATTGCTACTGAATTGGAGCAAGATGGTTGGGACAATGTTGCAACTTACAACGATATAATTAAAGCATTAAAAGAAAAAGATATTGTTTTAATAGAAGATTTACCTGATTGGAAATTCAATTTCGGCGACTTCAAATTACAATTTATAAACACAGTTACACCCGAAGAATTAAATGGAAATGGCGAAAATGCAAATAGTGTCGGCGTAATAGTTACAAAAGGTGAAAACAGAGCATTTTTAGCCGCCGATTTCACAAAAAGCTCAGGACTTGAACAGCTTTATGGTGAAGCAATAGGTGATGTTGATTTATTAAAAATAGGTCATCACGGTTATTATGGCTCATCTTCACAGAAATTTTTAAAACAATTAAAGCCTGAAATTGCTATCTGCACAAACTTCCTTGGTAAAATTTACCCGAATGTAAAATGGAATCTGACAATGGTTGCAAAAGTACCGATATATGCTACCGCCCACAGAAACGGAATTGTAGCAACATTTACCGATAACGATGAAATTTTATTAACTGAAAAGATAATGTAAAAAAAATTACCTCGTAGTTATGAAACTACGAGGTAATTTTTTAATTTAAAATCTGATTTATAACGGGAAAAGTTACACTGAATAATGTAGGGAATACCCACGCAAAAAGAATTGCTAAAATAAATGTTATGGAATATCTTTCGAGATAAGCACAAGCGTAAGAAACTGCAAAATGTGGTGTGAGAATTATTTTCACAAAAGTACTTGTCTCTTTACTGTAAAGATAATCTTTAAATGAAAGCGCATCTTCAAAAGATGGTGCACAGTTAGCAAGAAGCGAAGTACCTGCAATAAGAAAAACTATGCTTGAAAGCGAAATATCGCCAATATAAAACACTCTGTAAGAACCTGTGAGCAAAATACAAATACCTAAAACAAAGTTCATAAAGAATGGCAAAAAGCACATTAAAAATGACTCTTTAAGTGATTTTAATAATTCGTGCTCTACATGACCACACATTTCAGTTGCTTTAAAGGTTCTTGGGTCTTCTTGTGGAATTTTGAAAAATCTGCAAACTAACTGCTCCCACAACACTCTGAGTTCAGTACCGAAATAAGTAATTATTCTCGTAGCTACATAAATATATGTCATTGTATATCACCTGTACCTTCCGTAAATAATTTCTTATAGCTTAATTTACCATCAAGATATTTTTGTATCTTTTCAGGTGTTTCAACCTGTGCATCATCTAAAATCTGTTGAATTTCTTCTACCTTTTTGGTGTCGCCATTTTCATTTGCGATTACTAAATATGTGTAATACATAACAGCATACTCGCCTAAAGCTAATCCGTCTTCAACAACTTTTTGTGCTTCTTTTGTTTCGCCCTGTAAGAGTAATGTAATTGCTTTTTGTCTGTACAAATCACTATCTTCATTGTTTAATGCAAGACCTTTTTCTGCATATTCAAGTGATTTTTCATAACTACCTTTCATACGGTAACTGTAAGTATAAATACCATAAGGTGAAGAATCCTCTGCATTATTAATAATAAGTTTATCTGCAAGAGTATTTGCTTCTTTGAAATTACCACTCTGAATTTCTAAAATTGCAAGTTCATAGCCATACATAGAAATATATTCAGGGTAAAGGTCATCAAGAGTTCTTAAACATTCATAAGCTTTATCAAATTCACCATAAGAATACGCGAACATAAATTGAGAGAACAAAACTGATGCTTCATCATAAACAACAGTAATATCTTCACCTGTCATAGATTTGATTGTCAATTCCTTGCCAATCAAATCTCCGATTTCATTATATATTTTTAAAATTAAATCTTTGTCATCGACGCTTAAATTATTATATTCTGTGTTATTCATAATCGCGTAAAAAGCATTGAATGTGTTATACATAGTCAATGACTTATCTCTTAAATTTTCATAGCCATTATAAATTGGCAATTTTGCTTCAAAATCAGAAAGTGCTAAATCAATAATTTCTGAAACCTTCTCAAAAGAACTTACGCCCTCTGGAATGGTTGAAAAAATATTTTCTGCACTGTCTCTGTAAAGTTTTTTTGGAATAAGCTCTTTATCCTCAAAAAAAGAACAAGCCTCAACATAATATTCAACCGCAGAGAATTTTTTATTTTCTCTACTTGCGTCATTTGCAAGTTTTGCACTGTTGTAACCAGAAAAATCTGTAATAAAGCCTGCAACACCGAATACTGCAACCACTATTATTGCAAGAGCAACAACTACGCTTGAAAAATTGAGAGGATAGCGTTTCATAAGCTCTCTGCACTCAGAACAATAAGCATAGTTTGGTGAAATTGAAGTATCTTTTCGTCTTTCACTACAACATTCGCAAAGTTCGTCTTTAGGAATTACATTATCATTTTCGTCAACAACTTCATTTTCACTTACTTTAACTTCACCCTGCTCCTTTGCCTTTTTAAGCTCAGTTCTGAAAGTTTCTGCAAGTTTTTCTAACTCGTCATTAAGTTTTTCTTGTTCGTAATTATCACTTTTATCAAGCGAAGATTCTAACGCCTCGTCTGTTTCATTCGCTTCAAGAGTTATATCTTTTTCGTCTTTCAAGAAAAAACCTCCTTTGAGATTTTAAAATAACATTTTCATTTTATCACTAATAACAGTAAAATTCAAACATTTTCTTAAAATTCAAAGGAGATTTACAAATTATTTACTTTTCTTCAGTTTTCTTTTTTATTTTAGTTTTCAATTCAAGTGAATTCAAATCAAAGACACCTGTAATTACAACCAAGCCTATAACAGTAATTACAAGCTCTGGTAACATATAGCTTATATTATAAGTAAATGAATATTCTAATACTGTTTGACCTTTTTCAGCATATTCGCCCCAGATAGTAGCACCACTTATAAAATGGCAGATAAATCTTATAATACTTACCACAATACCGCCGAGTGAAACTGCGAGAACATCATTTTTAATCTTATACCTGAACATTCCACCAAGTCCCAAGGCAGAAAAGGCTATTATGTAGTCGCAAAATGCAAGAATCATAAATGCACCTATACCACTTACATAAGAGAAATTCTGAATACCGAATATAAGTTGAATAAAGCTTAAAGCCAGACCTGTTGTAAGCCCCCATTTAACACCATAACGATATGAAATCAATATAACGGGTACTTGACTGAAAAGTGTTACACTACCACCAAACGGCAACTCAAATACCGCAAATTCTGCTAAAATTGTCGAAAGTGCCAACATCAAAGCACTTTCTGCAAGTCGTCTGTTTTTTTCTTTTTTTGTTAAGTTTGTCATTTTAAAGACCTCCAATAAAAATCTCCCTACGGCGACAACCCACCGTAGAGAGTAAAAGACAAACTTTATATTTCCTACGGCGGCATTATCCGCATCAGGTTTAAAGGGTCAGAAAAGGATTGTTTTCTTTCTCAGCCGACGTCCGTCAGCTCCCCTGTTTTTAATTGGTATCAAAAATTGTGCACATATTTTTGGTACAAGATTATTATAACCAAAAGTCAGAATTTGTCAACTATATATTTTTAAATCTGAAAGGAATATTTTCACCAAGAATTCGTTTTGCAATTCTTAAATATGCCATATTACCCTTTGAGTCGTAAGGCAACTCTTCACCTATTGCAGTAAGTGCAATATCTTTTGACTCAGGTACAATACCCAAAAATCTTGCAGTAACAGAATCAACAACATCATCAACACAAAGTGCTCTGTGTTGTTTTTTATTAAATCTGTTAAGCACGAGTCGTACATCTTTTATCCCACTATTTCTGACGAGTGAAGCGGCACCCGAAGCGGCTCTTATGCTTACAGGGTCGGGAGTAGATACAATAATGCAACTTTCACTTGCTTTTAAAGAAAGTTTAAAACCACTTTCTACCCCTGCAGGTGCATCAAGAATTATAAATTCAAATTTTTCTTTATAACACTCTATAAGTTTTTTTACTGACTCCCCAGTATATTCTTCGCTTAATGAAAGAGGGGCTGGGAGCAATGAAAGATTTGGTGTTATACCAATCAATGCTTTTGACGGGTCACAATTTTCAAGTATAACATCGCCCCAGTTATAAACAGTTTTTTCAGCTACATTAAGAAGCAAATCTAGACTTCTTACACCTATATCCATATCAACAAGAAGTGTCTTGTGGCCTTTTTCTGCAAGTATTCTGCCAAGTCCCACACATAATGTAGATTTACCAACGCCACCTTTTGCAGAAGCTACCATTATTGTTGACATATTTTCACCACCATTAAAAATCCAATTATGGAATTAACACATTATTTTTATCTACTGCTTCGTATTTGTTTTTGTTACCAAAGTAATAATTATAAACATCTACTGCAACCTTTGACATACCGCCACCTGTTTTAACATTTTCACCAACTACTGCAATTGCAATTTCAGGGTCATCGTAAGGTGCGTAAGAAATAAAGAAACCATTGTTACAGTTGACAACAGTTCCGTCATCTGTTGTTCTTTTAAGTTGTGAAGTACCAGTTTTACCTGCCGCTTCAACTATACAATCCTGAAAAATATAATGTGCAGAGTTTTCTGTACTTGTAAGCACCTGACGCATACCTTGTTTTACAATACCAAGGTCTTTTTCACTTATTGAGAGTGTATTTATAACTTCAGGTGTAGTTTCATAAATAACCTCTGACAAATCTGCAGAAAGAACAGACTTAATCATATATGGTTTATATCTTGTTCCGCCATTTGCAATAGTTGAACAATAGTTTACAAGCTGTATAGGTGTAAAAAGGTTATCTGACTGACCGATAGCCGCCTGAACAGTATCACCCGGGTTCCATGTTTCGCCATTTGCCTCTTTGTTAGCAACACTTGCAAGCATACCACTTGCTTCTGGTAATTCTATACCCGTTTTCTGACCTAAGCCTAAAAGTGTTGAGTATTTATTAAGCTTATCAATACCTAATTCACGACCTAATTCAAAGAAATAAATGTTACAGGATTTTTCAAGTGCAGTTGTAACACTTAAATACCCATGTCGGCTAAGACATTGGAAGGTCTGGTCTTCAAGCACATAATGGTTAGTACAGTTATATGTTGAACCAGCATCAATCTTTTTTTCTGAAAGACCCGCAATAGCAACTGCCGGTTTCATTGTAGAACCTGGTGCGTAAGCACTTAAAAGTGCTCTGTTCCAGAGAGGACTGTCACCATCGTTTGAAAGCTTATCGTATTCACTGAAGTATTTTGTGATATCAAAAGTAGGGTAAGATACACACGCTAAAATTTCGCCTGTTCTTACATTCTGAACTACTACCGCTCCCGCTTCACCGAAAAAGCCAAGATTTTTATTATCTTTAAGTGCTTTAGCAAGTGATTTTTCTGCCACAGACTGAAGTCCTGAATCTATTGTTGTAACAACAGTCGCACCTTGCTCCGGAGCTAAAAGAAATGCTTCTGTAACAGTACCATCGGAGGATTCGGTAGTGGTTTTTATACCATTTTTACCTCTTAAATATTCTTCCATAACACTTTCAATACCACTTTTACCATATTTATCATTTATGGTATAGGCATTGTTTACATAAGAATCTTTTTCATCTTTTGTTATTTCATCATCATTCAAAATCTGTTGGAGTTTAATTTTTTCGTACTCATATTCTTCAGCACTGATTGAACCAACAACACCTAAAATATGTGAAAAAGCAGTTGTATCAGCATACTCACGATATGTTGTGCTTTCTTCTGCGACACCTTTGAATACATTACTGTTTTCAAGAACAATCGGTATTAAGTCAAGTGGCACATCTTCTGCAAAAGTGTAAGGTGAAGCAACTGAAAAACCGTGATATTTCATACCAAAACATACCGAGGCAATTTTTCTTGCTTCTTCTCTGCCATAACCTTGCAATTTATATCTCTCAATAAGTGCATCAAGACATTCTTCAGGTGTTGATTTTTCACCGTTTGGAAGTTCAAGCATACTTTCAGAAACCATATATTTGAATTCAGTTTCTTTATCTTTATCAACTACCAATTTACCTTTTTTATTATAAACAATCGGCAATCTGTCAAGCCACTCGGCATCATTTTCTTCAAACAATTTAATAAGCTCACAAACAACTCTGTTTCTTTCTTCCTGATTCTTATATGAAGGGAATTCTGAATACTTGAATACGAGAGAATAGCCTTGTCTGTTTGTAACAAGCGGATTACCACTTGTGTCAAAAATTTCACCGCGAGAAGCTTTTATTTTTGTTTGTGTAACAGCAAGATTGGCACTTGCGGCTTTGTACTCATCACCGTCTATAATCTGTATTTTCACAAGGTAAAGTGCAAGACTTACAAAAACTGCAATAATAATTCCTACACCTATACGAGTTCGTTTTTTTCTTTGTTCTTTTGTCATTTATTTTCACCTGAATTTTATATTATTCTACTTTAATATTCTTCAACTGTTCTGTTTGACTCGAAAACTATTTTCACTAAAAAATAGTAAATCGGAATAAACGCCGATGTAAAAATAAATGATGGCAAATAAAATCTTAAAACCTGACTTAATGGATAACCGCCACCATCAAGTGCAATATAAATTATGATATACAATGTAATATAAACTGCAACTGCACTAAGACCTAAAACTACAGCAGTTATAATATTGTTCTGCATAAGTCGGTTTATCAAAATACTTGACACAGCACATATAAGCATAAAAACTAAAACATTATAACCATCAATACCTGCAGATAAATCCCACAAAAGTCCCGCAAGAGCACCTAAAAGTGCAGAAACAATTTCTCTTTCAAACATTGAAATTGATATAAGTAACGGTATAAGTAAAAATGCGTGAGCATCAAAAACACCATTTACTCTAGAACCAGTATTCTGCACAATTGCAGTAATAACTATAGCAATAACAAAAATTATTCTTCTTTTTATTTTAGGTTTGTTGTTATCATAATTCACGCATTTCACCTACCTTTACAATTTAAATTATTTAATTATTCTCCTGTATCGCTTTCACCCTGACCTATAAATGAAGTTATAACAAAAACATCTGTTAATTCATTAAGATCGGTATAAGGTTTTATAGTAGCATAAGTAGAGGTTGTAATTTCATCGGTAGTTACAGAGTCCACTTCACCTATAATAAGTCCGTGAGGGAAAACACCACCCGAACCTGATGTACAGACAATACCACCACTGACAATAGAACTGTTTCTTTCTAATCCCTGTAATTTACAAAGACCATCTTTCAAGAGTTTATTGTCACCTGAAACATAACCATATTCTCTTGTTGCTGATTCGTAAGCACCAATATTTATTCTCGGGTCTAAAACTGTATAGACCACACTCGTAGATAAATTGACTTTCTTTACAATACCAACAACATAGTTTCCATAAATAACAGGGTCATTAACCTCTATACCCGAAGTAGAACCTGCATTTATAACAAATGACCCATAAGGGTCTGCAACATCTCTTGAAACTACCGTTCCGTAAGCGAACTGGTAGTCAGGATTCTGCACCTTTATATCATAAAATTCTTCGTACGCTACAACTTTCTGTTTTAACTCTTCGTAATCCGCAAGTTGCTCTCTGTAATCTGAAACCTGTTTTTCTAACTCCTCAATTTGTTCAAGATATTTTGATGAAGAGGTAAATGCAGCAGAAAGTCCTGACATTTCAGATGAAAAACTTGAAGCAAGATTTTGCAACGGTGTAAATACGAAACTCATAGCAGAAGTAAATGGCGAGCTTGCGTTATGAGAAAATGCCGCACATATAATTCCTAAAAAAATTACACCTGCTATTGCTACAAGACGCTTAAAACTTGCACTTTGTAGAAATCTTTTCATTTTAATTAACCCTTCTTATTAAATCCAAGGAAATCTTTCTCAAGACAAATACCTGTACCATTAACAACACAATCAAGAGGATTTTTTGCTACATGAACAGGCATACCTGTACCAGCCGCAATAAATTTGTCAAAGCCTCTTAAAAGTGCACCACCACCTGTAAGTGTAATACCTTTTTCAACAATATCCGCTGCAAGCTCTGGTGGAGTTCTGTCAAGTGTGTATTTAATAGCATCAAGAATCTGGTCAACAGATTGTGCTAACGCCTCTCTTACCTGTTCGCTTGTAATTTCAACAGAAGCAGGCAAACCGCTTATAGTACTTCTACCTTTAATTTCCATTGCCGCTTCACCTTCATAAGGGTAAGCAGAACCTAATTTAACTTTAATATCTTCTGCAGTTCTTTCACCTATTAAAAGGTTCATTGTGTTTCTGACATAAGAAATTATTGCCTCATCAAAATTGTCACCAGCCATTTTTACTGACTTTGATGTAACAATATCACCTAATGAAATAACTGCAACTTCACTTGTACCACCACCGATATCAACAATCATACTACCGGTTGCTTCAAGTACAGGAAGCCCTGCACCAATAGCCGCAGCCATTGGTTCTTCAATAAGGCTTACATATCTAGCCCCCGCACTCTTTGCCGCATCGTGAACCGCACGGCGTTCAACCTCTGTAACACCTGACGGAATACAAATCATAACTCTCGCTCTGTTAAATGGTGAGTTACTTATAGCACGGCGTATGAATTCTTTAAGCATATCAGAAGTCATATCAAAGTCGGCAATAACACCATCTTTAAGTGGTCTTACTGCAGTAATAGAACCTGGTGTTCTGCCTATCATTCTTTTAGCATCAGCACCAACTGCAACAACAGTTTTAGGGTTTGTTCTTTCATCAACCGCAACAACTGATGGTTCTCTTATAACAATGCCTTTACCTTTAACAAAAACCAATGTATTTGCTGTACCAAGATCAACGCCTATATCTTGTGAAAATAATTGTGAAAATATCATTTTTATTCCTTTCCCTTTCTCATTTTTTCTTTAATACATATGTCACGAAAAATACTGACGCGAGTGCCATAACTATTGTAGCACCTGCAGAAGTATTTATATAGAATGATGTAATAAGTCCTGTTACACCACAAAATAATGATATAACTACAGACATATATAAATAACTTCTTGAATTCTTTGCTATATTCCTCGAAGTTGCCGCAGGAAGAATAAGTAATGAATTTATAAGAAGAATACCTACCGATTTAATTGAAAACATAACCGCAACTGCAACTGCAACTACAAAAATATTTTCATAAAGAACAGTTTTAACACCACGACTTGCCGCGAGTTCTCTGTTTATAGAAATAAGTAAAAGTTTATTGTAAATAAGCGACCATAAAACAAGAACACCAATAAGAACTACTAAAAGACTTAAAATCTCAACTGGTGTAACGCTTAAAATATCACCAACCAGATATGCCGAATACTTTGAAAATCCACCACCATAAGAAAGCACCAAAAGACCTAATGCAATCGAGGTTGAAGAAAATACACTTATTACTGTATCGCTTGACGCGTTACCTTTATTTTTTACTCTTGTTATTATAAGTGCCATTAAAACACCAAATGCTAAAAGAGATATAATTTCATTTTCAATTCCTAAAAGAACACCAAGTGCCACACCAGTTAAAGCACTGTGCCCTAAAGCATCTGAAAAAAATGCCATCTTATTATTTACTGCCATTGTACCTAAAATTCCCATAAGCGGAGCTATGATTATAATGGCTAAAAGTGCATTTTTCATAAATTTGTAATCTGCCCACGAAAATGGCAAAATCACACCGAGAACATCATATATATAACCCATCATTTTCATTCCAATCCATAAAGAAAGCTCTCTTTAAATTCTTTTGAAGAGAAAACTTCTTCTGCACTACCACTTTTTAATACAGATTTATTTATCAGAATAACATTATCTGCATACTCTTTTACAATTCCTAAATCGTGTGAAACCATTGCAATCGCAATATGGTAATTTGTTTTAAGATTTTTAATTACCTCGTAGAATTTTTCACTGCCCTTCATATCCACACCAGAAACAGGTTCATCGAGAATAAGAAGCTCCGGTAACGGATAAAGAGCACTTGCAAGCATAACTCTCTGAATTTCGCCACCAGAAAGAACACCAAGCATTTTATTTTTAAGTTCAAGACAACCAACCATTTCGAGTGCTTCATCAATCGCCTTTGACTGTTTTTTATCTTTTTTAAAGCATACAGGTAAATTTGTTCTGCCAATAAGCATAAAATCTTCGACACTTACAGGAGCTGAACGGTCAAAATCAAGATGTTGCGGAACATAACCGATTGTAATATTTTCAATTTTTTCACCGTGATGTGCGTGAAAGCTTACTGTTCCATCGTGTTTTATTTCGTTAAGAATAGATTTTAAAAGTGTAGTTTTACCAGCACCATTTACACCTATCAATGCAGTAAGCTGACCACAAAAAAGGTCAAATGAAACACTTGAAAGTAAAATATCCTTACCCTTTTTCACGCCAATATCTTTTACCGATATTTTACATAATCCGCAACCATTCTGTGATGACATCAATTCACCGCCTTTAAAATAGATTTCATATTTTCCCGCATTATATCTTCATAAGCGGTAACGGACAATTCCCCATTTATAACAGGGTTAATTACACAGATTTCTACACCTGTTTCGTTACTTAAAATTGTTGCCGCCGAACCTTTATAGTCAGGCTCTATAAAAAGAACATTTACATTATTCTGCTTTATAATCTCTGTGAGTTCTGCAAGACCTTTTGCAGATGGCTCACCACCCTCGTGACTTTCAACCTTTGCTAAAATGTTAAAGGAATAATCATTCGCCAGATAATCAAATGACTCGTGAAATGTGATAATATTTGCACCCTTTATGTTATGAGATTTCAATTCTAATTCATCATCAAGAATTTCAAGTCGGGTAATATACTTTGACTTGTTATTTTCAATCTGTTCTTTATATTGTGGATACATCCCAGTCAATTCGTCTGCAATATTTTCACATTGAACAATTGCGTTTTTTACTGACATCCATATATGAGAATTAACACTATGGTGATGGTGCTCATCCTCTTCGTGATGTTCTTCGTGGTAAGCTTCAATTACTTCAATATTTTTTGAAGTATCTATAACGCTTATATCATCAACACTCATATAGACATCTTCTAAAAACTCCTCCATACCTGCACCATTTATAATAAACGCATCAGAGTCAGAAATAAGACGGGCATCTTTGCTTAATATCTGGTAATCGTGAAGACAACCGACATTTTGCTCTGCCATACATTCAACTGTAATTTCATCTATACCATCAACTATATTTAAAGTGAAAATGTAAACGGGGTAAAAGGAAGCAACTAAAAGAATTTTTTCGTTCTTTGTTTTTTCTGCTACGCATGAACAACAAACTGTTACACATAAAGCCAGTGCAAGTACACATGCTATAATTCTTTTCAAATTGCTCCCCCCATCTTATATAAATTATGCTATTATTCTGAACCAGTAAGTGTCCTCTGAAGAATAAAGGTCATTTTCTATAAGGATATAGTAAGTACCTTTTTTAAGTTCAATAACACCAGTTGAAACAACATAGTCATTCTTTGCAGATTGAACCTGTTTTATTTCATTACCATTTTCATCAATGATAGTAGCAATCCATGCAAGTGAACTATCACTGGTGTAATCGTGGTAGAACTGGAACGCAATATTTCTGTCCTTAGTTACCTGGAATTTGTAGTAGTCTCTGTCAAAATTAGTATCGGTTGAAATAAGTGTACCGTAATAATTTTTAAGTACTTCTACTTCATTTGCAGTTTCTTTCGTGTTATTGCTTTCGTGTTCATATAAAATATCGTTGTTGCAAGTGTAAATAAGTTCATACGGTACTGAAGTATATCTCATTGAATCTGCATCAACCAAAATGTAATATTCTCCGGCAGGCAAGCCCATACCTGTAATATTTACACCTTCGTCATTCCATTTAGAAATACGTTTTACCATTTCGGTTAAGGTACCATCTTCATTTTTCTTTAACAGACGGACATTCCAACCATTATAGTCTTCGTCAAATTCTTTTTCATCAAAAGCGTGAGTAAAGTTAATTGTTATATAACTTTCTTTTTCAAGAGTAATTCTGAAGTAGTCTTTATCAAGTCCCATTACTTTTGGTGAAAGACTACCACTTACAATTGTACTTTCAGGGAAATTTTCTGCCTTTTCCGGTGTATCATTTATTTCAAATTCAGTAGTTTCTGAAATACCTGTTTCTACTTTGATACGATATGTCATACCTGTCTGAACCTGTGTTTCGACACATATATAGTAAATACCCGGTCTTAAATTTATTTTACCTGTATTAAGCGTCGGGTCCTGATATTTTGAAGCAAATGATGAAATCTCCTGATTGTCATCTGTAAGAAGTCTTACTACCCAACCAACCTGTGGTAATTTATCATCATCATGCATAAATGAAACATCAACATAAGTGTCTGCAGTTAATTCAAACTTAAAATAGTCAATATCTGCATCACCTGAACGCTGACCTGATGAACCATAAATAAGTCTGTTAAGTCTTAATGTGTCAGCAGTTTCTTTTGTATCATTGAATTCTTTTTCAAAACTTTCTGTAGGTGTAAAACTTAAATTCAAATCGAAGTTACCGGGGAGGAATAACTGACCCGGTTCAACCATTATAACATAAGTGCCTTTTTTAAGACCTGTTTCACCCCAAGTAGATGTAATAGCATTCCAGAAAGCATCAAAATATGTTAATTCTTTATATTCATACCAATCTGCATCGGCTTCATCAACACTGTAAAGTGTTACACGCCAACCTTCTAGAATTGATTCTGTAACTTCTTCGTGATTAAAATTAATACTCAGAGCACCGTTTTCTGAAAGCGTAAACATATACGCTTCATAATCCTCATCACTGTCAAGGCTACCCTTTACAGACACATTAAAACCGTGTGTACCGGAACCGAGTGCTTTCGTATTTATAAAAGTCGGTGTATTCATATAAAAAAGGCTGTCTTTTACTTCTAAAGCAATAACAGTAGCAGAAAATGCCACCAGAATCAGAACTACCGCAATTAAAACAGAACTGCGTTTTTTTAGTTTTTTCTTCATTGTAAATCCATCCTTTCCAATATGTTTTTTATTTTTTCTTCTGCCTTTGATAAATTGGGGGAAGTATCTGTAAAATTACAAAGAACAGAACCGATAAATTCAATATTTGTAACAGAAAAAGCATACTTATACTGAGTTACAATATAATCAAGTGCCGTTTCAGCATCTCTGCCGGCAGAAGCAAGTATTATTGCTTTTCTTCGTTTTTCTATTTTCTGTGTTTTATTTTGTTTATAAAAATATGTGTAGTATGGTTGAAATCTTTCTATAAGTGCTTTCATTGGTGCAGAAACCATACCGTTATACACTGGAGTCGCAAACACTATTAAATCTGCTGTTTCAAACTCACCCATAAAAACATCTAAATCTTTATATTTGCAACGCTCATTATTTTCGCAGAAATTACATCCATCACAAAAACTGAATTTTTCTTTATACGCTTCAAATGTAACTATATTTTCTGTGTTTATATTACTTTTAAAAAATTCAACAAGTTTTTTTGTAAATCCGTCACTTCTGCTCACAGCATCTACAATTAAAATTTTATTATATTCCATAAAAATCACTTTGTTACATATTTATGACCACAATACTTACAAATCAATTCGCCATCTGCATTTTCGTGGAAAAGTGGTGGCAAATAGTCTTCAGTTGAAGTAATGCAATCATCTTTAAGGCATTTAAAATCGTGTGTTGCTTCTTCCATACAAGGTTTTATAAGTCTACCTGTTCTTTTAGTTATAAGCTTAATAATAATTGCAATTGCCGCATCCACATTATACTCAAGCATTTTAAAATACTTTGCTCTTTCGTCATCATCAACACTCTCACTGATTTCTTCATTTCGTGGAAACTGGTGAAGAATTGCAAGGTCAGGCTTTGCTGTGAGTAATAAGCGCTCATCTAAATTAAAACAATGCTTTCTTGCTTCGTACTGAATTACAGAGTCAAAAAACTCTTTTTTTACCTCAGTAAAATATATAACATCAAGTTCAGGAAGTGGCTCAGCAAGATTATCGTAAACTACAAAAGGTTTTTCTCGTCTGTCCATAATAGAAATAAAATCATCTGTTATAGGCTTGCCATTTGCAGATACAAAGAAAAATTCATTGCCCTTATAAATGTTAAGACACTGTAAAAGTCCTCTTACAAGTGCATTGTTGCTGAAATCACCCACGAAGCCTATTTTCATATTTGAAACATGATTTTTTTCAATCCAGACAGTAGAAATATCTGAAAGTGTTTTAACAGGATATGCTCTTTTACCATCACCTGCATTTATAACAGGAATTGTAGCATATAATGACGCAGCTCTTGCTGCACCTTTTTTGTGGTGATTTAATACAATTACATCACCACAAGAAGACATAGCCATAACAGCATCTTTTAAAGATTCGCCCTCTTTAAATTTAAAGTCAAAGTGAGCTCCGCCCATTCTTGTTGCAGCAGTTGTAAATGCCATTTTTGCATTTCTGTCTTCTTCCGAAAATGCAGTTACAAGAGTTCGGTTTGTCATTTCTTTAGCATATACATGCTGATTATCTTTTATGAATGTAACAAGATTGATTGCTTCACGCAATTCTTCGCGTGTAAAGTCTGTAATATCTATAAATCTTTTCATAAAAAACCTACTTTCTTCAACAAATTACAACAAAAATGCATAAAACACCATTATCCGTAGAATTATATCACATTTTTTATTAAAATTAAAGAGTTTACAAGCAATTTAATTATTTTTTTACAAATAAAAAACAGCCCACAGAAAACTGTGAGCTGTTTTAAAAATTTCAATTATGCTTCAACAGGAGCTTCTACAGGACAAGAACCTGCACATGCACCACAATCGATGCAAGCATCAGCATCAATTACATAGATGCCATCGCCTTCAGAAATTGCTTCTACTGGGCAATCTGCTGCACAAGCGCCACAAGAAATGCAAGCGTCAGTAATTTTGTATGCCATTGTTACTCTCCTCCTTCTTTTTGTTAAGTTTGTACTCATTGTAACATATCTTTTAAAAATTTCAATAGGAAATTTTTATTTTTTAGAAAAATTTTATTCTATACCTTTCAAAGCCTCAAGTTCACTCTTATCTACTTGAATTTTTCCGTCTTTAAGAATTTTTACATCTTTTTTAGAGTAAACACTTGGTGCTGCTTCAGGTCTGCGTTCAAGCTGGACTTTTACTGTACCTGCTAAAATATTTGTTTCAACAACTGTACCTTTACCCTCTCTTGTTTCAACAATAGCACCAACCTTTGGGGTTGTTTTGTAAAGATACTCATAAGTATCCTGTTCATATTTAAGGCAACACATAAGTCTGCCACAAGTACCACTTATTTTTGTAGGATTAAGCGAAAGACCTTGTTCCTTTGCCATTTTGATTGAAACAGGGTGAAAATCAGACATATACTGACCGCAACAAAATGGTCTGCCACAGATACCAAGACCACCAAGCATTTTCGCTTCATCTCGCACACCAATCTGACGCATTTCAATTCTTGTTCTGAAATTAGAAGCAAGAATTTTAACAAGCTCTCTGAAATCAACGCGTCCGTCTGATGTGAAGTAGAAAAGAATTTTGCTTCCATCAAAAGTACACTCTACATCTACAAGCTTCATATCAAGTCCTAATTCAAGAACTTTTTTCTCGCAGTAGGTAAATGCATCACTTTCTTTTTTTCTGTTAGCTTTTGTGATTTTTATATCTTCTTCACCAGCTAAACGGATTATAGATTTTAAAGGACGCATAATTTCGCTTTCTGGAACCTCTTTATTTTCCATAGCAATTTCTCCACACTCTACACCGCGTGAAGTTTCTACTATAACCATATCACCCTTATTAAAACTTTTTGAGTCAGGGGAAAAATAATAAACCTTTCCAACCTCTTTGAATTTGACTCCAACAACTTCTGCCATAATATATCTCCAAGTCTTATTTATTTCTCAATTTAACACATAACTGTGCTACCAAAAGATTATAATTAGGATTTCCTTGTGTTAATTTAAGCAATTCATTTGCACTTTCATAATAATTTAAAAGAGTTGCCACAGGGAAAGAAAAAGCAATTTTTTCTGCTTCTTGTTCTAAATCCTTCAACAATGCTTTGTTTCCGTTTTTTATAGCTAATGCATCCCTGAAAAATACCGACAACGCAGTAAGAACTTCTACTATTCGTTGTTTATTACCATCAAGTGGTGCAGTAGCAGATATTATATCAAATTCGTAATTAGATGACAATGCTTCTGAAATATTTTTAACAATTTCAAGTGTTTTTTCTTTAAAAACCAGGTCATTGCCACTCTCGCCTATTCTGAAACGCGATACTCTTGAAAGCACAGTACCAATAACATTGTTTGCACTTTCAGAAGTAAGAATAAATGCTGTATATGTTGGCGGTTCTTCTAAGATTTTAAGAAGTACATTCTGACTTTCAACCTTCATAAACTGCATTTCTGGGATAATAATTACCCTTACTTTCGCCTCATTAGGTGTCTGATAAGCGTCTTCAACAATAGGTCTTACATCTTCATTTTTTCTGTAATATTTTCTGTCAGGGTCTTTTGTAATTCTTATTATATCAGGGTGAATTTTCTCATCCGACTTTCTGCAACCTGAACATGAATTACATGGTGTGCTGTCTGTCGCATTTTCACACACATAAATTTTCGCTAAAAGAATTGCTATTTCTTCTCGCTCTTTTTCAGTTCCACCATCAACAAGAACTGCGTGTGGTCGTCTGCCACCAGAAACAGTTTTTAAAAGCTCCTGCTTTTTTTGTTCATTTAAACTATCTACATTAAAACTCATAATTTAATAAACTTTTCCATATCAATTACAAAAATTGTTGCACCACCAATTGTTATTTCAACAGGTGAAGCACTCAAGAAACCCTCTCCAATGAATGGCGGTGCAGTAGGAACCATCTGGGTTCTTCTTGAACAACAGTTCTTAAAAATTTCAATAAGTTCATCTAATCTTTCTTCTTCAACACCAACAAGAAATGTCACATTACCAGTCTTTAAAAAACCACCCGAAGTAGAAAGCTTTGTCGCTTGAAATGATGATTTGTTCATTTCATTAAGAAGTTCGTTAGCATCATCACTATTAACTATACCTATTAAAAGTTTCATAAAAGCACCTCCGAATATTTTATATATTTAATTATAAACGATTTTATCAGAATTTACAACCTGATATTTCAAGATTTCTATTTATCACATCTTGTTTTCGCCACGAGAATGCTCTGTTTTTATTATAATCACTTTCACCTTTATAAACCGCTTTTGCAGTTTCATAAAATTCTTTTATTGGCGTAGTTTTAATGTTTTTATTCATCGGGCAAATATTCTGACAAATATCACAACCCCATACACACATGGTTTTTCTGATGAGTTCAGCCTCAAAGTCGGTTAATTCACCCTTTTTCTGAGTAATTGCAGAAAAACATTTATTTTCATTCACTATACCTTTACTCAAAGCGTTGTTAATACAATTTTTTTCACACAAGCCACATTTCAGACAAAACTTAATATTTTTTTCTTCAACAGGAATATCTAAATCAGTAATAATTTCACCTATAAAGCAAAAGCTACCATAATCTTCGTTAATAAGAAGTGAATTTTCACCTTTTACTCCAAGTCCCGAAAGACAAGCCACACGAACCTCATTTACAGGTGAATTATCGCAAAAACACTCGAATGAATTATCAGGATATTTTCCCTTTAAATATAACACTACCTTTTCTAAATAATCACCACATATTCTGTGGTAATCATCAGGGACTGCATATTTTGAAAGATTTGAATTGTTGTAGTATTCCTCACCTAAATAATATGGAAACAAATAAACAATTACGCTTTTTGCATCTGTCGGAATACGACTTTTTGCTCTGCAATCAATTAAATCATTTTTGATTTTTTCAAAGCTACAAACACCAACAGGTAACATATCGTAAAATGGCAAGTTTTTTAAATCAAATATATCACACACGACTTAATGCAATCATTATAGGTATTGTGAGCACTGAAAGAAGTGAGCAGAATGCCACTACTGTTGACGCAACACCTGTATCCTTTCCATATTTTGCAGAGAACATTACTGTATTTGTAGCACTTGGTACTGATGCCGAAATCATACACGCAGTAATAATTGTACCAGAAAGACCAATCAATTTAAAAATCGCAAACATAATTGATGGCAACACCAGAAGCTTTAAAATTGCAACAAGATAATTCTGCTTTTGTTTAAACATCGCTTTCAAATCAGAATTTGCAATATATGTGCCTAAAAATATCATAGCAAGCGGTGTATTTAAATTTGCAATATGAGTAACTGCACCATTTATAATTTCTGGTAAATGTAAACCCGATATAAATAATGGCAAACCAACTGCAACAGATAAAACACCAGGATTTAAAACTATTGTTTTTATTTTAAAGCCTTCATCATTTTCGGTACCTTTTTTCATAAGCCATATACCGTGAACAAATGAAAGAATATTAAATGCAACAACACCTGCTGAGCAATAAAATACACCCTCACTACCCAAAAGCGACTGACACAGTGGTAAAGCCATATAGCCCATATTACCATAGCTTACAGCATATTTATAAATTGATGAATTATCTTTATCTTTTCTAAAAAATGGAACAACTATAAAAATACCTACAACAAGTGTTGTAAACATACAGACAAAGGCAAGTAAAAAAGAGCTTATTGTCTCTTTATTAAATTCCATATTTAAAAATGACTGTACAATTACAACTGGTGTAATTACATAAAAAAGTAAATCATTTGACAACTTCGCAGTTGTTTGCTTAAAAATACCAATGCGGTCGGCTATAAAACCGACCGCAACTATCAGGTAAAGAATAGCAACTTGCTGTGCAGCCATCGACATATTCTGAATAAACATTGTTTACTCCTTAAAATCTATTCTTACTGTTTCGTTTTTTCATTTCTGCAAGCGAAAGCATTGCATTACCATCAATATTTGGTTGAACTGCTGGTGCATTTTCATCTGTTAAAACAATCTCTTTAACAGGTGCTTTTTCAACTTGAGATTGGTTGCGTTTTCTCTTTCTTACAACCTTAACACCATAATTAAATTCACCATCGTCTTCTTTTTCTTCTTCTGCTTCAGAGAAAACAAAATCGTCACTATCATCTTCGTTATTATCATATAAATCAATATATGAAAGTCTACCGAAATCTTCTGGTGCAACTTCTTCCTCTTCTACTCTGTCATCGAATGAAATATATTCTTCATAAATTTCATATTCGTCATCAGTCGCAGTATAAGTCACCTGTTCAGGTGGTGCAACTGAAATTTTTTCATTTCTTTTTTCGACAACAGACTCTGTTTTTTCAGATTTCTTAGAAGATACCATTGGTGGTGGAGCTGGTCTTTTAATAGTAGTTTCAACTGTCGCACCAGCCACAGCACTACCACCCTTTACTGCAACATCCACTATGCCTTCGGTAGAAAGCTTCGCAACTCTTCTTGCCTCTTCTGCTTTACGAGCCATTTCTGCTTTACGCATTTCTTCTGCTCTACGAGCTTCTTCAGCCTGACGCTTTGCTTCTTCCATTTTGCGTCTTGCTTCTTCTCTGAGTCTTGCTTCTTCAGCCTTTCTCATTTCTTCAGCTCTGCGAGCCTCTGCTAAACGCCTTGCTTCTTCGGCTTGTTTTCTTGCTTCTTCCGCTCTGCGAGCTTCTTCAAGACGGCGCATCTCTTCAAGGCGGCGTGCTTCTTCGGCTTTACGAGCCTCTTCTGCTAATCTTGCTGCTTCGCGTTTTCTTATTTCTTCAGCAATTCTTGCTTCCTCAGCTTTACGAGTTTCTTCAGCTTTTCTTTGCTCTTCAAGAAGACGCGCTTTTTCAGCAATTCGTGCCTCTTCTGCTCTACGAGCTTCTTCCGCTTTTCTTATAAGTTCGGCTTTACGCTCTTCTTCAAGTCTTATTCTTTCAGCTTCTGCACGCTTTCTTTCTTCTTCAAGTCTGCGTGCCTCCTCTGCTTTACGAGCTTCTTCAGCTAATCTTGCCTCTTCAGCTTTGCGTGCTTCCTCGCGTTTTCTGAGTTCTTCGGCAATTCTTGCTTCTTCAGCCTTGCGAGCTTCTTCGGCCAATCTTTTTTCTTCTGCTATTCTTGCTGCTTCTGCTCTACGAGCTTCAGCCGCCAATCTTTTTTCTTCTGCTATTCTTGCAGCCTCTGCTCGTCTTGCTTCTTGTGCTAAACGGCGTTCTTCCGCTTTTCTTTCGGCTTCTGCTCTTTTAGCTTCCTGTGCCAAACGGCGCTCTTCTGCTCGTCTTTCCATCTCAGCGCGTCTTGCTTCTTCTGCAAGACGGCGTTCTTCCGCTTTTCTTTCTTTTTCTGCCTGTTTTGCAGCAGCCGCTGCTTCCATTTCAGCTATCTCTTCAGGTGTGTAGACCTTTTTAGGTCTTCCTCGACCGCGTTTTTCTTCCGCTGGAACTGGTTCAGGAAGAGGATTTTTTCTTGGTCTACCTCTGCCTCGTTTAACTTCTTCAACAGGGGTATCCTGAACTACTGGTGGTTGTATCTGTGTTTCTACAACAGTGGCAATAGCTTCTGGAAGAGGATTTTTCTTTGGTCTTCCGCGACCGCGTTTAACTTCTGTAACTGGTGCTTCTACTACTGGTGCACTTTCAATTACTGGTGTAGTTGTCTCTTCAGGAAGAGAATTTTTTCTTGGTCTGCCTCTGCCACGCTTTACAGGTTCTGCATTTACAGGTGCAGCATAAGTTTCAGATAAGTATGATTCACTTACATCAGGTTTTATCTTTGGTGTATACGAATAATCACTACTATAACTATCTACTCCACTTTCATAAGAAGGTGTAGATGAATATATATCATTTTCATCATCAACAGAAGTGGTTTGATTTTCTCGGAAAGCATCTGCACTTTCTGAGAATGGGTTTGAATCGCTATAGCTATAAACTTCTTTATTTTCTTCAATTAAATCTTCGATATCACCAGCATTGGTTTTTTCATTAATAACTTCGTTTTCAGGCTTTTCAACCTTCACTGCTTGTGGGCGTGATGTGATTATTGGTAAAGCATCGTCTGTTTTCTTAGGAATACCCGCATTTGTTGCAATAATTTCTTCTTCGTAATCTTCATCACTGTTATCATAATCGTCATTATTATCGTAATATTCTTCACGACTTGATTTAAAACCAATGCCAAGAGAAGCGAAAATATATGAAACTATGAATATAAGACACGCTATATCAGCAAAATTGAATGGATTACTTTCAACTGTACCTCTGCCTACAACAATCATTACTAATCTCGGAATTGTAATAAGTCCTGCAAAAAGTGCTGATGAAAGACCATAACCATAAATTCCCCACATACTGTCTTCGGTAAAAATACCTGAAGTAATTCTTGCAAATGTAAGGAAGAAAAGCATAAGGAATACAAGCATAATTATTTCAAAGAGTAACTCTGAAACACTTGTAAAGCTTATAGCATTCATAAGTTTTGAAACAAGTTTTGTAATAGCCCAACACAAAGGTGAAAGTGCTAAAATCTTAAACTCTTTATATTGTCCTTTACCGGTTAAATGTGAAATAGCATACACACCGATATAAAAAATTGAAAGAACAGCAAATACTAGCTGGAGAATTACAAATGCTCCGCCATTTTCAGTAATATTCTGACTTAGTGTTGGCATATACGCCGACATAGCCTGTCTTGATGGAAGAATTTTGAATAATACTGAAAATACATCAATTAAAAATGCTACACCTAAAACTGACGATGAAACACCCAAAAGCATATTTTTACCTTCAGGCAATTTCGGTGATGGCACCTCTTTACTCATAAATGAAAGGATAATAAATGCACCGACAACAAGCAAAAGAATTCCGTAAAGTAAATATATTATTCCACTATCTTCAGTATAAAAGCCGGTTTTATTATCAACTAATGCTAAAAGCTCATAAACTCTTATTGGCAACGCAATGAGTGTTGCAACGGCAAATATGAACAATAAATAACGCAATTTAATTGCTTCATAAGCACCTTTAATTCGCTTCATAACTTAACCCTTTCTGTTATGTTTTATGATAACTATGTAACAAATTTATCTTTCGTCTAAAGGAATATACTTTGAAGTACCTGTTGTACTTTCTCTTTCATTTAAAGGAATATACTTTGCAGGAGCAGCAACGCTCTTATAAGCGGGTCTTATAACTCTGTTACCTGCAATAAGTTCTTCAATTCTATGAGCAGACCAACCAGCCACACGAGCAATAGCAAAGAGTGGTGTGTAAAGGTCTTCAGGAATATTTAACATTTGATAAATAAGACCTGAGTAAAGGTCGACATTTGCACAGATTTTCTTATTCTGTCCCTTTTCTTTTGCAAAAATTTCAGGTGTAAGCTGTTCAATAAGTGAAAGTGCTTTGAATTCATCACCAAAACCTGCTTTTTCTGCAAAATTTTCTGCTTCTGTTTTGAGAATTTTCTCAC
Organism: Acutalibacteraceae bacterium; assembly: GCA_045651285.1. Classification (GTDB taxonomy): domain Bacteria; phylum Bacillota; class Clostridia; order Oscillospirales; family Acutalibacteraceae; genus DTU089. Next base: position 274,320 of record JAZRSC010000023.1, read on the forward strand.
GAGGGTCAGAAAGTGTGTAAACTGCGTGGCCCATACCATAAACAAGACCACTACCGTCACCAGCTTTTTTATTTATAACATTTTTGAGGAAGTCAGCAACCTGACCTTCGTTTGTAATATCGCTTACATCTTGCTTTAAATAGTTAAGCATTTCAACAACCTTGATATTTGCACCACCGTGTCTTGGACCTTTAAGTGAACCAATACCAGCCGCAAGAGCCGCATAAGTATCTGTACCACTAGATGAAAGCACTCTTGTTGCAAATGCAGAGTTGTTACCACCACCGTGCTCTGCGTGAAGAATAAGACAAAGGTCTAAAAGCTTTGCTTCTTCATCTGTAAATGTACGGTTTGAACGAGTTGTATAAAGAACTGACTCTGCAGTTGAATGTTCAGGCTTAATAGGGTGAATATACATACTCTTTTTGTAGTAATGTCTTCTTTTAACCTGATAAGCATAAGTCATAATTGTAGGCAACTGCGCTAAAATCTGTAAGCTTTGACGAAGCACATTTTCGATTGATAAATCGTCAGGATTATCATCATAAGAATAAAGTGCAAGTACTGAACGAGCAAGCTTATTCATAATATTTGGTGATGGAGCTTTGATAATCATATCTTCAATGAAATCTTCAGGGAGCTCTCTTGCAGCGGCAAGAACCTTTCTGAAATGTGCAAGCTGTTCTTTTGTTGGTAGATTGCCAAAAAGGAGTAAATAGGAAACCTCTTCGTAACCAAATCGGTTTTCGCTTCTACAACCTGTTACTATATCATTCAAATCAATGCCACGATAAATAAGTTTACCGTCAATTGGTGTTCTTTCACAATCTTTAATATAGTAGCCTTCTACCGAGCATATTTTACTAAGACCTGCCATAACGCCACTACCGTCACGATTACGAAGGCCTCTTTTAACATCAAATTTTTCGAAGTATTCCTGAGAGATTGCACTATTCTTTTTAATTTCATCACAAAGTGATGTAAGTGCATCATTAGGAATAGGTGAAATGTATGTCGGCAAAATTTCCACTCCAATCTTTTGTCGTTAAGTTATTAAATGAAAAAATAATTCATATTATTTTATAACAAAATAAAAGAAAAGTCAATAATAAAAGCAAAAGGATGGTATCATAAATATTATGAAAAATTATTTAATTTCAATCGTTTTTATATTCATTTCGCTAATAATTACACCTGTTACACTATTAAGTGGTGATATTACGCAGTCAAAATCCCCCCTGAACGCCACTGCTCAAAGCGAAACCAACACTGAAGAAAACACATCAAATTCATCTGGTGATATAACCGAAGACAGTATAACCGTATTTTTAAGCGACACGAAGAAAAATTTAACTGTCAGCGAATTTGAATATGTATGTGGAAGTGTGGCGGCAGAAATGCCACTAATGTACCACGAAGAAGCCTTGAAAGCACAGGCGATTGCTTGTTACACAAACAGTTTGAGATTGAAAAATTCAAAGAATAAAACAGAAATAAATGGTGCTGATATTTCAGACAACCCTGCCACCCACCAAGGATATTTAACAAGAGAAGAAAGAAAAGAAAAATGGGGTGAAGAGTACCAGAAATACGAGTCTAAATTAGAAACAATTGTTAAGGCCGTCGAGGGTGAATATTTAACTTATGATGGTGAATATTGCCTTTGTGCATTTTCTGCGATATGTACAGGCACTACCGAAAATGCAGAAAATGTATGGGGCGAGAAAATCCCGTATTTAGTAAGCGTAAAAAGTAGCGGAGACACACTCTCACCACAATATTCTACAACAAACACATTCACAAAATCGCAATTTATTTCAATAATGAAAGATCTAGGTGTTTCAATAAATTCAAAAGCAAATTTAGAAGATGTAATCGGTAAAAGCAAAACCTCAAAAGCAGGAACAGTTTTAAAAATTGAAATAAATAAAAAAAGCCTTACAGGTGAACAAATACGCTCTGCATTTTCTTTAAGAAGCTCTGCATTTAAAATAACCGCAACCGAAAACGAGGTTACTTTTAAAGTAAGCGGTTACGGTCACGGAGTAGGAATGAGCCAGTATGGTGCAGACTATATGGCACGACAAGGCAGTACATACGATGAAATTTTAAAGCATTATTACAAAGGTTCTGAAATAACTGAATAAAACATAATCAACCCTATTAACAAACCTAATAATTTGTTAATAGGGTTGTAATCTTAAAATCACTGCACCGCAAGGGGCAACTTCATTTGTCTCAAAGACAAACTTCACTGCGAAGCAACTTCACTTGCTCGTAAGAGCAAACTTCATTTATCTGATTTTGCAAAAATCAGATAACCGCTGTTCCTTCCCATTCTTTTGCTGGAGTTACTTCAAGAAGCTTTGCAATTGTAACTGCAACATCTTTAATTGAAATCGCGCCTAATTCTTTGCCTTTTTCGAAACGATTACCACAGAACACAATCGGGATTGTCATATCCTCAGGAATGTTGTCACCATGGCTTCTGTCGTGACCACCGTGGTCTGCAACAAGAATTATTGTGTAGTCATCTAAAATATTGTTTTTAAGTTTTTCTGTGCAACTGAGAGCCTTACTTACACTCTTCATATATTGCTCACTCATCCAACCACAATCATGACCACCGACTTCGTCTGTTTCACCTAAATAAAGGAATAAGAAGTCGGGACTTTCTTCGTTTATGTATTTTATAGCTGCATCTGTGATTTTTATATCTGTATCGCTCTGATAATGCTGATTTATACAAAGTGCCTGATGAAGATGGTCTGGTCTACTTAAATCTCTTAATTCTTCCCAAGTGTAGAAAAACGCACACTTTTTGTCAAATTTATCTAGTCTGTCAAAAAGTCCCTCAATAGGTCTTACTTGTGGAACATAAGTGTTTGTAACAATTCCGTGACGAGATGGGTCAACACTATGAAAGAGTGACATATGACAAGGAAGTGTTACAGACGGCATAACAGTCTGTGCTGTTAATGAATATGTACTCTCTTTAATGAGTTTTTCAGCAAATGGATTACCGCAACCCATCATACCATCTGGACGCATACCATCAACTAATATTAAAATTACTTTTTCAGACATTTTCAAGTCTCCTTTGAACAAATTTTATATTTTACTTTTTAATTTTAACCGTAAATTCTGTACCTTTGCCTATTTCACTCTCTACTGAAATTTCATAATTATTTCTTTCAGCAATTTTTTGTACAAGAGCAAGACCTAAACCATTACCCTCTTCTGCATGAGAGGTATCACCCTGATAAAATTTATCGAAAATATGTGATTTAGTTTCTTCGTCAAAGCCACAACCTGTATCCTTAATTTTAACAGTAATGAACTCGTCATCCGAAGTCTCTGACAGTGACACTGTACCGCCTTTTTCAGTGAATTTAAAAGCATTTGAAAGAAGATTATGCCATATAACATCGAGAAAAGCGAAATTTTCATTTACTATAACTCTGTCTTCCAACTCTACCACAAGTTCAATATCTTTTTCTTCCCACATTTTTTCAAATGTCAACAAACAATCTGAAAGTTGCCTGCACAAATCAAACTCTTTTGTCTCTGGCAAGATTTTTCTGTTTTCAATCTTACTGAGTCTCAGAATATTACCGACTAAATCTGAAAGTTTTTCTGTACTCTCTATAATTATTTCAATATATTCTTCTTTTAATTTTTCAGGTAAATCCTTATCTTTCAAAGCATTTGTGTAATTATTTATTACAGAAAGAGGCGTTTTGATTTCGTGTGAAACATTTGAAATAAAATCATCTTTAAGACTTTCAATACTATTAAGCTCAGCAACCATCAAATTAAAATCACGAAACATAACATTTATATATGAATTTTCTTTTAATGTTTCATCAAGCTCAATTCCCACTGAAAAATTGCCCTTTGCTACTTGTCTTGTTGCCTCACTTATCTTTTTAAGATGTTTGCGATAATTTACTTTTATATAGTAAAAAATACCACTATAAAGTGCACCCGATACTATAAGAAAGTACGCAATATACCACACACCGAATCTTGTAAAAAGAACTGAATAATTAAAATCAAACATAAGCGGTGGTATAAGCGAAAGCACAAATGCCATTAAAAGCGACACTGCATACGCTTTAAGCGAAAAAAAAGAAACCTCCTCTGGTTGAGTTCTTTGTTTGTTCAATTGTTTTGCGTTATAGTTCTTTTTCATTTTAATACCGCCTTGTAACCAAGACCGTGAATTGTAACAATTTTAAAATCCTCGCAATTAGAAAACTTCTCTCTCAATTTTGTAATATATACATCGACCGAACGAAGACTTGTGCTACTGTCAACACCCCAGAATTCGTCAAGAAGCTGCGAACGAGAAAATGTTTTTTTGGGATATGACAAAAGCTTGTAAATTATATTAAACTCTCTTACTGTTATCGGTATTTCCTCTCCATTTAATGTTGCAGTCATTTCATCTGCATCAAGCACAAGGGAGCCTATTGTTATTTTTCTGTCAGAAACAATATTTGCTCTGCGTAAAATAGCACCCACTCTTAAAACCAATTCATCCAAATCAATAGGCTTTACCATATAATCATCTACACCTAAATTAAAGCCTTTTTCTTTAGATGCATAATCATCCTTTGCAGTCATAAATATAACAGGGATATTTTTGTTGATTTTTCTGACATTCTGGAGAAACTCAAAACCATCTGTCTTCGGCATCATAATATCTGAAATTATCATATCATAAAAACTATTGTACATAACATTGTATGCTTCATCTGCTGTGAAACAACCTGTAGCAGAATAGCCATTTTTCGTAAGATGTGAACAAACAATCTGATTGAGTTTCAAATCATCTTCAACAACTAAAATATTTACCAAAATCAACACCCCTTTGTTTTATTTTTTAAAATTTAACACCATACACAATAATTTTACCATATATTACAATTTATAGCAACTAAAATTTATTGCTAAATTTACTTGCATTTTTTATAAAAATGTAGTAACATAATTATATGTTTGCATTTTATATGCAAATTATCGAAAAAACTTAACATTTACTTAACAAACGGTAGTTTTTCGTGAACATTCTGGGTATTTCCCGAGAAGTTTTTCACTGATTTTATATCAGGAGGTACAAAATGTTAAAAAAAGTATTGAAACTTGCTCAAAAAGATTTATATGTTCAGGCAGTTTCTATTTTTGCTATACTTTTAAGTGTAACTGTTGTTGCGGTTGCTTACATAAAAACAACTGCAAATGATAAAAAAATAGATAATACGAACACATCTTATAATTATGAAACTTTACCCGGGCAGACTGAACTTTCAACAAATGTTGCAATAATCGCCCCTCTTGATACTACACTACCACAAACAGTTGCTGACGGTGGCTGGCAAAGCACTCCTGTAACACAACAACAATCTTCTGGCGATTCTTCAGTTTCAGCTTGGGGTACTAACGAAATACTCTCAAAAATGACTGCGGCAATCAACCAGACCAAAGCATATAAAGGTAATTTAGCAGTTCACCATTCTGAAAGCTTTACTGCTAACATTACTGAATGTACAGGTGGTGCAATCGGGCAGAGAGTTGCAAACTCACTCGTTAGTGCAGTTGTTAAGCCCTCTGACCAAACTTTAAACTTCTCAAATGGTATGGCAATCACAAACGAAGGTGAACAAACACAGATTCTCCTCCCTAAAAATGGACAGTTTTCACTTACAGCTGATGGTATAAAAAGTGCAAAAGCATACCAGGAGGGTAACCTTACAGTTCTTATGGTTACTTTAGTACAAGAGAATGTTGACCAGGTAAAAATTCCTCAACACAACTCAAAAAGTATCGGTTACCTTGACCCCAATAGTGTCGACCTTATGGGTATGACCATTACAAGTGGTGAAATCCAATACTTAGGTTCCAGTATTATGGTCAAAATCAATCCCCAGGGTTATGTTACTTACGCAAGATACACAATTCCTCTTCATGTTTATGGTGAAGGTGCAAAAGGTTCTTTAAGCGGTTATGCCGTATTTGATGGTGAACAGACTGAAATCTGGGAATTACCATTATAATGATTATAGTTTAGTTAATATACCGAGCAATCGGAAAATATAAAAGTATATTGATAAGGATGAAAGAAATGGGTATTAAAGAGACTGCTATTAAAATGGCTGTTAAAAAAGGTGTTAAATATCTTAAAGAAGATGTTGACACAAATTCAATTAAATTGATTGACAAAGGTCTTAAACTTACAGAGGGTAAAGACCTTTATCACAACGCACTTTTAAAGCTCAGAGAAGGTATGATTGACCCTAATCACGAGTGGGCAAACTTCGTTAAACATATTATTGAATATGTTGACGCAGATATTATTGAAAAACTCGTACCACCTTTTATGAGTGCATTCATTCGTGGTTATGAATTAAGAAAAGCTGCTCAGAAGAAATATGACTGTAATATTCCTTGGGCTATTCTTTTAGACCCTACAACTGCTTGTAACTTAAAATGTACAGGTTGTTGGGCTGCAGACTATTCAAAAGCAAGTCAGCTTACATACGATGATATTACAAGAATTATTAAGCAAGGTAAAGAAATTGGTACATTCGTTTATCTTTATACAGGTGGCGAACCACTTATGAGAAAGAAAGACCTTATAAGAATCTGTGAAGAAAACCCTGAATGTCTTTTCATTTCTTTCACAAACGGTACTTTAGTTGACGATGCATTTGCTGACGATGTAAAGCGTGTTGGTAACTTATTACTTACAATTTCTATTGAGGGTAACGAAGAAACAACCGATGGTCGTCGTGGTAAGGGTACATATCAAAAGGTTATCTCCGCTATGGAAAAGCTCAAAGCTCGTGGTATTCCATTTGGTGCGTCTCTTTGCTACACAAAAGCAAACGCAGATGTTATTGCATCTGACGAATATGCAGATTTTCTTATTGATTTAGGTGTTATTTTCGCTTGGTACTTCACATTCGTTCCAGTTGGTGCTGATGCTACGAACGAGCTTATGGCTACTGCAGAACAACGCGAGCTTATGTATAACCAAATCAGAAAATGGCGTTTTGAGAAGGGTTCTCAAAAACCACTCTTTACTATTGACTTCTTTAACGATGGTGAATATGTTGGTGGTTGTGTTGCTGGTGGTAAACAATATTTCCACATCAGTGCAAACGGTGACTGTGAACCTTGCGTTTTCGCTCACTACTCAAATGTAAATATTAAAGAAGCAACTCTTATTGATGCTTTACAAAGCCCAATATTTATGGCTTACAGAGAGCGTCAACCATTCAGTTCAAATATGCTTCGTCCTTGTCCTGTTATGGACCAACCTGGTGCACTTAAAAGAATGGTTGAGGTTTCAGGTGCTAAATCCACAGACCTTAACTGTCCGGAACCAGTTGAAGATTTATTCAACAAAATTGTTGATGTTTCTGCTAAATGGAAAGAAACTGCTGACAGAATGGAAAAAGAACACGGTTTCATTAACTTCAGACTCAGAAGTATAAGCATTTACGATGATGCTGAAGCAAAACACATTAAAGACTACAAGGATTTTGAATAATAATGAGGGGCATCGAGTAAACTCGATGCCCATTTTAAAAAGGTGTTGAAATAGTTGGAAACAGTTTTAGACAGAAAACTAGAAAGAGCTAAAAATCCTGAAAGTGCAGGTATTTCTTCAAAAGTTATAAGAGAAATGCTCGATGAAATGGAAAGGGAAGATTGTGAATTACATAGCCTTATGATTTTGCGTCACGGTAAGGTTGCAGTTGAAACTTATCAGGCACCACTCAAAGCATCTGACACGCATATGGTGTACTCTGTAAGCAAAAGCTTTTTAGCAACTGCTTTTGGTTTTGCTTTAGAAGAAGGACTTTTAACCAAAGAAACTAAATTTCTTGATATATTCCCTGATTACAAGCCAAAAAAGCAAGATAAATATTTAGAAAAGCTTACAATCGGACACCTTGTTTCTATGACAAGTGGTAAAGCCGCATCTGTTAAAGGCAGAGAAGAAAAAGACTGGATAAAAATATTTATAGACGCTAAATGGGCATTTGAACCTGGTACAGACTGGCGTTATATAAATGATAATTTTTATATTGCGGCGGCGGCTATTACAAGAGTTGCTAAAACATCTGTTACAGAATATCTCACGCCCCGACTTTTCGAGCCACTCGGTATAGATGTACCAGTATGGGAAAAATCACCCACTGGAATTGAAGCGGGTGGTTGGGGACTTTTCTTAAAAACAGAGGATATTGCAAAGCTTATTCTCTGCTATATGAATGGCGGTAAATATAATGGTGAGCAGGTGATTCCTGAATGGTGGACCAAAGAAGCTACCGCTTACCATAATGATAACTCAGGCTCACAGGCAAAGCCGGATTGCAAAGCAGGTTATGGCTATGGGTTCTGGTGTTGTGCAGGAATGGAAAACACCTACCGTTGTGAGGGACTTTACTCGCAATATGCTATTGCAATACCTGATTATGATGCTTGTGTAATTACAACAAGCAGTAACTCAAATCTTCAACAGACACTTGATATTATATGGAAATATATAAAAGACGCTTTCATTGAAGAAACTGACACAGAAGATTCTGTAAAATGTGAATTAGCACCTGAAGCCCCACCTGTTGTTACAGAAAGAAGTTCTTTAGAAAAAGAAATCGAGGGCAAGGTATATTCTTTAAGAAAACCAATTTTTCTTAACAAAGCAGTTCACATTCCTGTCAGCTCATTACCAATGCCAGTTGTTTATTATTTAGAAAACCGTGGCGGTAATATGACCGATATTTCTTTTAAATTCAATGAATATGGTTTCCACTTCAGCTGGACTGAAGATGGTGATGAAAAAAACACCATTCCTGTTGGAATGAATGGTACACCTTTAAACGGTGAAATTCATTTAAGTGGTTTAACCTACAAAGTTATTTCAGATGCACACTGGGAAGATGAAAACACTCTTACAATTACAATAAGAGCGCTCTCAGCAGTCGCAAAAAGAATTTTAACATTCAAATTTGATGGCGACAAAATCGCTATGTACCCCGATATTTACCCAGGACTTGAAAAGAAAGCCAGAATTATTGGTGATACACTAAAAAATGTATTAAAAGGCGCATACTTCCACGCGTGGATAGATTTTCTTGTGCCGAGGATTAAGAAGATTCTTTTTCCAAAGCATAGTGGTAAAGTTAAGAAATAGTGCTGAGTGCTGAATGCTGAGTGCTGAGTTTTGGGACCTGCGGTCGGCAATTATAATTACAAGTGAATAAAAATAGCAAAGTTCTATCATTTTAAGTTTTTTGTAAACTAAAATGATAGAACTTGTTTATTATAATACGCTATGTAAAACCACTTTATAAATCTGTTCAATTAAATCTATTTATTACACAATAGTTTGCCTGATTCTTCTTTATATCGTTTTAGTGCTTGATATAATATATCAATATGTGCACTCAAATCTTTTTTGTTTTGTTCTTTTTGAAGATATTCTTTTAGTTCTATTTCAAGTTTTTCATTTCGCTCCTGAATTTCTACAGAACCAAAAACAGTATCTATTGATTCAATATCTTGTTCATTATAATATTTATCAAGCACTTTTATTATTAAAGTTGCCATATCAAGTGCACGAGTAAATGTGGTTTCTTCACTTTGTGGTGACCAACGGTTTCTTTTACGCCACACTTTAACGGACGGAACGAACTCCTTTGAATCCCATTGAGCTTTACCTATCGATAAACCTTTTACATCTGTATTTTCTTCACCTTTATATTGTCCGTCTATGCTCGCATAGTTTTCAATTACATATATGGGTTTATGTTTTAAATTATTGGGAATCATTTTAAATTAGCCTCCTCTATAAATAATGCTATAAGAATTATGACCAGGGAGGACGGCGTTCTACGTCTTATTAATTTGGGATATGCCAATCCTTCCAAGTCTTACTTTGACTAATAAAAATCAACCCCTGTTTCCAACTGGTCTTGTATAAGTACCCTCTACATTTATATATGCATCACTTTTTTGAAGATTGTTTTTATAAAAAGAATAGGTTTCACCATCTACTTCACAATTATCTTTTAGCATTTCTGCCGATTCCACCAAACCAACTGGTTGATAGAATGTTATGTAATAATTGTATCTACCTTGGAAATTCCATCCGACATAATCTTCAAAATATGCAGTTTCCAATCCCGCTTTGTAAAATGCATAATTGCCAATATAATCCGTAGTTTTTGGAATATAAATATCTTTTAATGATATGCAATTGTTAAATGCATATGCAGAAATAGTTTTCAACTCGCTATCTTGTCCAATTTCAATTGATTCAAGTAGCGTACAATCTTTAAAAGCAGATTTTCCTATTTCTGTAATTGAATCTGCTAAAACAACTCTTTTTATGTTATTATTCCCTTCAAATACGCTTGCACCGATTTTTGTAACCGGTAAACCATTAATTCTTGATGGTATAACCACTTCTTCTAATTGGTCGTTTTTTATGCCGATTATACTATATGTATTATCTGAAAGCAACTCAATTTCAAATAAACCATCCTCATAATTATTATCAGTATTGTTAAACGACAATTTTCCCAAATTAACAACTTCACCATCGGAATAAGTTATAATCAAGCAGTTATCAATCAACTCTGTTTTAACAATACCGCGACCTGTGTCACCCTTATCTCCTTTTTCTCCCTTATCGCCTTTATCACCTTTTTCGCCCTTGATATTACCAAGCTCGTTAAGTGTGTTATCTGTCATAAGAATACTTAAATTGCCATCAGCAGATAATGTTACTGTTTTAATACCAACACCATCCTGACCTTTTAAACCATCAGAGCCGACAACTTTACCAAGGTTTTCGGTTGTGCCATTAGTGTAAGTTAAAAGCAATTCACCATTTGCATTTATTTCTGATTTACTAATACCAATACCATCAGCACCTTTAATATTGCCAAGATTTAAAACAGTTCCGCTTGTGAGTTCAACATTTAAAGCACCATCTTGTGTAATTACTACATTTGCAATTCCGACACCATCTTTACCATTTGTGCCGTCTTTTCCGTCTTTACCCATAATTGAGCCGAGATTAACAGATGAAGAATCTGAAAATGTAAGAACTAATTCTCCTACATTGTTTATTTCTACATTTGAAATTCCTATTCCGTCTTTACCGTCAACACCATTCTGACCATCAGTACCATTAATACCGTTTTTTCCGTCAGTTCCGTTTACACCATCTTTACCAACTACAACGCCAAGATTTTTAATAGTATTATCAGAATAATTTATTACTAATTCACCATTTTCGTTTATTGTTGTATCGTTTATTCCTACACCATCTTTACCATCTGTGCCGTCTTTACCATTTACACCATCGGCACCTTTTATGTTACCAAGATTCAAGTCAGTACCGTTTGTGAGTTTAATATTCAAATTCCCTGAAACGATTTCTATGTTCTGAATTCCAACGCCGTCCTGACCATCTTTTCCGTTTAAACCGTCTTTACCATTTACACCGTCTTTACCGTTTAAACCGTCTTTACCATTTACACCGTCTTTACCATTTACGCCGTCTTTACCATCCTGACCATTTGTACCTACAACTTTATCAAGATTAACACTTGAGCCATCAGAAAAATTTAAAACTAATTGACCATCAACATTAATTTTTGCAGATGTAATTCCAATGCCATCTTTGCCATTTAAACCGTCTTTACCATCCACACCATCTTTACCATCTACACCATCTTTACCATCTACACCATCTTTACCATTTACTCCATCTTTACCATCTACACCATCTTTACCATCTACACCATCTTTACCATCTACACCATCTTTACCATTTACTCCATCTTTACCATTTACTCCATCTTTACCATTTACACCATCTTTACCATCTACACCATCTTTACCATTTACTCCATCTTTACCATTTACTCCATCTTTACCATCCACACCATCTTTACCATCTACACCATCACTACCTGCAACACTACCAACATTTATAGTAGTCCCATCAGATAAATTTATTATTAAATCACCACTTGAAGAAAAATGAGCTGATTTAATTGTAGCATAATTGCTGTTATTTTCAATCAAATTCACCCAATCATTCTCACTACCTGAATAGCCATTTTCAATAGCTATTTCATAGGCAGATTTACCATTCAAAGATTTAAGCCATTCTTCAATAGTCCCCTCAAAACCATATTCTACTGCTATTTCATAAGCAGAAAGTCCGTTTTTTATATTGGTAGAAGTAGGTATGATATCACCAAAATTACCCAAAGACATACAAAGCATAATTACAACCACTAAAATAACTGTGACGACTTTATCAATTATAAATCTCTTAAGTTCTTTTTTATCTTTTCTTTTTGCTTTCTCTTCCATAATTTAACTCCTACAAAAGTGTTTTAATTTATTTAATTATATAATCCGTTTATCGTTTTGTCAACGATTATCTCGTTTTTTACAAATATTAAACATTATCTTATATAAAATGGAAATGGAGTTGATAAAGATGAAATTTAACGAAAAATTAAAAATGTTAATTGATGAACAAGAAATAACGCAAAAAGAACTTGCATCCAAATTAAAAATTCCAGTTTCCACTTTCGGTGGGTATGTTCAAGGCACGAGCGAACCTGATTTTCAAACACTTATACTTTTAGCTGATTATTTCAATGTAACTACTGATTATTTACTTAATCATAGTTGCAAATCTTCAAAATCCAGCCACGAAGATGATTTAATAAGAATTTATCGCACATTTACTCCATCACAGCAAAAAATCTTTTTGGAACAAGGTAAAGCTATAATGAAAATCAATAATAAATAACATTTCTCTAAAATCAAAAAAGGTGAAGAGTTTTGCTCTCCCGCGACAACGCGTTGAGTATCAGAATTAATTAAAAATGAAATTATAAACCATAATTTATTACACTCGATTGGTTTTTATTAATAAAAAACTAACTCCCACTACTGCGGGCGACTAAAAGTCTGCCCCTACCATAGTGGGAGTTAATTTTTCGTTTCATTTATAATACTAATTCGTTTGTCTTAAAAATACTCAATTTAAACTTTCATTTAACTTTTCTGTACATTTTCTTGTTACTACAAAAACAATCGCCCAGATAATTAAGTAACCTAATACAAAACAAATTGTAAAAATCATTATTGGTTTAAGCGATGATTGAAGCCATCCATTGAAAAGATAAAGAAGAATATAATCAAGGTAGAGCACGACTCCGTGAATAAGTGCGGCAGAAAATGGTGGGAGTTTATCAATTGTATAAATCACAGTAATTCCTGCGGCAATAAATGCTAAAAGAGTTGATGAAAATATTCCTGTTACAACCTCACCTACTGTAAAGTTTTCAACTGCACCAACTAAACCTAATATACCATATACGATTGCTAACACGAGTGGTCCACCAAAACAAAAACTCATTCCTCGTTTTAAAAACTCAACTACATATTTTCTCATTTTATTAGCCTCCTTTTAACTTGTGGTAAACATCTTCTTGAAACATAATCGGTATAACCCGATTTGAATTCAACATTAACTGCACCACTGTAGGTAGATATAAATTTTTTGATTTTACTGACATTTGCAACTGATGATTTATTTATTTTTACAAATGAAGAAGGAAGTATTTTTTCAACTTCGTAAAGACGACTTTTTATTAAGAATTTCCCGTTTTCTGTTATTGCCCATACTTTATTATCAATAACAGTAACACACTCTATTTCCTGTAATTCTAAAATAATTGTTTCATCTTCCGTAAAGCCTACTATTTTACTTTCACCTGCATACTCTTTTACAAGTGTTTCTATTTTCGCTGTCAAATCATTGCCTTTTTTCACCCGTGCAGTTATCAGTTCTTCACTTTCTTCATCTATTATCAGTTGAAATTTCATTTTATCAACTCCTTTCATTTATGTTATAACATAAATTTTTGTTTATGTGTGAAATTTAAAGTAAGTGGTTAATTTTTTATTTTAAACGGCAAAAATCCTATCATTTAAAGTTTTTGTAAACTAAAAATGATAGGATAATTTCTCTAATTCCTATTTTCTAACAATTAAATCTGCTTCAACTTACCAAGATTCTTAATAAGGTTTGGAATACCTTTAAAGATTATACCTAAACCTTTCATCATTTTATCTTCGTGAAGAATGAGAATAAGACCTTTTGCCATTTCAGGACTGAAAAGACCAAAACTCATTGAAATGAAGTTCTTTATAGGAAGTTGAGTAGCAATACCTGACATCATTGTACCTTCACCAAGAAGTTTTATAAGAAGTCTGTAAATTCTTCCGCCCCATTTGCCGTCTTTTGAGTCTTCTATTGTATTAAGGAGTGTAAACGGAGCATTTTTATCTCTTACTGATGGTGGTAATTCTCTGCCATAAACTGCTTTGAATTCATCAGCAGAAACATTCATAATGTTTGCACCATAGTATGACGGAGCAGTTTCTTTATAATCAGGTACTCTTGCTTCAACTGTTGATTCAACAAAAACTGTTGTTTCAAGACGAATATCTCTACTTGAAGCACCAACAAGAATTTTGAAGTCACCGCTTTCAACATGACAATCACCAAGTTCAACATTGTAATAAGCAAATGCACGCTTGTCGAGTTCAACAGAAACTTCTGTTTCTTCGCCTGCTTTTAAGAATACCTTTTTAAATGCACGAAGTTCTTTAACAGGACGATAAATTGTGCTTTCAACATCATTTACATAAATCTGGGCAACTTCTGCACCATCTACTGCACCTGTGTTTTTAATTTTAAATGAAACTGTAACTATGTCTGTATCTTTAATCTTATCACTTGAAACTTTAACGTCGCTATATTCAAATGTTGTGTATGAAAGACCGTGACCGAATGGGAATGCAACTTCTTTTTTAGCAGTATCGTAATATTTATAGCCCACGTAAACGCTCTCTCTGTATTCAACAGAAACAGACGTACCCGGGAAGAAATTGTAACTTGAATTATCTTCTAAAGCAATAGGATATGTTTCTGCGAGTTTACCGCTTGGGTTTACATCACCAAAGATAATGTCACAAACTGCACTACCGCCTGCCTGACCTGTAAGGAACATATTAAGAATTGCAGGAACTTTGTCAGCCCAAGGCATTGTAACAGATGCGCCACCTGAAAGAACAACTATAGTGTTAGGGTTAACTTTAAGAACCTCTTCAACAAGTGTGTTGTGAATTGGTGGAAGATTTATATGACTTCTGTCATTACCCTCTGTTTCATAATCATCTGTAAGACCTACAAATACGAGTGCTACGTCAGCATTTTTTGCATTATTTACTGCTTCTGCAACCATTTCGTTTGCTTTCTTATTTTTACCTTTAAGAGTATAACCCGCTGCAAATGTAAAGTCAGCACCCATTTCTTTTAATGTATCATAAGCAGAATCAAGTTTAATAGGGTTAATAAGTGATGAACCTGCACCCTGATAACGAGGTGTGCGTGCCATTTCACCGATAAGTGCAATTTTTGCATCTTTCTTTACAGGAAGAGCATTGTTATCGTTCTTCATAAGAACCATACATTGACCTGCAATTTGACGTGCAAGGTTGTGGTGTGCATCACTGTCATATGTATAATCGCCGAGAACGCTCTCTGCTTTCTTTGCCATATCAATGAGTTTATCGCAAGCGGCATCAAGAATTGCTTCGTCAAGAGTACCGTTTTTAACTGCTTCTATAATAAGTTTTGTACCTATACCTGAAGAAGTTGGCATTTCAAGTTCCTGACCTGCAATAAGTCCCGGAACTCTCTCGTTTTCTGCACCCCAGTCAGTAACAACAACACCTTTAAAACCGAAGTCTTTACGAAGTACATCTGTAAGAAGCCATTTATTTTCAGCAGCGTATGTACCGTTAACTCTGTTATATGAGTTCATAACAGTCCAAGGTTGTGCTTTCTTTACTGCAATTTCAAAAGGAAGAAGGTATGTTTCACGAAGTGTTCTTTCGTCAATTACTGCGTTAACAGTCATTCTGTGGGATTCCTGATTGTTGGCAGCGTAGTGCTTAAGAGATGTGCCGATACCTTTTGACTGAAC
>JAZRSC010000024.1:0-15999 GCA_045651285.1 Acutalibacteraceae bacterium
AAATATAAAATAAAACAAAATAAATAAACTCAGATTTAATCCAAAAAATTAAATCCGAGTTTATTTTTATTTAGAAAAAATAAAATAAAAACAAAAAACACGCATAATAATTAAAATTAAAAAGTGTGTAGTAAACCAAAATCGAATCAAATAAAAATCAAAGCAAAGAAATATAAAACCCTCTACACAAAAAACTAAAAAAGCACACAAGAAAATTATGCACAGAATTATATTTTTAAATAAACAAATTATTTAATATATTTTTTTGAAACCGAACTACAGCTGTATAAAAACCACAAAACCCTTGATACACAAGTGTTTTTACCGACTACAGATGAAAATCTGTAAATTTCTAAAAAATGCAATAAATTATTAAAAAAATACAATTACTTAATCTACAACAACAAATCCCAAAAATATTTACAGTAAATTTTGCACACTTACTCAACGAGATTTTTCATCATTTCAAGACTCCACTTTCTTTTAACTGTTTTTGTCAATTTTATTTTTCACGAATATAAATTTTTGTTTTTGCACACATATTTTTGTATTTTTGATTTTGAATTTTTATTTCAATGTTTTTTATTTAGCAACTTTATTTTTGCTTCGAATTTTTTGTCACAATATTCGTTACAAAATATTATTTTAAAAACATTATTTTAAAAATATTATTTTAAAAATATTATTTTATAAATATTGTTTCAAAAACATCATTAAAAAAATTCTACACACAAAAAATTAGCACAGAAAATTTAATAGAAAATACAAAACCCAAAATACAGATAGCAATAACAAAAAATAATAATACCCCCTAAAAATCATTTCGGTGAAAAAACAATTTAATACACAAATTAAAACAATAATACAAAATGGTCTGTATTTTTACCACCAAAAAACTTTGGTTAAGTCTCATCGCTAAGTTGCTAAGCACTTACCTTAAATTCAATTATTTCAATTTAATTTATTTTTGTTATTTTTAATAGATACAGTGAAAATGACAACAACCTCCGCGAAGCCTTGATAACACTAGTATTTATCATACGAAGTTCTACAAAACAAATTCAAAATAAATTACCAAAAAATCAATTTAATTATTTTTAAATACAACTTATCAAATTCATTTTTTATACAAAACACAGATTTAATGTGCACATCATTTGATGTGCACATTAATATTATTTTTTTACAATTATTCCTTCGAAGCCAGCTTTTTTAATTTTTTCTAAAAGTTTTTCTGCATTATTTTTATTTTTAAATGCACCAACCTGAACTGCGTATAAATTATTATTTTGGGAATTTTTATTTTCATTTTTATTTTCATTCTCATTTATTTTTATTCCGTAATAATCGCAAATTCCTTTTGCAATTAATTCACCAATTTGTTTTGTATTTTTTATAATAAAATCCGAACCTTCTTTTGTATCATGAAATTCACATTCACAATACACGGTTATTCCTTTTGCTGAATTTATTTCATAAAAAGATGGCTTTTCAATAAGTCTTTCTGCAGAACTACCAGGTGTAAACGGACCTAATCTATCTAAAACTGCTTGACCAACTTTTTTTCTTTCACCTGTTAATGAATATAAAAGAATTTGTGTGCCACCTGTAACATTGTGTTTTACAGTAGCATTGGTATGAATTGCAAGGTGTATATCTGCTTTAAATAGATTACTCTCTCTTACCCTTTCATACATATTCTCATTATAAGTACATTTAACTGAAAAACCTTGTTCTTTAAGAAAATTGTAACAAGCACTTGCTATTTTATAACATTGCTCTTTCTCATTAGTTCCACCGGTTGCATAAACATTTGCTTCCTGATTACTTGGGGAAATATAAATTTTTTTAGCCATTATTATCACCTACTTCGTTATTATAATATGTAAGCGCTCTTTTACTGTCACTTATACCTTTTGTTGTCGGGTCAACAATAACACCCACCACCCCTAAAATATTTATAATTATATACACTATCTGTAACACTTCGTTTTCAGATACTGTTGGTACAAATTCAAATAGCGAAAGCACTTCGTAAATAAATGAAATAACCAAAGCAAATAAACTTGCTAAAAAGGTTTTATTTTTAAATCTTACTCGCCAATTTATTTTAATATAAATCACCTACCACTAATTTTTTCTAAATTGTTTAATCTATGATTAATTACTTTAACCTGTTCTTCTACAACAGGCATTCGCTCTGCAAAATTATTATGTCGTCTTACTTCCCTTGTTAGCTCTTCTAGTTTTGTATCAGTAACCGCCTGGTTTTTTTCAATATAAGAAAGTGCTTTATTACTCGCTATAAAACTTGAAATAAGGCAACAAATAATAGCAACACCACCACTTACCAGACTCACTATTACTTCTATCGCCATCTTATACCTCTACTTTTTTCCGTATTTATAATACATTTCTAAAAGGTAATTTTCGTAATTACCGTACTCATCTTTCGCTGATTTTCTTGAATTGAATTCATTTTTCGTCATTATTCCTGCATAGCCCGTTAAATTAACAAAATGCTCATAACTCTTTGGCAGTATAGTTGCTTTAACATATTCATCATTACTATTCCTCTTATTTGAAGATGAGGAAGAACTACTTTTTTTGGAGGCTGATAAAGCATAACTTCTATCTGCATTTCGCTGGTCGCGTTCTGCCTCTGCCTTTTTAAATTCCATTTCCTGATTGAATTTTTCTTCATCAAACTTAAGCTTATCATAAAAATTCTGTTGCTCAAGTGCTTCAAGATATTTTTGATACTCGTACTCTCTATCACTTTCGTAAGCAGCAACTTCTTCGAGAAAAGCTTTATAATCACTCTCAGATAATGAATTCAACTTGCTTAATAAATAATCACCATCTTTATAATAATCATCTAAAGAATCGCGGTATTTCGCGTATTCTGAATCATCAGAGTCACGCAATAGTCTGAGTTTATCGACCATATTTTCTCCGTCATATTTATATTTCTCGTAAGCTCGGTCATAAAGTTCAATTGCTATATCATTTAATTTGTTTAATTGTTCATTATAAGACTCATTACCCGCTGTTATAGCATAAGAATTTGAATAACCACCTGTCAAGGCACTTGCGTTTGCTATAGTATCCATCATCGCTTTTTTTCCGTTGTTTATGTACTGTTCTTTATATTGATTGTATAAAGGGTCTGCATTCATATTAAACTGAAACTTTTCACGATTAAGAATACTATTTAAAATACTTTCTATTTCTTCAGAATACTTGCTTTCATATTCACCTGGCTTACTATTTTCCCAGTCTGACAGCTTATCTTCTGCAGAAACAACATTCTCGTTTTTTTGATACTCTGGTCGTTTTTTTGTTGTAGGTGCAGTTATCTTTGATGAAGCTGTTTTCGTTGTAGTGTTAGTTGTTTTCTGTGTTGTAGCTTTATTTGTACTTGTTTTGTTATTTGTACTCTGCGATGATACTTTTGAAAGACTGTTCCATGTATTAACACCAACAATACCATCTACACTAAGTCCATTTTTTTGCTGGTAACTTCTTACTGCACTTTGTGTTTTAGCACCAAATATACCATCAACTGCAAGGTTATACCCTGCACTATTCAATGCTTTTTGTAGTTTTTTTACATCATCGCCACTCGAACCATAAGATATTGTTTTATATGCCATATAATCCCCCTTTATTAAGAATAGCAAAATACTGCATTTATATTTAGCGTTGAACCTGTATTCAGAGTTGGAGCACTCAAAATTTTAACTATGCCTAATGAATTTATATAAGAATATATAATACCGTGACTAATCATATAACCATCGTAATGTACAGGCAAGGAATATGTATTCGGAAGTTTTAAATTATTTATATAAAAAAGTTCTGTTAAGGAATTTGAAGTTAAATTTGATAATAGTTTAAACCTGACATTCATAACAATCATTTTCATACACTCGTATTCTTTTATATCCAAAGTTAAAATACTAATATTGGCAGTTGGCACAACATCAGAATTGCGAGAAGTGTATTTTAATAATCCTTTAACCGCTAAATCATAACCAACCATTAACTCGTTTTCTGTTTCTGCATAACACCCAAAAGCTGCTCCTTTGCCACCCTTTTTAATATTAAACGGAATAGTAGCGCTTGGTAAAACCCTATTTATTTCAATCGGAGTAACAGTTATTAAATCATTTATCTGAAGAACAAAATCGTACGAAGCTTCTTTTTCAAAATTATCGGTTAGAATAAATGGTGATTTGGTAAGTTGAATTAGTTCTGAATATTCAGTTTGATTATACTTTTTAAATTTAACTTTAGCATAGCCTATATTAAGGTTATTTACTGAACTATATGTTTTAGTAAAATCTATTGCGACATTTGTACCCTCTTCATTTCGCGTACCATCTAAATCACATCTATAAATATCATTACAAACAATCCTGGGTGTTGAATAAGAATACACATCAATATAATATTCGGTATCACGATGCAAACCTCTTGAATCAATAACCCGCGTTTTAATCTTTACTAAACCCGACTCAGTCAAATCAAATTCTGCGCTTTCTCCATATTTCTTTTTTTCGCAAACTATAGAGTAACTTGATGAATATGTAGAACCGTATTTCCCCTCAAAAGAGTGGACTTTAACCGTTATAGTTGATTTATTCTGAACAGTAGCATCCCAAATCATTGGCAGTAAATTATTTTTGTTAGAAATTACCTGAATATTGAAATCAGGTAAAAATGTATCTGTAGCTGGTATTGTAAATTTTATATTTTTAGTCTGACTACCGATTAAAGAAGATTGTTTATAAGTTTTTAATACAAATTCAATGGTACTTTGATTGGTGTTTGTTAGTTGTTCTGCCCACTCTTCAGGAATCAATAATTCAACTTGCGTTGTACCTTTTGGAATATTTACAGATGAACTTGCACCATTCAATTTATAAACAACTTTATGACTGAATTCAGTTGAATGCGGGTTAAGTGTTAATAAAACAGATTCACCACAATTCACATTTGTTTTGTTTAAAGAAAAGGGTGTTGTTCTGGGTATTGTTACACAATTAAACTCCCCTGAAACTGTACCACCGGAAAGTGATGTACCACTCATAGTAAAAGTGCCCCCAACTGTAATTTTCAATTCACCTGTTGCATTGTGAAAAACATTACCCGTCCAGGTAGATAGCGTTACAACCGCACTATTTCGCGTATCTATAACTAAATAACCACTTGCTTTCGCTGACCCGTTTATCGTAATTTCAGCAAAATTATCGGATTTATTTAGGTTGTATGCTGAGTTAGAATAGCCATCATTTCGTTTTAATTTCAAATTCACCGTAATGTTACTAGTATTATTTTCTATGCTACTGGAATTTTCAGTTACCTCAAGCCAAAGATTATACTTACCACCCGAATTACCGCTACAAGCTCCGAATATTTTAACTGCCATAAGACCATTTCACCTCCAGCCCGTTATCTGTTACATCAAAAATAAAATAACCCGCAGCAGAATTACCAATTTTCAAATAGTCGGTTATTTCCGCCCTTGTTATATAAAGGTTGTTTTTAGATATATATGCTACCTCGACTCCGCTCTGCATAAACGAAAGTTTGTCATTTGTAAACCTGGCTTTGATGTTACTGTCACTTCTGCCTATTTCAATACCATACACTCCGCTTTCAAGCTCACCGCGTTTTATATATGTATCTAACGAATATACTAGTTCGGAAACACTATTATCTAAATCAAGCATTTTTTCATCTGTCAGAGATATTCGTTGTGAAAAAATTTCGCTTATATTATCTGAAGTCTGTGTAATTTGAGACGAAATACTTTCGCTAAAATCTTCTAAATCTGTTTTTTTGGTGAATAAATTTTCAACCTGTGAAATTATTGCACTCGCCTGAACTGAAATATTTGCGTTGTTCTGAGATTTATAATATTCCAACTCATTAGTGGTTGACTCAATATTATTAGCATTTAACTCAATAGCATCGCTGTTCTCTTTTATTGAAGTATTGATTTCGTTCTGGTATTCACCAAATTCTGATATAGCAACAAAATCTCTTTCTGCCTTTAACAGAATTTCTTTTTCCGTTTTTTCTATTTCTGTTGAACAATTTTCAAATATTTCATTAGCAGTTATAATAATTTTATTTTTCAGGTCATTAAATTTCTGTAAAGCGTCCTGTTTAATATTTTGTATTTCAGAAGCATCCCTTTTTGCATTTTCTATTTCTGCTTTTAAACCACTAGAAAGATTAGACAAATCAACATTGCTTAAAGCATAAGAAAGTGTTTCATTTAATTCGTAAAGATAATTTTTAAGAAGATAAAATTTTTCATCATCACTATATTTAGTTGTAGAAATATTAGGAACTGATAAATTTAAATCATACATTATTTTTCACTTCCTTTTTCTATTTTTCTTGAAATACTGAAAATTTTAATTTCACCTTTACCCTCTAACTTAATTTTTAAATGGTCGCAACGCGGTGTTTGTAAAGATAAATTAACTGAACCTGTTTTATTTATTTTGAAATTACCCTTTTCAAGCCACTCACCTGTTGAATTCAATTGGAAATATACTTTCAAAAGCGCGTCTTTTTGACATATTAAACGGATATTTATATTTGAATAATACTTCTTTTCAGGTAAATCTAACCCCCACAAACCAGTTTCGGCATACCATTCAAAATCATCCTCAAGAGAATATCCTGCTAATTCGCCTGAAAAATTACCGTATTTATTTATTGCATCTGCTAAATAAAGCTTTTTAGTTTCTCCATCATCTGCAATAAAATACAAATTACAATTATGTGTAGCAAATTCCTTTATATTTATTTTATCTTCTTTGTGCCATATACTTTTACTTTCGTCGTAAACAAAAAGAATTCTTTCATTATCTTTGTTAGTCATACAAACATAATATTTGTTTTTTAAAGTACCTGCTACCGCATCAAAATAATAATCAGTTCCGAAAGATTCCGAAATACTTATAGGTAAGCCACCATCATACATAACAATACCGTTTGGCGATTTATAATAAAGTGTTTCATTTACCGTTACAAGTGATTTTTCACTACCTTTCTGCACACCGCGGATATAGCTTGTATTAACAGTAAATGGTGGGTTAAAACCATAAATTTTATGAACACAATTTTCTTTAAAAAATAATACATAGCCTTTATAACTTACCGCTCCTGTAAAATCACCATCACTACCAACACTCACTGCGTAACTATCTGATGCTATTCCCATAAAACAATTCCAGTTCTTAGGGTCGCCTAATTTAGAACAATAAATTTCATTATTTTTTGATGAGCAGCCCCATACTCTGTTTCCGCTTTCACAATAAAAATCCATTTCAGGTAATTTTCGTGATATTTTTAGTGAATTATTCTGAATAAAAGTTTCATTTAAAATGCCTGAAACAATTAAATAATCATCGCCTTTATCATAAATAATAAAAGTATTATTAAATTCACTATTCTCGCAACCTGATATTTTAACACCATCAAAAGCATTAAATGCTTTACCAATATCGGCACAACTGATTCTTACATAAGTCGAAAGAATATTCACCCAATTTTCTGTATTTTCAGAATATTGCTTTAATTCATTCGGAACAACCGAAGTATCCACCCATAAATCATTATTTTGCGGTGCTTCAGGTGCTGTTTTACCATAAACATATTTTTCATAATGTGAACCATCGGACCTACAAAGTGAAAAAGAAACTGATGTACCCTGCGAAGTTTCAAATTCAGCTTCAAGTGAACCATAATCATTTAAATTTTTTGTGTTTAAATAAACTTTATCAGGAAAAATCAAAAGATAAGCACCTAATGAAACAAATTTGCGTTCTTCTGGAATATCAGAAAAAGTCAAACCCGAAACTGCATGTCCGTTATAATAAAGAATACCATTATTTATGTAACCTATAGAAGATTTACTGAATAACCCGTGAAGTCTTTTGCCTGAAACATTAAAAATTGCTCTTTTATTCCTCGGTGAAAAAACAGGAGAATAATCACTACATATATTTTTCTCATCATAAAAACAGTTTTCAGAGATTTTTAAATTTCTATTGTATCCCGAAAAAACAGAAATCAACTCTTCAGATTTATTTATATAATCTATTGTTGGTTTAATCATTATTAAGTACCACCTTTAAAGAAATATTTTCTGTTTTCTTAAAATTCCTGCTAATGAAATTACCCATTTCAAAATAAAGATGATTAAAAATTTTTGCAGAGTTATTATAACGCTCAGTTTCACCTAAATAATAATCTGTTTTCATTTTCAGATAAACTGAATAAACCTCGTCATACTCCTCAGGTGCATTTAAAATGAAAGAATCGTCTTTTTCAATTGAATAAAATTCGCAACTAAGACCCTCTCTATTTTTAATAAGCTCACTTACAATCTTTTTATCAATTTCTGAAATCCAGCGTTTTTTAGAATTTTCAGAAATATCGTTTTGATTTTCTTTATTATAATTTTCTAAAACTTCAGAAACTGTCATAAAGCACCACCTTAAAGAGAAATATTTTTATCAATATATTCTGCAGAAATAGCAGCCATTTTCTCGCTATTTTTAATAACCTCTGCAAATCTTTCAGGTACTTCCACACTTTTACCTGTCTGCACAAGAATTCTTTCACCGTTTACCGAAATAAAGCGTTCAGTATCATTTCTTGATTCTTTTGGAATAAAAATTGTTACCATTTTTTCTGTATTTTTAGCCATTTTAAAAAATCCTTTCTCACACGATAGAAATTCAAAAACTTTGAATTTCTATCGTGTTTTTATTATTTAAATAGTATTATTGTTATAAAACGCCTGTTTTTAGTTATTTTTAGCACTACCACTGAATGTAGAACCACTTTCAATTCTTACTAAATATTCTTCTACAAGTCTTTTTGCAGTTTTAAGACCTTTCCAACCAATTGAACTTCTCTGATTGAGTGGGTCGTTACCATAGCCCTTTTGTTTTACGATATGTTCAACTCCACCACCTGTAACACTTGTTACACCGTATGCATCTGCACCGAGAATGAGTGTTGCAAAAACTGCACAATTATCTTTACCCTCTTGCCAGATTTTTGCTTCTGTACTTTCAACAAAACGCACACCACCAAGTGAACCAATTTCACCATTGAGCATATTCTCAGGAGTTGTGTATTTCTGCACCTCCATCCACTGATTGCCAGCTTCTTGCATAAGGTCATAAGCAACATAAGGGTGGATAATTCCGACATAGTAGCCATCGATTTTCGGAGCATTCATAGCCTTTAATTCTGCTGCCGCTTTGAATACATCTTTAACTCTCAAGAGTGAGGTTTTATCAATTTCACTTCTCAATGTAACTGTTGTTTCTGTACCATTTTCAACTTTTGGGCAATACATAACATTGGTACCACCAACAAGTTCATTTCTTACAATAGTATCCATTGTAAGACCTGCCTGAGCCGCAAGCTGCTTTGTAGCTTCAACAATTGTGTTATCTACCGCAGTAAGCTCAAGTAAATCTGTTTGTTCAATATAATCACCATACTGTTCAACAGTTGCACTTACAGTTGAAACATTAAGCTTGTTACCTGTCGGTGTTACACCCTCTGTAAGTGGTGTAAGTGCTTTAGGAAGTGATGAAAACTTTCTAAATTCGATAATTTTACCACCATTCTTTGGAATATCTCGTTTTTGACCGAATTGGTCGTGTACAAGATAAGGTGAAGCAAGTGTAATAAGTGTCTTATCATAAAATGTTTTCATTTCACCTGAAAGTTCTGTACTTGTTGTAGCATTAACTACATCACCTGCTGCGAATAATTGAAGATTTAATTTATAATTTGTCATATTTACTCCTTTTTTGTTGTTCAAAATTTAATATTTGCGCCTTTTTCTACCTGTTTTAATATTTTTAAAATATCTTTTGAAGTAAGAGCATTGACATCGGTTACTGTAACAATTCCGCTTTCTGAAGCAATTCCGTTTTCTAAAGGTCTTCTGCCTTTAGCTTCTATACCCTTCACAACCTGTTCACGCACTTTTTGTGCTGTATAACTCATTGCACCGCTTATAATTTCATCTTTATGAACTACTTCAAATGCAGTTTTTAAAGGTACACCACTATATAAAAGTTTTCCGAAAAGAGAACTGTTTTTTATTTCATTTTTTAAATCAAAATCAGGATAAATTTCTTTAATTTCGTCAGTTTCTTTTACCCACGAAGCAATTTGTTCTTTGAGTTTACTATGTTCTTCAAGTGTATTTTTACTCGTATTTTTGTTATTAATCTCGTTTTCTTCGTTAAAAATTTTTTCGGTTAAACCTTTTATATCACCATTTTCGTTATTGTATTTTTCATTAAGCTTTTCCATCAATGGCGATACCGAATTTTTAAATTCTTCTAACTGCTTTGTTTCTTTGAACCGCTTATCTATAATGCTCTGTGTTATTTTCCTGAACTGCTCTTTGAATTTGCCATCTATAAGACTCTCAAACTCTTCATCTGCAGTTACTCCGTTTCCTACCTGTCCGGCGTCAACAGAAATACTTTCGCCCGATTCTGAATTCACACCGTCTCCTGCATTTTCAGAAAACAATTGTAAATTTAATTTAATTCCTTTTTTATTTTTCATAAAAATTCCTTTCTCATCGTCTTTCCGAAGTGTCATATATATAAAATCTTGCAAGATATATAACAAATTTATTCTAATTTTACATTTTCGGGATATTCCTCATTTAAAATCGAAAGCCCCATTATTATGGTATCAATAATTCCTTTTGTTCTTTCTTTTGAAAAATCAAAAGGTTCTATTTCTACACAAAAATACCCATCATTTATAATTTCGCGTCTTAATTTCAAATGCTTGTCACATTCTTCATCTTTCAGCATATTCAATAATGTATAAATCAATATTGATACTGCTGAACAGACGATATCTTTCCCTTTTTCGCTAAAGCCTGAATGACCCTCTACTATAAGTAAATAACGGTCATAATACTCTCTATAAAAAACCTTTGTCATATTCTAATCATCTCAATCTATTTAAAACCTCGCTTTTTCCTTCAAAATCCATCATATTTATTGCCATTATTGCTTGTTCTCGTAATTCTGGGTTAAACATTCCAGCGTTATAAAGCTGTAGTGCTAATTCATTCTGACTTATTTTTGTAAATGGACTTGATTTTTCGCTAACAACCTTTATATCAAAAACAGGCTTTCTACCATCAATTGCAATACCAAAAACATCTTTTTCACTTTCATTTAATAATGCTGTATTATCGTAACTTATGAATTCTTCGTTACCGTTTGGTAAAACAATTCTGAAAAATCTTGGTTCATCATAAAACTCTCTTATAAGCTCTATTGCCAGTTTATTTAATTCACAAAATGCTCTGAAACCGCTTTTTACCATATCACGAGTGAGTTTACCACCCGCTTCCTGAAGGGCGGCAATTGCCGACGCGGCAGTAACACCACTTGAAACTCCACCTTGTGAAAAATCACGATTACCGCTTGTTTCTTTGAGTTCATCAATCTTACTGTTTAAAATACCGAGATATATTTCAGGAATTGTATTTGTCCTGATTTCTCTTATACTGTCCTCACCTAAGTTACTACCATTAACATGAACAAAGCTGTTGCTCCAGTCGGCAAATTCTTCTTCATTAACTGCACCCGAAGAATTTATGAAATATCTCTTATTAGTGCCCATAACAGCATTTTTAATTAGTGCGTTATTTAAAATATCAATCTGCTTTTGTGCATCCTTCATTATATCAATGTAACCAAAACCACAAGGTGTGCCCTCTTCAACAAATAATGTATCAAAAACGAACGGATATTGACCGTGACTATAAAAACCTGTTTCGTAATGATCTGAATCATTTTCTGATGCATACAGAATTTCACCGTTACAGAATTTACAGTAATGCAAAACCTCTACACCATTTATGAATTTTTTATAGTACCAATCGACTACTGCACTTTTATTGCTTGTGTCAACAGTATCGTCATATATGTATTTTGAAATTTCTATTGTAGATGCACCTAATTTATCTTTTAATTGAGGGTACATTGACAATAAAACATCATTATCGGTTAATTCTACATAAAAAATGTTTTTGCTTTTTTGTATTTCTCTTATACCTGGTTCCCAGAAAATATTTAAAAGATTAAGTTGTTTTATTTCAATATCTCCTAATCCATTCTGTTTTTTAGGATTCCAGAAAACACCATATATCCCTGTACCAGCTTTTAATTTGTACCACCATGTATCACTGTAAATCTTTTCAAAATCATTTCTTTCAAAAACTACTGAAAGAATTTCTGTCAAAATTTCAGCTGTCTCTTTATCACTTATTTCTCTCGGAAGACAATTTACTCTCGGGAAATTATCCATAGCATCAGCATGTTTATTTGCAATTGAATTGAAAAGCCACGCAGAAGAAAATTCTTCACCTGTACTATTTCTCATCTGCTCCCAATGACGCATTTTAAACCATTGTTCGTTGTCAATAATTCTTGCTTCAAAATTTGTTTTACCCTCTTTATATTTACTGAGTATTTCTGATGCTTTCTCAATATCTTCTTTTGTTATTGTATTTATTGATTGATTAAACTGTGTTCCATTTTCTTTTAAATAATTTATTGTTTTATTATTTTCTTTTTTCATTTAACACCTCAATACGAATATTTTTTATATCTTTTTTGTTCTCTTAAATTCAACGGGTCATCCCCCAGAGCTTCATCTTGTTTTTTTATAGTCGGTGAAATAGGTCGTGCCATACACATATAACGCACCTCATCTGCAATGTGGTCTTCGCCTGTTGTATCAAGGTCTTCAGGATTTGTGTTACTGAATTTCAGTTCAGGAATAGTCCTTATAAACCCTTTGCATGTATTAAAAACATACATCATAGGTACACCATTTTCGTCAAAACTCAACCTGTAATGTACCTGCATCCAGCCAGGCAGACGCTTGTTATCTCCCCGATTAAAATATATTCCGTGACGGACTGCTGACTCAATAATTGCTTCACCTCGTGAGGCATCCCATATTGAGGGGTCAGCAACACCAATAATATTTTTGTTTTTTAGCCAACGATGTTCTTTTTCTATTCTTGCTATTTCAGAAAAAATTTTTTCAGGTGGCCACTTAACCCCCTCGTTCGCACTTTTTGTACAACCATATAATTCCAGAATTCTGTAAAGACGCCCATCATAATCTACTGCCCACCACGCACAAGAAAATGGTTTAGCATAACCAAAGTCAAAAGACCTGTAAATCTGCCAATCAAAAGGAATTTCAAATGGTTCAATTATATGAGTGTTTTTAGCGTCCTGATAATGTTCTTTAACATCTCTGAATTCTTCAAAAAACTGACCGTCAAAAATATCCCAGTTACCAAATCGGTGTGCTTGTTTTAATTTTTCGGGTAATGATTCAAGCACTTTTACATATTCGGGATTAGAATTCATTAAAACCGTATTATCGTCAATTGTTGCAGGGATAAACGCGTAGTCATTTTCATCTTCACCATCGTTAAAATTCCCTTTTACAAACAATCTTTTAAACCAGTTATGCCCCACACCACCTGGGTTGCCAGTAAAATACATTCTGGGCTTAAAATCTGTTCTCGTAGTTCTGTTACAGGTCATTAAAAACTGAATCTGACTCCATGTAAAATGTGTACACTCTTCAACACCAATAACATCGTACTCCTGCCCCTGATACTGAAAAATATCATTTTCAGAGTCACAATAACCGAGTCTTATTCTCGCGCCATTTGGAAATATAAATGCCCTCTCATCCTTTTTATATCGCGCTATTCCATTAAGTTGCGTAAGCATTGGTATAAGATGATTTTCTCTGAGTTCAGGTAAAGTTTTTCTTAAAAGCAATAACTTTAAACCAGGATAATTAAAAGCAAGTAATATGAATTTTGTTCTAAGTGCCCACGATTTACCGCCACCACGAGCACCACCATACCCTATAAACCGCTTTTGGTTTTTAAAAAATAATTTCTGCTTTTCATTTGGTTCAGAAATAAGTAGTTTCCTCATTTATTCCATTCTCCAATTGCTTTTTCTACAACTATTGAAATTCCATCACCCGAAGAAGTACCATCCTGCTCACCGAGTAAATCAAAAAGTTCTCTTAACGCGCTAACACTTTCCTTTAAGAATTTTGCATCAACATCTGCAGAGCCATTTTCCGAAAAATTCTTTCGAGCTTTTTTAACTATATCGTCAATTAAAGCACTCATATTAACTACTGCAGATGAAACTTTTTTCATACCTACATCTACACTATTCTTTTTCAAGTACGCAACCCCTTATCGTAAAGAATTGCAACTGCTCTGTGGTGTGCACAACGCCTACCACCAAAAACTGAACAAACCGTTGTTTCAAATTCACGCTTTTTATTATTATCAGTAAAATTGTGAGCACATACAGTTCCACTTAAAATGCCTTCACATTTAATAAAGCTTTTACCTTCCTCCAGATAAAACGGACATTCAATTGCCCCCTCAATCGACTTTGACATATTTGCCTCCCATTATAAAAGTACTATTTATGGTATTGACAACGAACTAAAATTATTATATAGTATAGATGTAATTAGTTCGGTGTTCTGTACCATTGGTTGCATTATAGTGCAGAGTTCTGTACTTTTCAACCCAAATCAGAATTTTTGTTCTATTTTTGGCAGACATTAACAAATACTTTGGGGGTATTTTTGTGACAATTTATGAAAAAATACAATATCTTTGTGATGAAAACGGAATTAAGCTCGCAACACTCTGCAAAGAAGCTAATATTTCTAAAAGCACTCTTTCAGAATTAAAGACAGGGCGTACTAAATCCCCCTCTACTCAGACATTAAGTAAAATATCCAATTATTTTTCTGTATCTTTAGATTATTTTGATAATGACAGCATTGAAGATACAAAAGACGAGCTTTTCCAAAAAAGAAAACTGCTCTTTGATATGTCAAAAAAGGCAACCAAAGAACAATTAGACGCATTTTTAGTTATGTTTAAAACAGTAATAGATGACAAAAGTGAATAATTCCCCGTTTTATTCGTATAAACGAATTATCAAGGAGAAAATAATGAGTATTTTTATAAGAGAAATGAAAATGCCGCTTACAATCAGGGCATTTACTTTACCCGATGAAAATGGTGATTACAATATTTATATAAATAATAATCTTTCTGATGAAGCAAAAGAAAAATCTTTAAAACAGGAAAAGAAGCATATTGAAAACAATGATTTTTCGTCAAGCGAATTGGCGAAAGTTATTGAGGGAAGTATTAGGTATTAGGTATTAGGTATTAGGTATTAGGAACTAGGAAATAGGAAATAGGAAACAGGAAACAGGAAGCGGTGGCAATTACCTCTGTTTCCTGTTTTAATTTATTCATTATTATTTATTCTTTTAAATATAAAACTATATTCTCCCATAAATCCCAAATGAAAGAATATAGTTATTTCTATACTGTACCTCTCTTCGAAGAGAGGTACACCTAAAAAACAACTTTTTCTTTTCATTTTTACTTTATTCTTTAAAACATAAAACTCAGTTAACTGACCGAAATCAATTAACCGAGTTTTGTTTAATTTTTCAAGCATTAGAGTAATACGAATTTCACTTATTAACTATACACTATTACTTATTACTTAAAGACGCCGTCCCCTGATTGTCTCACCCATGATAAGCCTTACTGTTTTGCTTTACATACCCCAAAAACTCATCAGTCCTGCATAAAAAACTATTACGATATCGTATTCGTTTGTTTCCCAAATACAAATCAAGGAACTCATTACTACAATAAATTCTGGTAATCTCCTGAACCTGAAATTTATATCTTTTAAAATTAACTTTACAAATAATTACACCCGTTGATTGATTGTAAATTATTTTTTCATTACGAATAATTACTAAAATTACATTTAAAACAATATAGCAAGTTAACATCATCAATAAAAACCAGTC
>JAZRSC010000025.1:0-35674 GCA_045651285.1 Acutalibacteraceae bacterium
AAAGTAAGAAGATTTTGATTTTATGCGATTTCAGATAATAATAGGTATAACTGTATATTTTAATTAAGGGTGTACCGTTTTTGTGAGCGAAGAGTTTTTGTAAAGCTTGAATAAAAATATATGGTGCATTCTGCAAGTGTCGGGAGAGTTCTGAAATGGTGTCAGGAAAGTACTTGGTACAGCTTACCATTCACTTATTGGTGGCGTTATTTTCGCTACGACTGTTTTAACTACAAGAACAATATTTCTTTGTGTAGATAAGGGTTGGAAATGCCCGTACACAAAGCTTGCAATTCCTGCAGAGAGTGCATTTGTAGTAGCGCTTTGGGTTTGCTTTTTTTAAGCACAGAAATATGTATAAACAAAAGGCACGGAAAAATCCGTGCCTTTAATTATATACTAATTCTTTCACCTGTGTGTGCATTTACAAGTGCTTTGTGAACACCTATATATGAATTTGAAATATATTTATCAAGGTGTAAGCTACCAAAGAACCAACGGTCAAACTCTGCACATTTTGAAAGCTCATCAAAATATGCATTAAGAGAAGTAACATGGATAGGTTCATTGTCACCAAGCTTTAAGAAATCCTTAATAATTCCTGAGGGCTCGTGTGTTAAAATTACATCAACTTTACAGTTAACATTTTCTAAATTGTTTGCAGCTTCAAGGAGCTCTGCTTTAGATGGTGTTTCTTCTTTTAACCAGGTTTTTTCTTCAATGCGGTAGTCTAAGTCAGGACTTTCGCCACCACCCATTGTAAAAATCTTTAAACCATCAATTGTAAAAATCTGACCACGCATAAGATGGAATATGTTATCAGAAATTCTGTGAACCTTTCCTCCTTTCCAGGCAGTAACAGGGTAACCGTTAAGTATTTCAAAATTTTCGTGTGTACCATCAATAAAGCAAATGTTATATTTCCTTTTTGAAAATGCTTTTAATATCTTTTGCTCTGCTTTAGAGTTATCCCAGACAAAACCAAAATCGCCACAAACTATAAGTGTGTCACCAGGTGCTAACTCCTTTAAAGCAGATTTAGAAAGACGCTCTGGGTCACCGTGAGTATCTCCTGTAATAAAAACCATAAATTCACATTCCTTTTTTTTAAAAATACTATTTAAATTTTTGTAATTAAATGTTATAATATCTGTTGATTCTTATTTTACTACATTTATCAGGTGATTGTCTATGAAAAAATTGCTGATTTTTATAAATTGTTTTATTTTAATTTTACCATTATTTACAAATATTGCAAGTGCTGCTGACAATAAAAATGCTTATAATATTGAAGCACCAGAGTATGAGACTGAAATTGCTTTGCTTGTAAATGTTGATACAGATACTGTTGTTTATTCTAAAAATGCAGATAAAATTACAGCACCTGCATCTTTAACAAAAATAGTTACTGCTCTTGTTGTACTTGAAAAGGGTGACGCACTCTCCACACAGATTACTTGTGCTAAAGAAGCGGTTGATAGTATTTTAGGAACTGGTAGCTCTGTAGCAGGTCTTTATGCAGGTGAAAAAACTACTATTGAGATGCTTCTATATTGCTTATTTTTACCGAGTGCTAATGATGCTGCTGCGGTTTTTGCATATCATTATGGTAATGGTAATCCACAATTGTTTATTGATGAAATGAATGATTATGTTAAGAAACTCGGTTGTAAAAACACTCATTTTTCAAATCCTCACGGACTTGATGATGAAACTGACCCTGGATTTTCAAGCGACAAGCAGAGTAGAACAACTGCAAATGATATGTATATTATTTCTAAAAAAGCTTTGCAGAATGAAACAATAAGAAAAGTTTCTTCAAAATACGGTAAAACTATGCCTGCAACCAATAAAAGCGATGTCAGGTATTTGTATAATACAAATCCACTTTTGAATGAATATTCATATTATGGTTTCTCTACTGCTAAAGTAATTGGTCTTAAAACAGGTACTACTGATAAGGCTGGTGCGTGTCTTATTACAAGCGCAACAAAAAATGGTTATACTTATATTGCAATCGCAATGAAAGGTGTTAGCAATTATTATCTTGATGGAGAAGCAAGAAATACCGCTTTTTTAACTTGTCGTTATATGCTCAAATGGGCATTTAATAATATGGAAATGAAGGTTCTTGCTGATACGGAAAGAATTTTAGGTGAAGTTTCAGTTGAGTATGGCAGGTCTTACGATTATGTAAGTTTAGTTCCTAAAGAATCAGTTAAAGCGGTCGTTCTTAATGAAGTTAATGTTGATGATTTAAAAGTTAAATATTCTGAGTCATTTCCTGAAAAGGTTAAAGCACCTATAGAAGAAGGCGAGGAAGTCGGTAAGGCGTATTTACTCTATAATGATGTTGTTATTACAGAAGTAACACTTGTCGCAGGTCATACAGTTAAGAAAAACTATATCTGGGCTATGTTTAACTGGGTATTAAAACTTGTTAAATCTCCTGCATTTTATGTAGGTGTTATAGTACTTGCATTAATGCTTTGTATTTTCTTTTCAACTACGAAAAAGCAACGAAAACAGAAGAAACGCCAGAAAAATACAATTCATATTGTAAGTGATTACAGTAGATTGAACAAATAATTGAATTTGGCGAATGAGAAAAACTATTAAAAAAGTGAGAAAACAAGAGGAAAATAGAGATTCTAAAAGTTATTTTAAAATTTATTAAAAAAAGTGTTGACAGTCCCGTTTTGCTGTGATAATATATCAAGGCAAAACGGGATTATTATGTTCCAAAAATTATGGAGGTAAATACTATGTCTACTTATATGCCAAAAGGCGATTATACTGATCGTCAGTGGTATGTTCTTGACGCAGAAGGCAGAACACTTGGTGAAGTTGCAGTTGAAGCAGCTACTATCCTTCGCGGCAAGCACAAACCAACATTTACACCACATGCAGATTGTGGTGACAGCGTTATTGTTATAAACGCATCAAAAATCGTTCTTACTGGTAATAAACTTAATGATAAGATTTATTATCACCACACTGGTTTCGTTGGTAATATGAAAGCTGTTAAATACGGTACTCTTATGAAAACAAAACCTGAATTCGTTGTAGAAAAAGCTGTTAAAGGTATGCTTCCTGACAACATAATCGGTAGAAATGCTATGACTCGCATCCGCGTTTATGCTGGTGCAGAACACAAACAAGAGGCTCAGAAGCCAATTGTTAGAGAATTTTAAGTGAGGAGGCAATAAACAATGTACGAAAGCAAACCATATTTCTACGGTACTGGTAGAAGAAAAAAATCTGTAGCTCGTGTTCGTGTTTACCCAGGTACAGGTAAAATTACAATCAATGACAGAGATATTGACGATTATTTCGGTCTTGAAACACTTAAACTTATCGTTCGTCAGCCTCTCGCACTTACAGAAACATCTGAAAAATATGATGTTATCTGTCGTGTAGCAGGTGGTGGTGTAACAGGTCAGGCTGGTGCTATCCGTCATGGTATAGCAAGAGCACTTCTTCAATCAGAAGATGAAGTTCGTCCAGTTCTCAAAAAAGCTGGCCTTCTTACAAGAGACCCAAGAATGAAAGAAAGAAAGAAATACGGTCTCAAAGGCGCTCGTCGTGCACCACAGTTCTCAAAGAGATAATTTCTTTGTATATTTTACAACTCCTTGCAGAAATGCAAGGGGTTCTTTTTAATTATAAAACCTCTATATTTCTTGACTTTTTTAGTCTTACATATTATAATTCTTGTATATGTTTAAATTTAAATTATAAGTTGGTAAATTATGAAAAAAAGACAATTAACACCTAACAGAATAATTGCAACAATTACACTGTTTTTGTTGTTGACAGTAGATGCTGGGTTTTACTCAATTGAAAAAATTGGTGGTACAGTCAGATTGATAATTGTTGGTGCCGCTATTCTTTTCCTCGTTATAACCCGTCTTCAGAAAACGGTTTTGTCAAATGCTTTCTTCTCACATTTGAAGCGTACATTTTTGGTTTTTGTTATATCTTTGATTTTACCCATAATTTATGGCGGATATAATATAAAGCAAATGATTATTATGTTAGCAGCCTGGGGTATAGGATATTTATTTACATTGTTTGTATCTTATCAAGAGTTTAAAGATACATTTATATCTATCATTCTTTTTCTTGCAGTTTTTTCTTTAGCAACTTTTGTTTTAGGTGTTATTTTACCTGGTTTAATTGAACTTTTACCTACAATTGAAAAAAATGGTACAACATATTATAATGTGATTTTCTCAGTTGTTTCTGGTAGTAAATTTGTTACAAGAAACTTCGGAATTTTCTGGGAACCTGGTGCTTTTTCAATTTATCTTAATATTGCGTTGTATTTAGAACTTTTCGAAAATAAATTTAATATAAAACGAATTCTTTTACTTGCAATAACAGTTTTAACTACAGTTTCAACTTTAGGTATTGTTTGTATGGTAATTCTTTTTGCTGCATTTTTAACAACAGATAAGGAAGTTATTTCAAGTAGAATTAAAGGTCTTGTTGTTACTGCTGGTGCATTCGGACTTATATTATTGATTTTATACGGTGGAGATTATATTTATCACGCATTTAATAAGCTCGATATGTCAGGTACAACAATCAACGAATCTACTGCGGTAAGAATTAACGCTATAGTTTATCCTGGTTCTGCATTCCTTGAAAATCCGATTCTCGGTGTAGGTTATGATGACTATTTGTTTATTCAGGAACGCTTCTGTCAGGATATGGCTACCTGTTCGTTTATAAACTGGTTATGTTTATTTGGTCTTGTTGGTGGTTTAATTCCTATAATTGGTTGTATTCGTTTCTTTACAGTTAATAACCACGGTATGTTAACTAACTTTGCACTATTTATATTCACATTGATTTTGTTTTCGACCGAGAATTTTATTCAGCTAATATTTATTTATATTATTTTATTCTTGGGCTTCAACAAGCGTAGCAAAAAGAAGTTTATAAATAAATTAGTTTAATGTTAAGAGGTTTTACTTTAAATGAAAAAAGTTTTAATTTACTTAAAAAAGTATATTAAAGAAACAATTTTTGCGCCCCTGCTGAAAATGTCAGAGGCGCTTCTTGAATTGTTCGTACCAATTGTAATTGCTAATATTGTTGATATTGGTATTACAAGTGATAAAGATTTTATTGTAAAACAGTGCTTGATTTTATTGGCATTGGGTGTATTAGGTTTATTTTTTTCTGTTTCTGCTCAATATATGTCTGCTCGTGCAGCAGTAGGTATGGCAACTGATTTGAAATCGGATTTGTTTCGTCATATACAAAAATTTTCATTTGCTGAACACGAAAAAATTGGTGCTTCGACTCTTATAACTAGAATGACAAGTGATATAAATCAGGTGCAGTCTGGTGTTAATCTTACATTAAGATTGTTTTTGCGTTCACCATTTATTGTTTTTGGTTCAATGATAATGGCATTTACATTAGATGTAAAATCTGCACTTATTTTTGTTGTAACAATTCCTTTGCTTTCTGTTGTTGTATTTACTGTTATGGCAGTTACAATTCCTAAATATAGAAATGTACAGGAAAAGCTTGACGCTTTAATGCTTACGACACGCGAAAATCTTTCAGGTGTAAGAGTTATAAGGGCATTTTGCAAAGAAAAAGATGAAACTGAAATTTTCAACGAAAAAAACATAGTTTTAAATGTTGCTCAAAGAGCTGTTTCAAGAATTTCTTCATTAACTAACCCTATGACATTTATTATTGTTAATATTTCTGCGGTTGCACTTATATGGGTAGGTGCAATAAGAGTAGATAATGGTGATATTTCTCAAGGCACAGTTATCGCTCTTTATAACTATATGGCACAGATTCTTGTTGAACTTATAAAACTTGCAAATTTAATTGTTAGTATTACAAAATCAATTGCAAGTGCAGGGCGAATTTCGAAGGTATTTGAAGTTGAAGATACTGTTGCTGATTTACCAGAAGCAAACGATAATTTTGATTTGAATTCCAGTATTGCAGTTGAACTTAAAAATGTTTCATTTAAATATCCTGATTCAAGCGAAAATTCACTAGAAAATATTTCATTTACAGTAAAAAGCGGTGAAACAATCGGTATAATAGGTGGTACAGGTTCAGGTAAAACAACACTTGTGAATCTTATTTCTCGTTTCTATGATATTACTAGTGGAGAATTAAAAGTTTTTGGTAAACCAGTAAATTCAGTAACAGAAAAGTTCTTGAGAGATAATATTGCCATAGTTCCGCAAAAAGCAGAATTATTCAAAGGAACAATCAAAGATAATATTAAAATGGGTAATATGAATGCAACTGACGAGGATTTTAATGTTGCTATAAAATTATCTCAGTCAGATGAATTTGTTATGAAAAAAGATGGGGGACTTGATTATAAAGTTGAGCAGTATGGTAAAAATCTTTCTGGCGGTCAGAAACAACGAATTTCAATTGCTCGTGCTTTAATTAAGAGAGCACCTATACTTATTCTTGATGATAGTGCCTCTGCACTTGATTTAGCAACTGATGCGAAATTAAGAAAAGCAATTAAAGAATTACCAGATAATCCAACAGTATTTATAGTATCTCAAAGAGTTTCAGCAGTTATGAATTCTGATAAAATACTCGTTCTTGATGACGGTGAATTAGTTGGTATTGGTACACACGAAGAATTACTCGAAAATTCAGAAATATATAAAGAAATCTGCAACTCTCAGTTTGGGGGTGAAGAACAATGATTACTAAAAAACAAACATTTGAGAGATTGTTTACTATTATTGGGAAATATAAAATAATGCTTGTTTTAACAGTATTATTAGCAATTGTATTTGTTATCGTTTCATTGTATATACCAGTGCTTGTCGGTGATGCAATAGATACAATTATAAGTGCGGGTAATGTCTATTTTAAAGCTTTAATGCCAATACTCGTCAAGATAGTTATTATTGTTCTTCTTGGTGGTATTTCACAATGGGTTATGAGTATTATAAATAACTATATTACTTATAATACAGTGCGTGATATAAGAAAATTAGCCTTTGACAAATTAATGAAATTACCGATTAAATATATAGATTCTAATGCTCACGGTGGTATTGTCAGCAGAATTATAACAGATGTAGATACTTTTGCTGACGGACTTTTAATGGGCTTTACTCAGGTGTTTACAGGTATTTTAACAATAGCAGGTACTTTGTTTATAATGAAACAATTAAATCCAATAATACCAGTTGCTGTTACAATTCTCACACCATTATCATTGTTTGCCGCCAAATTTATTTCTGGCAAAACATATAACTTCTTTAAAAGTCAATCTGAAAAAAGAGCAGAACAAACAGCATTAACAGAAGAAATGATAACAAATCAAAAAACTGTTAAAGCATTTAATTATGAAGATAGGGCAATTGATGAATTTAATAATATAAATAATTCTTTAGGCAAAATTTCATTAAAAGCAATTTTTTATTCTTCGCTTACAAATCCTGTTACTCGTTTTGTTAATAGTATGGTTTATATGGTTGTTGCTTTAATTGGTGCTTTATTTGTCCTTGGTGGCGGTTTGACAGTTGGTGCACTTGTTAGTTGCCTCAGTTATGCAAATCAATACACCAAGCCATTTAACGAGATTTCAGGTGTTATAACAGAACTTCAGAATGCTATTGCTTGTCTTGAGAGAGTTTTTGCTCTTATTTACGAAGATGAATATATCGAAGATGGTAAAAAAACTTTCAATAGTAATTCTGGTACTGTTGAATTTAAAAATGTATATTTTTCATATAGTCCCGATAAACCTCTGATTGAAGATTTTTCATTAAAAGTAAATCCAGGTGAAACTATTGCGATTGTTGGACCTACGGGTTGTGGTAAAACGACTTTAATAAATATTCTTATGCGTTTTTATGATGTTGAAAAAGGCGAGATAATAGTAAACGGAAAAAATATTAAAGATGTAAGTCGTAATGAGCTTCGTTCAAACTTTGGTATGGTTTTACAGGAAACATGGCTTAAAAGTGGTACTGTACTTGAGAATTTAATGTTAGGTGTTGAAAATTCCACAGAAGAAGATATAATAAATGCCGCAAAGCAAACAAGAGCACACAGTTTTATTAAAAGATTACCAGATGGTTATAATACTGTTTTGGGTGAAAGTGGCGGTTCTCTTTCGGAGGGTCAGAAACAACTTTTGTGTATAACAAGAGTTATGGTAATGAATCCACCTATGCTTATTCTTGTCGAAGCAACATCTTCTATTGATACGCGTACAGAGTTAAAAATAAGCAAAGCGTTTGATTTGTTGATGAAAGGTAAGACCTCGTTTGTTGTAGCTCATAGACTTTCAACAATAAAAGATGCTGACAGAATTCTTGTTATGAAAGATGGTAATATAATAGAAATTGGTAGTCACAATGAATTGATTTCTCAAAAAGGATTTTATTATAATCTTTATAATAGTCAGTTTGAAGTGTAGAGTGAGTGTGTTCGAACCAAATTTGGTTTAATACAGTCACTTTTCCCTGTAACATCGTTAAAACTCTTGAAATACGGCAGTATTCCTACGGGTTTTGCCTTGTTACAGAAAAAATTGCCAAGTATTAAACTTCGCAGAACCTTAAATGTTCGAGGCCTCGTACATTTTGGATTTTCTTTGGTGAAGTTATACTGGCGTATATCAAGATAAAAAAATACAAAAGGTGCGTGGAATCGGTCATTTAAGGCATATTTGGTTCGAATACACTCACTCTAAATTTAAAAGGCTTGTAGTCGTTTTTGACTACAAGCCTTTTCTTTCATTTTTAATTCCCACAATGCCGGATGCGGTAATAAAAACCTGCTTTTAGGCAGGTGGGTGTTCTCTCCATGAGTTCACGCTCCCTTCGTCCGCAAAAGCGGGAGGTCTGCAATCCGTCACAGAAGTCCGAACTCCCTTTAAATTGACATAGGGTTAATATTATCCGCATTTATCGAACACCGCAGGAATTAGTTTTAATATTTGTTTTTTTAAACAAATTATTCTTCGTCATCAAATTCAAAAATATCAGCAAGTCTTTCTTCAAAAAGTTTACCTATTTTGTCAAATAACTTATCATCTTCAATTGGTTCTAAATAAAACTCGCCATCTTCTTCTGTAACCTGAAGAATAATGAGTTCACCATCACTGTCAATGATTTCTTCTGCTTCATCATAAACAGGAAGAAGTGCAACAAATTTTCCTTCGTCTGTTTCAATTCTGTCTAATTCTTCAAAAGTGTGTTCAACACCATCTTCGTCAACAACTGAAACTATATCTGGACCATATTCTTCATTAATGCCTTCGTTTTTTTCAAAATTATCTGCCATAATTATCACCAAAACCTTTCTATATAAGTAATTTTATACTGTTTTGTTTATTTAGTCAACAGTAAATTATTCCGTTATTTCTACACTCCACGAGAAAGTTCTATCTTCTTGTGGGTTAAGTGACATAATACCTCTTTTTTTGCTCAAATCAGCTTTTTTCTCGTGGTTGTCGTTGATTCCCCACCAAGGTTCAATGCAAACATAAGGTGCATTTGGTTTTGCCCAAATGCCAAGAACAGGGGAGTCAAAGTTAAATCTGACAACTCTGCCATGTTCATCGCTCTTTAAAGAGATAACTTTGTCAGTGTAACCACTTAAAATTAACGCATCGTGGTCAAATGTGTTTTTTTCGAGTGTGATTCTTTTTTCATTTTTAAGTAATTCAACCTGATTATCGAGTAAGTAAGATTCTTCGTCAATCTGTTCATTCATAACAGAAGCCTGTGGGTTGTCAAATTCAAGGTAATCACCAATTTTGCAATTAAAACCAGGATGTGCACCAAAAGAATAGTACATAACACAATCGTTTTTATTTACCACTTTGTGAGAAACTTCTAAACCATTATCATTTAATTTGAATGTAACAAATAAATCAAAGTGATAAGGGTAAATTTTTAAAGAGTCTTCATCATCACTCTGGAGAAAAGTAAGAGAATTCTCAGTCTGCTCAACTAATTTAAATGGTTTCTTTCTGACAATACCGTGTTTCTCCATTGAGTATTCTTTACCATTAAGACGGTATTTATCATCTAAAAGTCTACCAATTACAGGGAAAAGGATAGGTGATTGACCATACCAAATTTCAGTAATTCCTTGCCAGATATATTCAATACCTGTTTTTTTTGATTTTAAAGAAGTGAGTTCTGCACCCATTTCTTTTATGCCTAATGAGAAAAAATCATTTTCAATAGTGTAAATCATATTTAAACCTCTTGTTAATTGATTTTATAAAGTTTTACTGATGTATTGTTATCATACTCAGGTAATTCAACACAAATATGTTCTGTGAGTGATGTAGGAACATTTTTACCCACATAATCAGGTCTGAATGGCAGTTCTCTATGACCTCTGTCGCAAAGAATTGCGAGTTGAATACTTGCAGGTCTGCCTAATTTAAACAATGCTTCAATTGCAGCACGAACAGTTCTACCAGTAAAGAGAACATCATCAACTAAAACAATGTTTTTGCCTGTTATATCAAAATTAATTTTAGTTTTATTTACTTCGGGTAATTCGTGTGCTTGTGTCAAATCATCACGATATAAATTTATATCGAGTTCACCAACATCTAAATCAATATTTTCTATTGATTTTATATTAGCGGCAATAATTTTTGCAAGTGGAACACCACGACTTTTTATACCGATTATTGCAAGATTTTTTGTACCTTGATTTCGCTCAATAATTTCGTGTGCTATTCGTGTTAAAGAACGTCTGATGGCAGGTTCATCCATTAAAATTGCTTTAAGTTCCATATATCCTCCTGAGAGTTATAACATATAAACGCCTGATTCAAGTTCAACTATTTCGCGGTCGTTTGTTCTTATATATTTGTAAATAGGTTCTTCAAATTCTTTATAGTCAGAAACAGTAAAGTTTTTTAAATCAATTGTTCTGATTTTGAAAGATTGATGATTACAAATATAAAGAACATCGTTATAATTTGTTATTGAAACAGGATTTAAGAAAGCGGTTGAAGAATCACCGCCGATTCTTAAAACTATTTTTTCAGTAACAGGGGAATATCTTATAACGCAGTTGTTGTCAGGAACAACACACCATAGATATTTCTTTTCAGCAGCAACACCACTAACTGGACAATCACGGTATTGTAAATCGCCAGTCCAGTAAAGAGTGCCTTTCTCATCAAATAAACCAAGCTCACCAGTTTTATAAGCAACAGCAACATGCTTGTTTGGTAAAACTACTGCATCACACGAGAGATAGTCACCGAGTTGTTCAGTAATTTTCTCGTAAGCATCACCAAATTTATTAAACAGATAAGCACCTTTTGTACTTTGTGAGGGGCGTTCTAATTTAACATCATAAGTTATAAAAGAAATTCTAACTTCGCCACTTTTGAGGGTATCTTTTCTTGCAACAATTATTCCTTTTGAAAAGGGGATAATATCGGCAATATCAATATCCATCAATTTTTTCATTTTGATTCCTCGTCTAAATTGTCAATGTTATTTATCTGATAACATAAAGTCATAAGAGAATCACCGAGATGAACATTTTCAACAGCAATTCCTTTATGGTTTGTAGCAATATCATACTGTGTAAAATTCCAGAAACCTTTAATTCCTAAAGAAACAAGTTTTTTTGCAGTTGTATCTGTAAATTCACTAGGGATACAAAGAATTGCAACACTTGGATTATGTTCTTTACAGAAATCCTCGAGTGTGTCGGAATTAAGTACGGTTTTATTGCCGATTTGTTTACCAATTATATCTGGGTTATTATCAAAAATACCAATAAGGTCAAAACCACGGTCTTCAAATCTTAAATGGGTAGCAACCGCGTGACCAAGATTACCAGCACCAATAAGTACCGCTTTGAATTTACTGCTAAGACCAAGAATAATACCTATTTCGTTATAAAGTTGCTCAATGTTATAACCATAGCCTTGTTGACCAAAACCTCCGAAACAATTTAAATCCTGTCTTATCTGAGAGGCGGTAAGCCCCATTCTTGCGGATAATTCTTTAGAAGATATTCTTACAACACCTTGTTTTTTGAGTTCTTCTAAATATCTGTGATATCTTGGAAGTCTCTTTATAACAGGCGTTGAAACTTGTTCATATTTTTTCATAATATTTCAACTACCTTTTAATATTTAAAGGGTTTTTAAAGTATCCATAACATATTGACCAAATTCTTCACAAGTACAACCTGTGTCGCGACCTGTAATAGTCATTTTCTTTTCTGTAATCATACAGATATCAAGAGCTTTTTCAAGCTTGTCAGCTTCTTCTTGCTTACCGATGTGAGAAA
Organism: Acutalibacteraceae bacterium; assembly: GCA_045651285.1. Lineage (GTDB taxonomy): Bacteria > Bacillota > Clostridia > Oscillospirales > Acutalibacteraceae > DTU089. The sequence continues at coordinate 12,310 of JAZRSC010000025.1, forward strand.
GAAGAAGAACAGAAGCACGAAGCATTGAGCAAGGGTCTGCATATTGTCCACGACCTTCTTTTACCATACGAGGAGCAGAACCGTGAATTGCTTCAAACATTGCATATTGTTTACCAATGTTTGCACTACCAGCAGTACCAACACCACCCTGGAATTCAGCAGCTTCATCTGTAATAATGTCACCATAAAGGTTAGGGAGAACAAAAACTTTGAAATCTGTACGGCGTTTTTTATCTATAAGCTTTGCAGTTGTAATGTCAATATACCACTCATCAGTTGTGATGTCAGGGTAATCTTTAGCAACATCTTTACAAAGATTAAGGAATTTACCGTCAGTTGTTTTTATGATATTTGCTTTTGTTATGATTGAAACTCTGTCTTTTTTGTTGTTTCTTGCATATTCATAAGCAAGCTTTGCAATTCTTTCAGTACCTTCAGTTGTAGTAACAACAAAGTCAAATGCTAATTCACCATCAACATCTACACCTTTTGAACCAACTGCATAAGCACCTTCTGTATTTTCTCTGAAGAATGTCCAGTCAATGTTTTCTTCTGGAATTTTAACAGGACGAACATTTGCAAAAAGGTCGAGTGCTTTACGCATAGCAACATTAGCACTTTCAATATTAGGAAGACCATCACCAGCTTGTGGAGTTGTTGTAGGTCCTTTTAAAATTACATCGCAGGATTTTAACTCTTCCATAACATCATCAGGAATAGCTTTCATAACCTTTACACGATTTTCGATTGTAAGACCATCAATATATTTGAATTCAATTTTACCAGCATCAACATCGTCTTTTAAAATGAACTTAAGAACATTTGCTGATTCTTTTGTGATGATGGGACCAATACCGTCACCACCACATACACCAATAACGATTTTGTCGAGTGATTTAAAATCCTTGAATTCTTTTGTTGATTTGATTTTTTGATTTCTTGCATCTTGTTCAATAAGAAGTGTTTTGAATTTTTCAAGAGCAGCATTGATTTGTAATTCGTTCATAATTAGTTGTTCTCCTTTTTTGTGAAATCAAGAAGGCTACCTGCTGAAAGAATATCTTTTTGTCTTTCAGAAACATCACAGATAAGCTTGTATTCTTCATTTTTAGTTTTATTGATAAGAGTAATATCTTTGTTTTCGTTGAGTTCTGACTTAATCGCTGGAAGCTCAAGTTCATCGTTTACATCAATTTTATCGTAATCAGAAGCATCTTTGAAATTGAGTGGAATAATACCAGCATTTACAAGATTTGCTTTGTGAATACGAGCAAAAGATTTAGTAATAACTGCTTTAACACCTAAATAAAGAGGAACTAATGCGGCGTGTTCTCTTGAAGAACCTTGTCCGTAGTTTGCACCACCGATAATTACACAACTTTCTGCCTTTTTGCAGTTCTCTGCAAAGTTTTCATCACATTGACGGAAGCAGAACTGTGAAAGATAAGGGATATTGGAACGGTAAGGAAGAATTTTTGCACCTGCAGGCATAATATGGTCAGTTGTAATGTTGTCACCAACTTTAAGAACAGCAGTAGCTGAAATTGATTCAGTAAGAGGTGAAGTTTTTGGGAATGGCTTAATATTTGGACCATAGTAAACTTCAATTGCATCTGCTTCTTCTTTTGAGTCAGCAGGTAATTCAATCATATTGTCGTTTATAATAAATGTTTTTGGAAGAGTAACTGAAATATCTTCTGTGAGTTCTGTTGGGTCTGTGAAAACACCTGTAATTGCTGATGCGGCAGCAGTTTCGGGGCTTACAAGATAAACTTTACCATCTGCAGTACCGCTTCTGCCTTCAAAGTTTCTGTTGAATGTTCTTAAAGAAACACCTGATGAGCAAGGGGATTGACCCATACCGATACAAGGACCACAAGCACTTTCAAGAATACGAGCACCAGCATCAATCATATCTGCTAAAGCACCATTGAGTGCTAACATATTAAGAACTTGTTTAGAACCAGGAGCAATACCAAGGCTTACATTTGGATTAACTTTTTTACCTTTGAGAATTTTTGCAACTTTCATCATATCTAAAAGAGATGAGTTTGTGCAAGAACCAATAAGTACCTGGTCAACTTTAATTTTACCAATTTCTGAAATCGGTTTAACATTGTCAGGCATATGTGGCATAGCAGCAAGTGGTTTGAGTGTTGATAAATCAATATCAATAACCTTGTCGTATTCTGCATCTGAGTCAGGGAAAAGCTCAACCCAGTCTTGTTCTCTGCTTTGTGCTTTCATAAATTCATAAGTGATTTCATCTGATGGGAATATAGAAGTTGTTGCACCGAGTTCAGCACCCATATTTGTGATTGTTGCTCTTTCAGGAACAGAAAGTGTTTTAACACCTTCGCCACCATATTCAACAATTTTACCAACGCCACCTTTAACAGAAAGTATTCTTAAAACTTCAAGGATAATATCCTTTGCGGCAACATAAGGTGAAAGCTTGCCTGTAAGATTAACTTTAATAACTTCAGGTACTGTAATATAGTAAGCACCGCCACCCATAGCAACTGCAACATCAAGACCGCCAGCACCTATTGCGAGCATACCTAAACCACCACCAGTAGGTGTGTGGCTGTCAGAACCAATAAGAGTTTTGCCTGGAATACCAAATCTTTCTAAATGTACCTGGTGGCAAATACCATTACCTGGACGAGAATAACGAACACCGCGTTTTTTACAAACACTTTGAATAAATTTGTGGTCGTCAGCATTCTCAAAACCAGTCTGAAGAGTATTGTGGTCGATATAAGCAACTGAAAGTTCAGTTTTAACTTTATCAATATCCATTGCTTCAAGTTCAAGATAAGCCATTGTACCTGTTGCATCCTGAGTAAGAGTCTGGTCAATTCTTATACCGACTTCGTTACCTTTTTTGTACTCACCATCAACAAGGTGACTTTTAATAATCTTTTCACATAATGTAAGACCCATTGTTATTCCTCCTAGGAACTTGTTTAATTTTTTAACAAAGTCTATTTTATAATTTTTAACGCTTTTTGTCAATGAAAAGAGGGTAATATAATAGTATAAAATTAAAAGTTTTTTTCTCCATTTTTATGTAATATATACAATATTAAATTAAAATGAGAAAATATGACAAAATAACTGAATTTTCAATACTGAAATATTGAACTTTTTAAAAAAATGTGTTATTATTTAATTTGGTTATTTTCGTGGTTTTGGGTTACAATACACTTGGTGATATATTGTGTTTCATGAAAATAACGAAAATCCATTTTTATCTTTTACTGCACCAAATCCATCTGAGGACGCTTCTGAAACAATAGACGAAGAACTTCAAAAAGATACAAACGAAGAAGATGGTGACGGTAGTGTTACAATAAATGTTAATGGTAAGTACATTCATTGTCTGACTATTATCGGTCAGGTTGAAGGCCATTATACTTTACCGACTACAACTAAAACAACTAAATATGAGCATATTATTCCAAGAATTGTAGCTATTGAAGAGAATAAAGATGTATCTGGGTTATTGCTTATTCTTAATACAATTGGTGGCGATATTGAGGCTGGACTTGCTATTGCCGAGCTTATTTCAGGTATGTCAAAGCCTACAGTTTCGATTGTTCTCGGTGGCGGTCATTCTATAGGAATTCCACTAGCGGTGAGTACAAAAAAATCGTTCATTGTTCCATCTGCATCTATGACAGTTCATCCTGTCAGAATGAATGGTCTTGTTTTAGGTGTACCCCAGACGATGACTTATCTCAAAAAAATGGAAGAACGCGTTGTGGGTTTTATTGTACGAAATTCAAAAGTCCAATCTGACAGATTCAGACAACTTATGCTTAATAGCGATGAATTGATTTCAGATTTTGGAACGGTTTTATTAGGTGAAGATGCTGTAAAAGAAGGTCTTATTGATAATGTCGGAAGCCTTTCTGATGCTCTTAAATGTTTATATGATATGACTAATCAACAAGATTTGTTAAAAGAACAAGAATTTAAATTTCAAGGGAGTGATTAAGTGGACATTTTAAAAGCCTTTTTAATGGGTATTATTCAGGGGTTAACAGAATTTTTACCTGTTTCAAGTAGTGGTCATTTGTCACTTTTTAGTCACTTTTTCGGACTTGATACAGAAATTTCGGGGTTGTATTCCTCGATGTTACATATTGGTTCTCTTGTAGCGATTCTTGTGTTCTTTTATAAGACGATATATGAACTCTTCATTGAATTCACACTTTGCATAAAAGATATTTCTAAAAAACGATTAACTTTTAATGCTCAAAAGATTTCAAAAACAAGAAAAATGCTCTTTATGTTTGTTATTTCTTGTGTTCCTTTACTTTTCTTATTTTTACCTATAAAAGACAAGGGCAATATTATTGAGGCAGTTGAAATTTTTTCAAGTGATGACAGTGTTTTAATTGAAGGCATTTGTTTTATTATTACTGGTGTTTTACTTCTTCTTGGTGTTTTTATTGATAATTCGCGTAAGAAAAAGAGAAATATAGGACCTTTAACTGCATTTCTTATTGGTGTTGCACAAGTAATTTCTGCGTGTTTCCCTGGAATTTCTCGTTCTGGTACAACTATTTCTACTGGTTTAATCTGTGGTGCAAGTAAAAAGAATATGATAATGTATTCTTTTATTTTAAGCATACCAACAATTTTCGCTGCAGGTCTTATTGAGTTTTTAGATGCTATGAAAACACCGACATTTATTCCAGTTTTACCACTAATTGTAGGTGTTGTTACTTCAGCAGTTGTGGGTGTTTTATCAATTGGAATTTTAAGATTTCTTCTGAAAAAGAACAAATTTAAATATTTCGGATATTACTGTGTTTCAATTGGTGTCATAACTACAGTTATCGGCATTGTTGAAACTTTAATGAATAAAGGAGTGTAAAAAATTGGCTACACAGAAAAAGTCGGGTAAAGCATCGACTAAAGGCAAAGCAATTACAAAAGGTAAAAATGCTAAAAAGACTACAATTGCAGATTCCTCAAAAAAACAAGGAGTTTTATTAGGGATTTTTATATTCTCGATTTTTATGGCTGCGGTTGTATTTATTGATGCTGGTGGACCTTGGGGTTATTTAAGAAATTTCTTTTTTGGTGTGTTCGGGTTTACTGCGTTTGTAATTCCTTTCTTTTTAATATTTGTAAGTGTTATAGCCGCAATTGGCAGAGATTCAAGAAAATACAAATATCGAGTTGTTGAGGGTGTTGTAATTTATACTCTCGTAATGGCATTTATACATATTGTATCTTGTGAAGAACAACTTGAGTTTGGTGAGCAGATTGCCAAAAATTATAATATTTATAAAACTGCTGATGGTAGTGGTGCTCATTTTGGTACTGGTGTTTACGGAGCCTTTTTTGGTGGATTACCACTTCTTTTAACTGATGGTAATAAACTAGCGGCAGGTATTATAACATTTCTTTTGATTTTCTCACTTGTTATGATTTTTTCGGGTACATCACTTCTTAAATTGATTCGTTCATTAAAAACACCGGTTGAAGTTGTTACCGATTATGCTGAAGAAAAACTTGATGATATGAAAGAAACTTACGAAACAGTTTCATATGATGTTCAGGAAATTAAAGCGAAAAATGCCGAGAAGCGTAGAGCGGCGAGGGAGCAACAAGAACCACTAAGAAGAAGGTCAAGAATAGATATTCCGTTAAGTGATACTGAAAGTGCACCTGATATGGGAATCGACACTGTTTTTGAGTCAGGTTCTTATAAAACTGTTGCAGAATTAAACAACACTTCACTCAATATGAATGATTTTGAAGATGTTAAACCATCAAAAATAGAACTTCTTGATGATTTTAATGATGATTATTCACATGAAGATATTTCGCTAAGTGAAGAGGGTGCTATAAAAGCTGACGCAATTTTAGAAAAAGCAGTAAACGATTTGAATTCAAAAACAGAATTATCAAACAACTTTAATTTTGTTCCTGTTGAAGATGAGGTTGTAGAAGAACCAGTTATAAATACTCAAGAAACTACAGGTGATACAGATGAAATTGATGATGACGAAGAATTTGTAGCACCTGAAATCAAGGAGCTTGAAATCAAATACGAGTTACCTCCGATTGATTGTCTTGATTTACCCAAGAATAAAGCTGGTTTTGATGATACAAGAGATATGCAGGAAAAAGCAAATAGAATTGTTGAGACTCTTAATTCTTTTGGTGTTGGAACAAAGATTGTTGACATTTGCAAAAGTCCATCTGTAACTCGTTTTGAACTTCAACCAAATCCTGGTGTTAAAATCAGTAAAATTACTGCTTTGGCAGATGATATTGCAATGAACCTTGCGGCATCTGGTGTTCGTATTGAAGCACCAATTCCTAATAAGAATGCAGTTGGTATTGAAGTTCCTAACTCAGAAAAAACAATGGTTTCATTAAGAGAGATTGTTGATAGTCAGGAATATAAAAATGCTAAATCAAAACTTACTGTTGCTTTGGGTAGAGATATTCAGGGTACACCAACATGTGCAGATTTAGCAAAAATGCCTCACTTACTTGTTGCTGGTACTACTGGCTCTGGTAAATCAGTTTGTCTTAATGCTATGATTGTGAGCTTACTTTATAATGCTACACCAGATGAAGTTAAGCTTATTATGATTGACCCTAAAAAAGTTGAGTTTACAGTTTATCGTTCAATCCCACATCTTTTGGTTCCTGTCGTTTCTAACCCGAGAAAAGCGGCTGGTGCTCTTTCTTGGGCAGTTGCAGAAATGGATAAGCGTTACGCTTTGTTTGCAGAAAAAGGTGTAAGAAATCTTGCTGGTTATAATACTTATGCAGTTTCCGAAAACCTTTCTAAAATGCCACAAATTGTTATTATTATTGATGAGTTGTCTGATTTGATGATGGCGGCATCAAACGAGGTTGAAGACTCAATTTGTCGCCTTGCACAGAAAGCCAGAGCGGCAGGTATGCACCTTATTGTTGCTACACAAAGACCATCTGTAGATGTTATTACAGGTCTTATTAAAGCAAATATTCCAAGTCGTATTGCTTTTGCAGTTAAATCACAGATTGACTCAAGAACAATTATTGATACACAAGGTGCTGAAAAACTTTTAGGTAATGGCGATATGCTTTACTGTCCTGTTGGTCTTTCAAAACCTGTCAGAGTTCAGGGCTCATATCTTTCAGATGACGAGATTGAAAGAGTTATTAACCATGTTACTTCACAAGGTGAAGTTAAATATGATGATGCGGTTATTCAGGAAATTGAAAGAAACGCAGCTAAAGATGATAAAAAGAAGAGTGCAGATATAGCAATAGATTCAACCGGTCAGGGTGAAGATGGCGATGAAATGATACCAAAAGCTATTGAGGTTGTTATTGAGCAGGGGATGGCTTCTACCACTCTTCTTCAGAGAAAATTAAAGCTTGGTTATGCTCGTGCTGCAAGAATTATTGACGAACTTTCTGAAAAAGGTGTTGTTGGTCCTTACGAGGGTAGTAAACCAAGAAAGGTTTTGATTACCAAAGAACAATGGTACGAAATGCAGGCTCGTTCAAGCAGTGTTGCACCAAAACAACTTACAATAGAAGAAGTTACAGCGCCAAAAATTACTGCTCCTGTGTTTGAACATAATGATGCAGAAGAAACAGATAAAGACGAGACTGGTGTAATTAGTGACAGTAACTATTTTGGTAGTGCAGTAAATTCTTATGAGGATGATGAGTAATTATGGATATTTTTATAGAACGCCTTGAGGCTGATTATGCTCTTTGCAGATTAGATGACAGAGAGAAAAATCTCATAAAATTGCCTATGAGGGAGTTACCTGAAGGTGTAAAAGAATTCTCTGTAATTACCTTAAAATCTAATGGCACTATGTTTATAAATTCTTACGCAAAAGAGTTGAGAATGGAAAAAATCGTAAAAGGTCTTAAATGTAAAAAATACAATTTTGATTTTTTATAAGTTTTTTGAAGAAAATGTAAAAAAACTCTTGATTTTTAAGCAAAGTAGTGCTATACTTTTCTAGCAAAAACTCACGCAGGGGAGATTTGGAATGCCTTGTGCATCATAAGATGTGGTGTTCTTAAAGTTGATACCTTGCGGCGGTTTAACAAAAAGGAGGACAATAATATGTCAGTAGTATCAATGAAACAACTTCTCGAAGCAGGTGTTCATTTTGGTCACCAAACAAGAAGATGGAACCCAAAAATGGCTCAGTACATCTTCACAGAAAGAAATGGTATTTACATCATCGACCTTCAGAAGACTGTTAAGAAGCTCGAAGAAGCTTACACATTCATTAACCAAATCGCACAAGACGGTGGCGAAGTTCTCTTTGTAGGTACAAAGAAACAAGCACAAGATTCTGTTAAAGAAGAAGCAGAACGTTGTGGTATGTCATTCGTTAATGCTCGTTGGCTTGGTGGTATGCTTACAAACTTCAACACAATTCAAAGAAGAATTAAAAGACTTGCTCAGTTAAAGGCTATGGCTGAAGACGGCACTTTTGACCTTCTTCCTAAGAAAGAAGTTATTAAGCTCAACCTTGAAAGAGAAAAACTTGAAAAATTCATGGGTGGCATTACAGAAATGAAAAAAATGCCAGCAGCAATGTTCATTGTTGACCCAAGAAAAGAAAGAATTGCAGTTCTTGAAGCAAAGAAACTCGGTATTCCGATTGTTGCTATTGTTGACACAAACTGTGACCCAGATGAAATTGATTATGTTATTCCTGGTAATGACGATGCTATCCGTGCAGTAAAACTTATTGCTGGCGCTATGGCAGATGCTATTATTGCTGGTCGTCAAGGTTTACAGACAATTCCTTCATCTGAAGCAGCAGAAGAAGTTGCTGAAGAAGTAGCAGAAGACGCTGAATAATTTGAAAATATTAAATAAGGCGGAATACATTTCCGCCTTGTTTTAAAATATGGTGAAAAACCTAAGGAGGAAATAAAAATGGCATTTACAGCTCAGGACGTTAAAGAATTAAGAGAAAAAACAGGCGTTGGTATGATGGAGTGTAAAAAAGCACTTACAGAAGCTGACGGTGATATGGATAGAGCTTTTGAAATTCTTCGTGAAAGAGGACTTGCAGCTTCTGAGAAGAAAGCAAGTAGAATTGCAGCAGAAGGTGCAGTTATCGCTTACACAGATGAAGACGCAAAAGTTACAGTTCTTCTTGAAATCAACTCAGAAACAGACTTCGTTGGTAAAAATGAAAAATTCCAAGAATTTGGTCTTAATGTTGCAAAAACAATTGCTGCTAACAAACCAGCTTCAGTTGAAGCACTTGCAGACCTCCAACTTGTTGGTACAGACAGAACAGTTACAGAAGGCCTTAACGACCTTATTCTTGTTATCGGTGAAAATATTAAAATCCGCCGCTTTGAAATCATTGAAGGTGATGTTGTAACATATATTCACGCAGGTGGTTCAGTAGGTGTTGCAGTTAAATTTGAAACAAATCTTACAGATAAAGCTGAATTTGTTGCAATGGGTAAAAATATTGCAATGCAGATTGCTGCTATGAGCCCTGAATATCTTAGCCAGGATTCAATTTCTGCAGATGAACTTGCAAAAATGAAGTCAATTACAATTGATTCTTCACTTAACAAACCTGAATCACTTCCAAAACCAATTCTTACAGCTCTCTTTGATAAAGCAATTGCAGAAAATCTCTTCAGCGATGAAGATGTAGCTGCTTATGAAGAAAATAAAAAGAGTCAATATCTCTTCAACTTCCTTTCAAAAGAAGCTGTTGCTACTCTTGCTTCACTTGCAGTTGCAGGTAAAGAAGAATATATCAACAACAAAATCTTCTCAGGTGCAGTAGAAGGTCGTATTAAGAAACAGATTAAAGAAATCTGCCTTCTTGAGCAAGCTTTCGTTCGTTCAGACCTTTTCGATGGTACAGTTGCAGGTTATGTTGCAAATGTTGCAAAAACAACAGGTGCTGATATCAAGGTTGAAAGCTTTATTCGTCTTGTAAAAGGTGAAGGTCTTGAAAAGAGAGAAGACAATTTCGCTGACGAAGTTGCTAATATGATTAAATAATTTGTGTTAAATAAAAATACAACTCTCAAATGAGGGTTGTATTTTTTTGCTTTCTTGACATTTATTATATAACATATTATAATTTTTACATTATTATAATTGATTGGTGTTTATATGAAAATTTTTGAAATAAATTCAGGTAACTATGGTAGTACAGGTAATATTATGTTAAATATTGCTGAAACTGCTAGAATATCGGGACACAATGTAAAAGTTGCTTATCGTCAGAGTCGTAGTGTTACAGCAAATGATGTAGCAGATGAAATTCAGATTGGTAATAGTTTTTATGGTCTGACACATAGAATAATTGGTGAATATTTGGGTCTTGAGGGTTTTGGCTCTGTAATTTCCACATTAAAACTCATTAAACAGATTAGAGAATTTAACCCGGATGTTATCCATCTTCATATTTTGCATGGGTGGTACCTTAATTTACCATTATTATTTAATTTTTTAACTAAGTACAACAAAAAAGTTGTCTGGACTATGCATGATTGCTGGGCATTTACGGGGCATTGTCCACATTTTGAGTATGTAAAATGCGATAAATGGCAAACAGGTTGTGAAAATTGTCCACAATATAGGGAATATCCATATTCAAGAATTGATACTTCAAAAATTTTATATAAATATAAGAAAAAATATTTCACTTCAATTAAAAATTTAACTATTGTTACACCTTCACATTGGTTAGCAGATTTAATAAGTAATTCATATTTTAAAAATTGCAATATTGAAGTTATAAATAACGGAATTGATTTAAATATATTTAAACCATCTGAAAGTAAATTCAGAGAATTAAATAATATTTCTGAAAATGATAATATAATTTTAGGTGTTGCTTTTGAGTGGACTGAGAAAAAAGGGATTGATATTTTCAAAAAACTCAGTAGTGATTTAAATAGTAATTATAAAATTGTTTTAATTGGAACAACGGAAGAAATTGAAAAAGATTTACCCGAAAATATAATTAAAATAAGAAGAACTTCGAGTAAAGAAGAATTAGCACAAATTTATTCTTCGGCTGATTTATTTGTAAATCCCACAAGAGAAGAAACTTTTCCTACTGTTAATATGGAATCTCTTGCTTGTGGTACGCCTGTTTTAACATTTAAAACAGGGGGAAGTCCTGAAATTTTAAATGAGAAAAGCGGTAGTGTTGTTAAATGTGATGATTATGAAACCTTAAAAACGGAAATAATCAGAATATGCGAACTAAAACCATTTTCAAGTATAAACTGCATTGAAAGAGCAAAACTTTTTGAAATGAATGATAAATTCAAAGAATATGTAAAACTATATGAAAAAATTTAAATTTTTACCCCAACAGATAAATTTTTACATTTATCTGTTGGGGTTGGTTTTTTGTTAAATTTCAGGTTTATTTGTTATTGGTAATTTAATTGTAACTTTAAATAAATCACCATCAATTTCAATTGAGAAAATACCGTTCTGGAGTTCAGTGAAGCTTCTTGCAATTGAAAGACCAAGACCGCTACCCTCAGTTGTTCTTGAATTATCGCCACGGACAAATCTTTCGGTAATTTCGTCTGCACTTATATTAAGCTTATCTTTACTGATATTTTTAACTGAAAATACACCGTAATTTTCATCTTTATAAACATCAACATAAACCCTTGTACCTGAAAGTGCATATTTTTTTACATTTGAGAATAAATTATCAAAAATTCTGAAAGTGTGTTGACTATCTGCTTTTACAAATAATTCTTCATTTTTCTGTGAAACAACGATTTCTAAACCAGCATTTTCTAAAACATCGTTGTTTTCACCGACTGCCTGTAAAGATAATTCATTAAGGTTTACAGTATTTAAAGTCATTTTTATATTGCCACTCGATGCTTTACTTGCCTCAGTTAAATCTTCAATAAGTCTTTGAAGTTTTTTAGATTTTTCATCAAGAATATCTAAATATTTATTTTCGTCTTCGCCCTCAATGTTACAAAGTTTCAAGAGTGAAACATAATTTATAATTGAGGTGAGGGGAGTTTTTAAATCGTGTGAAACATTTGTTATAAGCTCTGTTTTTAGTCTTTCACCTTTAAGTGCTTCACTAACTGCTTTTTCAATTGAATCACGGCATTCGTTTAAATTTCTCGCAAAATCTTTAAGAGGGAATATAAACTTTGTTGAATCAAGATTAATATCAAGATTACCGTTTTTCATATTTTCAACAGCAATAGCAAGAGTTTTAGTCTGACCAAGGAATTTTAAAATAAATATAAATCCAAGTATGAGTAACGCAATGAATAAAATTGCGAAGAATAGTCCGCCTGGTTCAAGTCCGCTAAACCAAAGAGATAATGTTAAAATGAAGATTAGTAGTTCACAAAGAGCCCAACCAAAAATAATAAGAAGAAGTTGCTTTTCAATTTGCTTAACAGTTTTTCTTAACTCTCTGTTCTTTTCAATAATTTTCTTGAAGTTCTTAAAAAATTTATAGCAAATAAAACGCTCTTTAAAAGAATTAGCTTTTTTGTTTACTACAATATAATTTATAAATACTGTAGTCGAAAAGGTGAATATTGCAAAGAACAATCCTATTAAACCAGGCAATATTTCGTTTATAATAAAATAATCAAAAGTTCTGTCGAAATTATAGGAATTATCAGGGAAATAATCAAATTCACCAACAAGGAATACAATGCCTAAACCAATGAAGAAAATAATAGCACAGTACAATGCAAGATGAATTATAAAAAGTGTTCTCTGACTAATATTTAAACTGAGTTTATCATTTTTATATTTTGGTTTTGAAAGAATTGCAAGTGCAATAATTCCGGCAACTGTTAAAATAGAAAAAATAATAGTTTGTGTTTTTAAAGAAAGGGAGTCCTGTTTTGAACTATCGTTAAACATTTGTGATAGTACATAAAACTCATCACCTGCAGACTGTGGCATATTAACTTTGAAATAAACAGTACAATCATTAAAGTAATCCAATATTAAACCTGTGCTTAATGTTTCTGATATTAAGCCGGAGTTTACGAGAATCATATTTATAAAATTCTCTTCTGATTCAACTTTAACAGGAGTATAATTCAGGTTTTTGCCATCATAATAGAAATAAAACAAAGCTTTATCTTTATAATTTTGTTTTAGATTTTCAATATCTTCAATTTTTTCAAAATTTGAAAGATAATTACCATTCTTATTATTAACAACCAAGAAATCAATATTATTAAAATTTTCTCTTAAATTATATAAACCTTCTTGACTGGTTTCATAATACGAAACTAATTGTTCATTAAATTTAATTTCTAATTCTTTTTTTATTGTTTCTTCGCTTCGGGCATCATTTACAATTTCGAAAAGACGTCTTCTTAAATTTGCATAGTCATATTCCCATTCGGCACGCGTATTGTATTTGTTATGAGGCACATAATCTGTATCAGGATTTTCAATAACAAAAGTTGTAAGTGGCGAAGTTACTTCTCCCTGAACGTAGTTTGAATCAGCTTTTGTTGTCTGATTCGAAGAAACATTGTTTGTGTTAAAATAAGGGAACCTGTTTAATTCCTCCTGAAAGGCCGAAAGCGAACCGTACTCGTCAGTATATTCACCGTTTTGTATATAAAAAATATCATTTTCACTGTCGTAAGAAGTTCCGTCAGGTATTGGTTGAACTTTTTTATGTTCCTGAATTTGATTGTAATAATAAAGAGCATCTTTTAATTGAGATTCATAAGACTCTTTTAAATCTTTAGCATTTGAAGTGCTTTTTGAAAAATCATCGAAAGTCATATTCTGTCCGAAATTTTCTAAAGTAGAACCAACTTCCCACGACAAAAAATCTAATTCATTCTGAATATTTTTTATGAAAATCGGAGTATTTCTAATATTTTCGGTTTCGTTATTAAAATAAAATGTTTTACGCACCAAATTTAATGCTGAAGTTCCTGAAAGAAACGCAAAAACAAGTGTAAGTATTAAAATAGCACCTTTAATTAACGGGTTTAATTTAGATTTTTTCAATTTTGTATCCAATTCCCCACACCACCTTTAAGTATTTTGGTTCTTTAGGATTTATTTCGATTTTTTCTCGTATTCTTCTTATGTGAACTGTGACTGTTTTATCACCAGCAATAGGTGTGTCGCCCCAAACCGCTTCATAAATCTGGTCAGTTGAGAGAATTCTACCTAAATTCTTCATTAAATGCTCAACAATGCCATATTCAGTTGCAGTTAATTTGACAATTTCTCCATCAACTGTTACCTCGTGTGCGTTAGTGTCAATGGAAAGACCGCCTGAAGTAATTACACCATCTTTTTTCTCTAAGCTACCAAGTGAACAATATCGTCTTATCTGACTTTTAACTCTTGCACAAAGCTCAAGAGGGTTAAAGGGCTTTGTAACATAGTCATCTGCACCAAAACCAAGTCCTGTAATTTTATCGGTATCTTCACTCTTAGCAGAAAGTAAAATAATTGGTATATTTAAAGATTCTCTGATTTTTAATGTTGCATTTAAACCATCTAAAACCGGCATCATAATGTCAAGAATAATACAGTGCACTTCATTATTCTCTAAAGCATTTAAAGCTTCTTTACCGTTTTCGGTTAATAAAACATTATAACCTTCCATCTTTAAATAAATTTCAATTGATTTCAAAATTGCGACATCGTCATCACATACAAGAACAGTTTTCATCGAAATTCCTCCTTGACTTTCGTCATCTTAAACTATAAACCCCATAAATTACAAAAAAGGTAATAAAATTATTAAGAAAATCTTACAATTTTAATTTTTTAAGCTATTTTCTACAAAATATAGTGTTTTATCTCATATTATAACACAAAATAATATTTTTTTACAACATAAAGCGACTAATTTTTCAACTGCTTGTCTATAAAATTATAGAGTAAAAATTATTTTTTTAAGGACGGTTAAAAATGAGTGTTACAGAAACAATAAGTTATGTTAAAAGCAGAAAAAACATTAGAATTAATAAGCGTGAAATTATTATTACTTTTTTAAATTTTATTTTGGGTTTGATTTTTAGTTTTTCAGGATTCAGCACAAGTTTTTCTCCATTTGGTGTTGCATTTTCTGCCACAGGTGGTAAAAAATATCTTACAATTTCTGCTTTAGGTGCTTCACTCGGATATATATTAAGTGGGGATTCTATATCTTCTTTACGATACATAGCATCAATTTTAGCGCTTATTGTAATTTTTGGTGCTTTAAAGCCATTTAAAGAATTAAGAGATTCAATTGCAACACCAATTTTTTCAACATTTATTTGCCTTTTTGTTACAGGTCTTGCAGTTGTTTTTGCAGAAAAATTTACAATTATATCATTTTTGATTTGTTTTTCAGAAAGCATGTTAGGTGCTTTTACTACTTTTTTATTCACAGAAATACGAAGTATTTTGACATTAAAGGGCAGTATTTATTCTTTAACTTCAAAAGAAGCAATTTCTTTAACAATCGGTGTTTCTCTTTTACTTTTATCACTGAAAAATATAGAAATTTTTAAAATTTTTCCTGCTCATATTATTGCAACTTTGATTATTTTAATTTGCGCTAAATATTCAAAAGAAGCGGGTGGAACAATTGTTGGTGTCTGCACAGGCATAACTATGAGTATTGGAACAGGAAACATTTTTCTTCTTGCGTTTTATTCTCTAGGTGGTTTAATTGCAGGTGTTGTGTCAACATTTGGTAAAATTGCGTCATTTATAGCATTTTCTCTGTCAGGAGTATTAGTTTCATTAATTGCTTATGAAAATTTCAAAAATTACGCAATAATTATTGAAACAATTATTGCGGGAATCATATTTTTATTTTTACCACCTAAAATAAATAGAAAATTAGATGAAATTCTTTCACCTAAAGTCACTTCGCCAATAATTGATAATGTAAAAAGTGATATCATGAGAAAATTAAGAAACGCTTCTGAAATTTCAAATGAAATTTGCGACTCATTAAATGTTGTTTCAGATGCATTATATAAAAATGAAAAAGCAGATATGAAAAAAATCTATAAAAAAACAAAGGAACAGGTTTGTGGTTCTTGTGGTTTATATGATGCTTGTTGGAATGAAAGCTTTAATGATACACAAGATTGTTTTAATACCTTAATTACTTTAAAAAAAGATGGTGTTTATTTAGAAAATAAAACAATTCCACAACAATTTGCTTCAAAATGTATAAGAAGTGAAATGGTTTCTTCGTCATTTAACAAATTATTTTCAGAATATATAATTAAAGAAAAAATGGAGTCGAGAATAAATGAAATTCAATCATTAGCATCTGAGCAATTTGTGAATGTTTCTTCGCTTCTTGATTCATTGTGTGACAGTTTAACTGAAGAAATTCGTTTTGATATGGATTTAGCGGTGAAAGTCAGAGCAACCGCAACATCTCTTGGTTTTGAACCGATTGAGAGTTGTTGCGTAATCAATTCTTTAGAAAAATTAACAATAGAATTAAAATTAAAAAATATTAAACAAAAGGAAAATATAAGACCTCTTTTAAGGCAATTTGAAATTATTTCTAATAAAAAACTGGAATATCCTGAAATTATTAAATGTAACGGATTTTTCATTCTTTTATTTAAAGAAAAGGCGGATTTAAAAATAATTTCTGCAGGAATTCAATATTGTTCTACAGGACAAAAATATACAGGTGATACTTATGCAACTTTTACAGATGATAATGGAATTTTTTATTCTGTTATTTGTGATGGTATGGGTACGGGTACAAAAGCGGCAATCGGTTCTAATTTAGCAATATCTTTATTAGAGAAACTGATAAAAGCGGGATTTGGTATTGAATCTGCAATAAATACAGTTAATACTTCTTTAATTTCAAAATCAGGTGACGAATGTTCTGTAACCCTTGATTTAATTGCAATTGATTTATTTACAGGTCATATTGAATTTTATAAATGTGGTGCACAAGATACAATTGTAAGAAAAAATAAAAGAATTCATTATATCAATTCACCATCATTACCACTTGGTATAATTAAAGATGCTGAAAGTTCAAACGGGAATGGTGTTTTAAACGCTGGTGACATAATAATTATGTCAACTGATGGAGTAAGAGAAGAAGATTTTAGCATAATAGAAAGAGAAGTTAAATATTTTAACAATGAGAAAGTCAGGGGTTTTACTGAAAACTTAGGTGAAAGAATAAGAGAATTACAACCAACCAATAATGATGATTTAACAATTGTTACTTTATTACTTGCAAAAAATGATTAGGGTGAGTGCATTATTTTAAATGTAATCGCTCTGTAATTAGGAGTTGTTTTAGTGTATAAATTTACTGGGTTTACAGAGAGCGCAAATAATGCTTTGAATTATGCAGTTGAAGCAGCAGAAAATTTAGGGCACACTTACATTGGTAGTGAACATATTTTATTAGGGTTACTTTCTGATACAAAGACAGTTGCCGCTTCAATTCTTTTGTCAAAAAAAATAAATTATAAAAAGGTTGAAGAACAAATTAAAAAAAGTATTGGTGTTGGTATTCCAACCTCTCTTTCACCCGAAGATGTTACACCAAAATGTAGAAAAGTAATTGAAAATGCATTAAATAGTGCAACAAAAAAATCGGGTGCAGGTACCGAGCAATTATTATTTGCACTTTTAAAAGAACCACAGAGTGCCGGTTGTAAAATTTTAAGTTCATTAGGTGTAAGTCCTTACGAAATCACCACAGATGTTTCAAATGAAATAAATAATAATGATTATAAAAAAAATCAAAATAATTCAAGAGATAATAAATCGCTTGTTGATAAATATGGTAAGGATTTAACTGAAAGCGCTAAAAATGGTGAAATTGACCCAGTTATAGCGCGTGAAAATGAAATTGAAAGGGTAATTGAAATTCTTTCAAGAAGAACTAAAAACAACCCTTGCCTAATTGGTGAACCCGGTGTTGGTAAAACTGCAATTGCAGAAGGTCTTGCTTTAGAAATTGCAAATGGCACAGTTCCTGAAAGTTTAAAAGATAAAAGGGTAATTTCTTTAGATTTAACTTGTATGGTTGCGGGTACAAAATACCGTGGAGATTTTGAAGAAAGGATAAAAAATATTATAGATGAAGTAATTGAAGATAAAAATATCATTTTATTTATTGACGAACTTCATAATATTGTTGGTGCGGGTTCTGCAGAGGGTGCAGTTGATGCAGCGAATATATTAAAGCCATCATTAGCTCGTGGTGATATTCAAGTTGTTGGTGCTACAACTATTGAAGAATATAGAAAATATATTGAAAAAGATGCGGCTTTAGAAAGAAGATTTCAGCCCATAACTGTTGATGAACCATCAATTGAAGCGGCAAAAGAAATGATTTATGGTATTAAATCATATTACGAAAAACATCACGGTGTAACAATTACTGATGAAGCAATTTCAACTGCATTGAGTTTAAGTGTAAGATATATCACAGACAGATTTTTACCAGACAAAGCAATAGATTTAATTGATGAGGCTTCAGCAAAAGTAAGATTAAAAAGTTATACATTACCAGAAGAACTTAAAAACCTAGAAATGAAAATTAAAGAAAAAACAATTGAAAAAAATAATGCAATTTCTAATCAGGATTTTGAAAAAGCGGCACATTTAAGAGATGAAGAAAAAAATTTAAATACAGAATTCAGAATAAAAAAACAAAAATGGTTAGGAAAAATTAAAAATGAAAATCTTTTTGTAACAGAAAATGATATAAAATCAATTGTTTCAATGTGGTCTAAAATTCCTGTTACACAAATTACAGAAGAAGAAAGTGGGAAATTGTTAAATTTAGAAGAGCAGTTACACAAACGAATTGTTGGTCAGGATATGGCGGTAAAAGCAGTTGCAAGAGCAATAAGGCGGGGTAGAGCCGGACTTAAAGACCCTAAAAGACCAATTGGTTCATTTTTATTTTTAGGTCCTACTGGAGTAGGAAAAACTGAATTAACAAAAGCACTTTCAGAATGTCTTTTTGGAAGTGATAACGAAATTATTAAAATTGATATGTCGGAATATATGGAAAAACATTCCGTTTCGCGTCTTATAGGTTCACCGCCAGGTTATGTAGGATTTGATGAGGGTGGACAACTGACTGAAAAAGTAAGAAGAAAACCGTATTCAATAGTATTATTTGATGAAATAGAAAAAGCTGATGCAGACATATTTAATTTATTATTACAAATTTTGGAAGATGGAGTTTTAACAGATTCAAATGGTAGAAAAGTAAGTTTTAAAAATACCGTTGTTATTATGACATCTAATATAGGTGCTTCACTTATTTCTAATAATAAAGGGTCTATGGGTTTTTCAGATGATAACAGTGAAAATGCGAGAAATGAAAAAAACAGGAAATTAGTTATTGAAGAAGTCAAAAAAACATTTAAACCTGAGTTTGTAAACAGAATAGATGAATTAATTGTTTTTGATTTACTGTCTAAAGACGAAATTAAAGAAATTACTAATAATCTGTTAGAAAATGTAAAAAAACGTTTGAATGAAAAAAATATTGAAATTGTGTTTACAGATAGTGTTGTTTCAGAATTATCTGAAAAAGGTTTTGATAAAGTTTATGGTGCAAGACCTTTAAGGCGTTTAATAACTTCTGAAATTGAAGATATGCTTTCTGAAAAAATTCTTTTAGGAGAATTGAATAAAAAAGAATATGTATGTGATTTTAGTGATAAAAAATATATACTAAAGTAAATTTTTTATTAACTATATTGACAAAACACTCAATTAGTAATATATTTTTACTAAAGGGAGTGTGAAAAATGGAAGAAAAGAAACGCTTATGCAAGGTTAAAAAAGGCAAAAAAATTTGTGGTGTTTGCACTGGTATTGCACAGCATTTTAATACAGACCCAACTTATATCAGATTAATATGGGTGTTTTTAGCACTTGTATTTGGTTCAGGTCTTTTAGCATATTTTCTTTGTGCTTTTATTTTACCTGACGAAGAAGATGTTTAATATTTGCTGAACTTAAACCGACTAGAATCAGTCGGTTTATTTTTTATTTTATCTTGCCTTTTTATTATAATTATTTTATAATAAATTGATAAATTTTGTGGAGTGTAAATTATGGGTAATTTCTTCAGACAAGTGTTAGCATTATTTGGTGCTTTTTTGGGAATATGTGAACATATTAAATTATTCTTATATTCTAAAAATGCTATAAAAAAACACGAAAAAGTTTTATTAAAGCTTATGAGGGATAATAAAACTACTGAGTATGGCAAAAAGAATAACTTTAAAGATATTAAATCTATAGAAGATTATCAGAATATTGTTCCATTCTCGGATTATTTAGATTATGAAGATTATGTTATGAGAATGGCTCATAAAGGTGAAAAAGGTCTTATAACTAACAGATTTGTAAGAAGATATACTGAAAGTTCGGGTAGTACTGGTCGTTCAAAATTGGTACCTCTTTCTGGGTTTGCAGAGTGGACTTGCCAATGCTTTAGTTTTAGTGCACCTGTTGGTTGTGCTGTAAAATATTTTAAAAGTAAAGGAAGAATTATTCCACCACAAAGAGGATTGTTAACTGCAGAGGTTGGTGCAAAAAAATTAAAAGGTGGTACTGTTAGTTGTCTTTCCTCAATTCCACTCCTTAATTTAAAACCACTTGTAAGATTTTTTAATACAACTCCACCCGAGATAATGTTTCACAATGATTATTTAGATGCAGATATGCATTATTTAAAACTTCGTTTTGCTTTACAAGATAGAAATGTAAGTTATGTTGGTACAATATTTATTACAACTCTTGAATCAATGTTTTTTTATCTTGAAAATAATTGGGAAATGTTTTGTAACGATATTGAAAAAGGTGTTATTAACGAAAATATTAAAATGCCTGATGAATTACGAAAAAAACTCTCTAAAAAATTAAAACCTAATCCCAAAAGAGCAAATGAATTACGAGAAGAATTTAAAAAAGGATTTGACATTTCACCAATTGTTCCAAGAATCTGGAAAAAATGTGAGTGGATGTATGGTATGGGTACCGGTTCTCTTTCCCTTTACGCTAAAAAACTCCAAAGATACATAGGTAAAGATATGCCAATTCATTATTTGGGTTATGTTGCTACTGAAGCAATGATGGCAGTGCCGATTGAACTCGATTCATTTGAATATGTTATGCTACCACAAAATGGTTTTTATGAATTTTTACCGATTGATGCAGATGAAAATACAAAACCACTGACAATTAAAGATGTTGAGGTTGGTAAAGAGTACGAATTGATTTTAACTAATTTAAGTGGATTTTATAGATATAAAATTGAAGATGTGATAAAAGTAACGGGATTTTATCATGAATCACCAAAAGTAACTTTCTGTTACAGAAAAAATCAAATTGCAAATATAAGCGGTGAGAAAATAAATTCTTTAGCATTTGATGAAATAATTGATAATTTTTCTAACAGAATAAATGAATTGTTTATTGGATATTCAATTTATCCTGATAGAGAAACCTCACCAGGTCACTATGTGTTAATTGTTGAAACAGAAAATATTTTTGATAAAAATAAAGAAAAAGAATTATCAAAGATTTTTACAGAAGAGCTTTGTAAAGGTAATGTTTCTGTTGAGCCGCTTATTAAAAGCGGTGCATTAGGTGAATGTGAGGTTAAATTGCTCAAAAAAGGCACCTACGATGCATATAGAGAGGTTTTAAGGCAGAATGGTGCAAATCTTAACCAGATTAAACCAATTAAGCTTATTGATACAGAAATGAAAAAAGATTTCTTTTTCTCAAATATTATATGAAGGTAAAATTATGACAGAATTGTTTGAAAAATATTATGATAAAAAAGAATTTATTGAAAACAGATTTAATCAATTGAAAAGCAGGGGACTTGAAGACGAAAATTTAATTACTTCTTTAATTGAAAAAGAAATTAGAGAAAATTTTGTTGTTCCTAAAAAACTAAAATCTGAAATGTACGATAAAGTTAATTATATGTGCAGAAGATATATGGATAGAATTGCACGATTTGAGCTTGATTACGATTTTGTGCCTGATATTGATGCAATGAAATATGCTTTAATTTGTATTTTTGAGAGTGCTCCTGTTTTTCATTCACAGTTTATAGATAACCACATAAATCCATATTGGAAAGTGTGCGATTATCATATTGATGATGTTTTAACTGTAATTGAAACTGACGACTTTTTAAAAAGTGCCGATGAATTTTTGTTGAAGGATATTCCTGTAACTGATAATGTGCAGTTTAAGGTTGCTCTTTTAATAAATAAAAGAGAGTCTAAGCTCTGTTTCAGATGGAACCATATGCTCGTTGATGGTGGTGATTATAAGCATTTCGTAAGTGATTTATTTAAAAATTACAATGAATATGTTGAAAATAAAACAATGCCACTCGATTTCAGAACAGGCTCCCGTTCTTATAAATGTGTTTATGAAGATTTTGATGAAGTTGACAAGAAGAAAGCAAAATCACAATTTGCTGGTGTTTCGCCACACGATAAGCACACTTTGCCCTTTACAGAAAAAACTGAAATTGACAATAAATTTATAGCAAGAAAAAGTGTTCCGAGTGTAATTTTTAATAAAGCTTGGGAAAATGTTAAAAAATACGAGGGGACAGTAAATGATTTAATTGCTACTGCATATATAGGTGCAGTTTATGATATTTGCAATTTACGCCAGAATGAGCGAATTGGAATTTCTTGTGCAGTGGATTTAAGAAGATACATAAAGAATATTAACAGAACAGGTTACACCAATCACACAACTTTTATGCCTTGTATTGTTGAAAATAAAGGGGAAAATATTTTTGATATTTTAAAACAAGTTGTTGAATGTAACAAAAAGAACAAAGAAGATAAATTTATGGGACTTCACGGATTACCACTTCTTAACATAGGTTATAGCACTATGGTTTATGCTCAGGCAGAAATTGTCGTTGGTCTTTTTTATAACAACGCAAATTTAGCAATAAGTAATGTTGGTAAAATGGATTTAGATGCACTAGCTTTAAATGGTAACAAACCAGTAGGTGCCGCTGTTGCAGGTGCCGCAAAGAAAAAGCCTTGTGCTATGATGACCGCTTTGACAATTAACGGAAATTTACAGCTTTCTATATGTTCAGTTGGTAACGAAAATGATAAACAAATGCTTCAGCAATTCTTTGATATTCTGTCAGAAAAAATTAAAGAATTAGCAGAGTTTTAAATTTAGAGTGAGTGTATTCGAACCAGATATGGTTTAATTCAGTCACTTTTTCCCGTAACATCGTTAAAACGCTTGAAATACGGCAGTATTCCTGCGAGTTTTGCCTTGTTACAGAAAAAATTGCCATGTATTAAACTTCAC
>JAZRSC010000026.1:0-22828 GCA_045651285.1 Acutalibacteraceae bacterium
ATAGAAACGAGCTTCACCGTGTGAGATAGGAACATTCACAATATCACCAACATTCATAAGAGAAAGCCATGGAGATTTGTTAGAAGCAATTCTTGTTCTTACAATCTTTGATTGGTGACGAGAAATTGTGTTGTATGTAAGTGTAGGACAGTTTTCATCTGTATCTATAATTTTACCGTAAGGTACGAGACCTAATTTAATGAGTGCCTGGAAACCATTACAGATACCGCACATAAGACCGTCACGATTATCTAAAAGGTCTGTAACTGCAACTTTTACAGCATCGTTTCTGAAGAATGCAGTAATAAATTTACCTGAACCATCCGGTTCGTCACCGCCTGAGAAACCACCAGGAACGAAAATCATCTGACTATCATTTACCGCTTTCGCAAATTTCTCAACACTTCTTGAAATGCCATCTGCAGTTAAGTTGTTAATAACAATAATCTCTGCTTTTGCACCTGCATCTTCAACAGCTTTTGCACTGTCAAATTCACAGTTTGTACCTGGGAATACAGGAATAACAACTTTAGGTGTAGCAACCTTGATTGCTGCAGATTTGTGTTCGCTTACGCTATACTCGAAGTTTTTAATATCTTTTTCTTCGTGAGCAATGTTACATGAATATACGCTTTCAAGTTTGTCTTCATAATCTTTTTCAAGTTCACAAACGCAAACTAATTCATCACCAAGTGCGAGAGCGTATTTTTCTGTTGTAGAACCTAATACTTTACCATCATTTACATCATCAGTAACTTCGAGAATAAATGAACCATAATTGTAACAGAAAACATCATTTAAAGTAATACCATCAGCAAATTTGAAACCAATTTTATTACCTAAGCACATTTTAAGAATTGCTTCTGCAATACCACCTAATGTTGGTGTGTAAGCTGCAAGAACTTTCTTTTCTCTTACTAATTCAGCAACTTTATTGTAGATAGCAATTAAAGATGATGTTACAGGAAGACCGTTTTCATCGAAATCTGGTGTAAGAAGAACAACTTTGCTATTCGCTTTTTTGAATTCAGGTGAAATTACATTCTGTGTTTTATCAGTTGTAACTGCAAAAGAAACAAGTGTTGGTGGAACATCAATTTTTTCAAATGAACCACTCATTGAGTCTTTACCACCAATTGAACCAATACCTAATTCAAGTTGAGCTTTATAAGCACCTAAAAGTGCACTTAAAGGTTGACCCCAACGCTTAGCATCTTTATTTGGTCTTGGGAAATATTCCTGGAATGTTAAATAAACATCTTTAAAAGGTGCACCTGTTGCAATAAGCTTTGAAACAGATTCAACAACTGCTAAATAAGCACCGTGATATGGGCTTTTTTCTGTAATAAACGGGTTATAACCCCAAGACATAAATGAGCAGTTATCTGTATGCTTTTTCTCCATAGAGATTTTTTGTACCATTGCCTGAATTGGTGTTCTCTGATATTTACCACCAAATGGCATAAGAACAGTACCAGCACCAATTGTAGAGTCAAATCTTTCTGAAAGACCACGCTTTGAACAGATATTAAGGTCAGAAGCTAACTCTTTCATATTATCTGAGAATGAACCTTTAACCTCTTTTGCGTAGCACTCGCCTTTTTCAACAACAATATCAATGTGTTTCTGAGCACCATTTGAGTTAAGGAATTCACGACTGATATCAACGATTTTTGCACCGTTCCATTCCATAACAAGTCTTTTTTCTGCCTGAACTTCAGCAACAACAGTTGCTTCTAAGTTTTCACTTTCAGCAAGTTCTAAAAATCTCTTAACATCTTTTGGTTCAACAACAACTGCCATTCTTTCCTGAGATTCACTTATAGCGAGTTCTGTACCATCAAGACCTTCATATTTCTTTGGAACTGCATTAAGATTGATTTTTAGACCATCTGCAAGCTCACCGATAGCAACAGAAACACCACCAGCACCAAAGTCGTTACAGCGCTTAATCATCTGACAAGCTTCTTTATTTCTGAAAAGTCTTTGAAGTTTTCTTTCTTCTGGTGCATTACCCTTCTGAACCTCTGCACCACAGCTTTCGAGTGACTGTAATGTGTGAGATTTTGAAGAACCTGTTGCACCACCACAACCATCACGACCTGTTCTACCACCTAAAAGAATAACTACATCTTCAGGAGCCGGACATTCTCTACGAACATTTTCTTGTGGAGCCGCCGCAATAACTGCACCGATTTCCATTCTCTTTGCAACATAGCCTTCGTGATAAATTTCATCAACAATACCAGTTGCAAGACCTATCTGGTTACCGTAAGAAGAATAACCAGATGCCGCAGTAGTAACAATTTTTCTTTGTGGAAGCTTACCTTCCATTGTTTCACTAACCTTTTTGAGTGGGTCACCAGCACCAGTAACACGCATAGCACCGTAAACATAAGAACGACCTGAAAGTGGGTCACGAATAGCACCACCGATACAAGTAGCGGCACCACCAAATGGTTCAATTTCAGTCGGGTGGTTGTGTGTTTCATTTTTAAAGAGAAGTAACCAAGGCTCTTTTTTACCATCTGCTTCTACTTCAATTTTTACAGTACAAGCATTGATTTCTTCTGATTCGTCTAATTTGTCGAGTTTACCCTCTTTTTTAAGAACACGAACAGCAAGAGTTGCAATATCCATAAGGTTTACAGGCTTTGTTCTGCCTAATTCTTTTCTGTTAGCAATATAATCATTATATGCATCTTCAATAAGAGCATCCTCGAATTTAACATTATCAATTGTTGTTAAGAATGTTGTATGACGACAGTGGTCAGACCAGTAAGTGTCAATCATTCTGATTTCTGTCAAAGTTGGGTCACGGTCTTCTTTACGGAAATAATCACGACAGAACATAAGGTCATCATTATCCATAGCAAGACCATATTCTTTAACGAATTTTGCAAGTTCGTCTTCATTCATTGAAATAAAACCTGTGAGAGTTTCAACAGTTTCAGGGATACTGTAATTCATTTTTAAGGTTTCATATTTTTCGAGTGAAGCTTCTTGTGACTCAACAGGGTTAATAAGGTGTTTTTTAATTCTGTCAATTTCATCACTTGAAAGAGCACCATAAAGAGCGTAAACTTTTGCAGTTTTTACGAGTGGTCTTTCTTTCTGTGAAATAATCTGAATACATTGTGCCGCAGAGTCAGCTCTCTGGTCAAACTGACCTGGTAAGAATTCAACTGCAAAAACAGTAGCATCACCAAAGTTCAATTCATCACTGACATTATCAAGCTGTGGTTCTGAAAATACAGTTTTTACTGCATACTTAAATAAATCTTCTTCAATATTTTCAACATCATAACGATTAACAATGCGAACATCTGTAAGTGATTTGATACCGAGAAGATGACGAATATCATATCTTAAAGATTTTGCTTCAGCTTCAAGACCTTGCTTCTTCTCAACATAAACGCGATAAACCATCTTTATTTATCCTCCAATACATCTAATGCCTTTTTACCGATATCTTTTCTGTAAAATGCATTTGAGAAATTAACTTTATTTACTCTTTCGTAAGCTAATGAAAGTGCAGATTTCAAATCATCTGCTACTGCAGTAACACCTAAAACCCTACCACCTGCAGTAAGAAGTGTATCATTTTCGATTTTTGCACCTGCAACATACACATTATTTTTAATATCATCAGCGATTTTAAGTTCTTTACCTGTTTCATATTTTTGTGGGTAACCATCTGATGCCATAACAACACAAGCGGCACTATTTTTACTGAATTTAACTTCTGTAGTGTTTAAAGTACCCTCTGTGGTAGCCTTCATAATTGTGAACAAATCGCTCTCAAGTAATGGTAAAACAACTTGCGTTTCAGGGTCACCAAAACGACAGTTATATTCAATAACCTTTGGACCATTTTTTGTAATCATAAGGCCAAAATAAAGACAACCTTTAAATGTTCTGCCCTCTTCTTTCATACCTTTAATTGTAGGTAAGAAGATTGTTTCCATACAAGTTTTTGCAACATCTTCTGTATAATATGGGTTTGGAGCAACAGTACCCATACCACCAGTATTAAGACCTTTGTCGCCATCAAGTGCACGTTTGTGGTCCATTGAAGAAATCATTGGAACAACTGTTTCACCATCTGTAAATGAAAGAACTGAAACCTCAGGTCCCTCTAAAAATTCCTCAATAACAATGTTATTACCACTTGCACCAAATACCTTGTCTTCCATAATTTCTTTAACTGCATTTTTTGCATCTTCTAATGTGAATGCAATAATAACACCTTTTCCAAGTGCTAAACCATCTGCCTTTATAACAGTTGGAATTGGTGCAGTTTCAAGATATTTAAGAGCACTTTCAATATCAGAAAAAACTTCATATTGTGCGGTAGGAATATTGTATTTTTTCATAAAATTCTTTGAAAAAACTTTACTACCCTCAATAATAGCAGCATTTTTCTTAGGACCAAAGCAAGGGATACCTTTTGCTTCTAATTCATCAACTGCACCTAAAACGAGTGGGTCGTCTGGTGCAACAACTGCATAATCAATTTTTTCAGTTACTGCAAACTCTACTATTTTATCTATGTCTTTTGCACCAATGTTTACACATTCAGCATCATCTTTCATACCACCATTACCAGGAAGTGCAAAGATTTTAGTTATATCTTTATTCTCTTTAAGCTTTTTGATAATCGCGTGTTCGCGACCACCACCGCCTACAACCATTACTTTCATAATTTCCTCCGACAATGAATATTAGTGATGGAATAATCTCATACCTGTGAATGCCATAGCCATATTGTACTTGTCAGCACATTCAATAACTAAATCATCACGGATTGAACCACCTGGCTCTGCAATATAAGAAACACCGCTCTTTTTAGCGCGTTCAATATTATCACTGAATGGGAAGAAAGCATCTGAACCAAGAGCAACACCTGTAATTGTAGAAAGATATTCGTTCATTTCTTCTTGAGTGAGTGGTGATGGTTGCTCTGTAAAGTATTTCTGCCAGATACCATCTGCACAAACATCTTCTTCATTTTTATTGATATAGCCATCAATAACATTATCTCTGTCTGCTCTGCCAAGTTCTGCTTTGAATGGAAGATTAAGAACCTTTTCGTGTTGACGGAGTTGCCATGTGTCTGCTTTTGTACCTGCAAGGCGTGTGCAGTGAATTCTTGATTGCTGACCTGCACCTACACCGATAGCCTGACCATCAACCGCATAGCAAACTGAATTTGATTGTGTATATTTAAGAGTTATGAGAGCAATAATTAAGTCGCGTTTTGCAGACTCTGATAACTCTTTATTTTTGGTAACGATATTTGTGAGAAGTTCCTCATCAATTTTGAAATTGTTTCTACCTTGTTCAAATGTAATACCAAAAACTTGTTTTGTTTCTTTTTCCATTGGAACGAAATCAGGGTCAATTTTAACTATGTTATATGTACCTTTTCTTTTTGATTTAAGAATTTCAAGTGCTTCCGGCTCATAACCTGGAGCAATAACACCGTCAGAAACTTCTCTTTTAATAAGCTCTGCAGTTGTTTTATCACAAACATCTGAAAGTGCAACCCAGTCACCGAATGAGCACATTCTGTCAGTACCTCTTGCTCTTGCATAAGCACAAGCAAGTGGAGATTTATCAAGGTCTTCAATATCATCAACAAAACAAGCTTTTTTAAGTTTGTCTGAAAGAACAGTACCAACTGCAGCAGAAGTAGGGCTAACATGTTTAAATGATGCAGCAGCAGGGAGTCCTAAAATTATTTTCAATTCTTTAACTAACTGCCAACTGTTAAAAGCATCAAGGAAATTTATATAACCAGGTCTGCCATTAAGAATTTCAATAGGAAGTTCACTACCATCTTCCATATAAATTTTTGATGGTTTCTGATTAGGGTTACAGCCATATTTAAGTTCAAATTCTTTCATCTTTATATCTCCTTATTTATTTTTGTTTACGATTCTTGACTCATATTTGCCTGTTTCTAAATCAATGTATCTTACAAAGAGAGAAACCTTGTTATCTTCGTTTAAATTAGACCAGATTAAATCAGTTAATTCATCAATTGAAATATCTGGTAATGAGAGTGTTTTTGGTTCACCCTCAAAGCTTGGAAGTGGGTTACCATCACATTTATAAGTGTGTATAAATTTTGCTTTACCAGCAAGTGGGTTTGAATATGCATAAGTATATCTCTGACAAGATGAACCATCACCATCAGCAGATTTTAAAATAGACATTGCAAAATTCATATCACCATTTTCGTTATGTATGATACCTGAAATACGAGGAGTATAGTTTGGTGCATCATCTTCAAATTCACGAGTACGGAGAGCCTGTTCAAAAGTCATCTGCTTGTCCATAAGCTCGTAAATTGTATCTGTCTGGTCACCATTTGTAACAATAGTTTTGTTACCTAAAACACGAACAGGTGCATAGATAATAAGGTGTGGGTCTGTCATTTTTGATTCATCAAAAGCCCTAGTTCTTATACCTTCACCATCTTCAATAAAAACTCTGTTACGACTATTTTCACTTCTGCCCATAATAAAATATGCAGTAACTGCTTTTTTACCATCAGCACTTTTACCAATCATAATACCTCTGCCGTGATATGCGAGAGAATTAAGTTCATCAACAATTGTTTTAATTTCCATATTATCTATACCCTTTCAATAATTTATTCAGAAATAATTGTTTTGCCATTCTCTACTGTGATTTTACCATCACAGAAAAGCTTAACTGCCTTAGGAAGAATTTTCCATTCAGCATTCTCCATAATTCGTTTTTGTAAAGTTTCTGGTGTATCATCTTCCTTAACTTCAACCGCCTTTTGAAGAATTATAGGACCTGCATCACATTCTGCAGTAACAAAATGAACGGTAGCCCCTGATACCTTAACGCCTTTCTTTAACGCTTCTTCGTGAACATGAAGACCGTAAAAGCCCTTGCCACAAAATGATGGAATTAAAGCGGGATGTACATTTATCATTTGATTAGGGAATGCATCGCAAACATTTTCATCAAGTATTGTCATAAATCCAGCATAAACAATAAGGTCTGCCTTTTCTTCTTCGAGTGCATTTTTCATTGCTATGCTATATGAGGCAATATCTGAAAAATCTTTTCTAACAAGAGTTCTTGTTTTTATGTTGTTTTCTTCTGCTCTTGTTAGTGCATACGCACCCTCCTTTGAAGATATAACACAAGTAATTTCACCATTACCTAATTCACCGCGTTTACCTGCGTCTATAAGAGCCTGAAGATTAGTTCCACCACCAGAAACAAGAACAACAATATTTTTTTTACTCATAGTAACACCCAAAATCAGTCAACAATTATAATCTTTTCTTCTGACTTGATAATTTCACCAATGATATAAGCATCTTCACCATTTGCTTTAAGAATTTCAATTGCTTTTTCAGCATCTTCTTTATTAACAACAACACTCATACCAACACCCATATTGAATGTATTAAACATATCTCTTTCAGGAATATTGCCTGTTTCCTGAAGAAGTGAGAAAATAGGAAGAATTTTAACTGCACTTTTATTAACCTTTGCACCAAGACCATCTGGAATACTTCTTGGAATATTTTCGTAGAAGCCACCACCAGTAATGTGTGAAATACCTTTAACTTTAACTTCTTCTAAAAGTGCAAGAATTGGTTTAACATAAATCTTTGTAGGAGTTAAAAGAGTTTCACCAATTGATTTACCACCAAGTCTTTCGAGTGGAGTTTTGATATCTGCATTTTCAACATCAAATACTTTTCTTACAAGTGAGAAACCATTTGAGTGAACACCACTTGATGGAAGAGCAATAATAACATCGCCTTCTTGCATCTCTTTATTGTTGAGAATTTTCTCTTTATCAACAACACCAACAGAAAAACCTGCAAGGTCATATTCATCTACTGGATAAAAACCAGGCATTTCAGCAGTTTCACCACCAATAAGTGCAGAACCTGACTGAACACAACCCTCAGCAACGCCTTTAACAATATCTGCAATTCTTTCAGGAACATTCTTGCCACAAGCAATATAGTCAAGGAAGAACAACGGTTTTGCACCTGAACAGATAACATCATTTACACACATAGCAACGCAGTCAATACCAACTGTATCGTGCTTGTCCATAATAAATGCTAATTTAAGTTTTGTACCAACACCATCAGTACCACTAACAAGAACAGGTTTTTTAAGTCCCTCTGGAAGCTCAAAAAGACCACCAAAACCACCAACATCTGAACAAACGCCTTCAGTTACTGTTCTTGCTACATATTTTTTCATAAGTTCTACTGCTTTATAACCTGCAGTAATATCAACACCTGCTGCTGCATAGCTTTCTGATTTTGAGTTTTTCATAATTCTTTCTCCTTCAAATAAATTATTTTAATCTTCTTTACCGCTCCAGCAATAAGTACAAACTTTATCCGCCGGAAGACCTATTGCTTTAATAAGTCCATCAAGTGACTGGAACTCAAGAGATGCAAAGTGAAGCTTTTCACTAATCACTTTTCTCATTTTTGCCCCGCGTTCAGTTGAAGCATCGCTATATTCATCAAGATGCTTTGCACCCTCTTCTCCCTCGAGTTCATAAATAGTACTTCTTGTAATAAGTTCCATTTCTGAATTTGCACGAGAAAAATTAAGATATTTACAACCGAACATAATCGGAGGACAAGCTGAACGCATATGAACTTCTTTTGCACCATTCTCATAAAGAAACTCTACAGTTTCGCGAAGCTGTGTGCCTCTGACAATACTATCATCAACAAAGAGAAGTTTTTTGTCTTGTATAAGTGCGTGAACAGGAATCTGTTTCATTTTTGCAACCATATTGCGTTCTCTTTGATTTGATGGCATAAAGCTTCTTGGCCAGGTTGGAGTATATTTAATAAATGGTCTGGCAAAAGGAATACCACTTTCGTTTGCGTAACCTATTGCGTGTGGAGTACCCGAATCAGGAACACCGCCTATATAATCAATATCTTGTGCTACACCATTTTCTTTGTCAGTCTGCGCCATTATTTTTCCGTTTTCATATCTCATTGCTTCGACATTTCTACCTTCGTAGCAAGATGTAGAATAACCATAATAAGACCAAAGGAATGCACAAATTTTCATTTTATCTCTTGGCTCTGCTAAAACCTTAACATTGTCACTTGTAATTTCAACAATTTCACCAGGTCCCAGTTCTTTATAATCTTCATAACCAAGCTTCTTAAAAGCGAAATCTTCAAACGAAACACAAAAGCCATCATCACGCTTACCGAGTATTACAGGAATTCTGCCCATTTTATCTCTTGCAGTAATCA
Source organism: Acutalibacteraceae bacterium (assembly GCA_045651285.1). Taxonomy (GTDB): domain Bacteria; phylum Bacillota; class Clostridia; order Oscillospirales; family Acutalibacteraceae; genus DTU089. The sequence continues at coordinate 9,303 of JAZRSC010000026.1, forward strand.
AATTACCACTTTCTGTAAGAATGAGGATTGAGGCAGAACCTTCAATAACATCTTGAGCAAATTTAATACCCTCTTTAAAACTACTTTTCTGATTTATCATAGCGGCAACTAATTCACAAGAGTTAATTTTACCGCCACTCATACCACTGAAGTGACCACCGCTAAATGACAAATACTGCTTTACAAGTGCATCAATATTATTTATAACACCAACCATACAAATAGCATAATTACCTAAATTTGAGCAAATAAGCAAAGGTTGAGGGTCAGAGTCACTGATACAACCTATAGCAGCATTACCACTCATTTCATTCAGAATATTTTCAAACTTTGTTCTGAATGGAGAATTTTCTATTTTATGAATTTTTCTTTGTAAACCATCCTCGGAATTTACTGCCGCCATACCTGCGCGTCTTGTACCAAGATGTGAATGGTAGTCAGTACCGAAAAAGGCGTCAAGCACTGCATCATTTTTCGATACAACACCAAAAAAGCCACCCATACTTTAACCTCCGGATTTATAATATATTAAAAGTTAAATTTTTCTTCAATCACTTTATTTTTCTCTAAAACAACAGCAGTGTCATTCTTTCTTTTAGCAATAAGTTTTTCTGCTAAATCATCATCTGCTACTGCTAAAATTTCGAGTGCTAAAAGAGCGGCATTAACACCACCATCAATAGCAACAGTTGCTACTGGAATACCTGACGGCATCTGAACTGTTGAAAGCAATGCTTCCATACCACCTAAATTAGCAGATTTAACAGGAATACCAATTACGGGAAGTGTTGTATTAGCAGCGATAGCACCCGCTAAGTGAGCCGCCATACCAGCAATAGCAATAATTGCACCAAAACCATTCTTTTTTGCGTTTTCACTGAATTCTTTTGCCTCCACAGGAGTTCTGTGAGCAGAAAACACATGAACTTCAAAAGGTGTATTAAAATCTTTTAAAGTATTAATTGCTTTTTCTGCAATCGGAAGGTCGCTGTCACTACCCATAATAATAGCAACTTTTTTCATAATATTAACATCCTTTCAAGAGAATTATTTACAAAATACAAAAGGGCGCACTCGCTCAAAAAAACAAGTGTGCCCAGACGGTCGGCAATATAGCCTGAAAGTTCCGTGTGGTGCTCCACTCGGGAATTTTTATAGTCCCCTTTCCGTCAGTAACAATCAGACAAATTTTCAATAAAAAAACTATGTTTAAATTTTAACATTTTATCAACTTAAAGTCAATAGAACAACCATTAAAACAGGTGACGAAAAATAGAAGTTTCTGGACCTAAATTTGTACACCTTGACAAATATTTTACATTTCAAAAAAATAAAACAAAAAAGAGCGAATTTTATTCACTCTTTTTCTTCATCATTATTTACAACATTAAGTTTTTCATAGCAGAGTTTTTTGAAAAACTCAAAGTTTTCTTCACCTAAAACATCTCTGTTATTTAAAAGTGAGCGTTGATAATCATCGAACATTTTTTGTTTTTGTGAGACGGATGTTTTTTTCTCCATAGCATCTACTAAATCGCAAAAGCTTTCATTGATAAATCCTTTTATAATAGCATCTTTTCTACTTCTTAAATCATCTAATTGCTCTGTTGGTTTATTGCCATCAAATCGCCAATAAGGCTCAATTCTTACGAGATTTTCAGTTGTAACAATCAGTTCTCTCAAAGATTTAAAAAACACTTGAGGAAACTTAGTTGTATTAACATTCTGTGCAGCGATTGAACCTATTCTTATATTTCTTGCAACATAATTATATGTAAGTTTGGTAAGTTTTTCCTGAGAGAGAAGTTTTCTTGTAACAGGTGTACCAGAAACGATTTTTTGAAGAGCAATACGCTCATCTCTGTCATATTCAATTATTTTAGTGCTATCTTCTTTATTTTTCTTCTTTTTAAATAACATTTTCTTAATCCTTTAAGTTTTTATAAAATAATTTTATCACATAAAATGTTTTTGTCAATAGAAGTTATAAGTTACAAAGTTTTGAATGCACCACAAATTGTTGTTTTGCTTAAATCAAGATTTTCAAGAATTTTCAGTTCATCTGGTACTTCAAGTAATTTAAAAAACGGGTATAAAGCACATTCTTCACCCGACATATTCAAAACCAGTTTATTATCTTCGATTTTTTCGAAATCAGCAATTATGTCATAATTTTTAATATTATAAATTTCTTTGTTTCTTATAACAACCGGCTTTATTCCGTATGTATAAAAACATTGATTTCCCCAATCACTTGTATCAATATTACTATTTGTTAAAATCCCAACATTTTTTACAAATGGCAATATTTCAGGAACCTCATATAAAAGTGTTAAATCATTATCAACTATAAGTAAGCTTCTATTTATAAATTTTTGACTTTTTAGTTTGTTCTTAAAGCTTTCAAATAATATCTTCTTTCTGAATGGTTTTAAATCAAACAAAATATCTTGTAACCAATCAATTTGCTCTAAATTTCGTGATGCAACAACTGAACCTTTATATCGACTTATAAGCTTCTGGAATTCCAAATCTTCCAAAGTATCTTCTGTAACTGAAATAACAAAGTGAGGTTTATTATTTATTACGATTCCAGAACGGGAATAATTTAAAAGTTGTTCATTATTTTGTTTTCTTTTAATAATTCTATTTTTTGTTCTTTTTTCTGTCGTCTCTGAACACAATTTTAAAATAATCATAAAAACTCCCCTTTTCCAAAATATATGAAAAAAGGGAGTTAAATATTAAAGTTTATTAAGCATAAATCGGAAGATTTGCAGGTTTAGAAAGATAATTCATCGGGTTAACCCAACTACCATTTATCATAAGACCAAAGTGTAAATGAGCACCGAAAGAGTAACCAGTGTTACCGATTTCGCCAAGTTTTGTACCTTGTGTAACATAGTCACCTACATTAACATTAACGCGTGACATGTGTGCATAGTATGTTTTAACACCATCACCGTGGTCAACAACTACATAAAGACCAAAACCACCATTGTAACCACTATGGTAAGCAGTAGTAACTTTACCTGCTTTAACTGCAACAATTGAAGAACCATATGAAGCAACGCCATCACGGCAAATATCAATACCGTTATGTTGCTTTGTGACACCATTTAAAGTTCTCATTTTGTAAGAAGATGTAACACAAGTATTGCTATATGGTACAGGCCAAATCATATTACCTGTAGTACCACTACCAAAGCTACTGTTTTCACCAGAAAGCTTATATTCATACTCAAGAATTGCAGATTCTCCGCGTTCAATTGCTTTTTCATATTCTTTACTTGAAGCATTGAGCTTGTTAACAACACTCATAACCTTATCAAGGTCTGCCTGAATTTCATCTTCAGCATCCTGAATAACCTGACGAGCTTCTACCTGTTCTTGTTTCTTTGCTTCAAGGTCAAGAACCTTGATATCTAAATCTTCAATTTTTTCGTTCTTTTCTAGCTTTGTAGCTTCAATTTCTTCAACTTTTTCCTGAAGTCTTACAATATCTCCCTCTAAACCTTCAATAACTGAGTTATCGTGTTCAGAAATTCTTTCAAGAAGTTCAATTCTTTCAAGATATGACTGATATTGAAAATCATCAGATGTAAGAAGATATTCAAGAGAAGAGGCAGAACCTGACATATAAGAAGCACGGATTCTTTCACCTAAAATGGTGTAAGTATCTGCAATATCCTGTTGAATCTCAACAACTTGTGCGTCGAGCTTTTCTACTTGTTTATTAAGTGCTTCGATTTCATTTTTAATTTCAGTAATTTCATCTTCCACACCTTTAATATCTGCATCAATTAAAGCAATTTCCTGATTATAAAGGTCAATTTGTGATTGAAGTGCATCAATTTTATCCTGATAACCATCAATCTCATCATCATAAGTGGAAGCTTCGTCACGAAGTGCCTGAATTTTTTTCTTATTTTCCGCAATTTGCTCACGGATTTCTTCTATCTTTTTATTATACTCCGTTTTTTCAGAGTCAGTAACCGCATAAACAGACAATGAAATTGACGAGAACACAAAAACAAGTGCAACTATCAAAGAAATAATTTTACCGCTCTTAAACTTAGTCATTTTCGACAACATTGTTATGCTCCTTTAAATATTTATTAAGTGAAATAAGACTACCTGTTGTACCAATTACAACACCAATAAAACCAAATACTGCAAGGAAGAACCAGATATAATCAAGGAATTCAACTGGTGTACCTCCAAGTGTTGACATAAGGTCTGCAAACCAGATAATCGCTATTGAATAAACAAGATATAAAAGTGCTAATGAAACAACTGCTGAAATAACACCTAAAAGCATACCTTCAACAAGGAATGGCCAACGAATGAAAGAATTAGTTGCACCAACTGCTTTCATAATACTTATTTCAAGTCGTCTGTTATAAATTGTAATTCTTATAGTGTTTGAAACAATAAACATTGAAACGAGGAAGAGAATTGCAACAATACCCAAGCTTATATATGAAACCGCATTTCTTATTGTTTCAACCTTACTAGCTAAATCGCTATTTTCACGAACTTTTAAAACTAAATCCATACCTTTGATTTTACTTACAGTACTATCAAACATAGAGAGGTCCTCAACAACAACCTTATATGCATCTGGAAGAATTTCAGCTGAAAGACCTTCTAAAAGCGCTGCTTTGTCACCAAATTGCTCCTTTTGATTTTCAAAAGCAACTTCACGAGGAACAAACTCAACTTTTTTTATGTTGTTCATACCCTCTAGTTGTAGCCCAAGTGATTCAGTTTCATAATCAGTCGCTTTATCATCAACATATACCATTACAACATTCTGTCCCTCAATTAAATCCAATAAAGAATTGATATTAAGGAAGATGAGAGAACCTGTACCTACTATTATAAGACAAGCAACAAGAACTAAAATAGTCGCAACAGAAAGGAAACGATTCACCCAGATATTTTTAAAGCCTTCTCTTGTAAGATAACCTAATCTGATACCTTTCATTGTTCATCCTCCTCTCCGAATACAGAAGTGTATGAGTCGGCAGGACGGAAATTTTTAGGTTCTGTAGGAATATCTACATAAGGATTATCGTCTTTTGCCTCAATTGTTTCTACACCATAAGTTTTCATAAGATAATCAAAATCAACAGTAGTATCATTTGAATAATAATTGCTAACTTCATCTTCTGGTGTATCAAAACGATATGGTTCAACATCAATGTGTGAAGCATCCGGATAATCGGATTCAAGCCTACCATTTTTAATTGTGATAACTCTATGATTAAAGCTCTTTACAAGATGATAGTCGTGAGTAACCATAATAACAGTTGTACCGTCAGAATTGATATGATTAAGAAGATTAACAATATCATAGGACATTCTTGGGTCAATGTTACCAGTAGGCTCATCGGCAATAATCATACTTGCGTTATTAGCAAGAGCACGAGCAAGAGCAACACGCTGTTGCTCACCACCAGAAAGCTGATTTGGGAAAGAACGAGCTTTTGAATTAAGCCCAACAAGACCTAAAAGATAAGGAACTCTTTTTCTTATTTCAGTTTCTCTTGCACCGATAACACGCATAGCATAAGCAATATTATCGTACACATTCATAGATGGAATAAGTCTGAAATCCTGGAAAACTATACCAAGAGTTCTTCTGAAATAAGGGATTTCTCTCTTTTTAAGATGGTTAAGCTGGTAACCATTTATTTCAACTGAACCAGAAGTAGGAACTTCTTCACGCATCATCAATTTTAAAAATGTACTTTTACCAGCACCAGAAGCACCAACAACAAAAACAAATTCGCCATTATCAATTTTAATATTAAGGTCAGAAAGTGCTTTGGTTTGTGTATCTTCGTACACTTTAGAAACATTTCTGAATTCTATCAAATTTCAACACCCTATTCTTTAAAAGTTATTGCATCGACAAAAAACACAATATAAAATAATTATAGCACATTTAATTACAAAATGTAACCCCTTGTAATTAAAATGTGCTATTTTTAATTTTTTGTTAACATTTAGTTCTATATAAGAACATTTTTTGTGAAAAATGCGAATTAATATTTAACAGGATTTGCTTCAAGGTATTTTTTAACCATAAGAGCAACTTTGAAAACAATTGCATCATCAAATTCGCGTAAATCAAGACCAGTAAGTTTTTTAATTTTTTCAAGTCTGTAAACAAGAGTGTTTCTGTGAACAAATAACTTTCTTGATGTTTCTGAAACATTAAGGTTATTTTCAAAAAATCTCTGTATTGTAAATAAAGTTTCCTGGTCAAGAGTTTCAATAGAACCAATTTTAAAAATCTCTTTTAAGAACATTTCGCAAAGAGTTGTTGGAAGCTGATAAATAAGTCTTGCAATACCAAGATGCTCATAACTTACAATATTTCTTTCAGTATCAAACACCTTACCTACCTCAAGTGCAACCTGTGCCTCTTTGAAAGAACGAGCAAGGTCTTTAACACCAGTAACAGTAGTACCTATACTGATAAGCGAATGTGTGTAGAATTCTGATGTAAGTGCATCAGAAATTGAACGAGCAAGTTTCTCTAAATCTTTACTTTCAATATCACTCTTAACCTCTTTAACAAGAGCAATGTCACTTTCGCTGATATTAATTACGAAATCTTTTGATTTATCAGGGAAAAGGTTCTGAATAACATCGTAAACAAAAACATCATTTTTATCAAGAAGTCTTATAAGAATTACAACTCTTGATGCTTCGTTATTAAAATGAAGTTCTCTTGCCTTGAGATAAATATCACCTGGCAAGATGTTATCAAGAATAATATTTTTAACAAAATTACTACGGTCGTACTTTTCATCGTAATACTGCTTGATGCTTGAAAGAGAAACACAAAGCATACCAAGATAACCTTTTGATAATTCATCATTACCTTCAATGAAAGCAGCACATTCAGGATGAACATGAGTACCGAAGCTCTGATATGTACAATTCTCTGTTGCTACCGGTGAATTAGAAGAAAAGATAGCACTTAAATTCAAGTTTCTAACTTCACCTATTTTACTAAGGTCGCTACAAGAAATAACTGCACCAGTTTCATCGATAACACCAATAGTCTTATCAACTGCCTCTCTCATCTGATGAATTACACTTTGAAATAATCTATTGGACATTTAATTTACCTCCAAACAAGATTTTGAACAAAATGACCATTTAACAATTATACATAATACACAACTTTGCTAAAAAAAGCAAGGGTTTTTTAGATTTTTTCTTCATTTTTTTATGCAATATGTTAATTTTATGCTAAAAAACGACATAAATAATTAAAAATTGCACATACTTTTGTCAAAAAATTCTATGGTAAAAATCACCAATATAATCTAAAAAAATGACAATATTACACTATATTGTGTGGTCTTTGTGTAATTTTACTTAATTCCTCTTGTGTGAGCAAACGCGCTTCACCATCTTTTAAATTTTCATCCAAAGAAAGTTCCCCGATTTTAATTCTCTTTAATTCAACAACAGTAGAACCAAGTGAAGCAAACATTCTTTTAACCTGATGATACTTCCCCTCGTTTACAATTACTTTGTATGTAGGTATATCACCATTCTCAATTTTTTCTAAATCAGCAGAAAGCAAAACAGTACCATCTGCTAAAACTACACCATCTTTAAATGCTTGTCTACCCTTTTTAAAATCTATATCAATACTGAGCTCTGCGATATATGTTTTTGAAATATGGTGTGCAGGTGCTAGAATGTTATGTGCGAAATCGCCATCATCTGTTATAAGACAAAAACCTGTTGTATCCTTGTCCAACCTACCAGCAGGAAAAAGATTTTTCCTTTTTAGTTCATCTGGTAAAATATCAACTACAGTTAAATCTTTATTGTCATTCGTCGCACTGACAACACCTTTAGGTTTATTTAGCATTATATATACATATTTACCTTTTCTCAAAGGTGTACCATCAACTATAATATCATCATTTTCGCAATCAAATTTAAGAGATGCGTCTTTAATAGTTGTATTATTAACTTTAACTAAACCTTTTTTAATAATCGTTTTCACTTCACTTCTTGTCAGGAGGCCTGAAGAAGCAATAATTTTATCTAATCTTTCCTTACTCATAAACTACTCTTTTCTGAAAGTATGCATAAAGCCTGAAAGTTCAGTAGAACAAACATCGCCACCTATAACCATACCATCAAATATTAAAACATTTATTCTTACACAAGTATCATTTTCGGTATAACCAGGATAGTTTTTTATAATATAAGTCCATCGTTTAACACGCATACCGCAATAATCACTTAAATCACAATTCTGCCTTAATTGTATTTGATTATAATTAGTATAAACATCATCAAATTCCTGTGGAATTATGATTTCAGCAACCTCTTCTGGTTCTTCATTAACTTCCCAACCAAACTGAGAAATAAAATCAAGTCGTTCTTTATTATTTCCCGCTTTAAAATTTATAGTATCGTTTTTAGTTTCAACTGATTTTGCATTCATATTTTTTAAACGCACTCTTGAAACTGTTGTTAAAACCCCTGCACAAATCACAAGCAATAAAATAATTGAAATATACTTTATATTCTTTGAAGTAACTGAAAATACAAACATTGTAATCCCCCGCAATATTTTAAAGTTTACATCTAAAATATATGCAGAGCATTTTATTAAAATGTTATATAAACATATTTAAATACCAATCAAATATGTATTCACCTATAAATGCACAAACACCTATGCCAATAGAGAGAAAAGGACCAAATGGAATTACTCCACGCATCTCTTTTTTTGAAACAATTTTTCTTCCAATAGCAAATATAACACCTGCAAATGCACCAAAAAACAAAGAAACAATTACCGCTTTCCAACCAAGAACAAAACCAGCAGCAGCCATAAGTTTGACATCGCCACCACCCATCCAGGCACCACGGGATATTGCACCAATAAAAAAGAAAAGACCTGAAATTGCAAACATTCCTATAATTTTACCGATTATATACTCTTTAGAAAACTCGCCTTTTATTGCAGTATCTGCCACTATAAATAATCCTCCGACAAATATGGAAATCCACATAGAGTCCGGGATTATCTGATGTTCAAAATCAATCCATGCAGTTACAATAAGACAAGAGAAAACAACCATATAACCCAAAAGACTTAAATTCAAGCCCTCAATCGCATTACCGCCACAAAGAAAGAAATATATTAACACATAAAATATACCATTCAATGCTTCAACTATAGGATAACGAGGTGAAATTTTTGATTTACAATAACGACATTTACCACCTAAAAATATCCAGCTAAAAAGCGGAAACAAGTCGTACCAGTAAAGACGATGTTTACAATCAGTACACATAGAATTAGTTTTTACAAACTCAAGACCGATTGGTAAACGATAAATTAAAACATTTAAAAAACTACCAATAACAGTACCAAATAGAAATATAACCGTAGCAATGTAAACTGTTAAAAAATCAAACATTTCAGGCGCCAACCTTTCACACATTTCAATTTAATTTAATTATATGATTATTTTCGTCTAAAGTCAACAAAAATTATCAGTGTATTTTATTCATTTTTCACCTCACTTCTTCTTGCTATATTTAGAAAAATATGTTATATTTTATTATGTATTATATTGTATATTATTTAAGGAGGACTTTTTCAATGAAAAAGACACACAAGAGAGTAATTGCTTTCCTTCTTGCGTCAACATTTGTTTTTTCTGCAATGACTGCTGGCGTATTCGCGATAGCAAGTTATCTCAATCCAAGTTATAATAGTTCAACATCATCTTTTATGAGTGTCAACAGTGTTGATGACTTCATTAACCTTGTTGAAAACTCTGCTGATTTCTTTACAGATGTTGCAGAACCACAAAAACACGATGCTCCACAGGATGATGTAGTTCCAACTATTATTATTCCTGGTATCAGCCAGTCAATATCTTACCTTGCAGATGAAAACGGCAACCCTGCTGTAAATGCAAATGGTGAAGAACTTTCAGGCGGTCTTTTAATTATAGACTCATCTCAACTTGTTGGTGTTCTTGCTAATACAGTTGCTGGTCCGCTTGTAACTTCACTTTTAATGCAAGCTGATATGGGACTCTCTGATGCAGTTTACTCAACAATTACTCAGCTTTTCTCAATCCAAGCTTCTGGTAAAGATGGTAAAGCAAAAGAAAACCTCCAGACTATTACTTATGAATATCCTATTTCACAGATGTCACAGGATGACAGAGATTATTTCTACAGAATGATTCCTATGAAATCTGTTGTAGACGAAATTGGTGGTGAAGATAACCTTTACTTCTTCACATTCCCACTTATTTCTGACCCATTCATTTCTGCTGCAAAACTTGATAAATACATTCAGATGGTTAAAGAGCAGACAGGTAAAGATAAAGTAAACATCGTTACTATCTCTCTTGGTGGTACAATTCTTACTGCTTACCTCGAAATGAAGAGAGAAGCAAACCAAGGCAAATCTGTTTACTATGAAGATATCAACAAAGTTCTTAATGTTGTTTCTTGTCTTGATGGTACAGATGTTATGGGCGACTTTTATTTAAGAAACTTTAACATTGAAGACCAGTTCTTCTTCCAGGAATTCTTACCAATGGTAATGAAAGAGATGAATGGTTACGCAACATTAGGTCACCTTATAAATATCGCTCTCAAGATTTTCCCACGCTCAGTAATTGAATCAATTCTTACTGCTGCGGTTGATGGTATTCTCGATACTTTAATGCTTAACTGTCCTCAATTCTGGGCTATGATTCCAAAAGACAGATATGATGCAGTTATTGAAAAATATAGTTTTATAAAAAACGATCCTGAATATTCAAGACTTTACGCAACAGTTGAGCATTTCCAAAGAGCAAGACTTAATCTTAAAGACAACCTTCTTAAGTTAAATCAGGAAGGCGCACTTGTTCACAATGTTTGTGGTTATGACCTTGATTATAGCTCACAAGACTACTGTTTCTTTGCCGCTATGAAATCTTCGCTTACAACAAACAGTGACGCTATTATTGATATTGACTCAACTTCACTTGGTGCTACTTATGTAAAAGCCGGTGATGTTCTTTCAGAAGAATACATTTCTACTCACGATGCAAAATACATTTCACCTGAGGGAAGCATTGACGCTTCAACTTGTCTCTTCCCTGACAATGTATGGTTCTTCCACGGTCAGCACCACGAAGTTGGTAGAAATGACGTTGTAATTAAACTTATTGCTAAACTCGCTTCAAATCAGATTAACTCAACAGCTGATATGCCTGAACAGTTCCCACAATTTAATGGTAACCGTAACACAAGAAATATCACCCGTTGGTGCTTTGACGATGCTGATAAAGTATTTGCTGAATATGCGGAAGATCCGACTCTTTACAATGAAGAAGACATTGAAGAACTCAGAGCAGTTTACGCAGAAGCTGAAGAGTACCTTGAAAACACAATCTGTGAACCAACTTCTGCTAAGGCTTTGTTAGAGAGATTTGAATATGCTCTTTACAGAGTGGGTGTGGGTGATGCTCCTGCTGACTCAAGCACAGACGAAGCACTTGAAATCATCTGTAAGTTTGTTGATGAAACAGTTTATGGTGTATTCGGTGCAGGCGGTTTCTCAGACCTCAACGATGGTAATATTGAAATCAAATCCCCTGTAGTTTTATCATAAAATGTTAAAATCGTTTCGGAGTTAACTCTCCGAAACGATTTTTTTAGGAGTTATAATATGAAAGTGTTTATTTCCACCTTTGGTTGTAAAGTTAATCAGTATGAGACTCAAGAAATGAGCGAACTGCTCACTTCTGATGGTTATACTATTATAAATAATGCAAAAGAAGCCGATATAACAATTGTTAATTCTTGCACTGTTACTGCTGAAGGCGTCAGAAAAGTCAGACAAACTATCAGAAAGTTAAAAAAAGAAAACCCCACCACTATAATGATTTTAACTGGTTGTGCTTCACAAGCAGAGCCACATATAATTAAAGATTTACCTGAAATTGATATTATTCTTGGCAACAGAAACAATACTGAAATTGCAACTATTATTCAAAACTATCTTAACTCACCTACCTTTTTAAATGCACATAAAAAGCATTTAAGAGAAGATACCTTTTTGGGTACGGGTATTACAAAATTTGATGGTCACACACGCGCATTCTTAAAAATACAAGATGGGTGTGACAGATATTGTGCTTACTGTTTAATCCCTTATGCCCGAGGTTTCTCGCGTTCCAAAGCATTAGAGCTGATTGATAAAGAATTAAAGGCACTTAATGACAATGGATACAAAGAAATCGTATTTGTAGGAATAAATCTTTCTGATTTCGGGAAAAACACACCTTACACCCTCCCCGATGCTTTAGAATTAGCGGAAAAATATGAAAATATTGAACGCGTTCGTTTAGGTTCTCTTGAGCCCGACCATATTACAAAGGAAATGATTGAAAGACTAGCAAAAATTTCTAAACTTTGCCCACAATTTCACATTTCTCTACAAAGTGGTAGCGATTCTGTTTTGAAAAAGATGAACAGACACTATACAGCTAAAGAATACGAAGAACTCACCATAAATTTAAGGTTTGCTTTTCCCGAGGCTACAATAACCACCGATATTTTAACTGGTTTCCCAACTGAAACTGAAGAAGAGTTTTTAGAAACCGTAGAATTCGCAAAAAAAATTAAATTTGAAAAAGCACATATATTCCCATATTCAATAAGAGAAGGCACAAAAGCCGCTACTCTTCCTCAATTACAGAAATCTGTTAAAGAGGAACGCGCAAAAATTCTGACAATTGTAACTAACAAAACAAGAAAAGAATTTTTAAAAAATCAGATTGGTAAAACAGTAAATGTACTTTTTGAAACCGATAAAACAAATTATTCTGAGGGATATACCGAAAATTACACTCCTGTAAGGGTTTACGACTCTCAAAATCGTTCTGGTAAAATTTTAAAAATAACAATCAAAGATGCAACAGATGAATATTGTATCGGTTGTTAGATATTTGTCGTTAGTTGTTAGTGATTAGAAAAATTACATTCTCCCATTTTAGGTTTAACCTTAAATGAGAGAATGTAGTTTCTTTTTATTTTAATTAGAGTGGGTAAAGCGTATCCGAATCAGATTTTGGGATAGTCTTTTCCCCACATATTTCGTTAAAATACTCGTAAATCCGAAAGGATTTACTGCGTTTTTGCCTTATCTGTGTGAAAAATACTTTATCACAAAATTCTCCGACCTTAAATGAACGGGATTTCGAGATATTTTGTTCGTATTTGACTGCAGACAGGCTGTCGCCTTTCAAAGGCAAATCGGGCAAAAGAGCCGAAACACCGACATTTAAGGCTGGTTCGGATATACTTTACCCACTCTAGAGTGAGTGTATTCGAACCAAATATGCCTTAAATGTCCGATTTCACGCACCTTTTGTATTTTTTTGTCTTGATATACGCCAGTATACCTTCGCCAAAGAAAATCCAAAATGCACGAGACCTCGGACATTTCAGGTTCT
>JAZRSC010000027.1:0-49429 GCA_045651285.1 Acutalibacteraceae bacterium
GCAAAAGAAATTGAAAATGACTATTCTATACCGATTGTCAACAAAAGGATTTCAGTAACTCCAATTTCACTTATTGGAGAAAGCTGCAAAGAAAAAGATTATGTAAAAATTGCCAAAACACTTGATAAATCAGCATCAGAACTAGGAATTGACTTTATCGGAGGTTATTCTGCGCTTGTAGAAAAAGGTTTCACTTCTGGAGATTTAGCACTAATTAAATCTATTCCAGAAGCATTAGCCTCAACAAATAGACTTTGCTCTTCCGTAAATGTTGCTAATTCAAAAGCTGGTATTAATATGGATGCTGTGCTTAGGATGTCAGAAACAATCAAAAAATCAGCTGAACTCACTGCAGATAGAGGTGGAATTGGTGCTGCAAAACTTGTTGTATTCTGTAACTCTGTGAATGACAATCCTTTTATGGCCGGAGCTTTTTGTGGTTATGGAGAACCTGAATGCGCTCTTAATATTGGAGTTTCAGGACCAGGGGTTGTAAGAGCTGCTATTGCAAATTTAGATAAAACTGCTGATTTTGGTGTATTAGCAAACAAAATTAAACAAACAGCATACAAAATAACTTCTACAGGCGAACTTGTCGGAAGAAGAATGGCTGAAAAACTTAATATACCTTTTGGAATAATCGATTTGTCACTTGCTCCAACTCCTGCTGTTGGAGATAGTGTTGCACAGATTTTTCAAGCAATGGGTTTGGAACATGCTGGGGCACATGGAACAACCGCTGCATTAGCCATGCTTAATGATTGTGTTAAAAAAGGTGGAATAATGGCAAGCTCTTACGTTGGCGGTCTTTCAGGTGCTTTTATTCCTGTTTCAGAAGACGAAGGTATGATTGAAGCAGTTCACAAAGGAGTTCTTACTTTAGATAAGTTAGAAGCAATGACCTGTGTTTGCTCTGTTGGTCTTGATATGATTGCAGTGCCAGGCGATACAACTGCTGAAACAATTTCTGCAATTATTGCAGACGAAGCGGCAATTGGTATGATAAATCAGAAAACAACTGCAGTAAGAATTATTCCTGCTTTAAATAAAAAAGTAGGTGACGAAATTGAAATGGGCGGTCTTTTAGGTACAGCACCTGTAATGCCTGTTCATAAAGAAAGCAGTTACGATTTTATTATGCGTGGTGGTAGAATTCCGGCACCATTAAACAGTCTCAGGAACTGAGACTGTTTATAATTCGGAATGCGTAATGCGTAATTCGGAATTTTCGGAACGCTACGCGTTTAAATTGAAAATTGAGAATGGAAAATTGAAAATTAAGGGTCTGCGACGCTATTATAAATAATTTTCAAAATATAAAATTCATCCTATCATTTTAAGTTGGTTTTAATATCAACAAAAAAGATAGGATGATTTAATCTCTATTGATATCCAATTAAAATGCCGACCGCAGGTCCCGAAATTTTCAATTTTCAACTTTCAATTTTTAATTAAATTTTGCAATATCTATTGCAAAACAAAATAATCTATGCTATAATCAACTCGTACGAATAGAGATAAGGAGTGAGAGCAGGAAGACCTGCTCTCACATTTATTTGTAAAAACATTGAAAATGTGAAAAGAGGTGTTCTGTATGGCAAAAAATACTGTTGCACTTGTCTGGGATTTGGTAAAGCCTTTTGCTGACGAACTAGGTCTTACTCTTTGGGATGTGTGCTTTGAAAAAGAAGGGGCGAATTATTATCTCAGAATTATAATCGACAAGGAAGATGGTGTTGGTATTGACGATTGTGTCAATATGAGCCACGCGATTGATAAACCACTTGACGATGCTGATTTAATTGACCGTCAGTACAATTTACAGGTTTCTTCCCCTGGTATTGAAAGAAAATTGACAAGAGATTTTCACTTTGACTACGCAATGGGCGAAAAGGTTATTTTAAGACTTATCCGTCCTTGCGATGGTAAAAGAGAGTTTAATGGTATTCTCTCTGGTTATGAAAATGGTGCAGTTACAATTTTGCTCGATGATGAAATTGAAATGACTGCAGAAAAGAAAGAAATCGCTTTTGTAAAGTTAGACGATTTCAATATGTAATTGTTTATAATTTAATTTTCAATAAAAAAGAATAATCGAAAGGATTGATTGGAAAAATGGCACCAAGAAAAAAATCAACACAAAACAAAGAATTTTTTGAAGCAATTCTTATGCTTGAAAAAGAAAAGGGTATTCCTGCAGACTTTTTACTTGAAAAAGTTTGTGCGGCAATTGTTACTTCAGTAAGAAAAGATTACGGTGGAGCAGATGTAGTTTTCTGTGACTGTAATCCGGAAAAAAATCAACTTCGCGTTTATGTAAAGAAAACAGTTGTTGAAGAAGTGCAGGACGAAATGACAGAAATCTGTCAGGAAGATGCAGTAAAATACAAGAAAAATGCACTTGTTGGCGATGTTGTAGAAGTTGTTCTTGAAACAAAACAATTCGGTAGAATTGCAGCTCAGACTGCAAAGAATGTTATCCGTCAAGGTATTCGTGATGCAGAACGCGGACTTGTTTTAAGAGAGTTCCAGAGCAAACAACAAGAATTAGTTACAGGTAAAGTTCAGAGAGTTGACCCTAAAACAGGTAATGTTACTCTTGAAATTGGCAAAGCAGAAGCAATTCTTCCAAAGGGTGAACAAGTACCAGAAGAAACATTCAAAGATGGTCAGCTTGTAAAAGTTTACATTGTAGATGTAAGAGAAACAGAAAAAGGTCCTAAGGCTATGATTTCAAGAACTCACCCAGGTCTTGTAAAACGCCTTTTTGAAACAGAAGTTCCTGAAATTTACGAAGGACTTGTTGAAATTAAATCAGTTTCTCGTGAAGCAGGTTCAAGAACAAAAATTGCTGTTTACTCAAAAGACGAAAATGTTGACCCAATCGGCGCTTGCATAGGTCCTAAAGGTCAGAGAGTTGCTACTATTGTTGAGTCACTCGGCGGTGAAAAAATTGATGTTGTTGTGTATGATGAAGACCCTGCAAAATTCATTTCTGCAGCGTTAGCACCAGCAACAGTATTAAGTGTAGAAATTGACGGAACACAAGAAAAAGCTTGTCATGTTACTGTACCTGATACTCAGCTTTCACTTGCTATCGGTAATAAAGGTCAGAATGTTCGTCTTGCTGCAAGACTTACAGGCTGGAAGATAGATATTAAACCTGAAAGTGGTTTTTATGTTCCACAAAATCAGTAATTAGAATTGGAAAGGCAACACCTTAATGTGTAAGGGTGTTGTGGTGGTAAAAATGGCGGAAAAGAAAATACCATTAAGAAAATGTATAGGCTGTGGCGAAATGAAGCCTAAAAAAGAACTTATAAGAGTTGTTAAAAGTCCTGAGGGTGAAATAAGTGTCGATTTGACCGGTAAAAAATCAGGCAGAGGGGCATATATTTGCCATTGTGAAGATTGTTTTTTAAAAGCACAGAAATCTAAACGCCTTGAAAAAACTTTCAGCACAAAGATATCAGAAGAAATTTATAACCAGATGTTATCAGAACTTTAATTTTTCAAGGAGTTTTGTAAATAATGGAAATGAAAGATATTATGAATTTTTTAGGTCTTTCAAGAAGAGCGGGGGAACTCGCTATTGGTCACGATAGTGTGATTGAAAGTATTGTAAAAAATAAATCAGAGCTTTTAATACTTGCAAGTGACGCGTCTGAAAGGCTTAAAAACGAAATTAAACACGCCGCCACTTATGGTAATAGAAATATTCCTGTTATAGAGTCACCATTTTTAATGACAGATTACTATAATGGAATAGGTAAAAAATCCGCTGTATTTTCAGTTACCGACAAATCATTTAAAGAAAAATTAGAAACCATGTTCAGGGAGGTATAATATGGTAGTTAAATACAAATTAGGTGAAGTTGCAAAAGACTTCAATAAAGCTTCAAAAGATATTTCGGACCTTCTTTTAAAATTCTTCCAGGAACCAAAGAAAAACCAGACTGCTCTTGATAGTAAAGAGCTTGATATTATTTTTGATGTTTTAACACAAGAAAATCAGGTTGAAAGCTTCAATGACTATTTTGCTATGCAAAAGCCAGTTAAAAAGGCTGAAAAGAAACCTGCAGAAAAGAAAGAGGCTGCTAAAAAGACTGACGACAAAAAATCAGAAAAGAAAGAAGCACCTAAAAAATCAGAGGATAAAAAACCTGAAAATAAAAAAGCACCTGAAAACAAAGCAGAAGCACAAAAAGAACAAGGTGCAAAACAGGGTAAAGATAATAAAAAACCAAACGATAAAAAAGCAAAGCAGGAGCCACCTAAAGCACCTGAAAAGAAACAAAATCAAGAGCCTAATCTTAATCCGTTCAAAAAGAAAGAAAAGAAAAAAGATGATGGCCCAATGCAGTCAAGAACAAAAGGTGAAAGAGTTAGTATTGATACTCGTGCTAACAATGTTGAGCTTGAAAAATATAATGAAAAGTATGAAAACATTGCACCTGCACACTCTATGAATGACAATAATTCTAACAAACAGAAATTAAAGCAAAAGAGCCAACAATACAGAAAACAAGGTATGCGTTCAGGTAAAAAAGAAACTGAAGCAGAAAGACTCAAGAGAATAGAAGCAGAAAGAGCTAAGAAAACTCTTGTTATTACAGTACCTGAAGAAATTACTGTTGGTGACCTTGCTGCTATGCTTAAAAGAACTGCTGCAGAGGTTATCAAAAAACTCTTCAGCTTCGGTGTAATGGCATCACAAAACGAAGTTATCGACTTTGATACAGCAGAAATCGTTGCAACAGAGCTTGGTGCAAAGGTTAAAAAAGAAGTTGTTGTTACTATTGAAGACAGAATTATTGACGATAGTCAGGATGATGAAAAAGACCTTCTTCCAAGAAGTCCGGTTGTAGTTGTTATGGGTCACGTTGACCATGGTAAAACATCACTTCTTGATGCTATCAGAAACACATCTGTTACAGAAACTGAAGCAGGTGGTATTACTCAGCACATCGGTGCTTACAGAGTAAATCTTAATGGTCAGGATATTACATTCCTTGACACACCTGGTCACGCAGCGTTTACTGCTATGCGTGCTCGTGGTGCTATGGCTACAGATATAGCTATTCTTGTTGTTGCGGCAGATGACGGTATTATGCCACAGACAATTGAGGCTATTAACCACGCAAAAGCTGATGGTGTTAGTGTTGTTGGTGCTATCAACAAAATGGATAAACCAGATGTTTCACCAGACAGAATTATGCAACAATTAACAGAGCACGAGCTCATTCCTGAAGAATGGGGTGGCGATGTTATCTGTGTTCCTGTTTCTGCAAAAGCAAGAATGAATATAGATAAACTTCTTGAATCTGTACTTCTCGTTGCAGAAATGAAAGAATTAAAGGCTAACCCTAACAGAGCAGGTAAAGGTATTGTTATTGAAGCAAGACTTGATAAAGGTCGTGGTCCTGTTGCATCATTACTCGTTCAGAATGGTACTCTTAAAACAGGTGACATTATCGTTGCAGGTACTGCAGTTGGTAGAGTTCGTGTTATGACAGATGATAAGGGTAGAAAAGTAAACGAAGCAGGTCCATCTGTACCAGTTGAAATTACAGGTCTTGCAGAAGTGCCTGTTGGTGGTGACCAGTTCGACTGCGTATCTGATGAAAAATTAGCAAGAGAACTCGTTGAACAAAGAAAACAACACAATAAAGAAGAGCAATTCAAGTCATTCCAGAAAGTTACACTTGACACTCTCTTTGATTCAATCAATGTTGGTGAGCTTAAAGACCTTAATGTTATTGTTAAGGCTGATGTACAGGGTTCAGTTGAAGCAGTTCGTCAGAGCCTTGAAAAACTTACAAATGAAGAAGTTCGTGTAAGAGTTATTCACGGTGGTGTTGGTGCAGTAAACGAATCAGATGTTATGCTTGCTAATGCATCAAATGCTATTATTGTTGGTTTCAATGTTCGTCCAGATGCAGTTGCAGTTGCAAACGCAGAGCGTGATGGCGTTGAAATGAGAATGTACAGAGTTATCTACGATTGTATTGAAGAAATTGAAGCAGCTATCAAGGGTATGCTTGCACCTAAATATAGAGATGTTGAAATGGGTAAAGCAGAAGTAAGAAGCGTATTCAAGCTTTCTTCATCTGGTATGATTGCAGGTTCTTATGTTATTGATGGTAAAATCACAAGAAACTCAAAAATCCGTGTTGTTCGTGATGGTATTGTTATTTCTGAAGACGAAATTGCATCTTTAAGAAGATTTAAAGATGATGTTAAAGAAGTTGCAACAGGTTACGAATGTGGTATTGGACTTGAAAGATTTAACGATATTAAAGAAGGCGACATTTTAGAAGCTTATATCGTTGAAGAGTATAAAGATTGATTCTCATTATAAAACTTCTACGAAAGGTAATTTTTAAATGAGCACATATAAACAAGACCGTGCGGCAGAGGATATTAAAAGAGAACTCGCCGCAGTTATAAGAGAACTCAAAGACCCAAGAATTTCAGAGCATCTTATAAGTGTTTCAAGAGCAGAAGTTAGTGGCGACCTTTCTTATGTAAAGGTTTATATCAGTGCTATTGAGGGTATTGATATTGCAAAACAAGCAGTTAAGGCACTTACAAATGCAGCTGGACTTGTTCGTAGAGAAGTCGGCAAAAGATTACGCTTGAGAAAAGCACCAGAACTTAAATTTGTTGCTGACGACTCTATTGAGTATGGTATGAGTATTGCAAAAAGATTAGAGGATTTAGTGGACGGTTCATCAGAAGATGGCGAATAAAATTCGTTAATTCGAAAGGATGTCAGATATGGTTATTGACTTAAAGCAATGTGCAAAGCTTTTAAAAGAAAATGATAATTTTCTTGTTTTGTCACACGAGCATCCCGATGGTGATACATTGGGTAGTGCATTTGCGTTGATGGCTGCACTCAAAAAGATGGGTAAAAAAAGAGCATTTAAATGTTCAGATGAATTGTCAAAAGACTTTTCTTATATGTCGGATGAATTTACTGGTGATGATGTAGGGAAAACTCCTTACATCATCGCAGTAGATGTTGCTGACGCACATCTTTTAGGTGATTTGGCAGATGAGTATGGTGAAAAGATAAATCTTTGTATTGACCATCATATGTCAAACGCATATTTTTCTGAAAAACTTCTTTTAGAAAACAGAGCAGCTGCGTGTGAAATTATTTTTGAAGTTATTAAAGAGCTCGGTGTAGAAATTGATAAGTATATTGCAAATTGTCTTTATACAGGAATTTCTACCGATACAGGTTGTTTCCGTTATCAGAATACAAATGCAAAAACATTCAGAGCGGTTGCAGAGCTTGTTGAAATTGGCGTAAATACAAAAATGATAAACAAGGTTATGTTTGAAACAAAAACAAAAAGCTTCTTAAAGCTTGATTTGTTAGCAAGAAAAACACTCGAATATCATTTTGATGATAAATGTGCAATAATCACAATCACGCAGAAAATGTATGAAGAAAGTGGTTCAAATGAGCACGAGTGTTACCCTATAACTGCATTACCACGCCAGATTGAGGGTGTTTTAGTAGGTGCAGTTATAAAAGAAAAACAAAATGGTGCTTTTGGTATTTCTGTAAGAACCGAAGGCGATATTGATGCTTCAGAAATTTGTGCTGTTCTTGGTGGCGGTGGTCACGCAGGTGCGGCGGGTTGTGAAGTAAAAGCAGATTACGAAACTGCTAAAAAGAAGATTTTAGATGCAATTGCGTCTAAATTAGGTTATTGATATGACAGGTATAATTCCTTTAAAAAAGACTGAAAATATGACATCATTTTTAGCTGTGAAGCGTGTACGCGGTATTACAGGTGAAAAAAAGTGTGGTCATACAGGTACATTAGACCCTATGGCAACAGGTGTTTTGCCTGTTGCTTTAGGTGGTGCTACAAGATTTATAGAGCTTTTACCAACCCATATAAAAGCTTATAAAGCAACCTTTAAATTGGGTGTTAAAACAGATACACTTGATATATGGGGTGAGGTCATAGAAGAAAGTAAAAAAACTGCGTCTTTGAAACAGCTTTTAGAAATTTTGCCGCAGTTTACGGGTAAGATAAAACAAGTTCCACCTATGTATTCTGCTTTAAAAAAAGATGGTGTAAGGCTTTATGAATTAGCTCGTCAGGGTATAGAAGTTGAAAGAGAAGAACGCGAATGTGAGATTTTAAAGCTTGAAATTTCACAACTTTCAGAAAATGAATTTTCTCTTTATACCGAATGTTCTGCAGGTACTTATATCCGTTCTTTAATAGGTGATATAGGGGACTGTTTAAATACTGGTGCTACAATGACATCTTTAAACAGAACTTTTGCCTGTGGAATAAGTGAAGAAGAGTGTATCACTTTAGATGAATTAGAAAAGTACAGAGATAATAACGAATTAGAAAAAATTATTGTCCCTGTTGATAAAATGCTTATGAGTTACCCAAGTATAACTGTAACAAAAGCTCAGGGTGTTCGTTTTAAAAATGGCGGTGAGCTTTTAAAAGGTCGTATTAAAGGGAAAGTTCCCTATGGACTTATAAGAGTTTACTGTGAAAATGAGTTTTTAGGACTTGGCGAATCACTCCCCCAAAATGAAAACCTTACAGTTAAAAGGGTATATGTAGAAAGATAAGTTGATAATATAATATCTATTCAGGAGATATTTATGGTAAAAAATAATGGCGGGTTAGCGGTTGCACTCGGTACATTTGATGGCTTTCATTCAGGTCACAAAATGGTAATTGACAAAACAAAGTTGTCAAAAGGTGAAAGTGCGGTGCTTTTATTTGACGAGCATCCCCAAAAGGTACTTTCTAAAAAATCACCAGGTGAACTTATAACTAAAAGCGAGAGAGATAAATTGCTCGAAAAATGGGGCGTAACACCAATTACAATAAGTTTTTCAGAAATTATGTCACTCTCTTACGAAGATTTCTTTTATAAAATATTAGTGGAAAGAATTGGTGCAACAGCACTCTCTTGCGGATTTAATTACCGATTTGGTGCTAAGGCAAAGGGTAATGCGGAAATTTTAAAGACCTTGTGTCAAAAAGAGGGTATTGAGCTTTTTGTAAGTGAAGCAGTAGAATTTGAGGGTGAACCAGTTTCTTCAACAAGAATAAGAAATTTAATAAAACAAGGTGATATTGAGTCTGCAAATGCTATGCTCCAAAGAGAATTTTCTTACGACTTTTTAGTTGTTCACGGAGATGCTCGTGGCAGAACAATTGACTCACCTACAATAAATCAGTTCTTTACTGACGGGTTTATTGTTCCACAATATGGTGTTTATGCATCGTATTCTATAATTGATGGCAAAAAATATCCGTCAGTGACAAATGTTGGGGTAAGACCTACGATTGAGGGGTATTCTAAAGAACGAAGCGAAACAAATATAGTTGGATTTGATGGCGATTTGTATGATAAAAATATAAGCGTTCATCTTCTTAAAAAAATCCGTGAAGAAATGAAGTTTAATAATCTTGATGAATTGAGAGAGCAAATCGCAAAAGACAGAAAAACATCAGAAATTATTTCAAAAGAAAAGGGAGTAATTTTATGAGTGACAAAAAAATAATAGTTTCACCATCTATTCTCGCGGCAGATTATGGCAATTTAGAAAGCGAAATTAAAAAGGTTGTAAATGCAGGTGCCGAGTATATTCATATTGATGTAATGGACGGGCATTTTGTACCCAATATTTCAATAGGTGTACCTGTTGTGCAGTCAATAAGACGCGTAACAGATGCAGTTTTTGATTGTCACCTTATGATTAGTAACCCTGTAGATTATGTAGATGCTTTTATTAAAGCGGGTGCAGATTTAATTTCTTTCCATGTTGAAAGCAATAGCGATATTTCAGAAACAATTAAAAAAATAACAAGTGCCAACAAAAAAGCGGCACTTGTTGTAAAACCAAATACACCAATAAATACTGTTTTCCCTTATCTTAAAGATATTTCAATGGTGCTTATAATGACCGTTGAGCCAGGCTTTGGTGGTCAGAGCTTTATGGAAGATATGCTTCCTAAAATTACAGAATTAAGAGAAGAAATAGTAAGACAAGGCTTACAGGTTGATATTCAGGTAGATGGTGGTGTAGATAATGAAACTGCTGTACTTTGCAAAAATGCGGGTGCAAATGTTTTAGTTGCAGGCAGTTACATATTTAAATCTCCTGATGTAAAAGAAGCAATAGATATTCTTAAAAGTTGATTTTTTCACCATATTCAAGAATGCGGTTTAAAAATTCAACTTCACCAAAATAAGTTTCGCCATAATCACTTAATATGTAAGCGATTTTTTCAGAACCTGTTATTTTGGGGTAAATGACAAAATAAAAATTTTTGTTATAAGAGAAAATTTCAGCATTTCTGTATGAGTCAGCAGACTCTTTCAGAACATCAATTGCATCTAAAAATGCATTATGGTCGAGAGCTTTAAAAAGAATCGGTTCTGCTTCTTTTTTCATTATAAGTTTTTTCTTTGATTTGTAATCGGTGCCGGGCATTGTGGTAAAACACATAATGCACCCCCCGTCATCACTCGGTGTAACTTCAATTAAAATTCTGCCGTCTGTATCAATGGATTTTCCAAGAGAGCGTTTTGCTTCGTCTAAAATAGTCCATATTACACGGCGTGTTTCAATATTTGAATAGTCCATTTCATCATAAGTTATGTCGAGCTCAGTTAAATCTTTGTCGGAAAGAGCAACAAGTATTTTTTCTTCTCCGATGGCTTCTATCTTCAAAAAATCGCCTCCCATAATATAACGATTATAGTTAGTCGAAACAGTGTAAAATTACACTGTTTCGATACCAAATCATATATTTGGTATCGAATTTTCTTTGAAAATTCGACTATAATCCTTTCAATGACTGTAATGCAAAATTGTATTTATGAAAAACAATTTTGCTAAAATCCGATAAAATCGGCTTTTGTGAAACGCAACTGCGTTTCAACTAATTACAATCATTATAATAATATTATTAGGAAGTCTTATCAATGCAAAAAATTTGGAAAGGGAGTAATCTCTATGCAATTTTCAGTAAGTACATATAGTTTAAGCGGTCTTGTAGGTAAAAACGGAGTAACTGAAAAAGACCTTATTAAAATAGCAAAAGAAATAGGCTTTGATGGAATTGAATTTGCAGAAATTCATACACCTGAAAATCAGGATAAAATAGAATACGCAAAAGAATTAAACGAGGAATGTAAAAAACAAGGGATTGTTCCTGTTCAATATTCAATTGGTGCCGATTTTATTTATGGTAGCGATGGTGATATAGAAAAGGAAATTGAGCGTTTGAAATATGAAGTAGATGTTGCAGCCGCTTTAGGTGTAACAGGTATGCGTCACGATTGCACAGGTGGTTTCCGTGACGAAGATGCAAAAACAAAGGGCTTTAGTGAAGCATTACCATTTATTGTAAAAGGTTGTAAAGCAGTTACAGAGTATGCAAAAACTAAAGGTATCCGCACTATGATGGAAAATCATGGGTATTTCTGTCAGGATAGTGACAGGGTAGAAAAAATTGTTACTGGTGTTAATGATAGTAACTTTGGTTTGCTTCTTGATATGGGTAACTTCCTTTGTGCAGACGAAAATCCTGTTGTAGCATTCGGTAAACTCAAGAATTACGCGTCTTTTGTTCACGCAAAGGATTTTCATATTAAAAGTGGGGACAATATTGCACCAGTTGACGGATTTTTCACTACTCGTGGAGGCACTCATTTAAGAGGTGCTATTTTAGGTCACGGTAATGTGCCTGTATTTCAGTGCCTTTCAATAGTAAAAAATGCGGGTTATGACTATTTTATAACTTTAGAGTTTGAAGGTCACGAAGAACCACGAATGGCGTGCGAGTGGGGACTTAATACTCTTAAAAAGTATATTTCTTTAATATAATAAGGTTAAAATTTCTTTAAAAAACAAAAAATGTGAAGAAAGTGGGGGTTAGGTGAAAATTATACTTGCATCTGCTTCACCGAGAAGACAAGAGCTTATTAAAATGATAACAGAAGATATAGTAGTTAATCCCTGCGATTGTGATGAAACTATAAAGGAGGGGTTAGTAGGCAGAGAAATTGCCGAATATCTCTCGAAAATTAAAGGTGAGGCTGTAAAAGAACAGTTTAAAGATGAAATTATTGTTTCTGCAGATACAATAGTTTGTCTTGAAAATAATGTTTTAGGTAAACCGAAATCAAGAGAAGATGCATTTTCAATGCTTCGCACTTTAAGTGGTAACACTCATTCAGTTTTTACTGGTGTTACAATAATAAAAGGGGAAAAAGAAAAAACCTTCAGTCAGGAAACAAAAGTCAATTTTTATGATTTAAGTGATGAAGAAATTTATGACTATATTGACTCTGGCGAGGTTTTTGACAAAGCTGGTAGTTATGGAATTCAGGGCAAAGGTGGTCTTTTAGTAAAAGCTATAGAGGGCGACTACTTCAATGTTGTAGGTCTTCCCGTTGCAAGACTTAAAAGAGAACTTCAGGAATTTTTACCTTGACTTGTTTACAACAGATATAAATATATGTTAGAATAAAAATATCTTAAAAACGGCGGTGAGAAAATTGGCAGAAAACACAGTTACAACGAATACTCAGGTTACTGAACTGGATATCGAAAAACAAAAGTTGCAACAAGAAAAAGAATATTTAGGTCCAAGAGAAATGGCAGCGTACATAATTTCTGGTTTTGGTGACAAAAACTGGGAAACATTCTCTGGTAACAATATGTTTTTCTATAATACTACATTCCAGGGTGTAAGCCCTGTTACATTGAGCCTTGCTGATTCGGTATGTGGTGTTTTAGATACATTTGACAACGCTATTTCAGGTCCGATTTTAGACAGAACCCGTACAAGATGGGGCAGAGTAAGACCTTACTTTGTTCTTACATTACCATTATGGATTTTTGCTAATTTAGTTCCGTGGATTTTACCGCAGGGTCTTTCTCAGGTTGCACTTTTTGTGTGGTTTTTCTTTATAAAATATGTGGGTTCAATCTCAAACTCATTTTATAATCCGGCATACACCGCAATTCTTTATAACTTAACACCGAATGTCAATGAAAGAAACAAACTTATAGCAACCGACACTTATGCCGATTTATTGGGTGTATGGCTACCGTCACTCTTCCCGTTCTTTGTTGACTATTTGCCAAGAACAATACCAACACGAAGCATCTATTTAGGCGGGGCGCTGGTGTTCATTGCAATGGTAATTATATTCAGAATTTACGGATTCTTTACATTAAAAGAGCGTGTGCCACTTGCTTCTCGTGAAGAAATGAACAGCACTTCTGTGTTTAAATCTGTAAAGCAAGTTGCTTCTTGCAGACCAATGTGGGTTTTGCTTATTAAAAACTTCTTTGGTATGGGTAAAGCGGTTGGTCAGAATGTTTCAAACTACTTCTGGCTTAACTGTACAGGTAAACTTTCAAACGCTGCAATTTCAGGATTTTTCACAGGACTTCCTAGCTATTTTGTTTTACCATTTGCTACAAAATGGACTAAAAAGATAGGTCTTAAAAATCTTGCAGTGTTAAGCTATCTTTACTGTGGTATTGTTTATCTTGTTATGTATTTAATCGGATTTTCACCAACAGAAAATTCAATTGTGAATTTAATAATAATCGTAATTGAGCTCACTTTAGCGGGTGCTATGAACAGTGTTCAAAGATATTGTAATACCGCTCTTACAGGCGATATGTATGACTATGTTGAGTGGAAGACGGGTATTCGTAACGAAGGTATGATGAGTGCCGCTATGGGTTATATGACATTGGTAAGTAACAATGTTTCATCTATTTTAAGTGGTATTATTGTTGCGGCAATTAAATACCAGCCACTTCTTAACTCGCATGGTGTAGTTATTCCGCAAACAGACCCTAAAATGTTAAGGGCAATATGGACTGTATTTACCTTAGCACCTGCAATAGGCAGAACCTGTAAAGGACTTTCACTTATGTTCTTTAATGTAAACGGTAAAGTTCGTGAGCAGATGATGGAAGATTTAGCAGTTTCAAGAGCAGGGAAATTAAAAGAACGCACAGGTTCTAATACGGAAGATGGGGAACAGACAGAATGAGAATAGTAATAAAAGTCGGTACATCGACTTTAGCACATAGTACAGGTAATATAAATATCCGCCATGTAGAAGAGCTTTGCAAGGTTATGAGTGACCTTAAAAACGCAGGTCACGAAATAATTCTTGTTTCTTCGGGTGCTATTGGTATGGGTGTTGGTAAGCTTTCTTTAAAAGAAAAGCCACAGGATATGCCTACAAAACAAGCGGCGGCGGCAGTCGGTCAGTGTGAGCTTATGTACACTTACGACAAACTCTTCTCTGAATACAATCACACAGTAGCACAAATTCTTCTTACCGGTCTTGATTTAGAAGACACAGAACGCTACCACAATATTCAGAACACAATGAACAGACTTTTAGAGCTTAATGTATTGCCGATTATAAATGAAAATGATACAGTTTCAACTCACGAAATTGCAGTTGGCGATAATGACACCTTAGGTGCAATTGTTGCGGTAAGTATGAAAGCAGATTTATTGGTTCTTCTTTCTGATATTGATGGTCTTTACACCGCAGACCCACATAAAGATGAAAATGCCGAGCTTATTTCAGTTGTAGAGGAAATAACTCCTGAAATAGAAGCACTCGGCGGAGGTAAAGGGTCATCTTTAGGTACAGGCGGAATGGTTACAAAATTAAATGCCGCAAAGCTTTGTATGAGTAAAGGTACTGATATGGTAATAGCAAATGGCTCAAATCCAAGTGTACTTTATGATATTGTAGATGGCGAAAAAATCGGTACAAAATTTATAGCAAAATAAAAGTTAATTCAGGTGCGAAAGATGATAACTACAAAAGAAATTTTAATTGAGGCAAAAAAGGTTAAAACCCGACTTGCGTCACTTAATACAGAAGAAAAAAATCAAGCGCTTTTATTTATGGCAGATGCGTTAATTGAAAACGCGGAAGAAATTTTAACTGCAAATAAAAGTGATTTAGAAAGAGCAAAAGGTACAATTTCAGATGTTATGCTTGACAGATTAGCGCTTACAAAAGAGCGAATTGAAGGTATGGCAAACGGAATTAGAGAAGTTGCCGCTTTACCTGACCCTGTTGGTAAAGTTTTAAACAGAGTAGAAAGACCAAACGGAATTATTATAGAGAAAACTACTGTACCAATGGGTGTTACTGCAATCATTTATGAAAGCAGACCAAATGTTACTTCTGATGCGGCGGCACTTGCTTTAAAAAGTGGTAATGTCTGTGTGCTTCGTGGTGGTAAAGAAGCATTTTCTTCTGCAAATGCAATAGTTAACGCTATGCGTAAAGGTTTAAATAAATTAAATCTTCCTGAAACATTTATAAATCTTGTTCAGGATACTACAAGAGAAAGCGCAAATGAACTTATGAATGCAGTTGGTTTTGTAGATTTGCTCATACCTCGTGGTGGTGCGGGACTTATAAAAGCAGTTACAGAAAATGCAAAAGTACCTTGTATTCAGACGGGTACTGGTATTTGTCACATTTATGTTGATGAAGTGGCAGATTTTAATAAGGCACTTAATATTATTGAAAATGCAAAAACAAGCAGACCGTCTGTATGTAATGCTATGGAAGTTTTACTTGTTAATGAAAAAATTGCAAATGAATTTTTGCCACTCGTAAAAGAACGACTTGTTGAAAACAGAAGTGAAAACAAGGTTGAACTTCGTCTTTGCGAAAATGCACAAAAAATTATTGATGGCACTAAAGCAAATGAAAATGACTTTGACACAGAATTTTTAGATTATATATTAGCAGTAAAAATTGTTAAAGATGTAAACGAAGCAGTAGAGCATATTTCACTTCACTCAACAATGCACAGTGAAGCAATTGTTACTGAAAATAAAGAAAATGCAGAAATCTTTGTAAAAGGTGTTGATTCTTCATCTGTTTATGTGAATGTTTCAACTCGTTTTACCGATGGTGGTGAATTCGGACTCGGTTGTGAAATGGGTATTTCGACACAAAAGCTTCACGCAAGAGGTCCAATGGGCTTAGAAGAATTAACAACATATAAATATATAATTAAAGGTGACGGACAAATAAGATAGGAGGGGCATTATGGAAAAGAAAATTGGTTTTATCGGTTGTGGTAATATGGGCGGTGCGTTAGCACTTGCAGCAGTAAAGTCAGTTGGTAGTCAATATATTTGTGTTTCAGACGCAGATTTTAACAAAGCAACAGACTTTGCAACACAACACAATGTTAATATTGCTTCTGCAGAAGAGGTTGCAAAAACTTGTGACTATATATTTTTAGGTGTAAAGCCACAGGTTTTAAGAAGTCTTTGTTACGAATTAGAAGATGTTTTAAAGAGCAGAACAGACCGTTTTGTTATAGTTTCTATGGCGGCGGGTATCAATCTTTTAGATTTAAAAGATATGTGCGGTGGCAATTACCCTATTATAAGAATTATGCCTAATATTCCTGCATCTTGTGGTGCTGGTATGATTCTTTACACAGGTAATAAAATTGTTACCGATGAAGATTATAACGAATTTACTGAAATTCTTAAAAAAGCAGGTATGCTTGACAAAATAGACGAAGCCAAAATTGATGCCGCAAGTGCTATTTCTGGTTGTGGCCCTGCATTTGTATTTATGTTTATAGAGGCTTTAGCAGATGGCGGTGTAAGATGTGGTTTACCACGAGATAAAGCATTAGTTTATGCTGCAGAAACAGTTCTTGGTGCTGCAAAAATGGTAGCAGAAACAAACGAGCACCCAGGCAAATTAAAGGATGCAGTTTGTAGCCCTGCAGGAAGCACAATCGAGGGTGTTTTGTCTTTAGAAAATGCATCATTCAGAGCAGACATTATAAATGCAGTAAGTAAGTCTTACGAGAGAACGGTTGAATTGGGGAAATAAATGCAAAATGCAGAATGCAAAATGCAAAATTTCGGAAGACTTCGCCTTGATTATAATTATTAGTGAATAAAACAAAATAAGTTCTATCATTTGTAGCTTCTGGTAACTGAAATGATAGAACTTTTTATATTGCATTTTTTGTCAATATATGTTAGAATAAAGCACGGAACATAAGTTCCCAAGGAGTTATTCTACACGGTAGGCGGTTAATTCTACGCTCCCGAACCTTTTCAGGTGAAAGGAGTGATATTTATGGAATACATAATTGGTGCTGTATTACTTTTAATAGTTGCAACAGGATATTTACTAACCATAAAAAAAGAAAAATAATCGCCTCACTTCCACATAAGGCGATTATTTTTTATTAAAACTTAATCCCATGGGAGCTAACCGCTTACGGAATAACTCCTTGTTCAATTTCATTATAGCAGATAACGAAAAAAAGTCAACCCTTTAAATTAGTCTATCATATAGTTATTCTTCAATAAAAATTGGATTTTTAGAAATATATAAAAAATAACCACCGTTAAATTGTTTTGCAATTTGTCGGTGGTTTTTAAATATTATTTTTTGTATTCTGCAATGTCTTGAAGGTTACAATCTAATGCTTCACAGATTTTATTTAAAGTTTTTGTTTCAATGTTTTCATTAGCTTTAAGTCTGCGAATGGTTTTACTGTCAATACCGCATTTTTCTCGTAATAAATATGTGGAAACACCTTTTTCTTTCATTGTTTCCCAAAGTTTGTCAAACACTATCATCTAAAAACCCCCTTGACACTATTTATTATGGGGGTTATAATCTTAATTATTAAGGGGATATAACCCCCATACAATAAAAAGGAGGGCTAAATCAATGAAAGATGTACCAAATTTATTTGAAGATGAAGCAAAAAAGCGAAATGTGAGTATAGAACAAGTAAAAAAAGATTATCGCAATTTGGCAAAAATTATAATGTTCAGGATACAAAATTCAGATAATCAACAATTAAAGGATTTGTGGGATGAAACTTTCCCCGATGGTGTAATACCGACAGCAGAAGATTTTGCAAGAGAGTGGTTGTTGTTCGAAATTTTTAATTCCGATGGATTAAAAGATGCAAATGGCGAAAAAATAACTTTTGATAGAGTTTTAAAAGGTGATATATAACATATTAAAAATTACCACTTCACTTAAGACTTATAGTAAACTTAAATAAAAGAAAGTAGTTTTTGTTACACCTGATTCCTGCTTCCTGTTTCCTAATTCCTTAAATAAAAAAAGCAGTCTCTCGACTGCCTTTTTTTATTTCGCAACAATATTTATAATTTTACCAGGAACATAGATTTCTTTAATAATCTGTTTTCCATCTAACATTTCCTTAACCTTTTCGTCTGCTTTTGCAGCGGCAATTGCTGTAGCAGAGTCTGCATCCTTTGCAATAGTAACTGTTGCACGAAGCTTACCGCAAATCTGAACAGGAACTTCAATTGTAGAGTCAACTGTTTTTGCTTCGTCGTATGAAACCCAAGGAGCAACTGCTAACATACCACCGAAGTTCATAATCTCCCAGAGCTCTTCTGAAACGTGAGGAGCAAATGGGTTAACTAATGTAAGGAATGTTTTAAGTTCGCCTTTTGTAATAGCACCTTTTTCATAAATTTCATTAAGAAGTGCCATAAGTGAAGCAATTGCAGTGTTATACTTCATATTTTCAATATCGTCAGAAACCTTTTTAATTGTCTTATGGAATGATACCTCTAATTCTTTTGAGTAGTCATCGCCACCAACTGTGATTTCCTGAAGATTCCAGATTCTGTCAATGAATCGTTTACAACCTTTAACACTTGCTTCAGACCAAGGTGCTGCTTTTTCGTAGTCACCCATAAAGAGTACATAAGAACGAAGAACATCTGCACCGAACTGGTCAACAACTTCGTTAGGGTCAACAACATTACCTTTAGATTTACTCATTTTTTCACCGTCAGGACCTAAAATAAGACCTTGAGCAGTTCTCTTTGCGTATGGTTCAGCAGTTGGAACAACGCCTAAATCATAAAGGAATTTATGCCAGAAACGAGAGTAGATTAAGTGACGGGTAACGTGCTCCATACCACCATTGTACCAGTCAACCTGACCCCAGTATTTGAGTTTTTCTTCACTTGCAAGTGCTTCTGTGTTTTTAGGGTCAATGTATCTTAAGAAATACCATGAAGAACCTGCCCATTGTGGCATTGTGTCAGTTTCGCGTTTTGCTTTACCGCCACATTTCGGACAATTGCAGTTTACATATTCTTCGATTTCTGCAAGTGGACTTTCACCATCAGAGCCTGGCTGGAAGTTATCAATTTCAGGCAATCTTAATGGTAATTCGCTGTACGGAACAGGAACAATACCGCATTTTTCACAGTGAACAATCGGGATTGGTTCACCCCAATATCTTTGTCTGTTAAATGCCCAGTCTTTCATTTTGTACTGAACACCTTTTTTACCAATGCCTTTTTCTTCTAAAACTTCGAGCATTTTCTGTATAGAATCTTTTTTATTTGTAAACCCGTTAAGGAATTCAGAGTTCACCATATCGCCATCGCCTGTGTATGCTGCTTCTTCGATATTGCCCCCCTTAATAACTTCGATAATATCAATGCCGAATTTCTTAGCAAAGTCGTAGTCGCGTTCATCGTGAGCAGGTACAGCCATAATAGCACCAGTACCATAACCCATCATAACATAGTCAGATATGTAAATCGGAATTTCTTTGTTGTTAACAGGGTTAATTGCACTAAAACCTGAAAGACGAACACCAGTTTTATCTTTAACAAGCTGAGTTCTTTCAAATTCAGTTTTCTTTGCGCATTCAGCTCTGTATGCTAATACTTCATCCATATTGCCTATTTTAGAAGCATATTTGTCAATAAGTGGATGTTCAGGTGCCATAACCATAAATGTAACACCGAAGAGTGTGTCAGGACGGGTTGTGTAAATTTCTAATCTTTCACCAGTATCTTTAATTGAGAAATTAACAAAAGCCCCTGTTGATTTACCAATCCAGTTTACTTGTTGAAGCTTAATGTTTGGAAGATAGTCAACATTTTCAAGACCTTCTAAAAGCTTGTCAGCATATTCTGTAATTCTTAAATACCATACATCTTTTGATTTTTGAACAATGTCACTGTGACAAATGTCGCACTTACCACCCTGTGAATCCTCATTTGAAAGAACAACCTTACAAGATGGGCAGTAGTTTACAAGAGTTTTATCACGGAAAACAAGTCCTTTTTCAAACATTTTTAAGAAAATCCATTGAGTCCACTTGTAGTAATCCTCTTGTGTGGTATCAACAACTCTGTTCCAGTCAAATGAGAAACCAACTCTCTTTAACTGACTTGAGAATTTCTCAATGTTCATATCTGTAACTTTTCTTGGGTGAATACCTGTTTTTATAGCATAGTTTTCAGTAGGAAGACCATAAGCATCAAAACCGATAGGGAATAATACATTGTAACCTTGCATTCTTCTTTTTCTTGAAACAACTTCAAGACCTGAATATGCTTTGATATGACCAACATGCATACCTGCACCACTTGGATAAGGGAACTCAACAAGTGCGTAAAATTTAGGCTTTTCACTTCCATCTTCTGCGTGGAAAACACCTGCATCTTCCCATTTTTTCTGCCATTTTTGTTCAACAGCGGAAAAATCGTACTTCATTTAAATCATTTCCTTTCTTTTCGTACCAATCAATCTATAAATTCAGAAATATCTATTTTAGATGCATCATCCCAAAGTCTTTCAAGGTTATAATATTGTCTTGAATCTTCAAGGAAGATGTGAACAACAACACCGCCATATTGCATAAGCACCCATCCGGTTGCTCTGCCTTCAACATGGTCAGGGAGAATGTCTTCTTGCTCAAGTTGATATTCTATTTCATCTGCCAAAGCTCTTACATGAGTATTTGAGTTAGCAGTAGCAATAACAAAATAATCTGCAACGATTGTTACTTCTTCTGTTTTAATAACTTCTATATCTCTTGCTAATTTATCATCGAGAGCCTTAACAATTTTTTTAGTTAATTCTAAACTCATATTAAATTCTCTCCTTTTTCTTTTTTGTAATTAACAAGTGCGGCATTATAAGCACCCATAGTATCAGGATGAACCAATCTCTCTTTTTTAATTAAGTCAATTATTGTAAAACTTAAGCCTTCAACAATTGCTTCATCAAGAGAGCGGAACGCTTTTTCTCTCATAATTTCAACGCCGTCATAATTACGCTCTTTGCCAATAAAATCGGCAATAAATATAACCTTTTCTAAAAGTGTCATATTGCTTCTGCCAGTTGTGTGGTAGCGAACGGCGGTTATAATTTCTTCGTCAGTACAGCCTAATTCTTTTTCTGCAAAAACTGCGCCGCAAATTGCGTGGAAAAGCTTTGGGGCTGCTAATTCATATTCTGAAAGCTCAATATTATTTTCTAGTAAATATTTTAGTTGAGCACTTGTTTCCATATTTTTGCAGGAATCGTGAATAAGTCCTGCGGTATATGCTTTTTCGGGGTCTGCACCAAATTTAATTGCAAGGTCTTTTGCACAGTCTGCAACATTTAATGAATGAATAAATCGTTGCTCGGTAAGTCTGCCTTTTATAATTTCAATGCACTCTGAATTGGTTTTCATAAATAAAGCCCCCTTTTTTTGATATAGCTTATAGTATCATAAGTGAGGTATTTACTTGTATCCAATCTATTTTTTAGCATAGTTCTTAAAAGTGTAGAACTTACTTCAAGAGGTTTTTCTTTTGAAATTATATAATCACCATCGTGTAATTTGAGTTTTGTAATAGCGTAGGTTTTCATTTCGGCCAGGTGCTTTAAATCTTCAGTTCTTGCGGCAGTAACTATTGTACAGAGAGAAAGTAACTCTTTATACTTGTACCAGTTTGCAAGAGAGAGAAACATATCGTCACCCATAAACAAAAACAAATTATCATTGGGGTAATATTTTTTTAAATCCTTTATTGTGTCTACTGTGTAACTTTTTTCTTCACGATTAAGCTCAATTGCAGAAATTTCAAATATCGGGTCAGTAAAGGTGTGTTTACACATAGCAAGTCTGTCTGTGCCCGCTGCCACAGTACCGTCTTTAAATGGGGAAGAATAGGCAGGGATAATCAGAACTTTATCTGCATTACACTCTTTTGCCAGGTTTTGAGCCAAAAGCAAATGCCCTTTATGAGGAGGGTCGAAAGAACCACCATAAATTGCTATGTTTTCCATAAAATCACCCGATTTTCTGAAATTTTATTTATTAGAATATTTTATCTAAAATACAAATTATTGTCAATATAACATGTGTATTATTTTTTGAGTTTTTCTTCAATTTCTTTTGCGAAATCATCTTTTTTGAAGTGCTTGAAAGCTTCAATACATTTCTGACAGTGTAAAATAAAGTTATTGTTTATTTCACCATCAAAATCTTTCAAAGCAAAAAATGCAGAATTAAGACAGTTATTTATCATTTCTTCATCATTAGTTTTTTCGAAAAGGTGTGATAAATTACAGAAAATAACTGCTATTTCTGAATCATTGCCTTTGTAAAGTGAAAGAATATTCAAAGCTTTTCTGAAATATCTTAATGCTTCGTCATAGTTCTCACTTTCATATAAAGCTAAAGCATAGTTGTTGTAAAATCCTGCGAAACGGTAATCGTTTTGTGGGATAGTATTTATATATGCTTCAAATGCTCTTACAAAAAGAGGTAAAGAGTCTGCGGTTCTGTGGAAGAAATTAAGTGTAGTAGCACAGTTAAGATACATATTTGCACCTAAAACTGAGTTTTCAAGACCAAATTCTTCGAGCAACTCTAAAATTTCATTTATAGCACTAACTGCTTTTTTCTGGTCGCCAGTTCTTCTGTGGAATGAAACAACCTCGTTATGTAAAGTCATTTCTGTGAAAGAGTCATTTCTTTCTTTTGCTTTTGAAATTTGTGTTTCTAAATATTCCCCAGCTTCTTTAACTTGATTTTTATTTAAAAGTTCATCGTATTCATTCAAAATTACTTCGAGGTCGTTATCACGATTTTTACCGAATTCAGTTGTAGTAATTCTTTCTACTTCAATTGTTCTTGTTTCAATATTTTCAGGATTGTTTTCATCAAGAACAATAAGTCTGCCACCGTGTTCTTTACCATAAGTAAAGTAACCGCAACCAATTGTTTGATAAAGACTGATACCATCAACTTTAATATGGAAATCGTTTACATGGTCGTGACCAAAGAAAGCGGCTTTTATATCGCCCATTTTCTTCCAGCTTTTAAGCTGAGCGGTGTGGTCCTGTTTCATAAATGGAGGACAAGGGAATTCTCTTAATCTGCCTGAGATGAGTTTATTACCGAATGAATAGAATTTGCCGTCTTTTTCAACAACATTTTCGCCCATTTCAGTTACTTCTTGCAACTCGTGAATTTCCTGCTGAACAGGAATGTGTTGGAAAAGAATTGCGGGAACAGGGTTGCCACCATTTTCATCTGCTAATTCTTTACTTCTCTTTTCATACCAGGCAATCTGGTCTTCGTGAACATAAGCATAACCGGAGTCGCCCTCGTCATCATTCATATAGTCGTTTGAGTCCATAAGCCATATAGAAAAAGCATTTCTTTTTCCATCTGAGCTTTTAATGGTTAAGTTACAGTTACCACAACCAAAAACATCTGCGTCATTAAGACAAGAACGACAGTTGTCGTAGTCGCTGTACATAATCATCTGAATATCAGTATAAAAACCAACCTCGCCATCGTGATTACCAAAAACGAGTGCTAAAGGAATGTTTCTTCTTTTTATCGGCTCAACAATTTTTGTAATTGTCTTGTGAATTAAATCGTAGTTGAATTCTTCCCAGTAGCCACTTACATTGTCGCCACCGAAAACAACTAAATCAGGTTTTGCTTCTTCAAGACATTTTTCAATAACATTAAGGGTTTCTTTGTCTTTGTTTTCAGGAATTTCTCTGTTGTCATCGTCATCCATCTCAGGCATAACCTCGTGAATGTCTGTAAGATGTAGAATTCTGAATTTGCCATCATCAGAAAATTTTAATGGTTCTTTTTCTGCTCTTAAAAAATTATCTGTTTTCCATTTATTTGGTTTACCTACTGCCATATATATCACCTGTAATCTGTAATTTTTATAGAATTAAAATGCCCAGTTCCCGTTTATAAATATCGGGTATGCTTTACCATCCTTGTAGCCTGTAATGTTAAGGTCATCTGCACCAATCATAAAGTCAACATGAATCATACTGTCGTTAACACCAAGACTTTGACAGTCCTCTAGAGTTTTGTTCTGGAAATCGTCAATAGTATCGCAGAAGCCACGACCTAAAGCAACATGACAACTTGCGTTTTCATCAAAAAGAGTGTTGTAAAAAAGAATGCCAGTATTTGCTATAGGACTATCCTGTGGAATAAGTGCAAGTTCTCCCAAATATGCGGCACCCTCATCCATAGAAAGCATTTTATCAAGCAAATCTTTATTTTCTTTTGCATCCCATGAAACCGCTTTGCCATCTTTAAAGGTGATTTTAAAATCTTCTATCAACTGACCTTGGTAAGAAAGTGGTTTTGTAGATACAAGAGTACCCTCTGCAAAGCCTTTTTTAGGCGAGGTGAAAACTTCTTGTGTCGGTAAGTTAGGGTTGAAGAAATTGCCCGAAAGAGTTTCTTCACCACCACCGCACCAGTGTGCTTCAGGTATTAAATCTGCTCTAAAATTTGTACCATTTGAGCTTTTATATTCTAAATAATCAAATTTTTTCTCATTAAGCCATTTTGTACGCTTTTTTAAATTATTGTTGTGGTTGTCCCATTCTTTAACAGGGTCATTATCCTTTGTAACATAAACTGTCTCTAAAATAGCATCCCAGAGCTTGTTGTAAGCATTTCGTTTAGTTTCATTAGGGAACACTTTTTTGGCCCACGCGTAAGATGGCACTGCCGCAATAGTCCATTGGTCTTTGTTTTCAAGTGCGTCACTATATTTTTTTGTGACTTTATACCTTGCCATTTGTGACTTCTGCATTTTTTCGCGATTAACACCTTTAAGTCCGTCAGGGTCTTCGCTTTCAATGTAAATTCTGCAAGGAATTTCTTCAACCATAAGCTTTAATTTCTCTTCTTTCCACAAAGGAACTTCTGAAAGAGATTTTAAAGTTCTGTATTTATAATCTGTTTTTGTTATTGGTTGATAGGTCCAGTCAATGTCAACTCTTGAAGCACCTAACTTGTAACACTCTGTAACGAGCAAATTAACAAATTCAAATTGGTCTGCTTCTGCAATAATTCTTACTGGTTGACCCTTTTTTATATTTGCACCGACTCTTGCTATGAGGTGTGCGTATTTTTTCATAATTGTCTTTGTCATAAAATTCACCACAATAAATTGATATATTTATATTATTTTATCACAAATATTCTCTTTTTACAATTAAATATGAAAATAATAATATTTTTTTACAATATTGTCATTTTCATTGAACTTAGAAAAAAAGTAGTATATAATATATAGTGTCGAAAAATGTCGGAACAAGCGTTTCGTGTTGTATAAGAAAAGAGAAGATTTAAAATGAAAAAAAAGATAACTATAATATTTGGTGTTATATTTTTGTGTGCGGTGGTTGTCGCGACAAGTGTTTTTGCCTTTGCAAATTCCGTGCAGAAAACCGTGTATGATATTCACGAAAATAAAGTGATATGTTCACTTAAAACTTATGATGAAGCGGCAATAGGTAAAGTAGTAATTCCTGAAAATTACGATGGAATTATGGTAACAGGAATTACCGAAAATGCTTTTTTAAAGTGTAACGCTGTAAGAGAGGTTGTTGTTCCTAAAACTGTTGTTAATATAGGTGAATTTTCACTTGGTTACATATTGAATGAAAACGGCGAAAAAGTAAAAAAAGAAAATTTTGTTATATGGGGCAGAGGAAACTCTGAAGCACAGAAATATGCAGAGGCAAATGGCTTTACTTTTAAAGTCAATTTAACAACACCGAAGCTTGTTCCTGCAAAAAATGCTGTGGGTGGTGTTACTGTTAAGTGGAATTGGACAGAAAATTCTGCGGGTTACAATGTTTACAGAAAAACAACGAAAAGTAACTGGAAGAAAATAGCGTATGTTACAGGAGAGAAAGCAAAGAGTTATCTTGATAAAACTGCAAAAAACGGAACAGATTATATTTACACAGTAAGAGCAGTTTATGGTGACGAGTTAAGCGGTTACGATAAAACAGGTGTAAGTGTACACTATGTTTCTGCCCCTGTTGTAACTCTTAAAAATATAAAAAATGGTGTTACAATTTCGTGGACTAAAAATCCGAAAGCAACTGTTTACAGAGTTTATAAAAAGTTGAATACGGAAAGTAATTGGACTAAAATAAAAACTGTAAAACCCAATTTATTGTCATGCACAGACACAGATGTTAAAAATAATCAAAAAGCATATTACTGTGTTGTAGCGGTTGAAGGTGAATATAAGAGTGCTTACGAAACAAATAAGTATAATGTCTTTTTAAAACCAGTTAATGTAACAGCGGCGAAGAATTCCACCGTCGGTATTAAAATTTATTGGGATAAAGTAGGCGGAGCTGAAAAATACAGAGTTTACAGAAAAATAAATGGCGGTTCGTGGGAAAAAATAGGTGATTTTTCAAATAAATATCTTTATTATACGGACAAAAATGTTAAATTCGGAACAAAATACGATTACACAGTAAGAGCTATTTCAGGTAAGAGTATAGGTGCTTATAATAAAGTTGTTTCAAGTTACAGAGTTGATTACCCGAGACTTAAAAATGTTACTGCTTCGTCAGGTGGTTTGACGATTTCGTGGAATAAAGTTTCTTTGGCAGATTGTTACTCAATTTACCGAAGAATAAATAATGGCGACTGGCAAAGAATTGGCACTACTAAAAACAATACAACTCTTACATTTATAGATAAAAATGTTCTTTCAGGAGTTAATTATAATTACACAGTAGTTGCTCGGTACAAAAATTCAAAAAGCTCTTTTGATTCAAATGGTGTTACAGGAACATATTTTTCTTCACCAAAATTGACTTCTGCGAGATGTTTTAAAAGTGAAAGAATTGTTATAGAGTGGAATAGCGTTGGTGGTGCACAGACTTATACAATTTACAGAAGCGAAAATGGTGCTAAGTACAGTGCAATCAAGACAGTTGACGCAAATACATATTCATTTACAGACACGGCTATAAAAGTAGGAAAAGATTATTCTTATATAGTAAGAGCAACATCTTATTATGGAATTGTGAGTGGTAATTCAAATGTGAAAAATGCAAGAGTTTTAGATTTAAACAAACCTATGGTAGCACTCACTTATGATGATGGTCCGTCAAATGGTCCGACAACAAGAATTTTAAATACACTTGAAAAATATAATGCAAGAGCAACATTTTTTGTAGTTGGCTCAAGAGTGGGTAGTTATCAATCGCAAATTAAGAGAGCGTATAATCTTAATTGCGAAATAGCTAACCACACATATAATCACAAAACATTGACTTCGCTTTCAGCGAGTGGTGTATCAAGTGAACTCAGTCAGACTTCTTCTAAAATTGAGAGCATAACAGGTGAAAGACCTGTTATAATGCGACCACCAGGTGGCTCGTTCAATAATAGTACTGTAAAAAATAATGTTGGTGTACCTATTATTATGTGGTCTGTTGATACTCGTGACTGGGAAAACAGAAACTCCTCTAAAATTGTTTCTAATATCAAAAACAATGTCCGCGATGGTTCAATAGTTTTAATGCACGATTTATATGACTGTACTGCAAGTGCTACTGAAACAATAGTGCCATGGCTTACAAAAAATGGTTACCAGATAGTAACTGTTACAGAGATGATGGATGCAAAGGGTATAACAATGCAAAATGGTACTGCGTATTACAGTGCAAAATAAAAAATAACGGGGTTGTAAAAAACGCTGAGTTTTTTGCAACCCTTTTCTCTTTATAAACCCTTTACATTTCAGGTGTATTTATGTTATAATAAAATGTAATTTTATATCCTGATGTTATATTAGATGGGTGATATTTTGAATCGAAAAAAATGGATTGTCAGTGAATGCAACAGAGATATTGCCGCAGAAATTGCAGAAAACTGTGGGGTTGACCCTTTTGCCGCATATTTATTGGTTGCACGAGGACTGACAGATGAATTTTTAGTTGAAAGTTTTTTATATGATACCGATATTTTAGACCCGTTTTTGCTTCCCGATATGGAAAAGGCTTGTGAAAGAATAAAGTCTGCTATAGAAAATGGCGAAAAAATAACAGTTTTTGGTGATTACGATGCTGACGGTGTTACATCAACGGCTTTACTTTACTCGTATCTTTCTAAAAACGGTGCTAATGTAGATTACTATATTCCTGATCGTGCAGGTGAGGGGTATGGTATGAATATTGATGCTGTTGAAAGTTTAAAAGAGCGGGGAACATCACTTATCATTACTGTTGATAATGGTATTTCTGCTATTGAAGAAATTGAAAAGGCTAAAGAGTTATCAATAGATGTTGTTGTAACTGACCATCACCAATGTGGTGAAATTTTACCAGAAGCAGTTGCAGTGGTTGACCCTCACAGAAAAGATTGTGATATAGAATTTCGTGAGTGGGCAGGTGTAGGTGTTGCATTTAAGCTTGTTTCTGCTCTGGCTGATTGTGATGCCTATGATTTGCTTGACGAATATGGCGATATTTTAGCAATAGGAACAATTGCAGATATCGTTTCATTAAAAGGGGAAAACAGAATATTAGTGAGAAGTGGACTTTCAGTTCTTAATGATGCTTATCAGAGTGGAACATTAAGAAAAGGTCTTAAAGCACTTATTGATGAGTCAGGAACAAACAAAAATATGACTTCAATGAGTGCGGCATTCAGAATTGCCCCAAGAATAAATGCTGCAGGGCGAATGGGTTCTGCAAACAGAGCAATAAAACTGTTACTTACAGATGATGTAGAAGAAGCAACTCTTTTAGCTAGTGAAATAGGTTCAGCTAATTCTGAAAGACAATCAACAGAGAGTGGAATAACTGAATCTGCTGAAAAATATATTGAAGAGCATCCTGAAATCAAATTTGCAAGAGTTATTGTTGTAGATGGTGAAGAATGGCATCAGGGTGTAATTGGTATAGTTGCGTCACGACTTTGCGAAAAATATGGTAAACCGTGTATTGTTATTTCAAAATCGGGGGATGTTGCAAAGGGTAGTGGCAGAAGTGTTGAAGGTTTTTCGCTTTATGATGCACTTTATTATTGTAAAGATATTTTAGTCCAGTATGGCGGTCATAAGTTGGCGGCAGGACTTACAGTAGAAACAAAAAATATTGATGAGTTCAGAGCACTTGTGAATGAATATGCAGAAAAATCAGAGCAGGTGACTCCTATGCTCAAAATAGATTGTAAATTAAATCCTGCATCTGTTTCACTTGATTTGCTTTCATCAATAAGTGTTTTAGAGCCATTCGGTGCAGAAAACCCACAACCGCTTTTTGGACTTTTTGGTATGAAAATTACAGGTATTCAACCTGTTGGCAGTAATAAACATATAAGACTTACTGTAAATAAAAATGGTGTGAATTTACCTGTTATGCTTTTTTCTGTTGCACCTGAAGATTTCCCTTACTGCGTTTCTGATGTTGTTGATTTAGCAATAAGACTTTCACAAAATGAATATATGGGTGAAACAAAGGTAAGTATACAGGTAAAAGATATTAAATTAAGCACTATGGATGACGATAAAGTTCAGGAAAGTCTGTTGCTTTACGAGAGTTTCAGACGTGGCGATATCTTAACAGAAGAACAAAAGAAAATTCTTTTACCAGACAGAGAATTCTGTGGTAATGTTTACAGATTTTTAAGGGCAAATAATGGATTTAGTGCAAACGAAGAAATATTGTGTTACAGATTAGGACTAAAAGAAGAAAAAATAGCAACTTTAAAAATTGCGCTTGATATGTTTATTGAGTTACAAGTAATAAATTTCCAGAATGGTAAATATTTTTTACCTGCGGAACAAAAAAAGGTAGTTTTAGAAAATTCTGTTTTATATCAGAGTTTGTTGAATTAAATAAAAATTTTGGTTTATGAAAGGAGGAAACAGGTGTGGATGATAATACATCAGTAAAAATTATGTACGAAGATTTAAGAGAACAGGCAAGTACACAATTTAATGAAGATGAACTGAAAATGCTTGATAAAGCATTCTCTGTAGCAAACGAAAAACATAAAGAACAAAAGCGTTCTTCTGGCGAGCCTTATATAATCCACCCTGTATCCGTTGCAAAAATTGTTCTTGATTACGGTATGGATTGTGCATCCGTAGTTGCGGCGTTATTACACGATACAGTTGAAGATACTGAACTTACTTTAGAAGAGATAGATGAGATTTTTGGTGAAGAAATTACTCATCTTGTAGAT
This sequence comes from Acutalibacteraceae bacterium, assembly GCA_045651285.1. GTDB lineage: Bacteria > Bacillota > Clostridia > Oscillospirales > Acutalibacteraceae > DTU089. The sequence goes on from JAZRSC010000027.1 coordinate 30,413, forward strand.
GGTCTTACAAAACTCGGTAAAGTTCCGCTTGATATTAAAGATAAGGAAGAACAACAAGCAGAAAATGTAAGAAAAATGCTTCTTGCAATGTCGCAGGATATAAGAATAATAATCGTAAAACTTGCAGACAGACTTCATAATATAAGAACACTCAATTTTGTCGCACCACAAAAGCGTAGAGATAAAGCGTTGGAAACACTTGAAATTTACGCACCTATTGCTCACAGATTAGGTATCAGGGCGATGAAAGAAGAACTCGAAGACAGAGCAATAAGTTACCTCGACCCTATCGGTTATAAAGAAATTGAAGATAACCTTTCGAGCCAGGGCAGGTCTTATAAAGAATTTCTTGAAACAATCAAAAAGCAAATTCACGACAGAATTATGGAAGTTGTGCCAGATGTTACTATTGAAGGTAGAATTAAAAGTGTTCACGGTATATACAGAAAGATGTATATGCAGAACAAAGAATTCAACGAGATATATGATGTTTATGCAGTAAGAATTATTGTAGATAATACAATTCAGTGTTATGACTGTCTTGGTATTATACACGATATGTTCACCCCTATTCCCGGCAGATTTAAAGACTATATTTCTACTCCGAAACCGAATATGTATCAGTCACTTCACACAACAGTTATCGGTAAGGCGGCAATTCCTTTTGAAGTTCAGATAAGAACATGGGATATGCACAAAACTGCGGAGTTTGGTATCGCGGCACACTGGAAATATAAATTAGGTCTTAACGGAACTGCAAAATTTGAAGAAAGACTTTCGTGGATTCGTCAACTTCTCGAAGCACAGAAAGAAGCAGACGATGTTAAAGATATTGTAAGAACAATAAAGAGTGATTTAGGTCCTGAAGAAGTATTTGTTTTCACACCAAAAGGTGATGTTATAAACCTTCCTTTAGGTGCTACTGTTATCGACTTTGCTTATGCCATTCACTCCGCTATCGGTGCTAAAATGGTCGGTGCTAAAGTTAATGGTAAAATTGTGCCTATTGATTATAAAGTTAAAACCGGTGAGATTGTGGAAGTTCTCACTTCTTCACAACCAGGTAAAGGTCCTAGCAGAGACTGGCTTACCATTGTTAAAACAAGTGGTGCAAAAACTAAAATTCGCTCATGGTTCAAAAAAGAACGCAGAGAAGAAAATATTGCAGAAGGTAGATTGCAACTTGAAAGAGAAATCAGAAGAAATAAGTTGCACTTTACTGATGAAGAAATTGCTACAATCATTACCAAACTCAAAGAAAGACAACACTGTAACAGTGAAGAGGATTTCTTTGCGGCAATCGGTTATGGCGGTATACCTATTACAAGACTTTTGCCATATATAAGAGAGGAATACCACAGATTAGTATCACAAAAGCAACCTGAACAAATCAAGGTGGTAGAAGAACCAAAACCTGTAAAACGCGCAAAAGGTGAGGGTGTTATTGTCGAGGGAATTGATAATTGCCTTATTAAGCTTTCGCGTTGCTGTGCACCCATTCCGGGTGATGAAATTATCGGATTTATTACAAGAGGTCACGGTGTTTCAATTCATAAACGCGACTGCCCGAATGTACCTCAGGATATTGAAAAATCTGCTGAACCGTACAGATGGGTTGATGCGTCATGGAGTGCAGGTACAGAAACAAAAGAATTCAACGCAACTATTGCAGTTTTATGTGAACCATCTGCGTTTATTATGGCAGATATCGCAAATGTATTAGCAGAAATGCGAATTATGATAAATGCTGTAAATACTCGTGGTGAAAAAGGCGGTAGAGGTACTGTATTTATTACAGTAACAGTAAAAAGTACAGATTCTCTTAATGTGCTTATTTCAAGACTTAAAAATGTTCAGGGTGTTATAGATATTACAAGGAGAACTAACTGATGAAAGCAGTAATTCAGCGTGTACAGGAGGCAAGTGTAAAGGTAGATGGTGAAATAATTTCATCTATCGGCAAAGGATATATGTTGCTTTTAGGTGTTATGAAAGGTGATACCGAAAAAGAAGCAGAATTGCTTGCAAGAAAGACTGCCTCTTTAAGAGTTTTTGAAGATGAAAACGGAAAAATGAATTTGTCAATAAATGATATAGAGGGCGAAATTCTTTCTGTTTCGCAGTTTACTCTTTGTGCTGATTGTAAAAAAGGTAACAGACCATCATTTATAAATAGCGAAGAACCTGAAAAGGCAAATGCTCTGTATGAATATTTTTGCAACGAGCTGTTAAAAAATGGCGTAAAAGCAGTTAAAAAAGGAATTTTCGGAGCAGATATGAAAGTAAGTTTAATAAATGACGGGCCAGTTACTATTACATACGATACAGATTTATGGTTAGGATAAAATTCAATTATGTATATTAAAAGATTACCATTAGGCGATGTACAGGCAAATTGTTATATAATTTGTGATGGAGAAACAAAAGTCGGTGCAGTTTTAGATGTCGGCGGTTTTTCAGATGAGTTATTAAACGAAATAAAACAGTCGGGTATGGAAGAATTAAAATATATTCTTTGTACTCATGGTCACTTTGACCACATCGCAGGTGTAAAAAAATTAAAAGAAGTATTTCAAAATACAAAAATTGTCATTGGCGAAAAAGATGCAGTTTTAACAGAGGATACTGAAAAGAATGTTGCAGATTATTTTGGTGCATCTTTTGAGTGCTTCAAACCCGATATTCTTGTAAAAGAAAACGATGTTTTAGAAATTGGTAGTAAAAAATTAAGAGTTCTTGAAACACCAGGGCATAGCCTTGGTGGAGTGTGTTATATCTGCGATGAAGAAAGGTTTGTTTTTTCAGGGGACACACTCTTTAAGCTCACAGTCGGCAGAACTGACTTGTGGGGCGGTAATTTAAATGAACTTTTAGATTCTGTTGAAAAGCTTATGCTTCTTTCAGACGATTATGAGGTTTTTACAGGTCATAATATTTCAACTACTATCGGTAGTGAACGAGTAAGAAACAGGTATTTAAGAAAAAAGAGAATATGAAATTATTTTGTATATCACACAATTACCACTATGAAATTGAGAATGTTATAAGGTTATTTTTACCTTTTCAGAAAATTCTTGTTTTAAAAGAAAAAGAAGAGCTTTCAGGTGATTATCTTTACACAGAAAAGCAAGAAGAAAACGGAAAAATTACACTTATTTCAGAATTTTCATTCGGCGGCAAAGAACAGAAAAGTAAAACAGAACATTTTAATATAACAGATAATGACAAAGAATTGTATTTAGCAGGAATGGTGTTAGAACAATTCATAAACGAATTTAATTTTAAACCAAACTGGGGTATTGTAACAGGTGTAAGACCATCTAAGCTTATGGCTTCTGTTATAGACGAAGTCGGCGAAGAAAATGCAAAAGAGCATTTTATAAAAAAATTCCTTGTAAAACCAAACAAGGCAGAAATGGCTTTTAATGTTGCAAAAATGGAAGAAAGAATTATAAAATCTGCTGACGGAGACTCTTTCAGTCTTTATATCTCAATTCCATATTGCCCTACAAGGTGCAGTTATTGTTCATTTGTTTCACATTCTATTTCAAATGAAAAGGCGAGAGATTTAATTCCACAATATGTTGAAAAACTTTGTGAAGAATTAAAATCAATTTCAGATATAGCAAAAAACAATGGACTTTATTTAAAAAGTGTTTATTGGGGTGGTGGTACACCTACTACTTTAACACACGAGCAATTAGATGTTATTCTTGCTGAAATTGAAAATGACTTTGATTTAACAAATTGCGTAGAATATACAGTTGAAGCAGGTCGTCCAGATACAATTACAAAAGAAAAACTCGAGGTTTTAAACAAACATAATGTAAACAGAATCAGTATAAATCCACAGACCTTTAATAATTCTGTTTTAAATGAAATAGGAAGAAAGCACACTGCTGAAGAAACTACCGAAAAATATCTTTTAGCAAGAGAAACAGGCTTTGATGCTATAAATATGGATTTAATTGCTGGGCTTCCGACAGACACAGTTGAAAGCTTTAAAAACAGTATTGAAAAGGCAATTTCTTTAAATCCTGAAAATATTACAGTACATACATTATCACTCAAAAGGTCATCTACAATAGTTATTGAAGACGAAAAATCATCACTTGATGCAACTATAACAAGTGATATGGTAGAGTATGCAAATAAGAGGCTTTTAGAAAGTGGATACAAGCCATACTATATGTACAGACAAAGTAAATCTTTAGGTAATCTCGAAAATGTCGGTTGGTGCAAAGAGAATAAAGAATGTTACTATAATGTTTATATGATGGGTGATTGCCAGACTGTTTTGTCTGCAGGGGCTGGTAGTGTCACAAAGTTAAAAGAACCAAATGGCAGACAAATTGAGCGAATTTTCAATTTTAAATTCCCGTTTGAATATATTGACAGATTCAATGAACTTATAGAAAGAAAAGACAGAATAAATACATTTTTCAAGGAATATCCTATAAAAGGGGGTAAAACCTATGTCTAATATAAATAATAATCTCGAATATATTGTAGAAAAAACCAAAAACCCAGGCATTTTTGTAGAGCAATGTGAAGAGAGATACAACAGAATAATTGAAAATATTGCAAAAAAGGTTGCGAGTGACAGTAAAATAGAAATTATTATGCTTGCAGGGCCAAGTTCTGCGGGTAAGACTACTACTGCAAAAAAAATGAGAGAGGCATTAAAGAAAAATGGTGTGAATAGTTACGCTATTTCTCTTGATGACTTTTATCTTAACAATTGTGATGCACCGCGTTTTCCAGACGGTACACCCGATTTTGAAACTGTTCATGCACTTGATATTCCTTTCTTTTATGAGGTTATGAAGCAGATTTTAGAAACAGGTGAAGCGGATTTACCTGAATTTGATTTTTTAACAGGTACAAGAAAAGATGCACTTAATCACATAAAAGTCGGTGAACGAGAGGTTATAATTGTTGAAGGGCTTCACGCACTTAACCCTATTATTACAAAGGATTTACCAAGTGACAGACTTTTTAAGATATATATAAATGTTTCTTCAAGAATTTACGACAATAACAAAGAAATTATTTTGAACAAGAGAAATATGCGTTTTATACGCAGACTTGTAAGAGATTATAATTTCAGAGGAAATTCTGTTGAAAGGACATTCCAGATGTGGGTTACTGTTCGTTATGGGGAGGATACATACCTGTTCCCGTACAGACACAATGCAGATGTTAAAATAAATACGATTCATCTTTATGAAACCTGTGTTTTGAAAGAAACTGCAATTAAGCTTTTAAGTGAAGTAGAAAAAGAGTCTGCATTTTATAAAGAATCGCAAAGACTTATAAGAAATTTAGAGCGTTTCCCTCAGATAGATAAAAATTATATTCCTGAAAATTCACTTTTAAGAGAATTTGTTAAGTTTTAAGAGGTGAGAAATTTTGGCAAAAGAAAAAGCGTTTGAAAAACAAAATGTGCTTAATGGTGCTATGATTTTAGTTGTAGCAACCGCACTTGTTAAGGTTATTGGTGCGATTTATAAAATACCGCTTACAGGTATTATAGGTTCATTAGGCCGCGGTTATTTTGCTTCTGCTTATAACATTTATACACCAGTTTATGCTATTTCTATGGCAGGGCTTCCAGTTGCAGTTTCTGCAATAGTTTCAAAAAATGTTGCTCTCGGCAGATACCGTGATGTAAAACAGGTTTTTAAAGTAACATTCCCATTATTTTTAGCATTAGGTGTAATTGGTACTGCAGTTTTATTATTTTTAGCAGAACCTTATGCGGCATCTGTAAAATCACCAATGTCTATTTACAGTATTTACTGTATTGCACCTTGCGTACTTTTCTGTTGTGTTATGAGTACCTATCGTGGTTATTACGAGGGACTTACAAATATGTTTCCTACTGCGATTTCGCAGGTGCTTGAGTCTTTGGGTAAACTTGTTTTTGGTCTTTCACTTGCTTACGTGGTTATTGATTACGGTACAAAACAAGTGGCAGAAACAGGTTCTGTATTTGGGTTTGAGGTTAAAACTGAAGCAGATGCAGCAATTATTTATGCTCTTGCTGCCGCTGCCGCTGTTTTCGGGGTTACTTTAGGTACAGTTGCGGGTACAATCTATGTAATGTTAAGACATAAATTTAAAAAAGATGGCATTACAAAAGAAATGCTTGTAAACTCACCACTTCCACAAAGCAGAAAATCTACTGTAAAAGATATTATTGCAATAGCAGTTCCTACTGCGATTAGTTCAGTTGTTATAAATATTACTAATGTTATAGATACAATAATGATTCAGAACAGACTTTCAACTGTTGTTGAAAAAAGTTATGAAACAATTATGGGTATTTATGGTGACTCAATAACTGCAGGTGGAATTGTAAGAGAAAACATTCACACCTTCCTTTATGGTGCTTATGATGTAACACTCGATTTCAGAAATCTTGTACCTACAGTTATGATGACTTTAGGTGTAAGTGCTATTCCTGTTATTTCATCTGCTATGGCAAAACGCGAGTTTAAAGTGGTTGAAAATACAGTTAATACTGTTTTCAGAATGAGTATGCTTATAGCATTACCTGCAGGTATTGGCTTCTTTGCCCTTGCAAAGCCAATTTTAACAGTTTTCTATCAAGGTAGTGAAAATGAGTCAGGTATTGCGGTTGCAGCACCTATTCTTGCTCTCTACGGACTTATGATGGGTATTCACACTCTTTCTTCACCACTTACCAATATGTTACAGGCAATTGGTAGAGCAGATGTTCCTGCAAAGGCACTTGCAATCGGTTGTGGCTTTAAAATTGCATTTAACTATATTTTAATTGGTATTCCAGAAATAAATATTTTAGGTGCAGTTTTCAGTTCAGGTTGTTTCTATCTTTTCTGCATTTTCTATGATTACGCAGTTCTCAAAAAAGAAACAGGAATCAAACTCGATTGGAAGACAGTTTTAATAAAACCACTCATAGCTGCAACGCTTTGTGGTGTGGCAGCGTGGGGTGCAAATTATGTTATAACAACTTATTTTGCATTTGGTAGTGCAGACAGCAGATTGAACAGTGATACACTCGGTTGTATCATTTCAATAATAATTGCAGTTGTAGTTTATGCAACTTGTATATTGCTTTCGAAAACAATTGTAAAAGATGATATTTTAATGCTCCCAAAAGGAGAAAAAATCGCAGAAATACTTGAAAAATATAAACTTTTAGGGTAAAATAGACGGGATGTGAAAATGTGGTAAAAGATTTTGAATTCAAAGAGAATTACACATTTAATGACCTTGTTGAAATTGTGAAAATTCTTCGTTCTCCAGGTGGTTGCCCGTGGGATATGGAGCAAAATCATAAATCAATAAGAGAAGATTTTTTAGAAGAAACTTATGAAGTGTTAGAAGCAATAGACACTGACAATAAAGTTCTTTTAGAAGAAGAGCTTGGTGATGTTCTTTTACAGGTTGTGTTTCACGCACAAATCTCAAAAGAAGCTAAGGACTTTGACATAAATAATGTTACTGATGGTATCTGTAAAAAACTTATAGAGCGTCATCCTCATGTTTTTGGTGATGTTACTGTAAGCAGTACAGATGAAGTTTTAAGCAATTGGGATACTATAAAGAGAAAGACAAAAAGTCAGACCTCACAAAGTGTGGCTATGGCGGCTATTCCAGATACATTCCCAGCACTTATGAAAGCACAAAAAGTTCAGAGTAAGGCAAAAAAAGCTGGTTTTGACTGGCCAGATGCCTCTGGCGCTTTTAGTAAAGTTCTCGAAGAAACAGAAGAACTTAAAGAAGTTTTTAATTCTGACAATAAAGACAGAATAGAAGATGAACTTGGTGATCTACTCTTTTCAGTAGTCAATGTTGCCCGTTTTTGTGACTGTAATGCAGAGAGTGCATTAGAGAAAGCAACAAAGAAATTTATGAGAAGATACCAGGGAGTTGAGCGTTTAGCAGAAGAAAAAAACATAGATATGAAAACTTCTTCTATTGAAACACTTGACAAACTTTGGGAATCTGTTAAAATGTTAGAGAAGTAAGATTGTCCAAATTGAAGGCGGATATTAAATATTTCGTCTTTTGGTAATAAAAAAATCAATTATTTTAATTGGAGGATTTAAAAATGAACAAAACAGATTTAGTTAATGCAGTAGCAGCTTCTGCAGAACTCACAAAAAAAGACGCAGCAGCAGCTGTAGACGCAGTTTTCGGTGCAATCGAAGGTGCTCTCGTTAAAGGTGACAAAGTTCAACTTATCGGCTTTGGTACTTTTGAAGTTCGTGAAAGAGCAGCTAAAGAAGGCCGTAACCCAAGAACAGGCGAAACAATCAAAATCGCTGCTTCTAAAGTTCCTGCTTTCAAAGCTGGTAAAGCTCTCAAAGACGCTATTAAATAAGATTTACTTATTAAATAAAAAACAGAGAAGTTTCGGCTTCTCTGTTTTTTATTTTTATAAATACTTGAATTTTATAAAAAAAACATATACAATATACAATAGTTAATTTTTACAGAAAGAGATATGTGCTATGAAATATTTAAATGACCATTTTAAATTAGTTGAAGAAAAATTAGGCTTTCCACAAGAAGCAGTTGAGCTTTTCGAGAAAATCGCTTTAAAAATTGAAAACAGTAAAAGCTTTAGCGAAAGATTTCAAAAAACTCTTGATAAATATTTGTTACCTGAAGCACACGATTTTGGCGGTATGTGTGACGATATGAAAAAACTTGCTTTTTGCTACAGAGTAAAAGAGTATAGTCTTACTTGTGTGTGGCTTATTGTGGCAAGTGAAAAAATGCTTGAGCTTTACAGAGAAAAGGGTATAGATGAACAAATTTACTGGGATTCTATGATGGATTTAAAATATAAATTTCAGGAATGTGTAGATTGTAAAGAAGTTTATGGTACTTTTGTTGGTCATTGGTACACAGGCTTCTTCCAATTAAATCGTTTTGCATTAGGTCGTTTCCAGTTTGAAAATTCTACATTTGGTGCACAAGATGAATTTACAACAAGTGCAGGTATAAAAATTAAAAGGGGCGACAAAACTATTGGCTTCCATATTCCGTCGAGTGGTGTGCCACTTACTGATGAGGTTCGTTTTGATGCTTATAAAAAAGCGTACGAATTCTTTAAAGACCAACGCAGAGAAGACGGACTTGTAATATTTGAATGTGGTTCATGGCTTCTTTATGAGGGTAACAAAGAAATTTTACCGGAAAATTCAAACACAGTTAAATTTATAAACGATTTTGAAATCATTAAAAGTGAAGCAAAAGATAAATTTAACGATGCGTGGAGAATTTTCGCAAAATCAGGCTACAAAGCACCAAAGCATTGGTATGATGACACATCAATGCGTCGTGCATTCAAGCAACATGTTTTAAACGGTGGAAAAACAGGTAGCGGACACGGAGTTATTGTTTTCGATGGTACTAAGATAGTAAAGTAATGACACGACTTGTTTAATTGTCGAATTCTGGAATCCAAATAGTGCTGAGTGCTGAATGCTGAGTGCTGAGTTAAGGAAACGCTACGCGTTTGATTATAATTATTACTGAATAAAAACAACAAAATTCTATCATTTATTGTCTACGATAACTTTAAATGATAGAATTTTTTGTTTATATTTTTATTAAGTTTTACTACTTATAAGTGCTAAAAATTGAAAATGCAAATTAACCACTACAACAAATTATTACAATTACGGCGTAGCCCCTAAACTCAGCACTCAGCATTCAGCACCCAGCACTACTTTGGCTCAACCTTCAGCACTCAGCACTAAAAATGCGCTCTGCATTTTCAAAGTTTCACCTTAAACTCAGCAGGCAACTTATTCTCCGGAATAAAGCAAAGCGAAGTATCACCCGTTGAAGTATAGAATGTTACAAAGTAACCGCTGTCTGTATCATCCTGCTCGTAAGCGGTGTAAGCATATCTTAAAAGTTTTTCTACATCTTTTACTTCATTTGTAACGAAACCATCAAATTTCGTGTCAATAGTGGTGGAATAACGACGCCAGTCATCTTTTACAGGGTTTCCGTGTTCATCAACATTTGTGTAAGTGCTTGAAGTGTAGGTGCTAATAAAATATCTTGAGAAATAGTCTTGAATGTTACCAAAATCAGTTACAAAAGCACCCTCGTAAGCAACAGATGCAGGAATGATTTTTGCAGATACAAAATCAGGTGTTTTTGTAAGTTCATCGTAAAGTTTAAAATCTTTTAAAACTTTAATTGTTTCATCCATATCAGGAGTAATTACGAAGAATGGGGTAGGATTATACTGACTTGAAACATAAAAATCTACTTTGTCAGATGAAAAACCATTCATAGTAATTTTAGTCTTTTTGAGTTTAAGAGGTTCTGTTTTTTCTGTTGTATCATCAGTAGACCAACCATTTGCATTATCTATAATACCCCAATAAACATTGCTCCAGTTACCCTCAAATCTCATAAACGCAACAGGGGTTGAGTCAGGGTAGTATTTATCGGTAACAGAACGGTTACTTAAATCATTGTAAAGTGCATTTAAAAGTTTTTCTCTGTCTTTGTCTGCTAATTCAACGAATGCATAAGAATCAAGATATTTAGAGTAAATATTGAGTGTTGAAGAAGAATCTCTTAGAGAGAATTGTGCGTTAGAAATGTTTTGTTCTTCATTGGTTAATTCAATACCATTTTTAGGGTCTGGCATTTTAATTGCGCCCTTAAATAAAGTGTATAAAGCATCTTTAAAGTACTGACTTTCTTCAATGTAAAGTAATGCTCTGTGTGCTTCAGGAGTAGAAATTTTAAAATTACGCTTGAAAGAAGTTCCGTCTTTTAATGTGTAACAGAATTGAATTGAAGTTTCTAAAGTTCTGTCATCTTCTTCTGAATTAGCAAGTAATTTGTGTGCTTTAAGTGCAGCGTTTATATCACTTTGGGCAGTCATTTCACCTGTAAGTACACTCGGATTATTTAAGAAATATAAATTGTGGTCAGTTATAAAGTGAGAATCTTCACCGAATAAGCCATATTGTGCGGTTTCACCTACAATTGAAACAGAAACACTTTTAATTCTTTCAGTTTCAGGGAGTTTTTCTGAATAACCGAAAAGACCTGTGTTCATAGAAACTGCAAAAAGGCTTACTGCCACAAGACCAATAGGTAATTTGTAAAGACCTCTTACGAATTTCTTTAAATCTCTTAATACTACAAGTTCAAGTCCTAAATGAATAATTGCAAAGCCTATTAAACCTACAACAAGGCTTAAAACAAATTCTTCTATAAAAGAAACAGCAAGTGCAAATACAAAGAATCCGGCAAGGAAAGAAACAAAAGTATTTAAGGGTCTGTTTGTGCCGATAAATCCTGCGATTTCTGCTTTTCGTTTATTGAAGATTTTAATACCGAGAAAACCAATAATTGCAGTTAAAATAATCCATAAAATAATATTTATAAAAGATGGATTTTCAATTATCTGTTGAACTGCAGGGTTAGTTTCTTTTTCTATAATTGCAAATTTTGAGAGCTCTGTTTTCCCGAAAAATACAGGGCTTAAATACTCAAATTGTTCAGATAAAGCGGCAATATAAGAATTATCCCAATGCTCGTTGTTTGCAGGAGTAAAATTGTAACCATAAGGGTTACCATAAAGGAATTTTGACATAACTGTCTGGATACCATAAAGTATTATATCTGGCAAAAAGAGAATTATTGCAGAAAATACACCTGCTTCAAAAATTGTACCAACACAAGCAAAAATAGTTGCAGTAATTGTGAATGCAGAAAGTGATACAACTAAGAATGTGAAAAGGAAAAGAGCAAAGATTTTAAAAATTTCAAACGAAAAACCTAAAGCCCCAAGGTTTGCAATAAGCATAATAAAGAGTGGTAAAAATATAGATGCACTTAAAAGTATTGCACTTGCAATATATTTACCTAAAAAGAGTTTGGTGCGTGTTATACCAAGACTATAATAAACATTTACTTGTTTTTTAGATGTAATAAAATTAAATGTACAAATTGCCATTGCAAGACCACAAAGGGCGATTAAAACAAGGCAGGGGAGAATCATATATTCGTCACCGAAAAACAGCGAAATATATTTTGTAGCAGGTGAAACATACCCTGAAACTTCACCGTTATTATAAATTGGTTGTTTTCTTAAAAGTTCAGGTAAAGTATAAAGAAGCATAAAAAATCCGAGAATACCGAGGTTGCCTAAAGCTGGTAAAATTGGTAACCCTTTAAAACCTGACTTTAAAGTATATGTAAAAGGATTAGTTGAGTATTGATTTGTAGTCATAGTCTTCTCCTTTCATCTCCTGCATAAATATTTCTTCAAGAGAAAGGTTTATTTTTTCAGTAACATCAGGTTTTAATTCTTTGATTTGTTTTTCAATTTCCTCGGTGTTACCATTTACTGTAAAGAGTGCAAGTTGTCCGTCTTTAATAAGATTTTCACAAGGAATACTTTCGAATTCATCGAGTGTAAATTCTCTTGCGAAAGCAAGTCTGAATTTAGTCTTACCATAAGAAAGTTCACTTACAGCACCAGTAACAGAAATCTTTTTACCATTTATAATACCTATATGGTCGCAAAGATTTTCGAGTTCCTGTAAGTTATGCGAAGAAATAATAACTGACATATTGTTTTCTTTTATTGCTTCTTTTAAAAGACCTTTCATAAATATTCTTTTTTGTGGGTCAATACCGTCAAAACTTTCGTCAAGAAGTAAGAGTTTCGGGTGAGTAGAAAGAGCCAGAACCATTTCTGCCTGTCTTTGCATACCTTTAGAAAATCCGTTTATTCTTTTAGTCGGGTCTAAACCGAAAGCATCTGTTAATTTCTTAAATGTATCATAATTAAATCTTTTATAATATCCGTTATAAAAATCAGCCATTTTCTTCATAGTAGAGTAAGCACCGAAGTAAAGGTCATCTGGCATAAAGAAAATTTCTTCTTTTTTTATTTCATTATTAAAGATGTTTTCACCATCAAATAACACTTCACCGTTTTCAGGCTTGTAAATACCCGCAATATTCTTTAAAAGAGTTGTCTTACCGGCACCATTATAGCCTACAAGACCGTAAACTGAGCCGTCTTCGACAGTCAGCGAAATATCTTGTAAAGCGGTAAATGTGCCGAATTTTTTAGTTAAAGATTTAACCTCTAACATTTTGTCACCTGACTTTCTTTTATATAATAAATTTATTCTAACATAAAATGAAAAAATGTCTATATACTTATAAGATGTTTCTTTGCTACAAATTGTTGCATGATTTATATTTTGATTTTACAATTATTGTCAGTATTTTGCAATACAGTTTACTGTTTCTTAACATATCTTAATAATTTCTTAATAAAACGAGAAAAATTCGGGAATTGATTGACAATAAATAACATTTTTGATATATTTTAACTGTATATAAATTTATTCTGTTATAGGGTGATATTAATGAAGAAAATAATTGTTTCACTTCTTATATTGTCACTTATTGCTACACTTTTTGTTGTACCAGTGAGTGCGGCGTGGTCTATAGTTGACACTACTTTTGCAGTAGCATCTGACTTGCATTATGAATTACAGGAAGATTTAGAGTGGTTCTCAGAAGACCCGATTTTCGGTTACGCAAATCGTAGAGCCGCTATGGAAACTGAAAGCAGATATATTATTGATGAATTTTTAAATCAATGTGCCCAAAATGAAAAAATAGAATTCATTTTAATCCCCGGAGATATTTCTAACGAGGGTAGAGCAGTTAAAGACCAACATTTAGAAATAGTTGAAAAATTCAGAAAATTCGAAGAAGAAACCGGTAAACAGATTTATGTTATAAACGGTAACCACGATGCCGGTAAGGGTGAAAATGAGGGCGAAACAAGTCTTGCGGAATTCAGAGAGATTTATTATGAATTCGGTTTCGGTGAAGCTTTAAGCACAATGGATGGTAATCTTTCATACACCGCAGATTTAAATGAAAAATATCGACTTATTGCTTCTGATAGCTGTGACATTAACCGTTCAACAGGTGACGGTATGACAGATGACAGAGTAGAGTGGGTTATAAACGAGGCAGAAAAAGCATACGCAGATGGCAAATACCCTATTCTTATGATGCACCACAATCTTTTAGACCATATGCCAGTGCAAAGTGTTTTAAGTAAAGATTTTATTATAAGAAATCACCTTGCAACTGCAGAAAAATTTGCAAATGCAGGTATTAAAGTAGTATTTACTGGTCACGAGCATTGTAGTGATGCTAATACATACACAAGCACAAAGGGCAAGCAAATTACAGACTTTGCTACAACTGCACTTACTATGTATCCGTTACAATACAGAATAGTAGAAATGTCTGACGAATCAATTTATTATGATATAGCAACAATTGAAAGGATTGACACCGAAAATTTAAAAGATGATGTTGTAGGTTATACCGATGCTCATATTGAAGAAATGAACAAGGGTATGAATGAATATGCAAAAAAATTCCTTAAAAACGGTGTTGAATGGCGCCTTGAAAGAGGCTTTCAGGATGAGCAGTTAGGCATTGATAAGAGTGCATTTTACTATGACCTTGTGAGAAATGCGGTAGATGCTTTAAACGACATACTTAACACACCATATTATGGCGAGGGTGGAGTTCAGGAAATGGCACTCGAAAAGGGAATAATTATTCCTGACAGTGAGTATGTTGATGGCTGGGATGTTGCAACAGAATTAGTTGGTGCACACTATGCTGGTGAAGAAGACTATCCGTTAATGGAAAAAGATGTTACAATTCTTTTAAGAACTATGTGTCTTATTTTAGATACAGAACTCGCTATGATTACTGAAGAAGAGTTAATGGCTGCTGCAACTGCTCTTACTGCACTTTATGGTACTACACCACCAGATGATTTAGCAGAAAGTCTTAAACTTGATTTAGGTATTTCTCACGGTGCGCAAAGCTTCTTGGTTGCACTTGTTTCACCACTTCTTGATAGCTTTGCAAATGACGACAATGTGCCTGATAATAAAGGTATGTTAAAAGGTTATGCAAGAAATTCTTCTGCAGACAGCTTCATAAACATTGCAGGTGAGCTTGATTTTTCATTTGAAAAGTTAATTGAAACTCTTAAAACAATATTGACTTATGTGTTTAAAGGGATTGAATATATAAAATCTTGAGTTTAAAACAGCAATCATAGGATTGCTGTTTTATTATACAAGAAAGGAGCAGACAAAATCTGCTCCTGAAATTTATTCTTTTGTAATAGCGGATTCAAAAATTCTTTTCAAATTATCGGTAACACCATTTGCGGCTTGTATGGTTGCCATCATCAATTCGTCTGTATCAATTTTATCAAAATTTATTGAATAACCATTAAACTGAATTAACTGAGTTATGAAAATTCTTTGCGTTCTGCCATTACCTTCACGGAATGGGTGAAGCATATTTGTTGTACAATAAAAATCAACAATATCATCAATAAAATCATTAAATAGTTGATTCTTGAAAAAGTTTTTGTCTTTAAGTCTTTTGAAACAAGCATCTGCAACTGATTCAATTTCATTTGCAGCTATAAAGTTTGTTCCTTTTTTAGACATATTAACTATACGGATTTCGCCAGCCCAAACGTAAAGTTCATCAAATAAATATTTGTGAATTGCTTTGTAATGCGAAAAATCGAATTCACCAAAGTTTTTTACACTTGCAAGTTCAGCTGTTTTGTGAATGGTAATTTGTGACTCAACAAAATTTAATTTATCCTCATCACGGATATCAAGTTTATTTATAAGGCATGTTGTACCTTCGTAGCAATTGTCAGGAATTGCATCAACAGAATAAGCCATTACGCACTTACACCAGCTTTTTGTAAAACGAGTTGAATATATTGTTCAGTTGAAATTTCACCATTGAGTGCTTTTTTTGACCACTCAAGACATTGTTCATCTGCTTTATAACCTTCCATTTCAACAGAAGCTACAGCGAACTCAAGTGCTTTATCAATAGACATATAATCTTCACCTCACAAATTTACTACAATTAGTTTAACATAAAATAAAGTTTTAATCAACATAAAAATCAAATGCTTAACAAAAAGATAAACGCAAATAGAATTGTGAATAAAACAAAAATCTCTATTTAATAACACCTGTGAGCACGAAGTTGAGCGAGTGAATTGAAAATAGATAGAGTGAGTACTACCAAACCAAATGTGCCTTAAATACCCGATTTCATGCGCCTTTGTAATTTTTTTGTCTTGCAATACGAAAGTATGCCTTCGCCAAAGAAAATCCCAAATGCACATAAACTTGGGTATTTCAGGTTCTATGAAGTTTAATATCTGACAATTTTTTATGTAACAAGGCAAAACTCGTAGGAAGGCTTTCTCCTTTCAAGAGTTTTAACGAAGTTACAGGGAAAATTGACGGTATTAAACCATATCTGGTTTGGGAGTACTCACTCTGGACCAGCATAGGAGAAAAAGACGGAATTTGGCACGAATTTGGGCAAATATGAGAAAGCAGATATTTGTCATAATGTGGTGGTATTTCAAGTTGATTCAGACGTATTTCGCAACGGATTTATAGGCAGGAATAAGAAAAGTCTTTGCTAAAGCGACTTTTCCAAAAACATCAGGCGGCGGTGCCACCTGTTTCAAGGGAATTGACGATTTCAGATGGTTCGTAACCTTAAAACACCCTTTCCTTTGCTGAAATGAAAAAACAGACATAAATGCGCGAAAATCAAGACTTGTTTGGGTCTTTGCTGGATGATGTTTGAAAAATTGTTGAATTGTGGTGGAAATATGGTATAATATTTGAGTATAAATTAAACGGCAAATTACTACTTTTTCTATAATTTATGTGGGGGTTAGAGTTTTGGATGATAATTTGAAATTGCATATAAAAAAGCTAAAAAGACGTGCGTTTTTAAATATTATATCATTGTTGGTAGTTGTAAGTACAATTGGTGTTGGTTTATTTTTGATGATAGTACCGTTAAAGATGTTTGTAGAAGGATTATTAATAATGTTGATTTCAATACCTTTTATTGTTTATCTTGTTATTTCTTCTAAAAAAGCAAAAGAAGATGCGAAAAGTATATATACCCCAGTTGTTTTCAAATTAGGAAAATGTTTGTCTTATTCTGATTTAATTGATGCTTTAGAAAATTTAACATTTGAATCAAACCGTTTAATTTTATCTGACGATGTCAGGTTTTACTATTTCAAAAACAAATTTCATTCTCGAGTAATTCTTTATAAAACTGATGATTTTAATAAAAAAGAATTTGATAATCAGAAATCACGTATAAATAAAAAGGCAAATAAGCAATTTGGCTGTAAGCAAAGCTTTACAAGGTCTGAAATAGGTTCTCATATGCGATTTAATATTATTTTTGCAAATGTATTGAATGATAATTTAATATCATTTTTCAGTCGTAATACAGCACAAAATTTAAGGAGAGCAGAAGCTATTTTTAATATTGCAGTAATAGGAGAAGAAGTTATAATTCCGCCACTTTATGGTGATTGCGATTATAGTGAGATAAGTTGTTATGAAAAAATAATAAAACTTATAAATGCGAAATGAACAAAAAAATCAGGTGACTTGAACCAGAGATTCGAGCCACCTGTTTGAATTTATTTTATGCCATTTTCCAGAGCTTGTTTAAGCATCTTTTTCAATTGGTTTTTGAGTGAGATTTTAAGCACGAAATTCGCCCTGAAAAATAGTAAGAAAAAATATGAGGAGAGCGGTGATGTTTTTCGCTATGCTCAAAGTGATGTTGTGCTAAAGCACAGTGATGTTTCACACCTATGGCGTAAAGTGATGTTAAGTTTGCCATTCACTGCACCGACAGGTGCAACATCATTGTGAAACAACTTCACTACAAAGTAACTTCACTTGCCGTAAGGCAAACTTAGTTGAAAAAATGATTGCTTATTTTGCAATTATTTTTTCTACAAGTGGGCAAATTTGTGGTCAAAACGGTTAAATTGCGATTTCAGAAAAAAGTAAAAACCGCTGAAACCCTTTTGTTTCAACGGTTTTCGATGGCGCGCTGGAAGGGACTCGATGAGCTCTGCCCATCATTCGCTACGCGAAAACCCGATTGTGTTCGGCTTCGCCGAGAGGGGGTTCGAGTCCTCATAAATTATTGGTAAAATAAAAAACAGCATAACCGAAGTTATACTGTTTCTTATGGCGCGCTGGAAGGGACTCGAACCCCTGACCTTCTGGTTCGTAGCCAGACACTCTATCCAACTGAGCTACCGGCGCGTATATGGAGCGGATGACGAGGCTCGAACTCGCTACCTCCACCTTGGCAAGGTGGCGCTCTACCAGATGAGCTACATCCGCAAATGCAAAAAGAATTATACACACATTCGGGTGAAATGTCAATAGTTTTTTCATTTTAATTCAAATATTTTTTGAAAAATATTTATTCAGAATAAAACAAAAAAATTTTCATAAAACTATTGACAAAGTGACATTTATATATTATAATCAACAGGCTTTCGAAAAGAGAGCAATCGCCTTTGTAGGTATGTATGTTGTTCATATATATGGCGGTATAGCTCAGCTGGCTAGAGTACTCGGTTCATACCCGATTGGTCGTAGGTTCGAATCCCACTGCCGCTACCAGTTCCAACACACTTACCTACATAAGGTGTTTCATAAAAGGGCTTTCGAGCCCCTCATATTTGGCCCGGTGGTCAAGCGGTTAAGACACCGCCCTTTCACGGCGGTAACACGAGTTCGATTCTCGTACGCGTCACCAGCAAAGGGTCAGCTATGCTGACCCTTTGGTTCTATTTGGAGGCTTAGCTCAGCTGGTTAGAGCGCACGCCTCACACGCGTGAGGTCGACAGTTCGAGTCTGTCAGTCTCCACCAAGACGGAGCAAGCAATCGCTTGCTCCGTCTTTTTTGTCTTCTGCTTATTTTGATATGAAAGGGCCTTCCGCCATGGATATCACACAGACCTTTTATGATGCACTCGCACCGCAGTACGACCGGCTTTTTGCCGATTGGCACAGCGCAGCGCAGGAACAG
>JAZRSC010000028.1:0-249617 GCA_045651285.1 Acutalibacteraceae bacterium
CATTTCTTTTTTTAAAAGCTCTTTTACTATAAGAATTTTCCACTTTGCGCCAACAAGTTGTAAAACAATATTTACAGGATTTGTAGATAAATCTTTATATTCCATAGTCTATTTGTCTTCTCTATCCTTTTCAGCACTACCCCATAGTTCCATTAATTTTTCTTTAACACCATATCTTCCAAACCATTTTACAATTAAACGCTCTTCATAGCCCAATCCGCCATTGATTTTATTAAAACCATTTAATGAATATGTAGCTTCTGATATTGTAATCCTAATTGTGACATCTGGCATAGGATTTTTGTTGGGATTCATTGATATTTTTAGGTTGTTATATTTCGCACTATTAACGCTACCTCTATTATGGGCATCAGATTGTTCTTGTACAATGAATGCTTTTAAATTATCTTCAATATCTTTTACTGTTGTCATTCTTTTTATTTATCTTTCTAACTTATAAATATCAATCAACTATTTTATTGTTTATAATCTAGTTATTTAAACTATGAATAGGAGCAGGAATATGTCCACCTCTATTAACAAAATTTGCTGATGATAAAGAGTTTACTTTCATAATAGGAGCTTCTCCTAAAAGACCACCATAAACAACTTTATCTCCAACATTTTTGTTAGGAACAGGAATAATTCTTACTGCTGTAGTTTTTTTGTTAATCATACCTATTGCCATTTCGTCAGCTATTATTCCTGCAATTGTAGTTGCAGGTGTGTTACCAGGAATTGCAATCATATCAAGTCCTACAGACCAAACACAGGTCATAGCTTCTAATTTATCAAAAGTTAAATGTCCAGAAGTTGCAGCCTCAATCATACCAGCGTCTTCTGAAACAGGAATAAAAGCACCTGAAAGACCGCCAACTGAAGAAGATGCCATAACGCCGCCCTTTTTAACTGCATCGTTAAGAAGTGCCAAAGCGGCGGTAGTACCGTGAGTACCACAGGTCTCAAGTCCCATTTCTTCTAAAATTCTTGCAACAGAGTCACCTACTGCAGGTGTTGGCGCAAGGCTTAAATCTACAATACCGAATTCTGCATTAAGTCTCGAAGATGCTTCTCTTGCAATAAGCTGACCCATTCTTGTAATTTTAAATGCAGTCTTTTTAACTGTTTCTGCTACAACATCAAATGGCGCGCCTTTTACACCCTTTAATGCATTGTAAACAACACCAGGGCCTGAAACACCGACATTTATTGCACATTCAGGTTCACCTACTCCGTGGAATGCACCTGCCATAAACGGATTATCTTCAACCGCGTTGCAGAACACAACAAGTTTTGCACAGCCAAGTCCATCATTTTCTTTTGTCTTTTCTGCAGTATCTTTAATTATGTTACCCATAAGTTTTACTGCATCCATATTTATACCCGCTTTTGTTGAGCCGACATTAATTGAAGAACACACAAAATCAGTCTGTGCCAAAGCAGACGGAATTGAATTTATAAGTCTTCTGTCACCAATTGTAAAGCCTTTTTGTACGAGAGCAGAAAATCCACCAATAAAATTTACACCGCATTCTTTTGCGGCATTATCCATTGCCTTTGCAAATATTGTGTAATCTTCAGTTTCACTACTTTCTGCAGCAATTGCCATAGGTGTAACAGAAATTCTTTTATTTATAATGGGAATACCCATTTCCTTTTCAATTTCTTCACCTGTTTTAACAAGATTTTCTGCATATTTTGTGATTTTATCATACATCTTTGTTGCCGCAATTTTTGCATCAGGATGACCGCAGTTTCTTAAAGAAATACCCATAGTAATAGTACGGATATCAAGATGCTGATTATCAATCATATTTAAGGTTTCAATAATTTCGTGTTGATTAAGCATTTTTACACCTCATATTCTGTGCATAGCATCAAAAATATCTTCTCGCTGAATACGGATGCTGACACCGAGTCTTTCGCCCTCTTTGTCAAGAATATCTACAAGCTCAGAAAAGCTTACATTTGCTTCCTTTACATCTACTAACATATTCATAGTAAACACATCTTTAAGAATTGTCTGGCTTATATCTAAAACATTTACATTTGTCTTTTCAAATGCAACACAAATACCAGCCATAATTCCTACTCTGTCTTTACCGATTACTGTAACAATTGCGTTCATAAAATTTTCTCCTCATAATAATTGATTTTCATTGTCTGTTGAAATATGTAATAAAATTTTATTTTCCCTGATAGTAAACTGTCTGATTTTCTTCTACCGAAGAAGTAAGCCACACATTACCACCGATAACACAATTATTACCAATTTTTGTGTCACCGCCTAAAATGGTAGCATTTGCGTAAATAACAACATTGTCACCAATGTCAGGATGACGCTTAATATCTTTTATAGGGTTACCATTATCATCTACTTTGAAGCTTTTTGCACCGAGGGTTACACCCTGATAGATTTTAACATGGTCACCAATTGTAGTGGTTTCACCAATTACAATACCTGTACCGTGGTCGATAAAGAAATATTCGCCTATTGTAGCACCCGCGTGAATATCAATACCTGTTTTTTCATGAGCAAATTCTGTCATAATTCTAGGAATAAGCGGTACTCTTAAATTATATAATTCGTGCGCTAAACGGAAAATAGAAATAGCATAAAAACCTGGGTAGCAAATAAGTACTTCTTCTCTGCATTTTGCTGCAGGGTCGCCCTCGTAAAGTGCTTCAATATCTTTTAAAAGCATAGTCTTTACTTTTGGCAATTTTTTTATAAATTTTTCGCAGATAATTTCAGGTGAGCATACTAAATCAGTACCATTGAATTCACACGCACCTTTAATTACTTTTGCAAGACGATTATAAATATTTAAAAGAAGCTCTGTCTGTGAAAGCACATTTTCACTGCCTTCGCTATGAGTGTAATAATCAGGGAATAAAAATGATTGTAAATCTTTAATTACCTTGACAACTTCTTTTCTGTTTAAAATCATTGTTTCGCCATCTGTTGTTTTAATTTTTGATTTTTTATTTACTATTTCTAATTCTTTTATAGTGCTTGTTATAAGCTCCATATTATCGAGAAATTTATCCATTAAAATTCTCCTTTCAAGAAAACATTGCAGTTGAAAGATATCTTTCGCCCGTATCTGTTAAAAGTGCAACTATTGTTTTTCCTTTATTTTCAGGTCTTTTTGCAATTTCAATTGCAGAAAAAAGAGTTGCACCTGATGAAATTCCGACTAATACACCCTCTTTTTTAGCAATAAGTCTACCAAACTTTAAAGCATCTTCGTCTTTAACATCTATAATTTCATCATAAATATTTCTGTCTAATGTTTCTGGAATAAAGTTTGCACCTATTCCCTGAATACCGTGGCTACCACTCTCGCCTTTTGTTAAAAGGGGCGATTTTTCCGGTTCAACACCAATTACTTTTATATTAGAATTCTTTTCTTTTAAAAATTTACCTGTACCTGAAATTGTTCCACCGGTACCAATACCCGCAACAAAAATGTCTACATTACCGTCAGTATCTTCCCATATTTCAGGACCTGTTGTTTCATAATGAGAAAGCGGATTTGCTTCGTTTATAAACTGCCCCGCAATAATTGCATTCGGAATTTCTTTTTTTAATTCCTCGGCTTTTTCTATTGCGCCATTCATCCCCTTACTACCATCAGTTAAAACTAATTCAGCACCAAAGCAAGTCATAAGCTTTTGTCGTTCAATGCTCATAGTTTCAGGCATAACAATTATAACTCTGTAACCTTTAGAAGCACCAATTGCCGCAAGACCAATGCCCGTGTTACCACTTGTTGGCTCAATTATTACAGAATTTTCTTTTAAAACTCCGTCTTTTTCTGCTTTTTCAATTATTGCTTTTGCAGGTCTGTCTTTTGCACTGCCCGTAGGGTTAAAACTTTCTAATTTCACTAAAAGAGTTGCGTCTAAATTAAACTCTTTTTCAATATTATTAAGTCTTAAAAGTGGGGTGCGCCCTACTAATTCATCTATTTTCTGATATATTTTCAAAATAAATCACTTCTTTATTTTCTTGTTTTGTTATATATAATTGACTTTAACTTTGCAATTCCGCTTATACCTTTGTCATTTGCTTTCAAGTCGTCTAATGTATATCTTACACAGGAAAGCTCGGCTTTGTCACTTTCATATAAATCTACAATTGAGCCATCATTAAGCTCTGTAATGCAAGAATAAACAAAGCTGAATGGATTTAAAGAGTCTGTAACATTCTTTCTGTAACGCCATTCTACTGTGTTGTCATTATTTACAATACCAATTTTTATTACACCAAGTTTTCTTATTTTTGTTGACGGATAAGAAATAACAATAACTTTTTTGCCATCTATTTCTTTACTGTAATTTATAACTGAAAACTGACAGTTACTACAATATGCTAAATCTTTATCCTGTTTGTATTCACTCCAGGTTTCGCCACCGTCAGTACTGTCGCAGTAACTTATATACCCTGCAGTATTTCTTGAATACATTCTTAAAACACCATTATTTAAAAGTACAAACTGTGTTTCAGAACTTTTACCGGAAACGCCTACCTTGTTTGCCTTTTCTGAACGCACCCAGTTTTCACCATCATCTGTATAAATTACACTTGTATATTCTCTACCGTCATTATTATCATAAACGGCAAAAATAATTCTGTTTTTGCCTTTATAATCAATAGAAATACCTCTGCCCGGTGCAAAGCCTGTAAAACCTTTTGATTTGATTTCTAAGTTTAGTATTCTTCCATCTGTGAAAGTTTCGCCATTATCAAAGCTTTTCTTTACCCATAAGTAATATGTAGGGTAACATTTTATAGGTGAATACGCATAGAAAAGATTTGCAATTATGTCTTTTTCACTTAATGTGCCATCTTTTTTCATTTGCTTAATTAAAACAGGTGTATATTCATCATCATTCTTTTTAAACACCTGATAATCTCTGTTTACATAGTAATTATCATAAATTTTATTATCAGAGAATTTTTTTACAGGTGCAAAGCCATCTGTAGAAAAATCATCAACGAAATATGGATATTTTTCTTTGTTTAACTTTGTGCTTTCTGCCTTGTCAGCACTTGTTTTATCACATACCGCAAGCTTACCATCTATAAATCCGTTTTCTTTACCGTAAGTACCTGCACTCCAAAGTCCCATAAATGCAGGACACGCGTCACACATATGGTAAACCGTACCATCTTCACCTTGTGCTATTGCAGAGTCAACAAAAGATGCAGAAGTCGGAATTGCTTTGTTATGGTCACTGAACTCCATATCATCAAATGCATTGACAAATTTACCTTGAGACCATGTAGCGCCATTGTCATCAGAATAACGAATACCCACATCAACATTTGCCGGGTCATCTGTACCGTTTCCATATCTTATATCAGCACACGCCAAAACTCTGCCATTTTTCAATGTAAGAATAGCAGGAATTCTGAAGAGTTTACTGTTAAAAGTACCGCTCTCGTATGGGTTTGTTATTTTTAATGACATTTTTATCACCTTTTTAATTACTATTTATTTTAGTATATCATAGATTTTCATAGATTTCCATATTATAATTGAAAATTGAAAGTTGAAATTCAAAAATTAGTTGTCAGTCATTAGTCGTTGGTCGTTAGTGATTAAAAAACAACTACACTCCATCATAAATCACAAATGAAAGAATGTAGTCTCTTTTTATTCATATCTAATTATAATCAACGCGAAGCGTTCCGAAATTTTCAATTTTCCATTCTCAATTCTCAATTAATCCTGAGTGTTTCGCTCTCTCAAAGTCCTGCTCACTTCCGTTGCCTTCTTTGAGATTTTCAAGAATGAGTGTTTCAACTGCTTTGTGAAGTTTTTCGTTTGCTTCTTCTAAATCCATTTCGCTGACATTTATTGGCTCGCCAATTCTTGCAACAAGATTTTTCGGTCTGAATTTATAGTCACCTGAAACGCCAACAGGAATAACTAAAGCATTATTCTTTTTAGCAAGTGACACTGCACCAAATTTAAAAGGCATAAGTAAATCTTCTGTTTTATTTCTTGTGCCCTCAGGGAAAATACCTAAAGCACCCTGACTTTGTAAAACCTCTGTTGCGGCATCTTTAGCTTCAGTATCTTTACCATTTCTGTTTACGGGAATACAACCAGCGGCTTTAAAGAACCACGCAACCTTTTTATTTTCAAAATATTCACTTTTAGCCATATAGTGAATTGGTCTTTTTGTTGAAACAATTACCATACATTGGTCCATTAAGTGCTTATGGTTACAAGCTACAACAATAGCACCATTTTCCGGGATATTTTCTTTACCAATAAGTTTTGGTGAATACCAGAATTTGAAAATTGGTTTTAATATTGTTGATAAAATTTTAAAGCCTGTGTTGCTTTTCGCGTAATTAGTCATTACTCTTTCTCCTCATTAGCTTTTTTCTGTAATTTTCTGAAATCAACTTTGCCGTAAGGTGTTTTAGGGAATTCTTTTAAAAATTCATATTTATAAGGAATACTGTAATGAGCTAAATTTTTCTCGCAGTATTCTTTAATTTTATTCATTACCTTTTCTTTTTCGGCAGGAAGATAATCATTTTTAAGAATTATATATGCTTTAGCAACTTCTTTTCTGTACTTGTGAAACATTGATACAACAGTACATTTCATTACTTCAGGAAGTTCTTCAACGACTTTTTCAATTTGTGATGGATAAACATTGTAACCCGAAGAAATAATAAGTCTCTTAATTCTCAATTTATAATGAATAAAGCCATCTTTATCAATTGAACACAAGTCACCTGTATGAAGCCATTTTTTACCATCTTTATGAGTAACTAGTGTAGTGGCATTTTCTTCTTCATTATTTCTGTAACCCTGCATTACAGTAGGACCACAAATACAAAGCTCACCATCTTCGCCATTCTCTAACACTTCATAAGTATCAGGGTCAACAACGCAAACCTCATTACCGATAAGGGCTTTACCTATTGTACCTGATTTATAATCGTTATTTACAGAAAGTGAAATTGCCGCAAGACCTTCGGTCATACCATAACCTTCTGAAATACGGATATTTGCATTATGATTTTTAAAGAATTCGTTCACCTTATCCTCTAAAGGTTTTGGTAAAGCATCGCCACCGCTGATTGCATATTTTAAAAATGATAAATCTTCTTTTTCAATACCCTTTGCTTTTAAAAGACCTTCATAAAGTGTAGGCACACCAAAAATCATAGTTGGTTTCTGTTTTTTTAATATATTGCCAAATTCCTCAGCTTTGAATTTAGGTATTAAAACAGAACACGCACCAAAGCAAAAACATACATGAACACATACACCCAAACCAAAACCATGAAAAATAGGAAGTATAGCTAAAATTCTGTCACCTACAGAAACATTTCTTAATGTAAGAACAGATTGCATGCCAAAAGAATTGAAATTTCTATTTGAAAGCATTATTTCTTTTGGTACACCTGTTGTTCCACCACTATGAAGAATAATCGCCATTTCGTTATTCTGTTTACCAGTCGGTATATATTCATTTATCTTTTCGCCTGATTTTATAAAGTCTTTCCATAAAATGAAGCGGACATCTTCCTTAGAATAACAGTTTTTACTTTTGTTTGTCAAGGCATATCCTAATTTTAATGGTAATTTCATAGAATTTCCCGCAGAAGCAACAACAATCTTTTCTACTTCTGTTTCATCTATAATTTCTGTAATTTTACCACAGCACAAATCAATAGCTAAAACAACTTTACTTTTTACTGAATTTATATAAAGTTTAATTTCTTCTTTAGCTGAAAGTGGATGAACTATATTACAAACTGCACCAATTCTGTTAAGCGCATAAATAGACACAAGTGCCTCTGGTGTATTGGGCATAATAATTGTTACAACATCGCCTTTTTTTACACCTATTTTATTATAAGAATAAGATGCTTCTTTAACTCTTTCTAAAAGAGTTTTATATGAAATTTTATTGCTGAAATAATCTATTGCATCTGCCTCCGGATGACTTTCTGCTGAAATTTTCAACATTCCATACATTGAAACATCTGGCACATTAAATCCTAATGCACTTTCTTTATTTTCAAATGAAAACAACGGATTTAAAACTTGAGTTGTGTTTAATAATTTCTGCATTTTAATACCTTCTTTTTTTGTTTTGTGAGAGTAAAAATTGAAGGTTAAATTTTGTTAAATTTTAATTATTTCATTTTATTTTTATAAAAGTATGTTCCTGCAAAGGCTAAGGCAACCACCGCAACTGATGCTACTGCAAATTGTTTTTTTGCCTCTCTTTTTTGCAACTCTGCTTTTAAAAGAACATTTTCTGCTATACATTTTTTTGTAGCTTCATCTACTCCCATAGAATTTATAATTCTTATATACTCTTTAATATACTTATTCATTGAAATAATTACACCTTTCAAATTCAATTTTTAATAATTCTCGGCCCTTTTGTAATCGTTTTCGTACAGCTTCTGAAGAAATCTGGGTAATTTCAGCAATTTCTTCTGTCTTATAACCCTCGACATAAAAAAGCACCATAACTATTTTATATTTTACAGGCAAATTCATAATTGCTTCAAACACTTCGGAATCTTCATTTTTAACACCGATTTCTGTTACATCCTGTAAATCTACTGTGCTTCTTCTGAGTCTTAGCATTACCATATTTTTACTTGTATTTGTTGCAACCTTAATAAGCCACGCCTTTTCGTGTTCATCATCTATAAACACAGGTGCTTTGGTTATAAGTTTTACAAATGTATCCTGCAAAGCATCTTCTGCATCTGATTTGTTGCACAAAATACAGTAACAAATACGGAATAACATATCACTGTATTTGTTTACGATAGCATCAACATATTCTTTTTTTATTTCTTTCTTTAAGTTTTCTGCCATAATTTTTACCTCACACTTATAAAACAATTAAGTGAGCCATTTTGTGAATTATTTTTTGTGAACAATTTGTAAATAAAATTGGGGGATTTCAGATAAATCCCCCAATAAATTATAAAGTACCTTCTTCAACTTTTTTTATAAAATCAGAATTTGCAGGAACAACATATTTAATTGCTTTTTCAACTATATTGAATGTCGCTTCTGTTACAATTTTCACTTCACCATCAAAATTTACCGCAGATGGTTTTGCGCTTTTAATTGTAATCTTTTTACCTGTTTTAAAGTGAGTTCTTTCCCAACTTAAATGCTCACCGCGTTTATACGGTGCTATAAGACCCAAAAGAGTAAGCTTTGAGCAATTCTTTTCAACTACAACAAAATCTAAAAGTCCATCGTAGGGAAGAGCCTTTGGTGCTGCCATATATCCACCACCGTACCAACGAGAGTTCCCCACAACGCAGAAAAGAACATCTTTTGTAAATGGCTCATCGTCATCAAACTGAATTGTAAATGTATTTTTCATTTTACCAAGGAATGTAGCGAGAAGTGCTGCAGTATATGCCATTTCAGGTGATAAGAATGGCATTTTTTTGAAATTTGCTTGTCTTGCACAAACCTCTGCATCAAGACCCATCGAGCATTGATTTATAGCGTACTGGTCTTCATATTTTATAAGGTCAAATTCCATTGGTGTACCCGTAATGTGTGATTTTAAAGCCAACAAATCTTCTTTATTACCAAAAATTCTTATAAAGTCGTTACCGCTACCCATAGGAATAGCCGCAACCTCTGCATTTTTATGTTCTGCACAAGCATTAACAATTTCTGAAAGTGTACCGTCACCACCACAAGCATAAAATCTTATATGCTCACATGTAGCAACTTTTTCTTTTGCAAATTCATTTGCATTACCTATACCTGTCGTTACATAAATTTCATAATCTTCTACACCAAGTTCAGTGCAATCTTGTTTAATTTTTTCACTGAAAGCGATATGGTCAATACCATTACCTGCAACAGGATTGATAATAAAAATATGTTTCATAAAAGCCATCTTCTCTCGTAGAAATAATTTAATTTATTTAAAATACATATATAGCTGACACTTAATCATACCATTATATAATTTTCTGCGTTTGTCCGCTTTTCTACCAAAACAGGTTTCAAATTCTTCGTCAGGTGTAATTATATAATAACTCCAACCGTGACTTTGCGGAAATACTTTGCCCATTTCTCTGTAAAGACCTTCTGCTTCTTGTAAATCAAGAAGTCTTTCGCCATAAGGTGGGTTTACTAAAACAGTACCTCTTTCTGTATGCCTTTTAAAATCTCTTATATCTCGTTTTTCAAAATAAAGTTTTTTACCTATTGGTAGTCTTGCGGCATTTGCCATAGCAAGCTTTATTGTTTCGCCATCTATATCTGAACCAAATCCTTGGAAATCTGTGTCAATCTTTTCAAGGCTTCTTGCTCTTTCTCTTTCTTCTGCCCATATATTTTTTGGTAAAACCTCAAATCTTTCTGCAGAGAAATGTCTGTTTAAGCCTGGTGCTATATTATGTGCATATAAAGCACCTTCTATCATTAAAGTACCGCTACCACACATTGGGTCATAAAGAGTGTGGTAATGCTTTAATTTAGCAAGAGAACAGATTGCCGCCGCAAGAGTTTCTTTCATTGGGGCAAAGTTACTTTGCAAACGATAGCCCCTTTTGTGAAGTCCTGCACCAGAGGTGTCAATTAAAAGAGTTGCTTCATCATTCATAATTGAAAACTGAATCTGATGTGTCGGACCGGTTTCATCGAACCACGAAATACCATATTTTGATTTAAGTCTTTCTACTACCGCTTTTTTTATAATTGCCTGACAGTCACTTACACTGAAAAGTGTTGATTTTAATGAGTAACCCTTTACAGGGAAAGCATCATCTTTTAAAATCCACTGTTCCCATGGTAAATTTTTTGTTCCCTGAAAAAGTTCTTCAAATGTTGTTGCCTTAAATGAACCTACTAAAATCTGCACTCTTTCTGCGAAGTGTGAACAGATATTAACTCTCGCCAAAAGATTTTCGTCACCGGAAAAAAGCACTCTGCCGTTTTCTGCTCTTACATCTTCTGCCTCTAAAGAGCGAAGTTCATCTGCAATAATTCCCTCAACTCCTAAAAGACACGGAATAACAAAATTGATTTTCATATTTTAACCTTTCGCTTTTTCAATCTCAAACCAGAACTCTACACCATTCTTTTTATTAGTAAATCCACAATTACAATTATGCATATTCATTATAGATTTTACTATAGAAAGACCTAACCCAAACCGACCTTCTTTTCTTGAGTGTGCTTTATCTGCTCTGTAAAAAGAATTGAAAATATTATCTTTATCTTTATCATCAATAAAGCTACCTGAATTATAAACAGATACTTTATATTTATTACCAATATCAAAAACAGAAACAATAATTTCTTTTTCATTTTTTGCGTGACTGCACGCATTTGAGATATAGTTTGAAAGAACTCTTTCTATCTGCGATTTGTCTGCTAAAACCATTAAATGTGTTTCTGGTTCTGTAAATATTGCGGTTATACCCTTTTCTTCAAAAATTGGCTTTGCCGCTTTCATATAATCTTTAATAAATTCGTTTAACAGAAACTCTTCTTTATTAAGTGTTTTCATCCCCGAAGAATAAAGCGATGCTTCTAAAAGACTTAATACCAGTGCATTCATTTTATCTGCTTCGGTCATTATAATATCGCAATATTCCTGCATAGCGGTATCTTCTTCACTTACATTCATTTTAAGACCTTCTGCATATCCACGGATTATTGCAATAGGTGTTTTTAATTCGTGAGAAGCAGACGAAACGAAATCCTGTCGCATTTTTTCTAATTTGCGTTCTTTTTCAATATCGCTTACAAGTTGCTCGTTTGTTGTTTTAAGCTCTGTGAGAGCAGTATCGAGCGAAGTCGAAAGTTTATTTATACTTTCTGCCAACACTCCAATTTCATCGTTTCTGTCAATTTCACATTTTTCTGTAAAATCGAGGTTACTCATTTTATTTGCCGCCGCTGTAATTTTAATAATCGGCTTTGTAAAACGCTTTGAATAAATAGAAATATATAAAAGAGCCAAGACTAAGGCAACAACTGCAATAATAGTTGTAACGCGTGTTGCTATTGAAGCATTTTCTTTTATAACATCTTTTTGTGACATAATTTCAATATGATAACCATTTGAAAAATCTTTACCATAAAGAATATATTGTGTTGTACTGCTTTCTTCCTGAAGAATATTAAAATAACTACCATCTTCATTTTCAGTACGACTTACAATATTTAATTTCTGACCTGAAACAAAGCTACCGCTACCCT
Source organism: Acutalibacteraceae bacterium (assembly GCA_045651285.1). Taxonomy (GTDB): domain Bacteria; phylum Bacillota; class Clostridia; order Oscillospirales; family Acutalibacteraceae; genus DTU089. Next base: position 12,249 of record JAZRSC010000028.1, read on the forward strand.
CATAAATGTAGTTATCGTTATTGTCATAAAGGTCAATACTTACATTTTTTGTAATTTCGTACTGATTGAGAAGTGTATATAAATCACCTTCATAATTTTCTGCATCTATCGCCATTTGCTTTAATGAATTTTCTTCATTCCACAAATAAACATTTTCCATCATCTGAGAGTTTACAATTACAAGTGCAACGAGACAAACTGCAAAAATTGCACCGACTTCAAGAAAAACACGAAATCTTATACCGAGTTTTTTTCTTTTCATCGTTCCGCCTCCTGCATTTTTTACTATTCTTGAACTTTATAACCTGTTCCGTAAATTGTTTTAATGTGATTTACCCCCCACTCTGAGAGCTTTGTTCTGAGTCGTGCTACATGAGAATCAACAGTTCTTGCATCACCCTCATACTCATAACCCCATACTTCATCCAATAATTGCTCGCGGGTATAAACTCTACCTGTGTGTGAGGTAAGCTTCAAAAGAATTTTATATTCCTTTAAAGTGAGGTCAATTGCGACACCATCCAAATAAACTTCGTGTGCTAATGGATTTATAATTAAATTATCAAGTGAAATATTATCATTTTCTTTTTTCTCTATAGGTGAAGCACCTCTTTTTAAAAGTGCATCTACTCTTTTTGAGAGAATCGTCAAAGAAAATGGCTTTGTTACATAATCATCTGCACCAGATTCAAAACCCATAATCTGGTCAAAATCCTGACTTCTTGCTGAAACAAGAATAATAGGAATGCCGCTTGTTTCTCTGATTTTACGACAAACTGCCCAACCATCTATTTCAGGCATCATAATATCAAGAAGTGCCATATCAACATCTTTATTCTTTTTAAAGAGATTGAGCGCCTGTAAACCATCTTCTGCTTCTATTATTTCGTGCCCGTCTTTAGATAAGCAATCATTTATAAGCTTTCTTATAAGTTGTTCATCATCTGCAACAAGAATTTTTGCCATAAAATCACCTACTTGCTTTTTTATTAGCAGGACATACTTTCATACATATTCCGCAGACTACACCACGACCTATATGATGAAACTTTTTCTTCATATAATCGCTACAAACTGCGGCACTGAATATTTCTTCGCGTTTCACACCCTCGCACCATTCTTCACCGAGAATTGCACCAGATGGACACGCCTTAACACACAAATTGCAACCGCTACAGATATCTTCTGGAATTTCACAATCCCTCTCTACAGGACAATCTGTAAGAATTGTGCCAAGTCTAACTCTCGCACCATATTTTTTGTGTAAAAACAACGAGTTTTTACCTATAGTACCAAGACCTGCTTTTCGTGCCGCCTCTTTATGTGAATATCTACCGTTATATGGTGTGCCCGGCATACTTTGTGATGCGGCAACTGTTATATATTTATAACCTTTGCTTTCTAAAAATAAACCCGCTTCTAAAAGGCAACGGTCAATAAATGCGTTTACTGTTCTGTAATGGTTAAAATAAGTCGGTGTCGGTTCTTCTGCTATTTCATCAATAATAGCATCTGAAAGTTTTACTACTATACTTATTCCGTTCTGCATTTCCCCTGAATTTGCATTACCGAGATAAGAAAAACCGACATCACTTACCCCTTTACTTAAAAGCAACTCTTTAAGCTCTTTTTGTATGGATAAAACATCGTTATTTACCATTTTCTGTCCTCATTTTTTCCATACAAGTTAAAACTTTCTGATTTGTTGCGGCACATTCGTAATAAAGTCCTTTGTTATGCTCAAAATCTGTGAGGAATTTGTACATACTTCTCGCTTCATTCGCCATAAGAGATTGTTTTGTTTCATCTTCTAAAGAGTCAATTATATCGCCTTTATCATCGTAACATTTTACCCCTCTTAATTGCGAAACAGAATTTATTGTAATTGTACCTTTATCACCCAATATTTGTGATTTACTTCTGCTTTCGGCAGTTTTTGAATATGTAATTGTAACTATTTTATCATCATATTTAAGTATAGCTGAACCTGAACCATCTGCACCAGTAAAAAGAAAATGCTGTTCTCCTATAACGCTTTTTGGTTCACCAAATAAATCTATAGCAGGATAAACACAATAAATACCTAAATCATTAAGTGCACCTGTTTTCATTTTCGGGTTAAATATGTTAGGCATTTCACCCGCTAAAAGCGCCTCATATTTTGAAGACAATTGTGAATAATCAAAATGAACAGAAGAAATGTTGCCTATCTGACTTAACATCTGTTTTAGGGTATAGTGATTTTCTGTATGCATATACATAATTGCTTCAAAATATCTTACATTATTTTCTTCTGCTAAAAAGAAAAGCTTAGAAAACTCTTCACTTGTTGTAGTTATCGGTTTTTCGCAAAGAACACTTTTTTTGTTTTCTAAAAGGAATTTGCATTGTTCATAATGACAAGAGTTAGGACTTGCCACATAAACAAAATCTGTATCTGAATCTGCAACTTCTTCTATTGATTTAAAAACTCTTTGTGCCCCAACTTTCTCGCAAAATGTCTTTCCCTTTTCTTCTGAGCGTGAATAAACACCGTCTAACTGGAGTCCTTCTACTGTATTAGCGCCTTCTATAAATGAATTTGTTATCCAAGAAGTGCCTATTACTGAATATTTAATTTTCTGCATTATTCATCGCCCCCTATTATTTCATTTTTCTGAAGTCTTAAAAAATCTACTACACTTTCTGGTGTAATCATTCTTTTACCATAATTGACTAATTGAGAAATTTTTCTTTGTGGTGTACCCAACCATTCATTTTTTTCACAACTTGGTATTTTCATTTCTTTTAATATATCACAGAAAAACTGTGTTGTAGCTAAAAATGATTTATACTCTTTATATTCTCCACCAGTCCACGCAACTTCAGCAACGGCAAACCAACGCGGAAAACACATTGAAGTAAGTTCGTTGAAATTTTTTATATGTTCAGTCCAGATTGGTGACTCAATTCCTAAAATAGAATTCGCACCTATTTCAGTTAATCCCTTTAATTTTTTTGGCTTGAATTTATATATTTTTTCTAAAGAGTTTACTGCGTAAGGATAGTCTGCATATAATGGTGTATTGCACTCCACAATAAGTTTATTACCTGAATTTACCCAATTCACACTATTGTTATTTCTCTCATACCAATAAGAAATAATAGTATTATCAGCCTCAATATTTCCACCTTTTAAAGCATCATTCCAACAAATTGCAATTTTTCCTTTAGTCTTGAGATACGCCGAAACCTCGTTCATAAACCAGCCCTGAAGTTCCTGGAAATTTTTAAATCCGAGTTCAGCTTTTTTAGCACGACATTTCGGGCATTCTACCCAACGGGTTTTAGGCACTTCATCGCCACCAATATGAAAATATTTACTGTCAAATATTTCGCACATTTCGTCAATTACTGCGTGTATTACTTTTTCTGTTTCAGGGTTACCAACACATAAAATATCCTCGAATATTCCGCCTTTTGTTTTAGTTTCTATTTTTTCACCTTTACACGAAATTTCAGGGTATGCCGCAATTAAAGAGGTTGTGTGGCCGGGAATATCAAATTCAGGAATAACTTCAATGTATCTTTCGTTACAATACGCAACAATTTCTTTTAACTCGTCTTTAGTGTAAAAATATGCATATTCTTCTTTAACATTCTCTTCTTTACTGAATTCTGATGCTCTTCGCTTTGAGCCGATTTCGGTAAGTAACGGATATTCTTTCATTTCGAAACGGAAGCCCTGGTCATCAGTTAAATGAAAATGAAATTTATTGAATTTGAAAAGTGCACAAGCATCTATAATTTTCTTAATTTCTTCAATAGTAAAAAAGTGTCTTGAAGAATCAATCATAAATCCCCTATATGAAAATTCTGGTTCATCTGAAATATAAATATAAGGGAGAAGACCACGATAATTAAACATTAACTGCTTTAATGTCAGCTCTCCGTAATATACACCTTTTTCGCTACCACCTTCAATAAGAACGCCCTTTTCATCAATAGTAAGTCTGTAACCCTCATCTGTTAAAAATGAGTGCCTTATTTCTCTTTTTATTTCAGGCTTTTCTTCAAAATAATAAAAGCCCGATTTTACTTCCATTTTTCTTGGTGTAGGTATAAGATGCATATTTTCACTCCCTTATTAACAGTAATGTTTCTAAAAATACTTATACAGTATAATAATACTATTTTAATTTGACAATGTCAACGAAAAAGAGCGAAAAAATAACCGTAGTGAGTGCTCACTACGGTTACAATACTTTATACGAGTTCGTATGTTACTTCATATTCCGGAATATATTCACCTGTACCAAAATCTCTTGCTCTTGAAACAACCTTGTCTTCGTAAATCTCAAGAATTACGCCAGTAGCATTGTTATATTCACCATCTTTGTTTGTAATACCAATTGATGGAACATTGATACCGTGAATATTTCCAATTTCTTCATAAGTATATTGACCAATACCTGTATGAAGATGTCCTGTAATATAGAATACATTGTCATACTTATTAAGAAGTTCGTAAACTATATCTGACTGGTCGCCGATAGTACCTGACTCCCAGAGTGAAGCACCCCATGTAAGCGGAAGACCGTGTGTATCTCTTAATGGGTAGTGACCCATAACAAATACAGGCTTACCGCTTGCTGAAATTGCCGCAACTCTTTCTTCAAGCCACTGTAACTGTGCATCACTTAAATATGCATCCTCAAAACGCATTTCATCTGAACCTATAACAAGGAATGAATAACCATCAACCTCATATTCAAACCAGATATTATCAATTGCTTTATCTTTAGAATTAAGATTATTGGTAAAATCAAAATAACGCTGTGTTGCTTGCTCGTAATCACGGATTCTTATATCGTGGTTACCTGCACACATAACAAAATTGTCAACCTTTGTTACTTTAACCAAATCATCTGTAAGACTGTCATATTCTGATTGGAAACCGTTTTCAACAATATCACCTGCAACTAAAAGTGCATCTATCTGACAAGCAGAATTTTGCAAATCATCACAAGCAGCAATAAAGTTTATTTCCCTTTCAGGATTGTAGTTACAAAGTTGTGTGTCACCCCATACTACAGCCATAAGTTCTGCATCTGCTTCTTTATAATAAATTCTGCTATCTGTTGAAGGTGTAGCAACGCCACCAGTCAACATAGCTAATGCCATAATAAGACTGTTAATCTTATAAATTATAGCACTGATAATTTCAATTCCGCCACTAAGACCTGCTAAAGAACCCATTTTATATACCTCCAAAATGAAGTTTTAAAAAACTTCCTCATAAGTAAAAATATTTTACATCATTTTCTATTATTTGTCAACAAGTTTTAAAGCACCGTTTTCTTCTCTTGATTCATCTGCTAAGAAAATAATGTTGTGACCATCAACCGAATCATAAATTGAAGTACAAGAAACTGATACATCTTCGCCTACAACATATTTTATGAAATCTCTTGTTAAATTATCGTCACCGCCACCGTGACCATCCATATCAAAGTTTTCAATATCAAGTCTTTCTTCTGTGCAGAAGTTCTCACAGTCAGGGTCTATTTTAGTGAATTTAATAACATTGTTTTCAAATTCACCATAAAGCTCACCCTTTGTACCGGTAACCTTTATTACTCTTAATGGTGCAGCAGAGCCACCAATCATATTGTGAGTACCTGTTGCTCCATTACTGAAATTTATAAGCACACTTTGTCTGTCAACAACATTGTTGTCGCATTTATAAACACATTTACCATAGGGACTTCTTTTAAGAAGTTCTATTCTTTGCTCCATTGTAGGTTTTTCAATACTTTCAAGCTCTTGCCACACATAAAATTCCCACGAGCCCAAGTGATCTAAGTAAATCTTTTTTGCACTATACTGACAAGTATCAACATTTGGACAATCTTTAAGGCAATATGTACCAGAATTTTCAGGTGCATTTTCTAATTTAAACTGCCCTAACGAGCCAACAGAAGAAACTGAAACAGGTCTTACCGGTGACATCATCCACATCATTATATCCATATCGTGACAGCATTTTGCAAGAAGCATTGATGTTTTGCATCTGTCGCTATTACCCCATTTACCTCTTACAAACGAGGTTGTTATATGATGATAACTGACATTTTCAATTGTCTGAATATTGATTATTTCACCCAATTCACCATTATGTATTTTTTCTTTGAATTTTAAATAAAATGGTGAATAACGAAGCACATGGCAGACCATAACTTTATTTTTATGTTCATTTACGACATCTAAAAGCTCTTTCATTTCTGTTTTGTTTACACAAAACGGCTTTTCTAAAAGCATATCGTAACCCAATTTTAAAAGTGGTACTGAAGTTTTTACATGGACCTCATCCATTGTGCCATTTATAATTGCATCTGCAAATTTTGGTACTGATGCGAGTTCTTCTGCATCTTTAAAACAATTTTCTTCGGGAAATCCGAATTTTTCACGAACCATATTTCTGCGATATTCATCAGGGTCCGCAACACCAACGATTTTTAATTCATCGGGGTGACTTAATGAATAATCCGCATAAACCATAGCACGATGTCCTGCACCTAAAACTATTGCAGTAATTGGTTTTTTCATAACATAACCTTCTCAATACAACTAATTTATCTTATAACTTTTTACCCATAGCAACGCCACCAAAGGCGGTTACAAAAGTTTTAAAACCGTGTCTTTTATAGAATCTTATTGCACCTTTATTATTCTCAGCGGCTAAAAGCATTACACCTTTAATATTCTTTTCCTTAAGCTTATCAAGAAGAGTGTTCATCAATTCTGTTCCATAACCCTTACCCTGATAAGCATCTAAAAGATTTATATGGAGATGTGCGGGGTAAATTCTTTTAAAAACCATATATGGAAAAGGTATAAACCAATTTTCCAGACCAGCCGATTTCTTGATTTTTTTAACCTCTTCTAAGTCAATTTTTCTGAATTTATTTTTAAACTTTTTTACATTTGTTGAACAGATTATATACCCTACCACAAGACCATCATCTTCTAAAACAAAACAAGTTTCAGGCTCTTCACGAACATAATAAGTTGAGTATAAATTCGCAATAATTTCTCCTGTAGCCTTATCAGTTTTTGCTTTTTCGTCTGCAGTCTGTATACAGATATGTTTCACTCTGTCTGTATCATCAAACCTTGCTTCTCGTATTTTTATCATAAATCACTTTAATTTCTTGTTGAGTTTATTATTCTCTACAAGTGGTAAACGAGTACCGTCTGGTCTTTCAACTATTGTTGACTCAAGTGTAGAAACAAGATTTTTTCTGAATGCTGCTACATATTCAGCTCTTAATTTCTGTTGTTCTTTTTTTTCTTCTTCAGTAAGAACATCTTCGCGTGATTTTCTTGCTAAAAAATTTATTCTGTCAATTTTTTCTTGTTCCATTATGCACCTCAGTATTTATCTTTTATTTTAAGTCCGGTTGTATTGTAATAACTCATATATTCACCATTAACTGCTCTTATTGTATAAGTGTATGTTACACCTTTTTTGGCAGTTTTATCGAGATAAGTAGTTTTATTATTACCTGTAACCGTTGCTATTTTAGTCCATTTACCTTTACCGGTTTTGCGATAAACTGCATAACCTTTTGCACCGGTTACTTTACCGTAAGTAATATAAACCCCGTTTGTTTTGCTTGTAATCTTTGAAAGCTTTGGTGTACTCAAATACTTTGTAGCAATACCATTAGCAACATAACTGCTTATATTTTCACCATTATACGCTCTTACAGTATAAATATAATTGCCGTCGGATTTTATATTTTTATCAGTATATGTTGTACCTGTAGTCGATGTAACCTTTGTCCATTTGCCATTTTTTGATGTCTTTCTGTAAACATTATATCCTTTTGCACCTTTTACTGAACTCCATTTTACATCAATATAACCGTTTTTATTGGTCGCCGAAGAAAGTATTGGAGTCTGAAGATATACTACAGAAACACCACTACTATCATAGGCACTTGTTCCTGCACTAGTATTTGCAATTACAGTATAAAAATATTGCGTTCCACTTTTCACAGTTTTATCAGTAAATGAAACTCCTGTTGTTTTCCCTATTTTTGCCCAAGAGCCATTTGAAACTTTTCTATAAACATTATAATATTCTGCGGAAGCTACAGCACCCCACTTAACAACAACACCATTTTGTGAATTACCTGCACTTTTTAACACAGGGGTTGTTAAATAATATGCTGTTTTTGATTTTGACATATAAGCTTTACCATTTTCACAAACTGCTTTTATTTCATATTTATAATTTTTACCTGACAAAACATTCTTATCCTGATACGCCAAAGTATTTACTCTTGCGATGACACTATTGTCTTTAATAATTTCATAATATAACGCACCATAAGTTGCGCTCCATGTTAATGAGACGTGACCTTTTTTGGTTTTAGCTTGTGTAATTTCCGGAGCTTTGATTTTTATCTTTGGATTACATATACAATTCAATGTATAAGCATATTGCTTTGAAATATGCTTATAGCCATTATCTGTTGGGTGTAAAAAATCTTCAATCTCATCTTTTGCATCAATCACACAGTTAATTGCACTAAAATAGACTTTATTATACCCTTCAAAAAATCCCATTAAATCACTTGCAAAATGAATTATATTATTTCTGTATTCAAATTCTGAAGAAATAGATGTATTGTATTTGAAATTCTCAATTTTTTCACTTGGGGGTATTGTAACACCTATAATAATTGGTATTTCATTGTCATAAACTCTTATACTGGAAATTATTTTTTCAAAATTCGAAAGTATTTTTTTTGAAGAATAATTTTCAAGTGTCATACTTTTAATATCGTTTATTCCCAATTGAATAATAACAAAATCAAGTTTATTATAGCCTTGACTAGTCATATAATAAGAAAAATCGAATCCACCATTATAAAATGGATTACTCTCTTTGCCATTACAATAACTCGAAGAAGTCCAACCGCCTCTACCTTCGTGAAGATTCGGTTTTTTTCCCATTGTACCTAAAAGAGTCAGATTCTTACCATTTTCTGCATATATATCAAGTAATGTCTGTGTTACAACTCCTGCATTCACCGTGCTATCACCTATAACAAGCCCTGTTGCACTTTTCAGACTTAATTCACGAACAATGAAAAGCATCTCTCCTGAATCTACTAAAACATACTCACTATCATACACACGCCAGGAAACAACAAAATCACCTGCTATTTGTGATAATATTTCAATACGATTATCATAACAACGTCTGTTAATTTCCTCTGGTACATTAAAAACAATTTTTAGACCAGGAAGAGATAAAATATTGTTATAATAAATCTTAAATGGTTCTCCTACTGTTGCATAAACAATTTTCGGAATTGATTCATAATAACGAGCCCCATCTGAAAGTGCAGAAGCACTTATTAGAGACATACTGAAAAATGAAAACATCAAAATAAAAACTAAACAAGCAGAAATTATTCTTTTTAATATATTCACCAAACACACTCCGTATATCAAAAATATGCCATTTATATGCATTACATTTTAGTACATAAATCGACAATCGTCAATAATAAAACTACTCTAAATTTTCGAAAATCTAATTTTCGTCTTTTTGCTACAAAATAATAGTAAAAGGGTGTTCCACTTAGTGCAACACCCTTTAAATTTTATACTATTTCACAATCCCAGATATCAACATCTGAATCCTGGAATACTGAACGCAAGGTTTTACGGACAGTTTCTATATTTACACCGCGTTTTAAAACAACCTGTAAGAAACCACCGCCACCTGCACCACAAACAAGTCTACCTGCGGTAAACTCATCTATACTCTGGAAAATCTGGTCTATAAGGGTATTTGTTGAACCACTATCCACCTTTTTTGAGAGTTCCCAATGGTTATCTAAAAGCTTCGCAAATTCATCTATATTGCCTCTCTCAAGTTCAAATCGCATAAGTGCGGCAACTCTTTGAATTTCATTAAGTGCATAGATTGACTCTGGTTCATTTCCTATATATCTGCCAACAACATCGCGAAGAAGATTTCTTGCTAATCTTCGTTGACCAGTATATATAAGCACAAATCTATCGTTCAATTCTTTAAATGCTTTTTCAGGAATATCGAGCTTACTTACTTTAACATCCTGAATTATTCCAGACATTGCAGTTATAAATTTAACACCATCTATAACGCCACCAACCTGGTCCTGCCAACCACCACCAGTTGACATTATCTGTTCCATAGCAAGAACATAGCTATAAAGATCATCTTCTGTGTGTGGAATTCCCATAAATTCAAAAATTGCTTTAACACAAGCGGCAGAAAGAATAGAGCTTGTACCAAGACCACTACCTTTTGGAACATTTGTAACCTCTGAATGCATTACAAATCCACCACCAAGACGGGTAAGAATATCTTCTAAACTACCACCCTCGCTTGGAATTATTCCGCAAGCTAAAAGTGCCGCTTTCTGAAGTGCAAATATATCATAAGGGTCGCCTGTTTTCTGAAGTGGCTCAATCTCAGTAAATTCACCGTGAACATCCATATCACGACTATCAAAAACAATTTTCTTTTCAGAAATTTTTTCGAGTGTAACCTCAACAGGCTTTTCACCATTGAGAAGAATTGCGGCATTAAGAACTGCGCCACCGTGTTCGTTACAATATGGCGGAGTATCACTCCAACCACCACCCCAGTTTACACGAAGTGGTAAATTTACAGTATGCTTATTCTTTGTAATTCTGCAATTTTCATTGTATTTCAGATTATCAACAGTCTCTTTTAAAATACCGTCTGAAATCATACGGAAACTTTTACCGATAAATTCAGCACCTTTTTTGCCACCAAGTGCAACGCCAAGATAATAATAAAGTCTTATTCTCTCACTAAAATCTGCCCTTAGAAGTCTTTTTTCAAGCCATTGCTCCTGAATAGGTGTAAGTTCACTTGCCTTTAAAATATCTTTTGCCTCTGTCGCAGGCTTTCCTGTACGGATGAGCTTTGCAATACCATCCATCTTCACTAAATCCTGCATACGATTATCCCAAGCAATAATTGCATCTGCATCTGCAGAATTGAAGCCTGATTGAAGTGATTTTCTCTTAAGTGACATAAGATGCTCTAAATCACCATCGCCATTTACAATTTCATAAATGTTAAGTGCTTCTTTTACTGCTTCACTTATACTGTCACACGCAGGATAAATTTCTGCATTCCAAAGAGTTTTTTCTTCATCAGTAAATACTGTGTCAGGGAAAATTTCAGCAAGTTCTTTGCCGAATAACTTTGTTTCTTTAGGATTATCTTTAACACCATAAATTCTCGCAACGAATTTACCATCTTTTTGTTTAAGTCCGTGAATAACAACATCAGATGGTATTGTTTCATCGTGAATATCAATATAAGAAAGAAGTACATTTTCGCCAATTTTTGCTTTACTGTGAACATAAGAAACTTCAAGATAACAGTTCTTACCGATTTTCGCTTTATCAGAAAGTACACTGTTAAATCCTGCAGTATTTTTAGTAATACTACTGTTTATATGGTTACTCCAACCAAGTTCTTTATAACTGTCAACTCCGCCTGACATAAGCTCTAAAATTTCAGTAGTTGTACCAAAATGAATAAATTTTGCAGGTGAAAGTCTTAAAAGCTTCATTCTATATGGTCTTAAAACATTCCATATTTCAGTACGCGCATTTTTAAGTTCATCGCAGAAAGAGCCCTCTGGTTTTTCGTTATAGAATTTTTCGAGTGTCGAATCAGTTGCTAACGGATACAAGAAATCACCATATAAAGAAAGACGAACTGTATCATTTACATACTTATCAAAATAATCTTTATTATCTATAAGTGAATTAAGTGAATTTAACATTTCTGCGGAAAAAATTACTGCACCTGTGTCAATATCTACTTTTCCATTTTCATTAACTGCACCATATTTTGTAAGAGCATCTACTGATTGTTTGTGAAGAAACTTCTTTACGAAACCATCTTCGCCTCTTAAAAATACACCGTGATTTTTGCCTGTTTCAACATCTTCTTTAAAAGAAATTGCCGCCGCACCATTGCCACTGTAATCAATCTGAAGCGGATTAAAAAGAAGAAGAACATCACCTGAAAGAAGCAACATACCTTCGCGGATTCTTGCTGGTACACTTGACATTGACATCATAAATTCATCAAAAAGTGTTGCACTTTTACCATTTTTTAACTTGTGTGGTACAGGTGAAAAGAGTTTGCCAAGAGCAGAATACTGCGGTACTCTTTTTGAGTCACCACCAGAGTGAATTACAAGTATTCTTAAATCTTTGAAATCACTTTTTCCGCTGTGCTCTGCAATATATTTTATTACGCCTAATGTAGCGCCGCCACTACCAACGCGTTTACCATCACGGTCAGGAATAACTGCAAAATGTGTCTTTTTAGGTAAAAGACCTGCTTTTAATCGTTCATTTATCTGTGCACGGAATCCCTCTGCCTGATTTTCATTTGAAGCAGTTAAAACAATATAATCCCACAACGGAAAGCCCTCACGGGTTAAAGAACGCTCGTAGTCATCCCAGGTATCCATATAAGATTGTGCAAGAAAAAGTGCCTGATTTTTTAACATATCTTTTCTCTCCTATAAACTGTTATACAACTCAGTATAACTTCTCAAAAAGCTTTTAACATCCAACGAATTTTTATATTCTTTATAAATTTCATCTGGTTTAAAGTCAGTTTTTAGTGCTTTGTTTAATGTTTCAGCAAGTGATTTTACATCCTCACTTAAAAATGTGTAACCCAGATGATTTTTTTCAATTGTATCGCCTAAATTACCGTGACACGGACCAACAATGCATTTTTCGAGATTTGCTCCTTCGCCTAAAGGTCCGCTTGCGGCATTAAATTCTTTTCTGTACGGAATAGTAATAATATCTGTTGCATTTAAAGCATATTGAAACTCTTCATCGCTTAAAAATTTAAGCAGACAATGAACATTTTTTGAATATTTTTGGGTATTCTCTGATATAAATTGCTCAGCAAAATGAACAGGTCTACCTGCAACAAGAAGTTGAAATGGTTCAGTGACAAATTCAAGAGCATTAAGAAGAATATCAAGCCCTTTGTCGTGTCTTGTTTCACCAATACAACCAAGAACAGGAATATCTGGGTTTAAATTAAAATATTCTTTAGCCTCGTCCGTACTGCAATTGTTCTGCCTGAAATTTGGGTACTCAATATGTACACCATTATTTCTGCCATAGTCTGAAAGACGATTTTTAAGATATTCGGAATGTAAAACAACCGCATTTACAATTGATGCAATTGATTTTACAGAAAGTTTATTTAAAAAGCCATCTCTTAAACAATGGAAAGTTATAACTGTCTTATATTTTTTGAATTTTCTTAAACCTAAACCAAAATAACGGTAGAAAAAGTCACCATTTAAAATGTGAACAACATCTGGATTTTCTTTTTCAACAAAAGAATGAATTTCGTTTATCCATTTTATATATTGCGAAAACGAACGCTTGTTGTTTTTTCTGTCCTCTGTTTCGTATTTGTATTGCTTACAGTTAAGAGTTTCAACATTTTCTGGTAAAATAGCAACAACTTCGTTATCAGGAATACTGGACAGCTCACTAATATAAGAAATGTGGTGCCCTAATGTATTTGTATCTATATAAACAATTTTCATTTGACACCCCTCCAATGCACAATACTCCATTTAAACATATTTATGACATTATAACATATAAAGAAAAAATAATCAATAAAAATCCTCGCTCTAAAAGTTGTGTAGGTCCAGTAAAAACATACAATAAAAAATACACCCTTATGGTAAAATAGAGAAATACCATAAGGGTGAGTTTTTTAAATTTTCTTACGCATTACGAATTCCAAATTAAAGTTCCACCGCTGCCCTTTCAACCTTAAGTCCCTTTGTATAACGAACCATAAAGTTGTTGAAGCTTTGTTTTAATTTATAATCTGCAGTAGATGTTACCATTTTTTGTGAAGCAAAAACATCGTCTTCAAGGAACTGTGCAAGTAATTTTTCGCCTTTATTCATCATATATGAAGCGAGTACCGCGATACCCCAGGCACCGCCCTCACCTGCTGTTTCCATAACAGAAACAGGAGTATCCATAACTGCAGAAAGAACATTCTGACCAACGAGTGGTGTTTTAAAGAAACCACCGTGACCTAAAATTTTGTCTATTGCAACATTTTCCTTCTTTAAAATGTCGAGACCTGTTCTTAAAGCACCAAAGCAAGTAAAGAGCTGAACTCTCATAAAGTTTGCAAGGTTAAAGTTACTGTCAGGTTCTCTCATAAGAAGTGGTCTGCCACTCTCAAAGCCTGTAATATGCTCACCAGAGAAATAGTTATAAGAAAGAATATTGCCTAAATCATCATCTGCTTCAAGACTCTTTTTAAAGAGTGCAGTAAAAATATCACCCATATTAAGTGAAACGCCCATTGTATCTGCAAAATCTTTAAAAAGATTTGCCCACGCGTTAATATCTGAAGTACAGTTGTTACAATGTACCATTGCAACTGCATCACCCGCGGGAGTTGTTACAAGGTCAATTTCTTCATATCTTTTAGAAAGCATTTTTTCAAGGACAATCATAGCAAAAACAGAAGTACCTGCAGAAACATTACCTGTTCTTACACCTACTGAGTTTGTTGCTACCATACCTGTACCAGCGTCACCCTCTGGTGGGCACATTGGAACGCCTGCTTCTAAGTCACCCTCTTCGTCAAGTAAAAGAGCGCCTTCTTTTGTAAGAGCACCAGCACTTTCACCAGCAGAAAGAACTGTTGGGAGAATGTCCTGTAATTTCCAAGGAAATGCTTTAACTTCATCTAATGCGTTGAATTTCTCAATATAATCTTTGTTGAATTTTCTTGTATCGTCATCAATAGGGAACATACCAGATGCTTCGCCAACACCTAACACCTTTTCACCAGTCAATTTCCAGTGAATAAACCCTGCAAGTGTTGTGAAATATGTAATATCCTTAACATGTGGCTCGTTTATTAAAATTGCTCTGTAAAGGTGAGCTATACTCCAACGCTGTGGAATATTGAAACCGAAAAGGTCTGAAAGCTTTGTTGCAGCTTCACCTGTAATAGTATTTCTCCAGGTTCTGAAAGGAACGAGTAAATCACCATTGTCATTAAAAGGCATATAACCGTGCATCATACCACTGATACCAATAGCCTTTAAGCTTTTAAGTGTTACTCCATATTCATCTTTAACATTCTTTTTAAGAGATGCGTAAGCACCTTTCATACCAGCGTAGATTTCATCGAGCGAATAAGTCCAGATGTTATCTACAAAGCTATTTTCCCAATCATAAGCACCAGAAGCAATTGGTGCATTATTTTCATCAATAAGCACTGCTTTAATTCTTGTTGAACCAAATTCAATACCTAAAACTGCCTTACCATTTAAAATAAGTTCTTTTGCTGACATAACTATTCCCCTTTGTCAATTTATAAAATAATTTTACCATATTATAAAAGAAATTTAAAGATTTATTTCTAACTCTTTTATTTTTTCTCTTAAATTCTGAAAATCAGAGAGTGTATCCGCCTTTTGTGCTTCATTTCTTAAAAGTGCGGCAGGGTGAAAAGTACCCATAAACAAAATATTACCTTTTTTAATAAATTGCCCGTGCTCTTTTGTCACTCTGAACTCAGGCGAAATAAGTCTTTGTGCCGCAATTCTACCAAGACACACTATAATCTTTGGTTTTATGAGCTTTGTCTGCTCTCTCAACCAGTTTATACACGCTTCTTGCTCTTCTTCTTTAGGGTCACGGTTTTGTGGTGGTCTGCATTTTACTATATTTGCAATATAGACATTTTTATTTCTGTCAAGACCTATTACTTCTAAATATTTATCTAAAAGCTTACCCGCTTTACCTACAAATGGCTCACCCTGCAAATCTTCATTTTCACCAGGTCCCTCACCTACAAACAATATATCTGCAGTTTCATTACCCACACCAAACACAAGATTTGTTCTTGTAGCACCAAGAGAGCATTTCTGACAAGCAAAACAATCTTTTCTTAATTCAGTAAAATTTTCGTACATTATAAAATTATCAACTCTTTTTCACAGTTTGTTAAGTTTATATATCCGTTATCTGTAATAAGTGCCATATCTTCAATTCTTACACCAAATTCATCTGGAATATAAATACCAGGCTCAACAGTTACAATATTGCCCGTTTCTAATGTTGCTTTACTGTATGGTGAAAGATTTGGTGATTCGTGAATTTCTATACCGACACCGTGACCTAATCCGTGACCAAAATATTCTTTATAACCTGCTTTTTCTATTACTTCTCTTGCCACTTTGTCTGCATCAAAACCCGTAACACCATTTTTTAACACCTCAAGTGCACACTTTTGAGCCTTTAACACAGTTTCATAAATTTCTTTTTGTTTTTCTGTTGGTTTTCCGACAATTACAGTTCTTGTCATATCACTATGATAACCGTTGCAAACTGCACCGAAATCCATTGTTATAAAATCGCCGTTTTCAATTTTTTTGTCAGTTGGCACACCGTGTGGCATAGAAGAATTTTTGCCACTAACTGCAATAGTTTCAAATGAAACTGCTTCAGCACCGTGACTTAACATATAAAAATCAAGCTCTAATGCAACCTCTTTTTCTGTTACACCAATTTTTATAAACTTCAATATGTGCTCGAATGCATCTTCTGCAATTTGTTGGGCTTTTTTTATATATTCAATTTCTTTTTCTGTTTTTACAGCACGGAGTTTATTTATAATTTCATCTACTTCTTCTTTCGCTTCTACTTTGCAAAAATCAAATGCTTTTTTAAGCGAATTAAACTCGGCAACAGTAAGGCGTTCTGTTTCTAAATATATATTTTCTATATTTTTTCCCTTTAAATAAGGTACTATTGTTTCAGAAACTCTTTTTAAAAGAACAGATTTACACACAGTAATTTCTTTACTTGCCGCCTCGATATATCGGCTATCTGTAAAAAATATTGCTTCATCATTTGTTATTACTAAAAAACCGTCAGACGAATTAAAGCCAGTGAAATATCTGCGATTTTCAGGTGAAGTAATAATAACGCAGTCAATTTTTGATTTTAAAATTCCGGAAAATTTATTTTGCAAATTCAACACACTCACTCTAAAATAAAAATAAAAGAGATGATACCAAAAGGCATCATCTCTTTACATTTTAATAATATTTGCGTTTACGAGCAGCCTCGGATTTTTTCTTTCTCTTTACAGAGGGTTTTTCATAATGCTCTCTTTTACGAACTTCCTGGATAAC
Source organism: Acutalibacteraceae bacterium (assembly GCA_045651285.1). Taxonomy (GTDB): domain Bacteria; phylum Bacillota; class Clostridia; order Oscillospirales; family Acutalibacteraceae; genus DTU089. The sequence continues at coordinate 29,567 of JAZRSC010000028.1, forward strand.
ACCGTCTCTTGAAGTTTGTCTTTTGAATCTACGGAGTGCACTATCTAAGGACTCGTTTTCTTTAACTTTTACCTGACTCATTTAACATTCCCTCCCTCCGTTGTTACCAACAAAGGTATAATTATCATAATACATTTGACATTATACTAGAAATCAAGCAATGTGTCAAGTAAATTTTTTAAGATTTTGTTAAAATAACTCGTTATTTTGCTAAAGCACCAACCAAAAGCATATATTCGCCTATTTGTGCACCAAATTCAGGAGCACCATCCATAATAAGCTTGCCCTTTTGTACTGATTCTAACATATCGTCAATAGACATTAAAATACCTAATGCACTATCAAGATTATCAAAACGCATTGTAAAGAATGGTAATGCTCTCTTATATTCGCCACGACCAGCTTTACTTTTACCTGCTTTTATTCTTATATATGCAGAAACTGTTGGTTCATCATTAACCTTCCAAGCGTAAACACGGTCGGGACTTTTAGATGTCCAGTCGTGAATTGTTTCGTGCCCCATTTTATTGAGTGCACTAATACCTGCAGAAAGAAGATAGAAGTAGCATTTAACTAAAAGTCGTTTATCCTCTTCTTTTTCAGGTGGCTTCTCGAGACCTAAAAGGTCTGCCATTTTAAGAAGTGCCATCATAAATACACCGAATTCATAAATGAAATTTATACCTTTCATTTTAGGAAGTGTTGCAGGACCAATCTTTCCTTTAAAAAATGCATTCATTGCTTCAACACTCTTGAATTCGAGTTCAACAAATTTTTGTTTATCTACTCTTTCGGCAACCTTGTTTGCGTGAATAAGCCATTCATCACCATTCACAACAAAATGTGTAGCCCATTTGCCATCTGGTGCATCTGAATCACGACAACTAACCTGATATACACAATGTACTTTCTCAAATTTTTTCTTAAGAGATGGAACATCCTGTACAATCGTCTTTAAAAGTGGCAAAGCACCGCATAAGAATATTTTATTACTATAAAGTTGTTCTTTATCTGCCAAAAATCTCAGTCCCTTCAAATTTTAATTGAAAGTTGAAAATTGAAAGTTGAAAATTATGGGACCTGCGGCCAGCAAATTAAAGCTTCGCGTAAGATTAACCCCTTCTTCAGTTCGGGTGCGGGTGTCCCGCCCACAATTTTTCACTCTTCATTTTTCATTTTTCATTCGAATTTTAATTTGTTTTACAAATTAAAATTCGTCGTCCCAGTCGTTATCTTCTTCGAAGTCAGCCTTCATTACTTCACGAACTGCAGCGATAATACCGTTTGAGTCGATACCGAGAGTTGACATAATATCTTCGTGAAGTCCGATTGGTGCAAACTCATCCTGAATACCGAGTTTTTTGAATGCACAGCCTTTACCTGACTCAACAACTACTTCTGCAACTGCTGAACCGAGACCGCCGATTACTGTATGGTCTTCAACTGTAATGATACGGCGAGTTTCTGTAACTGCTTTAAGAATTGCTTCTTTATCAATTGGCTTAATTGTGTGCATATCTAATACACGAATTTTAAGACCATCTGCATTATCAAGGAATTCTGCAGCCTGTAAAGCCTGGAACACGCAAGAACCACAAGCAATAATTGTAAGGTCTGTACCCTCGTGAACTTCTACTGCTTTACCGAGCTCAAAGCCATAGTCTGCATCTTTATAAAGAACACGGTCAAATCCACGATTAATTCTAATATAGAATGGGCCTGGTGTTTTGTAAGCCGCCATAACTGCGTTATATGTTTCGTAACCATCTGCAGGGCAGATAACTGTAAGATTAGGAATTGAGCGAGTCAATGCCAAATCACAGATAGCGTGGTGAGTAGAGCCAGCCTGACCGAATGATGTACCTGAATGAGTTGCAATAACCTTTGCATTTACATTCTGGTAGCAGAGGTCTGTGTGAAGCTGGTCTGCAGAACGGAATGAAGCGAACTGTGAGAATGTTGAAAGGAATGGTACAAGACCAGCTTTTGCCATACCAGCCGCAACACCAAACATATTTTGCTCTGCAATACCTACATTAAAAAATCTGTCAGGGAATTTCTTCTGGAAATCACCGATTTTAGTTGATTTTGCAAGGTCAGCTGTTAAAGCAACAACCTCAGGATGTGCTTCTGCTAACTCAACGAGAGCCTGACCATAAATTTCAGCAGTTGAAAGAGATGTTGATTGTTCTGCTGTATAAGATAATCCGCCAGCCATATTATTCTGCCTCCTTTTCAGCACGTTCTACGCGTTTTTTGTATGTTTCTTCAAGAGCCTTTTTGCCTTGTTCATATTTAGCATCATCAAATGCACCATAGTGCCATCTGAAATCACCTTCAATGAAATCAATACCACAGCCCTTAATTGTATCACAAAGAATTAAAACTGGTTTGTCAGTATCATTGTTGTATGCAAAGTCAATAGCATCGCAAAGTTCTTTAATGTTGTTACCATCAATCTTTTTAACAATAAAGCCGAATGCTTCCCACTTGTCTGCAAGTGGTTCAAGTGCCATAACCTCTTCTGTTGGTCCGTCAATCATATTGTGGTTACGGTCAACAAAAGTAATGAGATTTGTAAGCTTGTAGTGAGCCGCAGACATTGCTGCTTCCCAGTTTGAGCCTTCGTCTAATTCACCGTCACCGAGAACTACGAATGTTTTAAAATCTTTCTTTAAAAGACGAGCTGCGAGAGCAGTACCTACACCTATTGAAAGTCCGTGGCCAAGTGAGCCTGTTGATGCGTCAACACCTACAACCTTATTTGAGTCAAGGTGCATACCCATTTTTGAACCTGAAAGGTTAAAGGTTTTAAGCATTTCTTTATCATTGAAACCTAAATCGCAAAGAACAGGTGCATAAGCAATACCTGCGTGACCTTTACTTAAAATAAATCTGTCACGGTCCTCCCAGTTTGGTTCTTCAACTTTAATATGCATATATTTGTGGTAGCACACTGTCATAATATCCATAACACTCATACCACCGCCGATATGACCGCTACCTGCCCAATATGTAGTATCAAGGCAAAGATTACGAAGCTCGTGAGCTTTCTTTTCAAGACTTAACCACTCTTGTTTTGTTAATGCCATCAGAATTACCTCCCGTTTATTGTTAATTATTTAAAAAGTTCTGGGTGATTGTTTCTAACTACCTTAAATGCTTCATCAGCAATTTCAATAGTTCTGTTAATATCCTCGTGAGTCAATGCCGCATTTATGAAATGGTTGTGGTGAGATGCAAAGAACACCCCTCTGTTTACACATTCTGCAATCCAATCCTGATGAAGAAGCATTGAATCATCATTTGCAATTCTTAAATAGAAAAGTGCTGGTGGACCTGATGTAACTAAATCAAATCCGTTTTCTGCACCTGCTTTTTTAAGACCTGTTAAAAGCTCTGTGCCGAGGTCATTAAAAAGTTTTGGTGCATTTATTGCTTTTAATTTATTTATACAAGCAATACAAGCGGCGAATGGTACTGCACTCATCCAGTAAGAGCCTGTGTAAGAAAGTGATGAAGCCGCACTTCTTAAAAATTCTTTACCGCAGAATGCAGACATATTGTAGCCATTTGCAAGTGCTTTACAGAAACAAATTATATCTGCTTCAAAACCAAAGAAATGGTCAGAACCAGCAAGGTCAAGACGGAAACCTGCACGAACATCATCTATAATAAGAACAATATCTTTTTCTGTACAAAGCTTTCTCACTTCTTGCCAGAAACCATCAATTGGGAAAGCATTGTCGAAGAAGTTACCGTGGTTATAAGGTTGAGCAATAATTGCCGCAACTTCGCCCTCATTTTCTTCTAAAGTCTTTTTAAGACCTTCTATATCATCCCATTTGCAATATAAGTTGTTTGCAACATCCTCTGGAGTAACACCAGGGTAGTCAATTTTTTGTACCATTGGTGAAACACCATGATAGAAGCCATTAAAGAAAATGAGCTTCTTTCTATGAGTATAAGCACGGGCAGTAAGAATAGCACCTTGTGTTGCATCGTTACCATTCTTTGCAAACAATGCCCAGTCTGCTGTGTTTACTGTATCAACTAAAAGCTCTGCACATTCAACCATAATTTTGTCAGGTGAAGAAGTACAGTTACCTTTTTTAATCTGCTCAATAGCCGCATTGTCAACATCTTCATCGCAATAACCTAAAATGTTAGGACCATAAGCACACATATAGTCGATATATTTGTTACCATCAACATCCCAGAAATAAGTTCCTTTTGCTTTTTCTGAAAAACGAGGCCATCTGTTAACAGGAATAAACTGACCCTCTGCAGGACCTAAATGCCCGTAAACGCCTGATGGAATAACCTTTGCGGCTCTATCATACCATTCGTCTGATTTTGTAGTTGTATATAATGGAAAAGACATTTTAAATCCTCCTTTACGCAAGATATAATGCAACGCGGTCTAAAATACGGTTGACATTGTCAAGCATATTAACCATACCGTGCATTTCAATTTTACCAGTACCAATACAAGTGAGAGCATTTACTTTACCATCAAACAACGCTCTTGCAGTTTCAATTGAATCAAAAATCATAGCTGCTCTGTATTTTTCAGGTGGTTTTTTTACTGTAACAAGGCGATTATCTTTGCAGATAAGCTCAACACCTATATCGTTTTTAATTCCTATGTAAACGCTACCATCAATAATGTGTGATGCACTGAATTTACCAATTTCATCATTGTTACCAATCTGTGCAATTGCAACACCTATTGTGTAAAGCATAAGACGAGTACTTCTTTCGAAAAATACAGAGTCTTTCAAATCTTCTTCGCTTGCTCTCATATATTTAGACAACACATCTGTGAGTGGTGTGAATTTTTTAAGTAAAAAGCTTATATGCGTAAAACCTTTTGATGGAATAGGTGTAACTGTACCATCAATAAGTCCGTTAAACTTTTCTGGTGAAGAAAATGGTAATTTTACATCACAAGCACCGCAACCCTGTTCCATACGACATTTGCCATTTTTAAAGAACAATGTAGCAGCAGGACCACCTTTAACATCAAAACCTATTGAAATAGGCTTTTGGTCTTTAATAATTTCTGTAGCTTCAGGCACTAAATCACAAAGATTTTCTAAAGTACCTAAAACACCAAACATATTGATATATGCGAGTGTTTTTGCATCCATTAAATTCTGCATAAATTTAACTCCCTTCTGAGTAATTTTCGTTCATAAGAATACTATTATATTCTAACAGACACGGCCATTAAAGTCAACAAATCTTTGGAGATAAACGACAAATTTTTTATAGAAAATCACTTGACATTTCGCATTATAATAGTATAATTATAAGTGAACACAAATTCACTTTTTAAAACGTGGTTTAAATTTAACTTTCAGGAGGCTTTATAATGGACACAAGATTTGCTATTTCAGAGTATCATGATGCTCAAGAAGTTACCAGACAACTCGACAACCTCATAAAACAACCTATTTACACAATCAAACCAGATGTTCTTAAAAAATATGAAGAAGAATATTATGACAAGAAATGTGCAAAAAGTAAGGAAATGATAGGTGAAGCACAACAGGTTATTCCTGGTGGCGTTCAGCACAACCTTGCTTTCAACTATCCATTCCCACTCGTTTTCACTAAAGCAGATGGTATGATGCTTTACGATATTGATGGTAATGAATATTTCGACTTCCTTCAGGCAGGTGGCCCTACAGTTCTCGGCTCTAACCCTAAAGAAGTAAGAGACCAGGTTATTGACCTTCTTAATACTTGTGGTCCTTCAACAGGTCTTTTCCACGAATTTGAATATAAATTAGCAAAGAAAATCTGCGACAGTGTTGAAACTGTTGATATGTTCCGTATGCTTGGTTCAGGTACTGAGGCTTGTATGGCTGCAGTTCGTGTTGCAAGACTTGCTACAAAGAAAAAGAACATAGTAAAAATGGGTGGTGCTTACCACGGTTGGTCTGACCAACTTGGTTACAGTATTCGTGTTCCTGGTTCAAAATTCACACAGGCTCACGGTGTTCCACTTTACCTCTTTAAACATACTCAGGAATTCTTCCCTAATGACCTTGATTCACTTGAAAGAGTTCTTCGCAAAAACCAATTAAAAGGTGGTACTGCTGCAGTATTTATGGAACCAATCGGTCCTGAAAGCGGTACAAGACCTCTTGATAAAGACTTCAACAAAGGCGTTGAAAGACTTTGCCGTAAATATGGCGCACTTCTTATATTTGATGAAGTTGTTACAGGCTTCAGAATTGGTATGGCTGGTGCACAAGGCTACTATGGTGTTTCACCTGACCTTACAATCTTTGGTAAGGTTATTGCTGGTGGTTACCCAGGTGCTGGCGGTATCGGTGGTAAGAAAGAATATATGAAATACCTCGGTGCAGGTCTTGATGCAAGTGGTGAAAAAGTTAAAAAAGCATTTATGGGCGGTACAATGGCTGCAACTCCACTTTCTTGCGTTGCAGGTTACTACACACTCGAAGAAATCGACAGACAAAATGCTTGTCAGAAAGCAGGTCTTATGGGTGACAGACTTACAAAGGGTCTTCAGGAACTCATTAAGAAATATGACCTTCCATTCGTTGCTTTCAACCAAGGCTCTGTTTGCCATATTGATACAGTTGGTACAATGCACTACTCAATCAACTGGTCTAAACCTTGGGAAATCCCAGGCGTTCTTTCAGCTACAAGCGAAAGAAAGAAAGAAATGCAACACATGGGTGCAGCGTACATGGCAGAGGGACTTGTTACTCTTGCAGGTAGCCGTCTTTACACAAATGCTCAGTACACACCTGAGCTTATTGACGAAGCTCTCGTAAGATTTGACAGAGTATTCCAGAATGTTGCTAAAAAAGAAGGCTAATTAAAACAAATTATAAAGCACGGATTTTTTCCGTGCTTTATTAGTAGGTAAAGGAGAAAATAATTATGGATATTCTCGAAGCAAAACAAATAGTTATTAAAGCTGGTCACGAATTATTAAAGGCAGGACTTATTGTTCGTACATGGGGTAACATCAGTTGCAGAGTAAGCGACACTCAGTTTGTTATTACACCAAGTGGCAGAGCTTATGAAGATTTAAAAGAAGACGATATTGTTCTCGTAAATATTGCTGACTGCTCTTATGATGGTGATGTTAAACCATCTTCTGAAAAAGGAATTCACGCATCTTGTTACGAATTAAGAACTGACTGTAATTTTGTTATTCATACACATCAGGCAAATGCATCTATCGTAAGCGCTTTAGGCTACGATATAAATTCACTCACAGAAGAACATTCTGCTATTATAGGTAGTGATGTTCCTTGTGCTAGTTATGGTCTTCCGGGCACCGGCAAATTAAGACAAGGTGTTATTGATGCTCTCAATCGTTCAAAATCAAAGGCGATTATTTTAGCTCATCACGGTGCAGTTTGTGTTGGTAGCGACTACGATGACGCATTTAAAGTTGCAGCTACATTAGAGGATGTTTGCGAAAAATACATAGCAAACCGTTGTAGCGAGGTTTCAGGTAAAGCAATTGATACACTTTTAAGTGTTAAAGATTATATTGCTGGTGTGTTTACATCTGATTCATCTTACAAAGCAGAAAAAGAATTTACTCCATTTGACAGCGAAAGAAATGGCGACACAATGAGCATTTTTGCAGAAAATAAAGAACCTGTAAAAATTGATATTAAATCTGGTGCAAAAGTCGGTGGTGGTGAAATTCCTGAAAGTGCAGATTTACACCTTGCTATTTATAAAAAGAGAGAAGATGTAAACTTCATTCACCACTCTCACAATGAATATGTCAAAACAATCTCAAAACAAGGCAAAAAAATGAAGCCTCTTCTTGATGACTTTGCTCAGCTTATAGGTCCGACAGTAAAATGTGCAATATTTGATACAAATTCAACATTGAAATCTGCTAAAAAAGTTGCAAAGGCACTCGGTAACAAAAACGCAGTTCTTATTAAAGACAATGGTGCTATTTGTGTAGCAGGTACAAAATATGACGCAGAAGCAATTGAAATTGTTATGGATAAAGGTTGCAAAACATTAGTTGGTGCAAATCTTTACAGCGGTGTTAAAGCAATCAATGCATTTGAAGCTAATCTTATGAGAATTATTTATAAGATGAAGTATTCTAAAAAAGCAGGGAAATAAAACCTAGGAACTAGGAATCAGGAACTAGGAATTAGAGATATAAAAAGACTACAATCTTTCATTTTGGTTTAATTTTAACCACTAAATGATTGAATGTAGTCTTTTATTCATATTAAATTATAATCAAGGCACTAGTTCCTAGTTCCTAATTCCTGATTCCTTAACAAATGTCACCTTTTTATTGAATTGCTCGCGTTATAAGAACTCTTATAATTTCCACTTACTGCACGAACTGTATAGCGATATTCTTTTCTTGATTCTACCGTTTTATCTGAATAAGAATTTATTGTAGATTTAGTAGTAGTCACAGTTGACCATTTACTCCAGCCATTCTCAGTCATTTCCTGACGGTAAACAATGTAACTTGTAGCACACGCAGATTTTGTCCATTTAACAACTGCGCCACTTGTGGTCTTTACCGCTGTTACAGTAGGTTGTGCAAGATAAACGAGTTTACCACTTGAGGTATAAGTGCTTTTGAAGTTACCATTTATTGCTCTTACAGTATATTTATACTGAACTCCAGATGTAACATTCTTATCTGTCCAGGAAGATTTGCCTGCCTTCGCAGTACCTCTGTTTGACCAACCTGACCATTTCTTTGTTTTTGCATTATACTCTGAACGGTAAACTGTGTAACCTGTTGCACCGTCAATCAAATCCCAACTAACTTTAACTCCGTTAGAAGCATTCGCAATTTTAACAGTTGGTTCACCGAGGAACATAAGGCTTACTGTTGCGGTGTAAGAACTCAGACTTTTACCATTTATAGCTCTTACTGCGTAACGGTATGTTTTACCACTTTCAACCTTTGTATCTGTCCACGAGGTGTTATTTGCCTTAGTAGTACCTCTGTTTGCCCAGTTACCCCATTTTCCGTCTACCAATTCCTGACGATAAATTTTGTAGCCAGTTGCACCTGTTACTTTACTCCACTTAACAGTAACGCCTGTTTTTGCATTTGCTATTGTTACTGTTGGTTGTGTGAGTCTTACAAGTGTTGCAGAAGCAGTAAATGTACTCATAACTTTTTCATTAACTGCTCTTACAGTGTATCTGTAAGTACCACCTGATTTTGCAGTTTTATCTGTAAGTGAAGTTGATGAAGAACCCGTAGTTGCAATACTCTTCCAGGAAGACCATTTTTTTGTGGATGCATTATACTCTGAACGATAAACTGTATAACCCTTTGCTCCACCGGATTTTGTCCATTTAACAGCAATACCTGTTTTTGCATTTGCTATTGTTACTGTTGGCTCAGCTAAATAAAGCAAAGTATTACTTGCAGTGTAAAGACTCTTATTATCACCATTTATAGCTCTTACTGTGTAGCGATATGTTTTACCTGAAACAGCAGTTTTATCTGTAAATGATTTTGCAGTAGCTTTTGTTGTACCTAAATTAGTCCAACTTGACCATTTTTTTGTAGAAGAATTATATTCCGAACGATAAATTATGTACCCTTCGGCACCTGCTACTGCATTCCAACTACCTTTAACACCGCCTTTTGCATTTGCAATTTTTACTGTAGGTGTTGTGAGATAAACTAATACAGGTGTCCCCTCATAAGCACTTGCAACACCACCACTTGCCATTGCACGAACTGTGTATTTATAAACACCGCCTGCTTTTACATTTTTATCTGCATAAGATGTTACAGACGCTTTCTGATCACTTAATTTATTCCAGTTTGACCATTTTCCGTTCGCATATTCTGCACGGTAAATCCTGTAAGTAGCGGCACCGGTAACTTTTGTCCACTTAACAGTGTAACCTGATTTGCCTAAAGTTGCAGTTGTTTTTGGCATTGATAAATATGAAACTGTTTTTGTGCCACTGAAAGCACCTGAATTTGTGGGATTAACACCACGAACTTTGTAAGTGTATGTTTTGCCTGAAACCGCACTTGTATCGAGATAAGAAAGTTCTGTTGTCGCACCTATTTTTTCATATTTGCCACCATTAAGACTACGGTAAATTTCATATTCTGTTGCATTTTCTGATGCAGAATAAGTGATTTTTACTCCATCTTTGGTATTAGAGGCATTGATAGTTTTGATTGCACCACAAACACCTTTTGTAAATGAAATTGACTCAACATAGCCTGTGTTTGCTAAAACAACTGTAACAGGTGTAACTTTATCTGTATAATTAGAACTCCAGTCTGCTGTAAAAACAAATTTACCGTTTTTATATTCTAATTTTTCATCACTTAAACTACTTTCATAGTAAGACATAAAGTAAACTTTAATTTCTTTTGCAGGCGCATTATACATTGGTGATGTAGTAATATCAATCTTTGACGGATCGAAATAACGCGTTAATAATTCCTTTGCTTCTTCTAAAGAAAGAATTGCAAACTGACCTTTCTCATCCACGCCATAATTTTCGTATTCACGGTAATATTCCTCTGCTGTACACATTGTAAGTGCATCATCTACTAAAGAACCTTTTATAGTACCATTGATACCATTAAAATCACGATTATGAAAATGCTTTGAGAAACCGTCTGAATAAGTTGGTGCGATATTTGCAATATCACCTACACAAAACATAATATCAAGCCACTTATTAGAAGCAAGTGTATTACTCTTTAAACCACTGTCCTCTTCACCAAATACAGCAAATATATCTTTTAATGCTGTACCGGAATCGTTTAATTTATAGTTTAATGTAATATCAAGCTTACCTTTATCTGTATCAAGTGAAAGACCTAACTCATTTTCACCCATACCCATAATCTCAAATGACTTTGCTGTATAGCTGACCTTTGTGCCATCTTGCTTTACAAGTGTAACAACAAAATTGTTATCACCACTTATTTCAATCGCTTTGTAGTCATTTTTTACTACTTCAACATTGAATGTACAGGTTGCGTTTTTGTAATAAGCAACACCGGTGTTATTTTTACCTACTGTAAATCTTTCGTCGTAACTTTGACAATTAAAATAAATATCAAAGTCAGAGCCATCAATTTGTTGATATGGTTCTACACCCTTATATGTCTTTGTTGTACCATCTGAATATTTGATTGTTACGGCATAAGTAAGTGATTCGTTGTTATAAACATAAAATTCTTTTCCCTCTTCATAACAATCGAAGTAACCGCCGATATTTTCAATAAGCTTACCTTCAGGAACAACCGAGATTGAAGTAACAGTTTTTTCTGCTTTCTTTACATTAAATGTATATTCACACTCGTTATTATTAAGCAAAACAGTTGTTTTGTTTATACCTACCTTTAATTGTGAGTCGCTGTCCTGATTATCTGTAATAAATAAATCTAAATCTGTATATCTTCTGATTTCTTCGTAAGTATATGTTTTAGAGGTTCCATCTTTGTAGTTTATTGTTATAACAGGTTGTGTAGCATATAAATCATACCAGAAGTACCATTCACCATCGTTACCTTCCGTGCTGTAACCGTCTGTATATTGAACCAAATCTCTTGTAGGAACTGCAACAATATTTTTAATAGGGTCTTCAACAATTTTAAATGTAAATGTTGTTTCTATACCATTGAAGCTCGCAGTACCTGTATGCGTACCCGGTTTAAGTGGATTTTCACCGCCTTGTTTAAGGTCAATATAGTAATCATAACCACAATAATCTAATTCATAATAGCTATAAACTTTTACAGAACCATCTGTGAATGTAACTGTGAATTCAGGTTGGAGCATATTAGGATAGTAGTGAAAATATTGGTCCCCCTCAGATTCACCATTCATTTTCCCATCCTGATTTTCGATTAAATCTCTTGTTGCTTTGATTTCTACTTTTGAAACAACATTCGGAACAATTTCAAATATATAATCTATCGTTTTACCTAAAAAACTAACTTTTACTATATTTGTTCCGACTTTAAACGGATTTTCTTTCTGGTCACATTCAAATGAAGGCGATTCATCAAAAATGTCATAGCATTCACCCAATGAACAGGTTTTCGCTGGAGTGCCATCATTATATTCAACCGTAACCCGTGGCTCTGTTGAAAAAACATCGTAATAGAAATACTTGCCCTTTGATTCATCCTCGTAATCAATCAACTCAAAACGACCGTCTATTTTTTCTTGTATTGTTTTTGTAGGTGTTATTGTAACTTTCTCAACAGGGTCAGGAATTATTGTAAATGTAAACTCTGCTTCAACACCTAATACGGAAACCTCTGCAACGTTATCTTCGCCAAGCTTATATGGATTAGCATGGTTATTATCAATCAACATTAAATCATAACCTGTTTCATCCATCATAGTACCGTAAGGGTATATTCCTGTTTCGCCATTTTTATACCTGATTGTTACAGTTGGCTCTGTTTCAGTAACATCATAAAAGAATGTTTTACCTACTACAGCTTCGTTGCCATTTTCATCTGTTTCTATTTTGTCTTCCCAGTAGCCATCTATATTTTCTATTAAAGGCTTTGTAGCTACTGCAGAAATACTTTCAATCGGATTTTCCTCGACAGTGAAAGTATATTCAGCCATAACACCTTCGCCTTGTTGCGTTTCTTCGTTATAACCGTAAGTAAGGCAAACTGTTTTTGTATGTGTGCCGGGCTTTAACTCTTTATCTCCTGCACCCTGTTCACACCATATTGGGTCTTCAAAATAGTCCCAGTATTCGTCAAAAGTAATGTCTTTTGTTGTACCGTCTGAAAAAGTAAGTATCATATTTGGTAATGTGTCATTAAGATAATAGTAATTAAACGGTTCACCCGTTTCACCATCATATTCAATATGACAATCATAACCCTCAATAAGGTTTTTTGTAGCAGTCAATTCAACCTTTGTAATTGTAACTGCATCTGCCGCAAAAGCAGTCATAGGAACACTTGCAAGAATAATTAAAATTGCAAGTATTGAACATAACACCTTTCGCTTCATTTCATCATCTCCATTTTTAAATTCTGGCACACAGTGCCATACAATCTTATTATACAACTCATTTTTTTGTATGACAATACACAGTTATTCCAAAAAAAGAGTGTTACATTTAGCAAATGTAACACTCTTTTTAAGTGCTGAGTGCTGAAGGCTGAGTGCTGAGTTAAGGAAGTCCTGCGGACTTGATTATAATGATTGGTATCGAAACAGTGTAATTTTACACTGTTTCGACTAACTATAATCGTTATAATTATTTATGAATAAAAAAACTACATCCTATCATTTGTACCTGTGGTCAGTAAGTCAGTGATTAGTTCAGTTGTAAGTGTTAAGTTGCAAGAAATTGAGAATTGATTGGCAAAGCCGATTAAAATTATTTGTCGATTAAATAAACAAGTACTATCATTCTCAGTTTACGAAAAAACTTTAAATGATAGTACTTATCTTTTTATTATTCAATTTACAATGCCGACCGCAGGTCCCGCAATTTTCAATTTTCCATTTTCAATTCTCAATTTTTAAGAGCGTAGCGGCTTTGTCGCTCTCTCAAGTATTCCGTTAATTTTTGCAATTATTATACCGTAATTTGAAATCGGAATTTGTTGTTCCCCTGAAATTGCAACGCGTGATTTCATTTCTCTTTCGGTAAGCATACACGCGCCACAATGAATTATAAGCTTATATTTCTTTAAATCTTCAGGAAAATCGCTACCGGATGTAAAATCAAAGTTTATATTTTTATTGGTGTAATTTTTAATCCAATTTGGCAATTTTTCTGTGCCTATATCACCACATTGTCTGTGATGAGTACATCCTTCAGAAATCAATACACAGTCACCGTCCTGCAAATTATCTAACATATCTGCACCATTTACTGCACCCCACAATTCACCTTTATAACGGGCAAAGAGAATTGAAAATGAAGTGAGGGAAATATTCTCAGGTACAATTGCACTCACCTTTTTAAATGCTTGTGAGTCAGTAATTACAAGTCGTGGAGGATTTTTAAGTTTTTGAAGTGTTTCTTCTAACTCTGTATCTTTTGTTACAACCACAGTTGCACCAATGTCTAAAAGCTCACGGATTGTCTGTTGTTGTGGCAGAATTAGTCTGCCTTTAGGTGCACTGCTGTCAATTGGTGTAACTAAAACAACAGTATCACCAGATTTTATAATATCGCCTAAAAGAGTTTTTTCTTCACTTTCTGTTTTACTGAATTTACCGATTAACTCTTTTAATTCATTTATATTTATATTTTCTTTTGCACTTACATAAATTTCGTTTTCTTTTAATTCTTGCTTTTCTATAATTAACTCACATTTATTAAATGCAATTATATACGGAATGTTGCGTGTTTTGAAATCATCAATAAGCTTTAAATCTTCTGCTTGTTTACCTTTTGTAGCATCGACTACAAGAATTGCAACATCCGTTTTATTTAATATTTTTCTCGTTTTTTCGACACGAAGATTTCCCAATTCACCCTCGTCATCAATACCCGCCGTATCAATAATTACAACGGGACCAATCGGTAAAAGCTCCATAGCTTTTTTTACAGGGTCAGTTGTAGTGCCTTTTACATCTGAAACAACAGAAAGCTCTTGATTTGTAACTGCATTTACAACACTTGATTTACCGGCATTACGAAGTCCAAAAAATGCTATATGAAGTCTTTCGGCTGAAACTTTTTCATTTAAACTCATTTTTATTCTCCTATTAAAAACGGAAGTCGCGTCTGTTAGATGCTTTTATATCAATAACATTCTGCTTTGCCAGTTCTTTCGCCTTTGGGTTAGAAACCTTTTCTAACTCTTTATCAATAAGCTCAAAACCAATTTTCTTTGTGTCTTCACTTGCATAGTCAATAAGATACTCTGTAAGAGTCATTAAAGCATTCGGGTGACAACAGTTTATAATCTGCCCTGTTTTGCAAAGGCTCATAAATCTATCACCTGTTCTGCCCTCCCTGTAGCAAGCGGTACAGAATGACGGAATATGACCATTTTTCATAAGCCAGTTTACAACCTCGTCAAGTGTTCTCTGGTCAGAAACATCAAACTGCTCAGAATCGTGTGGGCGCTCTTCTTCTGTGTAACCACCAACTGAGGTTCTTGAAGCACCACTGATTTGCGAAACACCGAGTTCTAATACTCGCTCTCTCACTTCCTGGCTTTCACGGGTTGAAATAATCATTCCTGTGTATGGCACTGCAATTCTTATACAAGCAATAATTTTTTCAAAAATATCGTCACTGAGACCATTGTCAAACTGGTCAGGGTCAATGTCATCTGCTCTTTTTAATCGTGGAACACTTATTGTGTGAGGACCTACGCCATGAACTGCCTCAAGATGTTCTGCGTGCATTAAAAGACCTGCAAATTCATATTTATACTTTTCAAGACCGAAAAGAACACCTAATCCGACATCATCAATTCCGCCCTCCATAGCTCTGTCCATAGCCTCGGTATGATAAGCGTAATTGTGCTTAGGACCAGTCGGGTGTAATTCTTCATAGCTTTCTTTGTGATATGTTTCCTGAAAGAGAATGTAAGTACCAATACCAGCATCTTTAAGTTTTCTGTAATTTTCAACTGTAGTTGCGGCAATATTTACATTAACTCTACGAATAGCACCATTTTTATGCTTGATTGAGTAGATAGTGTCAATACACTCTAAAATGTACTCTATCGGGTTGTTTTTAGGGTCTTCACCCGCTTCAATAGCAAGTCTTTTGTGCCCCATATCCTGTAAAGCAATTACTTCTGCTTTTACTTCTTCTTGAGTTAATTTTTTACGAGCAATATGTTTGTTCTGCATATGATAAGGACAGTAAACACAACCGTTTACACAATAGTTTGAAAGATATAAAGGAGCAAACATAACAATTCTGTTGCCATAAAAGGTCTGTTTTATTTCTCTTGCCAATGCATACATTTTTTCTATTATTTCTTCATTTTCACAAGCAAGTAAAACCGATGCGTCTCTGTGATTTAGACCTGCACAGACTGTACCATTCTCTGTCTTTTTAGGTCTTGCTTTTTCTAAAATGCTTTCAATAAGCTCTATATTATTTTTATTTTCTTCAGCATATTTTATTGTTTCTAAAATTTCACTATCTGAAATAAATTCTTCTGCCTTTAAAGATTTTACATTGTATTCTGACATTTTGCTACTTCCTTTATTTTTTAATATCACCTTTATCAATTACTATTTCGTAACCGATATTTTTAATTTGTTCTTTCAAATTTTCAATCTGCTCTGCCGACTCAACACCAGTTGATAATTTGTTGTCGTAAAGAGTATATTTTTTTCTTGTCATTTCAGGTGAAAGATTTGGCATTAAAACATTTGCACCCGAAAGAATACCAAGCTCTCTGCCACCATTTTTTATAGTACCCAAAGCAGTTGTTGCAGGCAATAAAATATTAGGTTTTATTAGTCTTATAATCGAAAGGTAATATGCCGTTTCTTCTGCAGTACCTGATTTTTCATTTTTAAATGGTGTATCTTTCTGTGGTATAAATGGACCAATTCCACACATTTCAGGTGAAAATTCTTCTATAAATTTGAATTCTTTTGCAATTATTTCGTCACTCTGATAAGGTGAGCCCACCAAAAATCCACAACCAACCTGAAACCCAAAGGCTTTTAAATCTCTTAAACAGCTTAATCTGTTTTCATAAGACATATTTTGTGGGTGTAGTTTTTCATAATGCTTTTTACAGATTGTTTCGTGTCTTAACAAATATCGGTCTGCACCAGCATCTTTCATTTTTGAAAAATCGGATTTTTGATATTCACCCAGCGAAAGTGTTACTGCACAGTCTGGGTATTTTTCTTTGATTTTCTTAACAATATCACAAATAAAATCTACTGAAAATACACCCTCGCCACCTTGTAACACAAAGGTACGAAAACCTAATTTATAGCCATTTTCACAACATGATAAAATATCCTCTTCACTTAATTTATATCTGTCACAATTTTTATTACTTTTTCTTATTCCACAATAGTAGCAATCATTTTTACAGATATTGCTTATTTCAATTAAACCACGAATGAAGATTTTATTACCATAAACACTTTTTCTTGCTTCGTTGGCTTTTTGCCTTAAATATCCGGCGGTTTCTTCATTACGATTTTTAATCAGAAATAAATAATCTTCTTCACTTAAATAATGATTTTCGCTTAAAAAATCTATCAGTTTTTTTGCTTTTTCTGTCATCCTGTCACCACATTTGAATAAGCAGTTTTTACGCTTATTCCGTCAATTTTTCCGACTTTACCAGCAAGTGCAGAAATTTTATCTTGCGGAGCATCTATTGCGACAGAAACAATGTGAATACCCTTTTCTCTGTAAGGAAGTCCCATCCTGCCTATAATAAATTTTCCGTATTCGTGAAGTGTTTTGTTGAGTTCTTCAACAGACTCTGTGTTTTCAACTATGATTGCTAAGACGGCTACTCTTGTTTCCATATTTTTCTCCTATAAAAAATAAAAACACCCATAAGGGTGCTATAATACAAAACAACATAAGCAATACAAAACTGCATTACTTAAAATTCTGTTATAACACCTTTCAGTCAGATAAAAATCTTTGTGTCAGGATTCTTACAAAATTATATATTAAATTCCCTGAAAAGTCAATAAATTTGACTAGTGACAAATTCACTTTTAAATAGTATAATACTTGCAGATTTTTGAAAGGACTAAGAAAAAATGGCTTCAAAATATTCTTTAGATATGACAAACGGCCCTTTTTTAAAGAAAATTTTAAGATTTTCTTTGCCACTTGTGTTAACAGGTCTTTTGCAGATGATTTACAACACCGCCGACGTAATTGTTGTTGGTCGTTTTGCAGGTGGTACTGCACTCGCAGCGGTTGGTGCTACAAGCTCACTCGTACATTTAATTCTAAATATTTTCCTCGGACTTTCAATGGGCTCAGGTGTTATGACTGCAAAATATATCGGCGCACGAGATGAAGATTCCGTTAAAAGATGTGTTCACTCTGCTATGCTTTTAAGCATTTTAAGTGGTATATTTGTTGCGATATTCGGTTTTGTTTTTTCTGAGCAATTACTTATTATGATGGATTCGCCCTCAGATGTTTTACCTCTTTCCAAGCTTTATTTACAAATATTCTTTTTAGGTGCACCCGCTGGTATGGTATTTAACTTTGGTGCGAGTATTGTAAGAGCAACCGGTGACACTAAAAAGCCACTTGTAATCCTTTCAATTTCTGGTATTGTAAATATAGTTCTCAACTTAATTCTTGTTATCAATTTCCATATGAGCGTTGCAGGTGTTGCTATTGCTACAATAGTTTCACAATATATCTCGGCAACTATAATTGTTATAGTGCTTTTAAATATGAAAAATGCCTGTAAATTAGATATTAAAAAATTATGCTTTCATAAGGAAGAGCTTAAAAGAATTCTTTATGTTGGCATTCCTGCAGGTATTCAGAACTCTCTTTTTTCAGTTTCAAATGTTATAATTCAGACTACTGTTAATTCTTTCGGCTCTGTTGCTATGGCGGGTATTGCCGCCGGTTCAAATGTTGATAGCTTCATTTATACCTGTACAAATGCAGTTTCGCAGACAACTATGACTTTCTCTTCACAAAACTACGGTGCAAAAAAATACGAGAATTTTAATAAAATTTATTTCCGTTGTGTCTTGCTCACAATTGCAATTGCAGGCTCAATGGGTGCTTTGGGTGTTATTTTTAAAGAATTTTTTGTAGGAATTTTCTCAACCGACCCCGCAGTTATTGAAATTGGTGCGCAAAGATTAACACTCATTTTACCATTTTACTTCTTCTGCTCACTTATGGATGTCGGCGCAGGTCAGTTAAGAGGTATGGGTAAATCATTTTTACCTATGATAGTTTCTCTTTTAGGTGGTTGCGGAATTCGTCTTCTCTGGATTTTCGTATTTTTCCCAAAAAATCCAACTCTTATGTACCTTTACTACGCGTACCCAATTTCGTGGACGATTACATTTGTAGTGCTTTTCATTTGTTACTTTATAGTCCGTGCTCAGATATTAAAGAAAAGTCAGGATGCAGGAAACAAGAAATAGCAAATAGAAAAATTCACCATAGACTCGTAATGAATCTATGGTGAGTTTGTTTTTTATAAAGTTGTTATGAACGATTATTAATCATAATAAATTTTGATGCAGAAGGCATTTTCTTCACCCCGAAGCTGTATACAGATACTGCGAGCGGGTGAAAAAATGGCTTATGCGCAAAAGTTATATGATTAATACATTCCGCCACCCTGTGCTGCCATAGCCGCCGCTTGTGCTGCATCTGCTGCTGGGTCTGGTTTGTCTGTTACAAGGCTCTCTGTTGTGAGTACCATTGCTGCAACTGATGAAGCATTCTGGAGTGCTGAACGAGTAACCTTAGTTGGGTCAAGAATACCAGCTTCAGCCATATCTGTGAATGTTTCAGTAGCAAAGTCGTAACCATAGCCAGCTTTACCTGAACGAAGAATTCCGTCAATAATTACTGAACCCTCAAGACCAGCATTTGCTGCAATCTGACGAACTGGTTCTTCAATTGCTTTAAGAACAATTTTAGCACCTGTTTTTTCGTCAAGGTCTTCAATCTTTTCAATATACTCTTTAAGAGCAGGGATTGCATTAAGAAGTGCAACGCCACCACCTGCAACATAGCCTTCTTCAACAGCTGCTTTTGTTGCTGCAAGAGCATCTTCAATTCTTAACTTCATTTCTTTCATTTCTGTTTCAGTAGCAGCACCTACACGGATAACTGCAACACCACCAGAAAGTTTAGCAAGTCTTTCCTGAAGTTTTTCTCTGTCAAAATCAGAGGTTGTTGTTTCAATCTGTGCTTTGATTTGTGCAACACGAGCTTTAATAGAATCGTTATCACCGGCACCGTCAACAATGATTGTATCTTCTTTAAGAATTTTAACCTGACGAGCACGACCAAGTTGTGCAACTGTTGCGTCTTTAAGTTCAAGACCTAATTCTTCAGTGATAACCTCACCACCTGTGAGAATTGCAATATCACGAAGCATTTCTTTTCTTCTGTCACCAAAACCAGGTGCTTTAACACCTACACAAGTAAATGTACCGCGTAATTTGTTTACAAGAAGTGTTGCGAGCGCTTCGCCCTCAATATCTTCTGCAACAATAACGAGTTTTTTGCCCGCCTGAACAATTTGTTCAAGAAGTGGAAGAATTTCCTGAATATTTGTGATTTTCTTGTCTGTAATAAGAATGAATGCGTCATCAATAACTGCTTCCATTTTATCTGTATCAGTTACCATATAAGGTGAAATGTAACCGCGGTCAAATTGCATACCTTCAACTACATCACAACTTGTTTCTGCAGTTTTGCTTTCTTCAACTGTAATAACGCCGTCTGCAGTAACTTTTTCCATTGCCTCAGCAATAAGTTTACCTACATTTTCGTCAGCAGCAGAAATTGTAGCAATTCTTGCAATATCGCTTGAATTTTTAACTGGTTGTGAGTTAGCTTTGATTGTTTCTACAACATTGTCAACTGCACCTTTAATACCCTTTTTAACTACCATTGGGTTTGCACCTGCAGCGACATTTTTCATGCCTTCTCTTATTAAAGCCTGTGCTAAGAGAGTAGCAGTTGTAGTACCATCACCAGCAACATCATTTGTTTTTGTTGCAACTTCTTTAACAAGTTGAGCACCCATATTTTCAAATGGGTCTTCAAGTTCAACTTCTTTTGCTATTGTAACACCGTCATTTGTAATGAGTGGTGCACCATATTTTTTGTCAAGAACTACATTTCTGCCTTTTGGACCGAGTGTAATTTTAACTGTGTTAGCGAGTTTATCAATACCGCCCTGAAGAGCCTTACGAGCTTCTTCACCGTAAATAATCTGTTTAGCCATAGTATTTACTCCTTAAAATAATAGAATTAAATTTTAAATTATTCAACAACAGCAAGAATGTCGCCCTGACGAACAACAACAAAATCTTCACCGTCAATTTTAACTTCTGTGCCAGAATATTTGCTTAAAATAACCTTGTCACCAAGTTTAACTTCCATTTTAACTTCTTTACCGTCAACAATAGCACCAGGGCCTACTGCGATAACCTCTGCAGTCTGTGGTTTTTCTTGTGCAGCAGCGGCTAAAATAATACCGCTTTTTGTTGTTTCTTCTGCAGCGCAGAATTTAAGAACTACTCTGTCGCCAAGTGGTCTGAGTGTCATATAAAATACCTCCTATGAGAAATAAAAATTTACTTTTCTTGTGTTTTAGCACTCTCTTAATTTGAGTGCTAAAAGTATAATAATACCTTTTAAAGAAAAAATCAAGGGGTTTTGAAAAGTTTTTACACTATTTCCTTAAATTTACAATTAGGTAACATTATTTATTATGATTTGTTTTTAGAAAATAATACTAAATAAAAACAAAACCGCCGAAAGACGACGGATTCGCTTTAAAAAAGTTCTTTAATTATTTTGTCGTTATCATCTTTCGAAAAAGACATAAAATTTCTTTCTGCAATATCATTAACAAAAACATTCACAATTAGTTTAGTTTTCAACTTACCATGTAAATCAAGCAAAATCGAAACCCGCTTTTCTTCATCTTCAAAATCAATTTTATAACCCTTGATTAACGGGGTAAACTTCGCCGAATTATTTTGGTCTAATGCACTCCTTGTTTTTGTAAGAAAATCTACCATCAATAATGCTTTTTCGTAATCTAATTTTGTTATTGGTAACTCACTCATTCAATTTCAACTTCCCAATAAATAATCGTCTTTCTTTCGCTTGTGTATGTAATATGTAATGTCTTGCCAACTGCGGTAATTGCAGGGTAACTGAATTCGTAGTCGCCTTTAATATCTTCTAATTTAAAGAATTCTTCGAATGTATTACCGCCATCAAATGAACGCATTAACACAAGTGGTGCTCTGTTACCCCAGTCTGCACCAACAGGATTCATACAAAGAGCTACTGTTTCGTCTTCAAGTTTAACTAAATCTATACCACTGTTAGGGTTTGGATATGGAGTTTCATAAGCCTTGCACCAGGTCATACCAAAATCGGTGCTGTCGCTTTTATAAATTTTACCGGCATTACTTCTTATAAGCATGTGAACACCTGTTGAATCCTCCCACAAAGTAGGTTGAATCATTTTAATTGATTTGCCGTTTTTTCTTACACCCGGAACAAATTTTGAGTGTTTATAAGTTCTGCCATCATCTTCTGAAATATCTGTAAAGCATTTCCACGCGGAGTGTTTAGGCTCTTTAGAAGCTGGTGCTAAAATTGTACCATTTGAAAGTCTTATCTGCTTGTTTTTCACAGGCCCTCTTGCACCATCTTTTTCGCCCGGTGTCAATTCTTCAGGTGTGGTAAATGTTTTACCGCCATCTCTTGAAACACAAGAGTAAGTACGCCAGTCTGAAATTGGTTTACCATATTTAAAATAAAGGCAGATAGAATTATCCTCTCTTAAATGTAAAACCGGATTCCAGTGTGGTAATTCTTTACCCTCTACACTTATAGTCTGTGGTTCTGACCACTCATCATTTTCTCTTACAGAAACATAGATTTTAACATCATCGTTACCCTCTTTGCTTCCGCCGAACCACGCAGCAATTACTGTGTCGCCGTAAGGCAAAACCGTTGACGCGTGGCAATTATTCATATATTTGTCTACCGGGAAAATTTCTTCTTTTTTTGATTTGATAACTTTAGTCTTCATCTCGTCTTCTACGCCCCATATCTTTATCTGGTATTTGTTTTTCTTCTCTTGGTTTTGCATTTTTACGAACTTCGTAAACTTGCTCGTAATATTCAAAATCGTCATAAGCAGAGTTATTTGTATCTTTATCTAAATAATCAAAAGCGTTCCAACCCTTGTCTTCTCTTAAAGACCTGTTACTCTTGTTCTGCTCCTGATAATTAAATTCGTTTATTCGTCTGAATTCTTTAAACCTTTTATTCTTTTCTTCTTCGTCATAACCTATATCCATTATTATCGGCTCTGCCTTTTCCATTTTTACAATCGGCTTTGGTTTTTCCAATATATATACCTGGTCTGCATAAAGGTCTGCAGAATCTTCAATAAATGACGGAAACCCTTTTTGCCTTGAAAGTTGTTTGAAAGCAGAAAAATTCACAGTAAATCTTATAAGTCCCGGCAACATAGTTATACAAAAATATGTGAGAACAACAAATACAAAACCTGCCGCTATCATATTACTTCCAATTGATGAGCAATATGAAAAAACACTACCTATTATTAACGGAACTCCGATTATCTGGTTTAATTTTATAAAATTTGTACCGAAGATATAAACAGCAAGCGAAACAAAATATATCGCTGCACCAAAACCCATACCACCGACATTAGCAGTAAGAATAAGTAACATCAGCATCATAATCATAAACTCTTCGTTTCTGAACATTTTGCTTATAGTTTCATTCCACACATTCATAAAATAGCGTTTTTCGTCCATAGGAGCTGTTTTAAAATCGTTGTGCGGTATAACAATATCAAAACCCAAAATTGAGAATTTATATTTATATTCCTTTGCTTGCTCAGCCGTATATTTTATTTCTTTTTCTTCATAATAAGCACCGGCAACATCTTTTTCGTGTTGCTTTAATTCTTCGTAGCGAAGCGTATTCATTCTTCTTACTTCTTCATCTACAATTTCATCTTCTTCGTTAAACGGATTAAAAGAGGCCTCAACTCTTTTTTCTGCAACTGTTTTTTCGTCTTTGTTTTTCAAGTATATTTTATCTGCATACATATCTGCAGTACTGAAAACAAAATGAGGAAATCCTTTTCGCTCTTTTAATCTGAGATACACTTTCTCATAATTATAAATTGCCTTGTGAGAAAAATATGTGTTTACTATATGCGGTATTGACAACACAATTGCCGCTGGTAATGTAAGAGATTTAAAATCTATACAAGCTGCCGAAAATGAAAACAGCATTGTACTTATATAAGAAAGAAAGTACACCCACTTTAAGCTTTTTGTAACTACAAGTGCTTCAAAAGTCAATATTATCATACTGACTACACACATCGCTATCGGAATACCCGCATCTACCTCTGAATCGGAAAATGTATTGTAATACATACATATAAACGACATCAAAATTGCAACAACTGCAGAAATTCTGATTGTCTTATTATTCTTTTTCCAATTCGCCATCATTTCCTGAACATCTTTTAACTTTGCTGTAGGAACATAGCTGATTTCCATATCTAATATTTCTCCAAAACTTTTCATTACTTATCCCCTTTAAAAGCATTACTCTAAAAATCAATATCCGCTGCCTTGCTCACTTTTTGCTATTGAAACAATTCTTGAAGTGCCAAGTCTTTGGGCACCAAGCTTTAAAAAATCTTCGGCGTCAGTAAGTGAAGCAATTCCACCTGCGGCTTTCATTTTTACATTTTCGCCTATATTTTCACTAAAGAGTTTAATATCCCCTCTTGTAGCACCAGCGGTAGAAAAACCCGTTGATGTTTTAATAAAATCTGCACCTGCTTCGGTAACAATTTTACACATTTCAATTTTTTCTTCATCGCTTAAAAGACAAGTTTCAATTATCACTTTTAATATTTTATTATCACAAGCATTTTTAATAGCTTTTATTTCCTCTTTTATTAAATCGAATTTTTTGTCTTTCACCCAACCGATATTTATAACCATGTCAATTTCATCGGCGCCATTTTTAAGCGCGTCTTCTGTCTCAAAGACCTTTACTGCAGTTGTGTTATATCCGTTAGGAAATCCAATAACTGTACAGATTTTCATATTATCGCCACAATAATCTTTACATTGTTTAACAAATGATGGTGGCACACAGACACTCGCGGTTGAGAATTTCATAGCATCGTCACAGATTGTTTTCATCTGCTCCCAGGTAGCCTCTTGCTTTAAAAGTGTGTGGTCAACATATTTTAAAATCTCTTTGATTTCCATAAAAACAAACCCCTTTTAAGTTTCTTTATACACATTGTAGCATTTTTTATAGAAAAGGTAAACACTATTCTTAAAATATCATAGTATTTTATGATTGATTTAATCATTTTAATGTGGTAAAATTTAGAATGTATTTTTATAATTTGAAATATTTAGTAAATCAAGGTGATTGTTTTGAAAAATGTTCTTGTAATTTTCGGCGGTGCATCTAGCGAATACGAAGTTTCTCTTCGTTCCTCTGCATCAGTTTTACGAAACATAAACAGAGAAAAATATAATGTTTACACATTAGGTATTACAAAAGACGGTCGTTGGCTTTTTTATGATGGTGATATTGACAGTATTGAAAATAATAGCTGGGCAGAAAAAAATACGGTTTCTGCAATTATCTCACCTGACAAAAGCGAAAAAGCTCTTTTAGTTTTCAAGGACGAAGAAGTAGAAAAAATCAAAATTGATGTAATCTTCCCTGTTATGCACGGTAAAAATGGTGAAGATGGTACAATTCAGGGCATATTTGAAATGGCAGATATCGCGTATGTTGGTTGCACTCCACTCGCTGGTGCTATGTGTATGGATAAAGCAATTACAAACACAATCTGCGATGCCGCAGGTATTCCACAGGCAAAATGGGTAGCATTCACAAAATATGAATTGGATAACAACAAAGTAGATTTGAAATCAGCAGTTGATTATTTAAAATTCCCGATTTTCGTAAAACCTGCAAATGCCGGTTCTTCAGTTGGTATTACAAAAGCACACAACGAAGAAGAATTAGAAAAAGCATTAGAAATTGCTTTTAAAGAAGATCGAAAGGTTGTTCTCGAAGAAACTTTAGTTGGTCGTGAAATTGAATGTGCGGTTATGGGTAACTCAGAGCCTGTTGCTTCTTGCGTTGGTGAAATTTTACCTACTGCAGAATTTTATGACTACGAGGCAAAATATATAAATGACTCAACTGGTCTTGCAATTCCAGCACAATTGCCAGATGGTGTAGAAGCAAAAGTTCAGGAAGCGGCTAAAAAAGCGTACCTTGCTCTTAATTGTTCAGGACTTTCACGAGTTGACTTCTTCCTTTTAGAAGATGGTAGAATCTGCCTCAACGAATTAAATACACTCCCAGGGTTTACATCTATAAGTATGTTCCCTAAACTCTTTGCAAAGGTTGGCGTACCTTATAGTGAGCTTATCGATAAATTATTAGCGTACGCAGAAGAAAAACACAATGAAAAATGATGTAATGATAAAATTCGTCACTGTGCAGACCACAGATGACAACGAAAGCGACACTTTAGAAATCAATTCTCGTGGCACTTACCAAAAAACCGACAATGGTTACATAATTGAATATGATGAAATAGACGAAGAGATGCAAGGCACTAAAACTACCATAGAGGTAGAGTCCCCCGAATGTGTTACAATAACACGAAGCGGTAGCTATAATTCTCGCTTCATTATAGAAAATGGAAAAAGGCACTCTTGTCATTATGAAACTCCTGCAGGTTCCCTTGTGATGGGTGTTTTTGCAAGTAAAGTTTTAATTGGTTTAGATGACAATGGTGGTAAAGTCCGATTAAAATATACAATAGATTTTAATTCAAGCATGGTTGCTGAAAACACAGTAACTCTGACAGTTAAAAAAATATAGTAGGTGAAAATATGTCAAAAATAGTAAATATTGCAGAAAAGCAAATTATTGATTCAGTTACTGCCGCTTTAAAACAAAATATGGCAGACGGCACTTTTATTGAAGCAGATATCCCTGCATTTAAAACAGAAATTCCTGCTGACAGAAATAACGGTGACTATTCAGCAAATGCTGCATTTATGCTCTCAAAAGCATTAAGAATGCCACCAAGAAAAATTGCAGAAGAAATTCAAAGTAAAATAAATTTAGATAACACATATTTTGAAAAATGTGAAATTGCTGGTCCTGGATTTATAAACTTCTTCTTAAAGAATGAATTTTACGCAGATGTACTTTCAGATATTGACACATTAGGTGACAATTACGGTAAAAGTGATTTTGGTAATGGTAAAAAAATCAATGTTGAATTCGTTTCTGCTAACCCAACTGGCCCTATGCACATGGGTAATGCCCGTGGTGGTGCTCTCGGCGACTGCCTTGCTGCAGTTTTAGAATGGGCTGGTTACGAGGTTGCAAGAGAATTCTATGTAAATGATGCTGGTAATCAGATTGATAAATTTGGTCTTTCTTTAGATGTCAGATACCAACAACTTCTTTTAGGTGAAGACGCTATTGAACTCCCTGAAGACAGTTACCACGGTGAAGATATCAAAGTAAGAGCTCGGGAATTTATTGATGTTTACGGCGATAAATATCTTAAAGAAACTGAAGAAGCAAGAAGAAAAGCGCTTGTAGAATTCGCATTACCTAAAAACATTGAAACAATGAAAGGTGCTATGGAGAAATACAGAATTGATTACAACCTCTGGTTCTCTGAGCTTTCACTTCATAATGGTGGCGAATTACAAGAAACAATCGACATTTTAAAGAAAAATGGCCACACTTACGAAAAAGATGGTGCTCTCTGGTATAAAAACAAAGAAATTCAGACAGAAATTCTTAAAAAGCAAGGCAAGTCTGATGAAGATATTGAAAAATTAGAATTAAAAGATGATGTTCTTATTCGTCAGAATGGTAACCCAACTTACTTTGCAGCAGATATTGCATACCACAGAAACAAACTCTTGAAGCGCGGCTTTGACAAAGCAATTGTTGTCTGGGGTGCAGACCACCACGGTCATGTTGCAAGAATGAAGGGTGCTATGGAAGCAGTCGGCATTGATGCTGACAGACTTGATGTTGTTTTAATGCAACTTGTTAATCTTATGAAAGACGGACAAGCTGTTAAAATGTCAAAAAGAACTGGTAAAGCAATTACTCTTGTTGATTTACTTGATGAAGTTCCAATTGATGCGGTAAGATTTTTATTTAATATGCGTGAAGCAGGTAGTGCTATGGACTTCGATTTAGGTCTTGCAGTTGAACAATCTAACCAGAACCCTGTTTACTATTGTCAGTATGCGCACGCAAGAATTTGCAGTATTTTAAGAAAATTAGAAAACGAAGGCGTGAATATAAGAAAACCATCTAAAGATGAGCTTATGCTTCTTTCTTCACCTGAAGAAAAAGATTTAATAAGTCATTTAGCTTCTCTTACAGGTTTAATTGTTCTTGCGGCTAACACTTATGACCCTGCAAAAATTACACATTATGCAGGTGAACTTGCTACAAAATTCCACAGATTTTATAATGCACAACGCGTTATGACTGATGATGAAAGCTTAATGCAAGCAAGAATTTTCCTTTGCAACTGCGTAAGAAACACTATGAAAAATGTTCTTTCTATGCTTAAAATTCAAGCACCAGAAAGTATGTAATTTTTAAAAATGGATTTTAAGTATATAAGAAAATTAAAACCGTTTATTATCCTCGCAATGATATTCATTTTTATGCCTGTTATTACAAAAGCGGGTGGGCTTGTACCAACAGATTTTAACGGTTTCGCAGTTACAAGTGATAATATTGTTATTGTAGGCGACAACACTGCAGTTACTGGCTATAAGGATAATGAAAAAGTCTTTTCTTTTGAATTAGCTTTTAAAAATGATTATGCATTATCTGTAAATCAGGATGATAATATCGTTATTTATACTAAAAATGCGAGATTTGTATTTGCACAGGACGGTACACCATTAACTTTCAACGAGTGCGATGGAACAGAGTACGAAAATCTTAAAAATCGTAAAGTTGTGACATCAAATAGCGGTATAATTTATATTTTAACTAACAAGCTCGGTTTTATGAATGAAATTATAAAAATCGAAAATGGTAAACAGTCAACTGTTTATAAAACACCTACTGCTGTTTTGCTTGCAGAATTTGCGTTCTGGGAAGGCAACCTCATACTAGTAGTATGTTTTGTAGCTGGACTTCTTGATGTAAGAAAAAGACGCTTTTTAACTAAAACAGTGAAAAGCTCTGCTACAGGCGGTTTGACAGAAAAGCCAGAATCAATCGAAGAAGTAAAACAAAAAGTTGAATTACCAAAATTTTTAAAGGCATTTACAAAACCTGAGCTTTCAAACAAAGGTGCCGCATTTTCAAGCGAATACAGTACAAAACCAGGTGAAAAACCAAAATTTTTAGAAACAAAAAAAAATAAAACTGATGATAATGAAGTCGCGGATAATAAATAATTATCTGCGGCTTCAAATATTTTTAAAAATTTTCAAATTTGCTATTGACATTTAAATGATTATCCGATATAATATCAATGCTTTGAAGACATAATTCTTCAATCGGGGTGTAGCGCAGTTGGTAGCGCGTCTGGTTTGGGACCAGAATGTCGGGAGTTCGAGTCTCTTCACTCCGACCACGAAAACCGTTGATACCATTGGGTTTCAGCGGTTTTTACTTTCATCTGACTTTGGTGGGTGTGACCATAATTACCACAGTTAGATTTGAAGTTTTCCCCTTTTTTTCAATTTCTCTGTACTTAGAGAACATTATTTTCAACCCAAAACAAACGAAGGCACCGGCCATTTTGGTCGGTGTCTTCGTTTTTCTTTTCTTATTGTTGATTCATTATTTTTATAAGTTCAGCAAGTTTAATCTCGCACTCATCTTCGGTGTTTGCATAAACTGTTTGTACTATTCGTTTACCCTCAGTATTTCGTTTCGCATATCTACCCTCGTAAGTTGTTTCGCTTATTTTACTGATACAACCTGTTCCTGGTTTTCTTCTTGGAGATTTGGGTTTGAAGATTTCTCTTTGATCTACAAAACTTTCCTTTTTTATTTTAATCTCGCTATTATTCCCTAACATGCTTTTCTCAATTACAAGGGCAGCTTGTTCTTTCATCTGAAGCGTAACATGTGAATATACATCAAGTGTTACTTGTGTTGATTCATGTCCTAATACACTCGAAAGTGTTTTTATATCCATACCTGCTTCTAAAGCTCTCGTTGCATATGTATGTCTTAAATCGTGGAATCTAACATGTTTACATTCTGCTCGTTTTAACATTCTATCCAAGGCATTTCTTACAGCAGTAGGATATCGTGGACTATTTTCTTTCTTAGGAGAAGGGAACACCCATTGTGAATCAATTGTTGTTTTGTATATAGATAGTGTTTTCATTAAATTTGTAGGTAATTTTATAACTCTGACCGAAGCTTTCGTTTTAGGTTCTGTTATTTCAAGTTCACCTTTAATTATTTGTACTTGTCTGTTCACATATAGCAAACCATTATCAAAATCTATGTCATCCCATTTTAATGCCAAAATTTCGCCACGTCTTAATCCTGTGCTTAGTTCAAGTGAAAACAATTCAAATAAGCCTTCGTATTTTGCTTGTATTAACAGTCGTTGCATTTCTTCTTTTGTCAGAATCTGCATCTCGACCTTTTTATTCTTTGGTAACTTACAATCTAATATTGGATTTTCGTATAAGATACCATCTTCTACTGCTTTGTTTAAAGCCGCTTTGCATATCGTATAGCATTCTTTTATTACTTTGTCCGAAAGGGTTGTTCCGTGAGTTTCTGTTCCTTTCTTTCTACCGAAGTTTTTTAAATTATTGCAGTAATTTAAAAATAGCGACTGAGTTAAATCTCGAAGTTCTATGCCATTAAGATATGGCATTATGTATGTGTATATGTAATATTCATAATTTTCTTGTGTTTTTAAATTCAGTTTTGGTTTTATGTAATTTGAATACCAAAATTCCAACCATTCTCCAAATGGGGTTTTATCATCTTTGCGATGTAAGGATAAATTTTGATATTTTAGTATTTCATCAAGTTTTCTTTCGCACTCTAATTTATCTTTTGATGTTACCCTTTTGGTTATCGGTTTATTTTGTTCATTATATCCTATTACGACTCTGCCTTCCCATCGTCCATCATTCCTTTTGAATAATGAACCTTGTCCAGCTTCTCTTTTTTTCATTTCCTCACCTCTAAAAATCAATCAATTCATCCATTATATTTCCAACTATTTCAGCAGCTTTATTTTGCATATCATCTGTCACATGTGTATATCTGTCTAGTGTAAATGATGCTTTTGTATGACCTAACATGCTGGATAATGTTTTAATATCAACACCTTCTTTTACTGCATGTGTCGCAAACGTATGTCTTAAATCATGGAATCTTATATCTTTCAGATTGTTATCCCTTAATATTGATTTGAATTTACTTGTACACGTGTTTGTACTCAATGGCTGTGTTATATCTGAAAAGCTCGAGAAAATCCATTCTGAATAAGACTTTTTCTCTCGTTCTTCTAACACTTTTAATGTGCTTGGTAATAATTTTATAACTCTTCGACTATTTTCTGTTTTCGTATCGCCTACAGTAAAACTTGAATCGTATCCTCGTGATAATGTTCTGTTTATATGTAGTGTTCCGTTTTCTTTATCAAAATCAGTCCATTTTAAAGCACATAATTCGCCTTTTCTTGCACCTGTGGTAATTGCAGTAAAAAAGAACTCATACCAATAATCATTTTCTTGTTCTATTGCTTTAAAGAAGTCATCTAACTCATCTTTGTTAAATACATTCATCTGTGTATTTCTGACTTTTGGTATTGTAGTTCCATCTGTTGGGTTCTTTAAAATGATATGTTGTTTTACAGCGGATTGCAGTATCTCGTGTGTTAACTGATGTAATTTCTTAACGCTTGAATCTGCAACTTGTGTTCCTAAAACATCGGTTTGAGAAGTTCTGCCATTTTCCTTAAAATCGTTATACATAAACTGTATATCAATTGTTTTAAGGTTTACCAACGGAATTTCACCGATGTACTTTTTCATTGCCTGTGCATATGATTTATACATAATAACTGTACTTGGTTTTAATGTTGGTTCAGCATATTGTAAAAACCATTTGTCAATCCAATCTGAAGTTCTCATAAAACTCTCGTTAGTAATCTTAGCTCTACTGTACTCCATAGTTAATTCTCTCATCTTCTGTAAAACTTCACTTTGAGTTTTAGCCGAAATATATTTGAATATAGGCGTTCCGTTTTCTTTGTGACCTATTATGATTCGACCTTCCCAACGACCGTTTTTATGTTTTCTTAAACATCCATCCCCATTAGCACGTCTTTTCAACTTATCACCCACTTTCTCCAACAACACATTATTCACAAATACTTTTAGAAGTCCAGCAAAACTTTACGTTTGTGCTGCAATCCAGTTAAAAAGGTGATCTTTTTTAACAAGCATTCTGTTTCCAATAAATATTGTTGGAAAATCATCTTGGTGCATAATGTCGTAACATGTAGTAGTTGATATGCATAATAAAGCTGCCACTCTTTTGGCATCTAAAAATAATGGGATTTCTTCTTCCGTTTTATATACAATAGGATTCTTCATACAACCCACTCTCCTTTGAGTCTATAGTAAATCTGTATGGGGTTAAAGGTTTTCACGATGACCAAGCGACTGATAGCTAATCAATTCCACGGGAATTCCACCCTCAGCAGGTTCTCTGCCAACTGCCCTCATTAGTTGTGACGGTTTTTTCTCGCTCGACTTATGACTGGACAGGAGTATCATTATAACTATTGTCTGTTTTTGCCTTATCGAGAGCTACTCGATATCTATAGCAACTATTTTATCGCTCCCCAACAGAACGAGATGTTGTAATAAAACAACATCTGTTCCATTGGATCTTGGCGTAGTCCTATCGTGGCTTATGCATCTGCAATAACAATAGCAACGTACTTGATAATCTCTATTCAATTGTAGAAATTTTTACGAGAGATTTTATACCCCTCTACTTGACAACGGACATTTTTACCCCCAAAATAGGACCCCCTTGTCTGAAATTTTTTAAAATTTTTTTGAATTCTTTCTGTTGCTCTACTTACAGAACGAAAAGAAATTTGTTTTCTTTTTGCAAAACAACTCTTTGGTTCATCATTTTTTATGACATTTAAAAATATTTCTTTTTGATGTTGTGTAAGTGTTTTTAAGAATTCTTCTTCCATTATTTTGAATAAAATATCTTCCTCAAAACAATACTTATCAATAAGCCATTCCTCTGTTCGTTCATCATTTTCATTGAGTACATCCAAAGACAATATTGTATCTTTTGAATCGCTTATATCTCTATATATTCTTTTCTCCTGATTACGAAGAAAACGCATTGTTTCTAAATTCACCTCAACAACATCATTTGTTCTACGAACTCGTACCCAATACTTTTTCTCGCCATCAGTTTCTGTTGTCCACAAATCATAATCAAATTCTTTATTTTTATACATAAATATAATCTCCTAACATTTTTAAATTTTGTTTTAAAAATGTCGAAGATTATGGATATTCGGCTATGTAAGGTTGCCAGTATTCTATAGTAAGATTTATAAACAAAATGAATAGCCACCCATCCAGAACAAATTCTGGATGGATGGCTATTTTAGTGGATAATATATACTCTTCAGTAGGCTACACCGCCCAGTAAAATTAAATGTGTCCTTTTTGTAATGTTGACACATAATATCATACTGTATTTTTTAGTTACATAAAATTTCAAAACTGTTGAGTAAAACTCCTAAAGTGTAAGTATATAAAAACATATGCACAAAATCGGGAATATGTTTTTCACAATACACACATTATTGCGTTTTTATCTTACACTATCTTATAAAAGTATTTCATTCATTGGAAGATTTGATATCATATTCAAAACGTTGTAATAATTCATCATATAATTTAAATATAAATTGTCTATCTTTTGGTTCTAATTTCATAATTCTCTCGGAGTTTTCATCAAGTTTGATTTGTGCTCCGATTCTAGTTTCACAGCAAAACATGTAATCGAAAGATATGCCTGATAAATTAGAAAATTTTATGAAAAAACTTACACTTGGTTCTCGCTTTCCTGTTTCTATATGGCTCATATAAGTTGTATCATACCCTAATAATTCTGCTAGTTTTTCTTGGGAAAGATTTTCTTTTTTACGATATTCTTTTATTACATATCTATAGTAATCTGTATCCATATAAACACCTCTATTCTACTTACTTTTAGTATAGACAATTTCTAAAAATAATTTAATTGACTGTATGCCAACTATTGACAAATAGTAGTTTTTTTGCTAATATCCAAGTAAAAATATGAGGTATTCTTATGAACCAAACAATAAAATTCGCACGCGAAACATTATGTTTAACCCCAAATGATATTTCTTCATTATTAAACATTTCATCATACAAATATTCTTTTTTTGAAAAAGGCTCTACAAATATTCCATGTGATATTCTCCTATTGTTGTCAAAGATTTATGGTCTTAATCCCGATTTATTCATTTTAAATAAATATTCTACTCATGACCTATTGTTTATTTTTGAACAACAAGCTTTTTTATCCAGTTCAGAACGCATACTCGAAAAACTACGTTCTAATTTATTGCAAAATGATAAGACAAAATTAACTTATCATTCAATAAAAAATGTAAAAAAATACTTTCAAGAAAATATTATAAAATTCATTAAAACATTTATTAAATTACACAACTTGCCTTTATATGAATTTGCTTCAATTTGTAATATTAACAAGCAAAGCTTATCTTCGGTTCTATCTAAAGGAAAATTTATTGAAACAAATGAATTAATTAAAATATCAAACTATACACAGACTTCTATCGTTGATATAATATATGGCACATCAAAATTTATATAAAATATTCATTTTCATTATATATAAAAAGCAACTGGAAAGAATGTGAAATCATTCTTTCCAGTTGCTTTTTAAATCTTAAATTTGTTCATTTCTTCTGGCTCCTTAGGTTGATGAAAAATCATCCCACAAGCTGAGTTTGATGTTATTACACCACAAACAAAAGCAAAACTAGCAAACAAACTCAAAAAGCTAATTGAAATATTTTTAAATTTTTTCATTTTTCACACTCCTTTCTAATTTACTCATTAGCAACGAAATTGCAGCTAAATCTATTGCGTATGATATCGAAAATACAAACTTATTTTGAAAAATTGCAATTTCCGAATACTCTCTTAATAATACTAGAATGATTATTAATATAGTTGCTATATTCTTACTAATTGTTTTTAAAAGATGATACTGTCGCTCTGTTAATGGTTTGTTATCATCCTGTTGTGGTGATATCAAAATAACAAGTATTAGCCCCACTATTAAAAGCAAATAGTTAATTTTAAAAATACTTCCCCCATTTTTAATTATAAATATCATTAACATATAACAACTTAGGGATATCATAGCACATTTTGAATAACTATTTGCGTGATATCCACCATTCAACCGTCTAAATAATGAAAAACTCACTAAAAATAGTAAAGAACATATTATTTCATTAAATATTATTGCTATAGATAAAAGCAATAAATAACTTATCAAAGAAACAATTGCCAGTTCTACACAATATTCATACATTTTGTTTTCTTTAATCTGAATTATATTTTTATTAATCAATACGTGGGTTATTTTTATTGCTAGTTTTTTAATCATACCAATATCTCCAATAAAAAAAGCACTATTGATATAATAGTGCTTTTTTTTATTCTTAAAGAATATGGTGCAATATCGTTGAGTAAAACTCCCAAATTGTTAATTTTCTAGAACTATATATGAACTGAATATTTTTTCATCAAAAGCAAATTTGGTATACCCATTATATTTATTAGCAATATGCTTAATACTGTTCAACCCATGTCCATGATTTTTAGAGTCTTGTTTTAATGTTTTAAAATTATTAAATTCTTTTGCAGTATTTTTTATATTTATAATAATATTAGTATCATCTACAATGATAACACCCCATATTTCTTTATCCTCTTCATGTAACTTTTGACAAGCTTCAATAGCATTATCTAAAACATTACCGAGTATAACTGCTATTTCTATTTCGTTTATATTTATTTTTTCTTCATATTGATACGATAAGCTCATTTTAATATTTGATTCATTACATATTTTAAGTTTATTTTCTATAATTGTATCAATTGATGGATGTCCTGTATCAATCGCTTTATTAGTATCATCAATAATATTTATATTGCTATTCAACTGCTCAATTGCCTTATCATTATTTCCTGCATTTATTTGTGCAATTGTTGCAATGCACATATTTCTCATATTATGTCTCATTTGTCTTATCTCTTCATGTGAAAGTTGAAGTTCCCTATAGTGCCTTGCTTGTTCATTTATATTTTCACTTAACAACTTCAATTCATATTCAGCTTTTGACAATCGGTTTTGTCTATTTATAACATAAAATGTAATAATATTTGAAATAATCATAAGAATACTTAAAAAAACGAATAATATTTTGAGTTCTATACTAATTATAAAAAACATAACGTGATACATTATCACTATCATAAATATTGTCGTTAGTGGCAATATACTCAAAACCATTAGTTGTTTAACTTCTATATTTTCTGAATGCAATTTCGCCTTTCTTATGTAAACAATAAGAACCAAAACAAACATCATAAATTTTGACATTAAGGTTCCTAATGCAAATAAATATGAATCTGTGTTGATTTTTTCAAAATCAATCGTTTTAGACAACATAATTATTCCACTTGCTATCATTTCTGAAGCAACATTAATAACAATTATTGTCATAGCAATAATCATTTTAATGTAATATTTTGAATAATACATTTGACAAAGACAAAAAGCTGTAATAAAGGAACACAATAAAAGAACCACGCCTTGGGTTACGAGAGAAATTATTATTTGAAATATTAGAATTATAGAACAAAAAAATAGTAACACATTAGTTTTCAATGGTTTCTTTTTTATAAACGTACTTATATACAAATTAGTAGAATAGAACTCGAAAATGGTCCCAACAATAATCGCAACACTTTTAACTATCATTTAATCCCCCATTAATATATTCTGTATAAGCCTCTTTAGTGCTCAAACGTTTTCGAACACTCATTAAAACACTATCACCGTTTTTCATATAAATCTCATTTTCTCCAAAACTTTTTATATGTAGCATATTCACTATAAATCCTTGATGTGATTTTACAAAACCATAAACTTGAAGAACTTTATACATCTCATTAATCCTTCCAACTATCTCATAACTTTCGCCATTATATAATCGAAAAATAAGATGTCTGTTATACCCCTCTATATAGCAAATATCACTAATTTCAAGATTTATTGAATCATTTTGCCACTTTATTGGTATAGATTTATGTAATTCTCTATATTTTTTAATTATCCTTTGAAATGTCTTGTTAAATTCTAATGATTCTAGAGGTTTTCTCAAAAAATTTAATGGTTCTGATTCAAAACAAGAAAACACATAGTTGGGATGATTAGTAATAAACACAATTATTATTGCAGGAAAATCTTTGCGCAATTGTTTTGCCAAATCAAGACCGTTTGTATCAGAAAGTTCAATATCTAAAAATAAGACATCTGGTCTGTTTTCAAAACAATACTCAA
Source organism: Acutalibacteraceae bacterium (assembly GCA_045651285.1). Classification (GTDB taxonomy): domain Bacteria; phylum Bacillota; class Clostridia; order Oscillospirales; family Acutalibacteraceae; genus DTU089. The sequence goes on from JAZRSC010000028.1 coordinate 67,061, forward strand.
CTAGTTCTTTTCCGGAATAAAATATTTCCACTATACTTTCTGATTCCTCATCTAGATTTGACAACACATATTCTTTTATTGTTTTACACCAAAATCTTTCATCATCACAAACTAATATCCTCATAACTCACCACAATTAAAAATACTCGATTTATTATAACACATAATTCCGAAAAATAAAACAGTAATTAAAAATCGTTTAGGAAAAAAACTAAACTGTTTTTTATATTAAATACACGTCTTTTCTTCGATTTTTTAAAAAGATGAAATGTGTTTTAAAATATACATACGATCTCTTTTGAACTACATTTTAAATGTTTTAAGTTATTATCCTGTTTTATACTCGTCGTACAAGTATGTTTTTAAAATTTGATATAATATAGGAAAAATCTGAAACGCAATGCTGCATCTCAGATTTTGTAATATTTTTTATACAATTCGTATTTCCCTAATGTTAAAAAATAAACTTTATAAAAGACAACAAAATAAACCAAATCTTTTTTAATCCGTTTAAATATATAAAACAATTCATCATATTCACATCAATCCATAAAAAGGTTTTTAATAGTTAAAACAAAAACTGAAATAAAAAAGAGTTTTTAGAGTATCACATGAAAATCACCATACAAAAATAATAATTTTCTCATAACGCATCACGTAATAATAATTTGATAATTATCCACATAAAAATTACATTCTGTAAATTTAATTTTATATTCTCATACAGTTGTATTTTTCTATCTCAAAATACAGTTTATTAAAACTCATCTACGCTACATCCTGTCTTATACATTCTTCATATTTTTCGAATTTTATTTATGATCATATGTAAGTAAATATACAAATCAGATTATCGTAGTATAATTCTATATTTCCTAAAATCCAAAAATTACATATCACAATCCACTAAAAACTTGGTGGTATTTATTTAGATTTAATTTTCTCTAATACTACAAAATTTAAATAAACATAAAATTGGGTTGAATTATTAGACAAAACTATAGGTTTATATATAATACTGTGCTTGTGCCATCCAAAGTTCATAATACTTACCCTTTTGGTCTTTTATCAATTCTTCATGTGTACCAAACTGAACAATCTTACCATTATCAAAAACAGCAATTTTATCACAAAAAATACATGAAGACAAACGATGTGAAATATAAAATACAGTTTTATCTTTTACTAATGTATCAAAACTACGATACACTTCCAGTTCAGCAAAAGGATCTAAAGCTGAAGTTGGTTCATCAAGTACAATAATAGGAGCATCTTTATATAATGCACGTGCTAACGCAAACTTTTGTGATTCGCCCCCTGAAATTTCAACACCATCATTTGAACAATCGCGGTAAAGATAAGTCTGCATACCATTTTCCATCTTATCAACACGATTACTCATTCCTACTTTTTCAAGTACTTTTTTTATTTTCTCTTTATTATAAACTTCACTACATGCAATATTCTCAGCTAATGAAAGTGAAAAAAATTTATAATCTTGAAAAACGACAGAGAAAAGTTTGCGGTAGTTTTCCCTTTTGTACTCTCTTATATCCGTATCATTGATACTAATCATTCCACTATTTGGTTCATAAAGAGCACACAACAATTTAATAAAAGTAGTTTTCCCCGAGCCATTTTCTCCCACTATCGCTATTCTCTCACCTACTGAGAAATCTATTGTTATATTTTTCAAAATATTTGGAGCATTTTCGTTATAGCGAAAACAAACATCTTGAAAAGAGATTTTTTGAGGCACTGGAATATCAATTATTCCATTATCTTCGTTTTTCATTTCTGTTATGTAGAAATATTCCCGTAATCTTGGATAGATGCTACTAAGATTTCCTGCCAGCATTCCAAAACTATTAACAACGGAAACTAACTGAAAAAAACTGCCTATGTATTTTACAAGTGAATCAATCCCAAACAAACCAACACTTGCCTTAAGTCCAATAACAGAATATATTCCAAATCCAATTACAGCACCAATTACTGCATAAGTTGCACTAGAAATAGCTTTGTAAGAACCTATTTTATTTTGAATGTTTTTTCCATCTATTAATAATTTCTCCGTTGCCTGCTTTAAAATCAAATTTTGTTCATTAAAAAGTCTGATTTCTTTTCCCGAATTGTAATCGTTAATTAAATCTAAATAAAAATCGAAAAGTCTTCTTATGCCTAAATATTCTTCTTCTTTTTTATGACATTTTTTACTCACATTTGAACTAATAATAACAATAACAACCGCACAAATAATAATTGTTAGTATTACTAAAACACTTATCCACGGTGATTGAAAAAATCCATCACCTGTTTTAAGGAACATAACTCTAAAAAAAGGTAACATTAATACTACTGAACTTACTAAACCAACAATACCTTGTGCAAAATGCCCTGCATTTTTTTGTATCCGAACAAATGGAGATGCCCCATATCCCCTATATTTTTCTACACGTGCAAGAAACTCTGCATTTTCCAACATCTTATAATCAACATTATAAAGACTACAATTAACTCTATTATTTTCAATTTGATATAATTGCCACTCTCTAGTAGAACTAATCTCATCAAATCTATTTACTAAAATCGACAATATAAGATTAAGTGTCAGAGATAATCCAATGCAAATCAGTAAGTCTGTTACAGATTTTGTTGTTGACAGTATTTCTATGATGCGTGCTGGAAAATATATATTTATAAATGGTCTAAGTGCCTTAAAAATACTACCAAATATATTTACCCATAGCGAACCTGGCTGCAACTCATTAAGATGTGCATAACTTTTTAGTAACAATCTAAAGTTTTTCATATTTCATTTTCACCTTGTTTATAGTAATAGCTTTGGGTCTGAAACATCCCCCAGTAATCGCCTTTTTGTTCAATTAAGTCATCATGACTTCCTTCCTCTACAATTTCACCATTGTAAATATAAAATATTCGGTCACAAAATTGAGTTGAAATTAATCGATGAGAAATAAAAAATAATATTTTACCCTGAATTAACCTATCATAATCTTTGTATATATTACTTTCAGCAATTGGATCCAAAGCTGCTGTCGGCTCATCTAATATAAGAATTGGTGCATCTTTATAAAGTGCTCTTGCCAATAATAAGCGTTGTATCTCACCACCAGAAAACTCCTCAGCATCCTTCCAAACTCTTTTAAGCATTTTCGTGTGTGTACCTTTAGGCAACTGAGAAATCTTTTCAAAAACATTTGCTTTTTTTAGAACCTCAATGAGTCTTAGACTATCTTCTTCGCCTTCTTGGCACAATGTTATGTTTTCTGAAATACTCATCGGTAAAAATCTATAATCTTGAAATACTACACTAAATAATTTAAATCTAGATTCTCTGGAGAAATTATTAACATTTTTACCATTAATCAAAATTTCACCCTCATTAGGCTCATACAATCCACACAAAAGCTTAATTATTGTTGTTTTTCCACTTCCATTCGGACCAACAAGTGCAATTTTTTGACCTTTTTTAATTGTAAAATTTAAATTATTTAGTGCTGGCGTATCACTTCCCTCATATGTAAAACTTACATTACGGAAAGAAATTTCATCAATATTTTCAAAATCAAAGTCTAAATTCTCCAATTTGTTTGATTTAATAATGTGATCTGGCATATTTAAAAAATCACGAAATCTTTGGCATTCTTCACACAACGAATTCACCATCAAAATTTGGCTTAATAAACCGCTAATCCAAGCAGAAAAACCAGTTACAATTCCAAACAAAAAAACGAAATCAGATATCGTTATCTTGCTTGAAATCACAGCTGCAATTAAAAAAATGTATGCCACCAATTCTCTAAACATTAATAGAAGCGATTCTAAAACAGAAAACTGTAATGTTTGATGCAAAAGTCTATCCATAAGGTCTGCATATTGTTTTGAAATCTTTGCTATAATACTAATAAACCATTTTTCTGCATTATAAAGACGAATATCTTTGCCAGATTTGGAGTCAATCGCCATTCGACACATATACCAAAAATGCATATAGACTCCACTTTCTTTATTTCGATGTTCTATTTTCGTGCGTTCCATCCATCTGACTAATATAAATTCAAATACACAAGTGACTAAAACGATAATAACTAATGCTGGATTCAACTTCAGTAATAATACTGAGTATGTGAAAATGCCCAGCACATTTGCAATTAGTTGTACAACCATTTGAGGCAATGTTTTTGCAGAAACACCCCTAGAACCCATCCCTGCAAAAACTTGACTCCGTTCGTACATATTACGCCCGTTATAGCTTTCTATGTTGTCATAATCCATATGTAATAATTTTTCAAATGCAAGCAACCGATATTTTGTAAGCATGTTAGTAGCTGATGCCTCAATTTTTTCTTTTAAAAAGGGTTCAATCCAACTTAACATCGCTAATAATACTGAAAGAAGAGCTACTATCAATAATATATATGATGAAGATTTTTCACTCTCTATTGCGTCAATAAGAAGTTTCGGAACCAATGCCGTTACTGACGGTAGTGCAATTAAAGCAGGTATTCTAAAAACAGAATACACAACACTATTTTTATCCCATTCATACCAATTCTTCAACATATATAATGCATTGTCAAAAAATACAGTCTTTTTCAAATTACACACATCACCCTTCAAATTATTCAGCAAAAATATTTTCAATCAATAAAATTTAAATGGACTCCCAACAATTTCAAAATACTGTGTTAGCACTTTATATTCGTCCAATATCAACTGTTCCATTTTAGTGATAATCCTTTTTGCTATTTCCGGTTTTTGAGAAAACTTAAATTTTAGTTCCATATTCCGAAGTTTTAGATATTCGTTTGATAAGTTTTCAAAAAAAGTAGCAAACTCAATTAATTCGCTCTCTTTTTCGCTTAAATATTTGTATCCCATTGCAATACAATATTTTTGTTCACTTATTGCAAGTAAACCTCTTAAAACACTAGGATTATATTTACAATCTTCTACCTGTTGATAAAGCAACGTTTTAAACACATCATAAACTTGCATTCCAAAGCACATATTTTTACAGAAATTTCGGGCACTAAAAATTCTAAAATACAAAGGATAAATTGATTTATAATGACAATAAAGTTTTTTATTAAAAGTTCTGTTATTTTTTTCTTTTTTTATACTCTTGTTATTTTTATAATATGATACCCAATATGTATTTTTGTAATATGTAAATGCTTTTTCAAAATCAATAAATTTTAAAGGTCTATCCTCATAAATATCTCTTTCTGAGTAACCTTGTATTAAAAGCTCTTGGTTTTCTGAATCATATCCATAAATTAGAACATTATGATTAAAATGATTAACACCATATGAAGGTCTACTCGGCATATAATATTCGTCTAATCCAACTAAAACATAAACACCTTTATCAATTAACTTCTTAATTTTATGAATAAACCTATTTAGGCTTTTTTGAGTCGTTTTCACATTTCCATTACGTACTTCAGTAATAAATGGTACATAAACAAACACCATAGAGGGTTCTTTTCTTTCCAAATTACAACCAATCTGTACATGATTTGTATAGAACCAATGCTCTTTATCTTCCATTGTAAACAATATTGCTGCTCTATATGCCACCCTCAATAAATGCTTAATTGGTGGATCAGCCAATGGCAATTCTTTTCTCATTTATATCCTCCAAATACACTTTATTTTTGACAATCACAACAAAATACTAAATGGTGATTCACATAAATTTTACAATATTCTCGAATCTAAATTGAATACTCTTCCGCTTATTCCCTCTACCCCTGACCAAGACAAAAAAAGCACAAATTTAATGGTAGTGTCTAATGCAGAACATATTTGAAGTGCACTCTTTTCTTCTGCGATTTTTCTTTTTTCTATATTATGTCGATTTAAATCTGTTACAATAAAACCTGGGCAAATTGTATTTACAGCTATATTAAAACGACCAAGTTCTTTGGCTAATGCTTTTGAGAAACCTATTAGTCCAGCCTTTGATGCAGAATAATTCACCTGACCTGGACTTCCCTCTTGTCCTTTAATTGAAGAAATATTAATAATCTTGCCTTTTTTTTGATGAATCATTGCTTTTGAAAAAGTTCGACTACACAGAAATGTTCCTGTTAAATTTGTATTTATAACTTTTTGCCATTGTTTTTCAGACATGAATTGAATCAAGTTATCATCACAAACTCCTGCATTATTAATTAGTAAATCCACTCTACCAAATCTTTTCATCGTTTGAGTATAAAGTTTGGATACTTCTTCCTGCCTAGTAACATCAGCTTGTACAAACAAACAATTCTTATTATATACATTAATTTCGTTCTTCAGTTCTTCTGCTTCAATGCAACTACTATTGTAATTAATCACAACACATGCTTGTTCCTTTGCAAACGCTATTGCTAAAGCTCGTCCAATTCCTCGTGAAGCTCCAGTAATAACAACAACCATTTCAGATAAATTAACATTCATACTATTCTACCTACTTAAAATGCATTAAAGAATAATTGATTAATACCTTCGTATTTTACCATTATATGTTTTGGGCAACTCATTAACAAAATCGAACCTTTTTGGTATCTTATAATCGCTTAAAAAGCCTTGTAAAAATTTTTTAAAATCGTCTTCTCTATAATTGTTTTCTTTCAATACAATTTTAGCTATAGGTATCTCTCCCAATAATGAATGAGATTCTGCTATAACACAACATTCTAATACTGCACTATGCCTCATTAATATTTCTTCTATCTCTTCTGGGTATATATTAATTCCACCAGAAATCATCATATTCTTTTTTCGTCCTGTGAGATACAAATAGCCTTCATCATCAAAATATCCCAAATCGCCTGTATGTAACCATCCAGATTTCAAAACGCTTTTCGTAATCTCTGGCTGTTTATAATATCCCTTCATTATGTTTGAACCTTTTGCAACAATTTCACCAATCATGTTACTATCCAATTCCTTATCACAATCGCTAAAAATTTTTATATCCACATTTGGAATTGATTTCCCAACAGAACCGATTTTCTTAATCGAATCGTCTGGCAATAAAGCAGTAAGTCGCGGACCGGCTTCTGTTTGTCCATATGTTTGAACAAACCCAACTGTACGAAATTTAGCAATTAAAGCCTTCAACTTATCAATTGGCATATTACCTCCACCAAAGCATATGTACCGAAGAGAACTAATATCATAATTATCTGAATATCTATAATCTAATAGCATAAAAAGCATTGATGGAACACCTGTAAAATTTGTAATTTTTTCTTTTTGCACAATTTCAAAAAAACGTTTGGGCCAAAAAACTCCGTCTAAAATAATAATTGAAGCTCCTAAATATATGTGTGTCAAAAATTGTGCAGTATTGCAATAGCCAAAATACATCGGCATTGAAATCAAAGTTATATCATTTTTTGAAAGATTCAAACTCGAAATATTAGACTCTACATTACATATAAGATTATTATGTGTTAACATTACACGCTTGGGATTGCTTGTTGTTCCAGAAGTGTGTAGCATGATAGCAGTCATATCCGAATCATTATTACAAGCACTGCATTCCGATTTTTTAATACTTTGCTTATCTATATTAAATTTCTCTATCGAATTGTCTTCAACAAATAATATTGATACTGAATAGTTATAATCTTTAAAGCACTCATACAACAAACCTCGATATGCATGACTTGTAACAATCAAATCAATTTCACAATAATTTATAGTGCTAATTATTTCAACTGGTTTAGACTGTACGCCCACTGGAACAATTACACTTTTTGAAAATGCAATAGCAAAATAAGCAATTGCATAGTCAATAGAGTTAGGCAAAAATATTGCAATATTATTCTTATTTCTGTTTTGATGTAAAATTGTATGCGAAAGTAATTTTGATTTTTCATATAACGAACTGTAAGAAATTGCTTTTTTTCCATATTTTATAGCAATTTTATCATTATTTTTTTGTCGGCTCAATAACTCTGAAATAAACACAAGACTCACTCTTTCCTATCTAAATACAGTTGGTATAATTTGTTTACTTTCCAACATATTTTAAGATTTTATCAACAGCTACTTTTTCTTCTCCAGTTTCTCGATATGTTCTAGCAATATAAGCGGCATTTCGAATATATTGGGGATCTCTCAATATTTCTGTAATCATACTTTCTAATTTACTAAAATCTATATTGTTGTTTTTTATTACTTTTCCTATACCTGTTTTATCAATTTGTTCCGCTACTAAAAATTGATCCATCACTTGTGGAATTACAATCATCGGTGTATTTAATTGGATAGCCTCACTTGCACTATTCATCCCTCCATGTGTGATAAATAAATCTGATAAGTGCAATAATTCTAATTGATTAATTCCATTTTTCAAAACAAAATTTTGTGGTGTATACCCTAACATTTTTTTATTCATGTTTCCGATATTTAATATAAATGTGGCATTATACTTACCAAAATATCTCATCATCTCGGAATACAAGTTAACAAAATCATTACTGCTACTCATAATTGAACCAAAAGAAATTAAAACGACTTTTTTTCCTTTTGGTAAATTATAATCTTGTTTTACTTCAAGCATTTGTCTATTTTTAAGATTATTACCTGCAAAATGATATGAATGATCAAGTAAATTGGCATATGGTTGAAATTCTTTTGACGTATATACTATGTTTAATCCTTGTTTTGTCATAGAATTATCAAGATAATTATGTTTATAGCCACTTTTAAAATAATATTCTTCTTCCATTTGACCTATAAAATCAACAATAAATTCTGGAGAATTTTTTAAATTAACATTATAAAAATCTGATAGCAAGGTTTGAGATTTAATAAACATTTTGTCATTCAATGCAAATAAAGTTACTGAACTAATACATGGGATACTTAATTCTTCACATATATATTTAATATAATACAACGTAGAATCGTGAATAATATAATCTGCTTTAAAGCTTTGTATCAGTTGCTTTAATTTGTTTGCCAAAACTTTTTGACTCTCCATATATTTATAGAATTGTCTGATATCATTTAAAAAAGCTTCTTCAGTTCTTTTTGCAGTTGAATTCAAATGATTTGAACCAAATAAGAATCTTGAATATTTAAATTCAATTTGTTTACAACCAACTTTAGTTAATAAATCTTTATATTTATTTGCAGTAATATATATTACTTCTTCTCCTCGTAATATCAATTCTTTTATTATTGATATAGTTGGATTGATATGTCCATCAGCTCCCAAGCCAACAAAAACCACTCTAGACACAAACTAGATCCTCCAAAAACAAAATATTAAATGAACCGAACAAGAATCCATTTCACTTTAAATATGTGAAGAAACTACATTATTTAAATCACCAACACAGTCTAGTTTAGTTAAATCTAAATCGTCATCATCAAACTCAAACTCAAACTCAGCTTCAATTTCAACAATAAGTTGTACAAAATGTATTGATGTAAACAATAAATCTTTAGTTAAACTTGTAGATTCATCTATTTCAACGGTTTCCCCACAGACAGTAATTATAATATCAATTAGTTTTTCATTCATAAACAATCACCTTTTCAATTATATTTAAACACATTATAAATCACTACATTTTCATTATGTTTTATTGTCATGTGTTTTTTACCACAGTTAAATTTCAACATTACATTTCTAACGAAAACAAGCAACTTGTTATTAATATATCATTTTTATTTTAAGCTTTTAAAAAACATTCAGTTTCGTTGTAAAAATATTCATATTTGTATTCGTTTGATAAAATTTCTGCTTTTACAAACTATATGTATTTTTACAACGAAAAAAGCAGCACAGACAAAAGTCTGTACTGCTTTCGTATTTTAAAAATTTATTAAGCCCATTAAAAGGGGAAATATTGAATTAATACAATCTTGTTTTACATTTTTTCTATTCAATCTCATAAACACAAAAACGATAATATCTACTATCATCTATTTCATGGGGGGAGGATTTCAAATAAATCTCTTTATCCTTTGATAAATCTATATCATGTATCAATTCAAAACCTTTCATTTTTAAAAACTGCTCGTATGATGGAACTGGAGCATATAAGATAATATGCACTTTTCGTTTGTTTTTTTCATATGAAACGTATATATTATTTATTACACGAATAAATATTTTTAACGAAAAAGGATTAAAAAAATAAAATATATTATCACTGTGCTTTACAACGTATTTTTCAGCTTCTACATTTAAAATCTCGATTTCATCCTTGTTTTTTCCTAAAAATGTTTTTTTGTTTTTAGTTAAATCATCATACAGTTTTTCATCATATTCAATACCACAACACTTATTTCCAAAGTGAAAATTTGTATAAAACAACACTCTGCCTTTTCCACATCCAAAATCAACTAAGGTATCATTTGATGATAATTTATATATAGAAAAGAATTTTCTCAAAAAAATATAGTTTGTAGCTGTATAATAAAAATAATGAGATTTACATTCTGCCCTGACACTATTTTCTCTAAATGTTTTTACATTTAAAAGTTTTTCAAAACTAGCTTCTTCCAAATTATTCAAAGTTTGCATATTAATTAACCCTCTATACATCGATTTCCATAATTATCGGACAATGGTCGGAACCCAAAAAATCATTTCTTATATCCACTTTAATTATATTATCTTGAAACATTTTGTCAACAAAAAAATAATCTATACGCCAACCAATATTTCGCGCTCTAGCAGAAAAACCATATGGCCACCATGTATAATAACCAGGAGCCCTATTAAAAACTCTAAATGCATCTACAAAACCTACATCTATAATTTCATCAACGATTGCTCGTTCCTCTTCAGTAAACATCGTGTTATTAATATTTTGTTTAGCTCGATTAAGATCAATAAATTCATGAGCAATATTAAAATCTGTACATAAAATACTTTTCCTTATCTTATTCTTTCTTAAGTAATCAATAATTGAATTCGCTACTTCTAATTTATAAGGTATTTGCGTTTTATCTCTTTTTCCATGTGGCACATACAAATTTATAATAGACCAACCATTTTCTAACTCAATATTTATAAATCTGCCCTCTAAATCAAAACGTTCATGAGATATTTTTTTAACCACCTTAACAACAGGAATTTTTGATATTATACATACGCCATTTCTACCCTTATCTACAGATAAATTATTGTAAACTTTATAATTGGGTGGAACAAATTCCGCAAAAACAGATTCATCAGACAATTTTGTTTCTTGAAAACAAATAATATCTGGATCCAATCTAAAAATTTGTTGTATACAATTTTTACGTATCACTGAACGAAGACCATTTACATTCCAAGTAACAATTTTCATAAAATGCTCCATACCATTTACACACTATAGGAAAATTTGACTATTTATTACTAAGTGTTGCTTTAATTCTTCTAACACCACTTGAACATGCTTCTTCTTTTATAATTTTGAAATTACCAAGTTCGCCTGTATTATTTGCATGTGGACCACCACAAATTTCTTTGCTATAACCCAATATCTCATAAACCGAAACAATGTTGTTATATTTGTCCCTAAAAAATCCAAGAGCACCACTTGCTATTGCGTCATCATATGACATATCCATTTTTACAATTTTTATATTCTCAGAAATAGCCTTATTTACAATTGATTCAACTTGTTTAATTTCATCAGAAGAAAGCTTCCTATCAAAACTAAAATCGAAACGAAGTCTTTCTGCCGTAATATTGCTACCTTTTTGTTGAACAGTTGTTCCCAACACAGAACGCAAGGCTCCTTGCAACAAGTGTGTTGCTGTGTGTAATTTAGCTGTTTCAAAACCTGTATCAATCAAACCACCTTTAAATTTATTTTCAGAACCTTTTTTTGATTTCTGTTTATGTTCTGAAAAACATTTTTTAAACTGGTCAACATCAACAGTAATACCTTTTTCAGCGGCAAGTTCTATAGTCATTTCTATCGGGAAACCAAAAGTATCAAATAGTTTAAATGCTTTTTCTCCAGATAATTTTTCGCCTGGTTTAACATTATCTAAATATCTAACTGTTTCCTTTAAACCACGCTCGATAGTTTTTGCAAATTTTCTTTTTTCAGTTGTCAATGCATTCTCTATCTGATTAAAATTTTCTTTTACTTCTGGATAATATTGACAAAACATATCTGATATCAATTTAGCAATCTGTATATCAAAATCACTAGTAATATCTATATCAAGTGTTTTTGCATAACGCAACATTCTGCGTATTAACATACGTAATACATAACCTTGATCTTTATTAGAAGGAAGGATGTTGGCATAATCTGCAGAAATCATTACTACAGCTCTAATATGGTCAGCAACAATTCTCATCGCTTTATTAGTTTCGTCATTATATTCTTTGTTTGATAACTCACAAATTTTTTCAATAACTGGTATCCAAAGTTCTGTTTTATAATTATCATCTACACCTTCAAGTGCAGCTGTAACTCTTTCGACACCCATTCCTGTGTCGACATTTTTTTGTGCAAGTGTTTTAAATTCTCCGGATTCAACATGATTGTATTGCATAAATACATTATTCCAAATTTCAACCCATCTTTTGTCTGAAGGATCATGTTTAATTGGTGGTGGATTTTCATTATCACTCCAATAAAAAATTTCTGTATCAGGTCCGCATGGTCCCTGTTGTTCTATATTAGGCCACCAATTATCCTCTGCTGGGAGGTATGAAATACGCTCATCTGGGACACCTAACTTTTTCCACAATTCAGCTGTTTCATCATCTCTTGATACAAAATCATTCCCCTCAAATACTGTAACAGCTAAACGAGATGGCGGTATATTAAGAACTTCCGTTAAAAATTCATAACTCCAAGTTACAGATTCTTCTTTGAAATAATCACCCAGAGACCAATTCCCTAACATTTCAAAAAATGTATGGTGAGTTTTATCTCCAACTGAATCCAAATCTGTTAATCTAAAACACTTTTGATAATTAGTTAGTCTTTGTCCTAATGGGTGCGGTGTGCCTAACAAATATGGAACCAATTGCTGCATTCCTGCTGTATTAAATAATGAAGATGGATCATTTTCTGGTATTACAGAAGCTGATTCCATTTTTATATGACCCTTTGATACAAAAAAATCAATATATTTGTTTTTCAAATCAATACTCATTTTCATTCTCCTAATTCATGATTTAATTATACATAAAAAATCTAATTTTTATTTTAGAATTGTATCACAAATCTAATTGAATATCAAGTTATTTTATTAATAATCAATAGAATTATATTTTATATTACATCTCATTTTAAACAATAAATTTTGTTACAACTTTTAAGTTTATAAGAAATTGCAAAAATGAAATTCGCATTTTAATAATATTAACAGTTAACTTAGTATATTGACTATTTTTGTAATTTTATATACTCTTACCGAGCTCCTTCAATATGTCTATTCACAAATTCTGGTTTTGTAAAATATTTAAACACGAAAAGAAAAGCTCTCAATATAATATCAACCACTATCTCGATAAATATAATAGTTATTCCGTTGTTTTAATATTTAATAATTCTTTGAAACAATAAATCCATATTCTCAACTCAAAAATACAAATAATCAGTTGTAATATTAGTGATATGGTTATGCACACAATATTAACTTTTAATTGAAACAATTTTAAAACTTAATGGAACCTTTATATTTGATTGACTTGTTGATTGATAAACATGTGCGATATCCTCATCAAATTCTTTGAAATAAATAATATCAAAATTATTATTTATGAGACCTCCAATTATATCAGTAAATGAATGCAAAAACCAAATTCTATCAACTTTCAAAAAATCTGTATGACCAATATAATCTAAACTACCTTTATCCCTAATTTCCATTTTATGATTGTATGAATATATTATTTCTAAAGGGCTTTTACTTAATTCCCTGTCATCATTTAATATTTCTGCAATCGGATGAACCTCTGAAATATATAATTTCCCACCTTTACGCAATAACGAATTACATATTTTAAAAAACATTGTAAGGTCCGGAAGCCAACGAATTGTTCCCACCGAAATATAAACAATATCAAAATTTTCAATAAATTGATTCTCTATATCATAAATATTTGTGCAAATAAAATCTATGTTATAAGATAGATTTTTACATCTTGTTTGAGCTTCATTAATTGCTTCGTCACAAATATCAATCCCCAAGCATTTGTTTGCACCAAGATTTTTAAAAGACATTAACTCAACACCATTATTACAACATAATTGAATAATATCTTTGTTTTGGGGGGCGATATATTTTTTAATAAAATTTTTTTCTTCTTCAGAAAAAACAGTGAATTGCTGACTTCTAAAAACCTCATCATACTTTTTTTTATTAATTTTTTGGTGTAGTGGCATAGTACTATTCCAGGAAGTTCTAATTATTTCAAATACCTCTCTATTCATAACTTCACCTTTAAAAAACAATCTCCACAAATTAAACCATCTAAATTCATGGCAATGAATGATTCAACTGCATCTTTTGGAGACTCTACAATAGGTTCTCCGGCTCTGTTAAATGATGTATTAATTACCATTGGTATTTGAGTTATTCTATAAAACTCAGTTATTAACTGATGAAAAGTTGGATTTATCTCTTTTTTAACTTCTTGAACTCGGGCTGTCCCATCAACATGAGTTATTCCACAAACTTCATTTTGACGATTTTTCTTTACATTTACCACTCTCAACATCATACTGTCAAGAATTGACTGTTTCCCCTCAAAATATGAACCCCATTCTTCACTAAGTACAGCAGGTGCTAGTGGTCTAAAGAGTTCTCGGCCTTTTAAAGTGTTAATTCTGTCTCTAATCTCAGAACTATTTGGTGCCGCAAGTATACTTCTATTTCCTAGTGCCCTTGCACCATATTCACTTCTACCTTGAAAGAAAGCAATTATCTTACCTTGTGAAAGCAGTTCAGCACCTATTTTTAAAATATCATCTGATACAACAATTTCTACTCGGTCATCATCTTTATATAATGATACCAATTCCTCGTTAATTCGAGATTTATCGTATTCAGTTCCTAAATAAATATAATTATCAAACTTATGCTTTTTAATATAGGAATTGTTTGATTTGCCACTTTGCTCTATATAACCATATATAGCATTACCAAGTGCTTGTCCAGGATCACTGCAATAGGGTGGAACAAATACATTTGCTTGAAGTTCCTTCTCTAACTCCCAGTTCATAACTCCGTTTAGTGCAACGCCTCCTGATACACATATGTTGTTAATATCATATTTTTTTATTAAATCTTGCATTTTAATTACACTCCATTTATTCAATTGGTGCTGAATAAAAAAAGCAAGATTTTTATATTCTTCAGACTCATAATTCAAATCTTTATCAACATTTAAACCATGTCTATTAAAAAAATACGCCACATCATTAAAACTATCATGAGTTTCTATAATATTTGAATGAAGATTACCATATTGATCTATATTCCACAAATCTATATTTTCCCATTCAGAAACATTCTTTCCGTATGAACTTAATCCCATTGTTTTTCCTGCATTTAAATAACTACCAAAGCCAATAAATTCATTGAATTTATTATATGCCTTTCCAAAACATACTTCTCCTGAATGTTGAAAATCCCTATCAATTAGAGTAATACAATTTCCGTGTGCCCAGTAATAACTGTTTCTTTCACAATCATTAAATAAAATACTCTTTTCTTGTGCTTGCTTTGGACTTAATAAACAACCTTCATTATCCGCCACCATAATAAGAGCATCTTCAAAAGGTGATAAAAAATAAGCAAGGCAAGCATGCGATAAATGATGAGATGGCATTACAACAAGTTTTTCTGGTTCCTGTTCAATATCTAATAATTTTAAATGATATTTTATCATTTCTTCACTTGGAATCATCGGATTGGCATAAAAACTAATATAAAAATAATCTATATCATTTTTGGTTAAATTGTATTCTCTATAAATATGTACAAGTGATTTATTAAAACCTCCGTCATTCTTTTTTCGCGAAATACGATCTTCAGCTAAAGCCATCATAATTTCACCATCACAAATATATGCACATCCACCGGAGTATATTTCATTCATACCTGCATCGAACTTTGAATTAATTCCTATTATTTTCAAACTCTCATCTCCTAAATATTTGTTTATTAATTATATTCTTAGATATTTGTTCAATTAAACCATACCGTTCCTTTAATATTAGCAACATTTCGTCATTAGACAAATTTGAATTACTAACAAATTTTTCTGCTAATATAATATTTCGAAAAATTCCATTACAATACTTTTCAACTTCTTCTTTAAGAAATGTTATCTTGGCAGATTTATTTTCATTTGTAAATAAAAAAGACATTTGTTCTATTTTAGGAAACAAATTCTCTGATGTATATTCATACTCATTGTAATTCGCAAGAATATCAGCAAACATTCGAATATATTTTTTCACTATATATTTCTCTTTATGATTTCCTGAACCAATCTCACTATCAAACATTTTATCTAAACTTTTAATTATATTATATATAGAGTGACGTGTTTCAACATTACTTATATATATAGGTATATCTCTTACCTTACAGTTGATCTCAGGGATATTATACAAATTGTGCATATATTTACATGAAAGTAATCGTTCAAGACCACAGCCAATATCAATATATTGTGTATCATCATGCTCAATTATAATAACATTACCAAATTGCAAATATTTTTTACAACCACAAAACACCCCGCAATTACTTGAGCAAGAGCTAATCTCAGAACAATCATGTACCAAAGTTAAACCTCGTCCATAAAAGTCGTACCCTATACCATATTGCCAACGTGTTGTATACAATTCATTGTTTTCATCAGTCAAATGTAGATTTTCAACTAATCCAAAATCCAACCAAAGTCTTTTAAGTTCCTCATCATCACCATGAATAACACAATGTATACTTTTCTTACTGAGACCCAAAATATCGGTTATGTACAACCAAAGATATTCAAATGCTGAATAAAGGGTTTCTACCATACCTGAAACACCAATCATAGAAAAAACATTTAAGGAACTAGTATTACTATTATTTCGAAAACAATCCTGTAATATTACTGTATTTTCAATATATTCTTTATTATTCATTTCTTGCTTAAAATGTACCATTGTGGAATTTAAATAGAGTAATGTTGGGTCTGAAGATTTAATACTATGATTTATTATAGTCTTAAAACCATTTTCATGGTACACACTTAAAAATGCTTCTGATGCTTGAGTAATATCCATATTCAAAATAATTCAACAAATCTATTAGGATATATTTTTTTAGTAAATCGTAATACAAGTACAGAATATGAATGATAAGAATGTATTCTATTACATATATTTTTTATTTCGTATAATCGTTGATAAAGATAATTAAATGCTTCCTGATTACAAGTAATATTAGAGAGCTCACAACTCCTTCTAACTGTATCATACGCGTATTTTTCCATTTGACATTTGGTTTCTATAATAATATCTTTTCTTGATTGATATATTATTTCAAAATTTTTATAAAAATTCATTGCAGTTTCATACCCAAAATTGGTTGGAGTTATTTCTATAACATTTTCAGATTCTTTAATTAGTTCTTCTGGCAATGGATTATCCTTTAAATAGTAAGGCGATGCTAATATCAATCCACCATCTTCAAGGAGATTCGAAATAATCTCGATAAATTTTTCCTTATCCTTAAAAAACTGTATTGCAGCACCAATTATAATATGCGTAAACTTTTTATCTGTATCAAAATTGTATAAATCAACTTGTTCATATGTTAAATTACAATTAGGTGCATAGTATTCAGCTGCAGACCTTGCCTTTATTATAGAATTTGCACATATATCAATCCCATACACAGAACACCCTGTAAATTTAGAAAGTTCTCTACCAGAAAAACCGGTAGAGCATGCAATTTCAAGAACTCTTGAGTCTTTATTTACGTGACCAAAAACCGCCCACTCATTTATAGTTGAAATTGAACCAGGTGGGACATTCCATTGATCTACAAGAGATAAAAATTCAGTATAATTAAGTTTTTTAATTTCTTCTTTTGTTAAATTATTCATATATTCTTCTTCCTTTACATTGTTTTCCAAAAAGATATTTGTGACACAATTTGTCCAGGATATATAACTATATCTGTAAGAGCAAATAATTGAATTAATACATAACCATTATGATTAATCTGTAAAAGGTCAGCCGTAATATGAGTGAAAAGTCCCTTTCTCGCCACCCCCGAACGATTGTGTAATATCGGAACAAAATAATCTGATTGTATCTTTTCTTTTGACATTGCGAAATAGAATTTATTTTTCTTCAATAAAAAGCCTGATTCTGGTATGTCTTTTGTAATATATTGGGGCTCATATTTTACATCAAGAATATCCTCATCACGGTAATAGTTGATTGTTTTTCCAATTGAGATATCATAACTATTTGGATTAATACGATTATCACAAAACGGTGTTATAATTATTCTTTTTTGCATTACTTCTTTTCTTATTTCATCACCTGTTAAGATCATAATCAATCCCCCTTGATTCTTTAGGCTCATCAAACCCTTTATAATAACCTTTACTTTTTGTATAACTTCCAAGGGGTTTCCAAAAAGTAACTTGCCCAATAATCATATGTGGATAAACTTTAATTGGAATAATGGGTTTAATTTCTAGTGTCCACTTGTGAACTTCTCCTTGATGTCCAAGATCTGCAGATAATTGAAGAAACAACCCAAGTCTTCCCATTGAACTTTTCCCAATTAAAGATGTTACGTAGTATTCGCTCCCTATAGTTTCATATGTATTACATAAATACATTCTATTTGGATAAAAAATCACACCATCCTCTGGTAATTTATGCAATTTTATATCTTTTTGAGTCTCTTTTAAATCACTTGTTTTATCATCCTTAATTTCAATATAGGTGTCACCTAATCTATAATTGTAACTATTAGGATTTACCTGAGTTTCGTTAAAAGGTTCTATAATAATACGACCCAAACTTACATTTCTTTTAATTTCTGAACCCGTTAATATCATTTGTTATACTCCCATACCCAGCCATATGTCTATAACTTTGAGAAGATGCTGGGCCCTTTATGCCATTATATTTACCTTTATACAGCTTAATATTCCCACTTACTTGCCAAAAAGAAACCTGTGCAATTTTAATTCCTGGGTACACTCTAATATCTTCCGTGGGATATAGTTGCAAAGAAAAATTACAATGATTTCCAATATCGATCAAATTTGCTGTAACATGAACAAACAACCCTTTTTTGGCAATCTCTTCGACTCCGTGTAAAATCGGAACATAATAGTCACTCCCTATGTATTCTTGGATATGACCTACATAAAAATTACCCTTTTTGAGAACAAGACCTTCATTAGGTATAGTAATTTCTTCAACAGGATTATTCATAGCAGTATCCACATAATCAGAAGTATACACAAGCAATTTGGAGCCTAAACTAACACTATAACTATTATTATTAACATTTACATTTAAAAAGGGGACTATTTCTATTTTATTGGTTACTTCTTCAATTATTTTTTGTTTTGTTAGAATCATCATTATTCACTTCCAAAATAATTGTTTTAATAATACTATCTATTTTCTGCTCAGCATCTATAACAGTGAAATCTGCATTTTCAAAAACTTGTAAATATGCCTCATATACTTCTTCTTGATATTTGCAAAAATTTGTGACGGATGATTCTGTCAATATTCTATTATTATGGACTCCACATTCTGATGGTTTAACATTCCCTTTTCTAATATAACATAATTCAGGTGATGCTCTTAATAAAAATATGTAATCAGGTTTTAAAAGTTTTCTAAACAAATAATTAGCTAATTCGCAATTTCTTTGATTATTAACATAGTGTCTTGCCAAAAATTTATAAAACCAACCATCCATTATTACATATTTATATTGGTTTAATTTAGGTGAAATCACATATTCTTGTAGCATGTGATACCATAACATATGTAAGTAAAGCCATGTTATCTCATCAATTTCATAAATTTTTTCATCTGCTTTATGTCCCCATAAAATCGGTTTTAATTCTGACATAAACCGTTTTTGAAATACTGTTTTCGCATCGATGCTTTTTTTACTTATAAAACAAGCTTCATCACCTAACATTTTTTTTAAACGTTTTGCAATAGTTGTTTTCCCTGCACCATCTATACCTTCAATAACAATTATTTTTGCCAAGTTTACCCTCCCACGCAAGCTTTAATTTCCATACAAATTCATTTTGTTTGGGTTTAAACGATACACATAATGGTTTCATATCTCCAAAAATTTTACATTTATCTTGATTCGTACATGGTGTCATTTTATCCATTGCATGCGACAAAGTTTCATTTGTATATCCGTTATCCCATTCAATTTTATTATCATAATATCTTGCAACTCCATAAGGAGTACCAATCATTAAAGAACATACTCGCATAATACCATTTGGATGAACCAAAATTCTATCGCCAGTTTTTACCGAGCAATAGCCATAATACTCTGGTGCCACATTAAAATCATCTTCAGCAACAAAAGACTGTGGTATTCTAACTGGGATAGGGTAAACATTTGCTTCAATATTATGCTGTAATTCAGTCCATACTTCAAACCATTTATCAACAGTTATATCAAGTTTCCCAGTCCAAAAATCCCGTGGAATACCACTTTTGAAAAGATCATGAAAATTGATACAAGTAACACCTAAAGAGTTAGTAAAATGAATCATTTCACTAATATACAATTCGCCTTGTTCATTACGTTCACATAATTTATTAGAAATACAGCATGTAATGTTAACATTGTACCCAAGCTCAACAGCCCTTTTTATATTTTTAACAGCTTTTTCAAACGAACCAGTTCCACGAATAGAATCATTTATTTGAGCATTAGGACCATCAAGACTAAATGTAATTTCATCTAATCGCTTCATTGAAGGATTATCTAAAAGTTCTGTTTCAAATTGACCATTTGTATCAATTCTAACATATTCATATCCAAGGTCTTTGGCATTATCAATTAGTTCAAAAAACGGCTCTCTTTTTTCTTCAATTCTATATAATGTTGGTTCACCTCCCATTAATGTTAATTTACGCGCTCCCAACTTGTAAAAGTCTTCTATCATCCAATTTGCGTGTTCAGGGTTGATATCTTTTCTTGAAAGTGTGAAATTATTATCTAACTTGTACAAACATTGTTCGCATTGTAATTGACAACTATCTACTAAGTAAAGAAAAACCTGATGCAAAGACGAAAAATACTCGATAAATTGAGGGTCAATACTAAAATTAAAATTTTTATTCATTTCTTATGCTCCTTTATTATTTTTGTTCTATATTTTATAATTTTAAAAAACTTCTATTAAATTTTTTATGCCACATTTTTATATAGCCAAAGTTTTTTCTTTTTCTAATTTTTATAAAACACCGCAGTTCTTCTGCACAATCTAATTGGTAAATCTTACATTTACATACACCTTCTAGTATACTTAAGTTAAAGCATTATTTTCTATTTATTAGTAATTCAGTTAATTCAATAAGTAAAAAGCATTTTCACAACTATCCCCCAATTAAATCGTCTGAATATCCTTAGTTAATCAAATTTTCACAATATAGAGATTACAATTTGTAATTTCTAATTCATATTCATAACACACCCAACAATAATTATTTTAAATTTTTTCACCGAAGTTTTATCCTTAATAATTAAGTCTATACAATTAAACTCAAATCACTTGACTTTCAAAATAACAAAACTTACTTTTTGTCTGTTCAACATCACAAAAATCCACAAAATAAAAATTCCATTTAACATTTTTAATGCTAGTATTAGAAATATAATCTAAAAAAATATTTTTTGTGTTTTCTTCTAATGAACTATCTTTAATAGTTAAGTACACATCAAAACTATCTTTTGTTCTTTGTATAAATTTAAACTTAATAACTTGATTATTTAAATCATTTATTTTTTCTATACCCCTAACTAAAATCGAACAGTGTTCTTCTTTTCCATTCATCAATTTAATATAATCATTACTCCTACCAGCCACAATTTCTATAACTTGATGACCACACTTACAATTATTAGTTATAATTTTTCCCCTATCCCCAATTTGATAACGTATAAAAGGCATTATTAATGAATTTAATCCTGTAATTATTAAGTCACCTTCAATATTTTCTTTTTGTGTTATTTTTCCATTATTACATATCTCTATAAAAACATTCTTATCTATAACATGTAATCCTTGACAACATGGAAGTTCCTGAGCGATTCCAGATATTTCAGTACATCCATATGTATTTGAAACCTGTGCATTTGGGAAAAAGCCTTGCATTATTTCTCTTTGAAAATCAAATAAAAATTCACTTTGCGATTCAATATAATAAATTTCCTCACATTTATGTATATTATTTTTCTTACTAAAATCAATAAATTTGCATATAGCTGTTGGTGTAGCCCTAATATACTCTGGTTTATATGATTTTATTTTGTCTAATATAAATTTCGATTTATCGCCATCAATTAAATCATATAAACCAACAACCAATTCATTTTCAGCTTCTAAACAATAACCTTTTTCTAATGTTTTTGTTGCATCTCTATTTAAATAAAATGTAAGTTTTCGAGATAAAGGAGTAATATTATAAAAATTTTTTCGTATCCTCCAAAGTTCCAGTACTTGATTATAATAATCTTCAGGATGTTGATATACACACAAAGGAATACCAGTTGTTCCTGATGTTTTTTGAATTTTCAGATCCTCTTTACGACAATGGATTGACATTAACAAATCAATATTATCAATATAATCTTTTTTAGTTAAAATGGGATATGAATTAATATCTAGAGGATCTTTATTATTATTAAAATAATTGATGTAAAATGGAATATTTTTACTTACATAATCCAAAAGTTTTCTCATTTTATCCATGGCAAGAACTCCTTTTTAACTTAAAACAGTAGATTGTATTTCATATAAAAACACTCAAAAACCATCAAAATATTTCTTATTTTACCTTCTTGATTTTTTATATATGACAAGTTAAATTATCTCATTATATATTCTATAAGTTTTCTCTATTTTGTGACACTAAACATCAAAAACGAACAACTTTCATGCTTAATATAACATTTTTCTTGATTTATTTAACAGCACATTCAATTTTGTCGAGAAAAGATTCATATTTGAATAAAAATCATACTTTTTTGAAACCAAAATACAAATATGTATTCATTAACATTTTTCGATTAAGTAAAACATTATCAATTTCGTTTTGACTCCACTACTTAAAGATAAAAAGTTATTGCTTGGAAATATACATAAGATATTTACCACAATAACTTTTTGTTTTATCAACTAAGTTAGAACATTTTAATGCAAAACTGACATATTTATTTATAGAATACAAACACATCATCAACGCATCCTCCGCATCCGCATCCACTTTATAATATACTTTATACTGTCTGTTACTTGACTCTTTCCCAAGGCCACACTTTCAATAATTTACATATAAATTTTCAATTTCTGATTCCATAAGTTCTATAATAGACAACTCTTTATTACTTATTCCATCATAAAAATTAACCACATATATATCACGTTTAAAAGTTATAAACTTATCTTTTAAACTAGTATCTAAGACACAAAAACTATTTAATGGCGCTCTTAAACCAATACCAGAGCACTTAATATACGCCTCTTTTTTAGTCCAAATTTCTAAAAAAGCTTCCCCAGGATTTACATTTTCTTTAATATATTCATATTCTTTTCTTGTAAAGAATCTTTCAGCAATTTTTGTGCCGTTGATACATTCAAATTCAATATCTACCCCTATTGAATTATTTGAAATACCTATTACTATTATATTTTTAGCATGAGAAATATTGAAATTAATGTTTCTTTCATTTTCAATGTATGGTTTCCCAAGTTCATCTACAACAATACTTATTTTTTTATAATCTATTTTCAATTCTTTCGCAATAATCAATTTAACTGCTATTTCTGCGTACAAGCTAAGTTTTTTATCCATACAATTTTGATGTTCATTTATTTTATTAAGTTTGGTTTGTGAAACAAACTTTGAAAGCTCATAAAATTTCTCTTTATTAAAACTCGTACTTAAATTTATAATAAACAACTTTCTGTCCATTATATCACCATAGATTTTTTCGCTCACTATATCACCAAAACTTTTTATTTTCAATGAAAGAGGTAAAACGTTTAAAAAAAATGCAAAAATGCTTTTACACTTTTTTTAAATTTTTTGTTTTTATTATATTAACTTAGAAACACAAAAAATTATAATTTAAAATCGAAGGATATTTTTTCATTCTGTTACTCTCCTTTTAACTGAATACTTAATAAGACCTTCCACTATGACAGGGATTACTGCCACAATTCTGGCATAATAATCCCTTTGTAGTGGAAGTGTTTTTATATCAAATAATATGTATTACTCGAAAAAGTTCCGTTTCCTCTTACTCGTATTTCTTTTCGTATTAGTTTGGCATTTTCTAAATCTTTTATAGCTCTTCGAACTGTACTTTCTGAGATAGAAAGATGCCTTGAAATAGTCTTTATACCAGGAAAGCATTTCATCTCTTTATCACATCTGTCGAGCAAATAAAAGTAAACTGATTTTGCACGAGATGGCAAATCAAGAGTATAAACTTTTCGCCTGTAGTTATGCATTCTTATGTTCACCTCCATCCGATTTCACAATATCTTCGTTCTGTGGAGCTTTTTTGTGATAGTCTTTTTGTATTTCAAATTGCTCTTCAATAGTGTCATATTCATACTCATATTCGGTCATTGCCTGACCTGAATGTGGGTATCTTTTATCTTCGGTAGGGGTATCCTTGTTTGCTTGTGGTGGATATGCTTTTATAATCGCTTCTTCAATAATTTCTTTACTTGTGTACTCGACATCTCTCGTACCATTGTCTTTTGGTAAATAAGGTTCTTTATCAAAAGTGATTCCCCATTTAAAGAATAGTTTTAGTTTTGATATGAATGGATGTGTTCCCGTTTTCATAACTATAAAACTACCTTTCTTCATTGATTTTAGTTCATCAGCTGACATCAATGGCCTTTGAATCATTTGAAGGCTTTGTGAAGGATTATCTTTACTTTTTGAAACTGAGCCAGACATTACAGTTCTCGTACCAAGTGAATCAGATATTATATCAGCAGTTTCAGAAGTTGGAGCAAAACCACCGGCGATAGTAATCTGACAGTTATCCTGAATAATAGCAGCACCTTCTTTTCCGTAGTTCTTTTCAAGTTGTTGAAAAGATTGAATAATACTTACTAAAGATAATCTTCTTGAACGAGAAGCTGAATACATCATTTCGGCGGATTCAATTGCTGGAAGTGTACCGAATTCGTCCATATAAAACATAACACGTTCTTTTAACTTACCCCCATTTTCATCTGCTACCATAAGTATTTCTCGATAGAATTGTTGGAGCAATAACGAAACCATAAAATATGTTGTAGGGTTTTCTTCGGGTAACACAATGAATATTGCACATTTATTTGAGCAGAACTTCTCTGCATCTATAGCTGTATCAAAACATAAAATCTGTTCAAGTTCTGAATCAAGAAATGCATTAAGTCGTGACATAGCTGTTGACATTACCGATTGCATTGCTTGGTCACCTGTATTAAGAGCAGCACCTGCAAACCATCTTGTTTTATGCTCCGGAGGTAGCTTTTTCATAAGTTGTTGAAACTGATTCTTACCTTTTGGCATATTCGGTTCTTGAGCTGGTGCAAGTAAGTCTTGAATGAGTTTAAATACTGAAACAATATGTCGTTGCTCTGGTGGAGCAAATTCTGCAACTAACAAAATTGAAGCGGTTAATAAGCCTTCTGCGGCATCATAGAAGAATGCGTTCTGACCAAATGAAGAGGCTTCACCCTCGCTGAATATAATAGTTTTCCCGATAATCTTTGCATACTTTTCTGCTTTTGCTTTGTATGAAATGTTATCGGGATGTGATTTATATAAATCCATATATTTATTTACAAGGTGCAACAAATTGTTGCCATCTGATTTAGTTGGATTACGAAGGTCAATTATTGCGACATCATAATCGTAATATTCACTTGCTATTTTTCCGTAGTTCCTATACAAATCACCTTTAGTATCTGTTGTAAGGAATGACATTCCTGATGCGCAAGCATACTCAAGGTTTGGGTACAACCAATATGCAGTCTTACCACAACCGGCCGCACCTATCATCATTGTGTGGACATCATCGGTATCAACCATTGCATAATCTTTTTTTAATATCCTTTTACAGCCAACTACAACTCCTTGTGGCAAATCCTTTTTTCCTTTTTTAGTTCTCCATTTATCTGGAGTAAATGGAACAAATTTATAGACCTTTCTTTGTTCTTGTTGTGTTAAAAATCTTGCAGTACCATGCTGACCATCACCGACTGTTTTGCTTTTGATACTGTTAAGGTTGTATATGTGAGAAATGAGTGTTATTCCACCAATCAAAGCAAACATAATTGCACTAACAAAAATTAAGAAAATT
Source organism: Acutalibacteraceae bacterium (assembly GCA_045651285.1). GTDB lineage: Bacteria > Bacillota > Clostridia > Oscillospirales > Acutalibacteraceae > DTU089. Next base: position 93,677 of record JAZRSC010000028.1, read on the forward strand.
GTACCATTGGGCATTGTTCTTCATCCTCTCTTAAACTTACTAAATCTTCATTCCAATCTTTTAATGTGGGGGTTAAGATTGCTGATGGAATCCCTTTAGAGTACATCTTTTCTGTTACTCGTTGGGCCGCATTTTGGCCTGGTTCATCATTATCAAAGCAGATATACACTTTCTTTATATTCGGATTATCTTCTATACATTGGAAAGCAACTGCATCTGAAACAGAGCAAGCTGCCGCATAGCTATGTTGTTGCCATCCATCCGGATTCATTGAAATAAACGAAAGCATATCTATCGGAGCTTCAAAAAGATACAGTTTATCACTTGTTCCGTTCCAATGAAAACTATATCTATTTTCACTACCAGTGATATTACTTTTAAATGAATTTTCACGAGCTGTACCACGAAGGTGTACATGCTTTGGTTGATTAAATTTATCGTAACCAACGAATACTGCATTGTGATAATAGTTTGATTCGTAAATCATTTTAGCGTGAACGAAAGTAGTCAAGACGTCACGACTTATACCTCTGTCATTTACAAGGTATGCATATATACGATTCATATTTTCATACTTAATTGGCAACTTTAATTCCTGAGCTTCTTCTCTGATATGATTAACTCTATCTAACATTTCAAAGTTGCTGTTTAATAAAAAGAGCATTGATTCTACATAAGATTTGTTATAGAAAGTCTTAAGAAAATCTACTACAGTTCCACCTTTTTGAGTGTAATGACTGTACCAAACATTGTCTTTTATGTTGACAGTACCATATTGACTTTCCCACACATATTCTTTGCCAATAGACTTAACTTCTTCACCCTGACTTGTTAAGATATCTATGATATTTGTGTGGTATGCTCTGTCTTTTTCTTCTGGTGTAAAGTGAATATATTTTGACATAAATTCACATCCTTTCTTAAAAAATAAAAGGCAGAAACTTTGCGTTTCTGCCTTAGTTAATTTACATCTTTAATCCTTGTGCTTGTTTCTTTTCATTGATTTCTTGTGCCAATTTTTTATCAACACTTGGAGTAATTTGTTTATCTTCATAGTCAAAATCGTTTCTGAATGCTTGAGTTAATCTTGCAAAGATTTTTGTTGAAGCAAGTGCAATATTTGTTGTGTTGATTTGATTATTTCGATTTAAATTGTATCTTTTAGGAAGACTTGGTAAGTCTGCATTAGGTGGAATATATATCTTTTCTACCAAATCTTCTGTAAAAGGGTATTGTTCTAAATCTTTTAAACGTAACGCTTCTTGCAAGACTGAATTACGAATACTTTTAAATTCCTTGTTAGCTGATAAAGATATTCTTGATGGCATATCATCTCTATAATTGTAGATAATAGTTTCTCTGTGTTTGTACCATAAATCATATAGACTTTGGATTTTTTCATCTTTTGACATTTCATCTACGATACCATCAATAAGATTTTTCGCTCTTTTAGGTAAGTATCCATACATCATTCGACCCGAATATTTATCTAACTCTTTTGTGAGTTGAACCAATAAATCGTTAACTATAGTGTTTGAATACTCACCATCATTTATTGAATTTACAATGTCATCAATTAACTTTTTTGCTTCAGCTTTCAACTCATTTCTTACATTTGTTTGTTCCATATAAATATTGATATTCTCATCTGCAAATATATCTTTTGCTAATGTTCTCTTTAATAAGTCTAACCCTTCTTCTGTCATATATGGTTTCTGACCTACCGCATAGGTTACCAAATGAACATGCGGATGGTGTTTTTCATTATGAAATGCAGCATACCATCTTAGATTTTGTGGTGATACATTCATCGTTTTAGCAATTGTCAGAGCATTTCGATTTATTAAATCTTTCCACTTAGCGGCACAATTATAACCTAAATTATCAGCATCTTCTCGTCTTAGAGACAGTATATTGGTGAAGACAACTCCGTTATGATTTGCAATTTCTTCGGTAACATTCTTTAAGTCGATTGGCTTATCATCAGCAGAAAACAATCCGTGAGCCCCTTGTTTTTCTACTCGTGGTCTGTTAGCAATGTACCCTATATAATTCTCTTTATCATCTATCAAATCAAAGTATTCTTCAAGAGTTCTATTAATATATTCGTTTGCTAAACCTTTCGTTTGTTTTGAAATATAATCTTGATATTCCATTGTGTTTTTTGAATCTGGAAAGTCTTTAACAAGAGAATTTATCAACTTCTTTTGAGCAGAACTTGCTACTTCATATCTCCACGAATCATCACATTTTTCTACGCCATCTCTTGTTGCAATGTATTTTACATAACGTGAATTTCGTTTAGAAGATGATTTATAATATCTCCATTTTAAAATAAATCTTGCCAATTATATCATCTATCCTTTTGATATCTTAATGCATTTTTGAATGAAACTGAACCATTTAAAGACTTTACTTCTTTCACACAAGTATCACGAAGTTTATCAAGATTGTTTTCTGAAACGTTGTGTGTAGCAGAAAAAACATGTAATAACATAGAAAGTTCTACCGAGTTTTTAAACAATAAATTACACATTTTATCTTCTAAATTTTTAATGTTACTCTTGATTGAACGGTCAATTAATTCTGGCAAACAATCATTTGTACCTTGAGAATATAAATAAGAGCAGTAAAAATTAACTGCTCTTTCAACAAATATTGCTTTAGTTCTGCATCCATCTTTTTTATATAAATCTTCAATTCTCTTTAGTGTTTCAGGATACATCCAAGCATGAAAATCCACCTTGTTAGGATCCATTGCCATATCATCACATCCTTTATATCATTTTGCAGTATTGAAAAAATCATTGATTTATCGGCTTTTCTCGTGTTTGTAGGAAATTTGCAGTCAGTTCCCCAAAATTAGCAGTCAGTTTTCTATGATTCTTGAACCCCTTGAAACAGTCGGCATCGCCGGCTGTTGTGAATTGCATGGTCAGCATTTGCAAGACCGTGCTTATTCCTGCCATAAAAATCGGCACGCAATTTTACCTCTAAACCGCCACTATTTTTTCGAAATCTGACCATTTTCGATTTTTGCTTTATCTGTAATGTATTCTCGTACTGTAGCTGGTACTTGTTTTTCATACAACCTATCTACAGTTGCTTTTAATTCATCTTCTAACTTTAAAGACTTCTTATCTAAAAACATTTTTAAAGCTGATATTTTTTCCTCATCATAAGGAATCGTGAATGTTATATTTTTCATAACCATTTTCTCCTTTATAATTAAGAAAACACCAACTCTTAGAGTAGTATTTTCCTTTAAATTACTAAAATCATCTTATTTAACTAAAACCCATCTTCCGCAGAAAATCTCAAGATGATTTAAAATAAAAAATAACGATATCCTAGAATAGGATATCGTTATTTTATTCACTTAAAATCATCAAACTACATAACAATCATTTTTTTCTGTATTTTCATTGCAAATATATTTAAATCTACTTTACTTCATAAGAAGCTTTAAATCTTTCTCTGCCAGAATCAATTTGATTATTACAAGCTTCTACTACTTCAGCATATTCATTTGATTGTTCAGAACTTACACTCCTGCCTCGTGGATTACTATTTAAATTCATATTTGAAACAGGACCAGAAATTAAAAGTGTACCATCTGGTTGAGCATAAGCAAAAAATATATAACTATTTCCAACAATCGGTAATTCATCGCCTTCGTAAATAATATATTCGCTTCCATCTTTCGAAAGCCCACCTGATTTTTGTATTGGAATGGATTTTGATGTTATTAAATTACCTTTTATATTTTCTGTGACATTAACGGTATAGTTTGTATAGGGATTTGAATATTCTTTTTTACTTTCACCTGATATAATAGTGTCTTTATATACCGTTCCATCATTGCTGACTACAGTTCCGATAAACACATAATCAGCATCACCGACTACAGCATTCATATCGCTATAATCTATTGTATAAGTTGCTCTTAAATATGATGTTGTAATTTCTTTAGGTGTATTCTTTAAATTTGAAAACACTCCTACTGCAACAATTAAACTCGCAACAATTCCACAAGAGATTCCTATCACAATCTTAGTTTTAAAATGCATTGTTTTTCTCCTTTCTAATATCTTTTATAACTTTCATTATACGAGGCTTTGTCATTAGCTGAAAGAGTTGTAGTTCCTGAAACATAAGCATACATAACGTCCCCTTCTTGATTATGCGCTAACCCTAAAGCGTGGCCTAATTCATGTATACAAACATTCTTCTTATTTGCTTTTGAATAACCATCCATATTATATGTATTAAATCGAATTGTACCCTCTGAAGAAGTAACGCCTGCAGTTGAACTTGCTTCATAATAATCAGAAATAGTAAGGTCGTTAACTGTTTTCCAAGTATCTTTTCTAATAACACCTGATTTGTGATTATTCCATGTAGTTACACTCGTGTCAAACTGACTCTGATAAGTTGTACTTCCACTCCAGTCTAAATGTTTTCCTGAATCTACCAAATGCCATTTTAGAATTGCTGTTGTCGTAGCAGCAGATACAGAAATTGTAAAACATAATAACGACAAACTTAAAACAAAAATTGTTCCTAATATTTTTTTGGTTTTTTTCATACTTTTTCTCCTTTTTAACGTAACATAAAATAAAACATTATGTATTAACAAATCCCATTGGACTCACTCCTTTATATGTGCAAAAATTTATTTTACTTAACTTAAAATAGTCTCTCAATAATACCCATAATTATTTAAATATTGTTTTATTTTATTATTTGCTCCAAATCAATCTGCCCATTTTCAATCAACTGACAAATCACTTTTATCAAGTCACTTTTAATTTTTTCATGTTCATTAGCCATACCTGAATGTTCTACATAAAAAGTGTTTTCACCAATATTAAAAGTTGCGTAATATATTGCAGTTTTTTCACCTTGACTATTTGCATCTGTAATAAAATATCCTGCCAAGACTGAAACACCTTCAACAATTGAATTATATTCTTCGCCTTCAATCTCAATATCATAAAAATTTATATTTGGCTTCGAAATAATAAGTTTCACATTATTGATTTCACCTTCTAATCCAATAATATTACCATCAGTAGCATTGAAGTAACCTTGGGCAGTAACATTTAAATCTGGAAAAACAGTTTCAAGCTCTTCTGAGGTCAATTCTTTTATTGTAATATCCATATCTATTATCGATTCAGATACAGTACCCTCAACAAATCTTATTGTTTCTCCAGTTTCTAATGTAAATATGTCCGTTTTAGAACCGAACAATCCATCTTGATAGAAATTAATTACAATCACAACAAACATGAAACATATAGCAACTAAAAATACTTTTTTACAATTATTGAACCCTTTAGTTTTTGTATGATCACTTTCTTTAATATGCTGTTTATTAACTTTTTCTAGTGATTTCAAAATTCTGTTTATACAAACGCACCTTCTTTTTCTAATACTCCTAACTGTCGTTTTTTGCTAAAATAAAACATTAATATTAATCCCAGTTGCAGAAGCATCAATAAAAAAAGTATAATTGTGATTTCTAAAACAAAGTTCTGATAGTTTCTAAATGATGATAAAAAAATCTTGTTTTGAATTATATAGAGCAACATTGTAGAAGTTACTGAACTTGAAACAAAAAGATTATCACTCTTTATAATATAAGAAACGATATTTATGATAATTAATATTCCTAAAACACTGGATGCAATAACTTCTACATTGCCTAATAACAAAGGTACGTCATTGATTTGCAAAAAGTCACTAATAAAAATTGTTTGATAGATTAAAAATAAAACCGTTACTATTGTTAATGTAATTTTAGACATTATTCTTTCATTTTTCAATTTGTTGCATAAGTTTATTTTCATGTGTTTTTGTATCAAAAAATTTATAAAAACAAATACTATATTTACAATAATTGGGATAGATATAATTTTTTTAATTTCCCAATCATACTGAAAATATAAATAGTCAACTATCAAAAAATAAAATAAATAGAAAACAAGGCAACAAAAAATCATTGGACATTTTTTTAAGTTTTGCTTACAATCTAATGTCATAAATCCCACCGCCAATTCTTAAAACACATATTTCTAAAACTATACTACATTCAAGTTTAATATAATTTCTTATCAATTCTACATTTCTAAAGTTATGGATTATTTCACTTGAGAAGCAGAAATAGTTCCAGTATCCGAACAAGAAATTTTCAATCCACCTTCCCAATGGCATGAAGGATTTCTTATCCAAGCGAATTTGAAACGATGTTCACCATATGCTTTGCCTAAGCTGATATCTCCACTACTCATAAGGGTTTTTGATGTAATGCAAACAGTATCATCATCTGTTACCGTACAATAACCTGACGCACTGGTACATCTAACATAACTAGTAATTCCACGTTTCCACCACTTGAAGCTTGCACGAAGTGTAACAGTACCATATGAACTATTAGAAATTGTTCTTGTAACACTATCACTACCAGCTGTAGAACGGAGTTTTGAATTTACACTACTGTGTTCAATTGTATCAATTATCTCATCACCATTCTCAAGTAGATATTTTTTTGTTACTATAATTCTACCATCTTTTTCAATAGTAGTCTCTTCAATTAACTCAGCATCTGCAAACATATCCTCTTCGTACTCTATTGTCTGTACTCCGTTATTCACATCATCTGTAGCAGATGATTTCGCATAAACCGGAATTGAACAAGAAACCGTCATTATAAGAAGTAGAATCAAAGCCATAGTTTTTTTAACAAATTTTTTCATAGTAAGTAGTTCTCCTTTATTTTGTAATTTTCAACTTATATATTTATTTCTCCTTTCACTTATATAGACGAGAATTTTCCGTTTGGTTACAAAATTTTTCTAAAAATTTAAAATTTGATTATTTGATGTGTAAAATTATAAAAGCAATAAACCGATAAACTTCAAATTAGAAATTTATCGGTTTATTTAGTAATAGTATTTTAAAAGAATCTAATAAACTATTATTCAGAAATTTCTTTTGTCAAGGTGTAAGGGAATTCAATTTTTTGATTATAATCAACACTATTTCCATTTTTGTCAGTAACAGTGCCCTGATATTTTACAATTGTTGTACCATCAACAAATTCTAAATCAACTTCAATATGAATAGGTCCTTCATTATTAGTAAGAATTTCTTGATGTTTTTCAAGTGTTTTTGTTGCAAAATCATTAATTTCATCTTGAACATCTTGAGCAATCGGAATACCAAATCGCTCATCATATTGTAACATAACATTTTCAATATATCGAGTTGGTTCACCTTCTGGTTTGCCAATACCAATTACGATATTTGGATTATTATGTGCCCAAAGACAAACAGTAAAAGTTCCTAACAACAAAATCACAATCGTAACAATTATAATAATCTTTTTCATAACAAATCACCTCTTAAAACAATTTATGCAGTTGCATATGTATGCATGTGTAAATTAAAGTTTTTTACACCAGAGCTACTCTTTTGTGCTTTTGCTTTAATATAAGGTGTGTAACTTGGAGAAAAAATATAATTTTTTCCTGTCCCCGTAAAATTCTCAGTGTAAGTATAATTGTACCATAAATCCTCAAGGTAACTATAAAAATATAAAGTAATTTTAACTTTGTTTCCAGATAAAAGACTCTTTTTCATATCAGTAGTTGCTACATTTAATCTTACCAATTTAAGATTAACCTTAAGATTACTTGTTGTAACAGAAGAGTTTTTTTCTAAATCAACATATTTATTATAACTTTTTGATATTAATTGTAAAGAGTCAACAGTTGCACTTATATCAACATAACTAGATGGCGCAGAACTACGAGCCATATTTGAAGTTCCTAAATTTAAACCTTGGTTTAATTCATTAATTAATTTATTATCTGTTACCTTAAATTGAGCTAAAGGCAAAAGCAAAGGTACTTTTTCCCCATCAATAAAAGCATACGGATTTCCATCAGAATCCAAATTATATTTAACTACTTCACCATTATCATATGTATATGTATATGGTAAATCATAGTACGCTGCACTTGCCATTGGTGTGCACATTGTACACAAAGTTACAGCTACCATTAAAACTAACATTACTTTTTTTAGTTTTCTCATTTTGTTTTCCCCTTTAATAAAAAATCATTTAGGAGAATTAAAATGATATATACCCAGTACTAACTTCTATTTTCTGTGTTGAAAACAATGAAGCTTTTGCATAATGAACTGCAGTAACACGATATTGATATCCACTTGGTACAGTTACAGATTTACTTAATGTGTATTTAGCTGAAGAAGAATATAAATCTTCATAAACTTTATATTCACTCCATGAAGAACTGCTATTCTTTCTGCGTTCAATAACAACTTCTTTAAATCCAGCTTTTTCTACATCACTTGTACCGTAAGTATATCCGGAAATCACCAAAGCAGAACCACTTTTTGCAATAGCAAGCCTCTTCTTTTCTATAAGAGTAGTAGCTCTTGCTTTTAAATTTTCTTCATATTCAGCATAAATCGGATTAAGTGCCTCAAATTCTGCATCAGTAAAAAATGCATCATCTGTATTTGTGTTACTATTTGCAGCAAAAGCAGTTGTTGGTAAAATACAAGTAATCATTGCTATAACTGATAAAATTATTGACACTAATTTTCCCGGGTATTTCATTTTAATAACTCCAATCATTTAATTGTTTTTGCAAATTCTTTTGTTGTTTCAAAATCGCACTCTAAATAAATATTATATTCAGTTAACCCATCTCTATAGGTTATAGTGCAATTTTTTTCTTGTTCAAAAACCAAAACATCCATACCATTGATATTTATCATTTCACCAGCTTCAACATCCATCACTGTACTGCTACCAGTCCATTCTGTATCCATGGGTCTAAAACGGCATATCGTCAATGAACCAATAGTTCCATTGTATGTGAATTCAATATTAGCATCTAATGAAATTGTTTCATCAACAGTTAAATTTTCGATTTTTGTAATTTTACAATTTTTTCTGACCATTGCTTCAGGAAACGTTACGGGAGTAATACCAAAGTTTTCTAACTCTTTTGCTAAATCTGTTTCAAGTAATGCATAACCATCTGCAGTTGTGTCTGCATTTTCTAAATTAACATCGAGTTCTGCATTACCATTTATTAGTTGTGCTATTTCTTCCGGTATGTTGAAATAAAACGCAGAAGCTGTAATAGCAAACACGAACACAACCGACATAGCAACAAGCACACGCCACATTTTTGGGTTTATAAAGAAAACTTTTTTGCTTTCTTCCTTTTTATTATCTTCCTCACTTAATTCAAGCTTTTTAATACTGTCAAGACAATATTCTATTAAATCAGCATCCATTTCTGATTCGCTTTTCAAAAGTTCGTTTTCTATAATCTCCTCAAGCTCTTGTTTTGACAAAACCGCAGAATTATCAAGTAAAACTCGTTTAAACTCATTATTTGTCATAGCTTAAATTTCTCCTTTCACTTATATAGACGAGAATTTTTCATTTGGTTACAAAATTTTTTGGAATTTTTCAAAAAATTTATTCTTCGTATTTTTCAAGTTCTTTTTTAGAAAGATATATTATTGTTTTTCTGGTTCTGAATAACCGTTGTTTTACATTAGATTCAGATAGATTATATAGCAAGGCTATTTCTTTGACTTTCATATTTTTAATATGATAACTTTCAATTAACTTTTTATCTATTTCATCTATTTCGTTTAATACAGTTTCCTTTATCTGTTCTATTTGTTCATCCGTAATAGTTTCAAAGTTATATATGTCACAATAACTTTCTTTTTCTGTAATAGTTTCTTCTGTCAAAGATATTTCTCTTTCGGATTTATTACTGTTATGCCTGTATATATCAGTTATTAAATTGTTTGCAACACATGTAAGCCATGCTTTAGGATGTTTAATCTCTTCATCATTTTTGATTGTTTCTAACAATCGTAAAAAAACTTCATTGACACAATCATCAACGGAATCTCTATCGGACTGCAATTTATATTCACAAAACTTCCTTATATACGCTTCATATTCTTTCCAGATTTGTTCGCATAATTTTTCTGGTTTTAAATTCTTTACAGAAAACATAAAACTACCCCTTTCTAAAAATAAAATTTATAGAAACTTGTAAAATTATACCATATAAGTGTATTTTATTCAATGTAAAATTATATTTCCTTTTTACATAAATAACTCCTGGTTGATATCATTGTTTAAATATTCACCAATCAGATTTTCTACCATTCTTGGTATCGCTTCAAAATCGACATGGATATCACCATCAATTTTTACCGTGTACCAATAATTATACGGCAACACTTCATTCTTCACATATTTCTTTTGTGATTCGGTTAATTTAGAAAAGTCATCTTCTATAATTCCAAATGGTGTAAAAAAAGTAGAACCCCAATGCTCACCTGAAGATTCTATGTCGAGCATTACGAGTCCTAAATGTAATTGTAAATTATTAGGTGAATATATAATTGCTGGAACTTCAACCATGCTAAAGTTATTTCTGGTCAAAGGTTCATTACCATAAATCGATTCAAATATTTCAGTCATTGATTTAAGAACCTCTTTAGCATAATCATTTTTAGTTGTACTGTTAACAGATAAATGTAGTTTTTTAAAATCAACAGTTTTAAGATATTTGTTAAGTTCATCTATGTATCTTTCATACATTTCATTTTCGTTTTTCATATTTGTACTCCTATATTAAAAACTCATTATTATTTCTTCTGTTTCATCTTGCGATTCTATTCCCATATTATTCTCACACCAAGCCATCACAGAAGTTATGCCAGTAATCGCAGTATCCATACTCTGAGTGAGACACGCATTTAATCTTTTTAACTCCATCTGCGCAGAAAAAGAAATATCACTTTGATTATTCAAACATTTTAAAACAGTATTTATCTTAGATGCAAGTTCAACGCTATCATCCAATATTTCATCAAGAGTAATTATTCTTGTTTCAGCGTTAGCACTACGAGAAAACATCATACCTTTATCATTAGGGTCAGTTCTTATTTCGTAAACACCATGAGATACTCTCTTAAGAAGACCATCATTTTTCATAACCTGATCTCGAAGGAACATTTCAAAATCTTTTCGACTTATATTTGCAGATTCATTTTTATCAATATACGCTTGATAAATAACCCCTGCACGATATTGAGTATTTTCTTGCAAATAGTCATCAAGAAATTCTCGTAGTGTGTGCCACTTTAATTCATTGCTTTTTATCATAATTTCATCTCCTGTACATCTTCAAGATCTTCTGTACCAGACGATTTGTCATAAGCAAAAGTACAATCATATTGCTTAGCATTACTTACTTTAGTACTTATGAATTTTGTATTGTCAAGACAGCATCTATGAAAAACTGTATTGCAAACATTGCAACTCTTAAACTCAGAATCTTTTAGTAATGCATTATCAAATCTTGTACACCATAAATTTGAATTTTTAATTCTCGTATTTTTCATAATCGTTTCATCACAATACATTCGTTGCATCTGGCAGTTAATAAAATCACTATCATTAATTTCTGCAAAGCATAATTCGCTTTCCCAAAAATTACATTTACTGAACTTCGCACCACTTAAATTTGCACTATTCAAGTTAGCATTAGAAAAATCATATTCTTTTATATGACAACCATTAAAGTTTGCCTGTTCTCCACCATATTCGCCATGTATCCAAAGAATATGTCTTGCTAACTTAATTGCTATTTCGTCATCATCAAGTCTTTTATAAACATTATCATCTGATTGCTTAATAAAGTCGTGACTAATATCTATAGTCAACAATTCTTCATCTAAATCTATACAACCAACTTCACGACGTTCTTCTAACATTTTTATAAACAAATCAATATCAAGATATTTTGGTTCATAGATAGATTTAACTTCTGATAAATCAATTACATAGCGACCTTCTTCTTGACCATTTAACATATCAGCGATGAACTCTTTTCTCAATCTCAACATATCTTTCTGTTGTTCAGTAAGTACATAGGATTCATCTGCTCGAAGTAAAGTTCGAGCTTTTGGTAAGTAAGAGAAATTTTTAGCATAGGATGTACCTTGAGAATTGATTATCATACCTTCATCGTAACCTGACTTTAGAAACAATACACATCTATTTATGTTGTTCTCTTTATCAGTTTTCATAAGCTCTGCTTCATTTCTTATAAATTCAAAATCTTTCATCGTATGTGTTTTGAGATTATCGAAATCATCTGCTGAAATTTCAACGACATTTTCAATAGTACATGGTTGTGTATGAAGTTTCATTTCATTTCGTTCAAATGGTATTTGTAAAAACATATTAAGTCATCTCCATTCCTGAATTATCTTCCAAAGGAGTTACCATTTTTTCTTCTTTCAAACAAGCAATTATTTCTTCATCTACGAAACCATAATAATCTTCTGGTCGATTAACTCCATATTTTTCATAGATTGAATTCAAATCAGTTTCAACATCTTTGATAGCATATGAGTGGCCTGGTATGAAATACGACCATTTATTATCTTGAGTAAATACATATATGTACTCTGCCCAAGTATTTGGATCGTTAAGCTCAGCCAAGGTTTTATTTTTAGCTTCAACATCTTTTTCACCTCGGTCACGACCATATGCAATAACCACATCTTCTTGTCTTTCACCGAAATTAAAACTATGTGGTTTTGATGGGTCTGGATTTAATTTCTTTGCAAGATACGAGATACTACCAAGCTCAATCAATTCTTTAACCTTTTCTGGTGTATTGTAATAATCTAAAAGCATAGCTCCGTTATAAGTTAAGTAACCATCACTATGGCAATAAATAGTTTTGTATTTGTTTTCTTCAATTTGCATTGCTATTAAACTTCTTGTACTCATAATTTAACCTCTTTTCTTTTTAAGTTTCTTTCTGTTCTTCCGTAACATATTCAATATACGGAATCTTTAACCAATGTGTCCAATTGTTATATGTTAAAGGTGTTTTAATAACACCTTTCTTTGTACTGTATGCTTGAATGACATAACCGTCACCAATGTAGATTCCTATATGACCATCATGCCATACAGCAATACCTGGTATTTCTGGGATTGTATCAATTGTTCCTTTTTCTGTAGCACTATTTAGCATTCCATTAGCACCAAGGTCAGGCATTCCGTTTGTGGCATAATTGATTTGACCTGTTTCTGCATCAAGCCAACTGTAGCCTTTTATAAGACCAACACAGTCAGCAGTTCTTCCACCAAGCCAGTTCGCTCTGATAAATGTACTGTTCGCGCCAACTTCTATTGGATATTGTTCTGTCTTGTAGTCTAATATAGAGTTTGACAAAATTGTTCCAAAAGTTCCATATACATATCCCCATCCATTTGCGAGGGCATCTTCTGACCATATGCAAAGGTCTATATTATTTTTCTTTGTTGGGTCTGTGTAACCTGATGTACTAATATATGTAGATTTAATACTATCAGCTATCCTTTTGAACTCATCGTACTTTATATCACAACCAAACTTTTTGTTAATGTTCTCAACCAGTTCTTCGTCATTCTCTGAATTCTGAAAACAATAAACTAACGAACTCGTAAAGTCACTTTTATCAGAAAATTTAAAAAGCCCAAGTGCGCATAACACTTGAGCTTCTCTATAATTTCCTTTTAAGTCTGCATCATCCAATGCATCTTCTATTTCTTCCATTGTATCGTTCATCTTTTGAAGTTCTTCTATTAGTTCATCTGTAATTGATTGTTCATAGATTTCCAATAGTCTGTCGGTATCCACTTGCAGTTCACCAGACAAAGCAGTATAAATCGCAAGTAACGGAGTAAAGAATGCGAACAACAGAACAAGAACCCATATTAGTATTTTCTTTAGTACTTTTGGATTTGAAACAATTGAAATTGCAATCTTCTTTAAAGCTGCACCAACTGCCGCACTCAATTAATCACCTCACAATAAAAAAAACAGGATACCTTAATTGGTATCCTGAACTTGGTTTAGTTTTTTTCAAAAACATGTTTCATCTCATTTTTTTCATCAATTCTTTTTAATGCATCTACATATTCTTTAACAAACACTCTTTTTTGAAGTATTGCACAAATAGCCATTAAAAAAGATAACAATGTTAATGCTAAAAGAAAAACAATTGATTCATCGTTTATACAGTATATAACCAATACACCAATAATTATAAAAATACCTATTACACAAATACAAAAATTTCTAATCCCTCTTAAAAAATCTAATTTTATTATTCCCGAATCTAAAAACCAAACTGTTATTAATGGTAAAGAAAAATAACATATAGCATAAATCATCCCAGGAAACGAAACATCTTGTTCATAATAAAGATAAAATCCAAATAATGAAAGAGATGCAACCCCTAATATTACTGAAAAGATTTTGTATTTATCCATAGAACTCTCGCATTTAGAGCGTTCCCAATCAAATTTTAATAAGCAAGAGATATACTCATATAAAACATTTTTATGAGTTTCCCTATCACATGTACTAGAATTACTTATTAAAGTGTCTATTATGTTATTAATATGTCCATCTTGCAAGTAATATTTTTCCAATAATGACTTGGATTTCTTTTGATGAAAATTTTCTTGGATTTTTTTAAAATATTTTGCATTACATTCTTTGTTTTTTATGTAAAAACCATAAGGATTAATATTAACTTTTAAATTCATTAATGTTTCATTGAACAACTCAATATCAGGTTCATTTAAGTCTTTTGCCAATGACCTGATTTTATTTCTCCAATCTTCGCGTTGTTTTATAACAAAAGTTGCTTTGTTACTATTATTAAGTTTAAACAATTCTATAATTCCAGAAATCACCGCAACAATGACACCAGAAGTTAGTATGGTTTTCCAATCCATTGGTAATCACCTCGGTCTAATTATATCCCATAATCAGACCTTTTTCAACCTTTTGCACTCATTATCTACCACCTGATTTACCAAATAATTTTGATTTGTAATCTGGTGCAATAACTTGAAGGAGATATCTTTCATTACCACAACGATAAAGACAAGTACCACGTTCCGGATATCTTATTAATTCAAATTCACTTGGTTCAATTTGAAGTGCTTCCATATATTCTTTAGGATTGATTGAACCAGGGTTGAATAAGAACTGGTGTGTAGGAATACTGAACATCGGTTTAGTAAATTCTCTGATTGATGGAATCAAGAAATCTTCTATATTCTGACTTGCAAGTATAATTGCAGAGTCTTTTTTTCTTACTCGTTTCATCGCATTTCGGATGTATTCAATGGCAGTCATATTGGTCAAAAAGAGATAAAGCTCATCGATTGATGCAACCGTATTGCCAACACCTAAAAGTTGATTACTCATATATGAAAGAATATTGAAAAGCATAGCATCTTTTAATCTCTTGTTTGTATCCAAAAGACCTTTAACTCCAAAGCAAACAAAGGCGTCATCTGTAATGTTACTGTAGCCATTAAAATATTTACTTTCTGCACCTACGCACATTGAGTTAATACCAAGACATAATTCTTGAAGTGTTTCTTCTGTATACAACTGCTTTTCTTCTTTGTTGTAATTCTTAAATTCTGAATCACAAAGGTTATATAAATCAATCATAATCGGATAATCGGTTGGTTTGAGTTTTGAAAAATCTGTTGTATCTGTGATTCCGAATTTACCATATAATTTTTCAAGTAAGATTTCAAGTGTGTCAATGTGTGCATCTGAAAAGTCTTTATAACTTCTGAAAAAGTCTTTTAAGAATGCAATGTGTTGACTGAGCCTTGTGACTCTCTTTGAAGTTTCTGTTTTTTCATCTTCAAAGTCATCATCACCATATGACCACTCTTTTGGTTCAAGCGGATTGATAATGTGTTCCCCCGACATAAAGTCGATATAACATCCACCGAGAGCTTCTGTAAGTTCTTCGTATTCTGATTCGGGGTCAAGGCAAATAACTCTTTTACCTGATTCTCTTATGTTAGTGAGAATGAGTTTCAAAAGATAACTCTTACCTTGTCCTGAGTTACCAAGAATGAGTGTATTTGCTGTTGTCTTATCTTCAGCTCTACGGTCAAAGTCTACAAGGATGTTTGTACCGTATTTATCACGACCAACATAAATTCCTTGTGGGTCTGTTTTACCAGAGAAGTTAAATGGATAGAGGTTAGCAACACTTGATACTGGAAGCACTCGTTCAAACTGTGTACCGAACATATTTGTACCAATTGGCATTACTGAAAGGAAACCTTCCTTTTGTCTTAATGTTAACCTATCCACCATAATCTTTGAGCGAGTAAGTTCCATTGATATATCACTTTGAAGTTCTTTCAATTGTTCTTGGCTCTTTGCCTTGAGTTCAATATATACTGAACAATGAAGTAATACTTCCTTATTCTTTCTCATATTGGCAAGAAGGTCTACCACGTCTTGTAAGTTACCTTCAGCTTCAACTGTTTCGTTCACATCGTTACCAGTCGATTTAAGTTTGTTTCTTCGTGTTGCATTTTGAATTATCTTTCTCTGCTCGGTATGGTCTACTAAACGATGATATACACGAAGTGTTACACCATTTCTATCTGCAAGTTGAGCAAGTATAGCTTGTTCTTCTGTTGTTGGTGGATATTCTCTTATTGCCCATACAGAGCGATAACTGTCTCCAACTATATAGTGGTCAGAAAAAAATTTGATTGTACTCGGAAGAATACAATCAAAAAAATCTTTCGTTCTTATTTCTTCTTGTTGTTCCTCTGGGAGTACAACCTCTTTCTTATTTCTTTTCATTTGTTAACTCCTCTCCATCCATATCTTTAAATCCGTCACCAAGTTCAATATATTGCTGACCATCAATATCTGGAAGGTGTTCCCCGTTAAATGATGCATCAAAATACAGAGCAAGAAATCTTTTTATATCTTCCTTGCTCATTCGTTGAACTTCGAATCCTTGTTCTGAAATTACCTTTTCAATACTGTTTAAAGTATTAAATACTTGTTCTGGTTTTGCATTCTTACATCTGCCTAACAACATAAACTGTCGTGCAGTTGCCATTTCGGTTTGTATCTTATCAAGAAATGTAATATCCTTTTCAATTATTCTTCTTACCTTGTTTGTTTCTTCTTGTTCTTTTCTTTCCTGTAGGTATCTTTTGTTTTCATCGAAACATTCACTTGCATCTGCGCATACAATTTCGATACCTGGGATAGATGATAAAACCATCATTAAGTGATATATCTTTGTTTCAATACTCGCCTTTGATAAAACTGAAATATTTGTAGGTACGATATTGAAGAATAAAAGCTCTCCATTTTTAGTGGAGAGCCCATAGTTTGTAAATGATTTAATCCCCATAAGTTCCTGAACTGAACTATCTTTTCTTTTGATTCTCATTGGAATCACCTCCATTCAAAATATTGTTGTGTGGTTATTAAATATCGTCCAGCGTATTTTATAAAATCCAATATGGTTATTTCATCTATTCGTATTGTTAAAAAGGCATATCCCAATGTTAACGCAAAGGGGATTACAAATGAATATTTAACTAAAAGGAATATTGAAACAAGTCCTACAATTGCTATAACACAAAATTCTTTTAAACCCCACAACCATATATTTGCAGTTGCTTTTAAATTCTGTGGATAAATATATGTTTTCATTTTACACCTCACTATCTTGCTCTTGCTATTGACCTTGTAAGATTTACTGCTGTTGTTGATGCATGAACTACACTCATCATATTAACTTTCACCGAACTGTCGAGACCAAATTGTTGAGCAATTCTCGGTACTTCGTTAGCTGCAATCATTATTCCGATAGCTAAAAGCATACTTGTAGGGAATGTTAGTAATCCTAAATATAGCATAGTTGTCTGCATAAAAGAAGTTAAGCATAAAGCTGCAATCTGTTTCATCCATTGATTAAAACCATCTGTATATCCTCTTGGTACAGAGAACATGTATAATGAGCCAACTGTCATTTGAATAAGTAAGATTCCACCGCGTTTAATATTCTGAAAGAATATCTGAATTACACAGTAGGCAAATGCTATTAAAGCAAAAATTCCTAAAAGATTTGCTTTTGCGCCCATATCGAAAAACTCTTTTAAAACTTCCCCACAAAGTTTACCAATATCTTTTCTTGCTGATGCTCCTACAAGTGTTGCTAAATCATGTGAGAAACTATTTTGAAGAGAAATACAAAGTTTATATAACTCTACGGGAACTACGCCAACTAAAGAACAGGCGAGAAATCCTTTTAACACATTGATTGATGTGTTCTTTATATTAGCTCTGCCATTCTGATATTCTATAGCTGTATCAAAAACTGCCACTACCGTTCCGGCAATAAACAAAGCCCATCCAAAGTACGAAAATATGAGTATTACAGCTTTTACCCAACTGAGTTCAAAAAGTTCTGCACCCATACTTGAGATGTATGTAAAAAAATCTGCTACTGCACCATAAATTATTTCATATATCCATTGCAAAAATGCACCGAATATACTTTTTGCTATTGATTCACCCATAGAAGATACAGTTTGTGAAACTGTATCTCCTATAGCGACTACTATATCTGCTACCCAATCAAACATCAAATGCACATCCTTTATTTAAATTGCATTGCTAATCCATATTCTTGGTCCTGAAACATTTCTACATAGTCAAGAATTCTGTCAGTAATTTCTGCTTTTTGAGTAGGTGTGACTGGTGTATACCAAGATGGTTTTTCTCTGTAATCCCAAATATGTGGTTCAACTTCATCACAAATACCACGCTGATACATTCCGATAATATCTGCAAATTTAAAAAGTTGCTTATCAATAATTCCATCGTTAGGACTGATTATTGAAGACTGAATAGCAGTATATTTCTTTGCTGTATCAGTTGTAACAAATTGAAGTTTACATAACTTTTTATCATCAAGTTTTCCTATCATTGTTTTGCCTGTGAACTTCATATCTGTTAAAACATTATTTGCCTCAAAAAGTGAACGCATTTCCTTTTCAAAAAAATTCATAATTAACCTCCAAGAATTGTCCAGATATAAAGTGGAGCAGTAAGTGTAAATAAGAGACATGCGAAGAGAATTGCCGGAGCAGTAAATTCAAACTGACCATGCTTTCTGTAATCAAAATAAGCTGTACCAAGTTTTACAAAGAAAAGAATAGCAAGTATCATATCAACTGCTGGGAAGATAACATTGTTTACTACTGTTTTAATTTGATCTTGTGCATCATTCCATGTGTTTTCAATTGCTCCAGCAACATCACCAGCTGCAAATGCAGTCATTGTAAATACTGAAAATAATGCAATTAGTACTAAAGTACAACAAAGGATTTTTTTAGTTTTCTTTTTCATATTTCAACACTCCTAATTTTGTATAAACTGTATTTAATTTGATATATTTAATGGGAATATTCAAGTTCTCACAGAACTTGATTTCTTTCTGCATACCTTGTGAGATTTTATCTCCGAATACCCATAACTCATCGCAGAACCAAAGTAAACTTAAGCCAGCCGAAAGACCGAGTTCTCTTTCTCTTGAAATATCATCGTTAAGGCATAACGCTAAAAAATGTGGTACTACAGGAGCAGTACCACATTCGAGTGCATATCGGGCATAAAGTTTAACATTTTCAATGTTCTGCATTATGTTACCACCAAGAGGTGAGCAGATATATACTTTCTTTAACATCTTTTCACCCCTTACTCTCTACCAACATACCAGTCATCATACGCTGATTCTGATATCTTGATAGTGTTTGTATTTGCTTTTCTCGTAATCATACCACATGGTGTCCATGCATCACTCTGAATAGTAGTTACTATATAATTACCATTCGGATACCATAAAGGTGTGAAGTGAACATTGCCATAATTCTTATATGCTCTGAATACCCATTTATTATCTTTAAGACCAAGTGTTTTCATTTTATCACTTGCTTCTCTATATGAATACTCTGGTAACAACGCATTACAATATTGAGAACTTGTGTATGCTTTTGAATCTGCTATTGCATATCCTGAAATCGGAGATATTGTATTTTCAAGTGACATCGAAATACCATAACCTGATTTCATAGTCCATACGCCACTATGGTTTTCAGCAGATGAACCAGTTGCTGGGATTATTACTGCATCGTTGTTAGCAATACCTACGCCATAGTTCACTTTCTTATACGCACCATTTTCATATCGCCATTCCCACCAAGTTGCAGTACCATTCTTTGCTTGAAGTTTGTTTGGTATTGTGTAACCACTTGGTGATTGTTTTTCAAACTTGGTATCTGGTGTTGTATAAACATAGTAGCCTGTTGTCGAGTAATTGTGACTGATTCTATTGTATGACTTACCACCATCTACAATTTCGGCATATATGGTTACATCCGAATTATTAAGGTCTGTTGGTACTGTCCACTTGAAGTAAATTAAATTCTTTTCTTTCTGTGGGACAATCACATTATTTACATACTTTGTATCAAAAAGTGTATTGCCTTTATATAACGAGAACTTAACTGAAACATTGTGAGATTGGATATAGTTTGTTTTGCTTTCGTTATTAAGCCAGTAACTTGTGATTACCTCTGTACCTTCACGATAATCTGCATTCGGAATAATCGGAGTAAGTGAGAGTGGATGTCTTACTGTACACTTTAATGTCATTTCGTTATTTGTACCATCTGATTCGTATTTGGTATTACCGATACCCATACTTTCAAGATAAACTCCACCCCATATGCTGATTTGTCTTTCGTTTGGAACTTCAAATGTATATGCATTAACCCTTACTTGTGATTTTGGTGGAATAGCAAAAACACCAGGAATTTGCGTCTTGTCATTTTTAAAGCCTTCAACGAAAATCTTAACATCCGTATTGTTTCTGTACACATACTGAACAGTAACCATCTGTGTTGTTCTTAAGTCATTCGGATTAAGAATTGCATTTGTTTCTGCATCTATGAGACGAATTTCTGTAATTGCAACGTCAGCTTTAATTACTGGTACAGATATATCTGTCGTTTCAATAGTGTGAGTTTCATCCATGAACCAAGCTGTACTTAATTGTGCAAGTAACTTATCTGTAATTGGCACTGTATAAGTGTTTAAACTACTTCTTGCTTCAATTGGATTCTGACTGTTCATCTGCACATTTGCTAACGCATCATAAGTATTTGATGAATTAGTTAATCTGCCTTTTATGACTTCACGAGCTGTCCAACTATTATCCATTTTGTAATGGTATGCGAGATTCACTCTCTGTCCAGCATATAGTTTGTCTGAATTAACATCTCCACTTGTAGCTGCAACTGCTCCATCGTAACCATAAGCTGTTACTCTGTATCTATGTACAGTCGGTTCAATTGGGATATAGAAGTTATATACTTTACCACTTTCAAGAACATCGCCATTAGCATCTATCCAGTCCATTTTCGCTTCGATAACAAAACTATTTGTATCTTTGTCGATTGTTAGGTATTTGCCAGAGAACTGAACTGGGAAGTATAACGATGAAGCATCGTTACCCTTAAGTGTTACCACTCTTGACTGCCATTGTTCTGTTCCTGTTTTAACATATTGTTTTACTCTTGTTGGTTCAACTTCTGATGGAAAGTACACATCAAACCACACAGTATCATTCATTGATGGATAGTCTTTGTTATACACATATTTGTTAAATGTGTTTCCTGTTGAATAGCCATAATAGAATGACTTATCGTTCTTTTGATTCTTATACACATGAGTTGAGTTTACTATAAGGTACGGATTGAATTTCCATTGTGCATAAAGGTTTATGACTGCACCTTGTGTTGTTGTAAGATTCATTACAGATTGCTTATCTTCGTATCGTTTACCAGTACCATCTGCCTTTGTATTCCAACAAACAAAGTCGTAACTTGTTTTCACATATGCATTTGGTGTAAGTGGTTTTGCTTCGTTATATGTCATAACAAGGTCTTGCATAGTACCACTTGTATTTCCGTTTCCGTTAAATCTTACTGTATAAGTTATAGGTGACCATTGAGCATATAAAGTGATTACTGCACCATTTGTTGATGACAGTTTCTTTACTGCTTGTTTATTTGCATACTGTACACCTGAACCATCCTTTTGTGTATTCCATCCAACAAAGTTATAGCCTGTCTTTAAATAACCATTTGCATTAAGATTTTTGGTTTCGTCATACTTGAAATTCATTCCATTTGTAGAACCACTTGTATTTCCGTTTCCGTCAAATCTTACTGTATATTCGATTGGAGTCCATTGTGCATAGAGGATTACTGTTCCACCATTTACATTTGTAAGATTTTTAACTGCTTGTTGATTACTGAAAGCTGCACCACTACCATCTGGTTTTGTATTCCAATTTTTGAAAGTATAACCAGTTTTCCAATAACCATTAGCTGTAAGATTCTTGGTTTCCTCGAATTTCATAGTCATGCCTGATGTTGAACCACCAGTATGTCCGTTACCATCAAATCCGATTGAATATGCATTGGTTTGCCATTGTGCATAAAGGTTGATTGTATCATTATTGGTTGCAGTAAGGTTCAAAACACTTTGTTGATTCATGTATGAAGTACCAGTTCCATCTGGTTTAGTATTCCAACCAACAAAATGATAACCATCTTTCACATAAATGTTAGATAATAAAGAACTTGCTCTATCATAGGTGCATACCATTGAACCCATAATACCACTTGTATTGCCATTTCCATGAAATACAATATTGTACTGGATTGGTATCCATTGTGCATAAAGCATGATATCACAATCGCCCGAATTAATAGCAGATGTAAAACTTGTTGCTACAAGAGTATTATCGTCTTGACCATAAACTTTGCCACTTGTGGGAGATGTTCCCCAATGGTTATATGAATAACCAGTTCTTGTTAAACCGAATGAACTTCTGTTTACAAGACCATTTTCTTTTGTATCATTGTAAGCCCAACTTTGATATGCTTGTGTTCCTTTTTCTGTCCAATAAATATTGTCGCTTTCACCTTTATAGTAGGTGTCGGAAGAAATTACACCACCGTTAGCGTTATAGTAAACCTTTAATTTATATGGTGTCCATTGAGCATAAAGAGTTACCGTAGCACCGTTAGTTGATGATAAGTTTTTTACGGATTGCTTATTTTTGTAAGCTGTACCACTACCATCTGCTTTTGTGTTCCATTTTGAGAAAGCATTACCAGTTTTCTGGAATGCATTAGCAGTAAGATTTTTTGCCACGTTATATGTCATTGCCTGATTCTTCATTGAACCACTTGTAGCACCATTACCATTAAACTTAATCGTATATGTTTTATTTGTTTTCTCCGAATATGCAATACCAACACCATAACCTTTTGCAATAATAGTATTGAAAGTAGCACGACTTGAAAGAGCAGAAGCTGCAGTCCATAAGCCTTGACCATCTGGTGTGTATAAAGAATTCGGATAGTTTATATTCGTAAACTTTGAAATATAACCCCAAGTATCTGATGTACCCGAGTTACCACCATCACTTGTACCACCGAGGAAGTACTTACCATAAACAGAATACTCTGTAACTGTTACTGAATGGTATGTACCAGCTAACATCAAGTCGTAGATTGGTTCAACGATAACCTTATCACCATAAGCAAGGTTGTTTACACTTACAAGACTTAATTTGTTTAAGATAATATTTATGTTTGCAAGGTTATTCTGCCAACTCGCCATTCCTGACGGAGCTGGAAGAGTTGAAGCAAAACCAAGGTCAGTTTCTTTAAAACAATTGACCGAACTTTTGGAGGTTGAAAACTTACTGTTTTGCTTTGCAATAAGTTGTTTCTTGTTATATTTCGATGCAAATTTATATCCATCTGAATATCCAAGTTTACCATAACCTGTATTTCTAAATACATCTATTACCGAAGTAGATTTCATATTACCACTTGCATCGACACAACTAAAGCGATAACCAATACAGTTATCACCACTCGTTCTTATTGCATAACCAGTAATATTACCACTACTTGCTGAGTTGTTACCACTTGAAGAAGCACCATCCCAAGACAATGCATAAACTGATGTCGGTATTAAAGTTATAACAGTAATTACTGCAAGTAAAATTGATAATAACCTTTTCATTTTATCATTCCTTTCCAAGAAAAAAAGACCCACTTTCGTGAGTCTTTTTCTTCTTTACTTTTATTAGTGTGAGTGACATGTTCTTCCACTTACTGATTCTCCACATGTTTCACACACTGTATCTACTGTGAACATTAAGCATGTTCCGTTTGTGCCATCTCCCACTTTTTTGCCACAGTCTTGGCAGTAGTATAGTGGGTCTTTTTTCTTGTTGTACTCTGGACATTTTGTTACATCTACACATGCTTGACCCCACTGGTCTGTTGTGTAGAAGCTTGGGCAACTATGCGAGCCACAGTGTTCGCAACCTTTTTGCTCGAGACTTACTATGAAGTTATGTGTTGCTTGACCATGGCAGTGGTGACCTGGTGCACCACATGAGTATGTTGTTGGATTTGGTTCTTCAGCATCGGGATTGATTACTATACCTACATTGTCACCCTTGTTTTCGTCTTTGTTTACTGGTTTTTGTGTAGCACTGTTGTCTTTATGTGCTTTTGTTGTTGTAGGAGCTTGTACTTCTACATTGTCGATTTTGAGTGTATCGTCATCTTCTGCGAGTTGTGTTGTTTCGGTTTCTGTTTCTTCGATTTTGTTTGGAAGTTCTACCGTTACTTGCTCGGTTGTTTCTGTTGTCGTGACTTCTTCTTTTGGTTGTTCCTTATTCAAGGTGAGTACCATTGTCACGATTAGTGCGATTACAACCACTCCGATTATCGAACCGATTACTATTTTTTTCTTCTTCATTGTATTACTCTCCTTTAATTAAATTTCGGATTGAATTTTGAAGTTACTGTTATTGGTACAGTCACTTCGGTTACTCTTTCTCCACAGAAATACATTGGCACTATTATACTATAAGTTGCACTAATTTTCAATTTCTTTTCTTCTGTGGGTTGGAGGATTGGTTTTGTCATTCTGTAGTTTTCTGTTCCATCCTCAGCCTTACAATACAACATATTTTCTTTAAAGTCCAGACAATTATATTCACAAAGTTTATTTATATACTCATCCTGGTCAATAACTTCTAAATAGTTCGTGCCATTCTTAATGGAATCATATATTTCTATGGAATTTTCCATAACAAAACTATCTAATACAATTCGTGCATTTCTCTCGGTCATACGGATAACGTTGACCACTGAGAAGAACTGAATAAATATTGAAAGCAGCATACATAGTATGATTATACCAACGCAGGCAATTAAATAAGTTTCTCCTCGATTATTTCTCATACTACACCTACTTCCAATACTTTTCAGATATACCAGAACGAGTTACTTTAACCGTAACTGGTATTTTGAATGCACCAAGACCTTTTACATATGTTTCTTTTGAAATGGTTACCCACATTTCATCACCAAGCTGCACTCTTTCAAGTGTTGTGTTGAACCATTCGTCTGCGCCATATTCAGTTTCGAATTCATAATATACATCTTTCATCGTTTCAGTTCGGTTCTCGAATTCGTCACCAAACTCACCCTCATATGTAGCCGATTCTATAAGTTCTTCTGCTATTGTATCCATTTCAACTTTTAAGGTGATAAATGAAAATATGTTTAGTGCTATAACAAGACATGATATAAACGAAATTATCATAACGCATATATCAATGTAACCTTCGCCACGTTTGTTTTTTAAACATTTCATTCTATCACCCCTTAACCGAATAATACGCCTATTGAGGACATTATCTGTGAAACGATTACAACTACATAAACAAGCATAAAACAGAAGAGTAAACACATTGAAAGTCTTTTTACTTTTCTTGGAACTTTTTGAGCTTCAAGTCTTAATTGTTGTCTTTGATAATCACTAAACTTAACGCCTAATGTAGTCCAATACATTTGTGTTTCATCACCACGAATAATTCCTATAAGTCCTCGACAGATATCACTCATCATTGATGAACCTACACGAGATTCTAAACGAGTTATTGCAGATTCATAGTTACCTGATTTCATATCTGCGATTGTAATTTCTAATTCGTGTTTTAGTTCCGGTTCAGCTCTGTCTTTAAAACTTTCAAGCATGAACACAACATCACGACTATGCTTTAATGTTTTTTCAATATTAAACACGAATCTTGGAAGCTCGTATTCTATCTTTTTCTGTTTCTCTTTTATTCGTTTTGTTACTGAACGGATTTCATTATTGTAGAGAACAATTGCCAATATTAATACCACTGGTGAAAGTATTGGAAAGATAAAATACATCGGTATTGCAAGTACACCAATTAGCATAGACTTAACTATTGCATTTGCCTTGAACATTTCGGGTGTCAAATCAATTCTTGCAATCTGCAAGTCGCTTTCTAATTGTGCCTTTTTGAAATCATTAAGTCTTAATCGTTTTGATATGAATACAGCAATGCTTTTGAGCCACATCTCAAAGTCAGAAGTTTTCTGTTTCTGCCACTTAGAAAGCGACATAATTGCTTTTGAAGTTTTGTAGTAAGGGAGCTTGAAAAGGTCAGCAAGTATCAAGTACATTCCAATACTTAATGCTGTTGATATAAGTATTTTTAATATTACCATTCTGTAACCCCCTTATCGTTTATATTCAACTGGTTTTGTGAACTTAATCATAAACAAAGCTGTAACTAAAATCACAACACCACATATACCTAAAACTGCTTTACCTGATGTTTCATAAACCAATGTATTGAACCAATCTTTATTGAGCATGTAAAGAATTGGGATGTTACTGATTAAAAGTAAGACCATCATCCAATATTCATTTTTTGCCGATTGAAGCATAGTTTTAAGCTCGTTGTTTATGACTCTGACATCTGTGAGTTTTGAAACAATAGGGAGCAATGTGTCTTTGAGAGTTCTGTCATCCTGACATTGAATCAAGGCATCGCACCACTCTCTGAATATTTCATCATCTATTTTTCTTTTCAGATGGTGTAACGCTTTCTTTATATTAGATGACACAAGTGTTGCTTCAACCTCAAATGACTTAAACACATCCTTAATTGGTGGTTTGATATATTCAAGGTTTTCTTGAACTGCATACACAATATCATCATTTCGGATATATGATGTGGTTATAATCGAAAGCGTTGTTTCAAGTTCTTCCTTTGTTGTTTTTTCATAGATTGATAAAATGTTGGTTGTATATATAAAGGGAATTAACGCAAGAGCAATTGAAAGTGTAGGAAGCAAAAACAAGTTTTTAATAAAAACTGATACTAACGCACCTACAATGAAAAGCACTACTGATAAAAAGCATATCAATGTGAATTGTTTTGCTTTACCAGTAGTGGTTAATGCATTTCTTAACTGCATTAATTTTTCATACACTCGATGTCTTTTCTTGTTTTCTCTTAAGCTCCTTGATTGTTCCCGTAATGTATCATGTGGAGTAATTACTGATAAAAGGTCAGTTGTTACTCGTTCTGGTGTGAGTCTGAAGAGAATGCCTATACCTACAACAAGGAGCAGAGAAGATATGATTGATAAAATCATACATAGTCAGCCCCTTTCTGTAAGAATTTATTAAGCTCGTTCTGTGGCACACCATATTGCATCAATCTGCTTTTTAATTGTTCACTCATTATTTCGGGTTGTTCGTAATATCCATCAATGATATATTCGTTTCCGTTCAATCTATTACTCCGTATATTGTATCTGAATAATGAGCGATATTTTCTTTCTCCTGATGGGGATATAACGCACTCGGAGATATCCATAATCTTTCGCGAGTTATCTTCTAACTTGTGAGCATAAATCACGAGTGGGAATGCCTGAGCTACTTGTCTTATTGATGTATCAAAATCAATAGGAAACCTTTTCTGACAAAGTAACGCTAAACGAGTGTGTGATGATTCACCAGCAGAGGCATGTATTGTTGATACAACTGTATGTCCAGTAAGTGATGCTTCAACTGCCGCATATGCTTCAGTATCTCTCATTTCACCAACAACTATAATATCTGGATTGAAACGTAAGGATGCTACAACCAAATCTTCTTGGGAAATGTCAGTACTTTCGTTTTCAGATGGTTTTGACAAGGTATGCACAACATTGTTTGTAATTACGTCATCTTTCTTTCGGATGAGTGAAAGTTCTCTTGAACCTGATTCAATTGTAAAGATTCTCTTGTTATCGGGAATAGTTGACAACAAGGAATTCAATGTTGTGGTTTTACCAGAACTTGTCGCTCCAGCAATTACAAAAGAGACACCATATCTTAAGCACATACAGAGAAAATCAATCATCTTCTGTGTTGCACCATTTTCCTTTACGATTTCTTCTTTTGTTACTCTTGCCGGATGTAACAGACGAATTGATACGCTTATGCCTCTATCATCATCTACAATGGGAGTTTTCAAAGCCGCAATTCTTGTGTTGTTCGGTAAGTGACCTTGTGCAATTGGAATCATGTTATCAATAAGCATTCCTGAATGATGGAGTAATCTTTTCACAATATCAACTGCATGTTGTGGAGAATAAAAATGCTCATTCAATTTTTCAATTCGACCATCTGTATATGTAATGGCAATATCATCCCAACCATTGATATTTATTTCTTCAATATCTTTTCGGTTCAGATATTTTGTGAGGATTGAATACTCAGCCATCTCCGAATAGAGCTTATCTGAAAGTTCTTTGAAATTAAGACCCTCAACTTCATATTCTTTTTCGTGGAGATACTGGTCAATGTACGATTTCAATTGTCCATACTTATCTTTTTCTGAAAGTGATGCAGAATACTTTTCCGAAATATGTTTCTGAACTTTATTTAAAAGTGGAAAGAAACCAATTGTCTGGCTCATTATTCCACCACCTTTGAAATCATCGCCAATATATCTGTGTACATTTTGTCATTAAGTGTTTCCGATAATGAACCCGTTATTGCCTGTTGTTTCAATGCTTTACTGTATGGCACAACAGCTTCAACTTTTTTAAAAAGTTCTTTTACTTCTTCAATAGGAAGATAGATATCATTATCTTTAATGTTAATGACTTTAACTGTCTTGTCATCCATATTCTCAAACTGGTCTCCATTTGAAACAAAGTAGGATACACTTTTGAGATTTGGAGTTACAACCTGAATAACTGTATCAGCTTCTCTTTTAGCAAGTGAAGACATAACCGAGCTTCTGTCACTATCGCAATCGATTACGACATAATCTGCAATTGCTCTTAAGTAGAAGAACAATTGAGAAATCTTATCTTCTGTCGGTCTTGGATATGTATACTTATTTTCTTTTGTTTTAAAACCAAGGTAACCCAACTCTGGCATGTTCTTTGTTGTAACAATACTGCGAAGCACATCTTCTCTGTAGATATCTGTGTTATCAAGCACTTTACCTATTGAGTACAATTCACTTTCTTTGCAATTTGGGAACAAGTAACTCAATGCTGGGATTGTTAAATCGAACGAAACATAGAGTACTTTCTTTTTTCCTTTGTTGTTTAATGAATGTGCTAATTTCAAAGCAAAAGTCGTTTTACCACTTTCTGGTGAACCACACACAGCAATTATCTTACTCATTGGCAGCACCTCCCGATGTTTTGAAGTAATCGTTTTGAATATTCAAAAACTTATTCGCAGTATCTTTGTCACCTCTGTACACAAGTGCAACGTGGATATTGGTTGTACCCTCGTATTCTGCAAGTAACTTTGCTTGTTCGTTATTCGCAAGAACTGTAATTGTACTTGGGAGTTCAAAACTACCGTCATCATTTTTGATTACTTCGTTCTTGTCAATACCATCAGCTGTTGTTGTAGTTACAACTTTCATATATCTTAACTGTGGTGGAGTTGTTGCTTGGTTAGTATCATTTCTTGTAATGATAAATGACACAATATCACCATTTTGAAGTTTACCAGATAAACCCGATGCAAGACTATCTACAGTTACACTAATTGCAACATTTGTACCATCAAGAGATGAAAAGACATCATCTGCAGTATTACCATCATCAGTAAGTTTTGATTTTGTTATACAATCGCCAGAATAAAGGTTACTTGCAGCAAATTTACCGACAATATGAGACTTTTCCGAGATATTATCTTTAGGAAGAGCATTTTTATTTATCTCAACTTCTTCAAGCATTGTTTCGGTAATAACCGAACCTTGCTTCACATCTTGGTTTAATCTTACTGTTGAAACAGCACCACTTGTTACATTGTTAATAAGTGGTGCAATTACAAAAGTTATGATAACTGCAACTACAATGCAAATGATGCCTATTATTGTTCTATTTTTCATTTGTTTAGACCTCCTGTTAAATGAAATATGCCACCATAAATCCTGTGGCAAGATAAGGAATTAACGGAAAACCATCTTTTTTTCGTGCATTGCATATGATTGCTAATGCTAACCCTAACGCCATACCTGAAAGACAGTTAGTTAATCCCAAAACTAAAGATGAAGCCATACATAGTTTGACATCAGCTCCACCAATTTTTTTGTTTGATATCCTGAAGCTTATGACCATCAGAATAGTTACAAATACAAAACTCAATACCATTTCTGGAAGTCTTGCAAACTCTACACCAATGAATGCAGTAATAGCAATCATCAAATGGATGTAGTCATTACATATTCGTTCTTTTATGTCGCTATATGATGCAACCATTAAAATTAAAGCGAATATCATTCCTTTTATAGTTTCAAGCGTGCAACCGAAGATTAATAAAAGTAACGATGAGATACCCAAACTCAGAAGCACGTAACCTAAAGTAACTTTTTGTTTGTTACCTTTCCAACGCGATATTGAATAACTTGAAAGGAGTAGTGCCATAAAAAGCACTACTCCAATAAATATTATCTCTGTCATATTATCCAGCATAACTAAAGAGTTCCACAACTTTCTGAGTTACTGTTGGCATAACTGTGTCTTGGAACAATGTATAAAGAAGCGCAAGGAGAAGACCACCGATAACAACAGAGATAAGAACTTTAACACCTGTGTCTACATAGCCCTCTGCAACATTGTTCTTTATGTACATAGTAACATCTCTAACTGCTTTCTTCTCAGCAAAAACGATGCTGGTGACTTTCTTTTTAATTCTGATAACTGACTTTTTAATTTTATTAACTAATTTCTTCATGTTTATTATCTCCTCTCAATTACATTGTCTGAACTAGACTATCTTCGATTTCTTCACCCTGTGACTGTTCTTCTTCCATATGAAGTCTTTCTTCATATGCATTTTTTACAGAATCAATAAGCTCTGCTCTTGCATCTGCTGTGATAGCATGAAAAATGTCATTGTATTGAACCTGACCATCTTTTTGCTTATAGCTTGATTGAGGCATCTGAACAAAAAGACCCTTTGAAGAGTCAATAACTTTGATTCCGTGGATTGCGAAAGAATTTGCAATAGTAGCACTTGCATATGCTTTTACGCTACTGTCTTTTTTTGATACTAAACGATCGATTTTTACTGTTAAATTTTTATTTTGATTCATAATTTTTACCTTACCTTTCATATTTGCGAATATTTCGCCATATTTTTGTTTTTAGTTGTTTGTCGAGTCTTTTCTCGACCTGAGCTTGAAAAGTCCACAAATCGCTCAATTTTGCCTTTAAAAGTGAAATTAAAACGAATAAATTGTAAAACCCATATCAGAGTTGACCTCATCTTGTGAAATCTGGTGGGGTTCTTTGAAGTATTCCATATACTTTTCAACTTCTGCATCAGTTAATGAACGGAAGTCATCTTCAGTAAGACCTACTGCAAAGAATGGTCCAGCAATTATCGTACTTTCACCAATTCTACGATTGCCTTCCATTCCCATTAACTTTGCTTCTTCATTACCAACAAGACAGACATCATTGTCACCGATATATATAACCTCAATGTACCCTTTGACAGCTTTTTGTTCTGCATCAAGTTTATGTTCAACCTCAGAAACAAAAGGTTTTCTATTTGGTTCTACATACACAATCTTCATCAAGTTATCTGGTTTTTTAGTTAATGATTCATCAAACTCAACCTCTTTGAAACCTACAGAGTCACAAAAAAATGCACCCTCATCGGTTTTGACAATGTCAGAAACTGAAAGAGAGTGCCCTCTATGTAATGGGTGTGATTCGGTATTGAATTTTGTGAAGATATCTTCAAGGTTTTCTGCATCAATATCACCCCAGAAAACTTCATCATACAGTTTTGCGTTAATATTCTCGGATTTTTGATATTCTACTGTACGTTCAAAATTTACAAACTTGAGATTTTTCTCATCTCTGTCGTTGTTAATTTGAAATATTTTTATATTCATTCTCAACCCGCCTTTTTAGTTTGCTTTTCAGCCCATTTAACAGAAAGATGTACTAAAGCAGCTTTCTGTTGTTCGGGGGAGAGGTTGTTAAGAAAATCAAGAAGCGTTACTTCATCATTTTCCTGAGGTTCTTCCATATTACAATTGTCACAAATCCGTTCTTTTTTAACAATAACCGATGTGCCATTGTCACTTACTTTGAATGAAAGTACATCGTTATGTTTGAAACCGATTGCCTGACGAATTTCAAATGGAATTGTTACTCGACCCTTTTGTCCGAGAATTCTATAAATTTTGCTCATTTTTGTTACCTCTTAATCTTAAGAAATGGTTATAACGGCATTACCGTTTTTTGTTTTTAAGATCCTTTCTTCTTCAATATTGTTTTCTTCCAACTCATCTGTCGGAATTGATATTTCAAGGCTACTGCCTAACTGTGAATTTTGCATTGGATAATGCACTCCTTTAATATTTTTTCGTAGTCGATTGTTTCACCAAAATTAAACATCGTTAATTGTTGTGGTTTGTTTCTTTCACGTTCATATAGGTCGTAGTTTGCTATAAGTAATTCTTTGAACTCTTTTCCGGCGTCATATCGTTGAGCCATAGAATGTGTCCGTGAAAAGTCAAACATATTAAAACCTTGATATAAATCTCGGATTTCTGGACAATCGTTATATGAAAGCAGAAACTTTCCTTTTATCTTCGACAATGTGTCTTTTAACCTCACATGATCATCCCAATTGAAACCTACTGCATACATAGATTCCGTTGAGAAATATGGTGGGTCCAGATAAAAGAAAGTATCGGTTCTGTCGTAGTGTTTTATAAGGGTTTCAAAGTCCTGGTTTTCTACTACAACATTCGCCATCCTGCTTTCAAGTTGCATTATTAACTCAAACAATCTGCGAATATCGAATGGTTGGGATGCAAAAGATTTGCAACCACTTGAGTAGCTATACCTTAAAAGTTTAAGGAACATTGCAGCTCTGCGAACATCATAATCCGTTGTTATTTTTGTTCTTACTTCTTGTAATTCTTGTGCTTCAAGTGGTGGGAATAAAATTTCCGTAAGTTTTAATTCTTCTTTCAGATAATCATCAGTAAAACTCTTGTTGTAATTAAAGAAGTTTCTTGTTACATTAAAATCTTCACGGGAATTCAAATTACAAAAACCCAATTCTCTGATAGTTGCCATTGTTCGTTCTTTCATACAATGGAAGAGATTTACTAAATTTCTATCGAAATCGTTATAAACCTCAAACGAGTCAACTTTTGGTTTACCTAATAACACACTACCAGAACCACCAAAAACATCCACAAATCGTTCATATTCAAGAGGGAAGACAGCATAAAGAATATTCAAAATTGATGTTTTGTTCCCAACTCGTGAAACAGGGGTTTTCAAAATTTATCACCTCGCTTTCGGACATAAAAAAAGACGGTATCCAAATTTAATTGAATACCGTCCTAATCCACATATTAGTTATCGCATTTCGAGTTCTTCATATTCATCGAAATCTTCACTCTCATCACCAGAAGTTATATTTACATATTCTCCGATGATATTAAGAGCATCATAATAACTGCCACAAGATTGAACCTTTTCGCACATTTCTTTAGCTTCATCTTTCATACCATGCTCTTTCAAAGTCCTTGAAGCAATACCCATTAAGTTAAAGATATTACCATCTTGTCCAATGAGAGCACAATCCGGTTTTTCTTTAGGTTGTTCTTCATTACTGAATCCACCGAGTCTGTTATCTACATAATCTGAAAACCACATACCAGCAAAATTAGAATGTGTTTGTAAACGCCACATTGCAAGTTTCGACATATCAATTGTTGTGTTTTCTGTGAATTTAAATAACAAGCAAGTTAATTCACCATTCTTGAAAGCAAGACAATCATCTTCCTTGAATTTTGTATCTTCAAGAAGAATATTAGCTGCTTGGAACATATTATTTATTCCATCAAGCCACTCTTTCAAGTCACCACCACAACCTTGTAATAAGAGACCTTCTGTGTTTTCCATCTTGCGAAGCTCCACAAGTTCTACAGTTTTTATACTCATGCCATTTCCATCCCATCTTTAAGTTCGATTTCACCGTTTTCAAATTGTTCAAATGAAACTTCGTTCATACCAACAAAGAGAATTGGTTCATTTTCTAAATCAATGGAAGTACCGTCACCAAAATCGATTTCTTCTTTCGTGATTAAAGTACCACCATGTCTTATAACCTCTTCTTTTTCAAGAGTATCAAAATATGTGTAAGTGCTATCCATTTTGATATCGTAACAGTTATATCCTTTTGGCACGTCAGCAGCAGTTACTCTTTCTAATGTGTAAAGCATATGTTTATCACGAAATTCTACAACATCATAATCTTCAAACCAGATAGAAATATAGTTTGTTTCTGCAGCATTAAGTGTCAAACCAATATCTTCCATTGATTCATACCCTTGAACTTTCAAAGCAAACTCATATGCTTCTTTCATTGTTTCTGGAATATACAACTCAATTTCCTCACCATCTCTAAAGCTTCTTCTACCAAGATTATACCCAAAATCCTCGTCAGACCACTCATGTTCAATTTCAATATCTGGATACATTGAAGCAAGCTTATCAAGAATAGGATGTGGTGCAGACCAAGCAGTATTTAAAAAGATTTCTTCTATTTCTTTAGGTTCTTGATCATATTCTACACAATCGTAGGCATTCCACTTTGTACCCCAATTATTAATACTCCATTCGTACCATGTGGGGTGACCATACTGGAGAATGTTTCTATATGCTTGTCTGCCTAATTTCCAAACTTCTTCAGAAATATCAGTTCTTTGTTTTAAAAAGATATTTTCTTTTTCTTCTGGAATATTAAGTAAATCAATATCTTTATTTGCACCATCAAAGGTTAATACATCTACAAAATCTCTGTAGGCCTTAAGACCTTTAGTGGTTTCTGAACCAGATTGTATGTCTAGTTCTTGTGGCATTGGAATAATCTTGTTAAAGTCGATTGAACCTATACCAATCTCATCATTTTTAATAGCTTCAAGAACTTCTTTGATTCTTTCGGGTTCGCCTATGAATTTAATATGATTAGCTACATGATTTGGCATTTTAATCACTCCTTACAATTGAATATTTTTCGTTTGCTTCTTTGATTTTTTTGCCTATAGCAGAAATGACTGGTACACTCACAGAGTTACCAGCCATTTTATATAACTGTCCATCCTTAATACCAGATGCGACTACCTTATTAAATTGTTCATCTGAAAAGCCTTGCAATCTCCAACACTCAATAGGCATTAGTTTTCTTATTCTACCTTTGTGGTATATACCATGTCTATCCTGTGCTGTAATTGTAAACATTTCTTCATCAGGTTCTTTCATTCTTCTGCCTTGTTGTCTTACATTTTCTCTATCGGGAGTTAGTATCGCTCGTGGTGGTTCTTCAATTAA
The DNA here is from genome assembly GCA_045651285.1 of Acutalibacteraceae bacterium. Taxonomy (GTDB): domain Bacteria; phylum Bacillota; class Clostridia; order Oscillospirales; family Acutalibacteraceae; genus DTU089. The sequence goes on from JAZRSC010000028.1 coordinate 129,495, forward strand.
TACTCCTGAGTGTTCACCTCTGCGATTACTGATACCCGAATCTTGACGAGCAGTAATGCATCGTGCTTCATCGGTGATTAGTGGTTCTGTATTCATATCAATAAAATACAAACCTGTTTTACCACCCATTCCGCCGCCACCAGCACACAATGTACACGCTACTCCGTCTGTAGAGTAGACTCGTTGTCCTTGTGAACCAGGGATGATTTGTTTAAGATTCTCTGCATCGCCTTGTTCGAGAGGAAATATTTCTCCGGTGCATCTACAATCAAGATATCCGATAATGTACAACCTTTTCCTTTGTTGTGGGACACCGAAATATTTGCTGTTACACACACACCATTCGAGATTATACCCCAATTCAACAAGCACTTCGAAGATGGTCTTAAGCGTCCTGCCTTCGTTATGCGATAACAAACCTGGTACGTTTTCCAAGAATACAAATGGAGGTCTTTTAACTGCAAGTATTCGGGCAACTTCGAAGAAGAGTGTACCTCTTGTATCTTCAAAGCCCAATCTTTTTCCGGCAAGACTGAAAGCTTGGCAAGGAAACCCCGCACATAACAGCTCAAAGTCGGGCATAGTTTCTGGGTCAATGCTACGAGCATCTTCATAATATTGTTCCCCCTTTGTTTCATACATCGCACAGTAGGCCTTATTTGCGTACTTATCTATTTCGCAATGACCTACGCATTCAAAACCACCTACAGCGGTTAACCCTGAACGAAAACCACCTATGCCGGAGAACATATCAAAAAATCGGATTGCCATAAGACATCCGACCTTTTCCTTATCTAATTATTTTTCTGAAAACCTTCTTTCTTTTTTACATTGTTTGTTCAAATACTGGTTCACTCTGTGACTGTTCTTCTGCAATTTCTTCTTCAGTAAGTTTTCTGAAGCTATCTTCGCTTGGAACAATTGCAAGAGTTCTACCGTTATCCCATTTCATATGAATTTGACCTGCATCGTCAACGAAGTCGACTGTCCCTCGTGTTCCTGGTGGAACAGGAGCATGTGGGTCATTCATATTCTTAAGATAAATTCGAGTACCTTCTGGATACTGTGACTGAATTCTGTCAGCATATCTGCTCATACTATCAAATTGACTCATATTTTTCTCTCCTTTCACATTGATATAGATATATCCTCATCCGAACAATCAATAGGGTGGTTACAACCACTTAATTTCTGTTGCATCGGAATAAGAACCTTTAATAAATCTTCTCTGTAATTCATATCAGAGATTCTATTGATGAAAACACCAAAGGTATCAAGTAAAGGTGTTCCATCCAGATGTGTTATTCGCACATCTTCTGAAACACCTTTTTCAATAATATATTTTGCAACATCTTCAACTGACTTTAATTTTGTACCCATCATATCGGAATCACAATGTCCTATAAGTATAGGGTGTTGCTTTGTATTAATCATATTACCTTTCCTTTCTTTGTTACTTTTGCAAGTTGTAACAAATCATATTTATCACCACCACCTTTCAATTGTGTTTTTTGTATATATAAAAAAAGACGGTCAATCTCTGACCGTCTTTTTAATCATTAGTATTATTTTTTCTTTCTTCTTCCTAACGTATATCTATATTTTGTTCCATGCTTTTCAATCAATTTATAAGTATAATCGTACAGTTGTTGTGATGTCCGCAACGTATCATTTTTTAGAACATAATCAACAAATGTTTCAGCTGCGATATCATCTTTAAAGCCTTTTATTTGTGAAAAATAATTTAATATAAATCTAGTATCATAATCAAACATATTTTCAACACATTGTTTATCTTGTAAAATCCCTACAAGTCTAATTCTTGCGCTTTGTGGCATATTTAAATATTCCTGTCTTTCTTGAAATTTTTCTAAAAAATCAGTGTTTATTTTCATGTATTCACATACTTCTTGATGTTTTCCGTTTCTAAATATATCCACATATGTCGACCAAATTTCTTCATTTGATTCTACAATAAATTTTTCGCTTGCAAGTGTTTTTGATATTACATAATGTTCAAAAAATTTTTGTTTTTTTAATTCTTCCATTATTATATCAGAATAAATATAAATAGTTGGTAAACTTGTCACTAAACTAATTGTTTGATTAGAAATTTTTTTTGCTTTTGAAATAGCATCTACATATTTTTGTGCTTTTGTAGGATTTGCAATGATTTCTGATTTTATTGAAGTTTCAATTTCTTCATTGGCGCACATTGTTTCTTCAATAAAAGCCAATTTGTTTTCAAAAACAGATAAATTTAATGGTTTATTTAATCTTAACTTAAAAGATTGTATTTTTTCTTTTGAAAATTTTCTAAATCTAAAATTATCATAATCTAAAGAAAAGAAAAAATCCGCAATAATATCATTCTCTAAAGATAAAATAAAATTAAATATTTCATAAGCTTCAGAATTAGCATGATATTTACGATTGAAAAAATTGATTAAAAAAGAAATGTTTTGTGTTGTTAATAAAGTAGCAGAAATAAAGTCTAAAATCTTTGTATCATTTTTAACATTATTTGAAATACTATAAAGTTCTTCAGCAGTTATTAAAGGAAATGCCTCGGTGAATAAAAACTGGTATCTATATAGCGTTTTCTCATTGGTTGCACATATATTTTCTCTCATTTTTAAAAATAAACTTTCATCTAATAAAAATTGTTCTGCATCAGCTTTTATGGTAGAAAAAATTTTATCATTATCATATGAGATTTTTATGTTATTATTTAAAGCCATTTTTATATATACAAAAGTATGTTCAGACATTGACATTTGATTTATTACTTTATCAGAATATCCCGAATAAATTCCGATTTCTGCAATATTATTCAACGTATCGTTAGTAAGAGCTTCAGTATTAGCCGTTGAATTTATTAGTTTTTGATACCCATCAAATAAATTTTTATTCATCATCATCCTCCTCAACATACATTTTTATTGATTCTACTATATGATGTTCAAATTCTGGCAGTATTTCATCCAAAATCGTCATAAACATCAAGAGATACTCAGCCATTTCTTGCTTATCTAATAATTTAATACATTCTGTTAAAAACGACTTGATCTTATTTCTACTTTCTACATCACTTGGTTGAGATTTCTCAAAAAGATTGAGAATATTTTTAACATTGTCCACATTAAATTTTGGTGAATCCGTATTTGTAAGATTTATAGCAGTTTTTAAATCCAAATACGCAATCTCTTCTTCTGTTATTATGCTGTGCTCATTCATAAACAGCATTCTAAAATTATTTATTTCATTTGAGTATCGTTCACATAACATTTTTCTTAACTTTAGCAAATTATTTTCTGTGAGATTTTCACTCCAACATTTACACATTTCATGAATTCTAGAATTTGATAAAACCTTTCTTTCTTTGTCAAATGATAAAAATTTCTCTATTGTTCTTATACTTTGAGAAATTGATTCATCAGAATAATCTAATTTTTCCAAATATTCTATAATTTTTTTAAAATGTAATTCTGATGCTTTTTCAAATATTGTTTCAGATTCAAAAACAATTCGAGGAAAAACAAGTTTTAAATCAACAAGTTTCGATAAACATTCTTCAATGATATTTGATTTGGACTCAACAACTCTTGATACAACATTATCTATATCTTTAACATTTTCTTTGTATAATAAGGCTTTTGTTATTGCCATTTCTTCTGTTGTATATATACGACCATTTTTAGGGAAATTATAATAATAAGTCCTATAGGTATTATCAATATGTTTTGCTTCAATTAATTCTATCAAAGTATTTATGTATTCAGTCGAAACTCCCGATATTTGTTCATCTTGTTCTGTATAGTTCTTACCTTGTAAATAATTTTCAATCATTTTTTCAAAATTTTTATCATTGGTTTTATAAAAATCTTTCTCAAATGCAGTAATAAGATAAGCGGCAACAGCACATTTTTCGAACTGTATTTCTTCCGAATTTGTATTTTTCTTTAGTGTTTCATATTTAGTTATTGCAATATTTAATCTTTCTTTTATCTCTCTAACACCGATTTTTCTTTCACGTATTATCCATTGTATTCCTGGAATTTTCATCAAATTGTCATTGTTATTTTTTATTAAAGATAATGATAAAAATTGTTCCCTGTATTCTTCTAATAGCCCCTGTAATATTGAATCGTAATTATCTATGTTTATAGGTTGTATTGTTATTGTATAATCAAAAAGTTTTGCATATAAACTTTCAGTTTTTTCTAAATCATCAACTAACAATGATTCAGGTTTGACACATATTATAAATTTAACATCATTTGTATAGTTAACCATTTTACTATTAAAAATATAGTATTTTCTAACTTCTTTTAAAAAAGATATTACACTAACCATATCTGAACTGCGATCTAAATCTTCTACAACTATTATATATTTTTTAGGTTTATTTTTTTTAGATGAAAAATCGCTTTCAAGCCTTGACTTTGGAACCTCCAATATTATAGAACGATACAAGTCCATAATTTCATCTTCTTCTATAGACCTATTGCCTTCGGATTTATTGGAAGAAAAAACAATATCTGATAATGTAAAAATTAGAACAGATAAAACGAACGAAAAGATTGTTGCAATTATTTTAATATCATTAAAAGTTTCCTCTAGTTGAGGGAAAGCAACAGAAAGACCTTGACTTCCAAAAACTAATGCTAATAGAAAAATTATAAATATTAAAACGAATTTTAATTTATCATTTTTTAAATGTATTTTTAGGAGTCCAAAATTCTTGCTTAAACGTCTACTTACATAAGTTCCTAATTTTGAATCTATTTGTGAAGCTAATTGATACAAAAATTTTTTATGGAAGTCATTAGTGTTATATACTAGTTCCTCATTCGACCATAATGAAATTCTTAAAAAATTCTCGTTATTACATCCTCTTTTCTCCTCTAATAAATCTATTACACTTGATTTGCCAGCTCCAAATGGAGCTACTACTCCAATCATATGTGCATCTGCATTTATTGCTGCATTTAGTTTGTTTACATATGTTTCAAAACCTATGATATCATTTTTCGCCGAAGTTATAGGTTTGTTAAGATATATTATTTCTTGTTTTTCACTCATAATAAGCATCTCCTGTTTATGATAGTTTTATTATGAACAAAAAGTCGAATAATGTCAACTTTAATCTTTGTCAACAAAATTTAAAATCGATATGTATTTCTCATATAAAAAAGACGGTCGAAAATTCTGACCGTCTTTTATCGTATTTGCTATTTTGTTACTGTCAAAATATTTTTATAAAACTTTGAAACTTTTGACAAAAAGCGACATATATTATTGAGGTAAAATTTTGTAAAGGATGCAATTTTTATGGGGAATAAAAATATAGAGTTGAATAAATTAACTCTTTTAGAAAAACTGGAGCTTCTTTATGAATTAGAAATGCAAAAACCAATAGAGAAAATTGATACAGATTTTTTAGACGAAATAGTTTTATTAGGATTAGAATTAAAAGGATTAACGTGATCAAATTCTGCATTTTCACATTATGAGCGTCTAACTTTATCTGTGATTCCAAATCTAAAACCATAATTTGTTGTAATTTTTAACAATTCAAAGCAGTTCAATATATGAAAAACGCTGGTTTTTGAAATATTTTAAAATTTTTATGTAGCATTTATCATTTTTTGTCATATATGAATGAAAGGAGAAAAAAGTATGGGAAAGGAGCCTTGTTTCAATGAGTGATTTAAATAATGATTTTCAAACACAGGAATTAATAAAAAAACTTGAACTACTTCGTGATCTAGAAGCTGAAAAACCTATAGAAGAAATGGATGTAAGTTTGCTTACAACTTGCGTTGAATTTATATTGGAATTACGTGGAGAAACAGAAATGCTCTCTCCTGAAGAAGTAGAAGAAAAGGTCAGAAAAATACCTTTTGTTGACACCACTTCTTTAAATACATCACCAGAGAATGTAAAGAGTAAGACAACAAAAATTAAATCTCGTAAGATCTTATTAATTGCTGCTATAACATCTCTTCTTATAACTATATTTACTGTTTCTTCAATAGCATATAATTGGGATGTTTTTGATAAATTAAAAAATAAATTTGAAACTGTAGCAAATGCACCTATTAATGATGAGATTGATGTTGATGGAATAAGTGTGTATATGTACGGTGAAAACAAAGATTATGACACTTTAGAAAATGCTATCAAAGCTATAGATTTGGGTATCCTTTATCCATCCAAGCTACCTGATGACGTAGTCTTAAAGAAAATAACTTTTCATACTTTTGATTCAAAAGAAAAGCTGGTATTTTCATTTGATAACATTGACTTTACATACACCATACTGTTTAACAATGTAATTCCTAAAGAAGTTTTATCTGATGATACGGAAAAACTAAAAATAAATGATACCACTTATTACATAATTGATATGCCTGACTTAGATATTATTCAAATTTATTTTGAATATGATGGTGATTTATATAAAGCTACTTACAATAATAAAGAAGATCTTATGTACGTAATTAAAAATCTAAAGGAGTCTAAAAATGAAAATTAAGAAATTATTTGCAATATTACTTGTAATAACTTTATTAACTTGCGTGTGTGTTGTTCCAACAAGCGCAAAAGAATCAACAACCACTAATACAAAAGTAGAAATAATTATAAATGATGAAGTTTCAGCCGAAACAAAAGCAAAAATCGAAAGATATTTTGCTACTGGTGAACCTATAGAGAATGTAGCTTCAACATACGGACTTACCTGTACACTATTTGGACACAAATTACAAAGTTCAACAGTAGTTACTGTTACTCATAAAGTACGCTCAAGTGCTCCACGATGTGTAAGAAGAACTTACGACTATGATGCTTGTACTCGTTGTGATTATGAAATTTCAGATCTTATTGATACTGAATACATTTATTGTTGTTAAAAAAAGGCTTTGTGAAATTATTTCACAAAGCCTAAAAAACGCATTATTACTCTATGCTAGTTGAGTTAACACTGTATACCTTTTAAGTATGCCGTAGGATTTTTTAATTTTGCTTTCCCTTTCAACACAATTTTTTCTGCAACATTAAATGCAAGTGTCCGATCTATATGATCACTAACAAAAACATAACCACGCCATTTGTTAGAATTGAAACTTCCTGCCCAATCATCTAGTTTCACAAAATCATTAATAGTCATCAAATTTTGATTATCTTTGCCTAATACAACTGGCTCTGTTGCTGTACCATAATTAACAAGTTTTGGGAAAACCAAATAAATATCAAATGTTGAAAAATCAACCTTTTTATTATTTTTTTTATATTCTTTTACCAATTCATCATAAAATGCTTTTCTTGCTTTTAGAGACTCCTGAAAAGTCATATTTCGAAATTCTTGAATTAGACTATCTAACTCTGGAGCATCGTTTTTCATAACAAGAGATGATAGTGAAACAATATCACTTTCAAACTCAGAAAGCTCATAGTCCTTACTTTGGACTAGAGTTAATAATTTTTCACATTCCTTTTTAAAAATGTTTTCTGAGTTTTGCTCGTCTTTTAAACAAATATTTGATTGAGATATTTCAAAACAACGTTTTGGTAATCTTCTATTTATTATTTTTTGAGCAAGTTGTTCTAGATCTAGGTCGCCATATTCTGGGAATGGTTTGTGTCCATTTTGCTTTTCACCTAAACGCAAAATCTCTGAATCTGTATAAGTTAAAAAATCTTTGAAATTTTTTATGATCTCTAACTCATATAAGCCTGATGCATAATCCTTTATCATTGTTTCGGAAACCAAAACTTTTTGATGATAATAGATATAGCTAAACAACATAATTTTACAAAAAGTCAATTCTTCAATAGCTGTAACTCCATTAAATTTTATTGTAAGTCTGTTTTCAATTTTTCCTGAAAAAGGAACAGCCTGAACAGCGATTTTTGTGAAAAGACGTTCAATATCGTATTCTAATGTTAAGCCAGCGGATAAACTATCTCTTTTTATGTAATCAAGTTTATCTGCATCAAATGGTCCATTTATAATAGATGTTTGATAACTTGATATTTTGTTATCTTTTACTATATTTGAACCAATGATCATCTGACCAACATCAGTAAAAAGTCTTTTTTTTATATTTGGATCGCCTTTATTAGGATAATTAATGTATTTTAAGAAAAAATCCTTGAATGCTTCGCAATTAACAATCATAAAAGACAATATTTCATGTGGTTTAGGTTTTCTTTTCAAAAAATAATTAAACTGTTTTCGCAGAGCCATAAAATCATTTAATTCACCATAAATTGACTCTGATAGATGCGAAAAAAAACAGTGCCCAACATCATGAAGTAACGCAGCAAGGATTATTGTGTTTCGTTCTTCTTCCGATATCTTAAAATTAACACTATTAGCATTAATACGATCGCACATTTTTTTTGCGGCAGAATCAACTCCCAAAGAATGTTCAAATCTAGAATGTCTTGCAGCAGGATAAGTAAGCATCGCTAACCCGACTTGATTGACATCTCGAAGACGTTGAAAAATTGGAGAATCAATTATTTGCATTTCCCAAGATGAATACTCTATTGAACCCCAAACAGAGTCATGAATTGTTTTAGCTGCAGTATCTACAGGAATGTAGTCTTTCAATTTTTCTAATACAAATTCATTAACATCCTGTTCAATTTTTTTATATTCTTCACAACTTAATAGTTTAGAAATTTCGCTCATAATACCACCTTCTAAAAAGTATCAGCTAATTCTGAAATACAATTTCTAATATCTTCATTATAGTCTGATAAAATTTTTTGTGCATCTGAAATTGTTAAATAAATAATAATTTTTTCATAAGTGGGATTAAGTTTCCCTATAACACCAAAAGTTTGTAGATTATTTATACTTTCTGAAATATCATATGATACAACAGAATCAATGTTATCTCTAAATTCAATATCTTCAAATAAAAATTGCACCTTTTCGTTTTGTTTTAATTTAAAATCATAAATCTTACCAACTAATGATCTCAAATCTATAATCATCTTTTTTTGGCTTGCTAAAGTCGCACATAATAATCTCATAAAATCATATGAACTTATAACAGGTTTTGAATTATTTATCCTCATAAAATCTCTCCTTTAGATATTGTATAGACATAACAAAACAATTGTATTATAAGCGTAATGTTATTTTTTGTCAAGTTACCCTTTTAATAATATATTATTAAAAGGGTATTGGGCATATAATCTCATTAATATACTATTCACATATATATCTATTGATACAATGCCCACTAATTACGAATTTATATTCTAATAAAAGAAAGAGGATGCAATATTTTATATTATTCTATTGAGTCTTATGGTAAAAGGGATTAATACTTTTTTCTTACACAAAGTTGAGTTACGGGTTCCCAAAAATCTGGATTAAAATTTGAAAAAAGACAAAGGTTTTTCCGTAGAAATATCCTATAAATCAACTTCTGCATTAATAATTCGCATGTGTATAGTAAAAATAGTTTTGAAAGCCCACTTAAAATGGTCAGATGCACCACTTTTTTTTGATTAATTAATTATCAAAACAGCAAGATTTTTTCATTAAGAATCTTGCTTACAATTTTTAAATACCTCCTCATTTATATATGACAAAAATTACGAAAAGCTACAAAAATTTATCAAAATTCGACTTTATGCACAAAAAAATGTGTAAATTTTATGCTAAATACCGAGATTTTGTGACTGGCATATTAATTTACCAAAATCTTGCAACGAAGGTTCTTTATTCTATAAGTGAATAGAGTATAGTTAATTTGCAGAAAATATTATGCTCATAACATTAATCAAAATTTTTAAAGATGTGACCATAAAAACCACAGTAAAAAAGCATTTTCTTATTGAAAGTATTTTGATTATTAGTATTATTTTGTGGATTTTTTTTATTTTTATCAATATTTTTCAATATGGCCTACCAAATGAACAAATTTACTGGAGTATTTTGTTTATCTGTTGTATATGGTTTGCAACCGGCCATTTGGGACCAGAATGTCGGGAGTTCGAGTCTCTTCACTCCGACCAAATACAAGGAACAACCATTTGGTTGTTCCTTGTATTTTTTTGTATTGAATAAACTTCGGAAGAGACTCGAACGACTCTCGGAGAAGCCGAACACAATCGAACTTGTTCGTGGGGCACCGCCCCACGAGTCTCTTCACTCCGACCACGTAAAACCGTTGAAACTATTGAGTTTCAGCGGTTTTTACTTTTTCAAAAATTCGCAAAAATTGGTTAGGGACCACATGTTAGTCCACAGTTTTTAATTTTTGCGTAATAATTTTCTCAATATTTAACCCGTCTGAAATTAAAGATTCAGACGGGTTTTTTACAATTTTTCCGTGTCTTTATCTTTATGTGGTGTTACTTTCATTTTAGATAGAATTTATATTGTATTTTTTTACTAATTATGATAAAATTTTTAAAGTAATACATCTATTATGTATTTTAAGGAGAGATACTATGGGGAAAGCATCTATAAAAGAGAATAAAAATATCTATCAGCTTACAAGAGAGAAATTAGGGCTTAGTAGAGCTGCCGCAGTAAAGAGCATTCCTGGCAATCCAGAATTCCCTGGTATGGATGGAATTGCAGAATACCGGTTAGTAAAAATCGAAGATGGAACTGTTACGGTTCAACCTGCTGATGTAGTCGCTATGGCTAAAAGATACAATGAACCAGAACTTCGTAATTATTACTGTTGTCACGAATGTGAAATAGGTAAAATAGATGCTCCTGAAGTTATATACAAAGACAATGTGCACGAAATTCTTGTTAATATGGCAGTATCATTAAAAAACGTAAATCACAATAAAATCAGACTTATGGAAATACTGGAAGATGGTGAAGTATCTGCTGATGAAGCAGAAGATTTTGACAAGTTATATGAAGAACTTGAGCACATCTCTATGACAGTTGAAGCACTTCAATTATGGTGTGAAAAAATGAAATTACGTAACAACGGGAAATAAATAATAAATATTAAAAGCGTTTCGCATTTTGCGAAGCGCTTATTTTTTTGCTGAAATAGTGAAAATAACAATCTGTATTTTACCAACTTTATCATTTTTCTTTTTTTACTTATGTATTACGATATATACGAAGCAAATCAGTTAATTATTAAAAGGATGATTATTATGACTGTAAGACAAAGAATTTTAACACTCAAATTAAATGAAAAAATTAAAAATGACCCAGAATATGCTAATAAAATCGGTATTAAGAATGCTACTGAAAAAGATACCATTAAAAAAAGCAAGAAAAATAAACCTTACTAAAACAGTAAAAATAGAACCCGTTATTTTACCGAACTTGTTATATAAAAAGTTCAGAAGAACATTTACAATGGAATCATAGCAAGAAAACTTGCTAAAAAATATAAAAGGAGAATGTATTATGAACATTCAAGAAAGACAGAATCAAATTTATGAAAGTATTAACAGTTTCAAAAAGGATTTGTATCACAAAAATGAAATCCTTCCGGAATTACTTAATTATCAGCAAGAAGTTGTAAACTTTGCATTTGGCGATGATTTTGAAAACAGAAACGAGCTTCGCTTTTGGGATGCAATAAACCACTACAAAAACCTTAATACAGAACGTAACGAGATTGCAAATGATGAATTACAAAAATTTATTATCGACTGTAAGAAAGCAACCAACAAAATTAAAGCTGAGATTTCAGGCAATCATGGAGAAGAAATTGCATTAAGAAGTTTAGAAACCTTAAAAATCAAAAATGTTATTTCTAAAAATATCGAACTTCAAAACGATTATCTTCGAAGTGAAATTGATGCGGTAGTATTTACTAAAAAGGGGGCTTTTATTATTGAAGTGAAAAACACCAAGAAAAATATCTTTATAGATAAAAATGGATTATTTTTCAGAGTAACCGATGAACGACAACAATTTGATTCAAATATTGCCGAAAAAATGCAAACAAAAGAGGCATTATTAAGAACCGAACTCGATAAACTTGGTTACAGCGGACTTCAGATTTTTAAAATTGTTGTGTTTACTAATACAAAAGCAGAAATACAAAATAAATGCAAACAATTAAAAACCTGTTTTTCAAGTCAATTAGCTACAATTATTGAGAATTGGGATGCCCCTGTTTATCTTAGAACTAATGATTTATACACAATGTCCGAAGCTATCAACAGAATTTCTTCAAGTGCAACATTCCCAATGGAATTTGATACTGATGCAGCAAAGAAAAACTTTGCTTTACTCGTTGCAAAATTAGAACTTGCAGAATTACCACAAAAACAAACATGTATAAGCTGGATTAAAAACCTTGCATCTATTTTTAGCACAAAAAATCATAGATACGCCACCGCAACAGCTGCCGCGGCTGTCGGAATTATAACAACATCTATTTGATTTACATATTTTGCTAAAGTAGTGAAATTAACGCCATTTAACTTGTTAACTTAATTATATATCTTTTGAAACGAGTCGGTTACAATGTAACCATAGTAAGAAACAACTTACTAAAAAACATTTGATTAGGAGGACTGATTATGAGTTATTTAAACTTAGTAAAAGAAAACCAATCTTTAAGAAAGGAGAATGCAAGATTACGTAATTTATGTAATGAAAAAGATTCTTATTTTATGGAATTAATGTCTGATGCTTTGCGTCATGGTAGCAAATTAGCCGCCAAACATATGGCAGACAGGAAAAGTTATAAGAATGGTAAGTATTAATTAGAAATCAGGAGGTTTTATATTTATGTTTTTTAAAAAGAAAAGTGCTTATGAGGTAAGCGAAAAGGAATTTGAAGAATTAACTTTTGGTAGAAATGACACTGTTTGTTTATCATACGATGAACACACTGGGATTATCAATGAAGATGGATATGTTGATCTTGACAGGGAAGACGAAGATTTTATTGGTAGAGACTTTATAAACTCACTCATTGATAGCGGAAAAACGATAGCTTGGGGAAGAGATGAAGAAACCGATACCAACTATGAATTCACCCGTTGGAGTAGTAAAAATAATTAAAAGAGGTGTTAATATGTCAACAAATTGGGAATATGCAATAGCATCTTCGGAGATTGCAGATTTAGGTGGACTTGAAGCATTCAAAAAATTCCACTTTAATAGAGGTGTTATAAGTTCAAGTAAAGTTTGGGCTCCTGCAACAATAGCTATAGGAATTGCTGCAACACTAGTTACAACAGCATACCAAAAGCAAAAAGCAGCAAAAGAACAAAAACAGTTATTAGAAGACAGGGCTCAAGAAATTGAAAAAGCTTTAAAGAATTATGCTAGGTTTAATGAACAAATGCAAATTGAGGAGGTAACAAATAATGAGTAAATTCAAAATAATTTTTGATGGAGAAGAGGAAGACGATATCTTTGATACCGAAGAAGCAGCAGAAGAATATGCATCATATCTTTGCTCTTGTTCAAGAGAAGGCGCTGAAATTCTTCACATGTCAAACCCGGGTGATTACGATTATGATGAAGATGATTTCGAAGATCCAGATTATGAAATTATTGAAGTAGATGATTAAAACATTTTACCCGTCTAAAAAGTAATTTTAGACGGGTTTTTTTGTCCACTTTTTCGGGTCTATATCTTTGATTATGCGTATAAAATTTTTTCCTTTTATACTTATTTGAAAATTAGAAATCTTCATATAAGTTGCACTTTAGAAGCTCCAAAGTGCAAAAATTGCACTTTGGATTGCACTTTAGAAGAAAAAGCTGTCTTAGCAGAAATAGAGTTAGACTCAAAAATAACTCAAAAGCATATTGCAGAAAAAATCGGCAAATCTGAAAGAACTGTAAAAACAATAATGACTTCATTAGAAGAAAAAGGCATTATCACCCGTGAAGGTGGAAAACGATTTGGTATCTGGAAAGTGAATATATAATAACTCAAGCACTCCCGTTTTTACGAGAGTGCTTATTCTTTTACAAGAATGAATAATTGATTTTATAGAAAAAACTGTTATAATATAGCTAAAGAAGGTGATTTTCATATGCAAATTTTACAAACAATAATTTCTTATCTTGTAATAGCGGCGGCTTTTATTACTTCACTGTTTCCACAGGGGGCAAAGGATATGATACCATTTAAAAATGATTACGCCATTCCAGATACTATTCCGGAATACAGTGTTATTTCTACTGAAGAAAAGAGCGATTGGAAAGCCAAATGGATTTGGGACGAAGAAAATCTTACAGAGAAAAATGTGTGGATGTGTTTTAATAAAACTATTTCTCTTGAGAAAATTCCTAAAGAGCTTATTGCCAATATTTCTGCCGATTCAAAATATTGGCTTTACATAAACGGAGAAAATGTTGTTTTTGAGGGTAGTGTAAAACGAGGTCCACAGAAAAATAGCGGGTATTATGACAGCATAGATATTGCACCATATTTAAAATCGGGTGAAAATAAAATTTGTGCATTGGTGTGGTTCTGGGATGATGAAACAAGCTACTCTTATTCAGGTAGCGGTGAGGGCGGATTCATTTTTGAGGCTATTAGTGAAAACCTTGCAATAATTTCAGACAAAAGCTGGAAAGTAAAACGACACACCGGCTACATTGATAGCGCACTTTATCCTCCAAACTACAGACTTCCCGAATATAGCATATATTTTGATGCCAGAAAAGATATGGGCGACTGGTTTAGTGTAAATTACGATTTTTCATCTTGGGAAAATGCAACAGAATATGCAACTGGTGGTGAGGGTGCTTACGGTAAGCTTTTCCCGAGAGGTATTCCTTTTTTAAAGGATTATGGTCTTAAAGATTATGAAAATTCTCAAAAATATGAAAACTATACCGTAACTAAATCACGCGGTGAAAAAATTACTGTAGATATTCCTTATAACGCACAGCTTACTCCTTACTTAAAAATTATTGCTCCTGAAGGTAAAAAAATTCGCATAACAACCGAAAATACTTTAATAGGTGCAGTTTCAACTACCTACATAACTAAAGAGGGAGAGCAGGAATTTGAGGCTTTAGGTTGGTTTAATGGAGAGAACATTACTTATAAAATTCCTAAAGGGGTTACAATTGTTTCTCTTAAATATCGTGAAACGGGCTACAACAGTTCATTTTGTGGTGACTTTAAATGCAATGATGAATTTTTAAATTCACTCTGGCATAAATCTCTAAGAACCCTTTATGTTACAATGCGTGACAATTTTATGGATTGTCCCGACAGAGAACGCGCTCAATGGTGGGGGGATGTCACAAGTGAAATGATTATGACAATGTACTCAATGGATACTAACTCTTATCTTTTATATCAAAAAGGTGTAGAAGCAATGCTTTCTCACATTGATGACACAAATGTACTTCAGACCGTTGTGCCTATAAATGGTGATTATTTCGAGCTTCCTGTTCAACAGCTTGCAGGAATAGTCGGCTTTTTTACTTACTATGAATATACAGGTGACAAAGCATTTTTAGAAAAGGTTTACCCTGCTACTCTTAATTATTTGAAATTATGGGAAATGGGTGAAAATAACCTTGTTGTTCATCGTGGTGGCTCGTGGGATTGGCCTGACTGGGGTAAAAAGGCAGATATGGTAGCAATAGAAAATGCGTGGGTTTATTATGCACTTTCTGTAACAGAAAAAATGGCAGAAATTTTAGGTAAAAATGCTGATATTTCGTTTATTACAGAAAGAAAAGCTACTATTTCAAAAGGTTACGAAACACTTTGGACTGAAAATGGTTTCAAAAGTGAAGATGTAAAAGAGCCCGATGACAGAGCAAACGCGCTTGCAGTTTTGTCGGGACTTGCTAAAAATGAACAATATGACACCATTACAAATGTACTCACAACTACTCAGAACTCAAGTCCATATATGGAATATTATGTTCTTGAGGCACTTTGTAAAATGGGTAAATATGATATTGCACAAACCAGAATAAAAGACCGATATAAATATATGGTGTATGAAGATTACTCTACTCTCTGGGAATTCTGGAACTCCTGGCAAGGCACTAAAAATCACGCATGGAGTGGTGGACCACTTGTTATAATGAGCAAGCATTTTGCTGGTATTACTCCACTTGAGGCAGGGTACGAAAAGGTTAAAATCAACCCTCAATACACTTTATCTGACAGTATGAGCTGTACTGTTCCGAGTGTTAAAGGGTTAATTACTTTAGAATATGAAAAATCCGGTAATGAATATATTATTAACCTTACCATACCACAAGATATTAAGGCAGATTTTTATATTCCGAATGGTTCTACTGTAAATATAAATTCAAACCTTTTCTATAAGAATGGTGAATATTTAATTCATAATAAAAGCGAGTTTGATGTAACTATTTTAACAAAATAGAAATTATAAAGGTGTTATAAGCATGATGGAAAAATTTGAATTGCATACCGATATTCTTGTTCTCGGCAGCGGACCTTCCGGATTTGCAGCAGCATATACTGCCGCTAGAAATGGTGCGAAAGTAATTCTTGTTGAACAAGGTGGCGATGTAGGAGGGATATCAACATCTGGTCTTATGAGCCATTGGACAGGAAGCTGTGAAAGTCCTCTTTATTTTGAAATTCTTAAAAGAAGTGCTGAAAATAATGAGGGGATTTTTCATAACGAGATTACAAACCTTATTGACCCCGAAAAATTAAAAACTCTTTATCTTGAAATGCTCTGTGAAGTTGGTTGCAAATTGATGCTTTACACCTTTGCCGCAGATGCAATATGCGATGGTGATAAGGTTCTAGGAGCAACTGTTGTTAATAAATCTGGTAAAACAGATATTTATGCTAAAATCACGATAGATGCTACGGGTGACGGTGATATTGCCGCAAGAGCGGGTGCTGAATTTATTCTCGGCAGAGAGTCTGACAACAAAATGCAACCCGTAACACTTATGTTCAAGGTCGGGGGTGTTGACTATGACCGCGCTATATTTTTAGGTTCATTTGAATCAACCTATGAAACCCCAAAAGGTGAACTTCAGGCACTTGCAAAAGAGCATATTCCTTACCCTGCGGGTCATATTCTCACTTATAAATCGACTTTACCCGGAGTTGTTACTTGCAATATGACAAATGCCATTGATATTGATGGTACAAATACAGATGATTTAACAAAAGCAACTCTTACCTGCCGCAGACAGATGAATGATATAGTAAAATACCTCAGAGAATTTGTTCCCGGCTATGAAAATTGCTTTATTTTAAGTTCGGCTTCTATTATGGGAGTTCGTGAAACAAGACATTTCAAAGGTAAATATACCCTGAACGAGCAAGATATTTTAGATGCCCGTGTTTTTGATGATTATGTTGTAAAGGATGCTTATTTTAATTTTGATGTACATAATATTACAGGTGCAGGACTAGACAAAACTGGTGTACAAAAGCATTTTAAACAATCTAAAGGCTATACAATTCCGTACAGATGTCTTCTACCCGAAACAAAAGAAAATCTACTTCTTTGTGGCAGAAATATTTCAGGCACCCATATAGCTCACTCTAATTTCAGGGTAATGCCTATTTGTGTCGGAATTGGTGAGGCGGTTGGCGCGGCGGCATTTATTTCCTTTTCAAAAAATTGCACTCTTTCTGATATAAAAGCAAAAGAAATAAGAGAAATTATAGGAATATAATTATGAACACTTTAAAATTTAACCTTAATAATAAAGGAAATAAAATAAAAATACTTAATGCTACAAATGGTGGCCCTTGGCACAAACGACACGCTACAGACCAATTTCGTACTAATTTTAACGATTATAAAATGGCAAGAATTCCATATAGCAGAAACCACGATTCTGCGGTTTGTGGTATTTATGGTGGCCCTTATAGTCACGATATCACTTGTATTTTCCCCGATTTTAATGCTGACCCCTATAACCCCGACTCCTACGATTTCGCTTGTACAGATGAAAGCATTTTAGTTTCTCTTGAGGCGGGTACCGAAACTTTTTTCAGACTGGGACAGACTATAGAGCATCAGATTAAAAAACACGGTACGCTTCCGCCAAAGGGTTTTAAAAAATGGGCTGTTATATGTGAGCACATTATTCGCCACTACAATGGGGGCTGGGCAAATGGATATAACCTCAATATAGAATACTGGGAAATTTGGAACGAACCTGACCTTGACCCTGATGACTCCACTAACAAACGCACCTGGGGTGGAACGAAAGCAGAATTTTTTGATTTATATGAAATTGCTGCAAAACATCTTAAAGAAAAATTTCCAGATTTAAAAATTGGTGGGCCTGCTCTTGCTCATAATGAAGAATGGGCAGATGATTTTCTTTGCGAAATGCAAAAAAGAAATGTACCATTAGATTTCTTTTCGTGGCATATTTATTGCACAGAGCCGAAAGCTATGACCGAAAAAGCAGAAAGAATTAAAACTCTTTTAAATAAATATGGTTACCAAAACTCCGAAAGCATACTTAATGAATGGAATTATGTTAAGGGCTGGGAAGAAGAATATGTTTATTCGCTTAAAACCATTCACGGTATTAAGGGTGCTTCGTTTGTAATGTCTTGTTTGTGCAAGGCACAGCACGCACCTATTGATATGCTTATGTATTACGACACGCGTCCATCTGTTTTTAATGGTATTTTCGATTTCTACACTTACGAAAAGTTAAAGGGTTATTATCCATTCTATTGGTATGGTATGCTTTATGACTGTGAAATAGAAATTGAAGCAGAAAGCATATTAGAAAATATTTACTCTCTTTGCGGTGTTGATAAAGATGGTAAAGTTATTGTTTTACTTACTTATTATAGCGACAATAATACTTTACAAAAGAAAAGTATTACATTAGACCTTGGTAAAAAAGGTAATTTTGAAATTTATAAAGTCGCTAACGAGCACAATGGTGAGCTTGTAGAAATAACAAATAATCTCTCTTTTGATTTAGACCTTTTCGATATGGTACTTATTAAAGAAAAATAAAAAGTTCTATCACTTTCACTCGTGAAAATGATAGAACTTTTCTAATTCCTATTTCCTAATCATAATACTTTTCTCTTTTTTTCTTCTGCACGAATTTAAAAATTGCAAAAACAATTATTAAAACCGCAGTTACAGAAAGACCTATATAGGCATCTATATTTGTGTTGCCCTCAACCTTTAATTCGCTCCAGAGCTGTGACATATAATTCTGTATATCATAGCTTAAATTCTCAAAGCTTTCGGTTTTCGGCATTTCACTTTCATCAGGATAAAGAATCTGCTCACCCTTTAATTCGTAATCATCTGACTCCAAAACGAGAGCATGAGGTGATGCATAACAAATCCAGTTGGCGTTTGCTACTGCAATTTCTTCCTCTAACATAAAGTTGATGTAAAGCTCTGCCGCTTCTTTATTTTCGGCAGTTTTAGGGATACACATAGCATCCACAAAATAGTTTACCCCCTCTTTTGGGTAAACAAAACTGAGGTCAGGGTTTACATCTGCCATTGAAAGATAGTCGCCTGCATAATACGGTGCAAATGCCGCCTCACCATTTTCCATTTTGTTATAAATTTCATCCATAACATAAGATGAAACAAGAGGTCTTTGCTCCTTTAAAAGTTCAATTGCCTTGTCCCAATCCTCAGGATTGTGAGTGTTTACACTCTGCCCTAAAAGGAATTGTGCAATACCAAAGGCATCGCGAGGGTTATTGAACATTAAAATTTCGCCCTTGTATTTTTCATCCCAGAGAATTGACCAGCTGTCAACCTCTTCATCTACCATAGTGGTATTGTAAATTAAGCCTACCATACCAACTGTGTAAGGAACAGAATATTTATTTTCAGGGTCAAATGAGAGATTTTTATATTTCGGGAGAATATACTTGTAGTTCGGAATATTTGAAAAATCAAGCTCAAGTAACATTTCTTCTTCTATAAGTCTTGCAATCATATACTCTGATGGAATAATAACATCGTAATTTGCACCACCGCTCTGAAGCTTGTTGTACATATTCTCATTACTATCAAACATAGTATAGTTTACTTTTATTCCATATTTTTTTGTGAACTCTTTATTTACATCTAAAGAACCCTCGGAGCCATCGGAGATATATTCACCCCAGTTATAGACATTTATAGAAGTTCCTCTTAAATGAGAGTAATCTTTTTCTTTTGCAAAGCAAACTGGCGACATTAAACATATGAGCAAAAGTGCAGTAAAAATAACAGATAAAATTTTCTTTTTCATTTTATCGCACCCCCTGTTTACTTTTGCGTTTCTTATCTTCACTTCTTGCAGTAATGATATTTGAAACTACAAGTAACACAAGAATAGCAAGGAAAATAAGCGTTGAAAGTGCGTACATATCTGGTGTAACACGCTTTTTAGTCATTGAGAAAATTCTTATAGGAAGTGTTTGTGATGTTGTACCACTTACAAAGTAGCTTATAATAAAATCATCAACAGAAAGTGTGAAAGCCATCATAAGACCTGAAATAATACCAGGCATTATTTGTGGTAACACTACTTTAAAAAACGACTGAATTGGTGTGCAACCTAAATCCTGTGCCGCTTCAGAAAGATGAATATCTGTCTGGCGGAGTTTTGGTAAAACATTTAAAATTACATAAGGAAGCTCAAAGGTAATATGGGCAATTGTAAGAGTTAAAAAACCTAATGTACCAGTTTTACCGAAAAGTGCACCAACAAATACAAACAAAAGCATCATTGAAATACCTGTAACAATATCAGGGTTCATCATAGGAATGTTTGTTGTTGTAAGAGTTGCTTGTTTAAACCATTTTAATTTGTAATTGTTAATAGCAATTGCCGCCGCAGTACCCATAACAGTAGAAACAAGTGCTGAAACAACTGCGACAATTACTGTATTTTTAAAAGCTTCAAGTGTTGCGGTATCTTTAAAAATTTCTTCGTACCATCTTAAAGAGAAACCCTCAAAAACTGCTGTACTTTTACCTGAATTGAAGCTGAAAAGTATAAGCACCGCAATCGGAGCATAAAGAAACGCAAACACGAGTACAGGGTAAATTTTTGAAAAGAGAGATTTTTTCTTCATATAATAACCTCCCCATCATCATCTGAAAACTTATTCATAACTGCAAGGCAAATGAATATTAAAATCATAAGCACAAATGAAAGAGATGCACCTAAATGGAAGTTATTTGCAGTCTGGAACTGTGTTTCAATAATATCACCAATGAGAGTAGTGCCGGTACCACCTAATTTTTGTGAAATGTAAAATGTACTTACAGATGGCACAAAAACCATAGTAAATCCAGAAACTACACCAGGAAGGCTTAATGGAACCATTATATTTTTGAACACCTTGAATTTATCGCAACCTAAATCCTGTGCCGCCTCAATAAGAGAACGGTCCATCTTTAAGATTACGGTGTAAATAGGCAAAATCATATATGGCAAAAAGTTATATACCATACCTAAAACAACCGCACCGCGAGTGTTGATAAGGTGAATTGGCTCAAATTCCTTCTCAAAATGCTCGAGAACTGGTGTCATAACAGATTCCAAAATCGAATTTAAAGAAGTAGTAAGAAAGCTATTATCTTCTAAAATAGTCATCCAGGAATATGTTCTTAAAAGAAAGTTCATCCACATTGGAAGCATTATAAGCATCATCATAATCTTCTGACGGTTTTCACCTGAATTTGCTATAATATATGCCAATGGGTATGCAATAACAAGAGAAATAACTGTTGCTAAAAATCCTAACCAGATTGAAAGCAAAAATGTGTCAGTGTATTTCCCTATTTCTAACATATTATTTAATGTGAACGCACCCGTTGCATCTGTCAATGCATAATAAGCAACCATACCTATCGGGACAATTATAAAGAGAACTGCCCAAAGGATATACGGTGCGCCTATTATACGGGATAAAATGGTAGATTTTTTACCCATAGGAACACCTCGCTTATTCTTCATCATCCTCATAAACTGTGGCATCTGAAAGCTCATCAAACTCTTCTGAGAATGAACTGTAGTCACCATAAAGACCTGAATATTCAGATTTTTTCATAATGTGGATTGCGTCAGGCTCTATTACAAGACCTATTGTAGAGCCGACCTCCTGATAATCGGTAGATTGAATCATCCACTTAAAGCCTTTAATTTCCACGATGATTTCGTAGTGAACACCTTTAAAGGTTATAGATGTTACTTTACCAGAAATCATACCATCTTCTGCTTTAACTATGTCAACATCTTCAGGGCGTACAACAACATCAACCTCTTCATCAATGCCGAAGCCCTTATCAAGACATTTGAATTTATTACCTGCCATTTCAACCCAGAAATCAGCTCTCATAACACCCTCAATAATGTTACTCTCACCAATGAAATCTGCAACGAAAGCGTTTTTAGGCTCATTGTAAATATCAAGTGGTGTACCAATTTGCTGAATTTTACCGCCATTCATAACAACAATTGTGTCAGACATAGAAAGAGCTTCTTCCTGGTCGTGAGTAACATAAATAAATGTTATGCCAAGGCGTTGTTGTATATTTTTAAGTTCAACCTGCATATCTTTACGAAGCTTTAAGTCTAATGCACCGAGAGGCTCATCAAGAAGTAAAATTTTAGGTTTTACTGCAAGTGCTCGAGCAATAGCAACGCGTTGTTGCTGACCGCCTGAAAGAGAAGAAATATTTCTTCTTTCAAAACCCTTTAAGTTTACTAAAGCAAGCATTTCTGTAACAGTTTCTTTTATTTCTTTTTCGGACTTTTTCTGAAGTCTTAAACCAAATGCAATATTTTCGTAAACATTAAGGTGTGGGAACAAAGCATATCTCTGGAAAATAGTATTAACCTGTCTTTTATGCGGTGGTACATCATTTATAACTTTACCGTCAAAAATAACCTCACCAGAATCTGGTTGCAAAAATCCCGCAATAATTCTGAGTGTGGTTGTTTTACCGCAACCTGAAGGACCGAGAAATGTAATGAATTCTTTATCTCGGATATACAGGTTCATATTATCAATAATTTTTTCTTCGTCAAAGCTGATTGAAATATTTTTAAGCTTAATAATCTCGTTGTTTGCCAATTATGCAACCCCTTTCCGCAATCTGTACATAATTATAGAATGCATAATTAAATATATATATATTTAATTAAAAAGTCAATATAAATTGTCGAAAAAGTTGCTCTGAAAGCAATAATATGTTAAAATAAATTGTACTTTACGAATAAATATCCAAAAGGGAATAAAATATGCTACAATTTGACATTGAAAAAACAAGCGTTTGGGAATTTTTACAAAACACAGAAAAGCCTATAATTATGTACGGTACAGGCAACGGTGCTGACAAAGTTTTTGAAGTATTCGAGGGGCTTAATATTGAGGTTTCGGGAGTTACTGCAAGTGACACATTTGTAAGAGAAAGATACTTTCATAATTTCCGTGTTACACCTATAAGTGAATTCTTAAAAAAATATGAAAAATTTATTGTTATTATAACTTTCGGTTCTTCGCGACCTGAGGTTATTGAAAACATTAAAGAAATTGCAAAAAAACAGACTGTTTTAGTTCCGTGTGTGCCTGTTATTGGTAACGAGATTTTTGACAGATGCTTTTTAGAAGAAAACGAAGAAAAACTTAATAAAGCATACTCTATTTTAGCAGATGAAAAGTCAAAAGAGGTTTTTAAAAATTATGTGAATTTTCAATTCAGCGGAAAGCTCAAATATCTTTTCAGAATGGAAAGCGATATTACTGATGCCTTCAACGATTATTTGCAATTAAGTGAAAATGAAAGTTTTATTGATATTGGGGCTTATCGTGGTGATACTGTAGAACAATTTTTAAAATTTTCTAACGGAAAATATGACAATATTTTAGCTTTAGAGCCTGACCATAAAACATTTAAAAAATTAGCGGAAAACTGCAAGGGTTTAAAGAATTTTGAAGCGCTTAACGGTGCTGTTACAAACTTTGATGGAGTTGTTGAATTTTCAAGTGTTGCGGGCAGGCAATCAACTATTGGTAGCGGAATAGAAATACCAGCTTTTACACTCAATAAATTAGCAGAGAATTTCACACCGACTTATATAAAAATAGACGCAGAAGGTGCAGAAATTGATATTTTAAATGGTGGTAAAAATATTATAAGTGAATATAAACCAAAAATTAAAATTGCAACTTATCATAAAAATCGTGATATTTTTGAAATTCCGATTTTACTGAATGAGTTTAACAAAGATTATAAAATATATATGTGTCACCACCCTTATATTCCCGCGTGGGATACAGATTTTTACTGTGTATGAGGTATAAATATGGAAGAAATTAAAAATTCAATTTTAAATGAACGAGAAGATATTATTAAAATTTCTGTCAGTTCGCCGTTTTCAAAAAACGAGGAGTATAACAAAATCACGATAAGACCTGTAAATATAAAAAATAAACCTTGTTTTCAGGCAGAAAGATTTAAAAATAGTCAGGTTTTTCATCTTAATATGACAAGTGATGAGTTTTCAGTATTTTTAGAGGAAATTTTTCAAAAATACAGACAGATTTGTGTTTTTAAAGGCGGAGAAACAATTACATTTTCTACATCACCAAATGGCAAATTTAAAAAAAGTATATCTAAAAACAATTTAAAAACACAAAATAAAAATACTGAAAATAACAGACAGAAAGAATACATTTTCAACGAGGGTGAAAATATACCTCCTCTTGTTGATTTGGGTGTATTTACAAGTGATTTTAAAATAGTAAAAAGTAAATATGATAAATTCAAGCAAATAAACAGATTTATTGAGATTGTAAACGATGCTTTTGTTTCTGATAAAAACGAAAATATTACTATTCTTGATTTTGGTTGTGGTAAAAGCTACTTAACCTTTATTATTTATTATTATTTCAGAGAAATCAAAAAGAAAAATGTAAAAATTATAGGCTATGACCTAAAAAAAGATGTTGTTGAAAACTGCAATAAAATTGCAGAAAAATACGGTTACGACAATTTAAAATTTGTTGTCAGTGATGTTACAAAAGATGTGCTTTACAGAGAGCCAATTGATATGGTAATCTCTCTCCATGCGTGTGACACCGCAACAGATTTTGCACTTAATTACGCTATTCAGAAAGATGTAAAATACATTTTCTCTGTACCTTGTTGTCAGCACGAAGTTAATAAAACTATTAAAAAAGGTGGCGATTTTGACATTCTTTTAAAGCACGGTCTTATTAAAGAAAGAATGTCGGCACTTCTTACAGACTCAATAAGAGCCTCTGTTTTAGAGGATATGGGTTACTCTGTTGATGTGCTCGAATTTGTCGATTTTTCACACTCACCAAAAAACATTATGTTAAGAGCGAAAAAGACTAAAAAAGAAAACAACAAAAACAGAGAGCAGATTAAAGAATTACAAAAAAAATACCAGTTTATCCAAACACTATATAAGTTAGTAGGTGATTATAATGAATAAAAACAAGAAATTAATTGCTCCGATTTTAATAACTATTTTTGTAATATTGTATTATATTTTCTATTTTTGTATTTTGTGTTCGGTATTCAAAGAAAGCATTGTTATGTTAATACTTTTCGGAATTATTCCTATTGCTCTTTCAGTAGGAATGTTATATGTTTGTGTTCAGAGAATTAAAGAAATAAGGAGTGGCGAAGAAGATGATATTAGTAAATACTGATTACATCACCGGTAAAGAATTAGAAATGTTAGGTTTAGTGCGTGGTAGTACAATAAGAAGTAAAAATGTTGTAAAAGACATAACACAAGGCTTAAAAACAATTGTTGGTGGCGAATTAAAAGCCTATAATGATATGATGAATGAAGCAAGAGCCATTGCAACAAAAAGAATGGTTGAAGATGCTGAAAAATTAGGTGCAGACGCTGTTGTTAATATCCGTTATGCTTCTGCTGCAGTAATGCAAAATGCAGCTGAAGTTATTGCTTACGGCACAGCAGTAAAATTCAAATAAAATTTATTATATTAACTCTGAATACAAAAACCCGTGATTTTTAATAAAAATCACGGGTTTATTTTTTATCTTAATAATTATTTTCGTAAATCAACTTTTCAACTGTCCAGTTTTTAAGAACTTCACACTGGTCTTTACCCTCTTTTTTTGCACCCTCTAAATCGTGGTCACGGTAGTTACCACATTCAATAGCACTTACACCAGGAATTTCACCCTCGTAGTCTGCTACAAACGCGAGTGCATCTTTTGTAAGAGCAAGTGCATCCTCATGGCTCATTTTTGTTGTTAAAAAGTAAAAGCCGGTTCTGCAACCCATAGGTCCGAAATAAATAATGTTATCTTTAAATTTACTGTTTCTTACAAATGTTGCAAAGAGGTGCTCTAATGTATGAATTGCACCATTTTCCATAACTTCTTCAACATTTGGTTTTCTTGTTCTTATATCGTAAGTAGTAACTTCACCATCAACACGAGAAATGTACATTCCTCTGTCTAACTTGTTGTGGTCAACTGTAAAGCTTGCAATTCTTTCCATTTTATTTGCCCTCTTTCTTTTTTCTCAAATCTTTGAAAAATCGTGTTAAAATTTCGCTACATTCACTTTCTAAAATGCCACTTTCAAAATTCGGTTTATGGTTAAAATCAAGCAAAAAAAGATTAACAACCGAACCACACGCACCATTTTTATAGTCACTTGCACCGAAATACACATTCTTAATTCTTGAATTTATAATTGCTCCTGCACACATCGGGCACGGTTCTAATGTAACATATAAATCACACTTAAAAAGTCTCCAACCGCCTAAATTTTTACAAGCATTATTAATTGCTTCTATTTCTGCATGACAAAGTGCATTTTTTTCTGTTTCGCGTCTGTTTCTGCCTGTACCTACAATTTTGCCATCACAGACAACAACTGCACCAACAGGTACTTCACCTTCTTTTGCAGAGTCTTCTGCTAAAAGAAGCGCTTCTTTCATAAAATCTTCGTGGTTCATCATACTGCAGCATCCGTCATAGGTGTAATGCAACCAATTGCCTGAATGATAAATACAATTATTGCTATAATCATAATTGGTGTAAAAATGAATTTTTTGAGCTTCTGACCGGTTGTATAATCGTTAAGACCATTGAAATTTACGAGTCTTGAAAACTCATCTCGGTATTCTGATATATAAATTATAAGTCCTATAACACCAAGAACTGCTAAAACTGCAAGTATTATACCGTAAATTTTGTCACCCGTGTCCTCATCTGTAAAGAAAGCACAAGCATAATATACACAAGACATTCCATTTACTATTGCGTGGATAATAACACCCGTCCATATACTTTCAGTTGCAATTACTGCGTAGCCTATAAAAAGACCACATAAAAATGCAAATGGAATCTGCGTTGGTGTACCGTGAAAAATACCAAATGAAAACGCAGACGCTAAAACTGCAAAGACATTACCATATTTTCTTAAACTCTGCATTAAAACATTTCTCATTGCAAATTCTTCAACGAGTGGTGGAATTATAGCGGTACCAACAAACAAAGCGACAATATCCATAACATTTTTTACATCTGGTTCGCCACCTGCTGAAACATCGTAACCAAGTGCATTGAATAATATTGTAACAATTCCTGAAATATACATTGAGCCAATGCAACCTAAAACCGCTATAAAAATAATTGAAATAGTTTTTAATGGATTTTTAGGTGCGGAATAAATTGTTTTTGCAGTTTCTGCCTGTAACTTATTTTTGCTAAGATATTTATTTGCAATTAAAAACGGAAGTCCTACTGCAAATAAAGAATAAAAAATACCTATACACGCAGAAAATGTTGCGTTGTTTTCGTAAACGGACATTAAATTACCGAACATGAGAACAAAACTTATCGCATAACTTACAATCAAAAACGAAAGCATCGCAGTTGCAAATGCGGTAGAATATTTTCTTAATTCATTTTTTTGCTCACGAAGTCTTAAAAATCTTTGTTGATTATTAAAATAATTCTGAGCACTGTTCTGCATATTATTTGGTAAACCATAAGGTATTTGCCCATAATAAGCATTCATATTCTGCTGTGGTGCATTGTAATATGGATTTTGCCCATTTGGGTTATATGGGTTATTCATATTATTAGGGTTATATCCCGTATTTTGATTGTATCCATACGGATTAAAATACTGTGGATTTTGATTAGGGATATTATTATTCTGATTATAATCCATTTCAACACCCCCTGTAGATTTGATGGTCTATTATAATCTTGTCTAATAGATTATAACACATTGTATTAAAATATCAATATTAAAATTATATATAAACTTTTAATTTTTATTGTTGAATATATTGTTGAAACATTGTATAATAACTAAAAAGTCTGTGTTTTTACAGGAGGTTTTATTATGGAAAAAACTACGCATAAAGTAAAAGTTGCAGGTGCTACTTACAATATTGTTTCTGACGATACACCCGAATATATGACTGCACTTGCGAAAGAAGTAGACTTAAAAATTGACTCACTTTTAAAAAACAGTAATATGTCTACTACACAAGCGGCAGTTATTGCGGCTCTTGATTATGCAGACTCTTTTAAAAAGAGTGACTCTTCAACTGACAATATAAAAGCACAACTTAAAGAAAGTCTTAAAGATGTTGCTAAAGCAAAACAAGAGGCAGACTTTTACAAAAGAGAGCTTGAAAGGTTGCAGGGTAGCAAAATAGCAGAAAACGAAGAAAATCCTGCTTTGTGGTGATGAAAATGAGCACATTAAAAATAAAAAAATTAAATGAAAACGCAGTAATTCCTGCGAGAGCTACCTCTGGTAGTGCGGGTATGGACCTTTATGCAGTTTTAGGTGAACCAATAACTTTAAAACAAGGTGAAACTGCACTTATTCCTACAGGAATTGCTATTTCTTTAGAAAGTGCAAATGAAGCGGCTTTTATTTTCCCGAGAAGCGGTCTTTCTATAAAACATGGTATAGGTCTTTTAAACTCTGTCGGTGTTATTGATAGTGACTACCGTGGTGAAATTAAGGTTGGTGTTATAAACCAGATAGATAAAGAATACACTATTGAGCCAAATGAAAGAATTGCACAAATGGTAATTATGCCTGTAAGTCTTCCCGAAATTATTGAGGTCGATGAATTAGATGAAACAGAGCGCGGTGCAGGTGGCTTTGGTAGTACGGGTAGCAAATAATAAAACTAACAATTTATTGGAGATGTAATTTTGTCAACAATATCAGCAATTGTAACACCACAGACTGCGGCAGGTGTCGGAATTGTCCGACTCTCTGGTGAAGATGCAATAAAAATTGCAGACAAGGTCTTTAAAGGTGTTTCGGGTAAAAAATTAGAAGAAAAAAATGGTTACACCGCTCTTTTCGGCCATATTTATGATGGTGATGATGTAATTGACGAGGCGGTTGCACTTCTTTTCAGAGCACCAAAAAGCTACACGGGTGAAGATGTAGTCGAACTTAGTTGTCACGGTGGACTTTATATTCTTTCAAGAGTTTTAAGGGCAACCTTAAATGCAGGTGCAGTACCAGCAGAGCCTGGTGAATATACTAAAAGAGCTTTTTTAAATGGTAAGATGGATTTATCTGAAGCAGAAGCGGTTATGGCACTTATTTCTGCTTCGGGTGAGGATGCTCGTGCGGCAACACTCAATGCATTAGATGGTAATTTGAACAGAGAAATTACTGAATGTAGAGATTCATTAGCCAGAACTGCGGCATTTTTAGCGGCGTGGGTAGATTACCCCGATGAAGAAATTCCTGAAATAAGTAACGAAGAAATGATTTCTTCATTTTCAGATATTTTAAAAAGACTTAACACTCTGTTAGATGGCTTTGATGCAGGTCAGGCGATTTTAGAGGGTATAGATACCGCTATTATCGGCAGACCAAATGTTGGTAAATCTACTCTTTTAAATGCACTCACAGGCAGAAACAGAGCTATTGTTACATCTGTTGCGGGTACTACCCGTGATGTTTTAGAAGAAACTGTAAGACTTGGCAATATAACTTTAAGACTTGCTGATACTGCAGGTATCCGCACCGAAACAGATGATGAAATTGAAAAAATCGGTGTTGAAAGAGCAAAAGAACGATTTGAGAGAGCTGGTCTTGTATTTATGGTGCTTGACGGCGGTGAAAGTATATCTGAAGATGACAAAGAGCTTTTAAGACTTTGCAAGGATAAACGCAGTATTGTTATTATAAATAAAAGTGATTTAAACAGAGCATTTTCTGTTGGTGACATTAAAAAATTTGCAGAGAATATAGTTGAAATTTC
Organism: Acutalibacteraceae bacterium; assembly: GCA_045651285.1. Lineage (GTDB taxonomy): Bacteria > Bacillota > Clostridia > Oscillospirales > Acutalibacteraceae > DTU089. Next base: position 159,722 of record JAZRSC010000028.1, read on the forward strand.
TGCAAAAGATGGTGACGGAATCGACAAATTAAAGCAAATTGTAGAAAAAACAGTTGGCACTGATGATTTCAACCCGTCTGCACCACTTTTAACTACCGAAAGGCAACGCGTATGTGTCAAAAAAGCGGTAGATAATTTACAAGAGGCTTTAGATGGTCTTATGATGGGTATTACAACAGATGCTATAAATGTTTCAGTTGATTGTGCAATTGAAGAACTCTCTGTTTTAACTGGTGAAAAAGCAACAGAAACAGTTGTAAACGAAGTATTTAAAAACTTCTGTGTTGGTAAATAAACAAAACCCGATAAATCTCGTGTTTTTGCGAGTTTTATCGGGTTTTATTATATGCAAAGCACCACTCCCTTTCGGGAATGGTGCTTTGCTGTGGATGTGGGGTGTGAAAGAGAAAGATATGGCTTGGGCAAAATTGCCCTATATAAACTCCTTTCGGAGAATATACCGAAGTATCAGACATCTACTATTTCAGTAGTAATTGCCTTGTCGCAAGGTTTTGAAATTCTCACTACATACTCGAAATATTCATCTGTCTCACTTTTTGCGGTATCTGCTTCAATTCCAGCTCGTCTTATACTGTCAACCGCGTGATTTAATGTATTTATAAAAATTCTCATATCCTTAAAAACTTTAATAGGTTGCTTTTTTGGTTCTTTTCTTCGTCTTAAAATATCACCTATAAGTCTTTCGGACTCGCTTACTGTCAGGTGTCTTTCAATTATTATATCAAGAGCTCTGTTTCTTGCAGAATTGTCAGGTAATGAGAGTAATGCTCTCGCATGTCGTTCTGAAAGCCCTGCCATTATAATTTTGTCGCGAATTACCTCAGGCAGTCTTAAAAGTCTCAATTTATTAGAAAGTGTTGACTGCGCTTTACCTAATTTTCTACCTATTTCTTCTTGTGAAAGAAAATGCTCGGTCATAAGTCTTTCTATTGCAATTGCTTCTTCAAAAAAATCTAAATTCTGTCTTTGCACATTCTCAATAATTGCAAAAAGTGCCGATTGCTCGTCTGAAACATTCATAACGATACACGGTATTTTCACCACACCAATCATTCTTGCGGCTCTTAATCTTCTTTCGCCAGAAATGAGTTCAAAATTACCGTTATCAAGTGGTCTTACATTTATTGGTTGCAAAATCCCGTTTGCCCTTATTGAAGCAGCAAGATTTTCAAGCTCTATGTAATCAAACCTTACTCGTGGCTGATGTGGATTAGGGTAAATATTTTCGTGTGGGATAAGTTGAATCTGACAATTCGCTTTCCCCTTTGCAGAAGTTTTTAACATTTTAAACCGTCCTTTAATAATTTAAAATTCTTATTTCCACACTCACTCTGTTTTCCCTGTCCGTCTTTCGTGAGTACAATATAACACAGAAAATCATAAAAATAAAGCATTTTCGGTCGGGAGAAATCGACAGAAAATGCTTCTTTTTATTAAATTTAAAGGGGTTTTTTAGCGATTTGTGCAGATACTCTTGGGTATTTTGTCGGAATTTGCGAAATCTTTTTAATTTTAATTATATTTCTTTCGCCTGCATCACACAAATTGAAGCTAAATTTCTCTTCAATTTTTCCCGAAAGAGTCTTTAAAGCATTAAATGCATTCTCAATTTCTTTATCTGCCAGAGCACCTTTCATTGAAATAAAATACCCGTTTTGTTTTACAAAAGGCAGACAATATTCTGAAAGCACGCGAAGCTCTGCCACTGCTCTTGCAGTTGCAAAATCAAACAGCTCTCTATACTCTTTCTTTTGTCCAGCTTCTTCGGCTCTCATATTAAGAATTTCATAATTAGAAAGTCCCATTTTTTCACCGATGTCGTTAACAACTTTTAATTTTTTACCTGTTGAGTCAAGAAGTGTTACTTTAACATCAGGTCTTGCGGCGGCAATTACAAGCCCCGGAAAGCCCGCGCCTGTGCCAACATCTATAATTTTTGAATTTTCAGGAATATCAACATATTTTAAAAGCATTAAGCTATCAATAAAATGCTTTACTGCAATTCCCTCATCATCAGTAATGGCTGTAAGATTTATTTTTTCATTCCACTCTTTGAGTTCTTTTGCGTAAATCTCTAATTTTTCAATTAAATCGTCAGAAACTGTAACACCCAAAGCTTCTGCTTTTTCTATAACTATATTTTTTATAGACATATTAACCCCTGTATAATGAAGTAATTTCAAGTAATGGTTCTCTGTACTTTTTCGGTACTTTATTTAAGAACAAGTCATCTTTTAAAACTTCATTAAATAATCTTTTGTTTTCGTTATTTATCTGGAATTTTGAAATTACATCAATAAGCTCTTCTTTCTTTTCTTTGTTAGAAAGGAATGTGCAAACTGAAAGTGTTACTATAATTTCATCATTTGCAGTAACATCTTCTACGAGAATTTCAACAAATCCGTTTTTATCTGTTCTTTCAAATGCTTTGCTTTCACCATTAGCATTTACTGTAATTTCACCATCAATAATATCGCGGAATTTAAGAAGATAATTTCTCTTTTCAGGTACAACTGAAATATCACCCTCTGCTTTTGCAATTGTAAATGTAACAGTTGAATTATCTTCTTTTACAATAAATGGTGTTTCACAATATGCACCATCTTTAAAGCTCAATGTTGCACCATCATCTTCATAAAGTCTGAATTCATTATTACCTCTGAAGATAAGAAGCTCTAAATCTTTTGGATTTTCAACGGTGTTATCTTTATCATTCTTGCTCATTGGGATAATTGCACCCTCTTTTGCAAGAACAGGAATTGTACTGATATCTCTGAACATTTTAACAACAGAATTACCACTATAAATTCTACCATTATAAATATCTGTATATCTTCCCTCCGGTAACCATACCTTTGCACTTGCCATACCAATTTCTGCATTTGTATGCTCAGTAATAGGTGCTACAATAAGCTCTGTGCCGAAGAAATATTCATTTTTGATTTTATATGCATTTTCTTCTTTTGGATATGTGTAATACATAGGTTCACAAATTGCTCTACCGTCTTTTTGAGTACGGCGGTTCATTGTGTAAATGTACGGAAGAAGCTTGTGTCTGAAACGAAGATTTTCAGTTGCAATTTTTTCTATTGGAGCACTATATTTCCAAGGCTCCTTACCCATAAATTCGTTTGCAGTTGAGTGAAGTCGCATAACAGGGCTATATATACCGAATTGTACCCATCTTATATAAAGCTCATCGTCTTTTTTACCCCAACAGTGACCGCCGATGTCATGGCTCCACCAAGGGTAACCAACATTTGACGCAGTAGCAGTAAAATAAACCTGAAAATCAAGACTTGACCATTTTTGTGTTGTGTCACCACTAAAGCCTAATGGGTAACGCTGACTACCTGCACCCGCAAAACGAGAAAGAATTAACGGGCGGTTGTTATCTTTAGCATTATCAAGGAAATGATAATGGTTAAGTGCCCAAAGTGGGTCTAAGCCTTTAATTTTTGTGCGAGTACCTTGTTGCCAGTCAATCCACCAGAAATCAACACCCATTTTTTCCATTGGGTGATGAAGCACCTTGAAATAATGTTCAACAAATTTTTCATCTGTAATATCAAATTGTACAGGCTCTTTTGTTTTTGGGTCCTGTCCCATTTTTTCACACATTTCTTCGTAGCAATCTTCATACCAACGAACACCTTGAGATGGGTGAAGGTTAAATGTAACCTTGTAGTTGTCATCCTGTAATTTTTTAAGGAAGCCTTGTGGGTCAGGGAATAAATCTGTGTTGAAGCTGTAACCAGTCCAACCAACTGACCACACATCATAAATATATTCCATAAAATTAAGGTGAGTTGATGGTTTAACAACATCCTTACCAAATTTTCCACGAATATCTACCCAGTGCCAGTCCATATCTACAGTAGCAACTGTAATCGGAATTTCTTCTGCTTTAAATCTGTCCATAAGCTTTAAGTATTCTTCTTGGGTATATGCTTTATATCTGCTCCACCAGTTAGAAAGTGCATAACGAGGAATAAGTGGTGTTTCACCTGTTAATTTGTATAAATCCTGTGTTGCACCTATATAATCGTAACCATAAGCAAAGTAATATTCGTCTTTGCCTTTTGATTTTCTTGGTAAAATTTTACCGTCATCTGTTAAAATAAGTGTTTTACTGTCATCTAAAACTGCAACACCATCTTTTGAGCAGACACCATTACCTAAAGTAATAATACCCGCAGTAACATCAAGTGTACGGCAAGTACCTTTTAAGTTACCACTATAATAATCTGTAACAACTCTGCCATCACGAAGCTTTATTCTTACCATTTTCTTTTCTGTAAAAGAATAAAGGAAGTTGCACTTTGTAGTTTTAATTTCTACAAAACCATTGCCATTCTTAACTTCAAATCGAGGTTCGTTAAAATCTCTGAACCATACTGCTTGTGTTGGTTCGTCACAGAAAACACCGTTCACTGTTTCTTCTACACGCACCATACAAGGTGTAAGAACAGTAATTCTTGTATTACCATTTAAAATAATATGACTGTCTTTTGCCTTTGGGGATGTTTCAATTTTAAATTTGTCAAAATATCTTTCCATATCATTCACCTTTTTCTTCGTGATATTCTTTTTCTGTATTTACATTCCAGATATCTGATTTATCGGGACTGTTTTTAATTATTGCTTTACTCGCTTCAATACCTGTAAGCATTGAATGGTCCATATTATTGTATCTGTGCTGACCATTTCTGCCTACACAATAAAGATTGTCTATTGTATCAAGATAATTCTTGACCTTGTCAAAATCTTTATATGTGCCAAAGTATGCAGGATATGCTTTTTTAACTTTGGTTGTAAATTTGTCTATAATATTTTCTTTTTTTATGACACCGATTTTTTCCAATTCATCACTTGCAAATTCAATAAATTTTTCGGGTGGCATATTCCATAAATCATCATTTTCATTACAGAAATATTCAAGACCTACCCATATATGCTCTTTAAAATCATCTACCATATAAGGTGACCAGTTGTTAAAAATCTGCAATCTGCCTAATTTCACATTTCGCTCTTGAACATATATCCAACAGTCAGGCACATTGTTATTTATAGTCTTTATATCGGTTTTATTTTCTATTTCTAATTTTTTCAACAGAAGACCGACTGTGATAAAATCACGATAAGGAAGCTTTGTTGCAATTTCTTTTTCTTCTTCTGGAAATTCATTTATAGCATTTGCTAAATCCTTAATAGGCATTGACGAAACGAGATAATCACAGTAAATTTCTTCTTGTTTTTTGTAATTTTCTGAATTCTCATCTGTATTTTCAATTATAACAGATTTCACTTTGTTGCCATCAAGATTTATTTTAACTACTTTCTGATTAGTTTTTAATTCTGCACCTTTATTTTTGCATATTTCAGAAAGCTTTTCCCATAATTGACCAGGACCAAATTTAGGATAATAAAATTCTTCAATAAGTGAGGTTTCAACATTTTTACTGTTTTTAGTAAAAGGTTTTTTAAGTGCATTAATAATAACCTTTGTTATTGAAAGACCTTTTACTCTCTGTGCACCCCAATCAGCAGAAATGTTTTTTGGGTGAACGCCCCAGAGCTTTTCGGTGTAATCTTCAAAAAACAATTCATAAAGTGTTCTGCCAAAACGATTTATATAAAAATTTTCTAAAGAATCTTCTGGTAATTTTTTTACGGTGCTTTTCAAATAATCTACACCTGCAAAAAATGTATTTTTTAACCCCATATTTATAAAAGTCTGCGGTTTTAAAGAAATAGGATAATCAAAAAAACGATTTCTGTAATAAATTCGCGAGATTCTGTTTCTTATAAGAAATACATCATCCTGACTTTCGGGGTCTGCATTATTGTTTTTTACAAATGCTTTTTCTCTATTTAATATTATATCATCCTTTGCGGGTGCACTCTGAAGTGGCAATATTTCCTGCCATAAATCCATAACGCGTTTATCTTTAGAGAAAAAACGGTGACCGCCTATATCTATTCTGTTGTCTTTATATTTTTCTGTTCTTGAAATACCACCGATAAATTCACTTTCTTCAATAATAATCGGTTTGATTTCTTTACTTTCCTTTAACAAGGAATAAGCACAGGTAAGCCCCGCGGGACCTGCACCTATAATTACAACATTTTTCATTAAATTCCACCTGTTAAATATTTAATGCTTTTTTAAGATTTTCTCCCAGAATACCTTTTTTTGCATCTTCTGTAATTGGAAGATTTTTTATTCTCTCTATTGCATTTTTGGTATATTCTACATCTTTATACGGAAAATCGAGACCAAAAACACTGTTTTTTTCACCAGTCTGATGAATCAATGTACATAAATCATCATCTGTAAGTGACCACGCACCAGCCCTTTTGTTGCCAAAAGAATCCGTCTCCATAGCAATACTTGTAAGCCCTGCGTAAATATTTTCACCTTTTCTTTCGTTATTGTTCATAACTAAAAGTGCTTCTTTAAAAAAACTGTAACCGCCTACATGCTCCATACTGAATTTTAAAGAGGGAAAATTGTAGGCAACCTCATCAAATAAAAGCATACTGTAATCTTTTATTCTGTGCCAGTGAAGTCCTGTGTGAAAAGAAATAAAAAGACCTTGTTTTTCTGCTTCGGCATAAACTTCAAAAAGCTCTCTGCCATCTACTTTTACCTCTTGTGCCGCGGGGTGAATTTTAATACCCTTAAACCCAAGTTCTTTTATTTCTTTTACTTGTTCATTTACAGAACCTATATCAAAATTAACTGTACCAAAACCAATTAAATTGTTTTCATTTTTAATTTCATTATATAACCATTTATTTTGATTTATAGTAATTCCTACACGCTCTGTCTGATGATTAAAAGGTGCAAAACAAACTGCCTTTTCAATATCACATTCTACCATAAGCTCTTTAAGATTTTCAAGCTGGGCGTTATCTTTAGAGCCTTTCGGGAATAAATGCGCGTGGTTTGCAAAAATTTTGTAATCACTCATTGTTCTTCATCTCCCATAAATGAAAGGAAATCCATTAAGTCGCTTAAATCATCATTATCGTCAATTGGTTCATCTTCAGGGATATTGCTATAATAATCCCAAAGCATTTCTTCCTGATTTTCTGTTAATGGTGATGCAGGAATATCGTTTATAACCTCTGCTTTTCTTGTTTTACTCCAGAGAGATGGTGTAATTCTTAAAGTATAACCACACGCAGAGGGACAAAGCCACTCTGTCATTGGTAATTCGGGTAAACCGAATGCCGAAAGAATTGACATAATAACTCCACCGTGAGTAAAAATAGCACAGCTTGTGGTTCCTGTTTTAATAAGACCATCAACTGTTTTTATAAATGTGTCACAAACTCTTGTTGAAAACTCCTGATTACTCTCACCATTTAGCGGTTTTGCATCAGGACCACCAGCAAGCCACTCTGTAAATTCTTTGTGTGGTGCTAATTCTTCTGCGGTAAGATTTTCAAATTCACCAAAATCACACTCATCAAAGCCACGCATTTCAATTGGTGTTTTGTCAGGGTAAATTATTTTTGCAGTTTCTATACAACGCTTTAATGTGCTTGAAAATACTACATCTGCCTGTGGGTAGTCGTAATCTTTAAGCATAGTGTTTAACTGGTCGATACCCTCTTTACAAAGAGATTCATCAGTATGACCTATGTATCTTCCTTCTAAATTTCCTTTAGTGTAAGCGTGTCTTATAAGATGTATTGTGTAACTTTTCATTGCAATCTCCGTTCAAATGGTGTATTATACATATAGTATAATTTTTAAGTAGGTGTTTTTTACAAATGGTAAACTATGCAGAACGACTTTATGAATTAAGAACCGAAAAAGGTTTAAGTCAGAAAGACGCCGCTAATGATTTAGGTGTTTCCCAAGCACTCCTTTCACATTATGAAAAGGGCATAAGAGAATTTGGGTTAGATTTTTTAAATCGTGCCGCCGATTACTACAAGGTTACTACCGACTATATTTTAGGCAGAACAGACAGTAGAACGGGGCTTGAATCTTCATTTTTCTTCGACAGAGAAGAAGATGGTATATATAATACCACAACTATATACCGTGCTGCAATATTTATTCACGAAAGAATGAACACTGGTTCTGCTTTAGCAGGAGACTGTGCCGACTTTTTATATTCTGTTGCACTTTACAGAACTCTTTTCGCAGCGGCACAAAAAGGCTACATTCCAAAAAGATGGTTTTCATTACCACCAAAAATTGCAGAAAGTCTTCCTATGGCAGTAACAGAAAATATTCTTTTGCACTTCCCAGATAAATCTCCAAATGCAAAAAGATATGGTAACCCAGAACCAAAATCTATTGAAACTGTTATAAAAACAGTTGAGAGTTACATAAAAAAAGCGGCAACAGATGTAGTAAAATCAGTAGAATAATAAGACAGATAGGGTTGTGGCAAACATCGTTTGCTACAACCCATTTTCTATATAAAATCAGCCTTTAAGAATTTCTTTATACATTCTTATATATTCATTTGCAGATTTGCCCCAGCTGTTATCACTTTCCATAGCGCGTTTAACAAGAATTTTCCAACCTTTTTTGTCAGAATAACCTTCACACGCTCTTCTTATTGAGTGTAACATTTCGTGAGCATTGTAGTTTGCAAATGTAAAGCCATTGCCTTCTCCATCTCCGCTATCTTTAACAGAGTCACGAAGACCACCTGTTTCACGCACAATCGGAATAGAACCGTAACGCAAAGCAACCATTTGTGAAAGACCGCAAGGCTCACTTTTTGATGGCATTAAGAAAAGGTCTGTACCTGCATAAATCTTTCTTGCGAGGTCAGGTATAAAGCCTAAGCAAAGACCAACCTGTTCAGGATAACGGGAAGCAAGACCTCTGAAGAAATCTTCGTATTCTGTATCACCTGAGCCTAAAACAACAAGTTGGATATCTGTTGTAGCCAAAAGTTCGTCAAGAACTGCTTTACATAAATCAAGGCCTTTATGAGAAACAAGTCTTGTTACCATACCCATAACAGGTGTGTCTTTCTTTTCAGGAAGACCAAAGAATTTCTGAAGTTCTCTTTTATTTGTTGCTTTACCTGTCATTTTTTCTACAGAATAATTTTTGAAAATATCTTTATCCGTTTCAGGGTTATAATTTTCAACATCTATTCCGTTAAGAATTCCGCGTAATTTAAAACTACGCTCTTTGAGAATTGTATCAAGTCCGTGTGAATACCACGGGTCAAGAATTTCTTTTGCATAAGATGGGCTGACAGTTGAAACTGCGTTTGAGCATTCTATAGCCGCCTTTGCAAAGTTTACTGTATCATCATATTCAATAAGATTTTTATGGCTATAATCAAGTCCTATAACATTGTCAATAAGCTCTTTGCCATAAACACCCTGATATTGAATATTGTGAATTGTAAATACAGTTTTAATATTTTCGTAGCCTGGCTGAGTTGCATAAATTGTGCTGTAATAAAGTGGTGTTAATGCAGTCTGCCAGTCGTTACAATGTATTACATCTGGTTTAAAGTCGATATGTGGAATAATCTCTAATATAGCACGAGAGAAAAATGCAAAACGCTCTGCATCATCATAATAGCCATAAAGACCATCGCGTTTGAAGTAATATTCATTATCGAGAAGATAATAAGTTACTCCGCCATATTTTGCTTCAAAAATACCACAGTACTGCCTTCTCCACGCAACAGGAACAGAAATATTGGTAATGAATTTCATTGTATCTTTTAATTCCTGCTTTATTGTACTGTAAAGTGGCATAACAACTCTGCAACCTATAAGTCTTTTTCTTAATGCCTGTGGCAAAGAACCTGCAACATCAGCAAGTCCACCACTCGCAGCAAATGGGAGTGCTTCACTCGCAGCATATAAAACTTTCATATAAAAACTCCTTTTTCAAATCATTATGTAAAATTAGCAAGGTTTGAAAATATATCAAAAACACCTGTGGAAAGCAAAACAATCAAAATAACAATCACCAGAACAACAGGTACACCGAGTTCAATAATCATTTTAATAAGTTGTGCTTTTTTATATTTCGCAAACGAATTTTCTAACTTTTCAAGTCTTTTTACAAGATTATTGTATTGTTCCTGAGAAATATTCGCAGTACCATTTGCCATTACCTGCGAAACTTCTTTTTTTATTTCTGCAAACTGATTACCTGTTGTAGCAAAAACCTCTTCTGTTTCGCTTTCTTTAAGGTACTTTAATTTAAGAGAATTTATAGCATCAGTAATATTTTTCTCTCGGTCGATGTCTTTTGAAGCAATTGATTCGAGCCATCTTAATTGTGCTGATGCTATATTTTCATCAGTATCTATTTTTTTTATCTGTTTATCACAAAATGAGCACACCTTTGCTTCGGTACCCTCTATTTTGCATAACACAAAATCAAGTTCATCGGTTTTACAACCGCAAAGTGGACAAACAGCCATAACTTTTCACCTTTCGTTTTATATAACGATACCTTTACCAACAATAAACGGATAACTCTTGTCACCAGAAAGATTTTTATTAGGTGTTATAACAGAGTCTTTATCCATAATTACACAGTTAAGGTTTACATTTTCGCTTATAACTGAATCCTGCATAATAATTGAATTTTCAACCACAGCACCGCGAGCAATATGAACGCCTCTGAAAATAACACTGTTTTTAACAGTACCCTCAATAATACATCCATCTGCAACAAGTGAATTTTCAACTTTACTGTTCACACCATAGCGAACAGGCATATCATTACGCACTTTTGTATAAACTGGTCTGTCTTTATTGAACAAATCTTTTCTTACATCTTTCTCAAGAAGTGCCATATTAGCTTCAAAATATTTATTTACACTGTCAATTTCACAGCCCCAGCCTGTAAATTCATAACCATAAATATTAAGGTGGTCAACATTTTTCTGAATAATGTCTTTTTCAAAGCTTGTGCAACCTGCGCTTAAAGCATCTGCAACCAATGATTCCAATAAAGCCTTTCTTATAAGAATCATACCTGTATTAAAATTAACATTTTCAGTATTTTGTGGATTAACTGCAATACCCGTTACTTTACTGTCACCATCAACTGTAAGAGACATCATATTTTCAAGTGCAGGGAGATTGCCTTTTTTATAAACAATTGTAATATCTGCATCCTTTTCTGAATGGAAATCAAATACTTCTGATAAATCAATATTACAGATAAAGTTTGTATCTGAAAGGAGTATATATTTTTCATTACAGGACTTTATAAAACTCTGTGTTCTGCCGAGTACCTCGAGCTTGTTTGTTGAGTCGTGTTCTGCACTAGATGGATTAAATGGTGGCAAAAGATAGAGACCATCAACTTTCCTTGCTAAATCCCAAGGTCTGCCGTTACCAACATGGTCCATAAGAGAACGGAAGTGACTGTTTGTAATAAGTCCTACCTTTGTAATTCCACTATTAACAAAATTAGAAAGTACAAAGTCTATAAGACGATATCTCGCACCATAAAGCATTGAGCCCATAGTTCTTCTCTGAGTAAAATCTTTAAGACAAGAGTCATAAGAGTTAGAGTAAACTATTCCAAGAACATTTTTTGGCATCATACGCTTTCGCCCCCTTTCACATCTTCTGCAACTGTAACCTTTGCTTTAACTTTTGCGTCTTTTCCTATTGTAATTCCTGAACCAATTACGCTAACACCCCATTCATCGAGATTCGCTACCTTTTCAGGATTTTCACCTACAACTGCACCCTCTTCAATAATTGCATTTTCTGCAACGATTGAATACTGAACAACTGCACCTTTTTTAACTACTGCACCCGGCATAACTATTGAGTAGTGAACAGAAGCCCCTTCTTCAACTGTTACATCTGAGAAAAGTACAGAGTAATCTACATCACCCTCAATTTCGCATCCCTCTGCAACAATTGAATTTTCAACCTTTGCTTTGTCTGAAATATATTGTGGTGCAGAAGAATCACTTCTACCGTAAATTTTCCAGGAGTCATCTGCCAAATCTATATTTGCTTTAGGATTAAGAAGGTCTAAGTTTGCTTCCCAGAGAGAGTCGATTGTACCAACATCTTTCCAGTAACCGTCAAAACCATAAGCAAAAAGTCTTTCGCCTGCTTCGTGCATTGCAGGAATAACATTTTTACCAAAGTCGTTTGATGAGTCGGGATTGTTTTCATCATCTATGAGATATTTACGAAGCTTTTCCCAGGTAAACATATAAACACCCATAGATGCTTTGTTACTCTTTGGTTCTTTTGGTTTTTCTTCAAATGCAGTGATTCTTCCATCATCATCTGTAAACATAAGACCGAAGCGAGATGCCTCTTCCCACGGGACTTCAAGCATTGCAATAGTACAAGCTGCATCTTTTTCTTTGTGGAATTTAAGCATTTCTGCATAGTCCATTTTATAAATATGGTCACCTGAAAGCACTGCAACATATTCAGGATTATATCTGTCAATAAAATGAATATTCTGATAAATTGCGTTTGCAGTACCCTTGTACCATTCCTGACCATTTAATGCCTGATATGGCGAAAGTACATGAACGCCACCGCCGATTTCACGGTCTAAATCCCATGTACTGCCACTACCTATATAATCATTAAGTACGAGTGGTTGATATTGTGTTAACACACCAACTGTTGTAATACCAGAGTTAGTGCAGTTTGATAACGGGAAGTCGATAATTCTGTACTTTCCCCCGTAAGGAACAGCAGGCTTTGCTATATTTTTTGTAAGAACACCAAGTCTTGAACCCTGACCGCCTGCTAAAAGCATTGCTATACATTCAGTTCTTTTTGCCATTGTTTTTACATTCCTTTCTATTGGTTTCATTTTTTTCTTGCTTTAATTTTAAATAGATTGTTGAAAGTGGTGGTAATTTTAAATCAATTGACTGCTCATATTCACCGTAAGGCTCATCAAGAGTTTTATAATTCTTTTTGATTTTTTCACCTATACCGCCAAATTTCGCTGAATCTGAATTGAAAACTATTTCATAAGTGCCTTTTTCTGGAACACCGATTTTGTAAATTGGTCTTTCTACTTTTGTGAAATTACATACCGCAATAATTTTTTTACCTGATTCATCAGTTCTAACAAATGCTATAACTGAATTATTATTATCGTCACTTACTAACCAGTTGAAGCCCTCCCAACTGTAGTCTATCTCCCAGAAAGGTGAATTCTTCTTGTAGAATAAATTTAATTCTTTTACATAAGTCTGAAGATTTCTATGAGCATCATACCCCAAAAGAAGCCAATCAAGACCTTTTTTGTAGTCCCACTCTATAAACTGACCGAATTCTGAACCCATAAACAAGAGTTTTTTACCAGGGTGTGCATACATATAACCTAAAAATGCTCTGACACTTGCAAATTTTTCTTCGTAATTACCAGGCATTTTATTTATAAGTGAGCATTTACCGTGAACAACCTCATCGTGTGAAATAGGTAACACAAAATTCTCTGAAAAAGCATATAAGAATGAGAATGTTACAAGGTTATGGTTGAATTTTTTGTGAATACCTTCTAATGAGAAATATCTTAAAATATCATTCATCCAACCCATATTCCATTTGAAGTTAAAGCCAAGTCCACCTGCATAAACAGGCTTCGAAACAAGTGGCCACGCTGTACTTTCCTCTGCAATCATACATACATCAGGATGATTTTTAAAAACCTCTTCGTTTAATTCCTGTAAAAATTCAACTGCCTCGTAGTTTTTATTTCCGCCATCTTTATTTGCAATCCAGTGACCATCATCTCTGCCATAGTCAAGATAAAGCATTGACGCAACCGCATCAACTCTTAAACCATCAATGTGATATTCTTCGAGCCAGAAGCAAGCATTTGAAATAAGAAAGCTTTTAACTTCATTTCTACCAAAGTCAAACACCTTTGTACCCCACCCTAGATGTTCGCCTTTTCTTATGTCATCATACTCATAACACGCTTCGCCATCAAAATTAGCAAGTCCGTGTGCATCTTTTGGGAAGTGAGCAGGTACCCAGTCGAGAATAACGCCTATTCCCGCTTTGTGACATTCATCTATAAGATATTTAAAATCATCAGGCGTACCATAACGCGAAGTTACTGAGTAATAACCGGTAACCTGATAACCCCACGAGCCATCAAACGGATATTCTGAAACAGGCATCATTTCTATATGTGTATACCCCATTTTTTTCACATACGAAACGAGGTCCTTTGCTAAATCGCGATAACTTAAAAAATTACCGTCTTCATATTGTTTCCACGAGCCTAAATGCATCTCATAAATATTTATAGGTGATTTATAAACAGACTGCTTTTTTCTTTCTTCAAGCCATTTACTGTCGCGCCATTTATAAGAGCCTTTAAATATTTTTGATGCAGTACCGGGTCTGGTTTCTGAATGAATTGCATAAGGGTCTGCTTTATAATGCTTTTCACCTTTGTTGTCAGTTATTAAAAATTTATATGCATCATAGTTTTTAACATTCTGACAAAAAACCTCCCAACAACCTGCATCATTGAGCTTTGTCATTACAGACGCATTTTCATCCCAATTATTGAAATCCCCGACAACACTAATGGATTTTGCATGCGGCGCCCACACTCTGAAAACATATTCTGTGTCAGTTACCTCGTGTGCACCGAAAAAATCCTGTGCTTTGTAATTTCTGCCTAAATGAAAAACATAAATGGGAAAATCATTAGGATTTACTTCCGTTTCTTTAATTTTCACTTTTTCTTTCACCCCATATCGACATAAATATTGTATTATACCCTATATTAAATAATATCAAAATGCAAAGTTTAATTCAAGTGGTTTTTGATATATTTTGTTCAAAGCCCCATTAAAGTTTTTTGGTAAATTTTGGTTAAAATGCACAATAAAATAAGGTTATAAGTCGAAAAAAGAATTATATTATAGACTATAAAAATAGGTAAAAAACTTATAAAAACACAATTTTTGTGGTTTAATTTTCTTTTTCGGAATAATAAATCTATATTTTGTGTTATTATAAGACGAGTTAATTAAACGTTTAACTGATAAATGTTTAATTTTATATGAAAGGATTAAATTTATGAATAATCGTTCTCTTGTGCACGAAATAATAACACTTAATGTTACTCATCGTTACAGAGTCGGCAAAGCGGCCTCTGCACTGGGTCTTTATTTCGGTCAACCGGCTATTATTGAGTATATAACCCAGAACAATGGTTGTACTCAAAAAGAATTGGCAGAACATCTTCATATCTCCCCCGCATCTGTAGCAACAACATTGAAACGAATGGAAAAAGCAGGTTTTATTGCGCGAATTGAAGACAAAGTTGATACACGAAAAAAACGACTTACTGTTACTGAACGCGGTGCATACGCATTACGGGATTTCAGAAACATCTGTGATGAAACTGATATGCAATTATTTGCCGGGTTTAGCGAAGAAGAAAAAGAACAGCTTATGAGTTATTTAAAAAGACTTAACACAAATATTGCGGCAAATGAATTAAGTCGCGAAGGTTTCAAAAAAATAATTAAAGAAAGTGAGGGAATAAAATGATAAAAAAACTACTCAGTTATGCTAAAGGGTACAGAATATATTCTTTTTTAGCACCTGCAACTATCATACTTGAAGTGTTGCTTGAGGTTGCTATTCCATTTTTAATGTCAGTTATAATTGACTCAGGTATAAATGGTATTCCACTTACTGAAAAAAATGGAATTATTGTAGAATTACTTTTAAAATTAGGTTTTGCTGAAAAATATGGTCTTGATTTAGTAATAGCAACTGGCGTGCTTATGATTGCTATGGCATGTATTTCTCTCGCCTGTGGTGCATCTGCAGCATATTTTGCAGCAAAAGCTGGTATGGGCTTCGGTAAAAATTTAAGAGGTGCTATGTTCTCAAAAATTCAGGACTATTCTTTCGCTAATGTTGACAAATTTTCAACTGGCTCACTTATTACAAGAATGACAACTGATGTAAATATGATTCAGAATGCCTATATGATGGCAATAAGAATGCTCGTGCGTTCACCGCTTATGTTCGCTATGGCTATTGGTATGGCTATGGGTATAAACAAAAAACTTTCTCTTGTATTTTTGATTGTCGGTCCGCTTCTCGGTTTTGCTCTTATTTTTATTGGCTCAAAAGCACATCCGAGATTTGAGCGCATGTTTAAAAAATATGATAAATTCAACACATCTATTCAGGAAAATTTAATTTCAATAAGAGTTGTTAAAGCATTTGTCCGTTCAAAGCACGAAAAAGAAAAATTTCAGATTTCAAATGATGAATTGAAATCAGCAGCAATTTTTGCTGAAAAGCTTATTATTTTAAATAGTCCTATTATGATGCTTGCTGTTTACTCCTGCATTCTTTCAATTCTCTGGTTTGGTACAAAGCTCATTTTTGTAGGCGAAATGCAGTTAGGCGACCTTATGAGCTTTATTACCTATGTTCAACAGATACTTATGTCACTTATGATGATTTCAATGATATTTGTTATGTCTGTAATGGCAAAAGCTTCTATGAAGCGTGTTTGCGAGGTGCTTGACGAAACACCAACAATAAAAGATGACAATGCAGATGAAACTTTAAAGGTTGAAAACGGTGACATTGAATTTAAAAATGTGTTTTTCAAATACAATGAAACCGCCGAAGAGCCTGTTTTATCTAACATAAATCTTTCAATCAAATCTGGTGAAACAGTTGGTATTTTAGGTGGTACTGGTAGTGCAAAATCTTCTCTCGTTCAGCTTATACCTCGTCTTTATGATGTTACTGACGGTGAGGTTTTAGTCGGTGGCAGAAATGTCAAAGATTATAAATTAGATGCACTTCGCGACAGTGTTTCAATGGTACTGCAGTCTA
Source organism: Acutalibacteraceae bacterium (assembly GCA_045651285.1). Lineage (GTDB taxonomy): Bacteria > Bacillota > Clostridia > Oscillospirales > Acutalibacteraceae > DTU089. The sequence goes on from JAZRSC010000028.1 coordinate 176,591, forward strand.
ATGTTCTTTTCTCTGGTACAATAGAAGAAAATCTTCGTTGGGGTAATGAAAATGCAACAATGGAAGAATTAAGAGAAGCCGCAAAAATTTCTTGTGCAGACGATTTTGTTATGAGCTTCCCTGACCAATACCAGACAGAGCTTGAACAAGGTGGCGTAAATGTTTCAGGTGGTCAGAAGCAAAGACTTTGTATTGCAAGAGCATTACTTAAAAACCCAAAAATTCTTATTCTTGACGACTCAACAAGTGCAGTCGATACTACAACAGATGCAAAAATCAGAGAGGGAATGAAAAACTCTCTTCCAGATACAACAAAAATCATAATTGCACAGAGAATTAACTCTATTCAACACGCAGATAAAATCATTGTTATTGACGATGGTAAAATAGATGATATTGGTAATCACGAAGAATTACTTGCCCGAAATGAGATTTATAAAGATGTTTATAACTCTCAATTAGAAGGCAAAATGGAACAGTAAGGGGTGAGAAAATTGGCAGAAAAACAAATAAAGAAAAATGCTCCTCCACCTCCAGGTCCTGGTAGCAGAATGAAATTTGAAAAACCCAATGATGCAGGTAAAACACTCTCAAGATTATTGGGTTATGTTGTAAAAAACAAAGCTCTTTTAGTATTGGTTTCATTTTTAGTTTTTGTAAGCTCGGGTGCAGGTGTTGCAGGTACTTACCTTTTAACACCTATTATCAATGAAATTGGTCTTGTCGTAAAAAACGGTACTTTTGATGTAACAAATATCATAAAATATCTCATAATTATCGGTGCTATATATGTTTGTGGTGCAGTTGCTCAATATATTTACCAAAGAGTTATGCTCAACATTTCACAAGGTACTTTAAATCTTTTGAGAAAAGACCTTTTTGACCATTTACAAAGTCTTCCTATAAAATTTTTTGATGCTCATACTCACGGTGAGCTTATGAGTCGTTTCACAAATGACACTGACACAATCCGTGAAGCAATTAGTCAGGGTTTAGTTCAGGTTATATCTTCTCTCGTTACTGTTGTCGGCATTTTTGTTATGATGCTTTATATAAGCCCTGCTCTTACAGGTCTTATAATAGTAATGCTTATTGTAATGCTCAACATTATAAAATTTGTCGGAGGAAAAAGTGCGGGATTTTTCAAAAAACAACAACAGAATATCGGTGCACTCAATGGTTACATTGAAGAATTCATTGAGGGACAAAAGGTAGTAAAGGTATTCTGTCGTGAAGAAAAATCAAAAGAGAATTTCGGTATACGAAACGAGAATTTCAGAAAATCTGCTACAAATGCTCACACCTGTGCGAGTATCATAATGCCTATTATGGGTAACCTTTCATACTTTAACTTTGCGGCAACCGCTGCTTTCGGTGCATTTATAATTATCAGATTTGCTGGTACTGGTTCAACTGCTGTTTCTTCATTCCTTTTGGGCGGTATAGAGGGTGCTCTTACTATTGGCTCACTTGCCGCATTTTTACAATACACAAGACAGTTTTCTAACCCTATAAGTCAGGTTTCTCAACAGCTTAACAGTATTCTTGCCGCACTTGCAGGTGCTGAAAGAATTTTTGCAATTATTGACACAGAGCCTGAAGAAGATGATGGTTATGTAACTTTAGTAAACGCAATTGTTGATGAAAATGGAAATATTACAGAAAGCGAAACAAGAACAGGTAAATGGGCTTGGCGTCATCCACATTCACTGGATGGTTCTGTAACCTACACACTTTTAAAAGGTGATGTCCGTTTCCACGATGTAACCTTCTCTTACGATGGTAAAAAGACAGTTTTAAAGAATGTTTCGCTTTATGCAAAACCTGGTCAGAAAATTGCTTTTGTTGGTTCAACTGGTGCAGGTAAGACAACAATTACAAACCTCATAAATCGTTTTTATGATATTGACGAAGGCAAAATTACCTATGACGGAATTAATATAAAGAAAATTAAAAAAGACGATTTAAGGCGTTCACTTGCTATGGTGCTTCAGGATACTCACCTTTTCACAGGTACGGTAGAAGAAAATATCCGTTATGGTAAGCTTGACGCAACTCACGAAGAAATAATTGCGGCGGCAAAGCTTTCAAATGCTCACAGCTTTATAAAAAGATTGCCTGACGGTTATAACACAATGCTTACTGGTGATGGTAGTAACCTTTCACAAGGTCAAAGACAATTACTCGCTATTGCCCGTGCGGCAGTTGCAGACCCACCTGTACTCATACTTGATGAAGCAACAAGCTCTATTGATACAAGAACTGAAAAGCTCATTGAAAAGGGCATGGATAAGCTTATGGAAGACAAGACTGTTTTTGTTATTGCACACAGACTTTCTACTGTAAGAAACTCAAATGCTATTATGGTACTTGAAGATGGTCAGATTATAGAAAAAGGCGACCATGACACACTTTTGGAAGAAAAAGGAAAATATTACAAACTTTACACAGGTCAGTTTGAATTGTCTTAAAACCCTTAAAAACTCAATCAGGTCAACGTTTCTTGAAGTGTTGACCTGATTTTTTGCTTGTTACAAATATTAAGATTTTGTAATAAATATTGAGAATTTTCTGAAAATGTATATAATAGAATAAAAATATAGCTGTTAAAGGATATTCAATTTTTTATTTGTGGGTATTATTATGGAATATATTTTTAAATCTGAAAAAGCAAAAAAGACAATTGAAGAAATACGCAAGTTTCTTTTAAGCGACAGATGGATGGCAATACTTTTCTTTGTGTCTATGATTATTGTAGGCTTACATTCTCATTTACCAAAAGAAGGCTTTCACATCTGGGGCTCTGTTGTTTTAGCATATATAACAGGTATCTGCTTTTTATTTACAGGCGATATAATGGCAATGCTTGTGCCGACACTCTTTACATACCTTGTCGCAATAAGGTGTTACAATTCGCTTGAAGATTTCAAAAAAATCTGGTATTTAGCAATACCTCTGGCGCTTATGCTTTTATTTAACCTTATTGTTTATGCAAAAAAACCAACTATTAAAGGTTCGCAGTTTTTCCCGATGCTTCTTGTTTCAATTGCAGTTACCTTAGGCGGTGTAGGTGTTATTTCCAAAGAGGATTACTTTGGTGGTGCCGCACTTTATAATATGCTTGGCATAGGCTTCGGTATGTTGTTTGTTTACTGCATTCTTTTCCCAAGAATTTCTACTGATAATGGTTATTCTCTCATAGAAAAGCTTTCTAAAATAATGGTTTATGTAGGATTTGCAGGGGCACTTATGATTATTGCCCATTATATTATTAACATAAATGATGTTATTGATAAAGGCGGTATTCTCTATATGAGATGGCGTAACAATACATCTACAATTCTTATGATTACTATGCCTTTTGCTTTCTTCTGGGCAAATAAAAAGTCTTATTCTATTATTATAGGCTTTATTTTCTACCTCGCTATGCTTCTTACAGGTTCTCGTGGCGGTATGGTTTTCGGTACTATTGAGCTTGTAATGTGCATTGTTATGTTCGTTCTTTACGACAGAAGAAGAAGACTCGCTTATGCAATTATTTGCGGTTGCTTTGTTATTGTAGCACTTATTTTCTTACCAGAAATAACTCAATTTTTAAACTACACCTTAAAGCGACTTTTTAAGGTTCTTAATGAATTCCTTTTAGGTGGTGTGGATACTGAAACTCGCGTAAGACACTACGCGCGCGGTGTTCAGGATTATCTCAACAACCCTGTTTTCGGTACAGGTCTTGGCAATATGACTAACCGTGATATTTTCAAAAATAAGCCTGGTGCTCTTTGCTGGTATCACTGTGAACCTATTCAGATTGCGGGTAGCTTTGGTACTGTCGGAATCGTTGCATTTATTTATCAATTTGTTAAAAGAAATGTTTTAATCTGGAAAAAAGCAACTCTTTTCAATATGACTATTTTCTTATCTTACATAAGTCTTGAACTTATGTCTCTTGTTAACCCTGGTATTCTTTGTCCTGTACCATATCTTTTACTTGTAACAATATTTATGATTGTTGTTGAAAAATGTGACGATGGTGAAGCACAGGAAAAAATTCCGATTTTAAAGAAATTCAGAGATAAAAGAAAAGGTAAGAAAGTGGAAAGAGAAACCCTAAGCGTTTGATTTGAATTGAAAATTGAAAGTTGAAAATTGAAAATTTCGGAAGGCTTCGCCTTGATTATAATTAGATATTTATAAAGAAAACTACATTCTATCATTTACAGGTTATTGTAAACCTCAAATGATAGAATGTAGTTTGTTTTTAAAAAATAAAGAAGATAGAATAAATAATAAAGAATAAATGAAACGACAAATTAACTATTATAACTAATTATTACAATGCATCCCACAATTTTCAACTTTCAATTTTATTCTAACGACTGACGACTAGCAACTAACAACTAATCTCAATAATATCTTATTAAAGAAACAACTTTACCTAAAATTGCAACTTCATTTGTAATAATAGGTTCAAATTCATCATTTTCAGGTTGAAGTCTGAAGTGACCATTTTCTTTAAAAAATCTTTTAACAGTTGCTTCATCTTCAAGCATAGCGACAACAATATCACCATTATTAGCATACGGTGTTTTTTCTGCTATAACAATGTCACCATCGTGAATACCCGCCCAGAGCATACTTTCACCACGAACCTTTAAAGCAAACAATGGTTTGTCTCTTGACACTCTGCCACCATAAGGAATGTAACCCTCAATCTGTTCAACTGCTAATATAGGAATACCCGCAGTAACAGTACCTATAAGCGGAACTTGTGTAAAGTTTTCTTCCTGACCTAATATTCTTATAGCTCTTTTTAAAAGCGGGTCTCTTAAAATATAGCCTGCCTTTTCAAGTGCCTGAAGGTGAGCGTGAACAGTAGAAGTTGACTTTAAACCCACTGCCGCACCAATTTCTCTTATAGATGGTGGAACACCACCCTGAGAACGCTCAACTAAAAATTCATAAATTTTCTTTTGAGTTGCTGAAATCTGTTCCATAAAAAGACACCTCTCTTTATATTTATGTCACTACTATAACACATATTTTTCAAAAATGCAAACATTTGTTTGTGATTTTTTGAAAAAATTTTTCATATTCTTAAATGGTGATAAAAATGTACAGAATTATTACATACAAAAAGTTGGTCATTTTTTCTGCATTTCTTTGTTTCGTTATGATATTTTCTGCAATAACGAACACATTTTTGCCTGTTATTTCTGTTTTAAAAACCGAAAAGCAAAAGGTTCTTATTTTAATGTATCATCAGGTAAGTGAAAACAGTAATTTGTGGGGGGACTATGTTATTCCGACATCCCTTTTAAAAGAAGATTTTGAATATTTAAAGAACAATAACTACACACCAATAAAAATCAAAGATATTCTTGATTTTACAAAAGGTACAAAGGAGCTTCCCGAAAAGGCAGTAGTTATAACCTTTGATGACGGACAAAGAAGCTTTTTGACAAAGGTAGTTCCATTATTAGAAGAATATAATTACCCCGCTGTAGTAAATATTGTCGGTGCTTTAACAGATTTATACACCGAAAATGGCGAAACGAATGATAAATATGCCTACCTTAACTGGAATGATATAAAAGTCTTATCTGAAAATGACCTTGTAGAAATAGGGCATCACTCATATAATTTCCATTCACTCGGTTACAGACGAGGAATGGGTAAAATTTATGGTGAAAGTAATTCTGCTTATTCAGAAATAATAAAAACCGATATTGAAAAACTTAACGAGAAGTTACTTTCAAATATCGGCGAAAGACCATATATTTTAGCTTACCCTTACGGTATAAGAAACGACACCCTTTTAGAAATAGTAAAAAACGAAAATTTTTCTGTTACATTAGGTTGCAGAGAGTGTATAAATAAAATTTCTGTAGGTGATGAGCTTTTTGAATTAGGACGATTTAACCGCCCTTATGGTAAAAGTAGTAATACTTATTTTGAAAGTATTATAAAACAGAAATAATTTTTTCAACACATTCTTCTGCAGTGAGATTTTTGCAATCAATTTTAATATCTGCATATTTTTCATAAAGTGCTTTTCTGTCATTAAAAACATCTTCAAGTGTCGTTCCGTTTGTTAAAACAACTCCACGCGATTTTATATCACCTATTCTTTTTTTAATTTCTTCAAGCGACAAATCAAGATAAATAACTTTACCATTTTCTTTTAATTTTTTCATAGCACTTTCGCCATATACTGCACTGCCACCTGTTGCAATTACAGAATTTTTAAAATCTGTATTTAAAATAACATCTTCTTCAATATTTAAAAATGCTTTTGTGCCATTATCACTTATTATGTCACAAAGGCTTTTTTTATATTTCTCCTGAATTAAAAGGTCGGTATCTGTAAAAGATAAAATTAGAGTTTTGGCAAGTAAAACACCTATCGTACTTTTGCCAACTGCTGGCATACCAATGAGAATTATATTTTCCATAAAATTTCACCACGAAAAATGCACAAATTTTTTAATATTTTAATTGATTTTATCACTCTTTTTTAGAAAACACAAGGTTATATTTTTAACAAGTTAAATTCTATTGACAAAAAATCTCTTGTGACTTATACTTTAGCTAATAGAGCAAAAAATCAATGCTTTGATTTGTGCAAGTTTTACATAAATCATTATATTGATTTACCCACATTTTTTAGTTGCGTTCACAAGCAACAAAGGAGAAAATGATTATGAATTTTGAACAATGGAATGGTTTCGTTGACGGCGAATGGCGTCACATAATTGATGTAAGAGATTTCATTCAGAGAAACTACACACCTTACCACGGTGACGATGCATTTTTAAAAGATGCAACAGAAAGAACAAAGAGTTTAACAAAAAAATTCTATGACCTTTGCGAAGAAGAAAAAAAAGCAGGTGGCGTACTTGATATTGATACTGACAGAGTATCTTCTCTTTGCACTTATGAACCAGGCTACCTTGATAAAGAAAAAGAGCTTATTGTAGGTTTACAGACAGATGCACCTTTAAAAAGAGGTGTTCACCCATTCGGTGGTATAAGAATGGCTCGTGATGCTTGTAAGGCTTACGGTTACGAGCTTTCACAAAAGGTTGAAGATTATTTCAGATACAGAACCACTCACAATGACGGTGTTTTCAGAATTTATACTGATGAAATGCGCGCGGCTCGTCACTGTGCTCTTTTAACTGGTCTTCCTGATGCTTATGGTCGTGGTAGAATTATAGGTGACTACCGCCGAGTAGCACTTTATGGTATAGATGCACTTATTGAAAAGAAAAAAGAGGACAAGCGTACTCTCGGTTTAGAAAATGCAACCGCAGAATCTATGAACTTACTCGAAGAGCTTCACAAGCAGATTGAATTTTTAGGTCTTCTCAAAGAAATGGGTAAAATGTATGGTTTTGATATTTCAAGACCTGCGCAGAATGCAAAAGAAGCAATTCAATGGACTTATTTCGGTTACCTTGCTGCAAATAAAGAGCAAAATGGTGCGGCTATGTCTTTTGGTAGAACAAGTACATTCTTCGATATTTACATTGAAAGAGATATTAAAGAGGGTACTCTCACAGAAGAAGAGGCACAAGAACTTATTGACGATTTAGTGTTAAAGCTTCGTATGTGTCGTCATTTAAGAACACCTGAATATAACGAGCTTTTCGGTGGTGACCCAATGTGGATTACTGAAAGCATTGGTGGTATGGGTGAGGACAACCGTACTCTTGTTACAAAAACCTCATTCCGTATGCTTAACACTCTTCGCACATTAGGTCCTGCACCAGAACCAAACCTTACAGTTCTCTGGAGTTACCGTTTACCTGAGGGCTTCAAGAAATTCTGTGCTAAGCTTTCTATTGAAACAGATGCAATTCAATATGAAAACGATGACCTTATGAGAAACGGTTATGGCGATGACTACGCAATTGCTTGTTGTGTTTCTGCTATGAAAATCGGTAAGCAAATGCAATTCTTTGGTGCACGAACAAATCTCGCTAAGCTTTTACTCATCACACTCAACGGTGGTGTCGATAATGTATTCGGTACAAAAATCGGTCCACAAATGGATGTTATGAATGATGAAGTTCTTGATTTTGATAAGGTTATGGAGCGTTTCAGAGTTTATCTCTCATGGCTTTGCAGACTTTATGTAAACACAATGAACTCAATTCACTTTATGCACGATAAATATGCTTATGAAAGAACTCAGCTTTCACTTCATAATACTGATGTTGAGCGTCTTATGGCTTTCGGTGTTGCAGGTCTTTCAGTTATTGCTGACTCACTTTCTGCAATCAAATATGCAAAAGTTTCTCCGATTATTGATGAAGAAACTGGTCTTATTGTAGATTTCAAAACAGAAGGCGACTTCCCTAAATTCGGTAATGACGATGACAGAGTTGACTTAATTGCTCAGAACCTTATTCGTGACACAATTACAGAACTCAGAAAAACACCAACTTATAGAAATGCAAAACACACACTTTCTGTTCTTACAATTACTTCTAATGTTGTTTATGGTAAGAAAACAGGTGCAACACCTGACGGAAGAAAGAAAGGTGAACCATTCGCACCCGGTGCTAACCCAATGCACAACCGCGAAATAAATGGTGCACTAGCATCTCTCAACTCTGTTGCAAAACTTTCTTATTGTGATGCAAGAGACGGTATTTCAAACACATTCTCTATTGTTCCTGAAGCACTTGGTAATTCTATGGACGACAGAGTAGAAAACCTTGTAAGCATTTTAAATGGTTACTTCCTCAACAATGCTCACCACATAAATGTAAATGTTTTAAACAGAGAAACACTTCTTAAAGCGTATGAGCATCCTGAAGATTATCCTAACCTTACAATCCGCGTTTCTGGTTACGCTGTAAACTTCTGCAAACTCTCAAGAGAGCAACAAAAAGAAGTTATTATGAGAACATTCCACGAAGCAGTGTAATTTTATGGTTACAGGAAGAATTCACTCTTTTCAGAGTCTTGGCACTGCGGACGGTCCGGGCGTAAGAGCAGTAGTTTTTATGCAGGGGTGTCCGTTAAGATGTGCTTGCTGTCACAACCCTGACACTTGGGATTTTAATGGTGGTACAGAAGTTACTCCCGATGAAATATTCAGAAAAATAAAAAGACTTAAAAATTATTTTGGTGAGGATGGTGGTGTCACCGTTTCAGGTGGCGAACCACTTATGCAACCGGAATTTATAAAAGAACTTTTTACACTTTGCAAAACTGATGGAATAACCACCGCAATTGATACTTCAGGTTGCGTTTTAAACGATAAAATTAAAGAAGTTTTAAAACTCACCGATACAGTTCTTTTAGACTACAAATATGTTACTGATGAACATTATAAAACAAAAGTCGGTACAGAAAAAAGCAAAGTAGATGAATTTTTAAGTTATCTCAATTCTCAGAATATTGATACCTGGATAAGACAGGTTATTATTAAAGATTTGAATAATAATGAAAATTCTGTAAAAGCTTTAAAGGATTTAAAACAAAAATATCCTTGCATAAAAAAAACAGAGCTTTTACCATTCAAAAAACTCTGCATTGAAAAATATGAAAAACTGAACATTCCATTCCCTCTTGCAGAAACACCTGAAACAAGCAAGGCGGAAATTGAGGAGTTAGAAAAATATTTGTAAACATAAAAAAGTAAAGGGCTGAAAAATCTGCCCTTTACTTTTTTATACTATTCCATAAAAATGAATTATATTCATATCCTCCGGCATATCGAGTCCGTGGCTGCCACACTCACCATCTATTTCGTGGCAACCGTGGTCAGGGGCAAAACCAATAAGAGTGTTATGCTCTTTCCAGTTTTCTTTAACTGCTTCTGCTAACATTTTAAATGCATTTACATTATGCTTTAATGCATTTATTGAGTTTTCGTGTTCAGGACCGAATTTATGCATTGTTCCGTCATAATTTCCGTTATAAACCGCAATAAAATCATATTTATCTTCTTTAATAAGCTCAATTGCTTTTTCGTTTGCTTCGTCCGGTGTTTCTACTATAAAATAGTCCATATTTCTCTCTAGAAATATTTTAGACATACTGTCATTACCCGTAGAAACTATACAAGGTTTTTTATTTGCACGAATTATCGCGTCAAAAACTGAGTCGGTTTTTATAACCGGCTTTTCATATTTCTGTATTCCGTGAACTATAGGCTCTGTACCTGTGTACATTGTACCAAAGCAGACAGGTGTTACTGATGGCATTACTGTTTTTAATGGTAATGTAAGCTGTGTATTTAACATTACATCAGAAAAAAGACTTGTATATTTTTCAAAAATCCAGAGTGCTACTGCATCAGGATTATACATTAAAATCCTGTCAATCTTTTTATTTTCTGTAAATTTGTCGAGTACATCAATTGACTTTTCGCTTTGTACGGGTGACGCTACACCTAACGCATTACAAAGTGAAGAAGCAAGTCCTGTTAATTTTAAATCACAATAAATATCCTGCATAAAAACAACTCCAGATTAAATTTTTCAATATTATATCATAAAAAGAAAAATAATTAAATAAAAATGTTGCACTTTATTTGCTATTTTGGTAGAATTATACTGTATATTTATGTAACAAATTCAAACAAAGGAGTTTAGTATGAAGAATCCTATAATTCTTTCACCAAGACTTACAAAAATTTCAAGTCATTATAAAAGATATGATATTGAAGTACCAAAAAGTCTTAACGAAAAAACACCTAAAAAACCAAATCTTGAAAGTTTCCCTTATCCGTTACCACAAAGAAAGTCTGATTATACCTGTTTCTGTGAGGGTGAAGATGGCATTGTCTGGTATGGTTCAAATAACGGTGTAACCCGTTACGATGAAAATGCAGACAGAAAAGACGACATTATTATGCACTTTACTGCAAGACGCGATTTACTTGATAACAAGGTTCTTGCACTCGAAAGTGATAGTAATTTCGGTGTATGGGTACTTACTGAAAAGGGTGCTACACATATTCAGATGGTAAAAATGAGTATGGAAGAAAAGGCAAAGCTTCTTACAGAAGAAACTCATAAATATGTTGACCGCCGTGGTATGACAAGTCAGAAAAGATTAGCAGAGCCGGGTAATGTAAAATCTGCTGTTAATTATGGTCACTCTGATAACGATGGTTCTTTCACAGTAGGCTATGCTATCGGCGAGCTTTTCCGTTACGCTACTCTAAAAAAAGAATTGGGAGCATACGCAGAAGAAACATTAAAAGCACGCGAATCTGCAACCCGTGCTTGTGAAGCAAATCTTCTTTTGATGTACATAGCAGGTCGTGGTAATGGCTTTGTTGCAAGAACATACTTAACTACCGCTGAGCCTGTGCCTGATGATGGCTTATTCTATAAAAAGAATGGTGAAACTGCAGTTTGTCTTTCAACAACTGATTCACAGAGTAAAAAATTAGTTGGTAAAGAAATCAAAGCCGATGCACCTATTCCTGAAAGACTTAAAAAACTTTACACAAGCGAAGGTTTTTCTGACACCGATATTGTTTACAAAGGTGACACAAGCAGTGACGAAATAACTCACCATTATATTCATCTTTTAGTTGCTCACGAAATTTTAGGTCGTGAAGACCCTGAACTTGATGCAATTATTAAAGAAGCGGCAGTAAACACAATGAATCACATCATTGAGGGTGGCTACGCAATTATTGAAATAAACGGCGAACCTACAACCTGGGCAAAGTGGAATTTAGATTATTTCAACAGTTATATGGGCTGGGCAGATGCGTGTCTTAACGGTGCTGAACTTTTAATGTACCTTAAAGTTACAATGAGACTTACTGGTGAAAAAGGCAAGTGGGAAGAAGAATATAATAAACTCCTTTATAAAGATGGTTATAAAGAATTAGTAACAAAGCATTTTGACAGATTCCACCAGGTAGCATTAGCGGGTGGACTCGACGACCGTGAAGAAATTATGTACGGTGACCATATGTTAGCGGTGCTTTCTTTCTGGGGACTTACTACTCTTGAAGAAGACCCTGAGCTAAAAGAAATTTATCGTGAGGGCTTTAGAACATGGAGATATTCTCTTGCACCTGAATTTAACCCTGGTTATGATTTCCTTTACTTCCTTTCAGACCCTGACAATGCAAAACCAGATGAAGAAAGAATTAAAACCTGGTTCTATCGTTTCGGTGCTACAAGAATTGCTAGTGGTGTTTCTTTGACAAGCAGAATTGACTACCCACAAAAATTATTTATGGGCGATTATAGAGAAACCTCTGCACTTGTTCCTAACGATGAGCGATTTATTGCAAAATATGACCGTAACCCGTTAGAATTTAAAAACGAAGACAGTGGTGGAGCAAGTGTTGTTGAGGGTTGTTATCCTTACACCTTTGCTTACTGGATAGGCAGATATTTCGGATTTATTGCGGAGGAAAAATAATATGGATAAAACAATAAGACTTATTGGTAATGCACACCTTGACCCAATCTGGCTCTGGCGTTGGCAAGAGGGCTGTGGTGAGGTTTTACAGACATTCAGAAGTGCATTAGACAGATTAAATGAATATAACGATTTTGTTTTCACCTGTTCTTCAGCTGCTTACTACAAATGGGTAGAGGACATTGACCCAAAAATGTTTGAAGAAATTAAAGCAATGGTTAAAAAAGGCAGATGGGTTATAGTTAATGGTTGGTGGGTACAGCCTGACTGCAATATGCCAAGTGGTGAAAGCTTTGCTCGTCAGGCTCTTTACAGTCAGCTTTACTATAATGAAAAATTCGGTAAAATCTGCAAAACAGGTTACAATGTTGACTCATTCGGTCACAGCGCATTTTTACCACAATTCCTTAAAAAAGCAGGTATGACTGGCTATGTAATGCACCGCCCCGGTACTCACGAAAACAACGAAATTCCTGAAAATCTTTTCTGGTGGGATAGTGCAGACGGCTCAAGAATTATGACCTACAGAATTCCTGATGGTTATGGTGCTCACGGCAAAAATGCACTTGACAGTAAAATGGAAGATATGGAAAAAAGAGCAAACGAAACAGGTCACGGAATGATGCTCTTTTACGGTGTAGGTAACCACGGTGGTGGACCTACAAAAGGTGATATCGAATATTTAAAAGCAAATTTAAGACGCGAAGGCTATAACGACCTTGAATTCAGTTCACCTGATGATTTCTTTGAAGAGTTAATGACTCAACCGCTTGATTTACCAAGCTGGGATGATGAATTACAGCATCACGCAAGTGGTTGTTATAGTGCTACATCTCTCGTTAAAGAATTAAACAGAAAATCGGAAAATCTTTTAGCTTCTGCAGAAAAATGGGACACAATTTCTTCAATTGTTGTTGATTCAAAGGCAGAAACTGAAGATTTCAGAGATGCATGGAGAGAAGTTTGCTTTAATCAGTTCCACGATATTTTATGTGGTTGCTCAATACGAGAAGCATACGAAGATGTTAAAGCAAGTGAGGGCTATGCACAAAATATTGCTTCAAAAGCATACAACAATGCAGTTTTAAGAATTGCAAGAAAAATTGACACCTGGATTGATGGTGTTGACAAAGCAGTTTTACTTGAAAATACAAGTAATCAGGTAGCACTTGATAACGACTTCCCTCGCCCTGTTGTTGTGTTCAACCCTCACTCTTACGAAATTGAAATTCCTGTAAGAGTTCACCACCCATCAAAAATTGTCAAAGATAGTGATGGTAACGAGGTTTTATTCCAGAATGTTAGAGCATCACGCACTAACGATAATCATTTAGACACATTATTCATGGCTAAAGTAAAATCTTTAGGTTATGCTACATATTGGCTCACAAGAGATGCTGAATTAAAAGCAGAAAAAGATATTTCTGTAGAGCAGAATTTCTTTATGGAAAACGAACACATTATGGTTGCTTTCGACAGAGAAACAGGCTACATTAAAAATCTTGTTTCTAAAGAAACAGGTGTTGAATTTGCAAGTGATAACTTCGTTGCAATTCCTACTGTTATAAATGATTCAGAAACAGATACCTGGGCACACAATGTGTTTAAATTCCACGATGTAAAAGGCTTTATGGAATTAGTGTCTATTAAAAGAATTGAAGACGGTGCTTTGCGTAGTGTTATCCGTACCATTCATAAATTTAATGACTCTTACTTAACTCAGGATTTCATTCTCGCAAAAGGTCAGAAAACTTTAAGAGTAGATTGCAAAGCAATGTGGCAAGAGAAATTCTCTTTGCTTAAAATGTCTTTTGCAGTAGGTGGCGAAGATGAAATTTCAACCTACGAAATTCCTGGTGGATTTATTAAAAGGCCTTGTAACGGTGAAGAAGAACCTGCACTTAACTGGGCAGATTTAACTGTTACCAAAAATGACAAACGAGCAGGTATTTCTATCATCAGTGACTCAAAATACAGCTACGATTGTCCTGGTACTGAATTAAGACTTACCGCTTTAAGAAATGTTATTTTTGCAGACCATTATTCATATCGCCCAGAAGCAAACTTTGACTTTACAGATGAGGGCTTAAACAGATTCTCTTACGGAATTTATCTTCATACTGGTGAAGCAGAGACAAGTGATGTTATGAAAGAAGCACACATTTTCAATAATAATGTTGTGGCAGTACCTGAAAGCTTCCATAAGGGTGAATTTGATGCAGTTGATTCATTTATGTACACAGATTGTGACAATGTTGAAATTACTGCACTCAAGCGTTGTGAAGATGGTAGTGGCGACCTTATCATTCGCCTTTATGAAACAAAGGGTATTGACTCTACAAGAGGAATGTTGATGTCTAAGCTCTTTGATAATGGTTTCTGGTTTGATATTACAAAGCACGAGGTTAAAACTTTCCGTGTCCGTAGAGATTTAACCGTATTAGAAACTAATTTCCTTGAGGGAATTGTATAACAAAAAATGGTGGTCTTAGGGCCACCATTTTTGTTATAATTAAAAATTAAAAATGAAGAATTAAGAATTTCGGGACCTGCGGTCGGCTATTATAATAGTTGTCAGGGAACAGTAAAAAACTACATCCCATCATTTTTTTTAGCTCTTTAAATGATAGGATGTAGTCTTTTTTATTCATATTAAATCGTAATCAAGTCCGCAGGACTTGCGAAATTTTTAGTTTTTAATTCTTAATTATTATTTTTCAAAGAATTGTTCACACTTATGCAACATTTTGCCCTTGTATTGTCGTTTATTTTCTGTTATAATTTCTATGTGTGTGACTTTATGTGGGACTGTTGAAAATTTTTCTTAATCAACTCTCCATTTGAATTTTAAAATTCATTTTATAAGTCCACCGGATTGGAGAAAAATATGAGCATAATCCACTATGAAACAAGGCATGTTAATAACTTCAAAGAAGTCCTTGAATCAAGTGCTCGTCTCTTCCCTGCTCGTCCTGCTTTCAAAATTCGTGAAAAAGACGGCAGTATTTCTGAGATGAAGTATCCAAAACTTTTACAGGTTGTAAATGCAGTTGGTACAGCACTTTGTTCTTTAGGACTCAAAGCAAAAAATATAGCAGTTATGGGTAAAAACTCTCATAAATGGTGTATTGCTTACTTCGGTATTACAAATGGTACCGGTGTTGTAGTTCCTATTGACAAGGAACTTATGGCAGAAGATGTTTTAAACATCTTAACTGTTTCTGATTCTAAAGCAATGTTCGTAGATGACAAATCTTACGAAAAGCTTCAGGAAATCAAAGACCGTCTTCCACAAGATTTTACTTTCATTGGCCTTGATGAAATTGAGGGTCTCAAAAATATTGATGACCTCGTAAAACTTGGTGAAGAACTTTTAGAGAAAGGGGACAGAACTTTCATTGATGCAGAAGTTGACAGTGACGGTCTCGGCTCACTGTTGTTTACATCTGGTACAACGGGAATGGCAAAGGGCGTAATGCTTTCACAAAGAAATATTGTTGAAGACATTATGGCTGTTAAAAAGGTTGTTAAAATCACACCTGATGACACAATTCTTTCTGTTCTTCCGCTTCACCACACTTATGAAAGTTCACTCTGCTTTGTACAGTTAATGTACACAGGCGGTTGTTACTGCTTCTGTGAGGGACTTCGTTATATCACACGTGATATGCAGGACTATCAACCTACAATTTTCGTTACTGTTCCTTTAATGCTTGAAAAAATGCACGCAAAAATTCTCAAAAAGGTTCACGAGAAAAAAGTTGGTAAATTCGCACTTACTTTAGGTAAAATGGTTCAGGACGGTTTCGTTGCTAACCTTATGGAAAAAATCTTTGCCGAAGTTAAAAAGACTTTTGGCGGTAAGTTAAGACTTATTATTGTTGGTGCTGCGGCACTCAACCCTGAAGTTGCAAAAGACTTCAAAACATTTGGTATTCCTACATATATTGGTTATGGTCTTACAGAATGTGCTCCACTCGTTATTGGTAACAATGACCATCTTATGCTTCCTGACTCGGTCGGCGTTCCGCTCCCTGGTGTTGAAGCGAAAATTCACGACCCTGATGATAATGGTGTTGGTGAAATTTGGGTTAAAGGCCCTATGGTTATGAAAGGCTATTATAAAGATGAGGCTGCAACAAAAGCAGTTCTTACTGAAGATGGCTGGTTCAAAACTGGCGATATGGGTACAGTTGATGAGCAAGGCTGCTACAGAATCGTTGGTAGATGTAAAAATGTTATCGTTACTAAAAACGGTAAAAATATTTACCCTGAAGAGGTTGAATATCATCTTAATAACCACCCATTTGTTTCTGAATGTATCGTATTTGGTGCAGATTGCGACGAAGCAGAAGAGGGCACACAGGTTGTTGCTAAAATCTTCCCTGACATTCAGGCAATCACTGCAAAATTAAAAGATAAACAAGCACCAAGCAAAGAAGAGCTTCAGGCAATTATTGGTGATGTAATTAAAGAAGTAAACAAAAAGCTTCCTAAATACAAAAACATCCGTGACTTCGATATCCGTGACATTGAATTTGTTAAAACTACAACAGCAAAAATCAAGCGTCAGGCAAACTTAGAAGAAAAAGCTACTGAAACAAAAGAAACAGTAGAAACAACTCAAGAATAATTTTGAAAGGTCCGAAGAAGTATGAAAAGCACAATTTTAAGTAATTTAAAAAGAAAAATTTCTTTTGTACTCATTATTGCTGTTCTAGCTTCTTCGGGCATTTTGTCTTCTTGTGCAAATGTTGTGCCCGTTTCTTCTGCCCTCACCTTGAATGGTGTAGCAATAAGTAATGATGTTTTTACATATTTTACCGATATTGCTATGACAGAGCTAGGCACAAATACTGATGAAAATGCAATTTTTACAAAAGCAATAGGTTTAACCGAAACATATTTTAAAACTAATTCACTCGCAAAAAAATGTGGCGTTACTCTTTCTACTGCAAACAAAGCGGCAGTTTCTGAAAAAGTAAACGCTTACTGGGGTATATACGGAGAATATTACACATCTATTGGTGTTACAAAAGAAACTCTTACAAAGGTTTTCACCTCCGAAGCATATAGAAATCAGTTGCTTGTTTTCTTTTATGGTGAGGGTGGTGAAGAAGAAATAAGCACCGCTACAATGTATGCTTATTTTAAAATGCACTACATAGTCTTTCAGGCTATAAATGGTTATTTTACTTATATGGATGATAGTGGTAACACAGTTATACACACTCCAAATGAAATTGAAGAAATTGTTATTAAATTTCAGAATATGGCATCTTTAGTAAATGCAAACGAAAAAACAATGGAAGAAGCGGCAGATTTTTTGGCGGCTTCAGGTTATTCAAGCTCTGTTGTTACATTAGTTTTAAGTGCAGATGACACTTCATACCCACCTGGATTTTTTGAAAAGGTTAAGGCAACAAAAGCAAGAATTGCTACTGTTATCGGTACTAATGAATATATATTTTTAGTTTTACGCGGTGACGCGGGTGTAACATCAGATTATTATTTAGAAAAAAGAGAAGATATCTTAAAAGCCCTTGTTGGTGATAAGATTGACATTAAAATAAATGATTCGTTAGAAATTCAGAATGAATTAGACGAAAAGGTATCTAAAAGCATTTTAGCTTTATTAAGGCAAGAAAAGGCAAGGTAATATGAACGAAGTAATTAAAAATATAATGACTCGTCAGACTATAAGAGAATATACAGAAGAACAAGTTCCGATGGAGCTTTTAAATGTAATTCTTGATGCGGCAATAAGAGCACCAAGTGGCAGAAACACTCAACCTTGTCACTTGAGAGTTTTAAGAAATAAAGAAATGCTCGATGAAATGAATACTGATTTTAAAAATATTGTCGGTTGGGATACTCCCGCTTACACTGGTTGGAATATTCGCCCTGTTTATCACAACGCACCGACATTCATTTTTATTTTTGCTAAAGACAAAAGCGATATGGCGGCAGGGTTAATGGCAGAAAATATTGCCTTAGCATCAAAATCTTTAGGTCTTGGCAGTTGTATGATTGGTTCTTTAGGTGGTCTTTTTGATAATGAAGAAGGAAGTAAAAAATGGAAGAAAATTCTTGAAATTCCTGAAGATTGGTGCTTTTTACTCGGTATGACTTTAGGCTACCCGAATGAAGAGCCCCCAATGAAAGAACGCGAAGACGGACACATTAAAATTATCGGAGAATAAATTATGAAATACTTTGCAGGAGAATATGATGTTGCGGTTATAGGTGCAGGTCACGCGGGAATTGAAGCGGCACTTGCATCTGCAAGATTAGGTGCAAATACAATTGTTTTCACCATAAATCTTGACTGGATAGGTAATATGGCGTGTAACCCATCTATCGGTGGTACATCTAAAGGTCATTTAGTAAGAGAAATTGATGCTTTAGGTGGCGAAATGGGTAAAGCGGCAGATGCTACCTTAATTCAGAGTAGAATTTTAAATCTTGGTAAAGGCCCTGCGGTGCACTCATTAAGAGCACAGATAGACAGACGCGAATATACCAAATATATGAAGCATTGTCTTGAAAATCAGAAAAATCTTGATTTAAAGCAAGCAGAAATTGTTTCACTTAATAAAACTGAAGATGGTCTTTGGGAAATGAGTACTCAGTTAGAGGCAGTTTATAAAGCAAAGGCTATTATAATTGCAACAGGTACTTTCTTAAAAGGAAAGGTTTATGTTGGTGATGTTTCTTATGAAAGTGGTCCTGATGGTATGTTCCCGTCAAATGCACTTTCTGATGACTTAAATAAATTAAATGTAGAGTTAAGACGCTTCAAAACTGGTACTCCGCCGAGAGTAAACAGAAACAGTGTAGATTTTTCTGAGCTTGAAGAGCAAATTGGCGATAGTGAAATTACACCATTTTCATTCTCTACACCAAGTGACAGCTTAGAAAATAAAGAAGTTTGTCATATTACTTATACAAATGAAAATACAAAGAAAATCATTTTAGATAACATTGACCGTTCACCTCTCTACTCTAAAAAAATTGAGGGTACAGGCCCGAGATATTGCCCGAGTATTGAAGATAAAATTATGCGTTTCTTTGAAAAAGAAAGGCATCAGGTATTTATTGAGCCTTGTGGTCTTGATACAGAGGAATTATATTTACAAGGTCTTTCATCTTCACTCCCTGAAGATGTACAATTGCAGATTTTAAAAAGCGTTAAAGGTCTCGAAAATGTTAAAGTAATGAGAACTGCTTACGCGATAGAATATGATTGTGTAAATCCACTTTCATTAAAATCTACCCTCGAATTCAACGACCTTGAGGGTCTTTTCGGTGCGGGTCAGTTTAATGGCTCTTCGGGTTATGAGGAGGCAGCCGCACAAGGACTTATTGCAGGTATAAATGCGGCATTAAAGGTACAAAATAAAGAACCATTCATTTTAGACAGAAGTACATCTTATATAGGTACACTTATAGATGACCTTGTTACAAAGGGTTGCTCTGACCCTTACAGAATGATGACTTCAAGAAGTGAGTACAGACTTATTTTAAGAGAAGACAATGCCGATTTAAGACTTACTGAAATGGGCTACAAAATAGGTCTTGTCAGTGAAGAAGCACATAACGCGTTGCTCGAAAAAATAGAGGGAATTAAAGAAGAAACTGAAAGAGTTAATTCAACTACAATTCCACCATCAGAAGCACTTAACAAGGTGTTAGAAGAGGCGGGTACTGCACCACTTAAAACAGGGTGCAGAATGTCCGAGCTTTTAAAACGCCCACAGGTAACCTACAAATTATTAAAGGATTTTGATAAAGAAAGGCCTGAAAAAGCAAAAGAAATTTTTGAACAGGTTGAAATAAACTTTAAATATGAGGGCTACATTAAAAGACAAAAAGCTCAGGTTGATGAATTAAAACGACTTGAGGTTAAAAAAATCCCCTCTGATATTGACTACAAGGCTATTACAAATTTAAGACTTGAGGCAATAGAAAAGCTAGAAAAAATAAGACCCGAAAATGTCGGGCAAGCATCAAGAATAAGCGGTGTTTCACCTGCAGATATTTCAGTTTTACTTATACATTTAAGAAGCAATTGAGGAGAATTTTTATGATACCAAGAAACGAACATCCAAACCCGAATTTTAAAAGAGAAAATTACGAAATTTTAAATGGCGAATGGGAATTTGAATTTGATTTTGGTAATTCAGGTATAAACCGTGAAATGTTCAAAAACAATTCTGTATTCTCTAAAAAAATCACAGTACCATTCTGTGTAGAGAGTGAGCTTTCAGGAATCGGTTATAAAGATTTCATTCCTGCAGTTTGGTACAGAAAGAAAATTAACATAACAAAAGAGCAATTAGAAAACAGAGTTTTCATTATTTTTGGTGCAGTTGATTTTCACGCAAAATTATATGTTAATGAAGTAGAAGCAGGCGAGCATTTCGGCGGTTACACTTCTTTCAGAATTGAACTCACAGACTTTTTAACTGAGGGCGAAAACATTCTCACTCTTTATGTAGAAGATGATACCCGTTCATTTATGCAGGCTCGTGGTAAACAAAGTGAAGAATTTTATTCTCACGGATGTGACTACACAAGAACAACAGGTATCTGGCAGACTGTTTATTTAGAATTCGTTAAGAATGATTATATTAAGAGCTTTAAGGTTTACCCGAATATTGAAAATGCTACACTCACAATTACTGCTGATTTAGTAGGTAAAGGTGACTTTAAAGCAACTGCTTTCTGGGACGGAAAAGAAGTAGGAGTTGCAGAAAGTAAAGTTCTCGGTCAGACTGTTACTGTTACTCTCAATTTAACTGAAAAGCATCTTTGGGAAGTTGGCAAGGGCGGTCTTTATTCACTTACACTTAACTTTGGTAATGACGAAGTTACAAGCTACTTTGGTCTTCGTGAGGTTTGTCTTGCAGATGGTATTTGCAAAATCAATGGTAAACCAGTGTTCCAAAGACTTATTTTAGACCAGGGCTTCTATCCAGATGGAATTTACACTGCACCAACAAAGGAAGCACTTAAAAATGACATTCTTCTTTCTATGAAAGTAGGTTTTAATGGTGCAAGACTTCACCAGAAAATTTTTGAACCTCTTTTCTTACATTACTGTGATGAATTGGGCTACATTGTATGGGGTGAGCACGGTAACTGGGGGCTTAACTGGACTAAATTTGAATCTCTCCGCTATTTCCTTTTAGAAATTGAAGAAGAAATTGAAAGAGATTTTAACCACCCATCTATAATTGGTTGGTGCCCATATAACGAAACCTGGGAAATTAACAGAGCATTTCAGGATGCAGATGTTTTAAGAATCGTTTACAGAACAGTTAAGGCGCTCGACAAAACCCGTCCTTGTATTGACACAAGTGGTAACTACCATGTTGAAACAGATATTTTTGATGTTCACGATTACGAGCAGGATTACAACATTTTCAAAGAAAATTACGACAAGCTCTTTAAAGAAAATGAACTTTATGACCGTTTCCCTGACAGACAGCAGTGGAAAGGCGAGCCTGTATTTATGAGTGAATACGGTGGAATTCGTGTTGTGCTCCATGATAAAAATGCTGAAAACACAAAAGAAGCATGGGGTTATGGTAATGCGGCTCGTTCTCTTGAAGAATTTTATGAGAGATATGATGGACTCACAACTGCCCTTATTGACAACCCAAGAATGCTCGGTTTCTGCTACACCCAACTTACAGATGTTGAGCAGGAATTAAACGGTATTTATAACTACGACCGCACAGAAAAATTTGACGCAGAAAGACTTTATAAGATTAACACTAAGGTTGCGGCGATAGAAAAATGATTCGCTTCGCTCACAAGTACTGAGTGCTGAATGCTGAGTGCTGAATTAAGGGTCTGCGACGCTATTATAATTATTTGTGAATAAAAATAACTACATCCTATCATTTTAGTTGATATTACAATCAGTTTGAAATGATAGGATATTTTTTCTGTCCCTGTTTCCTGCTTTCTGATTCCTGAAAAGAAATAGCAATTTCTACAAAAAACAATCTCAAAAATTTACTCTAAAAATGATTGAAAAGAATGTAAAATATGCTATACTATAAGATGTACTTTTATTAATTCGAAAGGATGATATAAAAATGGCAGAAAACAGATTTATCGGAGATTATCCTGTAATTGGTATTCGCCCTTGTATCGATGCAAGACGCGGTCCACTTAAAGTAAGAGAATCTCTCGAAGAACAAACAATGAATATGGCTAAGGCTGCTCAAAAGCTCCTTACAGAAAATCTTAAATATTCAAATGGTGAGCCTGTAAAAGTTATTATTTCAAGCACCACTATCGGTCGTGTTGCTGAAGCTGCACAATGTGCTGATGAATTTAAAAAAGCAGGTGTTGATATTACTCTTTCAGTTACACCTTGCTGGTGCTACGGTTCAGAAACAATGGATATGGACAAAAACACAATTAAAGGTGTTTGGGGCTTCAATGGTACTGAAAGACCTGGTGCTGTTTACTTAGCATCTGTACTTGCTGCTCACGCACAAAAAGGTCTCCCTGCTTTTGGTATTTATGGTAAAGATGTTCAGGAAGCAACTGCTACAGATATTCCTGAAGATGTACAAGAAAAACTCCTTCGCTTTGGTCGTGCTGCAGTCGCAGTTGCTACAATGCGTGGTAAATCATATCTTCAGATTGGTTCAATTTGTATGGGTATTGCAGGTTCTTCAATTGACCCTAACTTCCTTGAAGAATATCTTGGATTACGCGTTGAATCTGTTGACGAAGTTGAAGTTATTCGTAGAATGGAAGAAGGCATCTACGACGAAGCTGAATATCAGAAAGCTTACAAATGGGTAAAAGAAAATTGCAAAGAAGCATTTGATAAAAACCCTGAATTTGTAAGAAAATCAGACGAACAAAAAGAAAAAGACTGGGAATTCTCAGTTAAAATGATGTGCATTATTAAAGACCTTATGAATGGTAACAAAAACCTTCCAGAAGGCAGAGAAGAAGAAATGGTTGGCCACAATGCTATTGCGGCTGGCTTCCAGGGTCAGAGACAATGGACAGACTTCTATCCAAACGCTGACTTCGCAGAAGCAATGCTTAACACATCATTTGACTGGAATGGTGCAAGAGAGCCTTACATTCTTGCTACTGAAAACGATGTTCTTAACGGCATCAGTATGCTCTTTATGAAATTACTTACAAACCGTCCACAGATGTTTGCTGATGTAAGAACATACTGGAGCCCAGAAGCTACAAAGAAAGCTACCGGCTATGAATTAGAAGGCAAAGCAAAAGAGGGTAAAGGCTTTATTCACCTTATCAACTCAGGTGCTTGCTGTTTTGATGCTTGCGGTGAAGCAAAAGATGAAAATGGTAACGGCATTATAAAAGAATGGTACAATGTTACTGAAGAAGATATCAAAAAGATGTCAGAGGCTACTACTTGGGCACCAGCTGACAACCGTTACTTCCGTGCCGGCGGCTACTCAAGCCGTCTCCTTACAAGAGCTGAAATGCCTGCTACTATGATTAGACTTAATCTTGTTAAAGGTCTTGGACCAACAGTTCAGATTTGTGAAGGTTACACAGTAAATCTTCCTGATGAAGTTTCAGACAAAATCTGGAAGAGAACTGACTACACATGGCCTTGCACATGGTTCACACCAATTCTTACAGGTAAAGGCCCATTCGTATCTGCTTACGAGGTTATGAACCATTGGGGCGCTAACCACGGTGCTATTTCTTATGGTCACATTGGTGCAGATATTATTACACTCTGCTCAATGCTTCGTATTCCTGTTTCAATGCACAATGTTGATGACAGCAAGATTTTCCGTCCTGCTTCTTGGAATGCATTTGGCACAGCAGAGCTTGAAGGCGCAGACTTCAGAGCTTGCGAAGCATACGGACCTCTTTATAAATAAAATTTAATACATTGTATTAAATTTTATTTGTGATATAAATCCTTGCGGATTTGCGATATATCTTACGATGTGATATTTTGCTTTGCAAAGCGATATGCCTTCGGCGTGTTTTGCAGGATTTATATCATATCGCATACGAGCGAAAGCGAGTATATATCGTAAATGAATGTAATGAATTTATATCGCATTCGCATCAGCGAATATATCGCAAAATTTTATATATTATAAAACAACACCCTATCATTTTTAGTTGATACTTTAAATGATAGGGTGTTTTTCTGTTATTATACTAGCCACACTAGCAACTATCCAACTGACAAATAATGTATAAATCTCCCAATTCAACCAATACTATTAAAAAAGTAAAGGAGAATAACAAATGGTAGAACAAGATACAATTAAATTGTTACGCGAATGTGATGCGGGTGTAAAAATGGGTATTGCATCAATTGATGATGTTTTAGATTATGTTAAAAGTCAAAATTTGAAAGATTTTTTAATTGACTGCAAAAATGAACATGTTTCTTTAGACAGAGAAATTGGGCAAGAGCTTAACAGATTTCACGATGATGGTAAAAACCCTAACCCTATTGCAAAGGGTATGTCATGGATAAAGACAAATATGAAAATTATGATGGATGAAAGCGACAACACAATTGCAGATTTAATGACAGATGGTTGCGATATGGGTGTAAAATCGCTCAATAAATATCTTAACGAGTACGAAGCTGCAGAGGAATTTGCAAAAGACATCTGTAAAAGGCTTATTAAGTTAGAAGAGAAGCTTGAAACACAGATGAAAGATTATTTGTGATTAATTTAGTGCTGAAGGCTGAGGGCTGAGGGCTGAGTTAAGGGTCTGCGACGCTATTATAATAGTTGGTTGTAATGTTTGATTTTCTTTATCATTTATAGAAATTATAAATAGTAAGAATTAAAATATAAAAATTCTATCATTTTCAGTTTACACAAACTTTAAATGATAGAATTTGTTGTATTTGTTGACCAATAATTATAATCAAACGCGTAGCGTTTCCGAAATTCAGCACTCAGCACTCAGCATTCAGCACTTAAGTAGGCACACTTTGAATAATTTTGCTTTGCAAAATTATTCAATTGTTCCCCCACCGAGTAAAACATCGCCATCATAAAATACTGCAGTCTGACCTGTTGCGGCGGCGCGTTGTGGCTCAGAAAACTTTATTTTACAGGTATTTTCACTCGTCATTGTTAAAACTGCTTCGGCAGGTTTTGCCGCACAACGAATTTTAACCTCGCATTTTAATTCACCCTCAGGCAATTTTTCTGAAACGAATGAAACATCATCACAATAAATTTCATCTTTGAAAAGTTCAACATTATCGCCGACTGTTACTGTGTTTTTTTCTGGGTTGAGGTTTAAAACATACATAGGCTTACCAAATGCACCAAGTCCTTTTCTCTGACCTATAGTATATTTATAAATTCCCTTGTGTTCACCTAAAACTTCGCCAGTGGAAGAAATAAAATCACCAAAATTTTCTTCAGGATTTTTTTCTTTTTCAATGAAAGAAATATAATCATCGTCAGGAATAAAGCAGACCTCTTGACTATCTTTTTTCTTAGCAACATCAAGTCCTGCTTTTTCTGCTAATTCTCTTACTTCTTCTTTTGTGTATGAAGAAAGTGGGAACCGCACATTTTTTAAAATATCCTGATTTAATTTACATAAAAAATAACTCTGGTCTTTTCTTGATGGTGCTTTTTTTATATGAAAAATTCCGTTTTTATCTTCTATTATTTCTGCATAATGCCCCGTCGCTAAAAATTCGCCATCATTTTCTTTTACATATTTAATAAGCTCACCAAATTTTATTGTCGGGTTACATAAAACACACGGGTTAGGTGTTCTGCCCATTAAGTATTCATTGCAAAAATAATCTGTTATTTTTTTAAATTCCTCGCGTCTGTCAAGAACTATAAAATCTATACCTAAGCAATCAGCAACTTTTTTTGCGTCAGCAATATCTTCATCTGCAAGACTTCCTGGTTTTAGCCTTAATGTTACACCAGTAACATCGTAGCCTTGTTCTTTTAATACCAATGCCGCCGCGGCAGAATCAACACCACCACTTAATGCAACATAACATTTTTTCGCCATAAAAAGACCTCACAAATATAATAATTATTTATTATTTAATTTACCACAAACTACTGAAAAAATCAAATTTTGGGGATTTTTTTGTTTTTTTAGAAAAATAAATATAAAAACACTTGCAATTTATCTTTTTTTGTTATAAAATATATATACAGTTTAATATATTAGGGGGTTGTGTGCTTTTTTAATGTAAAAGTACAGAAACTTCGTTAATATAGCGATTTTTTATTTTATTTTTTGTATATTGTTTACGAAAGGAAGGATTTTTTTGTCAGCGGATTTACATTGCCATACAAGACTTTCAAATGGCTCACTCGGAATTGAAGATTTAATTTCTCTTGCAAAAAAACGCAATATTTCCTCAATTGCGATTACTGACCTTGATTGCTTGGCTGGTACTGTCAGGGGGAAAATTATAGGAGAAAGAGCTGGAGTAAGAGTTATTCCTGGTGTAGAGCTTTCTGCAACAGATAAAACAAATAATCAGGAAATTCACTTAATTTGTTATTTACCAGATTTTCCAGACAGATTAGAGGGACTTTGCAGCAGAAACTCACAGTTAAGAAAGCGTTCTTCACACTTTATGATGCTTAAAGTTGCTCAACGCTATCCTATAACTACTGAATTTATTGTAAAATGCGCTTCAGGTTCTACTAATGTTTACAAAGTTCACATTATGCAGGCACTTATAGAAAATGGCTTTACTGACAAAATTTATAGTGACCTTTACGATGAGCTTTTTAACCCTGAGTCAGAAAATTCAATAAATCACTCACCTCAGTATGAAGATGTTTTTGATGTTTTAAAAGCAATTCATGACGCTGGCGGTATTGCTGTTTTAACACACCCATTCCGTTCAAAAAATCCTGAATTATTAGATAAATTAGTCGAAGCAGGTCTCGATGGTATTGAAGTTTACACACCTAATATGACTACAGAGCAAAAGGCAGAGCTTATTAAATATGCAAAAGCTCACAAGTTACTTACAACAGGTGGTACAAACTTCAAGGGTCTTTATAATAAACATATTCTTTCTGTTGGCGATTGCGATTTACCAGACGAATGTGTAAATGAACTTTTAACATACAAATCTCGTCAGAAGAAAGCACAGAAAAAAGCAGCACAAGCAAAGGCAAATGAAAAATTACAAGACGCAATAAATGCGGCAAAATAAATAAAAGCAGTCTTTCGACTGCTTTTATTTATTTCAGGAATCAGGAATTAGGAATCAGTGCTTCGCAAACTGCAAAATATCCAATCATTTAAAACTTTTCGCAAACTTAAATGATTGGATATTTAATTTTCTATATTAAATTATAATCAAACGCGTAGCGTTTCCTTAATTCTGCATTTTGCACTCTGCATTCTGCATTAAAAAAGGCAGTCTCTCGACTGCCTTTTTTCTTATTTCGCTCTTTTTTCTTCGAGTTCTTTTGTCATTGTTTCAAGAGTTTTCTTGTCAAGGTTGTAAACAAAAGCAATACCAACAAACTGAAGAATTGCACTGAATGCATAAAGACCTGCTACAAGCCAACACATATTTTTTGCTGTTTCTGCACTCTGACCAATTGTTCCGTATTTTGAAACATAGCCGAGGAGACCCATAATATACATTACTGCTGAAGGACCAACGCCTTGTGCTAATTTTCTGAAGAATGAATGGAGTGAGTAAACTGTACCTTCTTCACGAGTACCGAATTTCCATTCGTTGTAGTCAATAGCGTCACCCATCATAGCCCAAGAAACACAAGTGTAAATACCCATACCAATACCGAAAAGTACAAGACCTACAAGATAAACTATTAAGCCTGCATCGTGATTTTCAAGTGTAGGGAATATGAACAATATAGCTGCACCAACAAGTGAAACGATTGTTCCATAAACTGATGCTTCTTTTTTACCGAATTTATTAACAAGCTTCTTAATAAATGGTAAGAAGAGGAGCATTGGCAAGAAACCAATCATCTGAACAACACCTGACATACCTGCATTACCAAAATATGTTGCAAACATAATTGTGTTTGCTGTTGTTGCAGATTGCATACCAAGGAACATACCCATAGCAGCAATAGTAGCACCAACTGCAGGACGGTTTTTCATAAATTTACCAAATGACTTGATAATATTAATTTTTTCATTTTCGTTTGTCTTAACAGCATTTTCATCTGCACGGATTGTTGTAGTTTTAATCATAAACATAAATGCAATAAAACCAATAACACCCATAATAAGTGCAGCAAAGAAAACTCTTTCACCTAAAAGAACCTGTACTTCTTCACCAGTAGCAGGGCTTAAAATAACTTCACCAATTTCATAACCTTTTCCTGTTTTTGGGTTTGTAAGGAATTGTTCTTTTGTAAAGCCTTCAGGAATCTCTATTTTATCAAGAAAGCTTGTTGTTCCGTCGAATTTAACTTTTTGCCAGATTAATGCTGGTAAAATAACCATTGGAAGAATGTTACCGAACATTGAACCAATACTTCTCCATGTTGAAAGCTCTGCTCTTTCACCCGCATCCTCTGAAATAAGAGAAAG
The DNA here is from genome assembly GCA_045651285.1 of Acutalibacteraceae bacterium. Classification (GTDB taxonomy): domain Bacteria; phylum Bacillota; class Clostridia; order Oscillospirales; family Acutalibacteraceae; genus DTU089. Next base: position 205,577 of record JAZRSC010000028.1, read on the forward strand.
CATTGAACCATAAGGAACATTAGCAACTGTGTAACAAGCATCCCACACAATGTAACCGCCTACAAATAAGCAAGCTTTTACCCAAACTTCTGCATTTGGGAATGGAAGGAATACTGCTGCACCTGCAATAAGTAAACCACAAGCACCTATGAAAATATATGTTTTGAATTTACCCATTTTATATTTGCGTCTATCGTTATCGATAAGACCACCAATAAGTGGGTCATTAATAGCATCCCAAGCCTGAACAAGTAAAAGTAAGCCGGAAAGAAGTCCGGTTTCCATCATCATAAATACCAACCAGAAAGTCTGAACTGTACCTTTAAGTGCAAAGCTCATATTACAACCAAGGTCACCTGCAGCATAAGCGAGTTTGTCGCGCATACCAAATTTGCGATGCCCATTAGCGTCTAATTGAACTGGTTTTTTTGCCATAAAAATTTCTCCTTTACGAAATATTCGTTTCTATTTTCTAAAACAGAAACTTGTTAATTACATTATAGCTAAAGAAATAGTTTTTTGTTATGATAATTTTTTGGTTTTAAGGCACAATTTTTAGAAATAGTTAAATAATAAACAAAAAATTCACTAATTTATGGAAATTTGTATTAAATATCACATATATGAATTAGTATTGACATTCTTTTAAATAAAGGATAAAATTTAACAAGATATATTTTTTTATGAAAGCGTGATTTTATGAAAGTTTCTACAACTACTTCAAGAATAGCAGACAGATTTGATGTTTTTACATCTTTAAAAATTATTGCAGAAGCAGGTTTTGATGCAGTTGATTTTTCCATGTTCTGTATGAATAATGGTAAAGAGTGTATTTTAAATACTGAGAGTTACAAAGAACATATTTTAAAAGTGAAAGAGTATGCCGAAAGTCTTGGTCTTCACTTTAATCAGGCACACGCACCATTCCCTACTATTAAAGAAGATGATGAAGAATATAATAAAGAAAATTTACCAAAAGTTAAAAGAGCAATTGAAATTGCAGGTCTTTTAGGTATTGAAAATATTGTTATTCACCCTGTTGTATTTAAAGAAAATCAAAAAGAAAAAAATATTGAGCTTTATATGAGCCTTTTAGAAGATGCAAAAAAAGCAAATGTTAAAATTGCTCTTGAGAATATGTTTGGTAAAACAAATCCCGAAACAAATAAAAAGACTCCTAATGTTTGTAGCTTTGGTGAAGAATTTGCAGAATATTATGACGCATTACCAAAAGAATATTTTTCTTGTTGTGTAGATATTGGTCATTGTGGTCTTGTTGACTCTACCGCAGGTAAAATGATAAGAACCTTAGGAAACAGAGTTGCTTGTCTTCATACTCACGACAACAATGAATATGATGATTTGCACTACCCACCATTTATGTTTGATTTAGATTGGGACGATATAGCAAAAGCCTTAGCAGAAATTGACTACAACGGTTACATAACTCTTGAAAGTGACTGCGTTTATGACCAGATGCCACTTGATATTGTTCCATATATGGCAAAATATATGTGCGAAGCTGCAAAAAAACTTGGCAGAATGGTAGAAAATTATAAAAAGGAGCTTCAAAAATGAATTTTAATGAAATAGCAAAAACACGACAATCTTGTCGATCTTTCGATAACACAAAACAAGTTGAAGATGAAAAAATTCAGGCAATTTTAGAAAGTGCAGTTCTCTCACCGTCTGCTTGTAATGCTCAACCTTATCACTTTACAGTTTGTAAAGGTGAAAAAGCAAAAGAGGTAGCAGAGGCAACAAGAGGAATGGGTATGAATAAATTTACTGAAGATGTACCCGTTATGATAGTTATTTCTGAAGAAGCTTATAATAAAACAGCGGGAATTGGTGCGAAAATTAAAGATAATGATTACCGCTCTATTGATATAGGAATAGCCTGTGCTTATTTAACTGCTGAAGCTACTGCACAAGGGTTAGAAACCTGTATTTTAGGTTGGCTTGATGATAAAAAAATCAGAAAAATCTGTGATTTAAAGCACTCTGTAAGACTTGTAATTGCTTTTGGTTACCCAAAAGAAAATTATGAGATAAGAGTGAAAAAAAGAAAGGATTTTTCAGAACTTGTTACAATAATTGAATAAACATAAATGGCTATTTGTTGAAAATACAAGTAGCCTTTTTTTATTGCAAATTTTCTTATAAAGTGATATTATATAAAAGTTAAAAAACCAACTATTAAAATGGAATCAGTTGAAAATACTGAACGAGCCCGTCGCCGTGAGTGTTTTTTAATATTTTTCTACGTTTCTTACCGCAAAGGAACGGACAAGCCATTGAATTTTTAATTTGAGAAGGCGAAGAATATGACACGAGTCGGAATACTTTTTGTTAGTTGCTTTTCTTAAGCTTTGCGAGAGCCGAAGTGTGAATTGATAAAAATAAATAGTGGTAAACCCACAAAGGAGAAAGATAATTTATGAAAACTAGAAATTTCAGCAAAAAGTTATTAGTTACTCTTTCAATTGTGCTTATTGCGGTTATGGCACTCGTTATTGCAGGATGTTCTAATAATAAAACAGATGAACCAACAACCACAGAACCAGTGCAAACTACTACTGGTCAATCATCTGTTATAAACAAGGGTGAGGGCAAAAACGCATTTGTTTTTATTGTAACTGATGCAGAGGGAAACAATACTCACTTTATGATTAAAACTGACAAAGAAACTGTTGGCGAAGCACTTATGGAATTAGATTTAATTTCAGGTGAAGAAGGTCAATATGGTCTTTATGTAAAAACCGTAAACGGAATTACTCTTGATTATGATAAAGATAAAATGTATTGGGCATTTTATGAAGAAAATAATTATGCAAATCAAGGTGTTGACCAGACTTCTATAAAAGAAGGCGGAGTTTACACATTTAAAGCAGAAAAATGAAACTAAAGGTTAAAGAAATAACTGTTTTTGCAATGCTTGGGGCATTGGTTTTTGCACTTAAAAAGGTACTGGAATTTGCGCCAAATATTCATTTAGTTGGTGTTTTCATTATTGCTATGACGGTAGTTTACAGAAAAAAAACTCTTTACCCTTTATATGTTTATATATTTTTAGATGGTCTTATAGGCGGATTTTCTACCTGGTGGCTTCCTTATATTTATATATGGACTATTCTTTGGGGCATAACGATGCTTTTACCCAAAAATTTAAATCCTAAAATACAACCAATTATATATATGGTTGTCTGTTCATTACATGGATTTTTATTTGGCACATTATATGCACCGGCACAAGCACTGTTTTTTAATTTAGATTTTGATGCTACTATTGCGTGGATAGTTGCAGGTCTCCCATACGACTTAATTCACGGAGTAAGCAATTTTATTTGTGGACTTTTAATTCTGCCGATAATAGCTGTTTTAAAAAAAGTAGATAAATACGCGATAAGCAAGTAAAAATTAAAATGTGCTGAGTGCTGAGTGCTGAATGCTGAGTTAAGGAACGCTACGCGTTGATTGAAATTATTATTGAATATAAACAACAAAATTCTATCATTTCTAGTTTATGATAACTTTAAATGATAGAATTTTTATTATGTTATTTATAGTTTTATATTAAATTATTCCTACATATAATCTGCAAAAATGAAAAGATAAATCAGCTACTACAACAAATTATTACAATTACGGCGTAGCCCCTTAACTCAGCACTCAGCACTTCTCTGGCTCAGCATTACCAATTATTTTCCAGCTACACTTCTTAACACTGTTCCAATTGTTTGCTCGATACTTTGCGAGATTGCTGGATCCAGATTTTTTATATTTTTATAAAATTTAATTGCATCATCAAATGAAAAATTAAATTTTGAAGAAAAGCTCTTTTCTAAATTCGAAAATACTGTTTCAAATGCGTCCTGCACTTGCTGTGGATCTAAATTTTCAAAACCCGTTGTTGTATTTTCGTGAAGCTGAGCACTGACACTTGAAATAATTCCAATTTCAAAAAACTCACCAAATATACTCCAGTTTACTGGGTAGTGTTGAGAAAATGCAAGTGCATTTGTTTCAACAATGTTGTAATTGTCATTATATAAAAGTACACCAACAACCGAGCCAGTAGGTAAAATATTTAAAAGTTTTTCTGAAACTCTTTTATATGCCGCACTTTCAAACTGCTCTTTTCTTAAACCAGGGCCATCGAAATTATAAATGAGTTTTATTTTCTTAAAAATATTTTGTGGAGCTTCCATAGCACTTACTATTGCTAAATTTCCGCCTTTTGAATGTCCGACAACATAAACTTCTGTATCACTTAATTTATGAGTATTTGTTTTTAAATATTCTATTGCTAAATTATGTGTGAAAGTCGGGTAAGAGTATGTACCTCTGAAATTTTCAATCCAACCTATAATTGAAGAATCAGTACCTTTAAAGCTTACTATTGTTTTTTTACTTATTCTGAAAGTACACGCACCAAACTGAGTATTATCTGTTGTAAGGTTTATAAAATTACTTACTTTTAAATTTTTATATCTTTCACTGTTTCTTATTATTTCTAAAGAAGCATAAGCAGTTTTCACCATTTCACCCATTTTATCTTCTGTTGGCTTTACTTCTTGCGATGATAGATAAAAATCTTCAAGAGATTTTGATGTAGAAAATGTTTTAAGAGGAATATACACTAAAATTGCACAAAGTAAATTATCTATATTATTCCAATGTACATCTTTTACCATAACATTTTTATAATTTTCAAGATAATCTAAAATTGTAAACATAAAAAATCTCCTTTCTGATTTTAAAAATCCTGCTAAAATATATTAAATTTTAGCAGGATTTATTATTAAACTATTGGTCTTTCAGAAATTTCTAAACAAACAGTAGTTATAAAGAATGAAAGAAAAAATAAAATTATAAAACCTAAAGTAATTATTATTCCTCTTATTCTTTCTTTTTTCTTTACTATACGACTTTCGCCTATAACATAACTGCTTTTTGTACCCATTTTTCCTGGGTAATATTTAGCAAAGCCGTAGTAGCTTTTTCGTTTTATAACATCTTCAGTTTTTTCGTGTTTACGAAAAATCATTGTTATTCTCCAATCACAACTTCTATATTTTCAGGTGCAGAAGTTATATTTTCTTCTGTTTCTTCGGGAATTTCTTCAAATTCTGGTTTTGTTTCTTCAGGAAATTCTTCTGTTATTTCTTCTGTTTCTTCTGAAATGTCAGGTGAACCCATATCTTCTTCGAAGTCTTCTTCAGCTTCACCATCAATAAACTCTACTGTATTTCCTTCAGTAGTTTCCGGAACAGTTATTTCATTATTTGAAGAATTATCATCTTCAATAGCTGAACTGCTACCACCATCTGAAGAACCAGAGCCACTTGTACCATTATAAATATCAATTAAAGTTGTTCTGCCTTCTTCAAGAACAATATTACTTTCTCCATAAAGTTCATTCTGTAAGGTCTGTGCTGCTAATTGATAGTCAACTACCCAAATCCAGGAACCCATACTACCACTTGTTCTTGTTTCTGGAGTTGGAATCTGGAGTTCACTTCTCTCATAAAATGCCCAGCCATTTGTAAGTGCTTTCATACCTAATGACAAAATTTCACTTTTTGAAAATCCTGTATAAACATAAGGAAGTAAAGCATTAAGATATTTATTTAAATCAGAAACAGATGCATTTGTAACTCTGTTAATCATTGCGTTTATAACTTGACGTTGTCTGCGTGTACGACTTACATCACCATCAGCATCACAACCTCTGATTCGACAAAAAGCAAGTGCTTCTTCACCATTAAGAGTTACATCATCACCATAAGGCATTGATAATTTATAACGGTTATTTGCATAATTTGCTTCGTACTTCTGAACATCAACAGTTATTCCGCCCATTGCTTCAATTATAGACTTAAACGACTCGAAGTTTACCATAACAAAATCGTCAATTTCAATTTTGTAGTTATTTTCGATTGTATTAAGAAGAGTCTCAGGACCACCCATAGAAAAAGCAGCATTTAATTTTGAACAATAAGAGTTATTTTTACCCTCAATGTAAAGATAACTATCACGCATAAATGAAACTAATTTTATCTGCTTTGTCTTTTTATTAAGTGAAACGAGCATCATAACATCAGTGTTACCTGTGTTTGTACCCTGACGACTGTCTGCACCTATAAGAAGTACATTTACAACATTTTTACTCGACATTTTTTGGTCATTTCCTGTTGTTGCCCAATTTTTAAGTGCATCCTTAAAGTTACTTGCGTTTACATCACCATCAATATCATTGAACTGTTCTTCTTCATAAATAACATCAGTATAATCTTCTGGATTGCCCATCATATTAAATTTACTGTTAATATAAATTCCTAAAGCAGAACCGAGAACTATAGCAAATACAAGAAATACAGAAAGAACTTTTACAAGCTTCTGTTTTTTCTTTGGTAAATTATAAAACCATCTTAAAACAGGGTTACTTGTCTGTTTTTTTCTTTCTTCTGTATCAACAAATTTACCGTTTTCTTTATATCTTGGAGGAGCAGGTTTTTTGTTAGTCGCATTTCCAACCGGTCTTTGAGAATTTACTCTCTGACCTGCATTATTTGTTCTTTGTACAGAATTATTAACATTATTTACAGTTCTTCTTTGTGGTGGTCGTATTATTGTTTCTTCCTCTTCCACATCAATTAATCTGACATTTGAAGACTTCTCGTGACTTAAAGTTTCATTAAGATTACTAAAGTCACGGGAAAGTTTTCTTCTATAACCACTTTCTGAATCTAATAAATCAAGGTAGGCCTCTATATCATCGTCAAAGCCTCTGCCTCTGTTATTATTCTCAGGCATTTATTATTCTCCTTCTTTTTCAGCTTCTTCTGCCGCAACATCCTCATCATCTGGAGTGCCTTCATCTTCATTATCACCTGAAGTATCTCCAGCACCTTCTTCTGCGCTACCATCATCTTCAACATCGCCGTTTACTTCTTCTTCATCGTGTTCAGTTGTAGAAAGAGTAACAACTTTGTCTTCTCCTGCTACTTTCATTACTTTAACACCCTTTGAAGGACGAGCGCAAACTCTTACTGCATCTGCAGGAATTCTTATAATAATACCATCTTGTGAAATAAGAATGATATCTTCATCATCATCAACAATGCTTATTGCAGTAACATCACCATATTTTTCAACATGGTAGTTTTTAAGACCTTTACCGCCACGGGATTGTAAACGATAATCTGAAATTTCACTTCTTCTACCGTAACCTGTTTCACTGACGGTAAGAACCTTACCACCCTCGTGAAGAACAGCAACACCAGCAACCTCATCACCCTCTTTAAGAGTAATTGCTTTAACACCAGTCGCAGTTCTACCAAGTGGACGGGCATTTGTTTCGTTAATATGGATACACATACCCTTTTTAGTTGCAATAAGTAATTCATCATTACCTGAAGTGAGTTTTACAAATACTAACTCATCATCTTCTCTGAGAGAAATTGCATTAAGACCATTTTTACGGATATTTTTGTAAAGACTTAATGCTGTTCTCTTAATAAGACCTTTTTTAGTGAACATACAAAGGAATTTACCCTCATCATCAGAAGGAACACTGAGCATTGCAGAAATCTTTTCACCATTTTCAAGTGGAAGTAAGTTTACAATGTTCATTCCCTTACTGTTTTTGCTACCCTCAGGAATTTCGTAACCTTTAAGACGGAAAGCTCTTCCCTTTGTTGTTAAGAACATTACATATTCGTGAGAAGATGCAATAAACATAGTTTCTGCAACATCATCTTCACGGCGGGTCATACCTTTAACACCACGACCACCTCTGTTCTGAGCAGAGAATAAATCAACTGGTTGTCGTTTGATGTAACCCATCGTTGTGTATGTGTACATACAAGTTTCTTCAGGAATAAGGTCTTCAATATCAACCTCACCACTAACATTTTCTATAGCAGTTCTTCTTTCATCACCAAATTTATCACGAATAACTGTAATTTCTTCTTTGATAATTGAAAGAACTCTTTCATGAGAACCTAAAATTTCTCTGTATTCTTTGATTTTTTCTTCTAATTCATTTAATTCATTTGTAATTTTGAGAATTTCAAGACCTGCTAACTGACCTAAACGGAAAGCAACAATAGCAGCTGCCTGTGCCTCATCAAAATCAAATTTTTCCATAATAGCAGTTTTTGCTTCCTGCTGACCGCCCTTACAAGCACGAATTGTTGCAATAATATCGTCAACAATATCAATTGCTTTTTTAAGACCATCTAAAATATGCTTTCTTTCCTCTGCCTTTTTCAAGTCAAACTGTGTTCTTCTTGTAATAATCTGGCATTGGAAATCAATATATTGCTGTAAAATTTCTTTAAGTGTAAGAATTTTTGGCTCACCATTAACAATAGCAAGTAAAATAACACCAAAAGTAGATTGTAATTGTGTGTAAGAAAAGAGCTTATTAAGTACAACCTGAGCATTAGCATCACGCTTAATGTCAATTTCAATGTGCATACCTGTTTTATCTGAAGAATAGTCGTTAATATCGGCAATACCTTCGACTCTTTTATCTTTAACAAGGTCAGCAATAGACTCAATAAGTCTTGCCTTGTTTACCATATAAGGAATTTCGGTAATAATAATTTTAAATCTACCGTTTTTACCTTCAATAATTTCAGATTTTGCTCTTACTACAACCTTACCACGACCAGTAGCATACGCTGAGCGAATACCAGAACGACCCATAATAATACCAGCAGTAGGGAAGTCAGGACCTTTAATATGTTCCATAATATCTTCAAGTTCTGCTTCTGGGTTATCAATAACACAACAAATCGCGTCAATAACTTCTCTTAAATTGTGTGGTGGAATATTAGTAGCCATACCAACAGCGATACCTTGTGAACCATTAACTAAAAGGTTAGGGTAACGAGATGGTAAAACAGTAGGCTCTTTAAGACGGTCATCGTAGTTAGGTGCAAAGTCAACAGTATTTTTTTCAATATCTGTGAGCATTTCAAGTGACATTTTGCTCATTCTTGACTCTGTATAACGGTAAGCAGCAGCAGGGTCACCATCTATAGAACCGAAGTTACCGTGACCATCAACGAGCATATATCTCATTGAGAAATCCTGTGCTAAACCAACCATTGCGTCATAAACAGATGCATCACCGTGTGGATGGTAACGACCAAGAACAGAACCAACTGTGTCGGCACATTTACGATATGCTTTATCTGGAGTAAGATTATTCTCATACATTGTGTAAAGAATTCTTCTGTGAACTGGTTTTAAACCATCACGAACATCAGGGAGTGCACGAGAAACAATAACTGACATTGAGTAATCAAGGAATGATGCTCTTACTTCTTTATTAATATCAACATTAACTATTTTTTGATTTGCATACGGGTCAGGAAGATTGTTTACACCTTGAGTTACGCCCGTATTTTCTACATTGTTATTTAATTCATCCATTTGTAAGTACTTCCTTATCAAAATTTAAAAACTCTAATTTAAACGTCAAGATTTTTAACATACTTTGCATTTTTCTCAATAAATTCTCTTCTTGGCTCAACCTTGTCACCCATAAGAATTGAGAATGTTTCATCTGCTTCTTCTGCATCCTCTAAAGTAACACGGAGCATAAGACGAGTTTCAGGATTCATAGTTGTTTCCCAAAGTTGAGCAGGGTCCATTTCACCAAGACCTTTATATCGTTGAATAGCATAGTTTGTACCATCTGCCATAATTTCATCGCGTTCTGCATCAGAATAAGCATAGTGATGTTTATTACCTTTACTTAATCTGTAAAGAGGAGGTTGTGCTAAATAAATATGACCTTGCTCAATTAATTCTCTCATATATCTGAAGAAGAATGTTAAAAGAAGTGTTCTGATGTGAGCACCGTCGACATCGGCATCGGCCATAATAATAATTTTGTCATAACGGAGTTTTTCAATATTGAAATCTTCACCAATACCTGTACCTAATGCTAAAACAACAGGTGTTAATTTTTCATTACCTATAACCTTATCTACCCTTGCTTTTTCAACATTAAGCATTTTACCCCAAAGTGGAAGAATAGCCTGAATCATTCTATCACGACCACTCTTTGCAGAACCACCCGCAGAGTCACCCTCTACGATGTAAAGTTCTGTTTTACTTGAATCTTTTTCAATACAATCTGCAAGTTTACCAGGAAGTGAGTTGCTTTCAAGAACTGACTTTCTTCTTGCGTTATCTCTTGCTTTTCTTGCTGCCTCTCTAGCTCTTGAAGCATCAAGTGCTTTTGAGAAAATCTCTTTTGCTACAGCAGGATTTTCTTCAAAATAAGTCATCAATTTTTCATAAACACATTTTGAAACGATAGGGGTAATATCTGTATTACCTAACTTACCTTTAGTTTGTCCCTCAAACTGTGCTTCGGTAAGTTTAACACTGATTACAGCTGTAAGACCTTCTCTTACATCTTCACCAGAAAGTTTTTTATCATTATCTTTTAAGAGATTATATTTTTTTCCATAATCATTGAAAACTCTTGTAAGTGCAGTTTTAAAACCAGTTTCGTGAGTACCACCATCAATAGTACGAACATTGTTAGCAAAGCTCAAAACTAATTCGTTATAACTGTCATTGTACATAAGAGCAATATTTGCTTCTCTGTCACCACTTACTGCAGAAAAATGAATTGGTTCTTCGTGAAGAGGTGATAAACCACGCTTTTTAGTTTCAAAATCAACGAATGAAGAAATACCACCTTCGTAGCAGTACACTTCGCCTTTTTCTTCGTCTAGATTTCTTTTATCTGTAAGAGAAATAGAAAGACCTGCATTTAAGAAAGCCTGTTCTCTTAATCTTCTTTCAAGAACTTCAAACTCATAAATTGTAGTTTCAGTAAATACTTCAGGGTCTGCCTTAAATCTGATTAAAGTACCAGTTTTATCAGTATCACCTATTATTTTAAGGTCACAAGTAGGGTTGCCTCTTTCAAATCTCTGATAATGAATATGGCCATCTTGTGAAACTTCAACCTCAAACCATTCTGAAAGTGCATTAACAACAGATGAACCAACGCCGTGAAGACCACCTGAAACCTTGTAACCACTACCACCAAATTTACCACCAGCGTGAAGAACTGTAAGAACAACAGTAACTGCAGGTAAACCTTGTTGCTCATTTATACCAACAGGAATACCACGACCATTATCTCGAACAGTAATAACATCGCCAGGTAAAATTTCAACCTCAATATTCGTACAGAAACCTGCTAATGCTTCGTCTATTGAGTTATCTACTATTTCATAAACTAAGTGGTGAAGACCTTTAGGTCCTGTAGAACCTATGTACATACCAGGTCTTTTTCTAACTGCTTCAAGTCCTTCAAGAACCTGAATTGCACTTGCGTCATACTTTTCAGTAACAACAGTATCTATGTTACTTTCTTCTAACACAACTGCATTTTCTAATGCTTCTTCTTTTAATTCTGCTTCGGTTTTCATAATGTTTTCGTCCAAAACTATAACCTCCGTATTTTTTATGATTGTTTATCTATATAAAAGTTAATTATGTAGGAATTTTACTTTCTGTTCTTTTTAAAATTGTTCCTACTGAAACAGGCGAGATATGAATTTTTTTACCTTTATTTGTGTTTGTAACAACAAATGATTTTGGTAATTCAAATGGAGCAACATTGTTTACTACACCATCTTTTTCTGCCTTGTTCAGATAATCAACTGTACTTTTCATAACAGTAGTATTTTCCATATCAAAAATACCTATTATTTCATCATCTATTATAACAGTATCTTGTCCGATATGAATATACATAAATTTTTTCCTTTTTTGTTTTATTTTTCTTCTTTTATTGAGCCACCATTTATTAAAAAAGATTTACCTTTACAAAGTCTTAAAACTTGAGACGGGTCACAACAAGTTAAAAAAACTTGTCTTTCTTTAATATGATTTAAAACATAATCCTGCCTTTTTTCATCAAGCTCACTCATAACATCATCTAAAAGAGCAACAGGATTTTCACCAGTAATATCTTTTATAATTTCGCTTTCACCTAATTTTAAGGCTAGGGCACAGGAGCGTTGTTGACCTTGTGAGCCAAAGCTTCTTGCACTTATATTATCTATTTTAATTTCTAAATCATCTCTATGTGGACCAACAGAAGTAGTTTTATTTATAATATCTTCTTTTCTTGATTCTTTTATTTTTTCTGTCATAAAATCATAAATATCATTTTCATCAGTTTTATTAAAAGATTCAGAACCACAAAGATATTTTAAAGAAAGTTTTTCTTTATTTTCAGATATTCCAGAATATATTTCTTCACTTTTTTGCGAGAGTAAATCCAGATATTTTATTCTGTCTTTTATAATGAGAGAAGAATATTTTGATAACTGTTCGTCAAGTACATCAAGTACATCATAAAGCTCACTATGAAACTGAATATCTTTTAAAAGAGAATTTCTTTGTAAAACTACTTTTTTATAAGAACTTAATGTTTTTGCATACTTTGGTTTTAACTGACATATTGCAGTATCTAAAAATTTTCTTCGTACATCAGGACCATCTTTAATAAGGGAAAGGTGAGTAGGTGAGAAAATAACTGCATAAAATTCACCAATAAATTCAGCAGTACTTTTTTTCTCTACACCATTTAAAAAAGCTTTCTTTTTATCTGAAAAAAGAATTTCTGCTTTTTTCTCTCTTACTTTATCTGTATATTCAAGAGAAATTTTTGAAAAGTCGCTATTAAATTTAATAAATTCACTGTCTTTACTACCTCTGAAACTTTTACACCCTGTAAAAAGCCACAATGCTTCTAAAATATTTGTTTTTCCCTGAGCATTCTGTCCAAAAATAACATTTACTTCATCATTTGCGGTAAGTGTCATTTCAGAGATATTTCTGAAGTCTTTTAGTGAAACAGAATTTATTTTCATAAATTTCTCCTAAACTACTTAAAAATATCCTTTAAACTACTTTATAAATAACTCTTTCGTATTCAACTTCATCACCCTGACGAAGCTTTTTACCACGCATAGTACATACTTCGCCATTTACTTTTGCCATTCCATTCTGAATTTCAATTTTTGCATGGCCACCAGTCTGTACTACACCAACATTTTTTAAAAGGTCATCAAGTCTTATAAATTCACCTTTTAAAATAAATTCTTGTTCTTCTTTTTTTGCTACTTTTAATTTAATTTTCATATTATTACTTCCCGATTAATTACCAACAGGTTCATTTTTTAATCTCATTGGAATAATTAAGAAAATAAAACTGTCACCTTCAAGAGGTTTTATAATAATAGGTGAAATAGGTCCGTTAAGTTCAATATTTACTTCGTCTACATCAACTGTTTTTAAACAATCTGTAAGATAAGTGTTGTTAAAACCAATTTCAACTCTTTTACCATCAATTGCAGCTGTAAGTTTATCATTTGCAGCTCCTAAAGATGTTGTGCTTGAAAGTTTAATTGTATTATCTTCAAAAATACATCTTATAGGGCTTTTAATTTTTGAAGTAATAAGGAGAGATGCTCTTTCAACACTATTTATAAGTTGTTTTACATTTACTCTTGCTTTTGTAGAGTTATCTACAGGAACTGCATTTTTATAATTAAAGAATTCATCTTCAAGAAGACGGGAAACAATTCTGTAATTACCAATTTCAAAAAGAATATATTTTTTACCTATATTAAGTGTAATTGTTTCGTCATTATCTTCAATAAGCTTTGTAACCTCATTAAGAGTTTTTGCAGGAACTATAAATGTTAAATCTTCGTTATCATATTCTATTGCTTCATTTCTTATAGCAAGTCTGAAACCATCACAAGAAATAAGTCTTAAATTATTTTTAGTAACCTCAAATTTAATTCCTTTATGAACAGGCTTTAAATCTGAAACAGCAACTGCAAAAATTGTTTGTCTTATCATTTCTTTTAACATTGATTTTTTAATAGTAAAAGGAAATGCACCAGAAACAGTAGGTAATTCAGGGTAATCATCTGCAGGAATACCTATTAATGAAAACTCACTGTCACCAGAATGAATTTTGCATAAATTATGTTCATCAACTTCAATTGTTACTAATTCATTAGGAAGTCTTCTTAAAATATCGCAAAGTAAGTGAGAAGTAAGAACAATTTCTCCCTCTTGTTCAACACTACAATCAATAACAGTTGTAATACCTACTTCAAGGTCGTAACCTGAAAGAGTGAGTCTTGAGTTTTTTACTTGCATATAAATACCTTCTGTAGCAGGGATTGTACTTTTTTGAGAAACACCTCTTTGAACTATATTACATGCTTCTGCAAGAATAGATGTGTTACAAGTAATTTTCATAATTTTTCTCCTTTAAAAAATATATTATTTAGTAGTAGTAGTAGAGTCTGTAAATTTGTATAAAACTCTTGTAATAGTTGAATTTACTACATCTGTGAGCAATAGTTGAATGTAAATTCATTTTTCATAAATGTTCATAAAAACGACGAAAAATTAAAATTGTTTATTTTGTTTATAACTCAATGTAAAATGTTGTTAAATTGTTCAAAACAAACGAGTTTAAATTTTAGATTTATTCGTCTTTAATATTTTTCATAATATCAGAAACCATTGCGTCAAGCTGTGCACTTTCTTCAATTTTTTCTTCTACTGCTTCACAGGAATAAAGAACTGTTGAGTGCTTTTTATTACCGAAGTGTCTTCCTATTTCATCAAGAGTGAGATTTGTAACTTCACGGACAATATACATAGCAAATTGTCTTGCATTAACAATTTCTGCCTTTTTCTTGTTTGATTGAATATCTTCAACAGAAATACCAAATGCCTTTGAAACTTCTTCAATAATATTTTTAATAGTTACTTCAGTTGGTTGGGCATAATAAATAACATCTTTAATAACTTCGTTCGCAAGAGCAATAGTTGGTTTTTTTCTCTCGATAGAATAAATAGCATAAATCTTTTTAACAACACCTTCTAATTGGCGGACATTATTTTTAAGTTTTTCTGCTATGTATTCTGCAACATCATCAGGCATTTCCATATCAAGAAGTTGTGCTTTCTTTTTTATAATAACAATTCTTGTTTCAATTTCAGGTGGTTGAATATCTGCTAAAAGACCTGAAAGAAAACGACTGCTTAATCTTTCTTCTAAAGATTTAATATCCTTTGGTGGTCGGTCAGATGCTAAAACAATCTGTTTGCCTTGATTTATAAGTTCTTCAAAAGTGTAAAAGAATTCTTCCTGCATCTGAACTTTATTTTCAATAAACTGAATATCGTCTACTAAAAGAACATCTGGTGTTCTGAATTTATTATGAAATTCTCTCATATTTTTTTCAGTAATATGAGCATACATTTCATTCATAAATGTTTCACCATTTGTATAAAGAAGATTTAACTCAGGTCTGTTTACAGAAAGCTCTGCGTGTATTGCTTTAAGCAAGTGAGTTTTACCAAGACCTGATTTACCGTAAATAAATAACGGGTTGTGAACACTACCAGGTTTCTGAGCAACTGTTTTTGCGGCATAATAAGCAAACTGATTTGTCGGTGCAACAATGAATTTTTCAAAAGTAAGTTCAAGACCTTTTGAAGAATCTGCAATATCAGAACTTGCCTTAAATAAACTTTCTTCTTCAGTTTCTAAAATAATTTCAACAGAGAAGCCAATTGATTTTTCAACTGCTATTTTAATATCATTTAAAAATTTATTCTGAATAACATTTTTTTTAAATGAATCCACTTTAAGAACAAGAGTTTCACCATCAAATGAAACAGGTTCAAGCGGAGAAATCCATGTTTTCATAACTACTTCAGGAATTTCTTTTTCTAATTCTTTTAAAATTGCAGTCCATAATTCGGATAAACTATCCACTTTTTTCACCCCAAATTTTCACATTTATAAGTATATATATATTATAATATAATTATTCTTATAGAGTATATCATATTATCTACAAATTTTCAACCTAATGTAGATAATTTTTAAAAATAAAAGAACAAATAATATTGCTTTTTTAAATTTTTTTTAGTAATATATAAGTTGGATTTTTGTAATATAAAAGGAAAGTGTTATATAAATGAAATTTGAAAATCAGAGTTGCCCTGTTTGTGAAAAAGTTTTCACAGAAAATGATACAATAGTTGTGTGTCCCGAATGTGGAACACCTCATCATAAAGAGTGTTATTTTTCTTTGGGAGAATGTAAAAATAAGTCACTTCATAGTGATGGTTTTTCTTACGAACCACAGAAAAATGAAACTGAAAAGCTCGATGTTATAATTGAAGATGATGTAAAGAAAACATCTGATGTTATTGATATTGTTAATGTTGAATATAAAGATGAAGATGCAAAAAACAGTGAAGAATTAAGAGGTACAATAGAAGAATTATTTAAAAACATAAATGGCAAAACAACTGACCAGGTTTTAATAAATAAAACACCTTCTTCTTTTTATGAAGCAGCAGTAGGTCAAAATCAAAATTACTATATGCCAAGGTTTTTAATAATGGAAGGAACAAGTAAAAAGACCCTTCTTAATGTTTTTGCTTTTATTTTTCCTCTTGGTTGGTCTGTTTATAGAAAAATGTATAAACTTGCACTTTTATTGTTTTGTATATACATTGCGTTTATGGGTGTTTCGATAGGTCCAATTTTAATGAATGAAGAAATAATGACTACAATTGAGCAGTGTGTTATAGAGGACCCTAATGCTATGCAGAATATACTCGCATATCAGAATGGACAAAGTGTGAAGCTTACAAAAAGTGAAGCACATTTATTAGACCTTTTAAAACAAGAAGAAATGCCAGATTATATTTATTATGGCAAATATGCGTTATCTTTAGCAATAAAATTTTTCTTTGGTTTAAATGCTACAAAATTATATAAGAAGAAGTTAGAAAAAAATATAAAAAAGGTAATGGAATTACCTCTTGATGATGAAGGTAAAAAGAAATATTTAAAATCAAAATATGGCGTAACACCTATGGCTATAGCGGTTATTATAGGTTTTATTGAATATTTTTTTCTTGCAAGATTTTAAAAATTTTAAGAAAGAAAAAATAACATTTTTGTGTGAAAAGGCGTGGAAGAAAAAATGAAAATTAAGTATTACGGTACTGCTGCTGCAGAAGGAATTCCAGGTTTATTCTGTTCTTGTGAAATTTGCGAAAATGCAAGAAAAATGGGTGGAAAAAATATAAGAACCCGTTCTCAGACTGTCATTGATGATGAGCTTATGATAGATTTTTCTGCTGATACTTATCTTCATGTTTTAAACTACGGACTTGATTTAAGAAAGATAAAAGCTTGTATTATAACACACGGTCACGATGACCATTTGTACCCTTATGATTTTCATTATAGAGGGTATGGTTATGCATATTTTATGAATGAAAATGAGAAAACGCCTTTACAAATTTATTCCACAAAAGATTCTGCAAAAGAGCTTTTACCTATAGTTGAAAAAATAAAAAACAGAGATGAAACTTCTGTAAATTGGAATGAAATAGTTCCTTTTAAAGAATATGAAATTTTAGGCTACAAGGTAACACCATTAAAAGCAGACCACGCAAGCTATTTAGATCCAGTTATTTATATAATTAAAAAAGATGAAAAGGTAATTCTTTATGCTCACGATACGGGTTATTTTTTAGACGAAACCTGGCAATACATAGAAAACAGTAATATAAAATTCAATTTCGTTTCACTTGATTGTACTTCTATTCTTAATGAAAATGCTTACTCAAATCATATGGGAATGAAAGCATGTAACGAGGTAAAACAAAGACTTTTAAAGAAAAATGCAGATGAAAATACAGTTTTCTGTCTTCACCATTTTTCTCATAATGGCAAATTAAATCACGAAGATTTGGTTAAAGAAGCAAAGAAAATTGGTTTTGAAGTAACTTTCGATACAATAGAATTTGAAATTTAATTTTGGGAGAAAAATTATGGCAACACCACTTGCAGACAGAATTCGTCCTGGGACGATTGAAGAAATGGTTGGTCAACAACACTTAATCGGTGAAAACAAGCCATTAAGAAATATAATTGACTCCGGTACAGTACCAAATATGATTTTTTATGGACCATCTGGTACAGGAAAGACTACCCTTGCAAGAATGATTGCAAAAAAGACCGACAGAACTTTAAGAAAATTAAATTGCACAACTGCATCTACACAGGATATAAGAGATATATTTGATGAGCTTAATACATTCAACTCACCAAACGGTATTCTTTTATATCTTGATGAGATTCAATATTTTAATAAAAAGCAACAACAGACACTTTTAGAATTTATAGAAAATGGTTCAATAACTTTAATTGCATCAACTACTGAAAATCCATATTTTTATGTTTACAGTGCAATTTTAAGTCGTTCTTCTGTTTTTGAATTTAAAGCTGTTACACCTGAAGAAGCAGTAAAAGCAGTAAACAGAGGTTTTAAAATTTTAGCAGAAGAATATGAAGAAGAATTTTTAATTGAAGATGGTGTTGCTTTACATATTGCTACAGCATCTGGTGGAGATGTAAGAAAATCTTTAAACGCAGTTGAGCTTTGTGTTCTTTCTGCAAATCCACCAAAACAAAATGAAAAAAGAGTTATTTCTCTTGAAAATGCAAAAGCACTTACACAAAAAAGTGCTATGCGTTACGACAGAGAGGGTGACGAGCATTACGATATTCTTTCTGCATTTCAAAAATCTATGAGAGGTTCTGACCCCGATGCTGCAATTCACTACCTTGCAAGACTTTTAGAAGCAGGAGATATGACCTCTGCTATAAGGCGACTTTTAGTTTGTGCCGCAGAAGATGTTGGACTTGCTTACCCTTCTATTTTACCAATAGTAAAAGCTGCGACTGATATTGCCTTGCAGGTCGGTATGCCCGAAGCAAGATTACCTCTTGCAGATGCAGTAATTCTTGTAGCAAACTCACCAAAATCAAATACTGCTCACGATGCAATAAATGCCGCAATGGCAGATTTACAGAAAGGTAAATCAGGCCCTATTCCGCGTCAGCTTCAAAATAAACATTTTGATGGTGACGATGCAGAAATAAAAGGTCAGTTTTATAAATATCCACACGATTACCCAAACAGATGGGTAGAGCAACAGTATTTACCTGATGTACTTAAAAATGCTCGTTATTATGAGTATGGAGACAACAAGCAAGAACAAGCGGCAAAGGAATACTGGTCAAAAATTAAAAACAGGTGATATAATTGTTTATAGTGGAATTATTATTAGACATTATTGTTTTATTTTTCCCGCTATTATTTGTAATGATTTATTTTATTTACAAGTACAAAACCACAACAAAAAAGATAAATTTTTATGAAGAAAACTTTGGTGTTGTTTTTACAAAAGAAGTTCTTGAAGATATGAAAGGCATACCACCAGAATGTTACAACTTTAACCCTAAGGTTTTTGTTCCTGAATATAATGAAAATAAAAAAGATGATATTACACAAAATACAGATTTTTTTGAAATTTTAGGGAATGAAGAAAATGGAGGGATTGAAGAATGACAAAAAAGAATAAGAAATATTTGTCGTTAGCAATTTCTCTTTTGGTGGCTGTTATAATTTTCAGTATTTTCTGGGCTATAGGTGTAAAGCTTGGAATAATTGATACTTCATGGTTACCAGTTTTCTTTACTGTATTTTTTCTGATTTTAGTACCATTTATTTTGGTTGCAGTGTTAACTGTTCATTATGGTAAGAAATATTCAGAAAAGAAAAAAATTCTTACTTTATATGAAAAAACTTTTGGTTTAATTGATATTGAAGCTTATGAATTAAACGAAGCCGAGGTTTTAATGTATCAGAATTATCTTGATGATGATACTTGAAATAAAAAAATAAAAGACAGGAGAATTTTTATGAAAAAACTTTTGGCAATTCTTATGTCACTTGTTTTTGTTTTTTGTTTCTCTACGATTGCTTTTGCAATGGGTGAAGAAATAGAAAAAGCAGGCGAAGAAACAGTTTCAAGTGACGAATTCGTTTACACAGATGGTGCATACGAAATTTCAGATGAAGATGAGGAAATGCTCGAAAACATTTATGGGGAAGATTTTGTTGATTCACTTGAAAATGGTGAATTTGACATTAATCAGATGTTAGAGGCAACAGGTCTTGAAAAATCAACACTCCTCCTTGCGATGATTTTTATGACAACTTCTTTGCTCTTTATTCCGACACTTATTGTTTTAATTGTATTCATTTGTAAAAACAGTAAGGTTAAAAAACAAATCAGAAATTATGAAATTACTTATGGTGCAGGGTTTAATAACGGTGCAAATTTCCCACCACAAAATTATAATTACAACCCACAGAATTTTGCACCACAATATCCTGTAAACAATATGCCACAACAAAATCAGGATATTTCTGCATTTACTGATGCTCTCAAAAATGAAGCAAATAAAGAAAATAATGACGGAGGTAATTTATAATGAAAAATAAAATTTTATCTTTAATTATTGCCGTTTGTATTTTAGCTTTGCCTTTAACAGTAATTTCATTTGCTTCTGCAGAAGATACTGCGATTATAAACAGTGCCTTTTTTGTAGATGTAGCAGAAAAATCTGACATTTATGCTTATGTTGAGGATGAAGAAGTTACTTTTGAAATAAGTAAAAGTATAGAAGAATTTGATGAAGATTCAGAGGAATATCCTTTCCAATATATTTATATTTCTATTTTCCAAAATACATCAGGAATTGATGATGTAGAAAATTATCAGACTGAATTAAAAGGTATTTTTGATTATGTGGTAGAGGAATATCTTTTTCTTTTTGATGAAATACAATTCAAATCAAAAATTTCAGAAATCAATGGTTATAAATGCGTTAATTTTTATGGAGTAGATGATGACACATATTATTACAACGCATACCTTTTGGCAACAGAAGAAAATGTTTACTGCTTCTTAACTGAAACAGATGATGAAAAAGCACCTTTTATTACTAATGCAACAAAATCATTCACTGTAAACGGTACTTTATTAAATGGTGATTCACATAATAATTTAGTTGATTTTACTGGAGCAGATGATTACAAAGAACAAGCAGCGAGTTATGGTGTTTTTGGTTCTGGAGATTTTAACTTCTTGGATGAGGAAACAAACAAATATGCAAGAATTGGTATAATAATGTTTATGATTCCGTTTTTTATTCTTTTTGTAGTTACAGTTATTGTAATTGTTAAATATTCAAAGAATAAAAAAGTGCTTGAAGAATACGAGAGTAAATATGGCATAATGGGTATGGGTATGCCACCATATATGAATAATATGAATTATGGTGCTCCTATGAATAATTCATATATGCCACAACAACCAGTGCAACCACAACAATTTAATCAGAATTATCAGGCACCAACTGATAAGAATGGTCAAAATAATAATTTCTAAAAAAGAAAAAGAGGGTATTATTATGTACAATTTTCCAATTGGTGTAATCATCAACAGCTTCCGCACAGATATTCCTACTGCAGTTAAAAAAGCAGCAGAGGTTGGCGCTCAAGGTATTCAGGTATATGCAACATCTGGTGATATGGCTCCTGAAAATCTTGTTGGTGCCAAAAGAAAAGAATTTTTAGATTTAGTTAAATCTAACGGTCTTGTTATTTCTGCACTTTGCGGAGATTTAGGTGGTGGCGGTTTCTCATTCAAAGAAAGAAACCCAGAAAAAATTGAGAAATCTAAAAGAATTTTAGACCTTGCAAAAGAGCTTGAAACAAATGTTGTTACTACTCACATTGGTGTTGTTCCAGGTGACAAAAATCACGACAGATATAAAGTTATGCAAGAAGCTTGTCACGAGCTTGCAGAATATGCTGACTCTATAGACGCTCACTTTGCTATTGAAACAGGTCCTGAAACATCTGCTGTTTTAAAAGAATTTTTAGATTCTCTTGGTTCAACAGGTGTTGGTGTAAACCTCGACCCTGCTAACTTGGTTATGGTTACAGGTGATGACCCTGTTAAAGCAGTTTATAATCTTCAGAAGTACATAGTACATACTCACGCAAAAGATGGTAAACAAATCTTCTATAAAGACCCTGAAATTATTTATGGTATGAAACAAGAAGTAATTGTTACTGAAGATTCATTCCTTGAGGTTCCATTAGGTGAGGGTTCAGTTCCATTTAAAGAATATCTTGAAGCTTTAACAGATATCGGCTACAAAGGCTTCCTTACAATAGAAAGAGAAGTAGGAGATAAGCCAGAGGTTGATATCAGAAAAGCAGTAGAATTTCTTGAAGCACTTAAAAAATAAGTAGTGCTGAAGGCTGAGTGCTGAGTGCTGAATTTCGGGACCTGCGGTCGGCATTATAATTAAATACCGATAGAAACAAAATATCCTATCATTAAAAGTTTGGTTTTAATATCAACTAATAATGATAGGATAAACTATTTTTTATTTACTTGTAATTATAATCAAGCCGTAAGGCTTCCTTAACTCAGCACTCAGCACTCAGCACTTTCCTGTTATGCCTTTTTCTTTGTAACTGCTTTAATTACAAACAATGTTCCTACTGTAAGAACAACGAGAATTGGGAGAGTTACAAGTGCATAAGCTTCTGGAAGAAGACCTGCAATAATGTAGCCCACAAATGAAATTCCCGCAACTGTTACTGCGTAAGGAATTTGTGTTGAAACATGGTTAATGTGGTCGCAACGAGCACCAGCACTAGACATAATTGTTGTGTCTGAAATTGGTGAGCAGTGGTCACCGCAAACAGCACCTGCAAGACAAGCTGACATACCAATTGTACCAATTGTGCTACCTACTGGGAATACTGCAAGTACAATAGGAATAAGAATACCGAATGTACCCCATGATGTACCAGTTGAGAAAGCAATAAAGCAAGCAACTAAGAAAATGATTGCAGGTAAGAAGTTTTGAAGAGCACCGGCATTTGCCATAGCACCTTCGACGAAGCCAGTAGCATCGAGTAAGCCTGTCATATTTTTAAGTGTTGTTGCCATTGTGAGAATGAGGAGTGCAGGTACCATAGCAATAAAGCCTTTTGGAATGCATTCCATTGCATCCTTGAAAGAGATTACTCTTCTTGCTACAAGGTAAATAATTGTAACTACAAGAGCAATAATTCCAGCCCAAGGAAGACCAACTGTTGCGTCAGTATTTGCAAATGCATCAATAAAGCCTAAAGATGCATCATAGTCAAGGTAATTAAATACCCATTCTTCACCCATACATCTGCCAACATAAACAAGAGCAAATACGCTGATAGCAATGAGGAAAACGATTGGTAAAACTAAATCGATAACCTTACCTTTACCTTTTACGATTGCTTCTGCTTCATCTTCTGCTTTAATTTCACCTGATGTGAAAAGGTCACCCTTTAAAGCATTAGCTTCGTGAAGCTTCATTGGACCGTAATCGAATTTCATTAAGGTAAGAGAAATAATGAATACGAATGTCATAAGTGAATAAAAGTTAAATGGAATTGCACTACAGAAAAGAGTGATACCATTTACACCTTCTGGAGCATAAGATGAAACTGCTGCTGCCCATGAAGAAATAGGAGCAATCATACAAACAGGTGCTGCAGTAGCATCTATTAAGTAAGCAAGCTTTGAACGAGACATTTTTGTTTTGTCTGTAACAGGGCGCATAACTGAGCCAACTGTTAAGCAGTTGAAATAGTCATCAATAAAAATAAGTACACCGAAAAGGAATGTTGCAATTGAAGCACCGATTTTTGTTTTAATGTGCTTTGATGCCCATTCACCAAATGCTGCAGAGCCACCTGCTTTGTTGATAAGTGCAACTAATGCACCCAAAAGAACTAAGAAGATGAAAATACCAGCATTACCAGAAACAGCACTGATGAAACCATCACTTACAACTGCACCAACTGTGTGAATTGGATTAAATGCTGTTGCTAAAAGACCACCAGCTACAATACCAACAAAAAGAGAAGAATAAACTTCTTTTGTGATAAGTGCAAGGCAGATAGCAATTACAGGCGGTAACAATGCCCATAATGTGCTTGTTGCACTAGTTACCGGAGCCATTACAGCACAAGCTACAATAAATCCAACAACTACTAAGCAAAGTAAAATTTTAGGGATAAACTTTTTTGCTTTCATTTTTATACCTCCAATATTTTTGTGTTTATTTTACATAATTTTACACATCTTTCATAATAGCATAATTTAACTTGAAATACAAGAGCTTTTTTATTATAGGTGTTAGGTTTTAGGGGTTAGATGTTAGGAGAAGTAATAACAAATAAAAAGTTCTATCATTTAGTTCACAAAAAACTTTAAATGATAGAACTTATCTTTTGTTATAAAATTTATAATTGCCAACGCAGTTCCGAAATTCTGCATTCAGCACTCTGCATTTTGCATTGGAAAAGTGAAAGCAAAGCTTTTACTTTCCCATAAGCTCAAGAGGTTCTACAGTTTCACCATTATGAGTTATTTCAAAATGCAAGTGATTACCCTCCATTTTTTCGCCAGGTATTTCTCCAAGGTAACCAATTACTGTTTCCATTTCGACTGCTGTATTTTCAGTAACAGTTAAAGTTTCTTTATTAAGTCCACTATATTTCGCTGTAACTCCGTTACCGTGGTCTATAAGAACGCAAGTGCCAAAAATAGCATCATCATAAATTGCAATTACTTCACCATAGCTAATGGCAACGATTGCTCCGCCTTCTTCACCTGTAAAGTCAATGCCATTATGTGTTCGCCAATCACCCATAGTTTTAGAGTAAACAGGATTCATATTACTGTAATCTTTAATTATTTGATTACCGAAAGGTAAACAATAATAATCCTTATATGGTTTATTATATTTATCTGTTGTTGTATTTTTTTCTGTTTGGGTTCTTGTATCTGGTACATTTGTTACATTTTGTCTTACTGTTTCTTCTGGTAAATTTGTGGTAGCTTCTGTAATGGTTATTTTAGAATTAGTGTTTTCTTCTAAACTGTTAATTTTTCCTAAATTCTTTTCAGTAGAGATTTTAGAAAACATCAATGCACCTAATGCTATTACAATAGTAAAAGCATAAGCAATTTTAAATTTTTTGTTTGTCTTTGACTTTCTTTCTTCATTATTCATAACATAATGTTCCTTTCATTTTAAAATGATGTACAATTATGTTATTGTCAAAAATTAAAAAAATATTCAAACAAAAAGAAAAACAACGACTGAGGGGACAGTCGTTGTTTTTCTGGTGTGAGTATAACACTCATACACCAAGGTTTACTTGAGGAGGGGTCCATCTTTAGTATAACACTAAAGATAAGTAACTAATACTCGGGTGCGGCTCCCTTTCTTAGCACGAGTTTAGTATAAACTATATTTATGAATAAAAAATGAATTAAATAATAATATAATGATAAAAAAAGTTAAAGAAATGTTAAACATAAATGTTTCACGAGAAACAAAAATAAAAGTGTTTCACATGAAACATAAAACTTGTTTCTCGTGAAACACTTGTGTTAATCAATCAATTAGTCTTCATCATCGTCAGAGATATTTGCTTCTTCAATAACTTTTTTAGCAATTGCCTCAGGTGCATCTTCATAACGAGCAAACTCAGTTGTGAATGAACCACGGCCAGCAGTTACTGAACGAAGTGTTATAGCAAAGTCACCCATTTCTGCTATTGGAACTTCTGCTATAAGCTCTTGCATTTTTGGTTGGTCTGCAGGAGCCATACCTAAAACTCTACCACGGCGTTTATTAACATCACCAATGATATCACCTAAATAGTCATCAGGAATAATTGCCTTTAATGTACCAATAGGTTCAAGAATTGTTGGCTTTGCTTCAGGAATTGCAGCTTTAAATGCAAGACGAGCAGCCATTTTAAATGCCATTTCTGAAGAGTCAACAGGGTGATAAGAACCATCGTGAAGACAAGCTTTAATTCCAACCATTGGGTAACCTGCAATAAGACCTTGTGCTACACATTCGCGAAGCCCTTTTTCAACTGCAGGGAAGAAGTTCTTTGGAACTGCACCACCGACAACTTCGTCTGAATTAAATACAAAGTCTTCTTCGCCCATATATGGTTCAAAACGAATCCATACATCACCGAATTGACCGTGACCACCAGATTGTTTCTTATGGCGACCTTGTTTGTCAACAACCTTACGGATAGTTTCTCTATAAGCAACTCTTGGAACAGTTAATTCAACTTCAACACCAAATTTGTTTTTGAGTTTAGTAACTATTGTATCAAGATGTTGTTCACCAAGACCTGAAAGAATTTGTTCTCTTGTTTCTTTATTTGTAACAAATGAGCAAGAACCATCTTCATCTGCTAATTTAAGAAGACCAGAAGCAACCTTATCTTCTTCACCTTTTTTAACAACATTAACTGCCATTGAGTAGCAAGGAGCAGGGAAGTTAACAGGCTCAAGAGTAACAGGTGCTTTTTGATTACACATTGTGTCACCAGTTTTAAATCCTGAAAGCTTTGTAACTACACCAATGTCACCAGCAGAAATTTCTGTAGTATCTTCTTGCTTACCACCTTTAACAAAAACAAGCTTACCCATTTTTTCAACTTGTTCTGTGCGTGGGTTATATGGAGCAGTATCAGGTGTAATTTTACCAGATACAACCTTGAAGAAAGACATTTTACCAATGAATGGGTCTGCAACTGTTTTAAAGCATATAGCTGCAAGGTTTCCGTTTTCTTCACAAGTAATATCATCTTCACCTTTTGGAGACGGTGCAAGTTTTGTAATACCATTAAGAAGTAAATCTACTGCATCTGTTGTGTAGCCAGAGCAAGCATAAACAGGAACAACAGTACCGTCATTAACACCTTTTGAAAGACCTGCAACAATTTCATCGTGAGTAAACTCTTCGCCATCAAAGAATTTCATCATAAGGTCATCATCTGCAGTAGCAACAGCCTCTGTAAATGCTTCATGAATTGAATTGATGCGTTCATCATCTGGAATAGGACACTCTGTTGCTTTTCCGTCAGTGTATTTAAATGCTTTGTTCTGCAAGAAGTTTACATAACAATCAACCTTGCCATCAACCATAAATGGAATAACAACAGGACAGATTGCAGTACCATATCTTACTTTAAGAGCATCGAGTGTTTTATAGAAATCTCTTTCATCACCATCACATTTTGTAACAGCAATAATTTTTGATTTATTCATTTTACCTGCGGCACTGAGAGCTTTCTCTGCACCAACATCAATACCTTTACCTGCAGAAAAAACAACAATTACAGTTTCACAAGCACGCATTGCTTCACTTCTGCCACCTTCAAAGTCAAAAAGACCAGGAGTGTCAAAAATATTAACTTTTCTGTTTCTCCATTCTGTAAATGCCATACTTGAAGAAATAGAAACTTTTCTTCTCTTTTCTTCTGCATCAAAGTCAAGAATTGTGTTACCATCAGCAACTCTGCCTAATCTGTCAGTCGCGCCAGAAACAAAAAGCATCGCTTCTGCTAAAGTTGTTTTACCTTTACCAGCGTGGCCGGTAATAGCAACATTTCTGATGTTTTCAATAGTGTATTTACCCAAGAAAATTCCTCCCTCATAGAGATAAAAATTTAATTACATTAACTAATTACTATATAATTATTCAGTGTAAAGACTCTATATTTGTTATAATAGCACATAAATTTCGCGTTTTCAATGATTTTTTTGATTAAAATGCGAATAAAAAGCAAATTTTATTTATATTACATAATAAATAGCTCTGGTTTTTATGTAATATTTCAAAGTAGAAATAAAATAATGTGCAGATATGAGAAATATTGTGAAAAGTGAAAAAAATTTACAGTAAATTTTGGTTGATTGTAGATTGAAATAGTAATTTAATTGTGATATTATAATATAGATTATGAAATTAAACTCGGGGTTTTCTCGAAATTTATATTGGAGGTACACTCAAGTGGAAGAAAAGAAAGGTCCAAATAGTGTAAACAATGAAACTGAAGTAGTTAAAAAAGCTGCACCGCCACCAATGAAAAAAGCAAAAAAAGGTGAAACCTCTCAGGCAGTTTTAGAAGCGGCAAAAAAAGCAGTTGTTGAAAAGAATATAGAAAAAACTAAAAAGGAAGAAGCAAAAAAAGAAACAGAAAAAGAAGTTGCTGTTCCTGTTGTAGCAGAAGTACCAGAGGTTAAAGAAGATAACATTAAAACAGAAGAGGTTAAAACTGAAACTCCTGTGGTAGTTGAAGCAACAAAAGAAAAAAAAGAAGAAACAGTAAAAGCAGAGGAGAAGTCTGAAGAAAAGGCTGCCCCTGTAGTTGCTCCTGTCAAAAAAGCAAATAAACCAAAAATCACAGCTATTCCTGTAAAAGATAAAGTAAATTCAAAAACTTTAAAAATACTTATTCCTATAATTGCAGTTCTTTTGATTGCAATTATTATTGCAGTTGTTTTAGTATCTCAAAAAGATAGGTTAGACCCTATTGTTGTAACAGATGAAAATGGTGTTCCTGTAACAGATGTAAACGGTGATGTTATAACAGTTGTTCCTGAAACAGGTGTATATTATTTAACAGATGTCTTTGGTAGTGTTATGACAGATGTAAACGGAAATCAACTTACAACAATTGAGTATAAAGATGTTGCGGTACAGGTTCCTGTTACAGATATGAATGGTGTAGTTGTAACAGATGAAAATGGTAATGCAGTAACACAGAATATCACTATTAAGCCTACCGCTGGTGATAAAAATAACCAAAGTACAACAAGTGGTAATTATGTTGGTACATCATCAGTTCTTGTAACAGATGGCAAAGGTAATACTGGTGTTGACGAGCAGGGTAATTTAATTACAACTATTGTAAATATTACAGAAGCTCCGACTGTTAATATTGAACCGGCAAAAACCGAGTGGAAAAACACCCAGGGTGGTTCAGCAGCAGATAGATATAAAGATGTAATTCTCACATCTGATGGTTGCTATATTACAACAAATGTATCTAACTCAAAGGATGGCGACTTTGCAAAATATAAAGAATTAAATTACAAAGCGCCTTATACTATATTAACTAAGTATAATAATGATGGTGGAATTGTATGGCAAAAAGTTATGGGTTCACCAAACGGACTTTTTGAAATAGTTGCACTTTCACCTTGTAAAGATGGCTCTTTCTATGCAGTAGGCTTTGGTAGAGCAATTGAAGATGTTGCAATTAAAGGCTACTATGATGGTGCAGTTTACAAAATTGATAAAGACGGTAATGTTCAATGGGTAAAAACAATTGGTACTTCAACAGTTGATTTATTGAATGATGTTGTTACAGCTTCAAATGGTGATGCTATTGTTGTAGGTTCAATCGGTAATAACGATGGTGACGCGGCAGATTCAGGTGGAAATAAAAATGAATCAAAAGCAGTTATTATGCGTTATTCTTCATCAGGTGATTTGCGTTGGAGAAAATATGCCGGCGGTAATATGGATACCTTTGTTGGTGTAGCAGAGGGTACAGATGGTTCTATATATGTACTTGGTAATTTCTATTCTGGAAAATTATTCCCAGCACTTGGCAAATGTGATTCTGGTGTTATTAAATATTCAAAAGATGGTAAGGTTTTAGCAAAAACCTCAATTGCAGGTACTGGAATTGATGAATTTAAAGGAATTACTGCAACTTCAGATGGTGGTATTCTTGTTTGTGGTTCGTCAGATTCTGCAGATACTGAAGAAACAAGTCCTGAAAGCTTCTTTAAAAATGATTTTGTATCCCGTGGCTCTTACGATTCATATATGATTAAATACTCAAGTGACCTTAGTGTGAAATTTGTAACACCTGTAAGAGGTCAGAATATTGATACTGCAACAAGTGTTTTAGAGTTACCAAATGGCACATATATTATGGCGGGTTCAACAAACTCATCAACACGCGATTTCAAGGGTGTTACAACTCGTGGTAAAAAAGATATTTTTGTTGCTGGTGTAAATAAAAATGGTACACTTATGTGGGTTCGCTCATTCGGCGGTACTGAAAGTGACGGAGCACTTGCTCTTTGTAAAGGTGCTGACGGTGGTTATGTAGTAGTAGGTGAAACTTTATCAAAAAATGTTGATTTAGATAATATTGCACCTTATGGCGGTAACGGAAAAACATTGGCAGTAATGGTAAAATTCCCAGAATAATAAAGGTATTTTAGATGTTTAAAATAAAAACAGATTTTTATTCAAATGGTGCAACAGTTGTGCCGACAGATTTAATAGACAAATATTTAAAACTTGCCCCCTCGGCAAGTTTTAAAGTTTTGCTCTTTATTTTAAGAAATCCAAATGGTGCTATTGATGAAAAACAAATAAGTATTTGCACAGGGCTTACCCAGAATGATGTAAAAGATTGCATTGAATACTGGAAAGAAAACGATGTAATTTTTGATGATGGTGAAAAGAACGAAGAAGAAGCAAGTAAAGCAACTGCAAATGCGAAGAAAATAGCAGAAATTTCTTATACAGAAGAAAAAGAACAAACAAAGGTTGTTGTTAAAAATCTACCTGTAAAAAAACCAACACAAAAAGAGATTGCTTTAAGAATTGCAGAAGATGAAAATATAACAATTCTTTTCAGAGAGGCGCAAAAAATAGTTGGTACCTTTGGTTATGACACGCAGTCACTTCTCGTTATGATTTACGACTATTTTGGTTTTTCAATTGATTTGATTATAACACTTCTGAGTTTCCAGCAAAGTGAGGGTAATCTGTCTTCAATAGCAATTAAAAATCGTGCAGAAAATTGGGCGAAAAACGGAATAGACACTCTTGAAGCGGCAGTAGTGGAGATTGCGGCACTTGATAAAATTCAAAAAACATTTGTTGAAATAAAAGCAGTTTTAGAAACAGATGCTAAAAAACCAACCCCAAAAACAGCAAAGTTTTTAAGAGATTGGGCAGTTAATTGGGGCTTTTCAACTGAAATGATTTTGTATGCGTTAAAAGAAAATGGCAGAAGTCTGCCTGAAGCAAACAAGCTTCTTAAAAAATACCACGCGATGAATATTTATGATGTAGATAGTGTAAAGTTAAAGAATAAAAAGCTGATTAGCACTAAAATTGAGACTTCTTATGATATTGATAATATTGGTAGAAACACTGTTTTAGAAATTTTGAAAAGAAAGCAGGAGGCAAAGAAATGAAGTTCAGCGAAGATGTTTACATAAAAGCAGAAATAGAACTAAAAAAAAGACGCGAAAATGCAGAACAACTTGCTGAAAAGCGTCGTAGACAAATTTTAAACAAGCACCCCGAACTTCTTGAAATAGAAAATATTATAAGAAATGCGGCACTCGAAGTAATAAAAGGTCTTGGAAGTGGAAAGGCAGTAGATGTAAAAGATCTTGCGAAAAAAAACCTTGAAGCACAAAAAGAAAAAGAAGAACTTCTTACAAAAAATGGTTACCCTAAAGATTATTTGGAACCACAATACTATTGTAAGGCATGTAATGATTCGGGGATTTTAAATGGTAAACTTTGCCCTTGCCACTTAGAATTATTGCAGAAGATTTCGATAAGTGAATATTCATGTAGTTCAATTCTTGCATTAAGTACTTTTGATACCTTTGATTTGAAATATTATAGTACAGATAAAGATGAAGAACTGGGTTTCCCACCTAGAGATTATATGACAGCATCTTTAGAGTTAATAAAAAATTATGTAAATAATTTTCATAAGAATGCAAATAGTTTCTTTTTTTTAGGTGGAACAGGTCTTGGAAAAACACATTTATCATTAGCAATAATGAATGAGGTAATGAAAAAGGGTTTTAATGTTTTTTATGATTCTGCAGACAATATGCTAAAAGAAATGGAAAGGGAACGTTTTAGTAAAAAAAGTTTAGAGGGAATAGAAGAAGAAATTGATAATGCAGATTTACTAATTATTGATGATTTAGGTTCAGAGTATAAAACAGCATTTTCTGAAACAGCAGTTTATAATCTCATAAACAATTCCATACTAAAATCCAAGCCGATGATAATAAGTTCAAGTCTTTCTCTCAAACAACTTGAAGATAGATATGGTCAGCGAGTTGTTTCAAGACTTAATTCATTTGAAATTATCAAATTCAAGGGTACAGATATAAGACAAATTAAAAAATAAATTATAAAAAGGCGGTATTTATTATGTTAAAAGGTATTCCAAATATTATTTCTCCTGAGCTTTTAAAAATATTAGACGAAATGGGCCACGGTGACACAATTGTTATTGGTGACGGTAACTTCCCGGCAGCATCTAACGCGCAAAGACTTGTTCGTTGCGATGGTCACAATGTACCAGAGCTTTTAGATGCAATTTTAAAGCTTATGCCACTTGATTCTTATGTTGAAACTCCTGCTATGCTTATGGCAACTGGTGCAGGTGACCCAACACCTACAATCTGGGCAGAGTATCAGGATATTATAAATAAAAACAATGGCGAAACAAAAATGGGACAATTTGAGCGCTTTGAGTTCTATGATGAAGCGAAAAAAGCTTATGCAATTATTGCAACAAGCGAATCAGCTCTTTATGCGAATATTATTCTTAAAAAGGGAGTTATAAAATAATTCGGAATTCGGAATGCGTAATTCGGAATTATAGGCTCAGGAATTAGGAAACAGGAAGCAGGGAATGATGGAGATAAATGATATATTTTCTTTTATTTTATGTTTGTCTGGTATTTTAATAGGTATAACTACAATTACTATTTTATCTGTAAAATTAAAGAAAAACAATGAGAGAAAAGATAAGAGAGTTATTCTCGGTGCGATTAGTTCGCAGATGTTATTGATCATTATATTATTTCAGCAAATATTAGCTTCTGTTTCTTTTAATTAAAAAATAAAACAAGATAATCCTATTATTTTTAGTTGAGTTAAATCAACTTTAAATGATAGGATGAACTTTTTATTTTTTAAGAATGAATAATGAAGTCGCATACGCTGATGAATGATGAATAATTGAGGAACAGCGTTAGCATTATAAACGAAACAAAAAATTAACTCCCTCTATGGTAGGGGCAGACCTCTGGTCGCCCGCAGTAGTAGAAAAAGGTTTCCTTTAAAATAAACCAATTGAGTGTAATAAAATTTTAATTTATAGTTTCATTTGCACATTATCTATTCCCTGTTTCCTAATTCCTAATTCCTGCTTCCTGATACCTAACCCCTAAAACCTAAAAAACTCTTGAATTACCACAAATAATTTGATATATTTAAAATAGCAAAGTTTTGTATAAAATTTTAAAATTAGGAGAAACTTATATGAAAAACATTTTAGTGGTTATTGATGTACAGAATGGTTTTGTTACTACCCCTGAAAAAACTACAATTGCGAATAAAATAATTGAGCTTACACAAAAGCATATTTTTGACAGAGTTGTTTGTGTTAAATTTGTAAATCGTGATGATGGTGTTTTTCCGAAATATCATAAATTTTATGATATGCATAAAGGTAAAGAAATCGAGCTTGTTGACGAGCTTACTGCCGATTTAGTTGTAAACAGAAGTATTTACTCTTGTGTAACAGAAGATTTTCTTGAGAGAGTTACTAAAATTAACGATGGCGATAAATTACAGGAGCTTTTCCTTTGTGGTATTGGTACAGATACTTCAATTTTAAAAAGCGCTTTAGACCTTTTTGAAAGAGATATTAAACCAATGCTTCTTTCAAATTATTGCATACCGCAAGACAACTCAGCTATTACACAAATGAAAGGCATTACTTTCGTTTCAAGAATGGTAAGTGATAAGTGTATTATAACTAAACCAATAAATACACACGAAGATTTACAAGCAATTGCGTGCATAAAATAATGCAGAATGCAGAGTGCAGAATTCAGAATTATTCACTCTTCACTTGAGCGAAGCGAATACGGAGGTGCTTATGGTAGAATTTGACACGAGAATAAAATTTCTCAAGGGTGTTGGCGAAACAAGAGCTAAACTTTTAGAAAAACTCGGTATTTTTTCCATAGGTGCCCTTTTGCGTTATTACCCCAAAAGATATGAAGACTGGAACACATTAACAAAAATTGCAGATGCTGAAATTAACGAAACAGTATGTTTAAAAGCAACTGTTATTGACAGAGTTTCAGAAGTTAAAATAAATGGTGGCAAAATTCTTACAAAAACTACTATTTCAGATTTTTCGGGATATTTACCGGTCGTTTTCTTTAATAATAAATATGTAAAAAACTCGCTTTTGGAAAACGAAGAATATTTATTTTTTGGAAAAATTACAAAAGATAAATATGGTAACAGAACTTTAAACGCACCGCGATTTGAAAAAGCAGGTGAAAAGCAGAGATTAAGACCAATTTACAAAGCAAGTGGTACATTAACATCTAAAAGTATAGAAAAATTAGTCGAAACTGCTTTAAAAGAAATAAAAGGTAATATAAAAGAAGTTTTACCACAAAAGCTTATTTCAAAATATAAGCTTTTATCTTTAGAAGAAGCTCTTAAAAATATACATTTCCCCGAAAATGAAGAAATGCTAAGACAAGCAAAAAGACGATTGATTTTTGAGGAGCTTTTAATTTTACAATTAGGACTTCTTTCAAAAAAAAGCTCGGCAGATGTTAAAAGAACAAGACCTATTAAAGAAGATAAAAGCGAAGAATTTTATAAAAAACTACCTTTTGAACCTACAAATGCACAAAAAAGAGTTATTGGTGAAGCCATTAAAGATTTAATGAGCGAAAAACCGATGAACAGACTCGTACAGGGTGATGTAGGTTCCGGTAAAACTGCGGTTGCTGCCGCAATAATTTACACCGCAGTAAAAAATGGTTTTCAGGCTGCATTTATGGCACCTACCGAAGTGCTTGCAAATCAGCACTACAAAACATTAAAGAACTTTTTTGGTGATGAATTTTCAGTTTCATTACTAACAGGTTCTACAACTGCCAAAAATAAAAGAATTGTAAAAGAACGCTTAGAAAGTGGTGAGTGCAATATTGTTGTCGGCACTCATGCTATGATTCAAAATGATGTTAATTTCAAAGATTTAGGTTTTGTTATTACAGATGAGCAACACCGTTTTGGTGTTGAGCAAAGGGCGGCACTTTCTAAAAAAGGTGAAAATGCTAATGTTCTTGTTATGTCTGCAACGCCAATTCCAAGAACACTTGCTATGGTTATTTATGGCGATTTAGATGTTTCTGTAATTGATGAATTACCAAAGGGACGACAACCTATAAAAACATTCAGAGTAAATTCACCTTACCACCCAAGACTTTACGAATTTTTAAGAAAGACTATGGATAACGGTCAGCAGGGTTATATTGTTTGTCCGTTAGTTGAAGAAAGTGAAAGCGATTTAGTTCCTGCAACTGAATATTACGACTGGTTAAAGGCAAATCAGTTTAAAAATTATACTTTAGGACTTTTGCACGGACAAATGAAACCAAAAGAAAAAGATGAGGTTATGGCTCGTTTTTATTCGGGTGAAATACAACTTCTTATTTCAACGGTTGTTATTGAAGTCGGTGTCGATGTACCAAACGCAACAGTTATGATAATAGAAAATGCAGAGCGTTTCGGACTTTCTCAGCTTCATCAGTTAAGAGGTAGAATCGGCAGGGGAGATAAAGAGAGTACCTGCGTACTTCTTTCTGATGCACAAAACGAAGAGGCACTTGAAAGATTTAATGTGCTTTGCGATACAAACGATGGTTTTGTAATTGCACAAAAAGACTTGGAGCTTCGTGGACCTGGTGACTTTTTTGGTAGCAGACAGCATGGTTTACCAGATATGCACATTGCAAATCTTATGACAGACACAAGAATTCTTTACGAAGCACAGGAAAGAGCAAAAGAAATCTGTAGTAATGACCCTGCACTCGAAAAAGAAGAAAATGCACTATTAAAAAAAGAAGTTGAAAGGCTTTTCAGTAATATAAATCTAAATTAAATAATCACCAATGAATTTCAAAAATTCATTGGTGATTATAATTTTTAATAGTTCGATAATATTATCTTTTTTATTATCTTTTTATTTGGAAAATCAAGAATAAACCAACCATATTTTTTCAAAGGGCTTAGCTCATAATCAAAAAATCGTTTAAAAATAATTCTTGAATATCTTTTTGGACTTGAAAATCCGTTGTTACCAGAAAAGAAGTTTAAAGTTATAGATTTATCTTGTGGGGAATTCTGTATTGCGGGTAAAATTGCAATTTCCCATTTTGTTTTTGGTTTAAGATTGAAAAAATCCTGTAAATAAAAATATTCATCGCTTACAGCGTTTCTTTTAGCAATAAGCACTTTCTGAAGAGAAGCTTCTTTTCTCGAATTCTGATAAGGCCAACCTGTAAGGTTAATTCCTGCGTTTTCATCTGTATAGCTACTATTATTTATATCTGCGCCACAACGATTTAAAAGAACTATTTTACCACGAACTTCTTTTAATGTCGGCACGGAATTTTTAGTATAAAAAATATCAGAATTCTCAATATAATTTTTAAAAAAGTAATCAAAGGTTTCTTCTTCTTTTTTTCCTGCTTCTCGTTTTATTGACATAATAATTGTTTCTGTCGGGTTTTCTTTTAAGAATAGACAACAACTTTCAAAAACATCTGAGAAAAGTAAATTTTCCTTTTTGTTTCTTGTTTTTTTACAACTTAAAAAACTGTGGTTGAGTAATAATTTCTCACCATCAAATTTAAATCTTATATCAAGAAAACGAATACCCATTGAAAGTTGGTCAAAAATATTTTTGTTCTGGCATTTACTGAAATACTTAAACTTTATAAATTGTGTTGCACTGTCATGAGTTCCGACAAGATTTATTTCTGATATAAGCATTTCATTGGGAATATTTTTCATCCAACTATTCATAATAATACCCTTTCGACAAATAAAAAGAAATTATAATAAAATTATAACAGAAATAACAATAGAATACAAATAAAACCTTTTAAAAAATAACTCAAAATTTGTCGTAAAAAGACACAAGACTTATTGACACACTAAAAAAAATAAGATATAATCAAATGGTATATGTATATTAATTTATATTGGAGGAATATCTGGTGGCACAGAAAGAACGAGATATGATAGAAATTGACCTTTTAAAGCTTGTGCTTATTTTGTGGCGTAAAGCGTGGGCAATTATTCTTGCGGCAATTGTTATGGGTGGAATTGCGTTTGGCATAACTTATAACTTTATTGCACCTGAATATCAGGCAAGTATAAAGGTTTATGTTAATAATACAAACCAGTCAAGTACAACTACACTTACACAGTCAGACCTCAATGTTGCAAAGCAACTTGTTGATACTTATATTGTTACACTTAAAAGCCGTACAACATTAAATCAGATTATTACTGAAGCAGGACTTGATTATGATTCTGAAGAATTGAATGATATGATTACTGCTGGTGCAATTAACTCAACAGAAGTTTTTGAAGTTACTGTTACAA
This sequence comes from Acutalibacteraceae bacterium, assembly GCA_045651285.1. Lineage (GTDB taxonomy): Bacteria > Bacillota > Clostridia > Oscillospirales > Acutalibacteraceae > DTU089. Next base: position 242,985 of record JAZRSC010000028.1, read on the forward strand.
GTGAAGATGCAAAAGAGGCAGCACTTATTGCTAACACTATTGCAGATATTTTACCAAACAGAATTACAGAAATTGTTGAAAACAGTTCAGTTAGAATTGTAGACTATGCAATTATTGATGAAGAACCTGTTTCACCTAGCTACCCTAAAAATGTTGCTATTGGTGCTTTAGCAGGTATAGTTGTTGCAGTTGCACTTATTTTCTTACAGTTTGTTCTTGATAATAAAATTCACTCAGAAGAATATCTTATTGAGCATTATAAATATCCTATTCTTGCAGTTATTCCTGACCTTAATACAAACTCAAAACAGAAGTATTACAAGAAAAAGAAAAACTACTACAATAGTAATGCTTCTACAACTCAGACTGATTCTACAAGTGGAAAGGCGGAATAAGAAATGGCTAAGAAAAGAAAATCTTATTATACAAAAAGTGAAGCTACCGCTAACGGAATCAGCTTTGCTGCAAAAGAAGCTTACAACCTTTTAAGAACAAACCTTTTCTTCTCATTCTCTGATGATGCAAAGTGCCATGTTATAGGTGTTACAAGTACAATTCCTTCAGAGGGTAAGAGTTTAACAGCTGCTAACACTGCTATGGCTATGGCAGAAGCTGGTAAAAGAGTTTTGCTTATAGACAGTGATATGCGTTTACCTACAATTCATAAGAAATTAGGCTTCAAAGCAGCACCAGGTCTTTCAAACCTTCTTGTTGGTATGAATGATGTTGAAAAAGCAATTTACAGACTTGAAGATAAAGGCTTCGATGTAATGCCTGCTGGTAATACACCACCAAACCCAACAGAACTTTTAGGTTCTGCTCGTATGGAGAAGCTTTTAAATGGTCTTTCAGCTCACTATGATTATATTATTATCGACTTACCACCAGTAACAATTGTTTCAGACGCACTCGTTTGTTCAAAATATTTAAGTGGTATTGTGTTTGTTGTTCGTGGCGGTAGAGCTACTACTGCAGAGCTCGGCGAAGCAATTCGTCAGCTTGAATTTGCTAATGTTAAAATTCTTGGTTTTGTTTACAACAGTGCCGAAGGTTCCAAGAGTAATAATTATAGCAAAAAATACTCAAAAAATTACAGTCGTTATAGCAGATAAAACTAAAAAGGTGACGGGAGTAATCTCGTCACCTTAATTAAATAAAACCTATATGAAAAGAGGGAACTGAAATGACAGATTTCCATTCACATATATTGCCAGGAATAGATGATGGTTGCAAAACTGTTGAAGACTCTATAAAAGCATTAAGAATGATGGCAGATTATGGTGTAGATAGAGTTGCCGCAACACCACATTTTTATGCATCACAAAGTGGCGAAACTCCAGATGAATTTTTAATAAGACGAAATGAGGCAGAGCAAAAACTTCGTGAAGCTATGAAAAATGAAAAAGATTTACCAGAAGTTTTTTGTGGTGCCGAAGTTAAATATTTTCGTGGTATGAGTGGAGTTGAAGATTTAACTAAACTCACATATCAAGGCACAAATTTATTGCTCGTAGAAATGCCATTTTCAAAATGGTCTGACAAAGAAATAAAAGAGGTCTTGTCTTTAAATGAAAAGCTTGATGTTGTTCCTGTTTTAGCTCATATTGAAAGATATTTTTCTTACCAGAAAAATTTAGATTGGATTTATGAGTTCAAAGATGAAGGAATTCTTATGCAAATGAATGCTGAATATATTTTAGGTACATTCAGTTCACGAAAAGCAATAAAGCTTATAAATAACCACGCAATAGATTTTTTAGGTTCTGATACTCATAATTTAACAGACAGAAAACCAAATTTAGGTCCTGCAATTGCAAAAATTGAGAAAAAAGCAGATGACGAAATTATGGAAAGATTTTTAAGATACGAAGAGACTTACGCACCGAGGGGGTAGTAGTGTATGAAATATGCACTGATAGGTTGTGGCAGGGTTTCAAAAAATCATATTAAAGCGGCTACCTTAAATGATTTAGAAATTGTTGCTCTTTGTGATATTATTCCTGAAAAAGCTCAGAAACTCATTGATGATTTTTCATTAAGTGATGTTAAAATTTTCACTGATTATAAAAAAATGATTTCTGAAACGAAACCAGATTTTGTTGCTATTGCAACCGATAGTGGAAAACACGCAGAAATTGCGATTTACTGTGCAGAGAACAAAATAAATTTCATTGTCGAAAAACCGATTGCTATGTCAATTCAGGATGCTGATAAAATCATAGAAATTGTTGAAAAAAATAATGTTACTGCTTGCGTTTCTCATCAGAACAGATTTAATATAGCAGTTCAACATTTACATAAAGCAATAGAAACTGACCGTTTTGGAAAAATTTCACATGGTTCTATAAATATCCGTTGGCACAGAGGTGACGATTATTATACCGCAGAAAACTGGCGCGGGAAATGGGCGAGTGATGGCGGTACTTTAATGAACCAATGTATTCACGGGATAGATTTGCTTTCGTGGATGCTTGGCGAAGAGGTTGACGAGGTTTACGGAATGACAAATAACGCTTTTCACAAATGCATTGAGGGTGAAGATATAGGCGTTGCAGTTATCCGTTTTAAAAACGGTGCAGTTGCAACTGTTGAAGGTACTGTAAACTGCTTTGAAGATTTTGAACAAACTCTCACTATTTTCGGTGAAAATGGCACAGTAAGACTCGGCGGACATTATGCAAATAAAGTTGATACTTGGAGATTTTCTGATAATCTTCCTGAGGATGATGAAACTTTGTCAGTTGATGAAAAAGCAAAAAATGTTTATGGCAATGGTCACACAAGTCTTTACAGTGATTTTATTGATTCAATTGAAAACAACAGAAAGCCTTATGTTGATTTATATGTTGGTAAGAGAGTTATAGAAATTGTTCTTGCAATTTACAAAAGTCAGAAAACAGGGCTGCCAGTTAAATTCCCATTAAAAGAATTTGCTTCAATTGATATGACAGGTGAATTTGATAAATAAAAAAATGCTTATGAATTTTTAAAATTCATAAGCATTTTTAATATGTTCATTTTATAATCAGATAACAACAAGAACATCGTCTGTATTAACTGTTGTGCCTTTTGTAACAACAATTTCTTTGACAGTACCGTCGCAAGGAGCAGTAATATCATTTTCCATTTTCATAGCTTCAAGAACTACGAGAACATCGCCGGCTTTAACAGCCTGACCAACACTTGCTTTAACTGCAAGAATTGAACCCGGCATCGGAGCTTTTACCTGAGTACCGCTTGCTGTCGGAGCAGCAGGTGCAGCTGCCGGAGCTTCTTCAGCTTTTGGTGCTTCTGCAGGAGCAGCAGGAGCTGCCGCTACCATAACAGGAACTTCTGTAATACCTGTAACAATAGCATCTGTTTCAGTTACTTCAACTTCATAATTTTTACCATTTAAAGTTACTACATATTTCATGAGTGTTAGTCCTCCAATAATTTAATAGATTTAAAGTAAAGATTTTCAAGCGGAATACCTGTTTTGTGAGATGTAATCGCCATAACAGCCGCCGCATCTTGTTCGTTTACATTTATAAGTTCAGGGCTTTTAAGTCTTATTGAACAAAAGCCGAGTCTTTCAAGCGGAATACCTGTTTTGTGAGATGTGATTGCCATAATAGTTGCAGCATCCTGTTCACTGAGGCCTTCAAGTGTTACATAACCGGTATAAACAGGTTCGTTATTTACAGGTTCTTCTTTGATTTCAGTTGTTTCATTCTGGTCAGTTACAACTGAAACAGAATCAGATTCTTTTGTTTCAACTGATTTGTTCTTTTTACCGGAAATTAACTTCCATGCAACTAAAGCAATAACAAGTACTGCAAGAATTATATATGCTTTGTAATCTGAGAAATTAAATCCTGCAGACAAAAGAAGATTAGTCATTTTAAATCCCCCTTATTCAACAGCTTTAAATTCATAGGTGTAAATTTTGTCTTTCATTTCTTCTCTGTAATCAAAGAATTTTTCTGCTTGTGCAGGGAAAGCGATATATGAAAGTACATCTTCGTCAGATTTAGCTTTGTCACCGATTTCTGCTTTTGCTTTTTCAAATTCTGGCTGGAGTGTATCAGCATATCTGCCTTCAATAAACTCTGTATCACCAAGAATCTGTTTGCGAATATCTTCGTTAACTTCGCCTGGTGCTTTACCATATTCGCCTCTGAGGTAAGATTTAACTTCCTTAGAAACATTTTTGTATCTTTCCCCAGCAAGAACATTGTTTGTTGCCTGAACACCAACCATCTGACTCATAGGAGTAACAAGTGGTGGATAACCTAAATCTTCACGAACTCGTGGAGTTTCAAGAAGAACTTCGTCAAATTTGTCCATTTTGCCTTGTGCAGTAAGCTGAGCAACAAGATTTGAAAGCATACCACCAGGAACCTGATAGTTAAGTGCTTTTGTATCAGTTGCAAGAACTGTTGGGTTAAGCTGACCGCTCTTTAAGTATTCAGCTCTGATAGGTTTGAAGAAATCACCGATTTCTTTAAGAACCTCACCATTAAGACCTGTGTCATAGCCTAATTCTTCAAGTGTATATTGAAGTGTTTCTGTTGCAGGCTGTGAAGTACCGCCTGACATTGAAGAAATTGCTGTGTCAACAACATCACAACCAGCTTCAACTGCTTTTAAAAGAGTCATAAAGCCAAGACCTGTTGTGCTGTGTGTGTGAAGAACGAGTGGTAAATCTACCGCATCTTTAAGAGCAGAAACTAATTTATAAGCCTCTGCCGGGCTTAAAATACCAGCCATATCTTTAATAGCAATTGTCTGACAACCAATGCTCTTCATATTCTTTGCAAGTTCAACATAAGATTCGAGAGTATGAATAGGGCTTATTGTGTAGCAGATAGCACCTGAAGCAATAGCACCATTTTTGATTGTTTCATCAACTGCAACTTCAATGTTCTTAACATCGTTGAGTGCGTCAAAAATACGGATGATGTCAATACCATTTTCAACACTCTTTTTAACGAACATACGAACAACATCATCTGGATAGTGATGATAGCCTAAAAGATTTTGACCTCTTAAAAGCATCTGAAGTTTTGTGTTAGGACAAGCCTTCTTAATTTTTCTGAGTCTTTCCCATGGGTCTTCATTAAGGTAACGAAGGCATGAGTCGAAAGTAGCACCGCCCCAACATTCAAGGGAATAGTAACCAGCTTTATCGAGAGTTTCAAGAATTGGTTGGAATTCTGAAAATTTCATTCTTGTTGCAATGAGTGACTGGTTAGCATCACGGAGCACTGTTTCGGTAAATTGTACCTTTTGCATCGTCATTTCTCCTTTGCAGAATATATAAAAATAAAAATTAAACATTTATCGTGAAAAAGGAAATAAAATCACTTCCAAATTCACCCATTTTATCATACTATAAAATGAGAAAATTTACAAGTGTTTTGTTAATTTTTCGACAAACTTTTTTATACTATTATATATAGGAACTAGGAAACAGGAATTAGGAACTAGGGTATTTAGCTGGATTTATAAAAATCTAATTCCTGTTTTATGTCTTCTGCAAATAACGCGGAGTGTTATTTGCAGAAGACATGAGACCCAATAGTTGTCACAACTGGTCGGGTGCGTATCCATTTATTAGATGTTTTAGCAGGATTATAATAGTATAAGCATCCGTAACTCGGGTCCCAACCATTAATTGCATCCTGTGCAGCTTTTCTTGAGGTTGCAGAAGGTGAAACTGACCAGTTGCTATCTGTAACAGCAGAAAAGGCACCCGCCTGATAAACTACACCTGAAATTGTATCGGGGAAAGATGACGATTCAACTCTGTTGAGTACAACTGCGCCAACTGCAACCTGACCCGTATAACTTTCACCACGAGCTTCCGCTTCAATTACTTTTGCAAGTAGCCAAATATCAGACGAACTATAAGAACCATAGGAACCACCACCAGATGATGAATCAAGGCCCATATATAATAATGTTTTGCTACCTGCAATTCCATCGGCAGTTATTCCGACAGATGATTGAAAGCGTTTAACTGCTTTTTGAGTTGCGCTCCCATAAATACCATCAACACTACCATTATAAAAACCTAATTGTTTTAATTTGGTCTGAATTCGTCTTACTTCTTCACCGCGTGAACCTAATTTTGAAAGAGTGGCTACAGATTCACCCTTTGAAGAATCTATTATATAATAGGAAGCAGACGCGGTAATTAAAGTTAACGAAAGGACAAAAGCACAGAATTTGAAAAAGGTGTTTTTGAAGTTAATTTTTGACATAATTCTCACTCACTTAAAAATATGATTTTTAATAGGTTTTTCACTAAATTGAGTTTTATACATTGTTTCTTCAAAGTTTTGAACAAGAAAATTGTGGTTTGTTTGTAACTTTTACACAATATATAGTGATTTTTTAAAAAACTAAAAAAAATTTGAAATTTTTTAAAAAAAGTTGAAAAAAAGTGTTGACAAACGGGTTTAGATTTGATATTATATGCAAGCACTCAAGAGAGCGGAGGCGCTCGGGGGTGCAAAACGAACCTTGAAAATTAAACAACGATAAAGAAAAACCCTTGAGATTTTTTTGAGCACAACAGTGCAGAAATCCGGACTTCAGAAGAAGTCAAAGGAAAAAGACAGATACGCAAGTGTATCGAATGAGCGA
>JAZRSC010000029.1:0-11779 GCA_045651285.1 Acutalibacteraceae bacterium
GTCATCATTTCGAAGAAATGTATGTAATCAATCCGAAGGAAAATACACCTGCGGTGATGACATACGCCTACGGCGATTACATACACGCTACGCGTGATTACATACCAATCCTTCGGATTGGATAAAAAGAAAAGCACTTCCGAAGAAGTGCTTTTCTTTTTGGCAATACGTCTCACTTTAGAACCACAGTTCAACAAATTGGAATTTTTAAATATTATATAGATTCAAATGTTTCTCTCATTTTTTTCCGGTCGTAATCCAAAAAATATTGTTCTAATTTCAAATAAAACTCTTTATATTTCTCAACAGAGAAAAATACTATGTCACAACCTCTATCATCATAAACTGAAAAAATGCATTCATTATCAATCGAAACAAAGCTCACCAATGGATTAATCTGACATTCAATTTGACTTTTTAATATACTCTCCAGAGTTGAGAAATCAATATTATAAGATATATGTCTATTGATAGCAGTTAAATCCTCATCAAACTCATCAGAGTCACAGAATAAACTCTTGTCAAGTTCAACTATCTTGTCATCATTCAATGTAAAATCAGCCGTATCACAGACATATCCGTCATTATAAAAATATCGATGGTAAAATGCTGCATCAATTTTTTTATTTTCAAACAGGATATTTGCTATTTGTATAGCTCTAAAAACAGCATTTTTCATATATTCTTTACCATCACCAATTCCAAGTTCACATCTCAAAGCTAATTTATTATTATAAAACCACGGTTGCAGATAAAGGAATGAACAATCCAATATTTGTTCAATTACATTACTCATTAGTTTGCTCCTTTCGTAAAATTCAAATTTGTTAAGATAATTATATCACGCCTGATAAAAAATTACAATCGGGTGCGGGTGTCCGACCTCTCCGTTTGCCCGAAAGGCAACATCATTGTGCCGTAAGGCACACTTCATTTCGTAAGCACTTCATTTGCCGTAAGGCAACTTCGTTTTATGCCCGCAAGCGGGCAATGAAGTTTACTACAAGCAGTAAAATGAAATACTCGCTTTGCTCGTAACGGAGTTATGTCCTGCGGACATAAACACAAAAAATAAAGCAAGTCTTTCGACTTGCTTTATTTTTTGGAGGCGACAATCGGATTTGAACCGATGAATCAGGGTGTTGCAGACCCACTCCTTACCACTTGGCTATGTCGCCATATAAAAAAATGGAGCGGATGACGAGGCTCGAACTCGCTACCTCCACCTTGGCAAGGTGGCGCTCTACCAGATGAGCTACATCCGCATAAAAAATGAATGAGCCGCGAGGACGACTCATCCATGGTGCCTCCGGTCGGAATCGAACCAACGACACGAGGATTTTCAGTCCTCTGCTCTACCAACTGAGCTACAGAGGCGTAAAAAAAGAAGTGGCGACCCGGAACGGGCTCGAACCGTCGACCTCTAGCGTGACAGGCTAGCGTTCTAACCAACTGAACTACCGGGCCACCTCTTGGTGGGAACAATAGGGCTCGAACCTATGACCCTCTGCTTGTAAGGCAGATGCTCTCCCAGCTGAGCTATGCTCCCATTGCTTCGTTGCACTCGCAACGATAGATACTATACACTATTGCAATTCATTTGTCAACACTTTTTTTCAAAAAATTTCAAATTTTTTTGAAAAACTTTTTAAAGTGTTGATTTTACTTGATTTACAATAGATTGCATCTCAGAAAATTTAGTTTCAATATCTGCAACTAACTTAAATTGAGTTCTTGCACGAACTAAATTGTGTTCCCTGTATTCAGTTTTAAAATAAACATCACCATTTAAAAAGTCACCTAAAAATCTCATACCACATTCTAATGTAAGAAGCTTAGCTGCGAATGGTAAATATTCAATTTCATTTTTTGTAAGTGAATCACCTGCTGACTCAAGGTAGCCTTCAACATACGCTTTAAAAAGGTCTAAATCAAGAGAGATTTTAGAAAGGTCTTTTTCATCCTCTGCACCTGTGTTAGCACCGAAACGAATACTATCACCAAAGTCATAAAGTGAACTACCAGGCATAACAGTATCAAGGTCAACAACACAAAGAGGTTGATTTGTTTCTTTATCAAAAAGAACATTGTTGAGCTTTGTATCGTTATGAGTAACGCGTAAAGGAAGTTCACCACTCTCTAACATATCTGTAAGCACAGAGCAATCTTTTTCTCTTGCTAATACAAATTCAATTTCTGCTAAAGCTTCGTCTTTTCTGCCAGATTTATTTTCTTCTAAAGCAATTTTAAAATCATTAAATCTTGAAACTGTATTATGGAAATTAGGAATTGTATCTTTGAGTGTTTCAATAGGATAATCTGCTAATTGTTTTTGGAAATTACCAAAAGCAATTGCAGCCATTTTAAAATCCTCTTTACTACTTACACCATCTAAAGAATAAGAATCATCTACAAAATTGTAAACTCTCCAGTGGCCACCATCTTCTGTTTTTACATAATTTTCGCCATTACTTGTTTTGAAAACTGTCAAAACTTCTCGGTCTGTGTCGCCACCAGCTTCAGCAATTTTTTTCTTAATATGCTCAGTAATACCAACAACATTTTCCATAACTTCAACTGGTTTTTTAAAAACATTGTGGTTTATCCATTGAAGAAGATATTTTTGGGTTTTACCCTCTACATCATATTCTACTACAAAAGTATCGTTAATATGACCAACTGTAATAGGTTTTATTTCTTTAACAGTACCATTAAAGCCATACTGTTCTAAAATGTCACATAATTTATTATATAAAGTTGTATCCATTTTGTTACTCCTTAAGGAATGAATTGTTAGTTGTAATTATAATATATCGGGGTATATTAGTCAAGATAAATAGTGTCAAGTGCCAAGTTGCAAATATTATAAATTTATGATATGATTGAATTTGGTGATAATATGATTTTAATTACAGGTTTGACCGGTTTCAGCGGTAGTTCTTTTTATAAAGTTCTGTGCCGTGAAAATTATAAAGAAAAGATAAGAGTTTTAGTAAGACCCACAACAGATTTAAATATGTTCGAGAACTCACCTTTAGACATTGAATTTGTAGAGGGTGACATTTTAGATAAACCCTCATTAAAAAAAGCAATAAAAGATTGCGACACAGTTTTTCATATTGCCGCTAAAGATTTAGCAAGACCTTTAGTTGAAGCAATAGACGAAGAAAACAGACAAATAAAATGTATATTTGTTTCAAGCACTATTGTTTACTCAAACTATTACAGGACAAGTTATTTAAAAACAGACGAAAAAGATTACATAAAAATTTTTCAAAAAAATGATTTGCCCTATGTTTTTATAAGACCTACAATGATTTTTGGGTCAACAGCTGACAGAAACATAAGTGTATTTGTAAACTGGCTTAAAAAATTCAGGGTTTTCCCGATTGTAAAAAAAGGTGAAGCAACAATAAGACCTGTTCACCGCGAAGATTTAGCAGAAGCGTATTATTTAATTCTCAAAAACTTCGATAATTTAAAGCAAAAAGAATATGTTGTATCTGGCGAAAGAGATATGACACTTTTAGAAATGTTCAAAATCATTTCAGAAAAAGGTGGATTTAAAAACATTTTTATAAACATACCTTTCCCATTAGCAAAACTTACAGTTAATTTCGTTTATCTTCTTTCTCTTAAAAAAATTGATTTCAGAGAAAAACTAGACAGATTAACCGAAAACAGAGCGTATGATAACTCTGTAATAAAAGATGAATTGGGTTTTACTCCTACGAGCTTTGAGGAGAGAATTGAAAAAATAGTGAGTTGAGGAATTAGGAAATAGTCGTTAGTGTGGCTAGTTGTTAGTTGTTAGGCATTAGGAATTAGATAATAGAAAAAACTACATTATTTCATTTTTGTTAATCTTAAATGAAATAATGTAGTCTTTTTTATTCATATTAAATTATAATCAAGTCCGCAGGACTTCCGAAATTTTCAATTCTCAATTCTCAATTTTCAATTAAAAATATATTGCATCCCTGTCAACACTGCTAAAAAGCCAAAATTAAACGCAGTAAACATTAAAATATATTTCTTTGTTTTGCCTGGATTATTTTTTGAATACTCTCTTAAAGTAATTAAACTTGCAAGGGAAGCAATTAAAGTACCTACCCCACCTATATTTACACCCAACAATAAATCTTTATAATCATTAGTAAATTGCGAAAGAAGAATTGCAGATGGAACGTTACTTATAAACTGACATGAAACAATACTGAAAAGAAGTGTACTTTTATCAAGCAAAAATTGAAACACATCTTTAACAACATCAATTCGCGCCATATTTCCCGAGAAGACAAAAAATGCACAAAATGTCAAAAGCAACGGATAATCTACCATTTTTAGTGCTTTTTTATCTAAAACAAAAAGAGAAATTGGAACAATTATTAAACCTGTCCAATATGGAATAAAGCGAAATACAATCAAAATTGAATAAGCAAAGAGCACTAAATAAATTGCAGTTCTTGTTTTGCTTATATGCATTTCTTCACCTTGTAATTCTAAAGGTTCTTTTTTTACAAATATAAAGCAACAAGCAGTTATAATTGCAATAGAAATTAAAAATGTCGGTAACATAGTAAGCATAAATTCGCCTGTTGGTATATTAAATTTTGAATATAGAAACAAATTCTGAGGGTTACCAAATGGTGTTAGCATACCACCTAAATTTGCGGCAATATTCTGCATTATAAATGTAAATGCCATATATTTCTTTTTACCTGTTGTTTTTAACACAAAGCAACCTAAAGGTAAAAAAGTTAAAAGTGCCATATCGTTTGCAATTAACATTGAACCTATGAAAGTTATGTAAACAAGGGCTAAAATTGCGAATCGTGCATTTTTAAAAAGTTTTACAATCTGCTCCGCCAACATATAAAAGAAATTTATATTTTTGAGAGCACAAACAACTGCCAAAACACAAAAAAGGCAAGTGAGTGTTTTAAAATCAAAATAACTTATATAACTACTATCAACAGGAACTATAAAAGATGTAATTACTGCCGCAATTACAGCAATCATAAGAACAATATTTTTCTTACAAAACCTCGGAACTTCTTTAACTATTACTGACATTTCAATTTTCTCCACAAGTAAATTCTTTTAAACCTGCATTATAATATTACTTGATTTTCAAAATGTCAATAGATAAAAAGCGAGTTTAGAGCATTATGCAAAATGCACTTTTTTGATATTGATTTTTTGGTTAAATACACGAAAAAAGCAGTTGCAAAATTGCAACTGCTTTTCTAAATCACTTTAATACTATATTATCACAAACAATTCTAATTTTAACGCCATCAATTAATTCAATAACGACACATTTCCATTGTGCATTTATATCTTTATTTCCTGCACCTTTTAAGCGAGTATCGATATTATGCAAAGTAATCATTTCCTATTTCGTTTTCATTTGTTTTCCAAGGTTCGCCTATCCACTCACCTTTTTTATTAATTTCTACCTTATATAATTCTCTATCTTGTCCAAGAAATGTTACTATAGACTTACCATTACTAAAATCAGCAACATAGCGAAGATTTTTATAATGAGGGCTACTATTAGAATCTACTACCAATGCAACTTCTCCGCATTCATCATAAAAAGTTACTATATGCTTGGTATCAAAAACATTATTTTCATTTATATATGACTCTGTTCTGTATGTACGTAACCATCCATCGGAATAGTACATAGGCTCATTTTTGATAGGTCCATCTGGAATTTCAATTGTTATACCAGTATCGCTACAATATATATAATTCTTGGGTTCAGAATTCAAATCATCCATTAAATTTATTCCAATAAAAACAATATTACCATTAGTAGAGTGGTACCATTCAGAAATAGCATGATTGTCAAATTTCAATTTAACTTCTCCTGTTGTATTTAGCACCCCGCACATACCATTCCCCATCACATCATATTCATACGAGACAATTGCATTTCCGTATCGAAAGTTATGAGGTGTCACTATTTCCGAAGTGAAAGGTATAACTATATTTCCTTTCCAATTAATATAAGCAAATTCTTTACCAGTATAATCAGATTTTTCCACCCACATCAAACCATCTTCACCAAAAGAACCATAACTTGTATATTGTGATAAATCTAATTTGTCATAAACCTCACTATAGTCACAATACACATATGTTTCCCCATTAATTGTTTCGTGTGTGGTATATGGATTTCCATCAACATCTGGTAGCGATTCTGTTAGTAGTTGATTGTCAGTATCAACACCGCACCCAACCATTATAGTTACTAACGCCAAAGCAAACACCAACAAAAAAAACTTTTTCATATTTTTCCTCCATAAATTAAAAAGTGCGACCACCGAAGTAGTCGCACAAAAAACGCAAACTCCGATAGTCGCGAAACCAATTCAATATAACAAGCATTGCTGCACTGTCTACATTGTCGAAATTTGCATTTTTATCAAATTCAAAATGTAGACATAAAAACACAACAAGAAACACTATTCTTAATGAAATAATGCTTGTTTTGATATATTCAATTGGTTTCGCACTTTAAAGTTTAGCATATTTCTAATTTTAATGCAATATTTTTTCGAGAAAAAAAGGAACCGAAAACTTTACCACTCGAACACTCAATTGAGTTATTATAACAAAAACAACTCCCACTACTGTGGGAGTTAATTTTACATTTCATTTATAAAGCCAAACACAGTTAAAAATTACAATTTCTACACATAAAGTCAAACCACTAGCCAATTAGCCACACAAATAGCTAATTTTTGCGATATATTTGTTTACACAAATGCGATATAACTGCATAAATGCAGTTGCGATATATACTCACTTTCGCTCGTATGCGATATGATATAAATTCACAATTAAATTCGTTTGCGAAGCAAACATATCGCACGAAGTATATCGCGTCAAAGACATCTCGCAAATTCGTAAGAATTTATATCGCTTGATTAGCAAAGCTAATCAATATCTCGTAAGCTCCGCTTTAAATAATGTATCAACAGGATATTTTCCTCCACCCTGTCGATATTTTGCAGCCCCTGACTCAAAGAGCAAGAAAATTGTACCATTAACACTTTCTATTCCCTGACTCATTGGTGGTGCTATATAGGTTACTTTTGTTTCCAATTCATCACACGCGTAAAGGTCAACCTCTACACCATCAACTGTTACTGTACCAACCTTATCGCTTTCGGTTACATCATTAAACACTTTTATAACAGAATTGTTTTTTCTACCATAGCTTGTACTGAAAATAAAACCACCTGAAAGAGTTCTTGTCATACCCTGAACCTGTTCAGGAATTGCAAGCATAATATCCGGAATATATCCATCACGGGTTGAGTTGATTTTATCTATTTTAGGAAGTCCATCTTTAAGGTTGTAACCCTCACAATAAGCGTAAAAGGTTTCACCCGAATTTATAGTTGTAACATTAGTCACTTTACTTCTTTCTGCTGGTGAACTCTCTATAAAGTCACCTACCCACAAAATTTCACTATAAACATTTGCAAAAGAACCTTTGGTGTTAATTTTAAAATCACTTGTAAATTGAACAGTATCGCCATCTTTTGCTTTTTCTAATGTTTCAATTGCAATTGTTCTTGCAGAGTAATCGCTTGTAACAAATATATAGTTACCAGAAGATGCAATACCACCAGCGTGACCATAATACATTGAACCGTCAACATTCTGAAGTTTTACAGATTTAACAAGACTACCTGTTTTTGCATCTAAAATCATAAGCATTGACGGGAATGCACCATCTTCATAATAACCACTTATTATAATCCAATCCATATTAAAATTGTAGCAAAGACCTTGCGGAATTATACCCTCATAAAGTCCCGGTGTAGTGTATGAAGAAGTAAACATTTTTGAAAACTCTGTAAACTCTTCATTTTCAGATATAAAATCATATAAAACAACATTCGTAGCAGAAATATTATCAACAATATCTTTTGTTTTTAAAATCTTTTTCCCACTACAAGAAGTAAGCATTGAGACTACAAGCAAGAGTGAGATTATAGAAAAAAATATTCTTTTCACCAGGTTACACCACCTTTTCGGGTATTTTACTACAATTTTTAAAAAAATGCAAATTTATATCCCCATCAGCAATTTTTTGAAATTTGCCGATGGGGATTTCTATTAAAATTCAATATTAAAATCGCCTAATTGATACTTTGTACACGGGAAGTTTGTTTCACCATTTTCATCCGGGAATGGTGACCATGTATCATTCTCATAAACAGCTCTTTCCGCTTCGTTTTTGAAATCAGGAATTCTGTACTGAATACCCTCATTAAGACTACTACGCCAACCGAAAATTGCAACTGCAGTCATTGCCGCTGATTTATAAACATCAAGGAATGGTTCTCTGTCATTCTGAACGCAATCGAGGAAATCATAAATTGCGTAATAGTCGCCACCAAAGTGACCGCTCTGACTTGCTCTGTCTTTATCGAATGGATACTCTGCATCATAGAATGTTTCTTGTTCCATTCCTTCTGGAATTTCCCAATCATTATAGAAAAGACGAACTTTGTAGTCATCACCACGAACACTTTCAAGGCTTCCTTTACCGCAGTTCATACGATACCAAAGACCATGACCGCCGAATTTGCACCAACCTGTAACACGGGCAATCGAACCATTACTCATTGTGCAAAGCATAATTGAGGCAACATCTTTTGTTGGTTCTTCTTCGCGTTCAATACGAACCTCATCGCTATAAATACTGAGAGCATTAACAGCAATTGGAACTTCACCTGTAATTTGCATAATAGGTGCTAACGCGTGAGTTGAATAGTAGCCAGATGGCATAAGAGCACGCCAGTGCTTTGCGTCAGGTGTAATAACCTTGTATCCATCGTGTGGCATTGGGTGAACATATTCACCCTCACAGTAAACTGCGCCACCAAGAGTTTTATTTTTATAAATCTCTTCCATTTTTCTTACTGTACCGAAATATGCACAGTTTTCAGCAATCATATATTTTGCCTTGCTATTTTCAGCAGCACGACATAATTTAACACAGTCTGCAAGAGTAACCGCAGGGAGTGTTTCACTATATACATGAATACCCATTTCGAGTGCTTTTATTGCGTATTTTGCGTGTTCGTTGAAATAGTTTGCTAAAATAACAACATCTAAACCACTTTCAATAAACTCGTCAAAATTCTTGAAATATTTTGTATCTTCACAAGTGCATTTTTCAACTAATTCATAAGTTGTTTCGTCATAGTCACAAACTGCGTAAATGTAACCTTTTTCACTTAAAACTGCAGGTTCAGCAATTGCAGTACCACGACGAAGACCGAACACACCAATTTTAAGCTTATCTTTTTTCTCAACTGTGCAAAGATTTTTAACAAAATTATTGTCATTGTCGTAACAATCAATATTCATATAACCATAACGATTAAGCCAGAACAACCAACGAGCTTCCATATCTTCCTCATAAAGCACTGGTCTGAAGCCTGCTCTTAAATATGATTTTACTGCAGGTACTCTGAATTCATCTGTTGTAAGACCTACATAAGTACAACCAGCCTTTGAAAGTGCTGCTAAAGCAATCTGATTAAGGTAATTTCCAAGACCTTTGCCACGACTATCTTTATGTACAGAAACCATATGCACCCAACCGCGACCATTCTCTTGAACGAGTGCAGTAATAGTAGCAACAGGATTGCCATTTTCTGTAATAAAGAATACATTTTCAGGCTTGTAACCATCAGCTTCTTCTATAACCTCTACAAAACGAGTTGCATCTGCATCGTCACCAACAAGACCGTTTTTGCAGATTTCTGCCCAAGCAGCTCTGTCTTCAACTGTACCGTTATAGCTTCTGTATTCAAAACCTTTTAACTCTGTTGGAAATTCGCAAGGTTCACTTAATGTTTTATACAATTTTAATTGACTCATTTTATGAACTCCTTATTTTTTAATGTTTATAATTATATACTTTTAAAATTTAATATTCAAGAGTAAATACATTATTTTACTGTTATTTTGAAAAGTCTTGCACCGTGTGAATTTACTTTTGCAGAAAAATCTTTATCTGTTACCATATACTCCTCGTGTGACCACATATCCCATACACTATATTTAACACCACCGACTGCAATATCAGTAACATCAAATTTCATTTCTCGTGCTTTATCATCTGTATTAAAGAGTGCAATATATTTACAGTTTTCACCTTTTGAAGTCCAGATAATTTCACCCTTGCCGTCTGTTTCTTCGCGTTTGAATTGTCGTGCACCACTCGAATTTTTCAGCATATCAATAAGCTCTCTATTCTGAAGAAGTGAGAGTGTAAACTCATCATTTTCACGCATTTCTGCACCTATCATAAGTGGTGAACGAAAAATCCCCCAGAGAGTCATCATTGTAATTTGTTCATCGTGAGTAAATCTTGTGTAACGATTTCTGTATTCTGGAAGTTTTTCAGTTTTCTGAATTCTGCCTATAGGTAACATATCACAATCAGGCCATGCCCCAGGTTGTACATATTCCTGCCAAGCATAGCACCTTTCAAACATTGCGTGGAGTTTACTCCATTCATCCCAAAAATCACCTGTCATACGCCAGAGATTTGCGTGACGAGCTAAATGCTCGTGTTCCTCTACTGGAGCGGGTCCTGGTGAAAGACTGAGAACCATATCTCTGCCACATTTATCAATAGCTTTTCTTATCATTTCAATTTCTTTTCGTGCAGCGTATGGATTATGTGGAAATATTTCTATATTTGCAATATCGTCACACTTTATGTAGTCAACACCCCAAGACGCATAAAGCTCAAATATAGAATCATAATATTCCTGACCACCCTTTGCATCAGGGTCAACACCATACATATCAGGATTCCAGAGACACACAAAAGAAGGTTTCGCAATATCATTTGCAGTAATGCCCTCACACTTGATTTTTGTATGTTGGTGAGCCGCCTGTCTTGGAATACCACGCATTATATGAATACCAAATTTAAGACCAAGAGAATGGATATAATCTGCAATCGGTTTAAATCCCTTTCCATTTGCAGAAGATGGAAACCTTTCAACAGATGGAATAAGACGAGAATATTCATCCATACAAAGTGGAGCAAAATAATTATAATAAAAACTGTCCGCAGTAGGCTCTGACCACTGAATATCACAAACGACATATTCCCAACCGTAATCTTTAAGATGTTCTGCCATATAATCTGCATTTGCTAAAAGTTGCTCTTCGTTAACTGCAGCACCGTAACAATCCCAACTGTTCCAACCCATAGGCGGAGTGAGTGCGAGTTTTTTATGCATAAAATATCATTCCTTTTTAAGAAAAAGTTTGTAAAAACACATACACAGGTATTATACAATGATACTTTGTTTTTTTCAATAAGAAAATAAAATTGAATTGCAACATTAAATTTTAAAAATATATAATTTAATATCAAAAAACACTTGACAAATAGTACTAATTCAAATATAATGTTAGTCGTTCCTTTGGGAATATGGACCATTAGCTCAGTTGGTTAGAGCAACCGGCTCATAACCGGTTGGTCCGGGGTTCGAGCCCCTGATGGTCCACCAATTAAATATAGGGGCATAATGTAATGGTAACATTCCGGTCTCCAAAACCGTCCTTGACGGTTCGAGTGCTTCTGCCCCTGCCAGAAAAATAAAACGGATTGCAAAAGCAATCCGTTTTATTTTTTATTCTTTACCAAAAAAGTCTGAAAGTTCTACATCGTAACCATGTTCTTTTAAATCATCATAAGAATTGAAATTATTAAAAATTG
>JAZRSC010000030.1:0-45100 GCA_045651285.1 Acutalibacteraceae bacterium
TCCAAAAAAGCGTACCCACCAGAATGATTTGGATTTTATAGAGTCGTTTGTTATGTGTATAGAGCAGAAACTAAAATAACAAAAAACGTCTGAGTGTAAAACTTGGACGACAACACTAAACCCGATGAGCAGAATCTCATCAGGTTTAGTCATATTATCAAATCACTTTTTATTACAATGTTTATCAAAGCTTGGGTTAAATGCATAGAAGTTCTTGCTATCCAACTTATCAGTTGCGATCCTGAGTCCTTCCCCTTGAAGTAAATCCTGAAAAAAACGACACACTAAGCCGATTTCAGACAAATTAAAAAAATTTAATCCAAAAAGGGACACGTGCGTCGATAAATTCAATTTTATAGTGGAAATGTAACTTAAAACATTTCCTTGTTATGTACATATATTAACATCATAAAAACACTTTGTCAACAACAAAAAAGTATGTAAAAATTTTATACGCATAAAACAAAGATAGAAAAGTCAAGAAAAACTTTAAATTTTATATGGAAGAAATACCATGTATCTCGACATATTCCGAGATATGTGGTATTATAATAATGTCATAAAAATTTGAAGGAGTTTACTATGCTAAAATTTATTTGCTACCCAAAATGCACAACTTGTCAAAAAGCTAAAAAGTGGCTTGATGATAACAAAATAGAATACGAGTTAAGAGATATTAAACAGGCGAACCCCACACTCGAAGAACTTACCGAATGGTATAAGAAAAGCGGATTGCCATTAAAAAAGTTCTTTAATACAAGTGGTTTGTTATACAAATCAATGGACTTGAAAAACAAATTACCTGATATGACTGAAGACGAAATGTTACAGCTTCTTTCTACTGACGGAATGCTCGTGAAACGCCCAATTTTAGTCGGTAATGATTTCGTCCTTGTTGGTTTTAAAGAAGTTGAATGGAACGAAAAAATAAAATAACATCAAAGCCAAAGCACTCCTGTTTTACGGGAGTGCTGTTTTTTTCTTTTTAACCACCTAAAAGTACACAAAAACGTACACGTGATATGTTAGAATATAATCACAGAATTAAACTTGGTGGTGATTTTTATGATGATATCTCTAGAAACCTATTATGAAGAAAATTTAAAAGGTAAGACACCTGAAGAAATTTTAAAAGCAATTCATAGCTTGAAACGACAAATAACGAGATTGAAAAATATAGCAGAACATCCCGGTTATGTGTGTGAAATGCATCCATCTGAAAGTGTAAGAATTTTATGCTCACAGGATTATCTTGAACGAGCAAAGCTCGCACTCAAAGAATCAGGTGTGGAGTATCAACCAACAAAAGTAGAACTTAAAGCTATGGAATTCGATACGAATATCCCGAATATCAGTAAAATCATTTTCTCAATCGGTGGCTTTTTGTGTGGTGAAGAATTGGTTGAAGTAACCTTTACAGATGATACTGCTGAACTTAAATATGGTCGATCATATATACCAACAACGCCAGACGATTTCGGTAAAATCGAAACTATCGACAAAGCAAGTTTTCTTGAAGAATTCAAACGCCTTCACATCGGTGAATGGCGTAAAAACTATAACACAAAACGATTCGGATATACAGTGTTAGATGGCACTCAATGGGAACTTGAAATTCACTATTCAAACGATAAGAAACCTGTAAAAATCTACGGCGACAACGCCTACCCATATAACTTTGATAGATTAAAAGATTTATTAATGTGTGAATTTGATGATTAAATAGTTTTTTTGCTAAAGTTTGAATGGTTTTGTTAAATAATATTGAGTGATTGTTTTTGTTGTGATATAATCGGAATGGTATTTTATTTCTTATTTAGGGAGTATTTTTATGCAAGAATTTTTAAAACAATTTGAAGAATATTGCAAAACGCCTGGTGTTGAGTCTGGTAAAGCTCGTTCTTATGCAAAAGCTATTGAATATCTCTGTGATTATTTAAAAATTACAAGGATAGATGTACAGGCAGTTTCGTTAATAAAAGATTTGGAAAATGATATCTATGATAAAAACAGTGTCTTGTATAAGAATCTTCTATTGTTTTTAACTGGTCGTGGTCAGAAATCTTATTTAGAAAATGGGTACATAAAAGCATCATTAAAATATTTATTTGCATTTTTCAAATATACAAATACTCAAGACAATAAATGGACTAAAGATGAAACAATTTTGGCACTGGCTTTGTATTGTAAAGTTCCTTTTAGAAATATAAACAAAACCAACCCGCAGATTATTGAATTAGCTAAACTTATTGGACGAACACCAGATGATGTTTCTATGAAAATGATGTGTTTTTGCCAGTTTGATAGCAATCTTGTTAAATCAATTATTGTTCAGGAAAACTCATTAGAAAAAGATGTTTGGGATGAATACAATCATAATATGGAAGCATTATCAGAAACAGTTGATAAACTGCCATATATGAAGGATTTTATTGGGTCTGGGGATGTTGCAGATAACTTGCCATCTGGAGATACAAAGATAGCTGCTGTTAAGACTCGTATAAATCAAAAGTTCTTTAGAAGTGCTGTTCTTTCTGCTTATAATAGAAAATGTTGTGTAACGGGGTTAGATATTCCGTCTTTACTTATAGCATCGCATATAAAACCATGGAATGTTAGTGATCCGAAAACAGAAAGAACCAATCCGTGTAATGGTCTTTCGTTAAATGCATTACATCACGAAGCATTTGATGCTGGTATTTTTACAATTGATACTGATTATAAAATATTGATTTCTAAATCAGCTAAGGAACGATATTCTTCAGAAGTTTTTTATGATTATTTTGAAAAGTACGAAGGTAAATCAATAACTTTACCAGAAAGATTTTTACCCTCAAAAGAAATGATAGAATATCATAATTCTAAACTAAAGAATTTCTAAAAATGCAGTAAATATAATGAATTTTACTTCATAGAAAAGGAGAAAAATGATAGAAACTTTTTTTGATTTTTGTTCTGGTATTGGTGGAGGTAGATTAGGTCTTGAAAAGGCGGGACTGAAATGTGTTGGTCGTTCAGAAACTAGTCGCCTTGCAGATACAACATACAAGTTGATGCACAATATAGATAATGAAATTAATTATGGTAATTTGAAGAAATTAGGTAAAGAAAATCTGCCTGAATTTGATGTATTGATAGCAGGTTTTCCCTGTCAAACATTCTCTGTTATTGGTAGACAAGAGGGCTTCTCGGATGATAGAGGTCAAATTATATTTCAACTGTCTCGAATTATGCGAGAAATGAAACCTAAATGTTTTATTTTAGAAAATGTTAAGGGGTTAGTTACACATGATGGTGGTAAAACAATAAAACGAATTTTATCAGAGCTTTCAGATTCTGGATATGTAACTAGTTACAAGGTTCTCACAAGCTTAAATTATAGAGTTCCTCAAATGAGACAACGAGTTTATTTTGTGGGATTTAGAAATGATTTGGATTTGGATTATTCGAAATTTAATTGGCCGGAATTTATTGATAAACAACCACTAGAAAACTTTTTAATAGATAATAATATTGCAGATGCAGAACGATTAAATATATTACATCATTACTTAAACAATTCAGTAAATCAAGGGAAATATACTGTTAATGATTTAAGAAAAATGGAAGGTAAAATTCTTGATACAAGAATGAATGATTTAAGGGTATATGATGGTCGATGTCCAACATTAAGAGCTCAGCGAGATGGTGTATTATATGTTAGAAATGGTGAAATATATCAATTAACGGGTTATGAAGCTTTGTTACTTCAAGGTTTTCCAAAGGAGTATGCAGATAAGGTTAAGCATGTTGTTTCTGATAGGCATTTGTTAATGCAATCAGGGAATGCAATGACGGTTGATGTGATTGAAGCACTAGGGAAGTCTATTATTTCATTTGTAAATCAAAATAATAATGCGAGGAGAGATACTATGGCAATATGGAAAGAATTTGAAAGCGATTGTACCCAGTTTTTAAATGAAACTTTTGGGGATTATGCGAAATTCAAACAAGAAGGTGGTTCTGATTCAACAATACCCGATATAAAAGTTTTAACGAATAGTGGAGATATATTTTATATTGATGCAAAACACTGTCCTGCTCAATGTGGTCAATTTGTTTTATTGCCTAATATTGCGACAAGAAAATTTGAATATAGCCCATTAAATGTTAATCCATTAAATGATTCTGCAAGAAAAATAATGGAATATATGAACGAGGATTTTGATGCGTTTCGTGAAGCTGGAACAGCAGGAAGAGATATAAATATAAAAAACAGCTCCGAAATCTTTGCAGATTGGATTATACAAACATACAAAAATAAAGGAGCCGAATTCTTTATAACAAACGATTATAAAATTGTAAGGGTAGAGGATTTTTCTCAATGTTTTAATGTTTCTGCCAAATATCGTATTAAACGAAGTGGTTCAAGTAGTGTAGGCAAAAGTAGATTTGCTTCAATCTCAAAATATTTAGAGGATAATTTTGAAGCTATTTCCTCTATAAAAACTGTTGGAGATAAATTATTTATTGAAGCTTTTTCAAATTTACATGGCGTGCGCTTTATATACGAAGATTACGAGTATATGATATCACAGCGTGATGAACTTTATGAAATTAGAAAGTTATCCAATACATATAATGCAAATGTAATTTTTTCAATACAGTTAAAAAGTAATTATATAGGATTAACAGAAAATGAGTTTATTGAGTTTTTAAAGTAGAATCTTCTAAAAAAGTGATGTATTTTTGAAGTGCATATTTATATGTACTCAACTGATATTTGCCAATTGGTAAGTTGGTTTGAATTTCATCCATTTCTGAATTGATACCTTTTTTTTGAAAGTAAGATAATAATGTTTCGCACTTATCACTGCGGTATTCATAGTCAATATCACAGTGATTAATTTCTCTTTCAAGACGTTTAAGTCGAGAAATAATATCACTTATTACTTTTTTATCTGTGTTTTTTTGAGTCAGCCATATTCGAAAATCAATTTCATTCATTAATAGGTAACCCCTTTACACACAAACCGATCTCTTGGCCAATATACTGTAAGACATCAATTACAACAGAATTACCAAATTGTTGGTAGGCTTGGTTTTGGTTTTTACAAATTTTATAACTATCAGGGTAACCCATAAGTCTAGCACATTCTCTCGGATGTAATCGTCTAGTTTTTCCATTTATTAGGAAACCACCTGTTTTGGCAAATACTCCACCTCCATAAGCTGATAGAGTTATAGCAATTCCTTTTGTACTATATATTCTTTCGCCTTGACCGCCTTTGTTTACGATACCTAATCGTATCGGTTTATCACTATAAGAGTTATCTATTTTATCGGTAAAATATGTATCAGGTCGGTTTACATATAATTTTTCTAACATTGTTTCATCATCAATTAAAAAATCTTCGACATGTCTAGTAAGTTTAAACGGTTTGGGATATGAAAAGTCTTTGATGTTTAAATCCTTTCTAAAACACACCATATATATTCTTTCTCTTTTTTGTGGCACACCATAATCAACAGCACTCAATACTTTTTGGTTAAATGTATAACCAAGACTCTCCATGGTGTTTCTAACAACTTCTAAAGTTCGACCATTATCGTGAGATGCAAAGTTCTTTACATTTTCCATAAAAACAACTTTTGGTTTTTTAGCTTTTACTATTCGTGCGACATCAAAAAACAATGTTCCACGGCTATCCTCAAAGCCACGTTGTTTTCCGCTTATTGAGAAGGCTTGCCAAGGGAATCCAGCACATAAAATATCGTGATCAGGTATAGAGTTTTCGTCAACCTTTGTTATATCGCCATCAGGAGTATCCCCAAAATTACTTGAATAAACTTCTTGTGCAGATTTATCCCATTCGTTTGAATATACACAATGTGCCCCAAGAGATTCGAGTGCAACTCGAAATCCACCAAGACCAGCAAATAAATCTATAAATGAATAACCTTTTAAAGTCTGTTCTTTTATATCAATCATATGGCATACCTCCTTGATGATGAAATTATAGCGCATAGCGCGCGAATAGTCAACGGTGTTTATGATTAAAAAAGATTGAAGAAAACTCTTTAAAGATGTATAATAAAAAAGGTGTGTTAGTAAATTGGACCAAAATAATAGGGTTTGTTATATACATCAGGTATTGAAATAGAATTATGTAGGGATTGATAAAATAGTGACCCAAGTAGTAGCCGCATTAATATGGGATAACGATAAATTTATGATATGTCAGCGACCTGAAACAAAGTCGTGTGCTTTGTTGTGGGAATTTGTTGGTGGCAAGGTAGAACCAGGCGAAACAAAAGAACAAGCACTCATTCGTGAGTGTCAGGAAGAGCTTGGTATAACTGTTTCTGTTGGCGATATCTTCACAGAAGTAGTTCACGAATATCCCGATATAACAGTTCACTTAACTTTGTTCAATACAACTATAAGTTCTGGCACACCAAAACTTTTAGAGCACAACGATTTAAAGTGGATAACTCCATCGGAAATCCCAAACTACACCTTCTGCCCAGCAGATAAGGATATTTTGAAATTGATAACAGAGGTTTCAAATGAAAATAATAATTGATGCCGATGCGTGTCCTGTTGTAGATATTACCGTGGGCATAGCTAAAGAGCGTTGTCTCCCTTGCGTAATTGTCTGCGACAACACCCACTCCATAGAAAAAGACGGAGCAAAAACTATTGTTGTTGATAAAGGCGCAGATTCTGCCGATTGTAAAATTGCCAATCTCACCGAAAAAGGTGACGTTATAATTACCCAAGATTACGGACTTGCCGCGTTGATACTTGGCAAGGGTGGAAAAGCACTTAATCAAAACGGACTTATTTACACAAATGATAATATTGATAATTTGCTTTTCACTCGTCATATCAGTAAAAAAGAACGCATGGCTGGCAACAGAACTAAAGGTCCCAAAAAGCGAACCCATCAGAATGATACCGACTTTTTAAAGGCATTGCTTATATGCCTTGAATAGTGTGTTTAACGACAAATTTATGTTTGTGTTTTGATTTCAAATTGCTTATTAAAATGATATAAATAATAGAAGCACCACCCACAAATAATTGAGGTGGTGCTTCGTAATTTAGTTCAATAAATTGATTTTGTAAAAACAATAAATCGGTGAAAATTATGCTTTTGCGTATTCAGAGAGTAACGCATGGTCGTTCATTGGCTTACAGCAATTTTCTGTTCTTATAGATGACCATTTGCGTTCAATTTCTGAAATTGGGTCATTGTTTATATCAACAACATTATCTTCATCATCTGAGCCAAACATAAACCATTGACTTGTTTTCCCTTTAGCACAATGACCTTTGTAGGTCCAAGTCAGCCAGTTATATGAACACTCGTTGAAAAGATTTAATATGTATTCCCATGTTGCAGTGCCACGGCAAGGAGAAAACTCACCGACAAGCACAGGCACATTAAAGTTTTTGCTTGCGTGGTGCTGTGAAACTTTCTTGAAACTATCATTTGAATCGTCATAAAAGTGATACTGATACATCACATTTTCCCAACCATGATCTTCTGGATGTGGCATATCATCAGGTGTCCAGATTGCTTCAAGAGTTATTATATGCTCAGGGTCGTTTCTTCTGACTGCATTGTAAAGCAAAGAATAAACGTCATGATACTTGCTGTTGACCTTATCTTCGCCTTCGTAATCGCACATCGGCTCATTCATTAAGTCATAGGCGGCAACTGTTCCGTTACCTGCAAAATGACGGGCGATTTCACTCCACAATTCACAGGCAAGTGTACGAAAACGTGCTCCCTCATCGGTTTCATCATAAAGTCTGCAATGATTTACACGACAGCAGTGGTGAGCAATGCTCTGATGTCCTGGTACACCGTGCATATCAAGAATGACGTACATTCCTCTTTTTTCACATTCTTCAACAATCCAGTCAAGGCGTGAGAAATCAATTTCACCGTTTTCTTTACGCTTCCATGTACCAGAATCGTCTATCTGGAAATTACGATACCAGAATGGTACACGCACACAGGTAAAGCCGAGTGACTGAAGATAGTCAAGGTCGTGTTCTGTGATGTAATTGTCTTCACGGATTTTAATAAGTCTTTCGGCTTCTTCTTTGCCGAAACGCTTTTCAAGCGTGGTTACAATATCCCATTGAGCTTCTCCACCCTTGAAAAATCCCTGCCATAATTCATCAAGCAACCATCCACCGAGATTTGTTCCTCTCAAAAACACCTGTTTTCCCTCGGCATTTATGATTTTTTCACCATCACAATGAAGCATACTAAGACTCATACTATATCCTCCAGTTACAATAAATTTCGTATTGAGGTATTTATATTATAGTTGATTATATCATAAAAAGAAATCTAAAACAATAACCTTGTAAAGTGAAAAAATCTCTGGACTTTCTAAAACTTCTGTGGTATATGTTTGTGTTGCATGAAAGGGGTGCAACATATGAAAACTATAGAAGATTTATACTTAGGCAAGATAAGTCCGTGTGAGAATATGATTCGTGGTAACGATAAATATAAAGATTTGCTACGCTTGTATTCGAGCAACCAGGAGAAATTATTATCAACGCTCACCGAGGAACAGAAAGAACGATATGAAAAGATACATGATTGTGCAGATGAGTTGTGCAACGAACTTGAAAAACAATCGTTCATAAATGGCTTCAGTTTGGGCGTCCAGCTCGTGACAGAATCACTGACGCGGTACGATTAGAACTGTCACGAAATCTCGCCCAATTCAGCCCACAAACGCCCAAATAAACGACTTAACACCGAGAGTAAGGTTAATGCTCTCGGTGTTTTTGCATTTTAACCCTATCCTTCGCCAACAATTTTAATCCTAAACCAATATTTTGTTGTGAAATTCACTAAATCTGAACATCTCGATATATACAAAACGCTGATTTTTCTAAAAATTTTAAAATTTTTATGTAGCTTTCGTCGTTTTTTGTCATATATAAATAGAGGTGTAAAGAATTACTTCTGATTTCTTTTGAGTTTTAAAAGGGAGGGTCTAGTTGAAAAATGTTGTTAATTGTATTATAATGTATGATGTATGTTATTTTGATTTGTTTACATCATTGGAAAGAAATGAAGGAAATGTGCAGTATCACATATTATAAAAATATTTTGGATATTAAAAGAGGATTGTGGAGTTAAAATATGTCTTCGTTAGAAAAGGATGTTATTGGATTAATTGTTGCTCAAACTGAGAATGAATATATTGATTTTAAAAAAGAATATTATTCTAAAGAAAAGAAGTACGATCTTATCAAGGATATTGTTTCTTTTGCAAACAATACAAAGCCAAGGGATAAGTATATAGTTTTTGGTGTTGAAAACTCTTCTTGGATACCTACAGGTGTAAACATATCATCTTTACCTGATATATCTGAAATTAATGATTTGTTACATATGTATGTAGAACCTTTTATTGATGTTGAACTTGGACACCTTGACTACCAAGGTGTAACAATCGGTTTCATTAGAATTCCTCACAATGAATTAAACAGACCTTATGTAATTTCAAAAGAATATAGTAAAAACAAAGTGACTTCCTTGCGAAAAGGTGAAATTTACATCCGAAAAGGAGCAAGTAATTTCATTTGTGAGCGAAACGACCTCGATGATATATACAATAACAGAGGTACTTTAGATATTAACTTTCATACATCCGAAATAACAATCAGCAATATCCGAATAACTAATAATACTCAGCTAATGGGGCAAGTAAGATTTGTACTACAAAATAATACACCAAAGACCATAACTTTTGATAATGTAAGTGTGTATATCCATTGTGGCAGTAATCTTATTGAACATAAAATAGACTTTATAGATGATCACAAAAATGTTTTTTATAAAGATCCAAATTCTTTATCCAATACTCCGATTCATCTTTCTTCGGGAGATTGCATACAAAAAACAGCTTACTTTGCAATATCTGAATCTGTCGCATTAAATTTGAGCAAAAAGGATACAACTTCAATGAAGTCTTCGATAAAAATTTATGATGTTTTAAAGCATATATATCAGAACGCATTTTCAACTGTACAATTAAATTTTACTGATGATTTATTAAAGAAATGGGGTTACTGATATGAAAGAAATCAGGAAAGGAGAAAAAGATATGAACTATTCGCCGCTAAGATACCCCGGTGGAAAAAGTAAAATAGCACCATTTGTATCGCTACTTATAAAAAAATGCAATCTCAATGAATGTACATATATTGAGCCGTTCGCTGGTGGTGCAGGCGTGGCGTTGGCACTTCTATTCGAAGGAACCGTGACTGATATTGTTATTAACGATTATGATAAAGCCATTTATTCTATGTGGAAGGCGATTCTTACGGAAACAGAAGCTTTTATAAATCTTATTCTCAATACACCATTAACGATTGCTGAATGGAAAAAACAGAAAGAAATATACACAAATGAAAATCAAAAATATTCATTAGCTCTAGGATTTGCAACCTTTTATCTCAACAGAACAAATCGTTCCGGGATATTAGCGGCCGGTCCCATAGGTGGGTATAATCAAACAGGCAATTATCTGATCGATGCTAGATACAATAAAGAATCTTTAGTGGAAAGAATAGAAAAAATTGCGAAACACAAAGCCCATATTCATTTATACAACAAAGATATAGAAAGCTTCATTATAAACTATTTGCCTAAATATCAAAAAAATGCTTTCGTATATTTTGATCCACCTTATTATCACAAGGGAAAAGAATTATATAAAAACTTTTTTGTTCCTGATGATCACAAGCGAATTTCAAAACTGATAAAAGAACTCGATTGTTTTTGGATGGTTACTTATGATGATGTGGATGAAATATGCGAACTATATAAAGACTATGAATGCAAGCGGTTTGATTTAACTTATAGTGTGGCCAACTCAGGAAAAAAATCAGAAATAATGTTTTTAAGCGATAAAAAACTTTGGCCAAATGATAATGAGTTAAAAGAGAAAAAAATACGGATAAATATCAGAAAGCGGTGTGAAGATGAATAAAATATCAATTAATAGCTTGATAGATCAAGATCCGTTGCTAAAACTGGTTCAGCCTGATAATTTTATAGGTTGGATATACTCTATGGATTATGATTCTGCATTAGTCGTAACAAATGATGCTTGGAAAGCCAAAGTTAATGGGGTCCCTCACAATAGTTTTTTAATTGCATCTTCTTTTAACCCGGCTAACTATGCAAGTGTGTCCCAGATGGAAAGAGAAGT
The DNA here is from genome assembly GCA_045651285.1 of Acutalibacteraceae bacterium. GTDB lineage: Bacteria > Bacillota > Clostridia > Oscillospirales > Acutalibacteraceae > DTU089. The sequence goes on from JAZRSC010000030.1 coordinate 11,239, forward strand.
AATTTTGTTGAGAGTCATTGGCACCTGTAAATTACCTCAAGATGATGATATGATTCGCACCAAAATCGATAATTATCAAAACCAAACTGATCTATATTTGAGTGATGATAAAGGTTATGATCCTATAACACAAAACAGATTACAGTTTGGTGGATTGAAATGCCGTGTATTAGGAACTTTCTATATGAGGAATAGTGAACTTAATATGGGTAGCGATATTGAGTCTTTTTCCGTTTCAATGCGCATGGGCGTATATATGCCAAAAGCAGAGGCCTTGTCACTCATTGTTAATTATGTTGATCCGATAAGGAAAAACCGTTTTAAAGAGGAATTATCAGCGTTAGGTATTAACAAAGATTTACTTCCTTTTGAAATTGGCACTGTCAGATATACTTCAACAGATAGATTGCATCGTGCTAATGAAGCTGATAAAATACCCTTTCATATTCAGCCTTCTGATTTTTTGGCTCGCAGAACTGCTGTTTTGGGTATGACTAGAACTGGTAAATCTAATATGATTAAGCAAACTATTTCTGTTGTCAAGAATATTGCAGATTGTTGTGACTTACCAATTGGACAGCTTGTTTTTGATATTAACGGTGAATATGCAAACGCAAACAAGCAGGACAATGGTTCTATTTCCGATATTTATTCTGACGGTTGTGAAAGATATCGCATGATCCCTACCGAGGGATTTTCTCATTTGTTAAACAATTTTTATTCCGAACTACAAGAGGGGTTATCTATTCTTGGAGACTTGATTAGAGAAGCAAAAAAAGATGGTTCGGCCGATATTGATACTTTCTTAGGCATGTCTTTAGATCGCCCTGATCCCATTGAAGAAACGGGAGAATATAAACGCTGGCAAGTAAAAACAGCTCTCTATAAGACATTGCTTAAGAAAGCAGATTACACTTACCCTGGAACATTCTCTGTAAAGTTCGAGGCAAACAAAAAGGTTAGAGATGCTGTAGATGCTATCATTAATGCAAATGTTGAACCTGGACAAGAACTACATCTTAATCCTAACGATTCACTCTCTTACGAAGAGGCTTTAAAATGGTTTATTGCAGCGAGAATTGCAAACAAAAATAAAAAAGAGACTGGACAGTTAAAATCAAGTAGTGGCGCCAATTGGTTCGATGAAGAGTGCGTTGCAATGTTAAATTTATTGGCTGGTCTTAACAACAACGATGCTTATATTAGGGGATTTCGAACACTAGAGTGCGGTCGTCCATATCATACTCCGCATAGAACACATGATGTGTGTAAAGAGATTTATCAGCATCTTATTGCAGGAAAAATAGTAATTTTGGATCTATCTGTTGGACAAGCTCAATTAAGAGAAAGAATTAGCAAAAGGATCGCTAAATACGTTTTTGATAATTCAATGAATTGCTTTACCAGTGGGAACAATCCTCAAAACATTGTAATTTACATCGAAGAAGCTCATAACTTGATTGGAAGAAACATGGATTTGTCAGAAACTTGGCCTCGTTTGGCAAAAGAAGGAGCAAAGTATAAAATTGCTCTTGTATATGCAACACAAGAAGTATCTTCCGTACATCCTAATATTCTCGCAAATACAGAAAATTGGTTTATCTCTCATTTGAATAGCGAAAAAGAGATTTCTGAGCTTGCAAAATTTTATGACTTCGCTGATTTTAAGCAATCTTTGCTTAGATCGCAGGATGTTGGTTTCGCAAGAGTAAAAACTTTATCAAGTCCTTTTGTCGTTCCTATTCAAATAAATAAATTTGATCCTCAAAAAATAATTACTCAGAAAGGATAACAAAAATGTCAAATTATCACATCGATAGAACGTCTCATATTGATATTGTAGAAAACCCTGATGTTAAAGAGTTTTTGGATAACTGTGACTATATGAGAGAACCCACCGGGAATGAAATAAACGATATCATCAGTCATTTTGTATCCGTTCCTGATATGGAGTTTGATTTACCACAAAAAGTAATATCTATCGATGGTAGCAATTATGAAGCAAGTATTCGAGAAGAATTACCGTTCACAAGAATAGGTTTTGTCAAAATTAGTAATTTGTTGATAAAGCGGAATGATTTTAAAAAATTATCTGAAGGCAATTTCGTCAATCCATTTGAAGTTGCAAAATTGAGTAAGAACAATTCCTCTCTTTCTTTTGCACTTCCAAGTACAAATATGTGCTACAAAGGTGAGGATAATGTTCGTAATAGTTTCAGAAAAACAATGGATGAAGCACTATATAATTGTAGATTCTCAGAATCTGATGCATCGACTAGCTTAAGAACAACATTGTTTCGTATGGCTGCATTGCGTTCAGGCAATTCAAGTACCGATACAGACAAATTAGTTCTTTTCAAATGTCCTACATGTAGTGCTGAAAACCTTGAATTATGGGATATTCCGGAAGTCCAGCGGTGTCCACATTGTGGCAATGTTATTTATCCTTCAGATTGTTTGCGTATATGGGAAGACGTTGGCGATTCAGGATCTAACCAGTCTGCATTAACAAGATTTACGAACGCGATTATGCATTTATTGGTCGTTCATTATGTTAGACTGCTCAAGGAAAAGAACCCTGATTCATATCTTAATTCTTTGTCTGATTTATGTTTCATAATTAATGGACCTTTAGCTGTGTTTGGTAATTCAGCTTGGTTGCACTCGTCAATCTTAAAATACTTGTATGATGTTAATAAAGAACTGATAGACAGTGGTAGAGCTCCTATCATTGTCATGGGTATTCTAAAATCAGGTGCAATATGTGATTATTTTAAAATGATAGGTTCTTCTGTTGCTATAAACTCTATATTTTCAGTTTCAGATGAGTTTCGAGACAAATATATTAATTTTGATCGGCAACCTTCATCAACAACCTTTGGTGCTGAAACATATTATGGTCAGGATTTTCTGCTTAAAACCCAAAACGAAAAACTCTTTGTTTTTAATGCATTATTACCGTATAGGGATAAACATAACAAGTTAGTTTTCAAAAGCGAAAAGTCCAATATACTTAATTATATCAATATAGGAACGTATGTAAGATTGATTGAAGAGTTTGAGTGTGATCTCGACAGTACTTCTCTAGTCCCAATTGCACTTGCGAAGAAGTATACGACGATCACTTTAGAACCTGGAGGGAAAGTTCTAGATTTGCTTGCAAAAAGTTTCATCGATTAAAAGGAGCCTAAAATGATTATTAAAAATATAGAAGTAGAACAATTTAGGTCAATAAGTGGTATTTCATTTGACCTTGGTAAAAAACTAACCGCCATTGCAGGCAGAAATGCTACTCAAAAAACTACTTTACTCGGTATGTTGGGACAACCTTTTTCTATTTCTGAAGAATCCCCTTTATTTGGTTGTAGCACTGTTGATGGATATAACTTTAAATCACAATTTAAAGAAAAATTTAAGTTGTCCATTAATTATGAACCAATCGGAAGTCACAAATGGACACTAAATTTTCATAATAAGGGATATTATCAAAATAATAAAATCACTATACATAGTATTCCTCGAAAACAAAAAGGCAAGCCAGATGCTATCCGATTTTGGAATACAGAGGGCAAATCAAAGGGTGCAGGTTATGTTCAATTACCCGTTTATTATTTAAGTTTAAGCAGATTGTTTCCTATTGGTGAGAGTTCTAAAACTAATACATTAAGCATAAACTTAACTCCGAATGAAATCAAGTATTGTGTAAACGCATACAGAGAGATTCTATCAATCACACAAGTCTCAGGTTCTCCTACGGTTAGTGTAGAAAAAGGCTCTGGAAAGCAAGTATATGCTGGTGTGAATGATGGGTTGCATGATATTTTCACAAATTCCGCAGGCGAAGGAAATATTTCTAGAATAATTTTGGCGGTTCTTTCTTTTAAGCGATTAAAAGATACATATAAGAAAAATTATAAAGGTGGAATCTTGTTAATTGATGAATTAGATGCTACTCTATATGGTTTTTCGCAAAAAAAATTATTAAAATATTTATTGGATTCTGCAAAAGAGTATAAGATACAAATCATTTTTACAACCCATTCACCCATTATATTAAGCGAGATGTATAAACTTCAAAAAGAAGAAATCAAAAAATCGGGAATAAAACCAGAACAATCTGCATATGATACTACCATAGTATATCTTTCTCCAACATATAAGGAAGATGGTAGTCGTATGATAAAAGCAGAAAATGTTTCAGGTTCAACAAGACTTAACGAAGTAATAAATGATATTAACCTCATCCCATTATCAAACACTAAAAAAATTAATGCTTATTTTGAAGATGAGCACGCACTAACATTTGGAATATATATGTTAAATCATTATTATTCAATAAACTTTGATAACTATATCAATTTTGTGGATGTTAATTTGGGATGGACGAATTATCTACAATTATACAAAAAGAAAATCCCTGAATTTACCAATAGCATTATAAATTTTGATGCTGATGTTCCTGCAAAAAAAGAATATCGACCAGAAAAACAAATAGTCGAAAGTTCTGCAAATATTCTCTTTTTACCATTAGAAATTGAAAAGGGATTATTTGCTTTTCTAAAAAATCACGCTAATTTTATAAATTTTGAAACAAACTATTCAAATATTTCGACATTAACGTATGATATTTGCTTTAATGAATGGCCTTTAGAAATTGAAAACTATAAAATAAATGATTTTAAAAAATGGTACGAAAATATAACTACTATATTGGGCGGACCTGAATTATTATTCAAATGTTGGATTGATTCAAATGAAGAGAGCACGAAACAGTATGTAATGCGATTTGTTGAGATATATAATTATCTTTCTGATATTTTTGCGTTGGATCAAATCCCTAACATTGAATGATTTAATTTCATGTTTATGTTAGTTTTAAATACAATTTATAATATAATAGATGTTTTAAAATAATAATTTTTGAATTAAAACTAATAATAAGAGGTGTAATTTTATAACCAAATGATAGGTACAATATTTTCATACTCATATTGGCTCGTTGTTCATGTCGAGAAAATCGTATACTGATTAGTTTATGTCTTTGATTTAAAGAGTATAAGCAGAGTCTGTTAGTTTGAAATTTGTTTTTTGTTGAATATAAAAAAGTTCTTGAATTATCAATGATATTTTACATGATTTCTATTTGATCGAATATCCACAACAAAAAAAGTCACCTGAAATACAAGGTGACTTTTTCTGTTGTGGATGCCTGAGGATTCGAACCTCACGCCTACATCCCTTTATATTAATGCACTCTACTTATAAATACAACCTTCGGCTACCTCAACAGCACCCACGTAAGACGGCGGATAAATCCCCAGGAACACCTATCAATACCATACAAATCATCAACAAATACAGTCCTTTCATTTCACATTTTAGTTCAAATCCATTTTTGAATTTCTTAATAATCGATAGTGTTGAGTTGGATATAAATACGAGCAGAGCACAGATAAAGGACCATTATAGATGGCAAATATTGTCCACGAGAAATTAAAGCATACTATAATTTTTTATAGTTGTCTGAAAATTGGAGGTTTAGATAATGTTTAACTTTTAAAAGAATCTTTTTTTAGAAAAAAATCTCTACTAATTGCATTTCCATATTATTACTTAAATAGAATTCCATATTAACAGAGTAATATCCCTCAGTGGGAAATGTCTCTTTTAGTATATCATATATTAAATGAATTCGCAACTAGCCATAAATAAAAATCAAAATATTTTTAAACAAGGGTACTTGATTTGTAGTTTAAGTTTAGCGGTAGATATAAAATTTAAATTACTACAAATAATTTCTCTGGTCTTATTCGAAATTCTGTGGTATATGTTTGTGTTGCATGAAAGGGGTGCAACATATGAAAACGATAGAAGATTTATACTTAGGCAAGATAAGTCCGTGTGAGAATATGATTCGTGGCAATGATAAGTACAAAGATTTGTTACGATTGTATTCGAGCAATCAGGAGAAATTATTATCAACGCTCACAGAAGAACAGAAAGAACGATACGAGAAGATACACGATTGTGCGAATGAACTGTGCAACGAACTTGAAAAGCAATCGTTCATAAATGGGTTCAGTCTGGGGGTACAACTTGTGACAGAATCACTGACAAGGTACGATTAAAACTGTCACAAAATCTCGCCCAGTTCAGCCCACAAATGCCCAAATAAACGACTTAACACCGAGAGTAAGGTTAACCCCTCACTCTCGGTGTTTTTGCATTTTAACCCCATTCTTCGCCAACTATTTCAATCTGAAAGTGATATTTTGTTGTGAAATTTACTAAATCTGAATATCTCGATATATACAAAATGCTGATTTTTTCGAAAACTTTAAAATTTTTATGTAGCTTTCGTCGTTTTTTGTCATATATATATGACGGAATAATAGTTTCGTAAGAAAAAGATGAGGTGTAAAATATGAAAAAAAGAATTAGAAGTATTGCAACAGATTTGTGGTGTGAGAATAAAAATATAAGGATAGACAAAGAAATCCTTGAAAGTGATTTGCGTGGTGTGTACGGTTTTTTTGTGCAATATCAAGATGAGGAAAAATGTGTATATATTGGAAAAGCGATTAATATTAGAAAGAGGGTGTTTGAACATCTCTCTTCCGTAAAGTGGAATACGATAGGAGCACTAACTACAGCTCCAAGTGAATTTGTAAAAATTCTTACTGAAGCAGTTATTAATGATTATCAGATTACTGTAAAACTTTTAGAGATTGTTGAATATAAATATGTGAATTATAATAGAGATTTACATCATTTGGCATTTGTAGAGTATGGTTATATAGAGGAATACCAGCAAAAAAATCAATGTTTATATCAACAACCAGAAGGGGCATTTAACCAATACGAATATGATGTTTGGCAAGAAGAGTCTATAATAAAAAAACATGCGGTTAACGAAATTGATTTGTAAGATGATAGCATATTGATTACTACAAATACTGATAAACGAAATTATATAATTAGAATGTTTTTATAGAAATGGAGTGGATGTTATAATGGCATCAATTAAAGGTAAGTTATTTGAATATTTGGTTTATCGACTACTGGTTGCTTGTGGTTTTAACCCAGTGAGTCCAGATGGATTGTTAGTATATAAAGGTGGTCCGGGTTTAATGGTTCAGGGGATAGGACAACCTCATAATGCGGATGTTCTTCTTTATCCTCCGATACAAACACCTATTTATTATCCTACACGACTTATTGTTGAATGTAAGTGTTATAATGAGCCTATAGGTTTGCCACAAATTCGAAATGCACTAGGTCTTCGTGAAGATATTAATAATTTCGAAATTGTAACAGAGGATATTCTTGAAAATAGGAAACATGGTCGTACTAATAAACCCAAATTTCATCCTATGAAAAGATATGTATACCAAGTAGCTGTTGCTTCAATTGATGGATTTAAATCTACAGCCTATCCTTTTGCTAAAGCACATAGGATACCATTAATATCGTTCGCTCGAAGTGAGTTGTTTGTTGATGTGAGGCGGGCAATTTCTAAACTGGATGCTATTGCAAGACAGAATGAGGATTTAGGACAAAAAATTAATTATTATATAAGTAATGAAATGCTAAATTCAGAACAAAGAGCGTATAAAGAGTTCTTCGAATGTAATGAGTGGAGTCAATACATTGAAGAGATAGAAAAACTTATAAGTCAAATCACCATCGGTTTGTTAGAAGATGGAACTATTCTTTTCCTTTTGTGTAGTGGAGATAAAGATTTAAGGATTTATAATGCTGAACCACAAGATGATGGTTGCACAATTTATTGGTATAAAAAAAATGATAGTACTTGGGTGCTTCAAAATAAAGGAGTTGAATACTATTTTGAATTACCTCAAGAATTATACGACAATTGGAAACAATCCGTAGAAGATCAAATGAAAGCCGCACGTAGAATTAAACGAGAATATTTTTCTAATATTGTGTTGTTCCATAGAACAGAGAATAATGGAGAGAATATTAGTATTCTTCGTTTATCAGAGCGATTTATACATGAATGTAGCGAATAAAGTAGTAATACAAAAGTTATTTTAAAAAAGTAGGAGTGAAATAATGAAAGACAAATATTACATTTTGGAAGATTGTGTTAGAAAAACATATGCTAATGTTGTTTGGTCACATAAAATTCAGGAAAAACAAGCTGATGTTTATTCAAGTCGATATAAAAGGTTGGAAACAGCCAAGATTGTTATTGCTTCATTTGCATCGTGTGGTGTTTTTTCGGTAGTATTTACCGATGAATTATGCGTGAAAATTATTTCAGCGATTTTGTCATTAGGAACACTTTTCATAACATCTTATTTTAAGTCTTTTAATTTGATGAATTTGACAAAAATACATAAAGAGGCAGCCTTAGAGTATTTAGCGTTAAGAAATGAGTTGGAATTACTAATTCTTTCTATACATTTAAGAGAAACTGATGTTGCTTCTATTGAAGAAAAGTATGAATCTATAGTGAATAATAAGTTGAATTCGATTGATTCAAAAGCACCTAGTACTACAGAAAAGGCTGTGAAAAAAGCGCGTGAAGCATTAAATGTAAAGAAGGATAATACCTATACTGATAGTGAGATTGATTCTTTTTTACCTAAAAATCTTAGAAGGAGTATTTTGTAATGTCGCTTAGTTCTGATTTTTCTGAATTTTGTACAAATATAAAACTTGATAATTTAAATGTATTAGAAACAACAGCAGGTGAAATAGCCAAAAAGTTAAACAAACATTACTACGACCTTGATAAAGATACAAGCTCGCATCTATACATAGTTGGTTCAGTTGGAAGAAAAACAGCAATAAAAGGTAGTAGTGATTTAGATATTATTTTTAATTTACCCGATGAAGTGTTTAAAAGATTTGATGATTATGAATCTGGTGGACAATCAGCACTTCTTCAAGAGGTGAAAAATGTACTTATTGATCGATACCCAAAAACAAAAATTCGAGGTGACGGACAAGTTGTTGTTATAGAATTTACTTCATATATGGTTGAGGTTGTTCCAGCTTTCATGCAGTCAGATAATAGATTTAAATATCCCGATACACACGATGGTGGAAGTTGGAAAATTACAGATCCACTAAGGGAGCAAGAAGAATGTTTGAATTGTAATGAAACATCTAACGGCATTTATTTTGATTTTTGTCATATTATTAGAGCTTGGAAAAATAAAGTTGGTTTCAAATTTGGCGGATTATTAATTGATACATTAGTTTACAATCATTTTAAGGAAAAAGATTATTATAGTGAATCTGGTTTTGATGATTATTTAACAATTCTTAAGAATATATTTTCTTTTTTGAGAAACTGCAATAAAGAACAAAAGTATTGGTTAGCTGTTGGCAGTAATCAACAGGTTAGTAATACAGATAACGGTGCTTTTGTTTCTAAGGCTAAAAAAGCTTATAAAAAAATAACAGAAGCAGAAAATAATGAGAATGATATTAATACAGTTTTAAGGGATTTGTTAGGTAAAGATTTTCCACAAACTATTTATAATTGCTATGAAAGTGCTTCGTATTCACATACAAGATACAATGATACAGAGCAGTTTATAGAAGATGTTTTACCGATAGATATAAAATATAATCTAAAATTAGATTGTAGTGTTACACAAAATGGTTGGGAAAAATTTTTGTTAAGTTATGCATTGAAAAATAAAACTTTATTAAGAAAAAATAGATCGTTAGAGTTTTTTATAGATGCAACTGATTGTCCTAAACCATATAATATTTATTGGAAGGTAAGAAATGTAGGGGAAAAAGCTGAAGAGTTAAATCAAATAAGAGGTGAAATTTTTAGAACAAATAACAATTGTCAAAAAGAGAAAACGAGTTTTGAAGGGGCACATTTTGTTGAGTGTTATTTAGAGCAAAATGGTGTTTGTGTTGCAAGAGCTCGGATTGATGTTCCAATAGGTAAAATTTAATATCATTTGTAGTATTATAAGATTTGTAATTGAATAAAGAATGATTAATTATTGAATTAATGAGTTTTTGCAGAAAACGAGCCTAATTAACTAATATGGTGAGCTAATAAATTGAAAAATAGCTTGTGTTAGAATTGTGGTGTATATGATGTGAACATTATTACTTTCAAATTTCAATTTAATAATAAAGATATGTTTTCACAAGTATGTAGATTGGAGAAGTAAATATGGAATTAGAATTTTTAAGAGAAATTATAACAAACTTAGAACAAATAATTAATGATAGTGATCCTATAAGTATTATAGGTGCAGCTGCATGGATTCCTGCTATTGTCCAACTTTATTGGGCTGTGCGTGAAAAAAAAGAAATAAAAGGCAGAAAAATATCCATGCAAATTGTTGATAGTAAAGTTTTTTCTAATGTATCTATAGAAAAATTTGGAAAACATCGATGCTATCACGACGGGAGTTCTGTAGTGTTGTTGGCAACAAATATATTTATTCCAGAAAAATCTTTTTTTGTAGACAGACTTTTTGTGGAATTAAAACTTGTTAACACAGAAGAAAAAATAATACCAGAAATTATAGGGAATGCAATTATAACTAAAAATAATATGGCGACTAATCATTTGCAAATTCCAATTGAATACGATTTTAATTTACATAGAGAAATAATTTGTGAAAGGGACAATATAAGATTATTTGCTTTGTTTATTGAAGATTATGACATATGCTCTATAGAAAATATAGAAAATATAGTGTTTAAATTAAAAGGCAGTGAAGGTGTAAAAACTATAAACTTAAATGAATGTGATATCTGTTTATATAAAAATAGCAACGTTATATTAGAAACCAATTGTTATAAAAGTATGCTATAATATACGTGTATTATGAAAAATATGATTGGTGGTTATATGAAATATATAAGATTACTTGCTGAAAAATTTAGAGTCGCTATTGAACAAGTAAAGGAAAACAATGAAAAAGATAGTTTGTATTTTTTTCAACGTTTTCCATCAGGCTGTTGTGACGATGCTTCTGATTTATTAGCACAATATTTATCAGATAATGGTATCCAAACATTTCAAGTACGAAGAGATTTTTGTGAACCCGAACTGCAGTCTCATACATGGTTATCCACTGAAAACAAGATAGTTATTGACATTACAGGTGACCAATTCAAACATAATAGGATTTATAATTGTTTTGATATTCCGTTGTATGTTGGGGGTGAAAGCGATTTTCACAAAATGTTTCAAAATAGAGATTTCTATTATGATTGTGAACTACAAAATATTTGTGGGGATGCTAAAAGTAGACTAATAAATCTGTACAGAAAGATACTCAAATATCTTTAATTCTGTCAAACTATAACGGGTGATATATTATGTGTAAAAGAAGTGAAAAACAATTCCCAGCCTCTTGTGATGATTTTATAGGATTTTTTAAAAATGCTTGGCATAATGGTTGGTTAGATGATTATTCAGATGAACATTTTCTTATAAAAAGCATTAATAAACAACTAACAGGAATTGAATATGAAAGTCAATTATTGTTTAACAATTCAACTTCAATGCACACTCCAATAATGGTAGATGGGAAAGTGGATTATAATTTATTTACTATAAATTTTATTACAAACCTCTCTGCTAAGTTAATGGGTATGAGCAATACATTTGGAGAAGATAAAATAAAGAATTTTATTGAAAACCAATTAGCAGCTGGAAAAAGTTCTTATGATAGAGATATGTTTTTTCAAGCATTGTCTGAAATAGAAATTTTAAGTTTTTACTGTGGAAGAATAAAATGGGAAGATGCTTTATATGAGCCACCTACTGGGGTGAACGGATCAAATCCCGAAGCAAGATTTTTATATAAAGACAAAGATACTAACACAACTACAACAATAAACATAGAAGTAAAAACTCCGAAATTCCAATTAATTACTGAACATAGTGCAAGAATTGCAATCCCTACTATTTTATTGTCAGAAATCGGGAGAAAAGAATTTCAAAAATTATGTGAAGACAATAAATCAAGGTGTGTTATGCCAAGAGTAACAAAGTTGGTTCAATTCATAAACAGCGCGGCAAAGAAATTTGAAAAGCCAAAAGAAAATGAATTGAATTTATTATATATAAATTGGTCTTATAGCGACTTTCCCTCAAATAGCTTTCTTGAACCTTGGTCATTACTTACAAACGAGATAAATGGAATTTTAACTCACCCTGAAATTGGAACAAGCTTACCTTTTGATTCACCTATATGTGCTGAGGCATATGAAAAAATTACAGCAGTAATAGTTTATACTAGTTCTTTAGATCAATTAATGTTTTCAAATTTTCTTTATTCATGGCAAGGTTCACGTGATGTAGGTCCACGATTTCGAATGTTTGTTTTGGATAAAAATTTGAGAGAAAATGAATTAGCCAATAAATCTAACCTCTTATTCAAGATAACATGTATGAAACCGAGTCTTTTGGAACCAAGAAAATGGAGAATTCTATTTGCTCATAATTGGACTGACGAAACAACCCTTGAATCTCGTGCTAAAGATTGCAAATTTGGTGTAGATGCATTGAAGATTGTTAATGGAAATTGCTTGTGAATAATTATAGATGTTTCTATTATATAAATCCATTATGAATGTATAAAGTAAAAAACTTACCACCGAGAGTGATGTAAATGAATTCACTCTCGGTGTTTTTGCATAGTAAAAATAATATTAAAACAACGCTCACGGGTGTGTGCGTTGTTTTTTTGCGAAAAATTCCAGAAATTTTGAAATTAGGGGGTCCGGTTTTGGTGGGGAAATGTCCGTTATATAGTAGGGGGGATTTTTAACAATTTGTGAATTTTGAAAATAGGGTGTCCTATTTTGGGGTGTGAAATGTCCGTTGTCAAGTAGAGGGTGTTTTAAAAAATAATTTCGTGCAAATGTAAAAAAAGTCACTAATAACAGGATTGAGGGGTAAAAATTGTAAACAAATTATAAATCCTAATAATTTTTGTGGCCAAAACTCAAGAAAAGTCGCTAATACAAGGTAGTGAGAAGGGATTTTTGAATTCTGGTATTCAAATTCAAAAAGTAATTTGTATAAAGAATGAGAGTAAAAAATAGAACCTAATGAAAATAAATTGCATAATCTCGAAAGTTTTGTTTATCAAATGCAAAAAAATTAAGCAGTAAGGGGATGAGAGGGTTCTGATTTCTGAAAAAACTTTCGGTCAAAATGCAAAAAAGTATGCAATAGAGTAGAAGGGGTCAATTTTAAACATTTTGTTAATATTTCAAAAATCTATGCTCAATCGCTTAAAAAATGTCCGTTATATAGTGAAGGGTATTTTAAAATTTTTTGTAAATTTTCAAAAAAGTTTTGGAAAATGGGTGTGCAAAACCCCATGCTTATTCTTTATAAATTAGAGGGCTTTAAAAAATTTTTGGTGCAAAACAGAAAAAAGTCGCTAAAGGGGGAGTGAGGGATGATTTTAAAGTTTTTGTAAACTTTTTAAAAAATCCCGCTCAAAAGGCACCTAAAATGTCCGTTGTCAAGTAGAGGGGTAAAAAATTTTTTCATTCAGCTTGTCCTATTTCTATCAAAAAATGTCCGTTATATAGTAGAGGGTATTTTTGTGGAAAGAGCAAAAATTGTCACAGTAATAAAAGTGAAAGGGGTGATGCCTTATGTAAATTTAATTCGTAAAACAAATCAAAAACAAGGAGGTGAAAATTATAGTCACAACAAAGGAAAATGAAGTTGAAATGATTCGTATGTCAGATGTAGAACTTCAGGAAGTTAATTGGTTATGGAAACCATACATACCATTCGGAAAAATCACAATAGTTCAGGGTGACCCTGGCGAAGGTAAAACAACTTTTGCTTTGCAACTTGCGGCGGCGTGTACTTCTGGTGGAGCGTTACCAGGAATGGAAAATACAGAACCATTCAATGTGATTTACCAGACTGCAGAAGACGGTCTTGGCGATACGATTAAACCAAGACTTATTAAAGCGAATGCTGATGAAAGTCGTGTGCTTAATATCAATGAAGATACTAACCCGTTGTATCTTTCTGATGAACGAATTGAAAAAGCAATTTTACAGACTAACGCTAAACTTATGATTCTCGACCCGATACAAGGTTATGTCGGTGAGAAAGTTGATATCAACAGAGCAAATGAAATAAGAAGTGTGCTTAAAAAACTTTCTTCTGTTGCTGAAAGAACAGGTTGTGCAATTGTTCTTGTTGGTCATCTTAACAAAGCGAAGGGTGCAAGTAGTGCTTATCGTGGACTTGGCTCAATTGACTTCAGAGCGGCTGCGAGAAGTGTTCTTCTTGTTGGTAGATTGAAAAACGAACCCAACGTTCGTGTTATCGTTCACGATAAATCTTCTCTTGCTCCTGAAGGAAAATCTATCGCTTTCAATTTAGGTAACGAAAAAGGTTTTCATTGGCTTGATGGATATAGCGATATTTCTTCTGAAGAATTGCTTTGTGGTATTTCAAATGAAACGAAAACTGCAGTAGCCGAAGATTTGATTCGTGATATGTTAGAAGATGGTGCAGAAGTTCCAGCAGAAGAAATTTTCAGAATGGCACAAGCTAAAAATATTTCAAGACGAACAGTTAACGAAGCAAAGAAAAATATCAGTGGAATCAAATCTAAAAAAGTAGGCAAAGGTTGGAATTGGTATCTTGAATAATGAAGATTGCAACATTGCAGGTATTCCTAATTGCATTGTTAATTCTGCATTGTTGAAGATGACATTGTGTGTCACTTGCATTGTTGCATTGTTAATTCCAAGTCCGAAAACAGTGGCAGGAATAAGCACGGCCTTGCAAATGCGTCCGTGCGGGTCACATCGGACGGCGGTGCCGACCGAGAATGGCTATTCTACGAGGGTTTGGGCAGTTGTGTGTCACTTTTATTTGTGGGAGTCAAAATAAATAAATTGTGTCACCTTGCTGTCTGCAAATTTAAAAATACTGCCTGAAATGGCGATGTTACAAGGAATTTAGAATCACTGTTAAGGAACCTTGTAGTGTGTAATACGAAAAATGAAAGGAGGTGCGAGTATGATTAGCGAAGATAAAACAAGAATAAGTTTGTATCTTGATAATGACTTTGTGAAGATGATTGATGCAAATATCAAGAAGTATGGATTTTCTTCAAGAAGTGATTTCTTTAGAATTGCTGGTGAAAATCTTGTTGCTGACAGAAATCTTCAGGAGAATGCAACTGCAATTTCAAGAAGATTATCTTATGAAATCAGCAAGAATGGTAAAGAAAATTCAAAAAGAATCTCACAAGGTTTCTTCAGATATGCAGTTCAAATGGAAATGATTATGCGAGTAATTGCAAAATCTCTTGGCAATTCTGATATGGATATTGATAAAATCCGTAAGGACTCTATACGAAATGTTTACCTTACAAAAGGCAGAGTCAATATGGAAGAAATACTTAAAGATTATGAAAATCAAAAACAATCTAAAGATGAATTCGATGATGAAGAATTCATTTTTGATGACGAAGATTTCATCTTTGACGATGAATATGATTATTAAAATAAGAAAGGAATGTGATACGGTCGTGGTTTTATGCCACGCCAAGTTATAAAAAAGAATACCTTACCTTGTCCTTATAATATATATGTAAACAGGGGGTGGTGCTATGAGTAAACCGATTATTACCGAGAAACTTGTTAAGAGTTCAGAAATAAAGTTAGGTAATCGTTTTATTATAGTTGAAGAATATGCCCCAAGCCTCACCAGAAATGACTTCGAATTTGCCGAGATGAATATAAAAAATACTTTAGCAAAGGCTTTCGGAAATAATGAAGAATAGTCTGGACTTTAAAAGCCAAATAAGGTATTGTGTGTTTGGCTTAGTGTGTCATAGAAAGGTGATTAATCTATGATAGCAATTTATGCCAGACAATCGGTAGAAAAAGAAGACAGTATTTCAATCGAATCTCAGATTGAAATGTGTGAGTATGAAGCACGTGGTGAGGAATATGTAGTATATAAGGATAAAGGTTTTAGCGGTAAAGATACCAACCGTCCCGAGTTCCAGAAAATGATGAAAGATATTAAATCGGGTAAAAAAGGTATCACAAAAGTTATAGTTTATAAGCTTGACAGAATCAGCAGAAGTATCCTTGACTTCTCAACTATGATGGATACCTTCAGTAAATTAAAAGTCGAGTTCTCTTCAGCAACCGAAAGATTTGATACAAGTACACCTATGGGTAGAGCAATGCTTAATATCTGTATTACCTTTGCTCAGCTTGAGAGAGAAACTACTCAGCAACGTGTTCGTGATAACTACATAGCACGTTCACAAAAAGGTTTTTATATGGGTGGACCTGTACCAATGGGATTTAAAAGAGTTGATGTAACCATAGACGGAATTAAAACTGCAATGTATGAACAGATTCCTGAAGAGGTAGAAGTAGTTAAAAAGGTCTATGAAATGTATTCTAGTGTGAATAACTCTTGTTACGATATTGCAGAAGCAGTTCGTAATATGCCATCTTCAGCAGTAAGAAAAAGGGTAGTAACACGTGCAAGAGTACAGGATTTTATCAAGAATCCCATTTATGTAAAAGCCGATATGAATATATATAATTTCTATAAATCAAAGGGTACAAAAATTATAAATCCGCCTGAAGATTTTATCGGTACAAACGGTTGTTATTTATACAGAGGAGATAAAGACACAAGTAAGCAAACAGATTTATCAAATGCAGTTCTGGTTATTGCACCTCACGAAGGTTTCATTGATTCTGATTTGTGGATTGCTTGTCGTGAAAGAGCATTGGCTCAACAACAAATCAAGCGTAACCCTAAAGCAAAAAACACTTGGCTTGCAGGTCTTATTAAATGTGGTAATTGTGGCTATGCAATTGTTAAGAAAACCTATGAAGCAAAGAATGTAAGTTACTTCTTATGCTCACGGAAAATGAATGACAAATTGTGTAGTGGTGCTGGAACAATTCATTCAGATGAATTCGAAAATACTATTTACGAAAAGATGAAAGAAAAGTTGTCAGCATATAAAGAGATTGAACAGAAAGTTGATTTGCAATCTGACCACAGAATTGAAGAACAAAAATTAAGAATTGCTGAAATTGACGAAGAGATTCTTGAAATAGTCAAAGGTGTTAAAGATGCAAGTGCAACGGTTATGAAATACATAAATCAAAATGTTGAAGAATTGGAAACTGAAAAGAAACGAATAGAAGCTGATATTCAGAGATTAAGCAATAACAATTCATCGACACAAGAAAAAGTTATATGTGATTTCGAGAAGTTTAATGAGCTCTCTTTTGAACGAAAAAGAGAGATTGCAAATGCCATTATAAAGCGAATTTATGTGACAAAAGACAAACTTGAGATAATCTGGAATATTTAATAAAAAAGTCGGGCAGAACGCCGATTCTGCCCGATATATAAGGATTTATTTTTTCCAGATTGACTACACGTATCTCCAAACCTCTGATAGTGTACAACCTCGCGTTCGCGTAAGAATTTAATTGGGTCGCGAACATCAGGATCATCTATGAGTCTTAAAAGATTGTCATAGGTGACTCTTGCTTTTTGTTCTGCAGCAAGGTCTTCGTGAAGATCGGCAATAATATCGCCCTTAACTTGCATTGAGAATGCACTGTATGGTGCACCACTTGCAGCGGTTGGGTACACGCCAGTTGTGTGGTCTGTGAAATATGCATCAAATCCAGCCTTTTTAATCTCATCAATCGTAAGATTTCGTGTGAGTTGATACACAATCGCACCAATCATCTCAAGGTGTCCCAATTCTTCAACGCCAACATCAGTGAGAAGCCCTTTTAATTCAGGATAAGGCATTGAAAATCTTTGAGAAAGGTATCTTAAAGAAGCACCTAGCTCACCATCGGGACCACCATACTGGCTAATTATCACCTTTGCAAGTGCTGGGTTAGGATTTTTAATGTTTACTGGGTATTGTAATTTTTTCTCGTAACTGAACATAAATCAACACACGCCTCCTGTATAATCCCATGGCCAAGGGTCGCTAAGCCATTCCGTAGTATTACAGCACTCTGCTTTAAGTGCTCCGTATTTTTCTGTATATTCCTGACGCAACATAGCTTCTTCTGCCTCATGCTTTTTGCAAAGTGCAACTGCATCCTGGTCACAAGGATGTGTGTCGAGGTACAAATGAAGCTCCCACACTGCGAATTGTGCGGCTGAAAGCTTTTGTAAAAGTTTATTTCTTTCATTCATCTGCATTTACCTCCAAAGAACGGTTTGTCTAAAGATGGAAAAAGTGTACCGTTTTGTAATGCGATTTCGGGACAATAAACATTCATATCTGTCTGATATGGCACATAAGCCATTGTAACTGTCGTGTCAATTGGTAACGCGGTTTTAGGGCAAGCTGGTTGCCAATACATAGAGTTTGCATTATGCATACTGTTAATGTTATTCATCAAAATTCTCCTTTTTGTTTTGTTGTTTCCATCTTTTGTATACTATGACAAGCAGAGAAAAGTGTGAATTGTTCGGCAATTATAGTAGTTGTCAGTCGTTAGTTATTAGTTATTATAAAACTACAATCGCGTTTGATTATAATTAAATATCAATAAAAAATACTACATTCTTTCATTTTGGGTAAATGAGAGAATGTAGTTTTCTATTATCTATTTCCTGTTTCCTAATTATTTTATAAACTCTTCCATCGCACTGATGAAAATCTCATTTCTTGTAGTTGAAATGTTAGATATGAAAATAATATCATCAATCTTTTTGTTCTGACTGAATTCACTTAAAGTAAGTTCGTAGTGTCTTGGGTCAATAATGTGAATTGTTTTGTAGTGCGGAATAAGGAACGGAACAAATGCATTACCAAACGAATCTTTAATAACAAGACAGGTTTCACCGTCGTCTTTATCAAGATTTTCAATTACAGAGTATGGTTGGTCTGCACCAATAAATGCAGTGTATTTCATACTTTGTGCGTAGTCAGTTGCATCTGCAATAACTTTCCATTTGAAAGAGGCACCATCTTTTTGCGTAATGGTGAAATCAACATTATTAAATGGCTCGTAAGCAATGACAGTGTCAGGTGTTTTAGCAAGGTCAGAAGATTGTCCCGAGCTTGAGTAGAATGTACCTAAAAATCCATCAAAATGAAGTGTTTTGTAGTCTTTAATAGGAACAGGTGAAATACCCTTTGTATAAATGAATTGCTCATAAGCGTAGTAAGCACCAAGTGCAGTCCAGTGGTGGTCAGTTCTGAAATATAAATATTCAGTTCTGTGATTTCTTAAATTTTCATAAATACCGGTAACTGCAGTTGTGTTTTTAAATGATGAATTGAAATACTGAAGTGCTTTTTTCTGGTCAGATGAATTTACATCTTTTCTTATAGCATCATTCAATTCAATATCAATGCTTGTAGGTACAACTAAAGTGTAAACATTAGATTTGTTACCAGAAGCATTTTTAATGTTGTTTACACTGTTTATAAATCTCGGTGCTAATGAATTTGAAAAACTGTAATATTCATAAGCAGAGTTACCCGCAATAAGAATTGCACCAAGTGACTGAATATTCATATCAGTCGGAACAGTTGCCTGAGCCTCATTACCAGTTGTTTCAATAATTGCAGGGGAAGTAACAGTAGGCGTTTCTGTTGTTGTAGGTTTAGTTGTAGTGACTTCGGTAGTGGTTGGTGGTGTAGTTGTAACATCAACATCTAATGGTATATCAGGGATATCATCGCCACCCTCAACATCACCGTGAATTTCTACTGTCGAAAATCCTGAAAGAGATTTTAAAAATGAGTTTGCCTTCGTCAAACTCTCTCTGAATGGGAATGTATCAGAAAACCAAAGTGTAATATCATCAAAATAGTCGCCAGCAAAAAGTGTTTGAACAGAAAATTCGGGGAATCTCTGTAAATTACGCTTTTCACTTTCAGAATATGTAGGTCTTAACGGAATTATAAATGCTAAAACTGTACCTATATAAAGGGTAACAAAGAAAGAGGCAATTTTTATAATCTCTTGCTTTCTTGGTTTCTGTTTTATAACAACAATAGGAGTTTCTATATTATCTTTTTTGTTTTTTCGTTTTTCTTTTTTAGATTGTTTTTCAGTTTTCTTAGGGTCTGGAACTCTGAAAATATAATCTTTTGGTTTGTTATATATCATTAAATAACTCCTTAGAATTGGAAGTAAAGGAATGGGTTGTAACTGTCGCCAACAAGTGTAAGAGTTGAAAGTATCAATGAAATTATAGGTAAAACAATTGATACAACTTCAAATGCAGTTTGTTTTTTTTGTGTGTCACATTTAGATATGATGAGTTCTTTTAACTTTTTAGTAATTGGTGTAACAGAAATTATAGCAATTACTATAAATATTACATTTGAAGTGAGCAAAGCTTTTGTTTCAAAATCTAAAAATCCGTTACCATTAAGACCTATAAGTCCTTTTAATACAATAGGTATAAATCTGAAATCGGAAAATCTGAAAAGGATCCAACCAAAATACACAACAATAAGTGTGTAAATTACACCGACGAATTTTGGTGCGTTTTTAAGAATTTTTGAAAATCCTGCTTTTTCTATGAATAAGAAAGCACAGAAGAAAAGTCCCCATAACACAAAGTTCCACGAAGCACCGTGCCATAGTCCTGTTAAAAACCATACAATAAGAAGATTTATGTAAGTTCTTGCTTTACCTTTTCTGTTACCGCCTAGTGGAATGTAAACATAATCACGGAAAAATGTACTTAATGAAATGTGCCATCTTCTCCAGAAATCAGTTACAGAATTTGCAATGTATGGATAGTTGAAATTTTCTTTGAAGTGGAAACCGACTATGAGTCCCATACCAATTGCCATATCTGAATAAGCGGAGAAATCAAGGTAAATCTGAAGCATATAGAAAAGTACACCAAAGAATACACCAACTGCGGAACGCGAAGCAACCTCTGAAAGCGCAGCGGTTACTGTTTCAGGTGAATTCATAAATGCGTCAGATACTAAAAGCTGGTCGGAAAGTGAACCACAAATATTAGCGAGTAAACACTTTTTACCTAAGCCAATAGCAAATCTTGAAATGCCTTCGCAAACCTCTGTGAAATCAATTCTTCTGTTGTCAATTTCGTTCTGAACATCACTGTATCGTACAATAGGGCCCGCAATACATTGATAGAAAAGACTTGAATAAAGAAGTGAATTTGAAAATTTCTTTTGGGCCGGAACATCGCCTCTAAAAACATCTATTACATAAGAGATTAACTGGAATGTATAAAAAGAAATACCAATTGGTAAAATTATATTTGGTATTGTTTCGGGTACACCGAAAATTGCATTGACATTTGAAAGGAAGAAAGCTGTGTACTTAAAGAAACCAATAATAAGAAGATTTATAGCAATCGTAACAATCAGAACAGCTTTTTTTACTCCTGCTTTTTCACAGATATTCTGTATTAAAAGGGCAGAGAGCCAGTCAATAAATGTCATTGATATGAGAATTAAGACATAAAGAGGCTCACCCCAAGTGTAAAACACAAGAGATGCTATTAAAAGTATGTAGTTTCTTATATTCGTTTTTTTACCGACTACATAAAGCAAAAGAGTTATCGGTAAAAACGCGTAAATAAAAATCAAACTTGAAAATACCATAAATTATACTCTTTTCACCTTAAAAAAATTTCACCGATACTATATTATATAGATATTCGACAAGAAATACAAGTCGTTTATTCAATTTTAATAAAAATTACCATAAACGACTGTGTAAATTGTAGTTTAAAGGTTGACATTTACTCTTGACTTAAAGGGAGTTATGTACTAAAATATTATAGTAAAAAAATAAACATCCGAAAGGAGTCAATGATTTATGAACTATTCACACGAAGTTGAAAACATGTGCATAGTAGCAAAAGGTCCTCAGCACGGTCCTGCACCTATTCCAGAAGAAGCAAAATGGGTGAAGGCATACGAAATTAAAGATATTTCAGGTTTCACACACGGTGTGGGTTGGTGTGCACCTCAACAAGGTACATGTAAACTCACTCTCAATGTAAAAAACGGTATCGTTGAAGAAGCTCTTGTTGAAACACTCGGTTGTTCAGGTATGACTCACTCTGCAGCTATGGCAGCAGAAATTCTTCCTGGCAAAACTCTTTTAGAGTGTCTTAACACAGACCTTGTTTGTGACGCTATCAATGTTGCTATGCGTGAACTCTTCCTTCAAATTGTTTACGGTCGTAGCCAATCAGCATTCTCAGAAGATGGTCTTGTTGTTGGTGCTGGTCTTGAAGATTTAGGTAAAGGTCTTCGTTCACAGGTTGGTACTATGTTCAGTACTAAAGCAAAAGGTGTTCGTTATATGGAAATGGCAGAAGGCTATATCACTCGTATGGCTCTTGATGCTGACAATCAGGTTATCGGTTACGAATTCGTAAAACTCGGTAAAATGATGGAAGACATCCGTCATGGTATGTCTGCTGACGAAGCACTTAAAAATAACACAGGTAACTATGGTCGTTTTGCTGACGCTGTTAAGTACATCGACCCTAGAGAAGAATAATATAAGGGAGGCTTCTTAAAATGGCTAATGATATGAGATTCGAAGGTAAAGAAAGAAGAATGGCCGGTATTGAAAAGTGCCTTGCCGAGTATGGTATTGAAAGCCTTGAGGCTGCTAGAGAACTTTGCCTTTCAAAAGGTATAGATGTAGAAAAAGAAGTTAAGAGTGTTCAACCTATCGCATTTGAAAATGCTGTTTGGGCTTACACACTCGGTGTTGCAGTTGCTCTCAAGAGTGGTGCAACAAAAGCTGCAGATGCTGCTGCTAAAATTGGTATTGGTCTTCAGGCATTCTGTATCCCAGGTTCTGTTGCTGACCAGAGAAAAGTTGGTCTTGGTCACGGTAACCTCGGTGCAATGCTTCTTGATGATAACACAAAATGCTTTGCATTCCTTGCAGGTCACGAAAGCTTTGCTGCTGCTGAAGGTGCTATTGGTATCGCTCGTTCAGCTAACAAAGTTAGAAAAGAACCATTAAGAGTTATTCTTAACGGTCTTGGTAAAGACGCTGCTATGATTATTTCAAGAATCAACGGTTTCACTTATGTTGAAACAGATTATGATTATTACACAGATGAACTTAAAATTGTTAACGAAACAGCTTATTCAAATGGTGAAAGAGCTAAAGTTCGTTGCTATGGTTCAAATGATGTAAACGAAGGCGTAGCAATTATGCGTAAAGAACAAGTTGATGTTTCTATTACAGGTAACTCAACTAACCCAACTCGTTTCCAACACCCAGTTGCTGGTACTTACAAGAAATGGGCTATGGAAAACAATGTAAAATACTTCTCAGTTGCATCTGGTGGCGGTACAGGCCGTACACTTCACCCAGATAATGTTGCTGCTGGTCCTGCTTCTTATGGTCTTACAGACACAATGGGCAGAATGCACGGTGACGCTCAATTTGCGGGTTCTTCATCAGTTCCTGCTCATGGTGAGATGATGGGTCTTCTCGCCGCTGGTAACAACCCAATGGTTGGTATGACAGTTGCTTGTGCTGTTGCAGTTGAAGAAAGTGCAAAATAATTGATTTTAAATTTAAAGCACCTTTATAATATGGTTTATAAAGGTGCTTGTTGTCTATTTGATATTTTGAAAGAGGGATTTTAAAATGGCAAAAGTTCTCGTTGAAACATCTGCTCGTCATGTTCATGTTTCTAAGGAAGATTTAGAAGTTCTTTTCGGTGCAGGTTACGAGCTCACAAAGAAAAAAGATTTATCACAACCTGGTCAATATGCTTGTGAAGAGAGAGTTGCAGTTGTTGGTGCAAAAGGTCAATTCCCAGCAGTTTCAATTCTTGGTCCTACAAGACCATCATCACAAGTTGAACTTTCTGCTTCAGATGCTCGTTCAATCGGTGTAGCAGCACCAATAAGAGAAAGTGGCGACACTGCTGGTAGCGGTGCTTGTAAACTTGTTGGTCCAAAAGGTGAGGTTGAACTTTCAGAAGGCGTAATTGTTGCTAAAAGACATATTCACTTAACACCTGCTGATGCTGAAGAATTCGGTGTTAGCGACAAAGAAATTGTTAATGTTAAGGTTGAAACAGAAGGCAGAAACCTTATTTTTGGTGATGTAGTTGTTCGTGTTCATCCTAACTTTGCAGCTGCTATGCACATTGATACAGATGAAAGTAATGCAGCACTTGCAACACCAGGTCTTATGGGCGAAATTATTAAATAATTTTTTAAAAATAAAGAGATTGAATTTCTTATAAATCAGAAGTTCAATCTCTTTTATTTTTTTCTGTAATCATTTTAAATAATTGCTCTTTATTCTCTGCTGTTCTGTAAGCTAAAATTATTTCTTTTTCATCAATTGAAAGTTCAGCAAATTTCAAAAATTCAAGTTCATCGTTCTTTTTAGAAAGGTCGTTTTCATCATCGGGAGTGTTAAGAGCAATTCGGGGAATATTACCATAAAATTCAGCAACCGTAACTTTGTAAATTTTAGCAAGTTCTGTGATAGTTGCAATATCAGGCATAACAGAACCATCTTCAAATTTCAAATATTTTTCTGTTGAAATATTTAAGGTTTTCGCAATAGTTTCAGGCTCAATTTTATTGTAGGTACGGAATTGAATAATTCTTTGATTTAACAACTTATCACCACCAATATATGAAATGAGATTTCTAAAAATGAAAATCTCATTTCTGTTTTTATTAGTTTACCACGAATTTCGACAAATTTCAACACTTTTAAATAGAGTGAAATTAAATGCAGACAATATTATTATTATTTACATTCAGTTTAATATTATGTTTTACTTGACTAACTGTTTTTTGGGAATTATAATTTAGATAAAAAGATTGGGGTGGCTTTTTATGATTATTACAAAACAGAATAATTTGAAATGGTATCAACAATTTTTTGCTATTATAGCGGGAGCCTGTCTTATGGGCTTTATGTGGCGAGCAAGAGGCTCTCACGGATTTGGTGCAAAGTGGGGAATGTTCGCAGTAGCATTTGTTTTTGTATTGTTTATTTATGCACTTTATGGCAGAAGACAAAAAATGAATTATGAAATGATGCCTTTATGTGCAGTGTTTGCGGCACTTACAGCAGGTGGTTGGGGTACGCTTAATTCACAAATGACAGGCTATCTTTCGAGCAGTGCTAACTTTGTAGGAGAGGAAGCATATCGTTATATTGAAATAAGTGAGTATAGCGGTCTTGCTATAATGTTACTTTTAGGCTTTGGTTGGTTACCACTTTTTGCGATTTGTTTTGCCTCATTGTTTTCAAAGAAAAAATATGAATTTAAAGATTATTTGATTTATATCGGTGTTTATTACATAACAGTTATTATTTCTAATTTTACAGTTTCACATCTTATTTTAGAGGTTATAAATCCTGAAGCGGTTGAAGCGTGTGCAGAGGGGCTTCGTGATGCAGGTCACGATATGTCACCAATGAAAGCATTTATTACAGAGCTTGGTTCTGCTGCATGGGCTAAAAAAATACCATTCTGTCGTAATTATTTTACAAGTGTAAAAGTTGTTTCTAGTGCAGTTGGTGCTTTAACATCGCTTTTAACTGTTGCTTTTGTTTTAAAAGATAAATTTACATCTGTTTTTGCATTTTTAATTAATTTAGCTTGTGCAATTGCTATTACAGTTGCAGATATTCCGTTAGTGTTAGATACAGACAGAGGCTTTTTTGCAGGAATTAAGACACCGGCTTTTATATCAGGCTGTGAGTGGTCAACCTGGGAATATTTTACAGGGTTCGTTTTAGGTTTACTTGTAATGATTATAATTGCATTTCTACCCAAACAATACACCGACGCAGAAGACTCGTTTACATATACACCATTATTAAAAAATAAAAGATTTAGTGTTATATATAATGGTATTTTAACTATATTCTTCTCGTTTGTAGTAATATTAGTCAGAGCATTCTCATTCAGATTAAATGAATTTTTCTGGGATGAAGAAATAGTTGAAATTATTTTAACAATAGTTTTAAGTGCCGCTTTGTTTTATCCTGTATTTAGATTTGTAAAGAAAAACATTTTGAATAACGAATTTAATAAACCAATAGATATGATGCCTCAAGAATTTGCTATTAAATTATTACCAGATTATTTTTTAGTAGTAGGTTTAGTCTATTTCCTTTTAGGTGAATTTGAAAGTACACTTTTTTCAATAGATTTGCTTGAGATTTTAAGTGTAGAGGGATTTATTGAGAAATGGAATGAGGGTGTTCTTTGGTTGCCTGTTCTGATGTCAGTAACCTTTATTGTTTTCTATATTTTATTTAAAATTATTTTTAGAAAAGAAAAACAAAAGAATTAAAAAACAAGGCTGTAAAAAACGACAAGTTTTTTACAGCCTGTTTCTTATGCTAAAACATTTTCTGCAATATTATTAAATAATTCTTTTTGGCTATCCGAGAGATTATCAAAATATTCAGAAAAATTAAATTCATCAATATATTGATATCGTGTAAAATCAATTTCATTGTTTTCACAAGCTTTTAAATAATCTTCTAAAGTATAGTTTTCAATAAAGACACTGACTACTTTAATCTGACCTTTATAAACGCTGACTATCGCATAAGCCTCTGTTTCAGACCCGTCTACAAGACCGTTAGAAATATTTCTTTTTTCATTATCTATATCATAAATTGTGTTTGAATATTCAATAAGCTCATAATTAAAATCATATTTTGATATATAGTTTAAATTGTATATATTTCTTGAATTTATATCTAAATAGTGGTTGTGTTTTGGTTTTGAGTCAGAAATGGTGAATTTTGTTGTGTTTTCTGATTTTTCAAAAACAAAATAATTTTTTGTGTAATCTATATACTCATCTATCAGAATTTCTAAAGAGCAACCATCTGAATAATATTCAATACTTCTTAATGGTATTTTAAAGTAATTTTCTTCTTTCTTTAAATTATAACTAATATTTGTTTGATAAAGTAGCATAGCAAGTGGGATAATAAGTTGAATTATTATAACGAAAATTAAAATATTTCTAGTGTTTCTTTTAAACATTTAAATCACCATCCTCAACTAATTCGGAATTATTATTTAGTGTTAATGCTTTTTCTTTTTTACCTTTGTTTATCAGCAAGAAATTAACTATGAATAAAATTATACCCGAGAGCAAGAAGGCAAAACCAAGTGCGAGATAATCTGAACCGATTTCAGTAATGATTTTAAACATAATAATTATTATTGAAATTAAACCGATGTTTACCTCATAAAGTTTATTTGATTTAGAACCTATAACAATAAAACAAATTGAAAGTAAAACAGTAAGTATAATTGCAAATGGAACGAATGTGTCGGCACAAATAAGAGCTAATATAGTTGAAATACTACCTATAAGAAAAATTGCTATTTTTAACGGATTTTTAACAAGTGTATTTCTGCTACAAAAAGCACTTATATCTATGATTGCTATGAGTGTTATTAAATTTATGAATAAATATGGTAGTAACTTCTGGTCTTTAAAATAGTATTGTGTGAATACTAAATCAACTGAATCTAAAGTGCCGATTACCGAAAGAAAAATTAGTGTTGCGAGTAACCCAAGACTACCTAAAAGATAAAATGGCTTTTTTAAATCTCTTTCTTTGCTGAATGTAAATAAGAAAGTAAAGCCAGTTAAAAGTACCGCAAACATACTCATCATAAACAGGTTAGTATTTAACCCCATAAGTAATTCTATTACACCAATAAACACAGAAATTACAAAAAACCATAAAGATAAATTGTGTCGAAAATCTTCGACTTTGTGTTTGTTTAGTGTAACATATAAACCACCTAAAAATAGTGATGCAATTAAGAATGTAATTGTTGCGAAATCGTTGATATTATTGAGCGGAGTGGTTAATGCTAATACGAAATATCCGAACAATACAGAAATTGAATTGAAGATGTATATGGCAGGAAGAATTAAAATTGTACTTAATGCAAAAAGCGTAAAATGTGAAATGTTGATGTTAAGAATTCCGTTTATCAAAAACAGGGTAGAAACAACACCAACTGACCACACAAGAGCACCACTTTCTGTAAAGGCAATTGAATGCATTTTTCTTTTATATGTGTAAATTGCGACTGTCTGACCTGCGAGCATGGGCAAAAGTCCTAAAGCGGTTTTAATTACAGTTCCGAAGTATTCCCATCCGAAGACTATAAAGAAAATAAGACCGATAGAAACAAAAGCAGAGCCTAAAATTGAGAAAACTATTATAAGTAATCGGTTATTTTGTTTAGGTTCTTCGTTTTCAATCTCAATTTTTCGCTTTTCACCGTAAATAAGCTCCTCTACCGAAATGTTGAACACCTCTGCAAGTTTACCAATCATTTCAATATCGGGTTGTGTACGGTCGTTTTCCCACGAAGAAACTGCCTGACGCGAAATAAAAAGCTTTTCTGCAAGTGCTTCTTGACTTATATTCTGTGCAGTTCTCAGTTTTTTGATGTTTTTTGAAATTTTTGTCATAACCTCACCTCAACACTATATAATCATACTTTATTTTTGATGTCACTATTTTTTTAGCATTTTACTTTGCTCCATTTTGTTGCTCCCGCTATTACACCCTTATTATAGTTGAAAATACAGTTCACTTGTTTAAAATGTAACTTTCGGGCATTTATTTGTAATTTTTGGGATTGTATAACAAAAACCCGTTGTTATAAACAACGGGTTTTTAGCATTCACTTTAAAAAGAAATTGAAAAACATAACATATTTTAAACCGCAATAATCTTTGTAAAAGGTTTCATCAACAGAAGATTTATCAACCGTTTCAGAGAAAGCTAATTCGCATAGTTCACCATCAACTATAACTTCTTTATAAACCGGTGTATCAAGAGGTAAGTAATCAAAAAATTCACCATAATGTATTGTTAATAAAATCTGATTTGTTTCTTCGTTGAATCCGATTATGTATAATTCCTCGCCCCAGTTTAATGAATATGTTTTATTATTATGCGTTATTGTTGACGGTGGTGCAAAATAATTTAACTCAAAACCACTCAACGAAATGCTTTTTTCAAAATATGAGTACAAATCACTTATTCTGTTTCGTTCTTTTTCAAATTCGGGTTTATTTTCATATTTGAAAATATATGTTGTTGCACTGGCTTCGTGGAATGCTGTATCTTCTTCATAAGCATAAATATCAATTGTGTCATAGTTTTTGAAGTCAGTGGGAATAAAGGTTTTACTTAAATAATCATAGTCTTCAGGGGCGTAGTTTTCATCAAACCAATCGGGTTCCCAAGTATAACCAATAGTGTTGTGTTTAAAATCAACTTGTGTTTTATCTGAAGTGATATGAATAATATCAGTGAATGAAAACAACGCAAGGAAACCATGTGCAACAAAAATTAGTGCAATAACCAACGAGGTAGTAGAACGAACCGCTTTTTTGATTTTTTTGCGACTTTCAATTACTGAAAATATAAAGTAAAAGATAAGAGGTATTATAATAGCGTTGACCAATACACCTACATGTATCATATAGTTAGCAAATAAGTGAAGCGTTATATTCAGCGGGATGTAAATTAAGATTAATTTTTTTATAATACTCGCAACGGAGTTTTCACCATGTAAGTTTGCAAACGTATTTTTAATTTTAGTTTTAGTTTTTTCATCGTTGCAAAAATCATTCAGTGCTTTCTCAACACTTTTTTCATAAGAAAAACCATTTTCTTCGTAAAATTCAATAGCATCCAGAATGTGATTTTCTATTTCAAGTTTTAAACTTTCTTTTTTAGTCTGATTAATATCATCAGTCAACAAACTTTCAATAAATTCATTAATTTTATTATTCATAATTTTACATCCTGAAATGATTATTTTAAAAAGAAATTAAAAAAACTTATGTACTTCCAACCGCAGACATCTGAATAGAATTTTTCATTGAATTCATTTTCATCGGGGAGAACTAAAAATGTTTTTTCTTTTTCTTCACCATTTATTATGATTTTTTCTTTTAAAGGTTTATCGAGTTCAATAAATTTGTATTCAAGGTGCTCGTCATTATAACAGATTATTGCTATTTGTTTTGTTTTATCGTTAGTGCCAATAAAATAAACCAGATCATTTACAAATGTTTCATATGAGTTTGAATCGTGATAACAAGGTGTAAAATAACTGAATTCAAACCCGTTTACTATTAAACTTTCTTTGAAATTTATATATTTATTATTAATATAATTTTTAGTTTTCAAGTAATCGTCATCATCATAACTAAAAATGTAAGTGAAATTAGATGGTTCAGTAAAAATACTCTGGACGGTAAAATAATAATATGTAATATTTTTGTATTCACCCAATTCGGTGCTTAATGGTATAAAAGATAAAGAATATATTGTTTCATTATCTTCTTTAAGGCGGTCTATATTTTCAGTTTTATATCCTTCAATATTAAAATAATCACTTAATTGCATTTCTATAAAATCCTTTGGTAACAAAAAAGAGACAAAGGAGGTAATAAAGAAAAATACAATTAAAATAACTATAGAAAGAATGGAGCGGAAAAGTCGAGGGATTTTTTTTATAGCTTCAATTAAAATTATTAAAGCTAATAGTAATAACTGAATTATGATTAAAGTTAAAGATGGTTGAATTAATCCGTAAGAAAATATATCCGAAAAAACACTTAAAATAATTAAAATTAAACATATTTTAATTATAGGTTTTGCAAGTGATTTTTCACCATGTAAATTAATAAATTTATTTTTAATTTTCTTTTT
This sequence comes from Acutalibacteraceae bacterium, assembly GCA_045651285.1. Classification (GTDB taxonomy): domain Bacteria; phylum Bacillota; class Clostridia; order Oscillospirales; family Acutalibacteraceae; genus DTU089. Next base: position 41,998 of record JAZRSC010000030.1, read on the forward strand.
GTTTTTTTCATCACTGCAAAAATCATTCAGTGCTTTCTCAACACTTTTTTCATAAGAAAAACCATTTCCTTCATAAAAATCAATTGCATCCAGAATGTGATTTTCTATTTCAAGTTTTAAACTTTCTTTTTTAGTCTGATTAATATCATCAGGTAACAAACTTTCAATAAATTCATTAATTTTATTGTTCATATTTATCACCTTAAATCGTAGCATTATTTATTGATAAAACATTTTTTACAGCGGTAGAATATGCTTCCCACTCTGCTTTTGATTTAGATAATAATTTAATTCCTTTTTCTGTTATGTGATAATATTTTCTTTTTCTTCCGTTTTCACTTTCAAACCAGTAAGAAGTTAAATAACCGTCTTTTTCAAATGTGTGTAAAATAGGGTAGAGAGTACCTTCTTTAAAAGCAAAAACTTCGTTGCTTCTTTTTTCGATTTCTTTAATTATCTCATAACCATACATATCTTTTTCGCTAATTACTGAAAGCACCAGAAGTGAACTGCTACCTTTTGTGAGTTCTTTTTTTATATTCATAAATTTTTTCCACCTTTCATTTTGCATAGAAATAATATGCATAGTAGTTCTAGGTATAAAATAACACACCATTACATTTTTGTCAATAATAAATTGAATATGAAATGTTTGTGTGCTATAATACTTCTAACGCCTAACACTTGAAGGAGCAACTTATGACAAACGAACAAATCAATATCCGCGACCCATTTGTGTTATTTGAAAACGGTAAATATTATATGTATGGTACGAGAGCCAATAATTTTGGTCAGAAGACAAAAGGCTTTGATGTTTATGTGTCAACTGATTTAGAAAACTGGTCAGAGCCAATTGAATGCTTCAATTCAGATAAATATAATATGAACAGTAATGTAAACTGGGCACCAGAGGTACATAAATATAAAGATAATTATTATATGTTTGCAACCTTTACAAAGCCAAATGGTTTGAGGGGTACTTATATTTTAAAAGCAAAAAGTCCATTGGGTGAGTTTAAACCACATAGTATAGGTGCGGTAACTCCACATGATTGGGAATGTCTTGATGGTACATTTTATGTTGATAAAAATGGTAAACCTTTTATTGTGTTCTGTCACGAGCATACACAAATAATTGACGGAACAATCTGTTATGCTCAGCTTAAAGAAGATTTAACCGGTATAACAGGTGAAGCGGTTACTATGTTTTCAGGTTCATCACCATTTTTTATTGAAAAAGCGCCAGACGATGGCCATTTCGTTACAGACGGACCATTTATGTTCCGTTCAAAAACCGATGAACTTTTTATGCTATGGTCAACATTTATAAATAAGCAGTATGCTGAGTGTCTTGTTAAATTCAATGATGGTGAGCTGAATTTGAATTTCACACATTTAGAACCACTTATTGATGATGACGGTGGTCATGGTATGATTTTTAAGGATGATGAAAATATTTATTTAACATTCCACAGTCCTAACAAATCACTTTACGAAAGACCTAAGTTTGTAAAAATCAAAGATAATGGCGACTATTTAGAAATTAAGTAAATGTACAATTTATTGACATTTATAAATACTTGTCATATAATTTAGAAAATGTTAAAAGGGAGTCGTTTTATGAAAAGATTTTTTTCAATAATTCTTGCAACAATAATGCTTTTTACTCTCGCAATTCCATCATTTGCAGTGAGTAAGGAAGAGTGGCAAAAACTCTGGGAAAGTGACAATGCTGATGCAGGAATTATTATGTTTGTTGGTAGTAACGAAAGTGAACGGAATTTTTCGTGGTATTCTTCAGCTGAGGGTGAAAGTTCAGTTCTTGTTTCTGAAAACAAAGATTTGAGTTCACCAGAAGTTTTTAAAGGTACACAGTTTAATTCTGTTGAAGGTAATGTTGTCAATAAAGTTACTGTTACAGGACTTAAAGAAAATACTACATATTACTACAAATGTGTAAGTCCTAATTTTGAGTCAAAAGTTTATTCATTTAAAACTGCTGGCGGTGCAGAGTTTTCTGCTATGTATGTAACAGATGTTCATATAACCGCAATAGATGATGGTAATGAAAATTCTCTTAGTGACACATCTTACAGATTTCACGAAACAGTAGCAGATGCGCTTAAAAATAATAAAAATATTTCACTTGTTCTTTCTGCAGGTGACCAGGCAACAGAAGGTCTTGAAAGTGAATACAGAGCATTTACCACTTCTGATTTGTTAAAGAAAATGACTATTGCTACTGCTATGGGTAACCACGACCGTAAAGGTGCGGCTTATAAGGATTTTAAAAATGTTCCTAATGAAGATACTGAAGCTAGTATCCGTTCTTATAATGGTACAGATTATTGGTTCACAAAAGGCGAAGCACTCTTTTTAGTAATGGACTCAAACAGTGGTAACGCTATGGCACACGCAGATTTTGTAGAAAGAGCAATTGAATTGAATCCCCAAGTAAAATGGAAAATTATGATGTTCCACCACGACCTTTACAGTGGTAGAATTGAGCACCGTGAAAGCGAAAACAATCTTCTCCGTACTATCTGGGGACCAATTGCAGACGAATTCGGAATAGATTTAGTTCTTTTAGGTCATAGCCATTATTATACAGTTACCGATGTTTTATATGAAAACGAATCAGTTGAGGAATTGAAGTCTGAAATGGTTGACCCCAAAGGTACTGTTTATATGGTGTCCTGTTCGTTGGGCAGACCTCGTGATGATGACGATTTAGGTCTTAATGAAGAATGGATTGGCTTTGATTACCTCACAGAAAATCCTGTTTATAATATTCTTGATTTTACAGAAGACTCAATAACAGTTAATTCTTATGAGTTAGATGAAAAGAAACCATTTAATACATTTACAATTAAGAAAACTACCGAAAATGGTGGTCATCAGGAAATTGGTTTTGTGACTAAAGTGAAAAATGGTTTTGTAAGATTTGCTGGTGCGGTTTATACAATTTTTAATAATTTCAATTCTTATGATGATTTAAAAGAACATGGTTACGATGTAGAACTTTCAGACTTTTTTGGTAAAGAATAAAAAATAAAACGGATTGCTTTTGCAATCCGTTTTATTTTTCTGGCAGGGGCAGAAG
>JAZRSC010000031.1:0-7570 GCA_045651285.1 Acutalibacteraceae bacterium
TTCGTGAGCGTGGAGAAAAGAAATTTTGAGATAAAATAAAAAATACAAAAAACTGTTGCAATTCACTAAAATTGCAACAGTTTTTTTGTTTGTTTCTCTGAAATTTTAAAAAAGACAAAATTTTTATGTAGCTTTTTGCGATTTTTGACATATATATATGGACCCCCTAAAAAATTTAAGGAGGTTAAATAAAAAAGTGCAAGGTTCAAATTAAGGGATTTGAACTATGTAAAATTAAAAAAATTTCGGGGTTAATATTAAAGTCAAAGGAGAAAGAAAAACAAATGAAAAAGACAACTAAAGTATTGTCGTTGATATTATCTGTCTTGACACTTTTAAGCGTATTTTCTGCGGCAACACCTGTTTTTGCAGAAGAGGTTACAGGAAATACAAGTGAAAATGCAGAAAATATTGATGAAATGACTGTTTCAAGTGAAGAAATTGAAACAGAAGAAAATGAAGAAGCCGAAATTGTTTCTGAAATAGAGGATATGCGTACAGAGTACACCAAATATTTCAGAATGTCAGACGGCTCATATATGGCTGCACAATATGCTCAGCCTGTGCATTACGAAGAAAATGGCGAATGGAAAGAATACGACTATTCCATTACCGAAGATGAGAATGCTGATGAAACAGAAAAATTTGTGATTGAAAATTCAGATAGTGAAATGTCATTCCCGGAAGAATTTTCAGAAGATGATGCACAAATTGAAGTTTCAGCAAGAGAATATGATATAAAATTCTCCCCTGTGATTGATAAAAAGATTTTTAATAACAAAGAAAAACCAAAAGGTAAAGTTAAAAATCACAAACATTTAAAATCAAATGAAATTATAGAAGAATTTACAGAAGAAGCACCAATTGACGAAAGTGCTGACAAAAATGCAGAAAAGTTAAAAATCGACAACCAAAAAAGTGCTATTGCTTATGAAGAAGTGTACGACAATGTTGACTTGGAGTATGAAATTTCTTCTAACAAAATTAAAGAAAGCATTGTTTTAAACAGTAAGCAAGATAAAAATAAATTTGAATTTACTGTTGATACAGATGGTCTTTTCCCCAAAAAAGAAACTGACGGTTCAATTACTCTTTATGAAGATAAAGAATGTACAAAGCCAGTTTCATCAATTATGAAACCCTATATGTACGATGCAAAAGGTGAATATTCTTATGATGTCACAATGGATATCAAAGAGAAAAAAGGTGCATATATTTTAACAGTAAAAGCAGATAACAACTGGTTAAATGACAAAGCAAGAAAATACCCGGTTGTAATTGACCCGACAATTTTTCTTGATGTTGGCAGAACAAACACTACGGACTGTTATGCTGATACAAGTCAACCTAATATGCCATTCCCTAATGACTACTATATTTATGCAGGTCACAGTACTTTAGGTAAAACAAGAGCTTTTGTAAAATTTAAATTACCTGATATTCCTGATAAGTGCAGTGTAATTACTAGCGCTTCTATTCACTATATTCAGAAAAGTGCAGATGTCAGTAGTTCAACAGGTTATCTGAATATATACAATGTAACTTCTGATTGGAAAAACACCAGTTTGACATGGAACAACCAACCATCAGTTGATAAAAGTTTAGTACTGGATTACGCAAAAATTGTTTTTGGTGCTAATGTAGTCTATTCGTTTGATATAACTAAAACTGTAAAAGCATGGTATCAGGGTGAAACTAACTATGGTTTAATGTTGGCTTCTGCAAATGAAAGTGTAGTTAACCGTACTCAGTTATACTCATCACAGAATTACACAGCAGATATTTACCCACAAATTACAGTTAGTTATTTAAACAACAAAGGTATAGAAGATTACTGGAGTTATTCAAGTTATTCTAATGGTGCGGCGGGCGCAGCATATATTAACGACTACACAGGTAACCTTGTTTATGCGTTACCAATTCTTTCAAGTGTAAGCGACCTTATGCCTTTAAACCTTGTAGCATATTACAACACTTATAATTCAAATGAAAGATTGTGTGCAGGAAAAGGTGGTTCTTCAAGAACAACAGTTGCAAAAGGTTTCAGACTTAATGTTCAACAAACAGTTTTAACATCGTCAGAATATGAATTAAAAGGTGAAGATGCAGAAAGATATCCTTATGTTTATACAGATGGTGATGGTACAGAGCATTATATTGAAAAAACAACTGAAGATGGCAAAACAGTTTATAAGGCAGAAGATAATGAAGATATTACACTTTCGTTGACACCTGATATTAATTGTAGTTATCAGATAAAATTTAAAGGCGGTACAAGTTACTACTTTAACTCAAAAGGTAATCTCGGAATAATGCAAGATGCAAATGGTAACAGGATAACTATTTATTATAAACAAGGTGTAAACGGGGTTCCCGATAAAACGAGAATTTCACATATTGTTGACGGAGCGGGTCACACATATAGTTTTACCTATTATTATAGTGGTGATACAGAGCTTGATTATATACATAAAATTACAGATAATGCAAACAGAGTAGTCGAGTTTAAAACAACAGGAGGATTTTTAAATACTCTTATTTATGTTGATAAAACTAAATCAAATCTTTTTTACAAAGAAGTAAACTCAGCAACAGGTTTACTTGACTATGTTCAGGATAACGATGGTTACGGGCTTAACTTTGACTACACAGCCGATAAAACTGGTTGGCATGTAAACCAGATTTTTGAATATATTAAAAATAACAATCAAAATTATATTTTGCAACGCGTGAGATTTGACCGTTCAAAATATAACACAACAGTAATCCGTACAGCAGGTATAGATGGAATTCATAACTATGTAAGTGCAGAAAATGGTGCTGACGATATTATTACAACAATTAAGTTTGACAATACAGGCAAACCCGTTTCGCAACAGGTAGGACTTGGTTCAGGTGCCGAAATAGGTGCAGGAATGTGTTCATATACAAACGAAGCAACAGGAGTTGGCGAACAAAATAAAATAAGTTCAAGTTCATCTTTAGGTAAAAATACAGCAAATATACTCAGAGATAGCAACGGTGAAAAGTCAACTGTATGGGCATTTGCAAAAAGTAATGGGGTCGATTCGTTAAGCAGTAATGCAACAACAAGTTATATGGGTAATAAATCACTTTGTATGAAAAATAACAGTTTCACAGAAAGTGGTGTGAGTTATTTCAGACAAAGTCTGAGTGGTCTTACTGCCGGTGATGTTTACACTTTTTCGGCTTATGTGAGAGCAAATACATTAACACAAAAATATAACACAAATGGAAGCAAAGGTGCTTATTTACAATTAAGTGCATACAACGGAGAAAATCGAATAAAAACCGTATATTCAGAAAACATAACTGCTAAAACAGACACAAGCATAAATAATGGTTGGAGAAGATTAACGGTAACTTTAACAATACCGGAAAATACTACATTGCTTAATGCATATTTATGTTTAAAAGATTACACAGGTAGTGTATATTTTGATTGTATGCAACTTGAAAAAAGCGGAGCATCAAATAGTTACAATTTACTTGAAAACTCTAGTTTTGAAAATGTTACTTCTAACAAACCAAACTCATGGGCAGAAGTAGGCGATTTTACAATTAAAACAAGCGGAAGTACTGTTGTAGATGGTGCTCAGAAACCGGGTTCAAGCGGAACTTGTAAAGATGGTTCTTATCGTTTGAGAATTGAGGGTGAACCTGATAAAAGCAAAGGTATAGGTCAAACGGTTGTTGTTGCACCAAATGAAAACGACACATATATTGTAAGTGGTTGGGCTGCTGCTAATGCAGTAAATAAAACACATCACACAAACGCTTGTTTTGATATAGCTGTAAGGGTAACTTACCAGTGTAAAGATTCTAAGGGAACAACAACAGTTTATCAGAACAAAGAGCCAGCAACATTTAATACAACTGTTGCCGGTTGGCAATATGCCACAACACACTTTTCGCTTAAATATACAGAACCCGAAAGTGGAAAAACTTACACTCCACAAAGTGTGCTTATAGTACCAAGATACAGTTACCAGGAAAACTATGCTTATTTTGACCATATTCAGTTAATTAAAGATGAAGGACAAACCAAAGCTTATACTTATGATGAAGATGGTAATGTTATTTTAACATCTGTTAACTCTGAACAAAAGGTTAATACAAAATATGACAAAAATAACGATTTAACTGAATATACTGATATTGCGGGTTATAAAACAACTGCGACTTATGATAATAAGCACAACTTGTTGACTACAAAAACAGAGAGCGGAATTACAACAAGTAACAATTATTATAGCAACGGTATGGTTAGTGTTTCTGAAATTCAGAATTCTTCAAATAGTGCGGCTATAAAAACAGCTACAACTTTACATTCTGCATCTAATAATGCGTTGGTTGCTACTGTTTCTGACCAACATGGTTATGTAACTACTTATGGAAGAGATAGCGAGACTGGTGTAATTAAAAGTATAACAACACCAGACAAGGTAACAACAACCAAAGAGTATGATGAGTGGGATACAAAACTAAAAAAGGTTACAACAGATGGTACCAGTGCAAGTTATACTTATAACGGTAACCGCATAGCCAATATTTTATATAGTGGCGGCGGAAAAAGTGAAAGCTATGGTTTTGTTTATAATGGGTATGGAGGAATACAATCAACTACTGTTAACGGTAAGGCACTTATTGTTAAAACCTATTTAAAAAACAACGGACCTTTAAGCACAGAAACCTATGGTAATAACGATAAAAATACATATAATTATAACGCACTGGGTTTAGTAGGCTCAATTATAAAAACTGATGCGCAAAAAGGTGAGAATGTTGAACATGATAATATAAAATATTCATGGACTTACACAAGTACGGGTGTTCCTAAATTACACGCTGACGGAGCAAATAAACTTATACACTCCTATGACTACGACTCACTCGGTCGTTTAATTCGTCAGGAAATAAAAAGTTCAACAGATAATGCTCATATAGGCAGAGTAGAATTCGGTTACGATATAAGAAATAATTTAACAAAAATTGCAACAGAATTTGGTGGGTATACCGCAGTTGATGAGTATTTATATTCTGAAAATTCAGGAAACGCAAACGCGGCACTTTACGCAAAAGATAACCTAATTTCGCGTTACAAAATAAATGGTTCTGCAACAAATTATGTTGATTATACTTATGATGCGCTAAACAGATTAGATGAAAAATCACTTAATATAGGCAACAAAAAAATTGTTAGTGATTATATGTATTATACATCAACCAAATACAACAAGAATTTGACAACTCCCAAGTATAAAACAACACAGGTGGCAACCGAAAAACTTGACACTTCTGCATATTTGTATTATTATGATGAAGTAGGTAATATTATAGAAATAAAAACAGCGCCAAGTGATAATCTTACATCAAAATCAGAATATCGTTCATACACATACGACAAGAAAAATCAGCTTTTAAGAGAAAATAATGTTTCTGAGAATAAAACAACTGTTTTCTCATATGATAGCTTAGGTAATATTACACAAAAGATTGAATATGATTACACAACAGACACAGTAGAAACTCCGACAAAAACTGTTGCATACAACTATGGTAAAGATAGTAATGCCGGATGGAATCATATTTTAACAGCGGTAAATCTTAACGGTGATACTGATGATAATGGTGAACCTGTTTACGATGAAGCTACCGAAACCATTAAATATGATGCAATTGGTAACCCAACTACTTACCTTGGAGCAACTTTAACCTGGAATGGCAGACAGTTAACGAGCTACAAAAACGCCACAACACAGGTTACTTATACTTATGATGTTGACGGTCTTCGTGGTACTAAAACACATAACGGTACAAAATCTACTTACCATTATGTAAGCGGTCAGTTGCGTTATGAAACTCGTGGAGATTTAAAATTCTACTATTTCTACGACGCAAGCGGTAACCTTTCTGCTATTCGTTATTATCCTGCTAATTCAACAGACGGATATATGTATTACCCACTCACCAATGCTCAGGGTGATGTTGTTAGTATTTACAACAGTTCAGGTACACCTGTTGTTACTTATGAATATGATGCTTGGGGTAACTGCACTATTGTGAGTGATACTTCGGGTAGAAATATTGGTGAGCTTAACCCGATTCGTTACCGTGGGTATTATTATGATAGTGAGACTAAGCTTTATTATCTTCAGTCGAGGTATTACAATCCGCAGGTTGGTAGGTTTATTAGTGCGGATAGTTCTGAATTTATAGGTACAGGAGCAAATATTCTTTGCTTTAATATGTATATATATTGTAGTAACAATCCTATAAAATATACGGATTTGACAGGATGTGCACCAGAATGGTGGCAATGGACAATAAGCGGTCTTATGTTTGTTGGTGGAATTGCATTAATTCTTACGGGGGTTGGTACTTTTGCAGGTGGAACTTTTATATGTGCAGGGGTAAACTCAATAATTGGTAGTTATGTTTCGGAAGCATCTGGCGGTTCGTCTTTTGCCGGTTGGATAGGTGGTATTGTTTTAGGAACCATTTGTGGAATCGGTATGGGCTTTGCAGGAGAACTCTATTTGACTGCTACAGAACTTGTTGGTGTATCAGCTTTAAATAAATTGTTTGCTTGTTTGAGTGCAGGATTTATCTCTGGTTTTTCAGGTGCGTTTGCGAGTGAATTTGCTTCTGCGAAAATAGATAATAGACCAATGAATAAAAATGTTGCTGCGTATTCGGCTGGAATGGGATTGGTTACTATGATTGGCGGAATATTTTCAGGTATAGGACCTATGTTAGGTACAGTTGGCTCTACAAGTGTAGCGTTAGGTAATGTATTGAATGCAGTAAGCACACTTCTTTCTGAAACTGTGTGTGATGTTTTAGGTGGTATAGCATCTATGCTACTCTAAATTGTTTATTAGGAGGTTTATTATATGTTTTTTAGAAAACAGGAAATATTATTTATTGAAACGATAATATTTCTATGTATGTTGTTATCAGCTTCGCTTTTTATTCTGAGTTTTGATTTTTGGTATTTTTTGCTTTCTTTTTTTGGTTTTCTTTTGGTTTTAACTTTATGTATAATATCCCCCGAAGAATATATCTTGATAGATGATACTGGAATTTCAAATCACCTCAAAAACGATTGTTTATGGGAATATTCTTGGGAAGAAATCGCTGAATTGCGAATAGGTAATAGAGCTAATAAAAAAACAATTGAGATATTTTTGAAATCTAAAGAAGATGAGACTAAATTAGAGTACTCGCGAAAATATTTTGAATATGGTAAAAAAGCAAAAAAAGCACTTGCAATTTATTATCCGAAAGAAATAAAAAAATTGAAACGCGGTTTGGTAAATGGTAAGTTTATAGATTGATGATGGGGTAAGACAAGGGACGGTTAGCGTGAAAACCGAGCCTGAAAGATAAAAGACAATCAGGGTGAACAATCAGGGGACGGTTCTATGATTGACACCAAAAACCCTTGATTATCAATGGTTTCAGCGGTATTTTAAATTTAATTTAATAGGAAATCAGGGGTGGGTTGATTGGAAAAACAACCCAATCACAGAACCGTCCCCTGATT
>JAZRSC010000032.1:0-33288 GCA_045651285.1 Acutalibacteraceae bacterium
TTTATGGATAAGGTAAAAGATTATTGCAAACTGTTGGATGCTTACGAAGTGAGATACGCACCTTTGAATAAGGCGAATCCATCATTTATTTATAAACATTTTTCTTCCATTTGGTTCAAAAGGCGTGTTTTTCATTGGGAAGGTATTCATATACATTTTGATAACAAGAAAGTAAAGAAACTCAGCGAAAATTACGATAAATAAGAGTTTAGCGTTTGCTTTTTACTCTACTAACGGTTGATTTCTCCCCAACTAAACCAATGGTAGGTGTGTATTTTGACACCTTTATTATCTATAATATTGAGTAAGAGAAGGCAATTATGGACCAGATCAAAATCGGAAAATTTATTGCCGAGTGCAGAAAAAATGTGAATCTGACTCAAATGCAGTTGACAGAAAAACTGAACATAACCGACAAAGCGGTTTCCAAATGGGAAAGAGAAAAAAGATTTTAATGAGTTTGGTTTTTTGAACAAAGAAACTCACCCAAAAATCAAAGAGCCGAAAAACCTTGTAAAATAAAGGTTTTTCGGCTCTCTTTTGGCACCCCCTGCGGGAATCGAACCCACATCTAATCCTTAGGAGGGATTTATTCTATCCATTGAACTAAGGAGGCTTAACACTAAGTTAAATTATATCAAAATGACACTCTTTGTCAAGTTAAAACCAACTTGTAAAGAAAATTTCCAAACCAATAAATATAAGAATTATGCCGCCTAAAATACCAGCTTTACCCGCAAGTTTTGTACCGAATTTTTTACCAATTAAAATACCTACAAAGCAAATAAAGAATGTTACAATGGCAATAATTAAAACTGCTAACAAAGCAAGTGCTAAAGTATAATCAGCAATAGTAAATCCTACTGAAAGAGCATCAATTGAAGTTGCAACACCTTGTACTAATAATGCAGTAAGTCCCACACTTTTTAATTCTGTTTCTTCCCCTTCTTTATTCTTTATGCTATCGTAAAGCATTTTACCACCAATGTAGCAAAGAAGAATTAAAGCAATCCATGGAATAAGCTTTTCAAACCAACTGAAATACTGAACAATTGTGTGAACACAAATCCAACCAATAAGTGGCATTATACCTTGAAAAATAGCAAAAAGACCTGCGACACCTGTAATTTTGCTTCTTTTCATTTTAGGTTCATTCAGACCATTTGCAAGTGATACTGAAAAAGCATCCATAGCAAGTCCAATACCTAACAATATGTTATTAAAAAAGAATGTAAAATTAAGCACAATTTATACTCCTTTATTTCGTTGAAAAAAGACCATTCATCATGAATGGTCTTTTTTCTGGTGCTGGTGATCGGACTTGAACCGATACGATGTTGCCACCGAGGGATTTTAAGTCCCTTGCGTCTGCCTATTCCGCCACACCAGCATTACTTGAACAATTATACTCATTAAAGCTTTGTTTGTCAAGAGTTTTTTAGTAAATATTTAATTTTTTATATGACAAATCCGCCATTGACAGAAATCACCTGACCTGTTATAAAATCAGCACCAGAAGAGAGCAAAAATGCCACAGCATTTGCTACATCTATTGGCTCGCCTATTCTGTTAAGAGGTGTTTCATCTTTTAATAAATCAAGCTCCTGACGAGAGAAATCAGAAAGCATATCAGTTTTAATAACACCTGGAGAAACCGCATTGACGGTAATTCCAGAAAGGCCAAGTTCTTTAGCAAGTGCCTTAGTAAGACCTATTAAACCTGCTTTTGATGCAGAATAATGTACTTCCATTGCAGCACCAACTTCACCCCACATAGAAGCTACATTAACAATTTTACCATCTTTGTTTTTAAGCATTCTTTTAACTGCTTCTCTCGAGCAATAAAACGCTCCAGAAAGATTTGTAGAAATCATTATATCCCACATATCATCAGTAATATCGGTAAAAAGTGCTTGTTCTGCCACACCTGAATTATTAACAAGAGCATAAAGTGAACCAAAACGATTATCAATATTAGTAAACATTTTGCGAACTTCGTTAGGATTAGTAATATCTGCTTTAAATATTTCAGCATCAACACCAAGTGAAAGTAAATCCTGTTTTAAATCTTCTGCTTCTTTTTCTGATGAATTATAACCAATTGCAACAGAATAACCTTTTAAAGCAAGTTTTCGGCAGATATCAGCACCAATACCTCTTGAGCCACCTGTAACCAGAACAACTCTTTTTGTCATATTATTCACTCTTTACGCCCCCAATTAAATCTGAAAATTCTTGTACACTTTCCGCATTTAAAGGCTTTGCTGTAAATCCAGCGGGTGGTGCAAAAAATCCAGATGGCGCACTGTTGATAACCGTATCATAATAAATAACTGAACCATCACTATTTTTAGTCATTAAAATTGTGTTGCCTTTATAATATGAAATGCTTTCATCATCATATTTACTATATGAAACTTCCTTACCATCAATTTTAGTAGTACCATTTTCAACAATTTTTTTATCACTATCGAGCAAATCATCTTCTAAAAGGTCTTTAACATCAGAATCTTCTGTTTGTGACAATAATGCCTTAGGTATAGTTATATAACTCTTGTTTTCGAGTTGAACTAAATAAATATTGATATAATCTATAATAATACCTATCTGATTACCATTATAAACTGTCATTATAGCATATTTATTTCCGCTTTGTGCTAGCTTATATGTTGAAGATTTGCCATCTTTAACAATTCTACCTACAACATAATAGTTTCTTGACTGAAAAATTGATTTTTCATTCTGTGCATTGTTATTTGTTGCACCATCATAGCGGTTGTTTGAAATACCATCTAATGCGTTGTCATCCAGTTTACCATAGAAATCTTTACCCTCCTGAATTTCTTTATCAGAAAGTGTAACATTTTCCGTACCAATAACATTACCATTATTGTCAGTTACCTCAACAACTCGTGTAACAGCATTATTGATATCAATTTGCGAAACATCCTCTGCTCCACCTGGAAGTTGAATTGAAAAATCGCAACCCGTAAACAAAATTGAAACAAGTAAAACAACTATTGAAAGTGAAATAATAAATTTACTTTTCATAATTTTCTCCATTACTTTATATTACCGCATTTTTTATTCTTTACTAAACCTTTTATATATCTGAAAGTTTCTTCTTCACCTTTTTCCTGAAGCATTAAAAGCCAGGATTCTAAAAGTTGTGAGGTATTTTCATTGATTATACGCCTACTTTTTGCTTTTAAGAAATATTCAATAGGCATATTCTCATTATAAGTTTTTTCATTATAAATTTTACTTGCGGCTACCCTGTCACAAAACATTTCAACTACATAGTTAAGTGGCATTTCAACTGGTTCAACCCTTTTTGTTTCAGGATTATAATCTGTCCAGTATTCGAAGTGATGTTTATTTCTGCCTTTGTGATGCATCCAGGCAAGTGAATAACCTTGCGCTTGTCTTTCTGCTTCATTAGGGCTTTTAACACCAAGATAATTACGACTGCCGACAATAAACTCAGTCGGAGTATATTTTGAAAGGTCGTGAAAAAGTCCTTGCCACAAAATGCCACATTTGCCACAATGCTTTATGACTGCGTGGCGATGTTTTGTAATAGTTTTAAAATGCTTGAATGGGTGTCCCATAAGAAACCTCTTACTTTGTGATTTTATATGTATATAAATGTTGTGAATCAATATCGTCCGGCGAATCAATATCCGCTTTCAATGACAATTTACCATTATCGTTAAAAACCTGAACATTTGCATCTGAACCAAGAAGTGTAACTTTAATATCATCACTATACGGTACTTCTTCCAATGTTTGTTTTTTAGATGGGAAAATCTCAGTAATAGCATAAATATTATCACCATTCTTTGTATAATAAAGACCCTCTTTTTTAGTCTTTACATAAACTTCAGAATCATAAATTGCCTCACCATTTACTTCTAACCATTTACCCATTCCTAAAAGTCGCTCTTCCATAAGTGGTGGAATTGTACCGTCTGCATCAGGTCCGATATTGAGAAGGAAGTTACCACCTTTTGAAACAAGTGAACAGAGTGTTTTAAGAAGTTCTTTAACAGAAAGGTAGTTTTCACAACCCTCTTCTTTATTTATACCAAATGAACGACCAATGCCTCGACACTCTTCAAAAGGTCTGTCTAATTCAACATCTTCTATTCTTCTTTCGGTACCTAAATACACATCAATTATGCCATATTCAGTAGTGAAGTTACCACCTTTGCGACCACGAGTTTCTTTACCCCAACGATCATTTGGTACAATAAAATCTTTTACAGATGATTCATTATAAAGCCACTGTAAAAACTCTGTTGAATGCCAGACAGAACTTTCGTGTTCCCATTCACCATCTGTAAAGAGTGTGTTTGGTTGATATTTTTCAACTAACTCCTTAAGCATTGGGTGTAAATGCTCTAAAGCATATTTTTCAGGGTCCTCAAGATAGTAAGGATGCCACCATTCATAAACTGAATGATAAACACCAAAACGAACACCTGTACCCTCCATAGCATTTTTAAGTTCCATGAGGAAGTCGCGTTTAGGTGCACACTCTACCGAGTTCAATCCGGGAGCATATTTTGTTTCGTAAAGACAATAACCATCGTGATGTTTAGAAACAAAATTAATATACTTAGCACCTGAACGCTTGAAAAGAGTTGCCCATTTTTCTGCATCAAAACGCTCACCTTTAAAATCATTCAAGAAATCAAAATATGGTCTTGAGTTGTAGTGTTTCTTATGAAATTCTTTATATTTTTCTTGTGCAGCTGTTTCAGGATTTTCCATATTACAAGAATAACCATACCACTCTGCGTAATCTTTAAGAGGTGCATAAGCAGGCACACTGTATAATCCCCAGTGAATAAAAATACCGAATTTGGCTTTTCCAAACCATTCAGGCACTTTTCTTGAATTTAACGAATCCCAATTATTTTCAAACATTATCTGTACCGACTTTCTTATATATTTCTATAGCAAAATGAACAGTTGTAGTTAAGGTTTCAAGTTTCAAAAGTTTCTCTGTATCTTCTTTTGAAGTTTTATAATAATATGGTGTCATAGTAAAGAGATTATAAATATCATCGCTTGTTTCGAGTGTAATATCATATTTAAGTTCTTTACTATCTACCAAAGTAAAAAGCTCATCATTTTTTATTTCAGGTTTATTTTTATATGGTTCTTTATAAATTGCTTTTTTCAATTCCCATAAATGCTCACTCAATGGCACAACCTTAATTAAAAAGCCATCATCTTTTAATACCCTGTCAAACTCTTCATAAGCACAAGGTGCAAAAATGTTTAAGAGTATATCTGCAGAGTTTGAAGCGAATGGTAACTGAAACGCACTCGCAACTGCATATTTTACCGATTTATCAAGTTTTGCTGCGTACTGCAAAGCATTTTTACTAATATCTATTCCGTAAACAGTATGTAAATCGCAATTTGATTTAACCTTAGTTGTGTAATAACCCTCACCACAACCAATATCAAATAAAACACTATCTTTCGTTTTAAACATATTTATAACAGAACAAATTTCGTCACAAAGTCGGGAATAATAACCTTTATCAAGAAAGTCACGACGAGATTTAACCATAAGCTTATCATCACCGTGACGCTTTAAAGAAGACTGTTGTGACATAAGTAAATTTACATAACCCTGCTTTGATTTGTCAAAACAATGGTTATTTTCGCAACAAAACTTACTCTCCTGTTCCAATAAAAAAGAGTTACATACAGGACAAATAAAAAATGACATTTAATTTCACCAAATCAGTCAGTTAAAAGTTTTTTAAGCTCTGACATAAATGTATTTATATCTTTGAACTGACGGTAAACTGACGCAAAACGAACATAAGCAACTTCATCAACATCTTTAAGTTTATCCATTACAAGCTCACCGATTTTATCAGAGGTAATTTCTCTGTCGAGTGAGTTTTGAATTTCAGCCTCAATTTCATCAACAATTTTTTCAAGTGTATCAATTGCAACTGGTCGTTTTTCACAAGCACGAACCATACCCTTGAGAAGCTTATCACGATTAAATGATTCTCTTGATTTATCTTTTTTGATAATCATAATTGGAACACTTTCAATAATTTCGTATGTAGTAAAACGACTTGCACAGCTTATGCACTCTCTTCTACGGCGGATTTTTTCACCCTCATCAGTAGGTCTTGAGTCGATAACTTTACTTTCTTCATAACCACAAAAAGGACATTTCATAATATTTACTCCTTAAAATATAATATACATGATGATTATACCAAATATATGTATATAATTCAAGACTTTTCATAGAATTCCACAACATTTTGTTACCTGGTGTCAATTACCATTGAATTTTCCAAATTAAAATTATAAAATTATACAGGTGATTAAACTATGATTAATATACTTTTTGAATTCAAAGATAAAATAAAGAGACTACCAAAATACACAAAATTTATAATTAAATCCACTCTTATTCTTGTAATTACTTGTCTTATATCATCCCTTATCTGCTTTATAATGAAAGATACAAGTAACAGATATATTTTCTTTTATAATTTATCACAGGAATTGCTTATTGTTGCACGTAGTTGTGGCGCATTGGGTGTTATATTCACAATAATTGGATTCAATATTGAAAAAACAGAACTACAATCATAATTGTAGTTCTGTTTAATCTTCTGCATCATCAGAAAAAGTATAAAACACACCCATAGCACCATACTCACAGGCGTAATCATAGGCCTCTAATGAATCAGGTTCATCCAGATATCTTTCTCGTTCTACAGTAAACATATCTTCAGCTTTAACCCATCTCCATTTTTCCCCTTTGATATACTCTTTAGCTTTTTTTATAGCTGATTTTGTAGAATCGGCTTTTATCCAACAATTAACAAATGCACCATCAACATATTCTGATTCTGGATTATCCTTCAAAGGTACTGCTTCTACCAAAAAATAATAGATTGACATATTGAAAAACACCTTTTAATATTGTTTAAAATTAAACTCTTTAAAATTCATTAACGAAAAAACGATATTACGAAATAATAAACAAATAAAAAATCCAAGTCAAAAGACCTGGATTTTTTGGTGAGTTATCGGAGATTCGAACTCCGGACACCCTGCTTAAAAGGCAGGTGCTCTGCCTACTGAGCTAATAACTCATATATTTAAACCTCAATGAATGAGGTTTATTTTAAGAATGCGAAAAGAATGATTGCAACAAGTGTTGTTACCATAAACACAACAGCAAAAATCTTTGTAAAGAAAGCAAGTTTTGCTTCTTTTGAACGGCCTTTGTTCTTTTCATAGAAAGAATCAGAACCACCAGCGATTGCACCTGAAAGACCAGCTTGACGGCTTTGCTGAAGCATAACAAGTACAATTATAAATAAAGATGAAACAATAAGAATGCCACCAATTAAAAAATGGTACCAAGCAAGTTCTGTCATTCGCTTTGTCCTCCTGATGTTTTAGCACTTCTCTCTCGAGTGCCTTGATATATTAACACAGACTTTCATAAAATGCAAGTCTTTTTTTAAAATTTTTTTATTTTTTTTAATTTTTATGTATTATCAATAAAAAAATACACAATATAATGTTAGCAGATAACCTTTTAAATAAATTTTGCGTTTGTTTTGAAGAAGATATAATAAGCTAATATCAATATTATTGAAATTACTTTAAAAAATATACGGTCTTCAAACAAGATTATCTGCCCAGCCGACTCTTTAAGAGTCGGCTGTTGTTATTTTTAATCTAACAAAGAAAGTTGTTCAGCAGTATCATCAGCACTCAAAGTTGCACCAGCCGCAGGTAGTGTTTTAGTTCTGTATCTGTAAGGTTTACTGAACTCACCCTCAACATAATGTCTTACACTCTGAACTTTATGATACTTTTTAAGTGTCATTACATTAACACCAGCAGTATCTTTTGTTGTTTTAATAGAAATTGCGCCAGTATTTACTAACAGAACTCTGCCTGCAGTTGAATTAAGAACATATTCAACATCTTCTTTTTCACAAAAAGCCGCAACAAGTGGTGATTTATCAGAATATGCTTTAATGAGTTTTTTACGATTGGTTTTTGTATCGTAACCCTGCATATTTACTTTTGCAGCCTTACCATTTTCAAAGAAAAATATCATAAAGCCTGTGTATTCAGTTGTCACAATCATACAGAATGGTTTTTCATCTGCATCAAAACCAAGCTTAGAAGGCACGAAATCACCTAATACACTTGCTTTGCTGTCTTCAAATTCACTTGCTTTTGATTTATAAACTTGACATTTATCTGTAAAGAAGAGCAGTTCTGCTTTATTTGTTGTTTCAACTGTTGAAACAATCTCGTCACCCTCTTTAAGCTTCTGTTCACCACCCATTCTGAGTGAAAGTGGTGTGATTTTCTTAAAGTAACCATCACGGGTAAAGAATAAATGAACAGGATAATCAGGCACTTCTTCAACTTCTTCAGAATCATCAATTTCATCGTAGATAATTTCAGTTCTTCTATCCTTGCCATATTTTTCAGAAACTTTGGTAAGTTCTTCAACAATAATTTTTTTAACTCTTGACTTGCTAGCAAGAATATCTTCCATATCTTCAATATCTTTTTTAAGTTGGTCAACATCTTCAAGTCTTTTAAGAATATATTGTTTGTTAAGATGGCGAAGTTTTATTTCAGCTACATACTCTGCCTGAATCTGGTCGATACCAAAACCAATCATCAAGTTTGGTACAACCTCTGCCTCTTCTTCAGTATTTCTGATAATTTTAATTGCTTTATCAATATCAAGAAGAATCTTTTTAAGACCTAAAAGTAAATGCAATTTATCTTTTGCTTTTGTTAATTCATAAAATACGCGTCTGTTAACGCACTCTGTACGGAATGCAATCCACTCAGTAAGAATTTCTTTAACACCCATTACTCTTGGCACACCTGCAACAAGAATATTGAAGTTTGCAGAAAATGAATCTTCAAGTGGTGTCATTTTATAAAGACGCTTCATAAGTTTTTCTGCATCTACACCGCGTTTTAAATCTATTGTGATTTTAAGACCTTTCTTATCTGTTTCGTCACGAATATCACTAATTTCTTTTAAAGAACCTGCTTTAACCTTTTCAATTATTTTTTCAATAATTGCTTCACAGGTTGTTGTTGGTGGAATTTCAGTAACATCAATACAGTTATTTGATTTATCGTAACTGTATTTAGCTCTGAATTTAAGTGAACCACGACCTGTTTTATACACTTCCTCAAGTGCATTACGGTCATAAATCATTTGTGAGCCACCAATAAAGTCAGGGGCTTTGAGAGTTTCAAAAACATCAAAGTCAGGATTTTTAATTATTCCAATAGTTGTATCACAAAGTTCTTTTAAGTTGAAAGAACATATATTACTCGCCATACCAACAGCAATACCACTATTAGTATTAAGCAACACACTCGGAAATGAAACAGGTAAAAGAGTTGGTTCTTTCATAGTACTGTCGTAGTTATCAACAAAATCAACAGTATCTTTATCAATATCGTTAAAAAGTTCGCTACAAATACTTTCAAGCTTTGCTTCAGTATAACGGGATGCCGCATAAACCATATTTTTAGAATACGATTTACCAAAGTTACCTTTACTATCAACATAAGGGTGCAAAAGTGTTTCGTTACCCTTTGAAAGACGCACCATTGTCTCATAAATTGCTGCATCACCATGAGGGTTTAACTGCATTGTTCTACCTACGATATTTGCAGATTTTATTCTACCACCATTTATTAAACCCATTTTATACATTGTATAAAGGAGTTTACGGTGAGATGGTTTAAAACCGTCTATTTCAGGAATAGCACGAGATACTATAACACTCATAGCATAAGGCATAAAGTTTGTCTCAAGTGTTTCAGTAATAGGTTGACAAACAACCTCTCCCGCGCCAATAATATTTGCTTTTACCTCTTCTATATTATTCACTTCAGGTGTTTCTTTTTTCTTTCTTGCCATAACTTCACACCACCTTAAGAAATATCTGCAAGGTCAATATATAAATGACCATTTTCTGCTATAAATTCTTTTCTGTCTGCAAGATTGTCACCCAAAAGAAGTTCGAACTTTTCGGCAATCAATTCTTCAACATCATTAGGTTCAACTTTAATAAGTCGGCGTGTCTGCGGATTCATAGTTGTAAGCCACATCATATCTGCATCGTTTTCACCGAGACCCTTTGAACGCTGAATTGTGTATTTCGCATCACCAATCTCTTCTAAAGCCATTGCTTTTTCTTTTTCTGTGTAAGCAAACCAGGTCTGTCCCTTTGAAGTAATTTCATAGAGTGGTGATTCTGCAATAAATACTTTACCTTCTTTTAATAAGGTTGGCATCAATCTGTAAATCATTGTAAGAATAAGAGTTCTGATATGGAAACCGTCAACATCGGCATCAGTACAGATAATAATTTTACTCCAACGAAGATTTTCTAAATTAAATAAAGACAACTCTTTATTTGATTTTGAGGAAACCTCAACACCACAACCTAAAACCTTAATTAAATCCGTAATAATTTCACTTTTGAAAATTCTGTTGTAATCAAACTTTAAGCAGTTAAGAATTTTACCACGAACAGGAATAACTGCCTGGAATGATGAGTCACGCGCCTGTTTACAAGCACCAAGAGCAGAATCACCCTCAACTATAAAGATTTCTCTTTCGTTAGGGTCTTTGCTTCGACAATCAACAAATTTTTCAACTCGTGATGTCATATCATTCGAAGAAGCAAGTGTCTTTTTAAGATTTAATCTTGTAGTTTCCGCTTTAATTCTTGAACGCATATTTATAAGCACTTGCTCACAAATTTTATCTGCATCAAGTTTATTTTCAATAAAATACACTTCAAGCTGATGACGGATAAACTCAGTCATAGCATCTTGAATAAATTTATTGGTTATCGCTTTTTTAGTCTGGTTTTCATAAGATGTCTGAGTTGAAAATGATGAAATAACAAGTACAAGACAATCTTCAACATCCTGAAAACTGATTTTAGCATCAGTTTTAGTATATTTGCTGTTCTGTTTTAAATAAGCATCAATCTGTGCAACAAATGCACTTTTAACAGCTTTTTCAGGTGCACCACCATATTCAAGCCAGCTTGAGTTATGATAATACTCTTTTAATTGCTTCTTATTTGAGAAACAAAGAGCAATATTCATTTTCAATTTATAATCAGGCTTGTCCGCACGGTCTCTACCTTTTCTGTCTGCTTGCCAGAATTGAACGGTACTAAGACCATCTTCACCAATAAATTCATTAACATAGTCAACAATACCATTGTTATAAATGAATTCAAAGGTTTCAAATTTTGTTTCAGTAAGTTGATTTTTAAGAATAAACTTAACACCAGCATTAACAACAGACTGTCTTTTTAAAATATCCTGAAAATACTCAAGCGGAACATCAATATCTGTAAACACCTTTAAATCAGGACGCCATTTGATTCTTGAACCAGTATCCTTTTTATCATAAGGGGTTTTCTTCATTTCACTATCAATTTCACCTTGTTTAAATGAAAGCTCATAGCAGTAACCACCTGTATGTATTTCTGCCTCCATATATTCAGATGCGTATTGAGTAGCACAAAGACCAAGACCATTAAGACCTAAAGAATACTCGTAACTACCACCCTCATTGGTGTTATATTTACCACCTGCATAAAGGTCACAGAAGACGAGTTCCCAGTTATAACACTCTTCTTTTTTATTATAATCAACAGGAATACCACGACCAAAGTCCTGTACTTCAATTGATTTATCTAAAAATCTTGTAACAACGATTTTATTACCATAGCCTTCACGAGCTTCGTCAATTGAGTTAGAAATAATTTCAAAAACAGAGTGTTCACAACCCTCAAGACCATCAGAACCGAAAATAACTGCAGGTCTTTTACGGACTCTGTCTGCACCTTTTAATTTTGAAATACTTTCGTTACCATAGCTTTGTTGTGTTTCGTTTTTTGCTTTTGCCATTTTTATACCTGACCTTTCAAATTAACGAATATTATACCATTATTTGTTATTAAACCTATTATATTATACAAGATATTGTAATTTAGTCAAGATTTTTTTCTTTTTTTGCATACATAGTGTCCCATAAATCATACTTTTTATTAAATCAATAAAAGAAGTTGTGATAAATATGATGAATTATGTGTGGGTAATAATTATAATCTTCTCATTTTTCTGTGCAATTGCAACCAATAATATGTCTTCGCTTTCCTCATCAGTAATTTCAGGTGGTACGGAAGCTATTACTCTTGTATTAAAACTAACAGGCATAATTTGTTTTTGGAATGGTCTTATGGCAATTGCAGAAAAAAGTGGGTTAACAAAAATTATAAGCAATATGTTAAAACCAGTTTTAAAACTTCTTTTCCCAAAATTAAAAGATGAAAAAGCCAAAAATGCAATTTCAATGAATTTAACTGCTAATCTTTTAGGTCTAGGAAATGCGGCAACACCACTCGGATTGGAAGCTATGAAGCGGTTACAAGAAAACTCATTAAATAAAGATACTGCAACAGACGAAATGGTAAGGTTTGTTGTACTCAACTCTGCCGCTTTACATTTAGTACCGACAACAGTTGCATTACTAAGGCACGAAGCAGGCAGTCAGAATCCAATGGAAATACTACTTCCATCAATTGTTACCTCTTTATTCAGTGTAACAATAGGAGTTTTTATGACTTTTATTTTGCGAAAGGCATTTAAAATATGAGCAATTTTACAGATTATATTTTACCTTTTCTGGTTACGGTAATAGTTGGTTTTGGTGCTATAAAAGGACTTAATGTATTTGAAGTATTCCTAGATGGTGCTAAAAGCGGTTTTAAAACAGTTTTAGGAATCACGCCCGCCCTTATAGCTTTAATAGTAGCAGTTAATATGTTAAAAACATCAGGTGGATTAGAAGTAATTACAAATATATTTTCACCGATTTGTAATTTTTTAAAATTCCCGGAAGAACTTACCCCGCTTGCAATTTTATCACCAATTTCAGGTAGTGGTGCTATTTCAATGTTCGAAACAATTTTAAAAGAACACGGGCCAGATTCATTTATAGGCAGATGCGCTTCAATTATGATGGGTTCAACAGAAACAACCTTTTACGCAATTACACTTTATTATGGCTCTTGCAATGTAAAAAACACAAGGCACACATTGCCAAGTGCAATATGTGCCGATTTGGTAAGTTTTATATTTTCAGTTTCAGCGGTAAAAATCTTTATTCAGTGATTTCTAAATCAAATAAATTTTTATAACGCGAATCTTCTCTCATTGAAAAATAGGCTGTTCTGTTTATAATAATATGGTCAGCAAGATTTATACCAAGTCTTCTGAGAGTTGTAGAAACAGTCGAAGTTGAAGTGACATCTGTATTTGATGGCAAAGCCGGACCCTCCGGATGATTATGAGCCATAATTACGAAAGATGGGTCATTTTCCAAAATTTTAGAAAGTGCTGTTTTTAATTCTGTACTGGTGCGAACAGAATCACCCTCAGTAAATGATTCAATTTTCTTTAAACGCATAGCAGAATCAAAGCATATGAACAACATTTTTTCATTCTTTTCATTGAGATATTGTGACCTTACAAGTGCAACTAGTTCTTCAATAGTTTTATATGGCGTTCTTTTAACCGCCCCCTCTTCAATAACTCTTTTAAAAAGTTCACCAATTGCAGCAATCTGAATTGCACTGTTTTTACCCACACCCTGCACCTGAGTGAGTTTTTTAGGTGTAGCCTTAATTATTTCTGTAAAAGAACCGAATTCATTAAGCAATCTGTGTGCTATTTCGTTTGTATCTTCACGCGGTATTGAATAAAAGAGTAACAACTCGAGAAGTCTGTGGTCCTCGAGTTGTTCAAATCCGTTTTTCAAAACATTTTCGCGTACTCTTTCGCGATGACCTGCGTGAATATTCTTTTTAGTTGTCTGATTACTCATACATTCTCCTAGAAAAAATATTCAAAAAAATCAGATGTTTGCAGCCTTTTTAAGAGTTTCAGCCATATCTGTCTTTTCCCAAGCAACATCAAGGTCAATTCTACCCATATGACCGTATGCAGCAAGTTCTCTGTACTGTGGTTTTCTTAAATCAAGTTTTTCAATAATTGCTGCAGGACGCAAATCGAAGTTTGCGTTTACAATCTCTTCAAGCTGTGCATCACTAATTTTACCCGTACCAAATGTATCAACACGAACAGAAAGAGGTTTAGCAACACCAATTGCATACGCTAACTGAACTTCACATTTGTCAGCAAGACCAGCAGTAACAATATTTTTAGCAACATATCTTGAAGCATAAGCAGCGCTTCTGTCAACTTTTGTAGGGTCTTTACCAGAGAAAGCACCACCACCGTGACGAGAATATCCACCGTATGTATCTACAATAATTTTTCTACCTGTAAGACCACTGTCACCAACAGGACCACCAATAACAAAGTTACCAGTTGGGTTTACATAGAATTTTGTATTTTCATCAAGATATTTCTGAGGAATAATTGGTTTAATAACATTTTCAATAATGTCCTTACGAAGCACTTCAATATCCATTGGGTCGTGTTGAGAAGAAACAACAACTGCTTCAACTCTTACAGGATTGTCGTTATCATCATATTCAACAGTAACCTGACTCTTACCATCTGGACGAAGATAAGTCAAAGTACCATTTTTTCTTACTTCTGTAAGACGACGAGCTAATTTGTGTGCTAATGAAATCGGAAGTGGCATAAGTTCTTCAGTATCGTTACAAGCAAAACCGAACATCATACCCTGGTCACCTGCACCGTGAAGGTTATAAGGGTCATTTTCTCCATCTTTTAATTCAAGTGATTTATCAACACCCATAGAAATATCGGTTGATTGCTTATCAATAGTAGTCATAACCGCACAAGTGTTACCATCGAAGCCGCAATTTGGATTATCAAAACCAATATCACAAACAGTTTTTCTTATAACTGCAGGAAAATCAATTTGTGCAGTTGTTGTAATCTCACCCATTACTGTAACAACACCTGTTGTACAAGTAGTTTCACAAGCAACGCGAGCTTCTTTATCCTGTGCTAAAATAGCGTCTAAAATCGCATCTGAAACGCAGTCACAAACCTTGTCAGGATGTCCTTCTGTTACTGATTCTGAAGTGAAAAATCTTCTCGCCATAAAAATACCTCCAAATATGACAAATATTTATAATATAAATACTTATTCGCTATTTTACACCATAAAAAATACATTGTCAAGAAATAAAAATAACAACAGACAAGTAAATTTTGTCTGTTGTTACTCTATTCAGATATTATCAAGTAAACCAAAGCTTACTGATAGTGCTTTATCAATTCTATCCATATCATTTTCGGGTAAATTTCCCATCCGCTCTTTTAATCGTTGTTTGTCCAGAGTTCTTATTTGTTCAAGCAAAACAATTGAATCTTTAGAAAGACCACAGTCATTTGCATTAACACTTATATGAGTAGGCAAATTTGTTTTAAATTTCTGACTTGTTATAGCAGCCGCAATAACAGTCGGACTATATTTGTTACCGACATCATTCTGAACAATAAGTACTGGTCTTACACCGCCTTGCTCTGAACCGACAACGGGACTTAAATCTGCGTAATAAATATCGCCTCTTTTAATAGTCACTGTATCACTCTCCGATGTTATGTTTGTACATCCCTATTTTTGACTGAATTTACAAAAATAATCATAAAAAACGAAAAGTTGTAAGTTTTAAAAATAAAACTCTATTACAGTATATTATTTTAAGATTTTTTGTGTTAAAAAAACCGCTAAGAAAACTTAGCGGTTAATAAATTAAATAAGTTCAAATTTAATATCAGCACCCATTGCAGCTGCTTGTGCTACAGAATTCTGTTTACCATAAATAGTAAAATTCTCATTAGTCCCCGCAAATGCACTAGGACCTATTTCAGTAACAGATTCAGGAATTGTAAGTTTCATAAGAGAAGAACAACCTGAAAAAGCATTGTTACCGATTGTTCGTGTTTCTGAAGGGAGTTTAATATTTGTAAGTGCTTTACAATTTTGAAAAACAGACGGACCAATATCAACACTCGTAGCATCACTCAAAAAGTAAACATTTTTAAGTTTTGTACAACTACTGAACGCACCTGTATCAATCATATGAACAGTGTTAGGAATATAAACACTTGTTATCTGTGAGCCCTTAAAACAATTATAACCAATTTTTGAAACTGGTAACCCATTTATTTCAGCAGGAATAACCGGTGTCAAATCACTACCAAAATAACTGTTAATAGTTACAGCATCACCATTTATAGTGTATTTATAATCAACCATTTGCACAACCGGCTCTTTAGTGGTTGGTTCTGTTGTAGTAGTTGTTGTACTGTTTGGTGTAATCTGTGGAACATAATCACTTGGATAAACAATACTGATAACAACATTAGGACTGGTAGAAGGTATGGTTGCAGTCGGGTCAGATGGATTTATAGTAGAACTTTCAGGCTCTGTCGACAAATCAAGTGAATTTATGTAAGCATCCCAATCAAAGAAACTTTCAGTTTCAACAGGTTGTTGCACAAGTAAAGTTGTTGACGGTACTGAAAATGAAGTGGTAGGTGTACTCGGTTCAGCATCTTTAAAAAGGGTTATAGTTACAATTGCGGCTAAAAGAACAACCGTAATGGCAACCGAAGCAATAATTTTAGTAGATTTTTTCATATATAAACTCCCTTGAGAAAATAGTCGAAATTATATTCTTTGTCATTATACTATAAAGTAATTAAAAAGTATATAGTATTTTTTTACCAAATTGTGAATTAAATATTTCTACAATATGCTAAAATTGAACGATTAACTTGTAAATAATCATACAGTGTGTTAATATTATTACAAATATGTATAAAGAGAGGTATTTTTATGCAAAAAAACTGGTACAAAGAAATGGTTGTATATCAGGTATGGCCACGCAGTTTCAAAGACTCAAATGGTGATGGTATTGGTGACCTTGAAGGCATCTATTCAAAACTTGAATATATAAAAAGTATTGGTATAGATGCAATTTGGTTTTCACCACTTTTCTGCTCACCTAACGCAGACTATGGTTATGATATTGCTGACTATATGGATATTAACCCTGAGTATGGTGATTTAGATACTTTCAAAAAAGTTTTAGCTCGTGCTCACGAACTCGAAATGAAAGTATTTATGGACCTTGTTGTTAACCACACATCTACTGAACACAAATGGTTCAAAGAAAGCTGTAAGAGTGTTGACAACCCTTACCACGATTATTATATCTGGAGAAAAGGTAAAGGCAAAAATGGTAAAAAACCACCTAATAACTGGCTTTCTACTTTTGAAGGTGGTGCCTGGGAATATGTTGAAAGCGTTGACGAATATTATCTTCATGTTTTCACCAAAGGTCAACCTGACTTAAATATGGATAACCCTAAAGTTCGTGAAGAAGTTAAAAACATTATGAAATTCTGGCTTGATATGGGTGTTGATGGCTTCCGTGAAGATGTTATTACATACATCTCTAAAAAAGAAGGTCTTCCAAACGGTATTCCGATTCCTGTTGCTTGCGGTATGGAACACTATAACTGTGGACCTCATCTTTACGAATATCTTAAAGAATTCCACGATGATGTTCTTTCAAAATATGACTGCTACACAGTTGGTGAAGGTCCACTTCTTACAACGGATAAAGCTCTTAAATTTGTTACTGAGGGTGAAGGTCAGGTTCTTAAAACAATGTTCAGCTTTGACCATCTTGAAGCAGACTGCTTTATGACAGACTGGATAAAAACACCTTTTAATCTTAAAAAGATGAAAAAGTGCTACCAAAAATGGTATGATGCTATGAATGGTAAAGCTTGGCACACTCTTTACCTTGAAAACCACGACCACCCAAGAATTGTTGACCGTTATGGTAGTTTAAAATACAGAGTTGAGAGTGCAAAAATGCTTGCAACTATGTGTTATTTACAAAAAGGTACACCTTTCATTTATCAGGGTCAGGAAATTGGTATGACCAATATTGAACTTCATTCTATTGATGAATTCAAAGATATGATTACCTTCAACAATCAGAAGATGTTTAATAAACTTGGTATTAAAGGTGACAAATTTGTTAAGATGGCAAACAAAGGTTCTCGTGAAAACTCAAGAACACCTGTTCAATGGGACGACTCAGAATACGCAGGTTTCTCAACAGTTGAGCCTTGGTT
The DNA here is from genome assembly GCA_045651285.1 of Acutalibacteraceae bacterium. GTDB lineage: Bacteria > Bacillota > Clostridia > Oscillospirales > Acutalibacteraceae > DTU089. The sequence continues at coordinate 18,244 of JAZRSC010000032.1, forward strand.
TAACCTTAACCCCAACTACAAAGAAATAAATGTTGCGGCGGCAGAAAAAGACCCAGACAGTATTCTTAATTACTACAGAAAACTCTTAAAATTCAGAAAAGAAAACGAAGTTGCAATTTACGGTTCATTCAAACAATACTATGAAAACAGTAAAGAACTCTTTGTTTATGAGAGAGAACTTGATGGTGTAAAATTACTTGTAATTAACTCATTCGTAGAAAACGAAGTTGAATTCAAAGCACCACAAGGTTTTGACCTTACTAAAGGCGAACTCGTTCTTTCAAACTATAACTACCCTGCTACAACTGGTAATGGCTTTAAAACAAAGCCTTATGAAACAAGGGTTTACATTTTTAATTAAAAATGCAGAATTTCGGAAGTCCTGCGGACTTGATTATAATTAAATATCAATAAAAAGACTACATTCTTTCATTTTGAGTAAATGAAAGAATGTAGTTTTTTCTATTATCTAATTCCTAATGACTGACGACTGACAACTAGCCATACCAACACACTAGCAACTATTATAATTCCGGACCGCATGTCCCGAAATTCTGCATGCTGCATTTGTCAAAAGATTTATCTTTTGACACTACCGCTTGCTTTATATGTACTCTTTGTACTACCATTAACCGCACGAACTGTGTATTTATAATATACACCTTTCTTTGCTGATTTATCTGTCCAGGATTTTGCAGTTTTCTTTGTTGTACCCATATTTTTCCAACTTGACCATTTTTTAGTCTTTGCGTTGTATTCCATTCTGTAAATTGTGTAGCCTGTTGCACCTGTACTTTGAGTCCAGTTTACATTTACACCATTACTTACTGCTTTTACTTTTACTGTTGGTTGTGCAAGGAAAAGTATTGAGCTTGATGCTTTATATGTACTCTTAAATGTTCCATAGCAAGCTCTCACTGTATATTTGTAATAAGTACCACTCTTTGTTTTTTTATCTGTCCAGCTTGTTATACCACTCTTTACAGTACCTCTGTTAGTCCAACCACTCCACTTTTTAGTTTTTGCGTTGTAGGTTGCACTATAAACTGTGTAGCCCGTTGCATTTGGTATAGCATTCCAGCTTACCTTTACACCATTACTTGCATTCGCAACCTTTACTGTTGGGGTTACATTTACTCTTACACCTGATGTTGCTTTATAACTACTTTTAACATCGCCATTTACTGCACGGACTGTGTAACTGTAAATCATACCGAATTTTACATTTTTATCTGTAATACTTGTTCCGGTGTAGCCTGTTTTAAGCACAGACCAACCTGAATATTTCTTTGTAGATTCGTTATATGTTCGTCTGTAAACAATATAACTTTTCGCATTGGTGGTTGCCGACCAATTTAATTTTATTCCGGTTGCAGTGTTCTTAACTGTCACCGCTGGAATTCCAGGGATTTTTGGAATTGAAGCTGTCTGTAAAACAGTCTTACATACAGTACATTTTTTTACTTTTGTACCTGTTGCACTGGTTGTTGCTGTTTTTATTGTTTCCCAACTACCAATTATATGTTTTCCATTAGCAGGAACTGTCTCTGTTTTTAAAACAGTTTTACAAACAGTACATTCTATATGTTTCGAACCAGTATTGCCACAGTTAGGTTCTTTATCTGTAATCCAACCGGATTCTGTATGACTTGCTTTTACTACCTTTTGATTAGTTGTTTTAGAGTCTAATGCACCAAATTCAAATATAATATACTCATAGGTAAAAGTACAATCAATGTACGAAAGTCCCCATAACGAGCAATTAACATTATCTTTTCCTGTATATTCATCAGGAGTTTTCAAAGTATATTCAACACTTTCTTCTCTTGTCACGGGATTTAATTTAAAAATTTGTGTAGGTGTTGAGTAATATAAACAAGTTCCGTCACTTGCAAGTTTTGTAAATGAATTAATACCGGTACCCTGTTCTGTAAACATCCAGTTATAAGAAACATTTCTGACTAAAGCAGCATCACTTCCATCAGTTTTATTTAGTTTCATAATCTTTTTATTCAGATTATCAAAATAATAAATCTCGTTATTTAAAAGTTGAAAACCTGTTGAAGAGTTCTGCCAAAAATAATTATCATAAGTTTTATTTGTTGGCGTTGATTTATAGTCGAGAGTGCCATCATCACAAGGAATATGACCAGTTTCAATCATACCTTGTGTTGACCTTAAGAAATTATCATGATAAACCTTACCCTCTTCAGTATAACCTGAAGCGTCATCCCAGGTAACATCAACGTGGTAAGGAATGTTATTTATGTACACAATATTCCATCCGTGATTAAGATAAGTAGATGAAACATATTCACTCTTAATACCAACTAAACCGAGAAGATACTGGTAAGCATTAGCATACCCCTGACAAACCGCTTTTTTAAGAACAATTGCGCTATAAGTGGTATGAGCAACCTTTTCTTCAAAACCTTTAGGATATCCATAACTACAAGTTAAAGCTAATCTATCATGAATTAAAAGTGCTTTTTCGACATCATTTAAAGAAGTATTACCTTTAATTCCCGCTAAAAGTTTGTTAGTTTCAATTTCTAATTGTTTTTGCTCTTTTAGAATCTGGTCATATTCGTCTTTCGATACACACTCAAAAACTATCTCTACAAAATAAGAATTTTTTGCACTTGCACTATATACTTCTATGCCTACTATACCAGATTCATCTCTTACATAGGTTTTTAAAGCAGAAAAGTTTTGTGAACTATAGGGTATTTTATAACTTGAATCAAGAGTACACCTGACTCTTGGCGAATTATTATCCCATGAATACTGCTGTGCTCCGAGTAAAATTTCATTTAATTCATTCAAATCAATATACTGACTTAAAATACTTGCAGTACTTGAAGCATTGTGAAAAATAGGAATTTTCAGTTCAGTTGTTTCAACAACAAATTCAGGTTCTGTTTCTACAGCATTAGCAACGACAGGAACAGAAAACGGAATTGTAATAAACAGAAAAAGAGCGATTACGATTGCAAAAATTTTTTTCATAATTCCTACTCCTTATAACTTACTTAATTTTTGCCAATGATGCATTTTTATAATTCTCATCATCAGTTACTTCTTTGATAATTTTAATTCTTTCTGGAAAAACTATTTCAGTATTTTCATCAGATAATTCAATTTCTAAAATTGCTTTATCATTCCAGAACGGATAAACATCTATTTCAAAATACTGGTTATTATCCATAAGACAATAACGATTTTTTCTGATTTGTCTCTTTTCTGTATCTGCCTCCATCAAAAGAGTTAAATACTCATCTTTAGAAAGTCGCTTTTCGATTTCAATACGCTTTAAATCATCCACTTTTCGTTTAATTGTCTTAAAGTAGATATAATTACCATTCATTCCCCTTTGACGAACCCTTACTTCTTCATTTTCACCCGACTTTAAATAGGTTTGAATTATTTCAATTTTTTTGCAGTTAGGTGAATTTTCAAGCCAGTCAATATCAGGGTATTCAATTAAAAACTTTCTTTCAATTTCAAGAGGTTCAGGTTCACCTAAAAATGATGATATTTCAGCAATAAGTTTCTTAATTTTATTTTCAAATGCAGTAGAATTATCAATTACTCTAAAATGTGGGTGCCCTGTCCAAGAAGAAAGAAGTTTCCTATCAAGTATAATTGCTTGTTCGGATGTTTCTGTTCTCGCAGAATTGTTCTCGGTTGTATAAAACTCTTCTGCACCATCTGCAGCAGTTACAAGGTGGAAAACCGCATCATAATTGTCACGAATTTCAATTTCATTCAAATTAAGTTCTTTAAGTGTATTAACAAAAGCCTCCTGTGACATATATGCTTTATTATCAAGCATCCCCCTGTCACAAACAATCAAGACCTTCTCACTAGACATAACATTTGCTGAAAGTTCAAAAATTCGTTCTTTTTCAATCTGTAATTTCATTAAAAGTTTTTGAAACTCGTCACTTGTTTTACAAGTCCATGGTGCAACACCACCATTTATAAGTTCTGTTGCTGTTTCAGAAACAAAAAGAACTGTGTAACCAAGTTCAGTAAATTCCTCCTGAATTCGACTCAAAGCAGTCGATTTACCAGCACACGGGCCTCCCGTGATTACAATTTTAGTTAATTCCATAAAACACCTTTATTTGTTATTTTCTTCTCTGTACTGTTTTGGTGAAACACCTGTAATTTTTTTAAATAATCTGGTAAAATAATGAACATCCACAATACCACAATATTGTGCAATAGTTTGAATTTGCAGATTTGTTGTTTTTAAAAGTTCTTGTGCTAATTCAATGCGTTTTTCATTAACATAACCAGTAACAGTTTTGCCTGTTTCCTTTTTAAATACAGTCGAAAGATAACTAGCATTTATATTAAGTGTGTTTGCTAACTCACTCAATGTTAAATCTGAAGCTAAATTACTTTCAATCATAACGATTACTTTCTGCACTGTTGGTGAATAATCTTTTACAGAATATTTATTTACAAGCTGACAATAAACTTTCACCATTTCAAAAATCAACTTCTGAATATCATCAACTGTTGAACGAAGTTCTATTTTTTTAGCAAACTCGCTTGACACACTATCAATATGAATAGGGTGAACACCACCGCGCTCAACAGACTTTCTAAAAAGTGTATTTATAATAATACAGTAATTCTTCATATCTCTTATGGGGTCCATATTTCTCTGGTCGAACTGAATACTGTTAACCTGAGAAATAAGGTGTTTTGCTTTTGGGTAGTTACCCTGAGTAACTGCAAACAAAAACTCGTTCTCGTAAGCATACCTTGCCTCAATCAACTTACTATTCCAGGTAAGACTATCGTGTTCAGAAAGAGATTTATTTATAATTGAAGTAACATTTTCGAAAGATGTTTCGAGTTCATATTCTGCAAACTGATAATTAGAACTACCATTCCAGATAAACTCACCAAATGTATCTACTAAAGAAATGAGCTGACCTTCATCACCCACAACTGGTAAACCATTGTAATAACTTTCAAATTCACGCATTTTAGCAGGTGGAACAATATTTTTCTCTGCTAATTCCAATATTTCTTCATGATTAAAACTTTTGACCTGATATGGCCCTATTACAAGTACATTTTCAGAAACATCACCAGGAAGTTGTAGATAGATATATTTACACATATAACCATCCATAAGTAAATGTATAGTATTAGGTAAAACCTCACCCAAAACATCTATAAGTGGTTTTTCAAAAGCTTCATCAATTTGCAAAAGCGTTCTTAAACCTAAATCAAGATTACTTTCAGGATGTTCATTTACATTAATTACTTGTGTTTGCACCCTGCATTTTTTTAGAACACTCTGCAGAAAGTGTAATTCAGAATCGTAAAACAATTAGTTTACCCCCTAATATAAACAAATTTTTTTCTCTTCAATATCTTATTATAGTACATTTCTATCAAATTTTCAACTGTTTTAACCAACCAAATACAAAAATTGTGCAATAACCCCCAAAAATTTTCATAACATAAATTTCGTTTTATTGCTATAATAAAATTAAAATAAAGAATAATAAACTTGAAAGGATTGAGTCAAATGAGAAAAATTATTAACATCAATAATGATTGGGTTTTCAATAAACCTGATACAGCTCCTGAAAATGTAAACCTCCCACATTCCTGGAACGCGATTGATGGTCAGGATGGTGGTGCTGACTATTTCCGTGGTACTTGCAAGTACACAAAAACTATTTCAAAGGCCGAATTACCTGATACAGATTTAATTTATCTTGAAATCAGAGGTGCAAACTCATCTGCAGATGTTACTGTTAATGGCAAAAAACTCGCTCACCACGATGGTGGTTACTCAACCTGGCGAGTTAATATTTCTAATGTAATTAAAGATGAAAATGTTATTGAAATTGATGTTGACAACGCTGAAAATAATAGAGTTTATCCTCAAATGGCAGACTTCACATTCTATGGTGGTCTTTACAGAGATATAAACATTATTGGTGTAAATGAAAAACACTTTGATTTAGATTATTATGGTAGTCCAAGTATTAAGGTTACTCCTGAAATCAAAGATAAAAATGCTGATGTTGAAATTGAAGTGTATGTAAGAAACATTGAAAATCCTACACTCAAATATGTTATTAAAGATGCTACTGGTACAGTAGTTGCTGAAACTGTTTCAAATGATAAAAAAGTTAATTTGACAATTTCAGATGTTCACCTCTGGCACGGTAAAAAAGACCCTTACCTTTACACTGCAGAAGCATTTATTTTAGATGGTGAAGAAATTCTTGATAATGTAAGCACTCGTTTTGGTTGTAGAACATTTAAAATTGACCCAAATAATGGTTTTATTCTCAATGGTGAAGAATATCCACTTCGTGGTGTTTCTCGCCATCAGGACCGTTGGGGCTTCGGTAACGCACTCCTCCCTGAACACCACAAAGAAGATATTGAGTTAATATTAGAAGTAGGTGCAACAACAATCCGTCTTGCTCACTACCAACACGACCAATATTTCTATGATTTGTGTGACGAAAAAGGTCTTGTAATCTGGGCAGAAATCCCTTATATTTCAAATCATATGGCAACTGGTAGAGAAAATACAATTTCACAAATGAGAGAACTTGTAATTCAGAACTACAACCACCCATCTATTGTTGTTTGGGGACTTTCAAATGAAATTACAATGGCTGGTGAAAATGACCCTGATTTAATTGAGAACCATAAAATTCTTAATGACCTTGTTCACGAAATGGATAAAACAAGACTCACAACAATCGCTTGTGTTTCTATGTGCAGTATGGACAGTCCATATCTTCAGATTCCTGATGTTGTTTCATATAACCACTATTTCGGCTGGTATGGTGGCGAAACTGATATGAACGGTCCCTGGTTTGATAAATTCCACGAAAAACACCCAAATATTCCAATTGGTTGTAGTGAATATGGTTGTGAGGCTCTTAACTGGCACACATCTAACCCAACTCAAGGTGACTACACAGAAGAATATCAGGCATATTACCACGAAGAACTTATTAAACAACTCTTTACCCGTAAAAATATGTGGGCAACTCATGTTTGGAATATGTTTGACTTTGGTGCAGACGCAAGAAACGAGGGTGGCGAAAACGGTCAGAACCATAAAGGTCTTATGACATTTGACCGTAAATATAAGAAAGATGCATTCTATGCATATAAAGCTTGGCTTTCAGATGAACCTTTCGTTCACATCTGCGGTAAGCGTTATATTGACAGAGTTGAAGAAACAACTAAGGTTACTGTATATTCAAATCTTCCAGAAGTTGAACTTTTCTACAATGGTGTTTCATTAGGTAAAAAGACAGCCAGCGACCACTTCTTCTACTTTGATGTACCAAATAGCGGTGAAACAAAACTCGAAGCAATTGCTGGTGAATGTAAAGACGAAAGCATCATTAAAAAAGTTGATACATTCAACGAAGAATATCGCTTAAAAGAAAAAGGTGCTATTCTTAACTGGTTTGATGTTACTGCACCAGAAGGTTATTTCTCAATCAATGATAAACTTTCAGAAATCTTTGAAAGCAAACGCGCAAAACTTATTTTAGCTCTCTTCGGCTATAAACTTTTAAAGAAAATGAAAAAGAACAAAAAGAAAAGTGCGGAAGAAGGCAAAGGTGGCGGATTTGATATCAATTTCAAAGCTATGAAAGGTAGCATGATGCAAATGCTCGGTGGTTTCACAATCCTTCGTATGTCATCTATGATAGGTATGGCTAACATTACTATTACTAAGGAAGAGTTGCTTAAACTTAATTCTCAGCTTAATAAAGTAAAAAAGCCAACTAAATAATTACTAAATAATCAATCAAATCTCTTTACAAATTTCTCATCTCAAAATGAAAACTCAGGCAACTGATTAGTTGTCTGAGTTTTCATTTATGTATCAATCATCTTTTATACCAAACATCAATTTTAAAATACCTCTGAATGCCTTGGGACTACGCCAAACTACAACTTTCATAACTCTCACTCCTAATAAAGTTTACTACATAATATGAGAATTATGAAAAAGTGTTACAATTGCCATTCCTTGATATTCTTAACTTCGTTATACATTGTAATATAACTGTTATGTCTGCTACTGTGAATACTACCATTTTCTACCGCTTCAACTATTTTACAGCCTTTATCAACAGTATGAGTACAACTAGAAAAACGACATTTACCTAAATAACCATTAAATTCAGGGAAACAATATGGCAAATCATCTTTCATAATTAACTCGCCACTTTCAATATCTAAAGAAGAAAAGCCTGGTGTATCAGCAACATAAAAATCCTGTATTTTATGAAGAGTAACATCTCTTGTTGTATGTCGTCCTCTCCCTAATTTGCTACTTACCTCACCTGTTTCAATTGAAAAACGAGAATCAATACAGTTTAAAAGTGAAGATTTACCCACACCTGTATTCCCTGTAAAAACAGTAATGCCACCTTTAATCATTGATTTAACAGTTTCCACACCCTCACCCGTTTTGCAACAAACCGAGCAAACATCAATGCCAGATTTTTTATAAACTTCTTCAAGTTCTTTAGTGTCTCCTAAATCACTTTTAGAAAAAACTATACAAGGTTTAATGTTTTTACTAACTGCAATAGCAGTCAACCTGTCAATAACAGTAAGACTTGGAACAGGTTCTTTAACGGACGAAACAATAACCAAGGTATCAACATTAGCAACTGGTGGACGAACAAGAAAATTTTTGCGTTCCTCTATTTCATCTATTGTATTTTCACCATTTTCACGAACTGTTATAATTACATTATCACCTGCCAATGGTGATATTTTTTTCTTTCTGAAAGCCCCTCGTGCTTTACATTCATAAATATCACCATCAGCTTCAATGTAATAAAATCCGCCTATACCTTTTATTATAATTCCTTTTAAAACTTTTTCAGACATCAATTTACGCCTTCCAAATCGTTAAATGTATCATCAGCATTGGTTGATTCTTCTGCTATACCCTTAGATACGGTTAAAACAATAGTTGTACTTGTATCAAGGTGTTGAGCAGATTCAAATGATGGTGACTGTGCTATAACTGTTCCCTCGGGTTGCGAACTTTCTTCACGATTTATCTGTATAGTTCTGTAACCAAGGTTATTAAGAGCTGTTATTGCATCAAATTCACTCATACCAACAACATTTTTATAGAATGCTACAACATAAGTGTTTGCGTTAGAGAATTTCACATTATCTTTTGTAAAGTCACCAGTTGCTTCATAATAAAGGCAGTTATCAATATAAATTTTAATCTCTGACTTTGATGTATTACCTTTAACACTTACTGCATAAATTGAGTAGGAATCAGTATCAATCAATTCGTTAAATGTTTCAGTACCATCAACAGTTGCTCTGACACTTAACACACCAACATTTGAAGGCAAGTTAATACTTATTTCACTTGAAACATAACCTGAACTGATTGTAATAATAACCGAATCGCCTTTTCTTACAGGTGAACCCTCTGCCGGTGATTGACTAACAACATAATTTGAAGCAATACTACTATCAACAGTTTCAATTTTAGAAACAACAAGCTCATTCCTTTCGATTAAAAGCTTTGCTTCTTCTAAAGATAAACCTTCTAAGTTAGGCATTTTAAACTGTGTTTGAGCACTTGAATCAACTGCATAATAAACTGTAATTGTTGAACCCTCTAAAACACTTGTATTTGCTGCAGGGTTTGTACTTATAACATTACCAACCTGAACTGCACTGTTTTCTGTCGCCTGTAAGGTTACAACAAAGCCCATAGATTCAAGGGTATCGCGTGCCGCTTTATAGTTGTAATTTGTAAAATCAGGAATAATCTTACCCTCACCTGATTTTGCAACATAAAGCTTTACAACACCACCTTTCGCAAGTGAATCTCCTGCTTTAGGGTCTTGGTCGGTAACAGTTCCTTCTGCAAAATCAGAAGAAGAAACATAAACAACTTCAAATATATAATCCTCATATTCAGGATTATTAACAATTTCTTCAATGTAATCAGCACCAATAAAACTTGCAACTTCAACTCTTTTGCCACCGAGAGTTATTGAACCATTTTTTATAGATACACCCAATATAATTGCGATTATCAACAATGTAACAAAAGCAACAGAAAGAATAATTGTAAAATTCTTTTTAGTTGTTTTACTATTATCTACCATTCCGCTTTCATTTGTTGGAGGAACTTTTTGTGAAACTTCGTTCTGATACTCATTTATATAAGAATCATTTTCATAATCTGATGGTCTTATAGGTTTATATTCACCTGTTGGTTGTCTGTCAGCAGACACAGTTTTCTCCTGAATTTTCCCAATATATCTGGTAGGCTGGTCATCAACAAAATAATTCTGATAATCAAACTTGATGTTAGGATTCATTTTAAATTCCTCTAAATCAAGAAGCATTTCAGAAACAGACTGGTAACGGTCACGAGGATTTTTTTGCATCGCTTTTAAAGTAATTTGCTCAAAACCGATAGGAATATCAGGGTTTATACTCCTTAAAGGCTCTGCTTCAACCTGTAATTGCATAAGAGCAATAGCAACAGCATTATCCCCATCAAATGGCAATTTACCTGTAAGCATTTCATAAAGAGCAACACCAACTGAATAAATATCTGCCTTTTCATCGGTAAGTTGACCTTTTGCTTGTTCAGGACTTATATAATGGACAGAACCAATCGCCTTTTCAGTTATTGTTCTTGTTTCACCACGACTGAATCTTGCAATACCAAAGTCTGTAACTTTTATAAGCCCATTATCAAGAAGCATTATATTTTGTGGCTTAATATCACGGTGAACAATCCCTTTATCGTGTGCGTGTTGTAAAGCTCTTAAAATCTGAATAACGAAAAACAAAGCCTCATTCCAGTTTACAACACCACATTGTTCAATATATTCCTTGAGAGTAATACCCTCAACATGTTCCATGACAATATATTGCAATCTGTCACCGAAGCTGACATCATAAACTTTAACAATATTTGGGTGAGAAAGAATTGCAATTGCCTTAGATTCATTCTTGAATCTGCGTCTGAATTCTTCCTTTGCTAAATACTCTTCTTTTAAAACTTTAATAGCAACAATTCTGTCGTCAATACTATCGTAGGCTTTGTAAACTACTGCCATGCCACCTACACCGATAATATCCTGTATCTCATAACGACCATCTAATCTTTTACCAACATAATTTTCCATAATATCAACCCTCAACAGTTACTACTGTTATATTATCCTTTCCCCCAGCATCATTTGCCATATCTAAAAGTACTTTAGCAGGTTCTTCAACATCCGGGTTTTTAATAATATCAAACATTTCACTATCGGAAATATATTCATAAAGACCATCAGTACAAATTAAAATCTTCTGTCCCTGATTTATCGGAATAATTTCAACATCAACATCAACTTCAGAACTGACACCAACAGCACGGGTAATAACATTTCTGTCTGGATGCGTTTTAGCTTGTTCTGGTGTAATACGACCAATATCAATAAGATACTGAACAACTGAATGGTCGCGAGTAATCTGTTTTATTTCATCAGAAATAAAATACGCACGACTATCACCAACATGAGCAACTGCTGCAAAGCCGTTTAATATTACTACTGCAACAATAGTAGTACCCATACCTAAGTATTCTTTATTTTCCTCTGCAGTTTCAAAAACCTTAATATTGGCAGCGGTAATAGCAGAAACCAATAAATTTTTTACAGATTTCATACTCATATTTTTTCGGTAGCCTTTTTCAATATGCTTTGAAACCTCGTTCACGCAGATTTCACTTGCAATCTGGCCACCTTTTACGCCACCCATACCATCACAGACAACAGCCCAGACACCACTTTCTTTGAAAATGCCTGTTTTGAAAGCATCCTGATTCATTTCACGGACTCTACCCGTATCTGTAAAAGCTTTAATTTCCACTGCGTTCACCTCTCGTTTCTGTTAATTTTTCTCGTCTTAACTGACCACAAGAAGCATTTATATCACTACCCAATGTTCTTCTTATAGTAACTGCAAGACCATTTTTTTCTAATATTTCTTTAAAAGCGTTAATGTTATTATCATCACTTCGTTCGTGCTCTTTTTCAGGCACTTCGTTTGCAGGAATTAAATTTATATGACATAAAAATCCCTTTAATCTTTTTGCGAGTTCTCTTGCACATTCTGGTGTATCATTAACGCCCTTTATCATAGCATATTCAAAAGAAATTCTCCTTGAAGTTTTATCAGCATATATTTTACACGCTTTTAAAAGTTCATCAATATCCCATTTATTATTTACAGGCATTATTTTTGACCTAATTTCATTATTTGGAGCGTGTAAAGAAACAGATAATGTAAGTTGTAAATTCAAATCTAATAAATCATATATTCTCGGAACAATACCACTTGTGGAAAGTGAAATATGACGCATACCGATATTGAGACCATTTCCATCTGAAACAAGTTTTAAAAACTTAATAACATTATCAAAGTTATCTAGTGGTTCACCCATTCCCATTAACACAATTCTAGAAATTCTTACACCTAAATCGCGTTGTGCGGCATATATCTGCCCTAATATTTCAGATGGTGCTAAGTGTCTTTTAAAGCCACCGATACCTGATGCACAGAAAGAACACCCCATTTTACAACCTACCTGTGTAGAGACGCATATAGTAAGCCCGTATTTATAATCCATAACTACACATTCAAGGTACTCTTCATCTGGCAACTTAAAAAGATACTTTACCGTATTATCATACCTTGAAACCAACTTTTTTTCAATAGAACAACTAAAAATTACAAAATTGTCATTTAATTTATCTTGTAATTGTTTGCCAATATTAGTCATTTCATAAAAAGATACTGCACCTTTTTTATGTATCCAGTCATATATTTGAGTTGCTCTGAATTGTGGCAATCCAAGTTCTTTAATTTGTTCTTTTAATTCATCAAGTGAATATGATGCTATATCGCGTTTTTCCATATATTCATTTCCTTATAAATTTTGCTATAAAAAATCCATCACAATTATTTATATGCGGTGTTAAAGTCAGGTAATCACCTTCATCAATACATCTCTCTATATCAGGTGCGACCTTAATAGTTTCAAATTCGTCATTCTCTTTCAAAAACCAGTCACAAACTTTTCTGTTCTCATTAGGATTGATTGAGCAAGTAGAATAAATAAGTATTCCGCCTTTTTTAACATACTGTGAAGCAGTCATTAAAATTTGTTTTTGAAGAGGAAGCAACTCTTTAGTTTCGTCAAGCGATTTATATTTAATTTCAGGTTTTTTACCAATAATACCTAATCCCGAACAAGGAACATCACATAAAACACAATCTGCATTCATCAATTTCTTATTGAATACTGTTGCATCGTTTTCAATTGGCTCTATACAGGTTAACCCTAACCTTTCAGCACCAGATTTTATAAGTTCTACTCTATGCGAATGAATATCACAGGAGTAAATTTCACCTTTATTATTCATATACTGTGCGGCAGTAAAGCTTTTACCACCAGGTGCGCTACATATATCAATAAACTTATCGTTTTCTTTAAGACCTAACTGTGAAACACAAATTTGTGAAGAAATATCTTCAACATAAAAAAGACCATTTTTATAAGCAGAAAGTTCATAAACAGCACCATTAGTTTCGAGTATAAGTGCATTTTCTAAAAATGTCTTTTTTGCAACAACATTTTCCTCTTTAAGAATTTCAATTAACTCGTCATCTGTTGTTTTTAATGTATTTACTCTGATTGTTATTTCTTTAGTATTCAATGCAGATTTCAAAATCATTTCTGCGTTTTCTTCATTGTAATGATAATTCAAGAATTTTACTAACTCAAGCGGTGCAGAATAAATAACAGATACTCGCTCTTCACCATCTAAAGAAGCTAAAATACTTTTACCATTTTCTGAAACCTTTCGCAAAACTGCATTAACAAGACCCGCAGCAAAATCACATTTATTACTTTTTGCTAACAACACACTTTCATTAACTGAGGCAGAATCAGGGATTTTATCCATAAACAAAATCTGATATGTACCAAGACGCAAAATAACAAGTAACTCAGGTTTAAGCTTTTTTATAGGTTGCTTTAAAAACTTTGAAAAGACAAAATCAAGCGTTATTTTTCGCTCTGTAACACCATAAACCAACCTTGAAATAAAAGCACAATCAGTGCTGTCAAGGGAATAAGCCTTAACAGCACTGTCTAATGCAATATTAGAATATGCTTTATCTTTTTCTATTTTCAGCAAAGTTAAAAATGCTACTTGTCTTGCAGTAATACTCATCTTCTTCTGTTACCGCCATATCTTAAAATCAATCTTAAAAGCTGTGCAAGACTCATTGCAAGAGAAGCAACATAAGTCATAGCAGCCATTTTAAGAACCTTAGAAGCACCCTGCTTTTCTTCATAAGAAAGAATACCAGTTGATTCAATTACATTAAGAGCTCTGTTACTTGCATTAAATTCTACCGGTAATGTAATAAATTGAAACAAAGCGGTAAAGCCAAAGAAACCAATACCAATCCAAACTAACGGTTCAAAAGAAAAAATAACACCTGCAATCAACAAAGGTATAGAAAGCCTTGAGCCAATATTGCAAACTGGTAAAATTGAATTTCTGACTTTTATAGGCACATATTTTTCTGCGTGCTGTGCCGCGTGACCAGCTTCGTGACAAGCAACACCTACAGCTGCAATACTTGGATTATTAAAAACAGAATCAGAGAGCTTTATAACTTTATTAACAGGGTCATAACAGTCTGTAAGATTGCCGTTTATATGCTCAACTCTGACATCCTGAATATTATAATATCTTAAAACCATTTCAGCTGCCTGAGCCCCAGTTATATTACGAGCATTACCAATTCGGGAATATTTATTGAATGTTGACTTTAATTTTGCTTGTATTATCAAAGAAACAATTAAAACAGGTATAATTAAGATAAAATAATAAATATCAAAATAATAATAGCCCAACCACAAAGTAAACACCTCCGAATTTAATAATATATTTAATAATT
>JAZRSC010000033.1:0-78354 GCA_045651285.1 Acutalibacteraceae bacterium
AGCGAATTTTAAATTAACAAACATTGTCAAAAAAATTTATAAATATTTTCACACTTTCAGAAAATAATATGATTACAAACGCAAACCAAATTTTCTAAAAGGAGTGAAAAGAAAATGGCATCAAAGAAAAATGTAGTTCCACAAGCTCCTGAAGCTCTTAACACATTTAAGATGGAAGCTGCTTCTGGGGTAGGCGTTAACCTTAAACAAGGTTACAACGGTGACTTAACATCTCGTCAGGCTGGTAGCGTTGGCGGTCAGATGGTTAAAAAAATGATCAAGGCTTACGAAGAAGGCATGAAATAAATCTATTCATAAATTTTATGAATAAAAAGATGGTAGCTGCTTTGCAGTTGCCATCTTGATTTTTATAAATTTTCGATTAAATGAGCCACTTGTTTAAAAACAGGGCTTTGTTTAATAGCGAAAAGTTCAGGAGAGTTTTCAGGATAATTCTCTAACATAACTTTTATTTGTTTTGCTAACTCAACAAGCTCTGGTGAAGCAGATAATTGCTTTTCTGCTTCGAGTTTTTTCTGTTCTTTCTGTAACTTTTCAAGAGTAATGTTCACAAGTTCTTTCATTTTGGGCTCTTCTGTAAGTGCCTGACGGAGTAAACTGATTTTTTCTTTTATATCAGTGGAGTCAATAGCTATTACAAAATAAATGCTGAATCTGTGAAGAGCAGGGAGAGTTGCAAAGACACTATCGTTTTCAAGAATTTCATCTCGGTATAAATTTGTAAGATAGAATTTAGAAATATTATAAAACCGCTCTGTAATCTGATTTTTTAAAGAAACAGAAAATTCTTTACCTGAAGCTATTGCAGCAGAAATCATATTAAATGCAAAAGAGAGTTTATTGAAATCAGTCAATTGTTCATCACAAGTGTATTTTAAAACAAGTTCTTCATAATTTTCTGCGTTTTCTGTTATATCTTTAAACAATTTTTTAAGATGTTTTAAAGGTATATTATAAAATTTATCTGGCAATTGAGAATTACAAGATAAAAGCTTATAAAACGCATAGGGTAAAATTCTTTTGAAGGTATCAACCTTATTGCTTAACTTCGTTATTTCTTCTTCGCTTTGGGAAATTGAAATTTCAGCATAAATTGCGTAATCTGAAGGTAGTACGGTAAATTTTTTAAACTGTTCTTTGTCAGAGTTTTTACAAGAAAAAAGATTGAACAAGAAGTCATAAAAAATATGTTCATCAGGAAAGCTTGCTTCGTCACTCAATAAAGGTACTAGAGAATTTTCTATAATGTCAACTGCAGAATTGTTGTCAAGTTCAGTAACTATTGTAAGCCATTCTGTAATTGTACCAGGTAGAGCAGATGAAAGTTTAATGGATTTAAGTGCCTCAATACAAACTTTTGCGTTTCCATTTTTTAATGCAGATTTTGCAATAATGATGGAAATATTATTCTGTGATAATTCGTGAGAAAAGAGCATAGCAGAAATCATTGACTCAATACTGCCGTTTAAACGGTCTTTGTTTTTCTTTATATTTTCAATATAAACACGACCATATTTTTCTGTGTTGATATAGTCTTCATTCTGATATAAGAATTGAGTGTAAAGATATATTCCATCAATAAGTGTAAATAAAGAATCGGGAATGTTTTTAAATACCCATTTAAACCAGTCAGGAGTTTCGCTGAATTCTTCCATAACTGCGTATTGCAAAGCTTTTCTCGCTATTGCAGGGGCAATATGCTTCCAGTCAGAAGAATTTTTATTGAGATTTTTTATAAAATTCATTCCAAGCGCTGATTTTTCATATTTTACTTTTTTTGAAATGTGTGCTGATTCTAATAATTGAAGTATAATGGTTGCATCAGTTGGATTTTTCTTGTACTCAATTTCTAATAATTTAAGATTTCTTTCTGCTTTTTGCTTTGAAAGATTTGAGTCAATAGTTGCATATCCATCATGTGCAAAAATTGTATTTGGGAGAGAAATGCATTTATTTAAATCAACATTATTTAATTTTTCGTGAATAGCACCGGAATATCGTACTTGTGGTAATAATCTGACAATTCGTACAGCAGAAAAATCGTTATACATTCCCTGTAAAGTAACAGAAGAATAATTTCTTTTGACAAAAGTAGCACAACTGTATTTCAGGTTACTTTCGTTTGTTACGAGAGATACAAGTTCATCTGGTGAAGATTCAAGATATTCGTCTGCATCAATAGTCATAAACCATTTCCCTTTGCAACGGTCCATAACTGCATTTCTTGCTTTTGCAAAATCATTTACCCAAGGAAAATCAAAAAGAGTATCTGCATATTTTGCCGCAATCTCTTTTGTGTTATCGGTAGACCCAGTATCAGCGATTACTAATTCGCAAGGAATCGCGTTGCGTAATGGTGTTAATGCATTTAAGCATTTTTCAAGACAACGAGATTCGTTTTTTACTATCATACCAATAGATAAGAGTGGATGAGCAGTCATAGCAAATACTCCCTTTAGAATCATTTTATGAAATTGTGATTTTTTGTGAGCCGATTGTTGTACCATCTGAAGTCTGGATTGAGAATGTTACTGTGTAACCAGATGTATTCGTTGGTGGGTAAACAACAATTGCACTTGTGTTATCCTGTGAGAATGTCACATAACTTTTTGAAGTGTAATTGTACTGAGTTGTATATTTAAGAGTGAGTGTTTCGCCATAATAAGTTTCATCAAGAGCAATTATGTGGAAATAAGCACTTCTTAAATGACTTACACTGTCAAGTGAAGTTTCAGTATCAGTAGAAGATGTGTTTACAAAGAATTTAAGTGCTGAATCTGAAGATGCACCTAAAAGCTCCTGCTTTAAATCTGCACTGTTTCTGTACTTTATTTTAGCTAATTCTTTAAGATATTTAACAGTTGTTTCGTTTTCAGCGGTAAGATTTTCTGTTACATATAAATATTTTGCTTCGTTGATTTTTTCAGCTGAATCAGAATATTTTTTAATATCAGAAAGAATTGTAATAGCATCTTCATACTTTTTGCCTTCAATTAAAGAAAGTGCTTTTCTGTAAGAACATTCTTTAATCATATCTTTGCTATCGCCATAATCTTTTAAAGCAGTAAATAATTCCTGAGCTTTATCATATTTACCTTTTTCAAGATATTGTTTTGCAATTGAGTAGTCACAAATCTGAATTTTTGTTTCAATATCAGTGTTGTAGCCTTTTAATTCTTCAAGTAAAGCTTTTGCTTCAGTATAATCTTCTGCATCAATAAGTAAAAGTGCATTCTGATATTTACATTCTTTGATTTTTTCCTGACTATCTTCGTATGCACCGAGTTCAGTAAATATTTCAATTGCGTCTGTATAGTTTTTGTTTTCAATAAGTTCAAGTGCAGAGTTGTAGCGGGTTTCTGCAATATAACCCGGAACAAATCTTACTGCATTTACAACAATAATAGCAATAATTATAATAACTACAGGAATAATAATTTTTGCTTTATTACCTTTTTTCTTAGGTGTTAAAGTAGTTTCTCTGTCAGGGTCATTTTTTCTTGCTCTGTCAAATTTTCTTGCAAGTTTCTGGAAGTTTTCATCTTCTGTATTAACTACTTTAATTTCTTTGAAACGCTCGTGTCGTGCAATATCATCTTTTTCTTCCTGTGAAAGTTCAGGGTATTCCTGAGTTTTTGCAGTCTGAGATTTTTCGAGTGCTTCATCATCTTCTGAAGAGTCAGTATTTTCTTCAGCTTCAGTAGTAGTTTCGGGAGCAGTTTCGTTATTTGCGTAATTGAAAGGTGAGTCTTCCTGTGTGTTTTTAACTTCAGAAGAATTTGAATCAAAAATATTTCCGATTACAACATCTGTATTAGGTAACTCCTGAACAGTGTCAGCTTCTAAAATAGGTTCGTGTACCTCGTGGAACTGAACAGGTGTATCTCTGAAACTTGTTTCAGGTTCTTTTATTTCTTCTGTTTCAACAACATTTTCAACTATTTCAGAAACTTCTTCAATTTTTACATCGTTTGTTATTTCTGTAATTTCTTCAATAACAGTTTCTTCTTCTTCGAGATTAACTTCTTCAATTTCAATTGTTTCTTCAGTTTCAGCAATTTCAAGAGGTTCTTCTGTTTCAATATTTTCTGCTTCAACCTGAATTTCTTCTTGTGATGCTTCTTCTGGAACATTTTCAGCTTCATCTGCAATAATAATTACAGATTTAGTAGCTTCGTCATCATCAGTCTCGCCCTTTAAGCTTTCTTCAAAGAAAGAGTAAGCAGTAATTTTTAGTTTTTCTGCAGTAGAAGTGGTACCCTGGATTGATGTGTAATTACCTTCCTCAAGAAGTTCTGCTAAACGGACAAAATTCTCTGCATTTTTCATAAGGAAGTCATATTTTGCTTTGTTCTTTTTAAAGAACATAACAATACAACGGTAATAAATCTCAAGGTTTCTTATATCTGTAGTGAGAATACCTGTGAAAACTGTGTGAGAAGCAATATCTGACTTGATTTTATTAAGTTTCTTTTCGCCTATTTCGTCAGCAATTTCAGGTGTAACAAGGAAACATTTTGAAAGATTGTAAATCATTGAGTTCCCGTTGCGTTTGTTATATGCGTCAGCAAAATCTGCGAGTTTATTTCTGAATGCTTTTGATTCTTCCTGAATTTTTAATATTGCTGTAACGAGGCTTTTGATTTTTTCTGCATCTGCAGTTTCAAAAGCGTTTATGTGAATTTTCGCTAAAGCAAGTTCAAGCTTTTCTGTTTCATCATTAGCAATTTCAAGGAATTTAGGGAAATCGCTGTCAGGTACTAACTCACAAGCAAAAATAATCTGCTCATAAACATCTTCTAAAGATGTAGAATCTTCATCAAGATTAAAGCCGTCACCTAAAGCCTTGTATAAAAGTGCAGTGTGATTACTGCCATCACTTACAATAGCTTTCATAAGATGATCAGCAGACTCCTGAAGCTTGCCCTCTTTATAATAATGAATTCCTAAAAGGAGGTTTTCTTCTGCTTTTGAGTAGAACATACCACAGCTTGAGCAGAAATAACCCTCGTCATTTTTCTGTAAATAAGCGTTTTTGCACTTTTCACAAATAATTTTTTCCATAGTTACCCCCGTAATAATTTTTAGATTGTACTATAAGAAATCAATATTCAATCTATAATAACATAAATTGCACACGATTTTCAACAATTTATTACAAAATAGTTTCAAAAAATATCAATTTTGAAAGATTTTAGGGTGATATTATTCCATTTTAGAATAATATCACCCTTTTGAAAATTATTTTATAAAGAATTCGCAAATTTCAATACCTTTGAGTTCTTCTGTTATAAGCAGGTCAAGTGTACCATTTATAAAAAATTCCTTGTTTATTTTGTAAGATGCGCTTAAAAATCCCTCGCAGAGCATTTCTTTGTCGAATTGCTCATTTCTTTCACCACCAAAAGAAATACCTTCGTAAATGGTGTGCCCGTTTGCAGTAATTTTTTGGTGTGTGTTATCAGTTTTGTGGTCTTTATAAATGATAGTAAGAGTGTAATCTCTGTCTGAAAATCCACCGAGCTTTGCTCTGAAACTGAAATGGTCATACACTTTAAGCATACTCATAGGCATTCGGCCGTCGTTTTCAGGTCTGTCTCCCTGAAAATTCATATAAAATTCGCCATCTTGTTTAACACCTAAAGCGACTAATTCGTGTAAAGCAACAGAGTAATAATATTCATCACTTGCAACTGTATTTCTGTTTAAAAGTTGGTTGATGAAAGAATTTTGTTCATTTTCGGCTAAGCTTTCGCAATAGTCAATTCTGTTTAAAAGCCAAAGCCTGTCGGTAACTGGACGGTCAATAGTGTCAAGTGTAGCACCTCGTTCCCAACTATCTGTGTGGTAATGCTCGACATCAAGTTGAATACCTATAAGCTCAAACAAGATTTTGCCTAAATCGAAAATTTCTGTACGCAAATTACTAAAAAATTCGGGATATTTAGTGTTTAATATTTCTTTTGCTTTTTTTAATTCTGAATTTTTAAGATGATATTTTGCATCTTCAATTAAAGCATTTTCAAATTTCATTCTTTCAAGAACGAGTTTGTCGCAACAAACCCTGAAATAGAGGAGTAAAAATCTCCAGTTTTGAGAAAGTATAGGGTAATCGTTCTTTAATTCGCAGAATGCCCTATATGTACTGTTTATAGATGGGTTGTTGAGTGGGTTGCCCTCCCAGTTTTTTTCAAGACCGAAAATTGCTTCTGTAAGATATTCTGTATCTGTGCCATAGAAGAAATATCTTACGTAGTCGCTTACTGCTTCATTTAAAGGGTATGTGTCATCGAACTCGAGAAGTGACCACACCATTTTGTTAAGGTCATCGTGTACACCCTCAGAGTAGCTTACACTACCTACTGTGTAATGTGAAAAAAGTCTGTGAAGTGTAGAAAATTCAACAGGTCTCGGGTTTACACTTTCTCTTGAAAGAGTTGAAGCAAATGCATAGTGCCAGTCATCATTAAGAAAATGAACAGGGTATTCACAACGCACATTGTGAGTAATGTCAGGGTAAAATCTCATCGGGTATTTTTGCGGAGTTTTTGCCCTTAATTCGTGCATAGGGAACGCGTGGTTAGGGCCCATAATAAGTCCGTCAATTTCTGTGGGTTCTTTTTCTAATTCTTCAATTAACTTGTCGCCCCAGTCGTGATATTTGTGTGGTGCTTGTGCTGATGGGTAAACCTTAGCATTTTTATGATGTTTTTTTAAAACTTCAGAAAATCTTTTTGTTCTTTCAACGAATTCATCAGCATAATATTCACCAGGGTCGCCACCTGGAATGAACAAATAATCAATTCTTGGCACTTTTTTATAAAGCGCGTCGCGTTTTTCTGTTGCTTCTTCAATGGTTTCATCATCTAAGTTCGGATGCCATATAGAAACATCCATATCAACTGTATCTGCAAGGCGAGATGCTTCAATTAAAAATTCCTCTTCATCATATTTCATAAGGCAATTTCTTTTAGAAACTCCTTTTTCATAGGGCATATGTTCACAGGTATTTGTGGTAAATGCCATCATATCAAGATAATAGCTGAAATATTGGTTATAATCCCACGCGTCATAGGTGTTAGGAGTTGTACGGTAGCCAATCTGGTGACCTCTTATTGTTTTTTTTGGTGTATATGTACCACTTATATCTTTAGTCAAAATAATTTTATTATCTTTAAATTCACATTTTCTTAAAAAATGAGAATAAGAGAATATAAGTCCACGAATTGTTTTTGCTGAAAATGTAAGAGTATTATTGTTGAAAATAATATTGTAGCAATCGTTATCCTTTAAATTATTAGCCTGCTCGAAAATAATATTAAGAGAAGCAGGTGCGGATTCTGAAATGTCGACATTACGCTTTTTCAGTTCCTTAGTAAAGTATTCATTTGCTTTTGCTTCAATATCATTTTTAGTAATAATACAGATTTTTTCAAAAATAAACTGCATAATCTCACTCACTTTCAGCGAATTTATACAACAATATTAACACATTATTAACTTCTTATCAAGAAATAAAATTTATGTTGCAATTTCTATTTGGTATATGGTAAAATCAAGAAAGATTTGAGAAAGAAGGCGAAATAATGACTTTTAAAACATTTAGTTGGTTTTTAAAATTTGCAACCTCACTTTTAAAACTTTTACCAAAAATGAAAAAGGGTGTTAAACTCAAAAATACAGGCGATATTTCAGTTTATAAACCATTTGTAGATGAAGAATTAAGAAATTGGTTAAATCCATTGATGAAAGCGGCTGGAGTGGATTTTGTAGTAAGTGGTAAAGAGAATATCCCCGAGAATGAGGCAGTAATTTATGTACCGAACCATCAGGGTATATTTGATATGCCAGCACTTATTTTAAACACACCAACACCTTGTGGCTTTATAGCAAAAAAAGAATTGCAAAAGGTTCCGATTGTAAGAACCTGGATGTGGCTTCTTGATTGTGTGTTTATTGACAGAGAAAACAAACGCGAAGCAAGGGTTGCTATTAAAGAAGCAATAGAGCTTATAAATAAAGGCAGAAGTATGGTAATCTTCCCTGAGGGTACTCGTTCAAAGGATGGTGTTCCGTTACCATTCAAGTCAGGTGTTATGATGATTGCCAAAGAAACAAAAGCAAAAATTGTACCTGTTGTGCTTGAGGGCATTATTGATAGATTTGAGGGTACAAAAAATATTACATCAGGTACTATTACCGTAAGATTTTTACCTGCAATTGAAACAGAAAATCTTTCAAGAGATGAAATGAAAGCAATGCCTGAACAAATAAGAGAAAAAATTGTTGCAGTTTTAAAAGAAGACGGAGTAATCCCTAGTGATGCAGAATAAAAAGAAGTCGGAGTGAATTTTTAAGTTCACCCCGATTTTTATTTTTTGAAAAGAATAATTCCACCTATTGCAAGTGCTACACCGAGAAGCTTTGACCATTCAAAATTAACTTTATCTGTACCAAAAAGACCGAAAAGCTCTATTAAATAAGCAACTAAAATCTGTGCGGTGACTATTATCATAACTGCACCCGCGGGTCCAAGCCCTGACATACTTTTAATAACTGTATAAGTAATTAAAGCACCCATTATACCGCCTAAAAGCATATATTTATTGTTGATTGCAAATAGTGACGAGAAATTGCCGTCTCGCCCGGTAAAAAACCACGCTAAAATACAAAATAAAAATGCAGTAAGCTGTACGAATGATGCAGAAACCCATATAGAAGTCTGTTTTGTAACACCCTCGTTAAAAACACCTTGAATACTCATTAAAGCACCCGAAATAATTGCAATTAAAACTCCTGTCATAAAAAATCACCCGCTAATAGTATTAGCAGGTGATTTGCTTTTATCATTATTTTTAAAAATTTATCTTTCTTCTCTGAAGTAGTTAAGACCAAGACTTTGCGGTGGCTGATGCTCTCTCTTTTTACGCATACTTGTAATGATAAGAACAATAATAGTAACAATGTAAGGGAGCATTTTGAAAAGCTCTTGTGTTTCAGTACCAAGTCCCTGAATGTAGTTGTTTGCATTACAAAGAGCACCGAAAAGGAATGAGCCAACAATAGCAGCCGATGGTTTCCAGAGTGCGAAAATAACGAGAGCAATAGCCATCCAGCCACGGTCACCAAATGCGTTGTTTGACCAAACACCACTAGCATAAGACATAACATACTGAAGTCCGCCAAGACCTGCAATAGCACTACCAATGCAGGTTGCAAGGTAACGGTATTTAACAACATTTATACCGGCAGCATCCGCAGTAGCAGGGTTTTCACCAACAGAGCGAAGATTAAGACCAACACGAGTGCGGTTAAGTGTAAAAGCAACTACAAATGCAATAATAATTGCAAGGTATGTAAGGAAATCGTGTGATAAGAACAATTCACCAAACCAACCTAAATCATCAGCGAATGGGAGTTTTGCTGAAAAGAATGAACTTGTTTTTGTAAGTGCGATTGATGGTAATTCGCTATCAGTAATATTTATAAGTGAAGCACCAAGGAAGTTACCAAGACCAATACCGAGAGTGGTAAGAGCAAGACCTGTAACATTCTGATTTGCGTGAAGTGTTACTGTTAAGAAGCTATAAATAAGTCCCATAATAGTAGCACCCGCAATAGCACATAAAAGCGGAATAATAATCGCGAGAAATGCGTTCATAGCGGCAATATCATTACCACAGGCATTTTCATAAATGAATGAGCCAACAACACCGCTTATAGCGCCAACATACATAATACCGGGAATACCAAGGTTAAGGTGGGCTGATTTTTCAGTAACTATTTCACCAGTTGAGCCATAAAGAAGCGGAACACCAAGGAGAATTGCACGGCAGATAAATTGAATAATCATGCTTTAACCTCCTTTTTGTTGTGACGGAATTTTATAGAATAGTGAATAAAGAATTCACACGCAACGAGCATAAGAATTACTATACCAACTATAATTTCTGAGAAAGATGAGTTCAAGAGTGAAGTGTCAGCAACTTTTGCAACACCTAATCTTAAAAATACTACAATAGCAGTCATAAGTACCATAATAAATGGATTAAACTGACCGAGCCATGACATAAGAATTGCAGTAAATCCCTGACCACCAACAATGTTAGTGTTTATTGTGTGGTCCTTACCTGCTACGAGGAGCATACCTGTAACACCGCAAAGAGCACCAGAAATTAACATTGTACGGATAATAACCTTTTTTACATTTATACCAATGTAACGGGCAGTGTTCTGACTTTCACCAACAACAGAAATTTCATAGCCTTGTTTACTGTATTTAAGGTAGATAAACATAAATATGGTAATAACAGTAACAATTGCAATGTTTACGAAGTAATCGTTGTTGCCGACAGCAGGGAAATTACCGTAAGATACCGGGTTAATAACATTTGAACCGCCACCCTCAATATAAACATAGTAAGCAATGATCTGTGTTGCTATGTAGTTCATCATAAGAGTGAAAAGCGTTTCGTTTGTGTTAAATAAGGCTTTAAAAATTGCAGGAATAACACCCCATATAGCACCAGCAAGAATACTTGTAACTGCAATTACAATAATGAGAACAGGGTAAGGGAGCTTTTCGCCGAATTGAATCATACAGAAAATAGAAGCAAGACCACCCATAAGAGCCTGACCCTCAGCACCACAGTTCCAGAATTTCATTTTGAAAGCAGGGGTGAGTGCAAGTGCAAGACAAAGGAGAATTACAATTTCCTGTAAATATTTCCAAAGCATTGTTGTGTTACCTTTAAATAATCTGCCGAAAACACCTGTGAACATAATGTCGTAAGTGTCGCCAAGACTTTTTTCGGTAACAGCCATTGAAAGAAGACCAACAAAAAGAAAACCAATTAAAATTGTAGCAATTCGTATAAGCCAGGCTTTCCATTCAGGCATATCATCGCGTTTCACAACATGAAAAAGTGGCTCACGATGTTTTGTTTCAGTATTTTTAGCCATTGTTATTCTCCTTTCCGTCATCAGTAGTTTTAGTCATAAGAAGACCAATTTCTTCTTTAGTAGTAGTTCTTGCGTCAACAATACCTGTGATTTTACCAGAACCAATAACCATAATTCTGTCACAAAGTTCGAGAAGCACATCAAGGTCCTCACCAACGAATATAATAGCAACACCCTTTTCTTTTTGCTCGTTGAGAAGATTATAAATCATATAAGATGAGTTAATATCAAGACCACGAACAGGGTAAGCAACCATTAAAACAGTAGGTGAAGCGGCAATTTCACGACCAACAAGAACTTTCTGAACATTACCACCTGAAAGTCGTCTTACTGGTGTAGAAGCACTCGGAGTAACAACCTCGAGGTCAGAAATAATTTTCAAAGCAAGGTCTTTAGGAGATTTGCGTTTTAAGAAGAAGGAATGACCTTTTGAGTAACTTCTCAACATCATATTGTCAACAATATCCATATTGCCGACAAGACCCATACCAAGTCTGTCTTCAGGAACGAATGAAAGTCGCACACCCATTTGTCTTATTTGCATAGGTGTCTTATCTCTGAGACTTTCCTTTTTATTTGTTTTAGGGTCAAAGTAGAAAATGTCGCCAAACTCAAGTCTTTGAAGACCTGCAATAGATTCGAGTAACTCTCTCTGACCAGAACCCGCAATACCTGCAATACCTAAAATTTCACCACTTTTTGCAGTGAATGAAACATTGTCAAGTACAGTAGAACCTAATCTGTCAACACAGGTAATGCTGTTTACAGTAAGTCTTTCCTGAGTGTTTTTAGGTTCGTTTCTCTGAATGTTAAGGTCAACCTTTTTACCAACCATCATCTCAGTAAGCTCGGTTTCGTTTGTTTCAGAAGTATTTACTGTGCCGATATATTCACCCTTACGAAGAACAGAAACTCTGTCAGAAAGTGAAAGTACCTCGTGAAGCTTGTGGGTTATAATAATAATACATTTACCATCATCACGCATACGCCTTAAAACATTAAAGAGCTTTTCAGTTTCTTGTGGTGTAAGAACTGCAGTAGGTTCGTCAAGAATAAGAATATCAGCACCTCTGTAAAGAACCTTTATAATTTCAACTGTCTGTTTTTCAGAAACGGACATTGTATAAATTTTCTTTTCAGGTGTAAGCTCAAAGCCGTATTGGGAACTGATTTTTTTAATTTCTTCAGTAGAAGCAGAAAGGTTATATTTTTTGTCTTCAATGCCTAAAACAATATTTTCTGCAGCACTGAAAACATCAACGAGCTTGAAGTGTTGATGTATCATACCGATTTTGTAGTCAAAAGCATCTTTAGGTGAAGAAATAAGTGCTTCTTTACCATCAATAAAAATCTGACCTTCATCAGGGAAATAAATACCTGAAATCATATTCATAAGAGTAGTTTTACCGCTACCATTTTCACCTAAAATGGAGAGAATCTCACCACGGTAAGCGGTAAGATTAACATTTTTATTGGCAACTACCTTGCCGAATGTTTTTGTAATGTTTTTAAGTTCAATAGCAGGTTGTTTTGACATATTAAACCTCCTCAGACTAATTTTCAAGAAATGGTTATAACTGTGTAATTTATAGCCCTTTCTTCAAAATTAGTCTGGGCGGAAGAAATTCCTCCGTCCAGACATAATTTAATTTAAAGCTTTATCAGCCGTAGTTTCTGTCGAGAAGTGTGATACCATCGATTTCAACATCAAAGTAAGGAGCTGAACGGTGTTTTGATTCGTAGAATACACCATTTTCAATAGCTTCTGTATCTTTTTCGTAGTTAGCATCTGTATCAACATCAGCCATATATGAAGTTAAAGTTTCACCATTAACTGTGAAGTTAGCAGTGTCAAATACATTGATTGAACCATCAAGAAGCTTACCTTTAACTTCTTCAAGTTTTTCTTTTGTACCTGCAGCTGCAGCTGTTTCGTTAATGTCTGTAAGAACAACAGAACCTGTTTCAATAGTACCTGTCCAGTCAGCGTCAATAGCAGTACCATCCTGAACGCACTTAATCATATATTTGAAGTAAGGAGTCCAGTCGATTCTTGAAGAAACGATGAATGTGTTAGGGCAAGCAGCAACTGTTGAACCGTTGTAAGAAACGTTAGGAACACCTGCTGTTTCACAAGCTGTAGGAGCACCCATTGAGTCAGCGTGCTGGCTGATAAGAACACAACCACCAGCAATAAGAGCCTGAGCTGCTTCTTTTTCTTTTTGTTCATCGTACCAAGAACCTGTGAATTTAACATCCATTGTTACTGTTGGGCAAACAGATTTTGCACCAAGGTAGAAAGATGTGTAGCCTGACATAACTTCAGCGAATGTGAAAGCACCAACATAACCCATTTTTGCTTTGTCAGCAGTAATTTTACCAGCGTCAATCATTTCGTTGAGTTTGAGACCTGCAGCAACACCTGCAAGGAATCTGCCCTGGTAAATAGATGCGAAAGCATTGTGGAAGTTAGCAACACCAGCTGTGTGAGCCTGAGTACCAGTAGCGTGACAGAACTGTACTTCAGGATATTTCTGTGCAGCTTCAATTAAGAATGATTCGTGACCAAAGCTATCTGCAAAAATGATGTTACAACCGTCAACTTCAATAAGTTCAACAGCAGCATCATAGCAGTCTCTTGATTCAGGAATCTGTGTTTTTTGAGCATATTCTACGCCCATTTCTTCACAAGCAGCTTTAGCAGCATCCATGAAGTTTTTGTCGTAAGTAGATTGCTCATCGTGAAGGAAGATGAAACCAACCTTTAATGTGTCAGCATCATCGTTGTCTTTTGTTCCGCCACAAGCGCCAAAGCAAAGTGCAATCATAGAAATTGCAAGGCAAAGAGCGAGAACTTTTGCAAGTTTTTTCATTGGAATTACCTCCGTTTGAATTTATTTATCTTAAAGATGCAGTTGTTTTTATCTGCATCAGAAAGCCAAAATCAGGGATCAGAAATCAGGGATCAGAAATCAGGCGTAAGAAAATTTAATTTTCTAATTTAGTTATTAAAGAATTGAGCATTTTTCCTACCTCTTGAGATAGAGAAAAGGCTCTTTCTGTATTTTCATTTGTGAAAAAATTCAACATAATACCAATATGTATTTGTGTTTCAAGTTCATATAAAGAACCACGAGCAATATCTAAAAATCTACTGTATTCGAGTTTTGATTTTCTTCCATATCCTTCGGCAATATTAGATGGTATAGATACGGCAGCTCTTCTCATTTGATCTGAAAGTGCATAAGTTTCTTCTTTGGGTAACATTTTTGCTAATAAGTAAATTTCTTTTACTAAATCCATTGCCTTTTGCCAGACAATCATTTCTCTATAAATCATAAGAACCTCCAACAAAATATAAATGAGCTAAATTATGATACTACAGACTGAATTTAGCGAAGCCCTAATATCTAATTTCTGGTCCCTGATCCCTGAAACTAACTCCGTTAGTTTCATCCATTCTTTCAACTATCGCCAGCGACTGGACTTCAATCCCCATCTCGCGTAATTTCTTGCCTCCGTCTTGAAAGCCTTTTTCAATAGCAATACCAATTCCCACAAGGTTTGCTTTTGATTGGTTTAAAATGTCAAGAATAGAAAAAGCGGCATTACCACCAGCTAAAAAATCGTCAACAAAAAGAATGTTGTCATTTTCTGAAAGGTATTTTTTAGAAACTATCATTTCGTAATCTTTACCGTGAGTGAAAGAGTAACTATGAGCAGAGTAAACCTCGTTGCCTACATTTTTGTGAGATGTTTTTTTAGCAAAAACAACAGGCACATTAAAATATTTAGCCGCCATAACAGCAATAGCAATTCCAGAAGACTCAACAGTTAAAATTTTGTTTACACCCTTGTCCTTAAAAAGTCTGTAAAATTCCTTGCCCATTTCATCTAAAAGGTTTACATCTATCTGGTGGTTTAAAAACATATCTACCTTTAAAATATCAGTACCAATAACTTGTCCCTCTTGTCTGATTTTATCTTCTAAAAGCTTCATTTTTTAGCCACCGCCTAATTTTATATAAATACACATCTATTATATAACAAAAATTGACAGTTTGCAAGAGGAATTTAGTGTGGCTGGTATGGCTAGTGTGGCTAGTTGGCTAGTTGGCTAGTATGGCTAGTGTGGCTAGTTGGCTAGTTGGCTAGTATGGCTAGTTGTTAGTAAGTGTGATATACTTTTCTTATTACAAAAAGAAAGGTTGAAAATACTATGTTTTATAAAGAATTGACGGTATGGCAAAAGTCGATGGAGTTAGTAAAAGAAACTTATTTACTAGTGAAAAAATTACCAAAAGAAGAAACTTATGCACTTTCAGACCAGATGCGAAGAGCTGCTATTTCAATCCCATCTAATATAGCAGAAGGCAATGGTAGAAAATCATTGACAGATTACGCAAGATTTTTAGACATTGCAAGAGGTTCTGAATATGAACTTGAAACTCAATTTGAAATTTGTATTATGTTAGGATATTTAACTGAAACAGATTGTAAAAAAGTTTTTGAACTCATTAATGAAATAGGAAGAATGCTTCATACGCTAATAACAAAACTTAAAACTCAATCTAAAAACTAGCCAACTAGCCACACTAGCCACACTAGCCAACTAGCCAACTAGCCACACTAGCCACTAGCCACACTAGTTATTTTCACTAAAAAAACCAGTGTAATTTTGTTAATCTGCACACCCTTGTTTTATTGACAATCAAGAGAAAATATTGTAAAATTGAGGTAACCATAAGGTTGGGGTAATGGGGCAATTCTGTCTATTTGTGGTAGTTTTCTATACTATTATATATAGGCTCGGTTGTAAATCCATTTTTGCCTAACAGTGTGGTTGGTAAAATTGAGAGAGTAAAAAAATACTGTGGCTGAAGGTAGGTCAGACCTAAAACCCCTTTAAATTTCTTTTATTCGTCTTAGCTTTACCGTTACACAAATATGTTAGGTAATCCCTAACAGCTAATTACAACTGGTGCATGGTTGTAATAGCTAATTTTGCATTTTGCATTTTGCATTCTGCATTCTAAACAGTGCACGCGTATTTTTGTATTGGCGTACTAAAAATATGATGGAGGAAAAATTTATGAAACAATCTAAAAAATTATTAAGTATTTTCTTAGCAATGCTTATGTTAATCAGTATGGTTTCTGTTGTAGGTAATGCAGCTCTTGCTAAAGCAGATGTTGCTTACGACTCAATGGATAATGCTTCTTTAACACCTGAGCAGGTTGCTACAGTTATCCTTGACTCACTTGACAGAGATGTTATGCCAGGTCTTGGAGTTGTTATTGATGAAGACGTAGTTGTTATGAAAATCAAACTTGACTTTTCATCTATTGACTCTGCTATCTCAGACATAGTAACTTTGTTAAACAACGGTCTTCTCTCAACAGTTGCTGGTGGCGATGCCCAAACACTTATTGATAACAGAACAAGACTCTGTTATAACGGTGATAAAAATACTCCTTACAAACGTTCTCACGGTGATTTACAAGTAGTTTATGCTCTTCTTGATTTCCTTGGTAATGACGAAGTTGCTAGCGCTCTTTCAAAAGCTGTTTATGGTGTTTTAACTAGTGACGGTGTTAACATCGGTGGTCTTAACGGTCTCGTTGGTGGTTTAGTTGACCTTGGTGAAATCAATGGTATTCTCACTAACATTAGTGGCTTCGCAACAGAAATGGTTTACGATTTGCTCATTCACGGTTCATACGGCTATGATAAGAGCGTTGACGAATTAAAAGAAGCAGGTCAGGGAATTCCTGCAGAAGTTAACACACTCGATAAGCTTATTAATGTAGCAGTAACAAACCTTCTTACAAAACCACAGAAATATACATACAATGAAGCTGGCGCAAAAGTTTGGGATATGGATTCTGTAATCCTTTCAGAAGCTAAACTTCAGGGTAAAGATTTATCAATTAAAAACAACTCAATCTTTTCAATCGTTGACCAATGTCTCCAGGTTGCTTACGAAGATTTCGGTACAGTTGCTCTTAACCACGATGTTAAGAAAATCTTTATGGAAGCTATGGGTGTTGATTTTGTAGTTCTTGACCCAAATGATGCTAAAGATGCAAAAGAAATTGCTACAATTAAAGCTGACCCTGACTACATTGATGTAGAAAATAATGATTCTCGTTCAGCACAGGTTAAAAACTACTTCTGCAACGCACAGATGTGGGAAGTAAACGGCACATGGTACTTCAGAGACTATGTTACAAGACCTGTTCTTGATGCTAATGGTAACATTCAGTACACAACAGATAAAGATGGTAATCAGGTAGTTATTGAAGCTTTACAGCACCGTTTCCAGAGAGCTGAAGCTTATAACGCAAGCGACCTCTATGCACTCTTTAACTGGGATTATAAACTCACAAGCACAACATTTAACTTTGACCAGTTACTTACACAATATGGTTCAATTATTGGTTGTCTCAACCACATTCTCCATGTTATTCTTGAAGTAGCTATCAACCCTGCAGCACTCGGTATTTCAAGCATTGATGTACTCTGGGCTGATGGTGACAACTCAAACTTCAATGAAAACTTAATGACAACAGCTAAGTTCCTTCTTAAGAACTTCACATTTGACTTCTTTGGTAGAAACCCAGCTTATGTTGACCTTAATACATTAAAAGCAAACGATGCATTTATTGCAAAAATTGACTCATTCAAAAACGATGCAGCAGGCAGAGAAGGTCTTATTGCTTATATGCTTCTCCCATTCTTAGGCGATGCATTACCACAGCTTATTTATGACCTTGATATGTTTACTGATGGTCTCCAGATTGAACAAACTGCAGCTCTTCTTGTAAGAGAATTCCTTTCAGACCTTACTCCACAAATCAACTATGATGATCAAATCTTTGTTGATGCTTCTCTTGCTTCAGGCAGACAGTTTAAAACATACACATCTGCTCAATGGATGGAACTCATTCTTAATATGGGTCTTGACTTAGCAGCTGTTTACCTTGATAATATTTCAAGCTTCAATGTAGATTTAAATACACTCGCACAAATCAAGAGCTACGCAGTAGCAGCAGGCGCACCTGCTTGGATGGGTGTTCTTGAAGAAATCGTTGACTGGGCTATTGATTATGTTTCAGACGGCACAGGCTACAGCGTAATTGCTGGTCTTGAACCTTCAACACTCGGTTCTGTTCGTTGCGTAACTTCTTACGATTACAAAAAAGATACTGTAACAGTTGCAAACAACTACGCAGGCAATGCATTTGATATTGTTTCTACAGCACTCAACAAACTTCTTCCACTTGGCATGCTTGTTGGTTGCTACTCAGACAAATATGCACTCGATCTTCAGATAGTATTCAATAAACTCGTTGATGTTATTGACGACCTTGACCTCGAAGTTCTTCTTGGCGTATTTGGTAGAACAGGTAGAAGCGACAGCCTTCTTGAAGCAAAGAACATTCCAGTTGTTCTTCTTAATCTTGTTAACGGCCTTACTAAAGCTTTACTTGGTAACCCAATCATAGTTGCTGACTCTTCAGCTGCTGAACCAATTAACAACGCTCTTACACAAGCAAACCTTAAAACAACAATTTACAACCTTCTTACAGGTCTTAATGGCAGAAAAGTTGCTATTTTAAGAAGTGCTCTTCCATTAGTTGCTTTATTCATCACTGACTTCGGTGGCGAACAAACATTTAAATCACCTGGTATTGAGCTTGACGATTCAACAACAGGTACAGGTGAAAAAGAATTTACAATCAAAAATAAATCTTACGGTATCTGGCGTAGCTATATGCAAGGCGGTAACCGTCAACAAGACGAACACTATAACTTAATCATTGAAAAAGTTGCAGCTTACAACTTTGATGGTAGTGCTTCATCTTATGTTTCAATCACAAGCCAGGGCACAGGTACATTTGCTTATGGTGCTTCTTCAACTGTTAAATACACAGTTAACAGCATTCCAGCAACAGGTGCACTTGTTCGTTTCGATGTTACTTACAAAATGACAGGTTCAGACGGTTCTACACCTCTTACAAGTGAATCTTCAACAATAAGCAGCTACATCTGGCTCAATGCTGCTGATGGTTTAGGCCATGACCCTGACAGAGAATTTGATACTGGTGAAAAAGGTCTCTATAACCACAGAACAAGAGTGTATGGTGGTGTTCATATTTATGATACATCAACATATACAGAAGCTGAAATAGATGAATTTGTTGCAGGCTTCAATGGTAAACTTGCATATAGAATTACCAAGAAAAAGAACGTTGTTGGTAGTGGTACAATCGGTATTGACCTTTCTGGTGCACAGACTCAGAATGGTGTTAAATATCCAGATGTATATAAAGATAAACCAAAAGACGCTCTTGATGTTTCTTACTACTTTACAGTTACTGATGCAGCAGCATTCAAGAGTGCTATTCTTAACGGTGGCAAACTCGCTTGGAGACTTGCAGGTTATGCAAACTCATCATCTTCAGAGTTCTCAAATGAGCCAGCTATCTGGATTTTCTACGATGGCGAGTATAAAAATAAACTTAATGACCTCGTTAATCAGGAAATGGAAATGATGCGTCTTGCAAAAGACTACAACACATCTTCACCTGAATGGCAAGCATACGCAACAGCATTCCAAAACGCTGTTAGAGGTGCAAAAGAAAACATCAACGAAAGTTCAGTTCTTAATTATAAACCACTTTACGAAGCACTTGATGCAGCAGTTGAAAATATTGAAAATGCAAAGCTTACTTCTGCAAGTAATGTTTCAGGTTACATTTCAACTCTTAAAAACACAGTTAAATCTGTAAATACACAAATTGGTGGCTCAAGCTTCAGAACTTATGCTCTCTATCGTTGGTACAAATTCAACGATTTAAGAAGCGACGCTAACAATACGATTAACCTTTATGAAAGAGCTCAGGCTACAGCTCCTGATACAAAGTTCTTCCCATATAGCGGTATTTCTGAGTTTGACCTCAAGAAATTAGTTAGCGGTAACCAATACGAAGCTTACATCCTTGCTCTTCTTCAGGATATGTCAGAAGAAGATTTAGCAAGAGCTAAAGAAGACTACAGAAACACAAAGAAAGACCTCGCAACACTTCAGGCTGTTTCAATTGCAGATACAAATGACCAGCTTGCTAAGAGCGTTGGCAGACTTATTCCTCGTAGTGGCGGTGTAGTTAACACTTACCTCTTAAAAGAAATTAACTCTGCAGTAGCAGCAATTGGTAGAACAAATAATGCAGGTTATTCAACTCGTAGCTGGAATGCTTATAAAGCAGCACTTGATAATGCTGAAGCAGTTCAGAACAGCACATCACAAGACACAATCTTTGATGCTAAATATCAACTTCAGGTTGCTCGTAACAACTTGAGAACAGAAGCACAAGAAGCTGATTACACAGAACTTCAGACACTTATAGACCAAGCTAATGTAATCTTCTGGAATACAGGTCTCTATAACAACACAAATGCTGAATTTGGTGCACTTCTCGCTGCTCTTGGTTACGAAGTAACAGATGCAGATGGTAACACAACTCAGCTCTTCCCAGGCGCAGCAAAAACAATCATCAATGTTTCAATTGATAAGGGCGACCAGGAAGATGTTGACGATGCAGCAGACGAACTCAAGAAAGCACTTTCTAAGATGGTATTTAATGGTGCTAACTATGGTTCAAACAATGTTACTTCAACAGATATTCCAACTGGTGAAACTGACGAAAACGATATGCCAATCACAGAATCAGTTAAAACAACTGAACTCACAGCAAAACAACTTATCGATGCTGTTAAAGGCAAGTTCGCAGGTACAACTGCAACTGGCGCTACAGATACAGAAGTAAGAATTTCTCTTGAAGACGATTACACAATCGATAACGGCGGCGAAAAATTCGTTGGTACAGGTGCTACTATCACAATCTACACAACACAATCTGGTGTTAAAATCCCACTTTCAACAATCAAAGTTGTTGTTAAGGGTGACGCAACAGGTGACGGTGTTATTGACGTTCTTGACTGCATGATTATTGAACTTGCATCTACAGATAACACAACAATCACAGGCGTTTACAATATCGCTGCAGATATTGACGGTACTGCTGGCGTTTCAGTTGGCGACCTTAGTGCAGTAGCTAACCTTGCAAGAGTTAACTAATTTAATATTTAACTAATTGCTAAATTAAAATTTAACTAAAGGTTCACCCCACTCTGTTGGGGTGGGGTGAACGCGATTGTTAATATTAAACAAAACATTTTTTACTTTTTCTTATAAATTTTTATGATTTGCTATTGCAATTCAAGTCGATTTATATTAAAATAGAAGAATGTTGAAAAGATATTTTGACTTTAAAAATTGAATAAATATCTTTCGGAAAGAGATATAAATAGTCTTTTAAGGAGGCAAAACCAATGTCTAAATCAAGAAAAATTCTTGGTGCCCTTCTTGCAGTTGTAATGGTTATCAGCATGTTTAGCATTTGTGCATTTGCTGCTGGTGACACATTCTACGAAAATGCAGAAGATGCTGCTAAGTATACACAGAGTTGGTCACTTGGTACACCTGTTAGTCAGGGTGGCACAACTTACACAGTTCAAGTTATGCTTTCAACAAACTATCCAGTAGGTCCTATCGCTTTCAGACTTGAAGGTGCAAATGTTACAGGTGTTGTTGCTGGTTCTGAATATTATTCAAATCCACTTTCAACAACAAGTGATACTGGTATGGTTCTTATGATTCCAGACACAACTGACACAGTTCCTGCTATTTCAGTTAATGGTCATATTGCAACTGTTACTTACACAACAAACAATGCAAATGGTGTTGTTACAATCGCTAACGACCCTAAAAACGCAGACAACCCAGGCGGTTCACTCGTAGCTGCTCGTTGTACTGCTGGTACAGTTAATGCTTCTAACTTCGGTGTTGGTCAGGTTGCTTCTGTTGGTGGCGAAATTATCAACCCACCTGTTGCTGAAAATGCAGACCTTGCTGTTAAATCAGGGGTAAATGGTGTTGTTATTGACACAAACAAAAAATTCGGTAACGCTTATGATGGCGTTGTATATGGTGATATTGCATTAAATAAAGGTGAAAATAAAATTTCATCAGGTGCTCACTATGATTCATTCTTTACAGCTACCAATGGTGGTTCAGTGACTGCAGTTAAATCAATTTACAGTGGTCGTGTTGCATCATGGGGTACAGGTACAACTCTTCAAGTTAAAAATGCTGATGGTACTGTAGCAAAAACTTACCTTGTTGTTATTATAGGTGATGTTGATGGTAATGGTATTATCGATACAGGTGACGTTGGTCTCATTCTTTCAGAAGCAATGAACCCTTCACTCCCAGAAATCAAGAAGATGGCTGCTAACTGCTACTATCCATCTCGTGGTTCTGCATCAGTTATAGCTGGTCATCTCTATAATGTTGATACAAATGACCTTGGTCTTGTTCTTCAACAAGCAATGGCATACAACGCTTTAGATTTCTCAGCTATTGGTGATAAACACAGTCAATATAATACTTATTATCAATAATAAAGGAGATAGTGAATTATGAAAAAAGTCACAAGTCTTGTAGTGGCTCTCTTGATGCTCATCAGCATGTGTTCTCTTTGCGCTTCTGCTGCAGTAAACGATGCTGTTATGGCTCTTAGAGTTGCTCCAAAAGATGGTTCTACATTCAACCCAGGTGATGTAGTAACTTTTGAAGTTTCTTATGAAGCAACTTCAGATCTCGCTGGTTTAGGTATTTGTACTGTAACAGTAGGTTATGACAGTGATGTTTTTGAACCAATCGAAACAATCACTCCTGCAGGTACATTGCTTAATGCAGCTTCAACAGTTATCTTTACAGGTTACGCTCTTGACGGTAAAGTAAGCCTTGGTAACTCATTCGTACAAGCAAAAGGTAACCTTACTGCTGCTGATACAGCAAAAGGTTGGGATTCAGCTCTCAAAATTGCTATGACAAAAGAAGTTGGTTCAACACTTTTTGAATGCTATTCAGAAACAAAAGTATTTGCTTTCCAACTTAAAATCAAAGATTCTGCTCCGGGCGGTAATGCTGTAGTTGGTATTACAGATGGTAGTATTCAGGACGAAACAACTTTCGTTGATGAAGAACTCGGCGCTATTGCAGGTCCAAGTGGTGAAGCTTATGGTTTCTCAACTTCAAAAATCTTTGATCTTGGCGATGCTTCTGTAACAGTTGCAGGTGGCGTAACACCTCCTCCAGCTCAAGACCCAATCACAGTTGAGAACATTTCAACTCAGGTTCAATGGCAGTCAAAAGACGAAGGTCTTATGAGAGTTGCTTTCCGTGGTAACATCAAAAACTACACACTTAATCTTGCTGATGGTTCAGAGACTGAAATCGCTGACATCGCAGAAATGGGTGTTGTTTACTCAAAATCAAATACTAACCCAACAGTTGGTGGCGAAAATTGTACAGCAGCTCCTGCTTGGACAATTTACGACTTCACAACAGGCGGTTATTTCTTCCGTGCAGTAGTTGGCAATTATCCTTACGATAATGCTGATACACTCTACGCAAATGCATACATTATTATTGATGGTCAGACAATCACAGCTTCAAATGGTGCAACTTCTACATCAGGTGCTGCTGAATATGCAAGAGCTACAGCTCTCGGTATGGCTACAAAATAATTATGAAAGATAAATATATTTCACCAGAATTTCAAATCTTAGAATTTGATATACACGATGTTTTAACTAACTCTTCAGTTGTTACAACAAGACCATCAGGTAGCGTCAATATTGGCGGTACAGGTGGTGACGGGTACATCGATTTTGATGATATTCTGTGATAGATATATAATTGAAAGGAGAAATAACTCATGGTTAATTACACAAAACCTGAACTCGAAATTACAGAGTTCGAAATAGTTGATGTTCTTACTATCTCCATTCAAACTGACGGTCCAGATGCTGAATTCGGCGATTGGTATTGATTGAGAAGTAGGGAGTTAACAAAGTCCCTTTATAACCTGCTACATTCGTGTAGCAGGTTTTTGTCTGTTTTAGGTGTTAGGTGTTAGGTGTTAGGTGTTAGGTGTTAGGTTTTAGGTGTTAGGTGTTAGGGGTTGAACAATTTGTAAATAAATGATATAATTGTTAAAAATGGTTGGAGTGGTGTAGATGTATCAAGATTTGCTCGTTTGGCAAAAATCTATGGAGTTAGTAAAACAGGTGTATATACTTGTTGAAGAACTTCCTAAAAAAGAAAATTATGTGTTATCCGACCAAATGAGACGCGCCGCTATTTCAATTCCATCAAACATAGCAGAAGGTTCTGGAAGAAGTTCGCGCAGCGAATATAAAAGATTTCTGGAAATTGCGCGTGGTTCTCAATA
This sequence comes from Acutalibacteraceae bacterium, assembly GCA_045651285.1. Taxonomy (GTDB): domain Bacteria; phylum Bacillota; class Clostridia; order Oscillospirales; family Acutalibacteraceae; genus DTU089. Next base: position 24,351 of record JAZRSC010000033.1, read on the forward strand.
CGAACTTCAAACCCAATTACAAATATGTGTTATGTTAAATTATTTAAAAAAAGACGATTTAGAGAATGTTTTTTTCTTGATTTCTGAAATTGGAAAAATGCTCAATTCAATTATAAAAAAGTTAAATATACCTAACCCCTAACACCTAAAACCTAACACCTAACACCTATAAAAAGGAAATATAAAATGAAATTATCCGTCGCCGACTTAATTGTTGAAATAACCCCTAAATATGAATTACTAAAGTCTCGTCTTGGTCCGTATATTTATGACGGAGAGGCTGAGGCAGATATAGTTATACCATTAAGTGAACAATTTTTTATTGACCGCCACAATGAGCACCCCGAATTGTCACTTGAAGAATGTGAATATCTTTATACGGGTTCTTGTTTTTACACAGAGCTGATTAAATTCGGTGGTGTTTTGCTTCACGCATCTTGTGTGCAATATAAAAATTATGCTTATCTGTTTTCTGCAAATTCAGGTGTTGGTAAATCAACACACACTCACCTGTGGTTAAAAAAATTCCCATCAGCAGAAATTCTCAATGACGACAAACCTGCTATAAGAAAAATTGGTGAAAAATATTATGCCTTCGGTACGCCTTGGAGTGGCAAATTTGATGAAAGTATAAACACAAAAACTGAAATTGCGGGAATAACTTTTCTTTCCCGTGGTGAAACTAATGAAATCACAAAAGTGACGGGTAGTGACGCAATGTTTGATTTTATGAATCAGACTGTCCGTCCCAACAAAAAAGAATATATGATTTTCTTTATGGAGATTTTAGATAAAATTCTTACAGAAATCCCTGTTTACAAAATGAAATGTAATATTTCAGAAGAAGCAGTTGAAACATCTTATAACGCAATGAAAAGGGGTTAATTATGAAACTCAGTGAAAATTTTGTTTTAAAAAATGTTGCAGGCGAAAATGTTGTTATGCCTGTAGGCGATGCAGTCGGCAAAATCAATGGTATGATTAAGCTCAACCCATCTGCAAAAGTTATATGGAATGCACTTGAAGATAACAAAGATTTCGATGGCATTTTAGAAGAAATGAAAAAAACTTTCTGTGGTGTTGATGACACAACACTCAAAGAAGATATAAATTACTTTTTAAACAAACTTCGTGAACACGAAATTTTAGTTGATTAAATATGAAAAATAAAGTTACTATGCAAGAGCTTCTTCCGTTTATAGAAGAAGCTTTCGTGAATAATAAAACTTTTACAATTCCAATAACTGGTACGAGTATGCGGCCACTTTTAATTTGTGGACGCGATACTGTTACACTCGCAAAATGCACCGACAAATTAAAAAAAGGTGATTTGCCATTATACAGAAGAAAAGACGGGATTTTCGTTCTTCACAGAGTTGTCGGTTCTGACAAAAATGGTAATTATATTATGTGTGGCGACAACCAGTTTTTAAAAGAATATAACATTGAACATTCCCAGATAATCGGTGTGGTTTCTGAAATTACACGAAATGGCAAAACTTTCTCCGTAGATAATAAAAAATATCAACTTTATGTAAAACTCGGACTTGCCCTGATAAATGTAAGGTATCCGTATAAAAGACTTAGATACTTTGTATCTAAAATTAGGAAATAGGAATGCTGAGCACAAAAAAAGTGCTGAGTGCTGAATGCTGAATGCTGAGTGCTGAGTGCTGAGTGCTGAGTGCTGAGTTAAGGAAACGCTACGCGTTTGATTGTAATTATTTATGGATACAGGAAAATTTATTGTATCATTTTTGATTTGTTAAAAAATTTAATTTATATAATAGTTTTAAAGTTAATGAGTATATGAACTTTAAAATATAAGAAAGTGCACGAGTGATAATACTCGAGTGTAAGTGAAAAGGACTAAGCAGTAGTTATTATAAAATAAAATAGCCGACCGCAGGTCCCGAAACTCAGCACTCAGCATTCAGCACTCAGCACTTTAAAAGAAAGGCAGGAAGATTATGAACAACCAAACAACTGAATTAACAAACTCAAAAACCGCTTCTTGCCTCGAAACAGGTAAAAAGCTCATAAAAATAATTGATGGAATTATAAATAATAAAAAAGCAGATATTCCTGAAGACATTGATTTTATGCGCGTTTTAAAGCTTGCCTATGCTCACAGAATAAGTGGTATGGTAGCATACTGCGCAGACAAATATGAATTATCTGATGAAGTAAAAAGCAAATTTAACGCAGAGCTTTTTAAAACTGCGGCAAGACATACCGCACAGGAACGCGAAGTAGAGGAGCTTTCTCGTGAGTTTTCAAATGCAGAAATTGAGCATTGTTTTTTAAAGGGTTTAAAAATCTCATCACTTTACGATGTTCCCGAAATGCGTTTTATGCTTGATATAGATGTTTATGTCAATCCCGAAAAATTCCAGAATGCAATAGAAGTGATGGAGAATAGGGGATATGAAAAAATTTCACTTGATGAAAAAGATTGCTCTCTGTCTAAAAAACCATTTTTAAATGTCGATTTACATAGAGAATTAAAATACGATTTCGATTTAGGTTATGATTTTTATAAAAATGTTGATGAAAGACTCGTTCCAATTGAAAATTCTTATGAAAAAATAATGACAAAAGAAGAATTTTATGTCTATCTTCTTTCACATACTGCTCACCATTTTGCAACTGCAGGTACCGGAATTAAAAGTGTCATAGACCATTACTATATTATGAAAAATCTTGTGCCACAATGCAATGAAAGTATTCTGAATGAATATTTAAAAGAAAGTGGGCTTGAAGATTTTAACGAGAAATTCACAAAACTTACAAAAGTATGGTTTATGGGCGAAGAAAGTGACACGGTAACTGAGCAAATGGCAGATTACATTATTTTAAGTGGTGCTTATGGTACTGATATTAACTACTATGTAAACGGTGTTCTCAGAATGGGTATGAGCGAAAATAAAAAGGATTATTTTTTAAAAAGGCTCTTTCCTGACTACAAGACTATGTGTTACAGATACCCTGTGCTTAAAAACAAGAAAGTTCTTCTTCCTGTTTTCTGGGGTGTGAGAATTTTTAGTTCTGTTACAGCTGCAGACAGAATTAAAAACGAAGCAACTGGAATTTCTTCTGTCGATGAAAATAACAAAAAACGACAAGAAGAATTTTTGAAAAATGTCGGTTTGTAAATTTTTTAAAAAACTCTTGTAGAAACTATATTACTTGTGCTATAATAACCTTTGATATGTTTGAAACTAATATTTTAAATATAAGGTCAGGTGAAATAAATGGCTTACGAAGAAAAAACAAGCTATGAAGACGATACTAGTCTATATTCCTTTTTAAGACTTATAAACATTCTTATGAAAAAATGGTGGGTAATTTTAATTTTTATGATTGCCTTTGGTCTTCTTGGTTTCATTTTTTCAAGAATTACTTACACAGAACAATATTCTTCACAGATAATTTTTAATGTATCTAACAAAGATAAGGATATTGCAGGTTCTGCTTCTCTTTATGTTACTCAGTCTGACGCACAGGCTTCAGGTATGATTGCTAACAACTTTAAAAATCTTATTGAAGGTGGTAACGACTTTGTTACTTTGATTCAAAAAGATGTTAAAGAGAAAACCGGAAAGACTTACGAGAAAAAATATTTAAGAAAATTGCTTAATGTTTCACTTCTTACAGATGGTACTCTTGTATATATTACTGTTACTTCTGATAACAAAGATTTATCAAATGCAATTTCTAATTCTATTAAGGAAAATTACGAGGATTTTACTACAAAAGTTTTCCCAACAGCTAACTTTACTATTGCAGATAATCCTACTCCGTCTGAACTTCAGACAGACACATCAATGTTTATCTACACTCTTGCAGGTTTAGTTTTCGGTGCTATTTTAGCAGTTGTTATTTTAGTTGTAAGAAGCAAAATTCAAAATATTCTTCTTTCAAGTGAAGATATTAAAAATAAATATGGCGTTAGTATTATGGCTATCGTTTCTAAGCTTGACACCAAAAAATCAGGTATTTCAAGACTTCTTATTACTGACAGAAATGTTGGTCTTCCGTTTATTGAAACCTTTAAGCTTATAAGAACTAAACTCGAATCAACAAAACTCAAAAAAGGTTACTCTGTTTTCGCTGTTACAAGCTCAACTGAAAGTGAAGGTAAAACTACCTGCTCTGCAAATATTGCACTTTCTCTTGCGAAGAGTGGTAAGTCGGTTATTCTTATTGATGCCGACTTGAGAAGACCTGCTGTTTGCAAAACACTTGGCATTACTCTTGATGGTGACCAGGGTATTTATGAAATAGTAAGCGGTCAAAAAACTTTTGACGAAGCTGTTAAATATGTTGAAAGATATAATTTATATCTTCTTATTTCTGACAGACAGACTGTTGACCCGTCAGAAGTTCTTGCTTCAAAGGGTATGGAAGCTATTGTTGCAGAGGCAAGAAAGAATTTTGACTATGTTGTTATTGACTGTCCACCTGCGGGTGTTGTTGCTGACGCAGCTATTGTTGCTAACTATGCAGATTCAGTTATTTTCGTTGCTTCTGAGGGTAAGGTTTCACTTTCACAGGTTGAGTATGCATTGTCAGACCTTATGACTACAAAATCAGATATTCTTGGCTGTATTTATAACTATGCTGACCCGAAGTTCCTTTCTCGTGGTGGTTACTTTGCTGGTGCTTATGGCGGTTACCACAAGCTTGGTGGATATGGTTACGCAAATGCTTACGCATCAAGTTATTACAGAAATCAACATTCGTCTGGCTCAGGTTCATCTGGCAGAAGAGGTTCAAGATAACAAACTTACAAAGCACTTTCACACTTTTTCGTGTGAGAGTGCTTTGTTATTGATATGTTTTAATACAGTCACTATATGGGAATATTTCGTGAATGGAATTGGTGCAAAGCAATGTTCAAATTATGAACAAATTGTAAATAATTTTGAGCGGTTGATAAAAAAAGCAGATTTTTGGGATGAATTTATTACATTTTTGTAACTTTTCGACAAATTTTTTACAACTTTTTTTACTAGAAATTTTAAAAAAATATTGATTATTTACAAAACTTGTAGTATGATGGTGAATGAGATATACTCAAATAGGTGTATTATGCCCAAAATTCAGAGTTAATTTGGATATTTTTCACACATTTTATGAGTACAAATATAGTAAATGTATATACCGATATATTTATAGGGTATTAAAAAATTAAGTTTTCTTAAGAAAATCCGGAGGCTTTATTTATGGCGCTTGAGTTAACAAGAAAAGGCGGTAACAAAAAGGAACCGAAACCGCAGGTAAACATTCTTCCTAAAATAGAGGAATTTTTTCAAAAAAACCCGATAATGAAAATTATCGTTCCGGTTATTGGATTTTTAATAATAGTTGCAATATTCCTTATTATTGTATTTGGTGATAAGGTTATTACCGAGGACCCCGAGAAAGATACAGGGACACAGAATCCTAACTCAAATGTTGTTGAGGTGCTTCCGGGTGATAATGATATTACTGATGAAGATGTACTTGATATAATTAATAGTGACCCACTTTCAGCAGATATTCTTTCTACTGCGAAGTATAAAGGATATGTAAGCGGCTCGAGCGGTCTTAAAACTGCTCTTATAGAAATTGGTTCAAAAAATGACTTTCTTGTTCTCGCTGTTGGCGAGACGGTAGGCGACTCAAGCTGGGAAGTTATTGAAATTAATGAAGATTATGTAATGTTTAAAGCTGGTAATGCTACTAAAAAGCTTAAAAGCGAAATATAAACAACTTTAATTTATATATTACACGATATTAAAAATATCAAATTTTGGTCTTTTATTAGGAGGACAACTGAGATGAAATTAAAAAACCGTGCATTGAAAACAATCAGTATGTTTGCACTCTCACTCATTTTACTTATGGGTGCAGTGCTTCCGATGTCTGCTGCTGGTAGCTCACCTGACGAATATATGGCTTCATATACTGTTAAATCAGGCGATACACTTTCTTCTATCGCAGCAAAATACGGCGTTACTGTTGCAAGTATTGTAAAGGAGAATAACATTTCTGCATCTGCAACACTTTTCCCAGGTCAGTTATTGAATATTCCAGGTGCAACATCTGTTCATGAAGACTCTACAACTTCTTTTGGTTCTTCAAGCACAATTACTGCACAATTCAAAGATGCTGATTTAGTAGGTGTTCTTGAAACTATTCTTGCACACACAGGTTACACTATGATTTTCAAAGGTGCTTCAACAACAGTTACTATTAACCTTCCTGGTGTATCACCTCTTACAGCGATTGACTATGTTCTTCGTATGGTAGATATGACTTACATAAAACACGATAATATTATTTATGTTGGTAATGCTGCTACTCTTAACTCAAGCTTTGCAGATAAACAAGCACTTACTAAATTTACTGTTAAATATATCTCAGTTGATACTCTTATGGCACAACTTTCAACACTTGGTGTATCACCAACTCTTGTGAAGATGGAAAACGATAACCGTGATTTCTGGCTCACAGGTACACCAATGGATTTAGCAAAAGTTAAACAAGTTATAGATACTCTTGATATTAAAAAGAATGTTACAACAGGTAGTGGTGCTATCAGTTCAAGTATTACTGCTATTGAAATGAAACATATTTCTGCAAGTGAATTCAGTTCTCTTCTCCAGACTCTTGGTCTTCACGCAGGTATTACAATGTCTGCTCACCCAATGACACTTTATGTTTATGTTTCAGGTGATGCCCTTAATGACATTATGAAAATCAAGAAACTTGTAGATTTCAAAGATGCTAATGCGGTAGAACCATCAACAGAACCAAGTGAAGATGGCGATACTTCAGATAAAGATGATAATAAAACTGATACAAACACAGGCACAAATCCAGACACAAATCCAGGCGACACTAATACAGATAACGATAAAAATGATGGTACTACATCAGATGTTGTTATCAGCGATGGTGAAACATCACTCGTTAAACTCACTCTTCAGTACATCAATAAAGATGCTGCTAAAAATATTCTTTCTACATTCGGTTATAAAGTAGATGTTCTCGGTCTTGACCTTTATGAAAAAGTTCTCTGGCTTCGTGGTTCTACAGATGAAGTAAATGAAGCTATTGAACAAATCAAAGAACACGATATTTCAGGCAATAATACTGAAAAGGTTTCATTTACTTACGATTTACAGAATATTGTTGCTTCAGAACTTCAAAATAAAATCAGCAATATGGATGTTGATGGTGTTGAATTCTACTTCGGTTCTTACCCAGAACTCACAAAATCAATTATAGTTTATTGTCCTGCAAATCAGGTTGAAAGTGTTAAGAATGTTATAGCAACACTTGATAGTAACCTTGGTAAAATGTATTATCCAATTGCTACTATTACATCAAACGAACAACTTCAGGCTCTTGCTGCAAAAGAAGCTCTCGTTGTTAAATTCCTTAACAACCCTGGCATAACAGTTGATTCATTCATTCTTTCAGAAGACCTTGACCCAACAGATAATGTTAAATACATTCTCTATGTTTGCGAATCCCCTGAAAATATTGACTTAATTTCAAATATGTGGTCAACAATTGGTTAATAATTTTGCGGTTTAGAATTATTACCGATATTTAGTAGAGTATCAGTTTAATATGATTTAACTGCTACTCTACAAATTGGAGTGAAATTTAGTGTTAGAATTTTTAAATCAGGAAAGTAATTACCCTGTAAATTTAGATGATTTACTTAGATTGACAGTTGAAAATAAGGGCTCTGACTTGCATCTTGTTGTTGGTATGGAACCTTGTATAAGAATTGATGGCGACATTGTGAAACAGGATTTTCCAAGAATGATGCCTGCTGATGTTGAAGCAATGCTTATGAAGGTGCTTTCACCTCGCGACAGACAGGACCTTCTTACAAATCTGGAGCTTGATATTTCATATTCTGTTCCAAAATGCGCTCGTTTTAGAGGTAACATTATTGTTCAGCGTGGTACTCTTGCAGCAGTTTTCAGAGCTATTCCTTTTGAAATTCCTGCTCTTGAGACATTGGGTCTTCCAGCCGATGTTAGAAGACTCTGTACCTTACCAAGAGGTCTTATTCTTGTTACAGGTCCTACAGGTAGTGGTAAATCAACTACTCTTGCAGCTATGCTCAACTATATGAATACTAACTTTGAGTATAATATGGTTACTATTGAGGATCCTATTGAATTCTTACACTCACATAAAAAATCAATCGTTCGTCAGCGTGAATTAGGCAGTGATACTTTAAGTTTCAATAATGCTTTAAGAACCGTTCTTCGTCATGACCCTGATGTAATTATGATAGGTGAGATGCGTGACCCTGAAAGTATTGGTATTGCTCTTACTGCTGCTGAAACAGGTCACTTGGTGCTTTCTACTTTACATACACAGACTGCACCGCTCACAATTGCTCGTATTATTGACTCATTCCCATCTTCACAACAAAATCAGGTTCGTAACCAACTTTCAAATACACTCAAAGCGGTTATTTCACAACAACTCTTGCCCCGTTTAGGCGGTGGTCGTGTTGCTGCTATTGAATATATGATTGATACTCCGGCTATAAAGAGTATGATTCGTGAAGGTAAGGACCATCAACTTTATAGTACAATGCAGGTTGCTCAGAAAGAGGGCATGCAGACTATGGACCAATCTCTCTTAAAGCTTATGAGAGAACAAAGAATTTCAAGAGAAAGTGTTCTTGAAAACTGCATTGAGCGTGCAGATATTCTTCGTCAGATGCAGGCTTATTAAATTTTAATTCAGATTTTTAACGGGAGGGACACTCTTGGAATTTACTTACGAAGCCTTAAATAAACAAGGGCAACCCGTAACGGGTAAGGTTTCTGCTGAAAATCAGGCAGAAGCAACCGAAAGACTCCGTGAAGCCGGTGTTATAGTAACAAGAATTGATGTTGTAAGAACAGCGACAAAGAAAAAAAAGGGTAAAAAAGTCCCTCTTGCAGATATGTCAATGTTTAGTCGTCAGTTGGCGGCGATGCTTGATGCGGGTATTCCTATTACTCAGGCACTTACTACACTTGCAGCGCAGACAACACACCAGACTTTAGCCGATTCTGTAAGAACAATTGCAGAAGAGGTTGAAGGTGGTATGGCGCTTTCAGACGCATTCTTAAATCAAAGACCGGTTTTCTCAGATCTTTATTGTGCGATGGTTGCAGCTGGTGAAATCGGTGGTATGCTTGACAAAACCTTGCTTGCTATGTCAAACCAGTTACATAAAGATAAGCAACTTAAAGATGCTATTAAATCTGCTACATCTTATCCTAAAATGGTTGGTGGTATGGCGGTTGCAATCTGTATAGTTATGATTGTGTTCATGGTACCTAAATTTAAAGCTATGACAGCATCTGTTGACGATATCAATATTATTACTCAGCTTATTTACAATCTTTCAGATTCACTCAGAACTCACTGGTATTTCTATATAGTTGGTCTGGTAGCAGCTATATTCATAATAAGATTTATAATAAAATCACCACCAGTACAAAATTTCTGGGAAAACCACAAAATGAATTTCCCACTTGTTGGTGAACTTTTAACAAAGACAGTTCTTGCTCGTTTCTGTCGTATTTTTGCCACACTTCTTGCGGGCGGTGTTACAGCAATTAAAGCACTTGAAACTGCCGGACCTACTTCAGGTTCAAAGCTTGTCGCGAATGCGGTTACAAATGCGATTGAGCAAATTGAGAATGGTCGTACCATTCATGAATCACTTGACGAATCGAAACTATTCCCACCAATGCTTATAAGTATGATTGCAATCGGTGAAGAGGCAGGTACATTGCCTACAATGCTTGATAAGGTTGCGGAATTCTATGAAGAAGATGTTACCGCATTATCAAAGAACTTAGGTACAACACTTGAGCCATTGATGATGTTGTTACTCGGTGTTATAGTTGGTTTCCTTCTTATTGCACTTTATCTTCCTGTTTTCCAGGCGGCAACAGCAACACCAGGTTAAAATTTCTCAGATATAGGGAGTCAGACAAATGACAAAAGTAAACAGCGCAATCGGAATTGAATATAATTCTCATGAGATTAAAGCGGTAGAGTTACTTAAAAAGCCAGATGGTACATTAGAGGCTACTGCTTTCGCAAAAGAAGAAATTCCTGAAAATGTATTTAATGAAGGTATGATTGCCGATACCGAAACATTTACAGCAATTTTAGGTGAACTTTTCAAGAATGGCGGATTTACTGCTAATGCACCTGTTATATTAGGTGTAAATAACGAAAATGTTATTTTGCGTTATGCTACATTCCCAAAAGTTCCTGACGATAAATTAAGAAATGTTATTACAATGCAGGCAGGTGACTTTATTCCTGTACCTGTAGCAGAGTTAGGTCTTGATTTTGTTGTTATAAATGAAACAGCTGATGATGATGACCAACCAATAATAAATGTTCTCTTAATTGGTGCAAGAACACAAATGCTTGAAAACCTTATAGGTTGCTTTAACAATTCGCAGTTTGATGTTATGGATATTGACAGTTCATTTTTAGCGTGGATTCGTGCAACTATTGATGAAGCTGTTGAAGATGAAATTTATGGTTTCCTTAATCTTACAGACGATGTATTAAACTTCGTTGTTATTGTTGAAAATGATATTAAAATGGTTCGTTCAATCGGTATTCCTGACCGTGCAGCGTTAGATGTCAGAAAAGTATTCCATAATCCAGCAGAATTAACTGAAGAGGAAGTTATGTCTGTTACAGATTTTATGTATCAGGAGCTTTCATCATCTATAAGTTATTTCCAAATGCAATATGGCTATCAGATAAATAAAATAATTTTTTCTGCATCAAGTTCTGCTCAAGAGGCTCTTCTTGAAACACTCAGTCAGAAATCTTATGTTCCGGTTACTTTACCGAACCTTTACAATAATTATATGACAAATGATTTCAACCCTACAGGTTTTACGGGTTGTATCAGTCTTGCAAAAGTCGCATTGGAGGGTTGATAGGTGAAATATAGAGTTAGTTTGCTTCCCGAAAGCAGAAAAAAACAAATCAATGCGAGAAATACGATTGCTAAAATACAAGCAGTATCAATTTCGGTTCTGGCAGTGCTTTTAGCATTTGCAGTAGTTGTGGTAGTTGTTGCTATTTATGCTAACAGTCAGCTTAAAGAAGTTAAAAAACTTGACCAACAATGTATAACAGAAATTGAGCAACTCTCTTCTTACAGAGATATTCACGCAGCTTTACAAGAAAGAATAAATCTTTTTGATAAAATTCAGGTTAAAGAACCTGCACTTTACAGTTTTATTTATGAATGGAGCAAAATTGATCACCCTGGTGTAAGTGTAGAAACAATTGACTGTGCCAGCTGGAAAACAGACCGTTTATGCACAATCACAGGTTCATGTAGTTCCCGTTCAGAATATTTAGCTTACGAAGAATCACTTAAAAAACTAAATGGTGTTACTTCTGTTAGTTGTGTAAATTATCAGACAAATGTTGGTGCTAGTGAAGATACATTGGCAACCTTTACAATAAGTGTTGCTGTGAGTGGCGGTGTAGCTGCAGTTGTTGAAACACCCAACACAGCAGTAACTGAAGCAACTACCGCAGCACAATAAGGAGGCGACACATAATGAATAAAGATTTAAAAGAAATTTCATTCAGCGAATTAAAAGAGTCGCCATACTTTATATTAACTTGTTATGTGCTTGTAATTCTTCTTGTTATGGGTGGTTTGGGCTTTGGTATTTTCAAGATTTTTGATACTAAAGCAGAGTTTGTTTCAACAAGAGAATCTTACCAGGCTCATCTTCAGGAAATTGCAACCCTTGAAGAATTAAGAGCACAAAGCCAGAGAGCAGAAGAACAACTCAGTGCTTATAAAGAGGTTCTTCCCGATAATTTAGGCGATGTTTATATCCTTTCAGAAAATGTTGAAAAGTTATGTGAAAATTTTGGCCTTACAATTGTTGAGTTCCAAAATCCAATTGAGGAAACCTCAGATACAAAAGAAACTATTTTCAACTTATCTGTTCAAGGTTCATTTACAAATATAGTTTTGTTTATGCAATATGTATCAACATTACGCCAGATTCACAGAATAGATGCAATTTCACTTACTGCAGATGATAACTCTGTTTACACTGCAAAATTGACAATTGCTCATTTATCACAAGATGGTGCTACGGGTGTTGCTGAAGCTGTAGCGGCACAGTAATCAGTTCTTTTAATTTGGAAAGTTAAAAGTTTTTAGAGTGGAAGTAAATTCACTCTGATAAAGGAGAAAATCGTTTTGGCTGAAAATAATGTAGTAATCCCTGGTAGTATTGGCTACTTTTTGATAAAGGGAAATATAATCACTGAAGAACAACTTTTTCATGCTCTTGAATTACAATCACAAGAAAAAGGTCTTTTAGGTCAGATTCTTGTTGATTTGGGTTATTGTACAGAAGCAGATGTTTCTCGTGCAATTGAGCAGAAGACTGGTTGTAAATATGTTTCAATTGAAGAAATTGGTGTTAACTTTGCTATAGCAAACTTAATTCCGATTGAATATAGTGTTAAAAAGGGTGTTTTACCTCTCTACGAAGAAGATGGAAAGCTCTTTGTTGCGATGAAAAACCCTAACGATGTTGTTACAAGAGATAACTTGTCAGTTCTTGCTGGTATGGAGGTTGTGCCTGTTGTTGTTACAGACACAGAGCTTGATGCCGCTATTGACTCCATTCTTAACAACATCAATGTTGACGAGTTTGAAGAAGAGGAAACTCAGGATGAGGCACTTGAATCACTTGACAGTGATTTAGATGAAAAACCTGCGGTTCAGCTTGTTAATCAGGTTATTACAAACGCAGTTCGTTCTGGCGCATCTGATATTCACTTTGAACCAATGGAAAAATCGTTAAGAGTTCGTCTTCGTATAGACGGTGTTCTTCACGAGGTTATGTCACAACCTATAAAGCTTCACGCGTCAGTTGCGTCTCGTGTTAAGGTTATCGGTGGTATGGATATTGCCGAAAGAAGAATTCCACAGGACGGTCGTACAACTGTTAAGGTTGACGAAAGAACATTCGATATTCGTATTGCTGTGTTACCATCAGTTTATGGCGAAAAAATCGTTATGCGTCTTCTCGAGCGTGGTTCAAAATCTGTTCAGCTTAAAGATATTAACTTTTCAAAAGACCAGGAAGCAAAATTCCTTAATACAATTCACTTGCCTTACGGATTCTTACTTGTTACTGGTCCTACAGGTAGTGGTAAATCTACAACACTTTATGCTACACTTGCAGAAGTAAGTGATATTTCTAAACATGTTATTACACTTGAAGACCCTGTTGAAAGAAGAATGGCTGGTCTTTGTCAGGTGCAGATGAATGCTCGTGCTGGTATGACATTCGCAGCGGCACTTCGTTCTGTACTCCGTGCCGACCCTGATATAGTAATGGTCGGTGAAATCCGTGACGGTGAAACTGCAAAAATCGCCGTTGAATCAGCTCTTACAGGTCACATGGTTTTCTCTACATTGCATACAAACGATGCTCCTGGTGCGGTTACCCGTCTTGATGAAATGGGTGTTGAACCATTCCTTACAGCATCTTCACTTGTTGGTGTTTTAGCACAGCGTCTTATCCGTGTGCTTTGCCCTCGTTGTAAAGAAGAGGTTGAAGTTACTTACAAAGAACTTTTAGAAAGTATGCCAGACTTCCCACACGAAGGTAAAAAGCCAACTGATACAATTAAAATCCATAAGGCGAAAGGTTGTATTGCTTGTAACAATACAGGCTACAAAGGTCGTCAAGGTGTATTTGAATTTTTACAAGTTACAAATGAAATGCGTGAACTTATTATAAGACGCGCCAGCTCTGCTGAAATAAAAGAACTTGCTATAAAACAAGGTATGCACACACTTCGTCAGGAGGGTGTTGACAAAATCCTTGATGGTACAACATCTGTTGAAGAAGTTCTCCGTGTTCTTGTATAATTTTTAGGGTTGCCCCCTATTTATAATTTTTTTACAATATATTGTTGTTTTGGAAAATTATTTTGTTGAAAATATGATATTATTTAATTGGGGGGCAGGCTTAAGTTTGTTCCCCAATTTTGCCATTTTAAGATATTTAGGAATTAGGAACTAGGAATTAGGTGTTATAATGGGTAATGTAACAACATTTAAAGATTTAATTGTATGGCAAAAAGCTATGGAATTAGTAAAAGAAACTTATATATTAGTAAAAAAGTTGCCTAAAGAAGAAACTTATGCTCTTTCAGATCAAATGCGGAGAGCGGCTATATCAATTCCCTCGAATATTGCAGAGGGAAACGGAAGAAAATCTAAATCGGAATATATTAGATTTTTAGATATTTCTCGTGGTTCATTGTATGAACTTGAAACACAAATTTATATTGGTGTTATGTTAGGTTTTTTCGATGAAAGTGAAACCCAAGAAATACTTTTATTGATAACTGAAATAAATAAAATGATAAATTCATTAATAACTAAATTAGGTGAATGAGTTAGGATATGTCTGATTCCTAGTTCCTGATTCCTAATTCCTTGAAATAAAATAACCAAAAGAAAGGTGCGACTGGAATATGAAAATACTCAAAACCCGCAACGGTATAGCACTTGTCGCGGTTTTAGTAATTATGCTTCTTACATCGTTATTTATTCCTGTAATTTTCAATTTGTCAAATACATCAATAAGAATTGCAATTGCAGGTACAGACCGTCAGCGTTCTTCATATTTTGCAAGAACAATTTGTGAAATGTCAGTTGCAGCTTTTAAAAACTTTGACAGTGACCCATATACAAAAATTGACCCTAATGAAATTGACGAAGAAACTGGTAAAAAATTAACAGAGTTATATACTGACCTTACCGAAGCAGAAAAAGCGACTCTTGACCCACTTATTGCCAAGTTTAATGAATTAAAAACTCATAGTATCGAATCCATTGACACTCAGACAATTTATATGTTTGAAAAAGCTGCAAAAGGTCCTACTTATGTAAAAATAGTTACAAGAGATGGTGAACAGGTAGAAACCAGAATTTCTAAAAAGCGTTATGAGGAGCTTTTAATACTCGAAACCTCAATGAGAGAAAATGATGAGGACCCAGGTTTCACGGTAAAAGAGTATGAAAATGGCGATACCACAGCTATTGTGTATGCAATTGCAGGAACTGATGAATATACTACATATACAGATGAAAATTCAGGCTACACATTAATTGGTGAAGGTAAATGCACAATTAAATATGATGATAGCACTCACTATTATGTTACAAACAACACTACTCAGGCAGTTGAAGAAGTAGATGAAGATGAATACAACGCGAAGCTTAATGCTATGCTAGACCCAATAACTGGTGCAGTTGTAAATGATACATATTCAGTTTCTAAAGAAGAAAACAAAAATATGACATTTACAGCAGATGTAACTGTAAAAGGAATACACACTACAAGAAGCTGTGTACTTGTGTTACAGACTTACCCTAGTGACGAAGACTGGGTAACACTTGGTATTGGTGAAGTAAATGGTAAAAAAGTTGCTACCGGTGGTAACCAGGTATTTGTTGACCCTGCAAAAGCTAGTGCCAGAATTCCGATTACATACGATACAGCGTTGAGTGACGGTGCTTATACAAAACAGACACTTTTGGTTTACTCTGCTGTTGGTAATATGCTTATTGAACCGGCAAAGCTTTATGATAAGAATAAGCCTATTAAAGATGCTGGTGGCAATATAGTAGGTTATGAAGAAGCCTCTACAGGTGTTAATAACTCAGAATTTGTTCTTGGTATTCAACCGGGTCTTAACACTACTCCTAATGATGACCCTACTTATGAAGTTATAGATGCTGTAAACTATAACAGTTCAAAAGAAATTGCAGAGATGAACAACTTTGTTGCTTTTACCTCTACAAATGCAATTCAGGTAGATATGCCTGTAAACTTACTTGTTAACCCTTGTCGTGCTAACAGACTTGGTGACAATATTACAAAAACGAATGGTTCGCTTTATAAGGTTATGATGTTCCAGGCACCAACAATTCAGTTTAATCGCAGACTTGATATGATGATGTCATTCTATGTGCCTACAAATAACTCAAAAGCAAGAAGAATGAGTTCAATTGTTTTAATGGCACCTGAAAGCACACCATATAGTTACTATAACAGTGACAGAAGGCAAGTTGTTAAAGCCGGTATGGTATATTTTGAAGAAGATTGTTACTTGTGGATTATACCTTATGGTGAAGATGGTTCTGCATCTTCATGGGCAGGCTTCTTGTCAGAAACAGTTTACGAACGCGACTCTGACTTCACAAAAATTAAAATTGCAAACGCGGGTGATGTTTATTACTTTAATTCAGATGTTAAGGTTGATGGTGAACGAGTAGGTCTTTCACTCACAGGTTACTTCCTTGAAATGGTGTACATTCCGCAAATGAATGAATTAGAGAAAAAAGAGGGCTGGAAAATCTGGTCTAATGCAAAAACTGCAATTTTCTCAAGCTATATGAATGGTGTATTTGGTGAACAAGATCGAACATATGAAAAAGATGACTTAAAGTTTTTTGGTAATATGAAAGTAAATGTAATTGAACCACCAGAGATTGACGATTATTATGTAATCTGGTCAGACTGATTCTTTGAATGCAAAACATTAAAAAGTGCTGAATGCTGAGTGCTGAGTTAAAACGAAAAAGTAATTGCTAAAGCGTACCTCTCTTCGAAGAGAGGGGGACCGCCATTTCGTTGATTAGCTCGTTTTCAAATGCTTTCAAGCGAGTTGTAAATTTATATTTATAAATATTTTTCCTTGGGTGGTGGAGAGTTCTTCGCCACGAGGTAGTTTATAAAATTGCAGTAAGTCGGTTAATAGATAAACTAAAGAAACTTGGTGATATTCTGAATAGGCATAAACCATTACCGCTAAATGAAAATTTAAGAGAATATGCCAAAGAAATGCGAAAAAATCCAACAGATGAAGAAAAGAAAATCTGGTATGGATATTTAAGACATTTAAAACCAAATTTTCACCGACAGAGAATTATAGGGAATTATATAGTAGATTTTTATTGTCCGAAACTAAATCTAGTAATAGAAATAGATGGATGGCAACACGAAGTATTAAATAAAGAATATGATAACAAAAGAACTGAATATATTGAAAATTTAGGTTTTCAAGTTTTAAGAATAGGTAATGAAGATGTAAATTATGATTTTAACTATGCTGTTTTTAAAATAAGAGAAACTTGTGAAAAACAGGCAGAAAATTTAAAGATTGAATTTATAGATAAAACATTAAATTGGTAATTTGTAGAGTGACCGACATACTATGTTTAAAAAAATAGCCGCGTGGCGAAGAACTCTCCACCACGCTTGCGCGCGGTCCCCCTCTCTTCGAAGAGAGGTATATTTTAGCAATTACCTTTTCAGTTCATTTGCATTTTAATATCAATTCTCCACCAAGCAGAGCTTGGTCCCCCTCCTTTTCAAAGGAGGTTGTAGTCAGACTTTAACCTAATGAAAATAGAGTTTATAATTTAATTTTACGAAAGGATTGACAATTCATGAAAAGACTATTTAAAGACAAGCGCGGTATGACACTTACCGAAATGCTTGTAGCCCTCACACTTCTTATGATAGTAGTTGTAGGAACTACCCCTGTAATGCTTTCGTCTTACGATGGTCTTTACCAGGCGGGTGAAAAAGCACAGAGCTCTTACGAAGCAAAAAGTGAAATTGAAGACACTCTTGCTACAAGAAATTCAACAGATATAGTTGAAAACTTCAAGGTTAATTTTGGTGGTCTTGGTCAGGTTTTCGCCGTAAATGGTAAAAGAGCAGTTTCTTCACTTGAAAATTCGCTTGAGTCTCTGTTTATGGGCGGTAGAGCCTATGTTGCAATCGTTTCTTCTAAAATTATAAATGACGATAAATTATCACACGATGTTATTCTTCAGACAACAAATATTACATTTGCAAGTAAAGACGATATTTCTTATAACAGTCCGTCTCGTGTTACACAAGATGGTAATGGTAAGGCTATTGATGTTTCGCTTTATTTGCCAGATAAGTCTAAACAGGGGCTTTCTAATATTTACGGAACAATAGCCCAAGGAGATGGTAAGGGTATAGTTGTAACTGAAGCAAACCCTGAAACAGGTAGAATTTATATTGAAGTGCATGGTGTTGATTTTACAAACTCACCTGCAAAAATACAAATTACTTACCTTGATGAAACGGACAGAACTCTTGACGGAAAACCAAAGATTAAAAAAGCTTCTTGCTACCTTACAATAAAAACACCTACAATTATGGCTGTAGGTAAAAGAACTCATGGCGATTATTACACATCAGCAGGTGTTGAGACCTTTAAAAATCCTAATGGTACTACTTATAACAAGCTTTTTGTAGCTGCAAGAAGAATGGATATAGGTGGTACAACAGCAGGTTACACAAAACCAATTCCTTCAGGCACAGTGTTTAAATCTGTAAACTGGATTACAGAATATGAAACTGCTTCAAATGGTGGCGGTAACAACGATGATGTTAATATGGCAAACACTGTTTACGAACCAGCTTACTATGTTTTAACTGGTACAAATGGTGTAATTTACAGAACATATTCCTTTAATGGGTATAATACAGCTGTTGTTGGTAAGGTGAATTTGTCTGTATCCAGTGGCGATGTTGCTGCGTTTAACGCTAAATTTCATCCTGTTCTCAGTCAATCAGGTCAGGATGTTGTAGGTATAGCAGATTCAATTTACACACTTGATGACTCAAAAAGTACAATTGTTTACCCTGCAGTGTGGGGTGGCGATTTTTCACATATTTATGGATATTCTGCTTATCATAACTATATGGGTTATAAAGATCAGGATACATGGTACACGCAAAGTGCAGTGAATTCTGGGGTAGGTCAACCGGGCTATTACAGTAATAGAGTTAACTTTGGATATTTCTTTAATGGATATGGTTTTAATTTTGACTACGCTACTCAGAACAGTAGAAAAATCTCTTATATTCTTACAGAATTGCCATACGCTTTAAGAGTTGGCGGTTTTATGAGAAACATAGGTGACTTTGACAAGGGTTACAACAGAATGTGGGAAAGACCTGCCAACTGGAATGCTGATGATACTTTCACGAGCCAGAAAGAAGATACATATAATGAAAAATCATGGGGTTCGACTATCTCTAAAGGTTGGTATTATTACGATACAGCAATGACTTTTCCGCGTTGTGTAGGTGTTCAGGAAAATAAATCGCAAGATTATTTTGAAGATGATAAACTTACTACTCTTCCAGTTTATTTTTCAAACAACTCTGGTACTGGTTCTGATGCGGGCCGTTTTAGTGATGCAAACTGGGCACAATTAAGATTAAAAGCACTTACTACATATTCAACAAATTTTCTTTATCAAGAAAGAAATAATGATGATGATAGCTTAAGTAGTTTCAAGCACATTTATAATACTACAGCAAATCAGTCGAAAGTTGCTGTGACAGATTCAGTTTATCTTCCTGCTACATCAACTACAAGTGGTGGTGTGTTCTATGTAGGTACTGTTGCGGCTTATGGTGTAATTAATCAGGTTGATAATGGTAATACAGACTCAAACTATGCAAAGTCAATAGGTGATGACGGTTCCCGTAATGATGGTTATCAGACAACTTATTACTTTATGGGTAATGATGAAGGTACTGCTACTTCTGCGTTTAAATATTCATCATCAAGCTGGCACAGAGATGATGGTAACCAGACGGTATATCAAAATAAATCTCAAATATCCGGTTCAGGAGTTAATTCAAACAGTAATGAATCAAAAGAATTTTTTGTAACAAGAAATTTTGGTGGTCATTCACAGATTCTCTTTAATGATGTTTATTTTACAATGGGCTTTACTTCAAACAGGGAAATGGTTTATTCAAAAATTGCTTATGGTAAAAATGCAAGTGGCGCATTAGTAGAAGCGTTTAAATCTTATGAACCATTATATTTCTTGTCTCACTATGATGATGTTGCTGGTACTCGTTTACCAAATCTTTATATGAATAATGATGCTGCAACAAAGAATCAACATCGCGATACCGTTAACTCAACGAATGTAACAACAAGTTATCTTAATTCACCTGATAACGATTATTATAATGTATGGTTCCCGGGTGAAATGTACAACTTGACAAAGGTAGCAACAAAAGATGGTATTACTGTTTCAGTTGGTTATGCAGTTTCAGGTTCAACTTATACATGGGTAAATCCATCGCAAGCTACAAATGCCTCAACAGGTATGGGCGGTATTTATAATGATGGTGTATTAGCTGCTATGGTTTTAGGTAAAGATACTTCATTTACTAACTTGCTTTACTTTAAAGATACAGAAAACTTTGATAGGACTTATCTTACTACAACCCGTGGTGGCAGTTATAATCAGTTGAGTGGTACAGGTGATAATGCTGGATACGGTACTCACCAACGCGACAGTGTTCAGTTTACTTGTGTAGATATTTCTGTAGAATCTGTTCTTAGTGGTACTGATGAAGTGTCAACTTATTACGCTTACTATGCAGATAATAAGGGTAGATTATATAAATCTAAGGTTGCTACAAAAACAACCGCTAAATCAGCAACCACAAGTAGCAAACCTGTGCTTGTTAGTCATATCTCAGATAAATCTTACTCAACTAATTCGGCTCCGGCTTATATGGAAGAAATTAAAGTTAACGGTCAATCTCTTGGAGCTTATTTCTCAAAAATTACAGCAGTAAGTTGTGACGGTGACTACATTATTGTAGGTGGCCACTCAAACACTGGTAACTTTAATCTTGTTATTGGTAAAATTACATATCAACAAGATTCAGTTGGTAACCCAATAAGTAGCTCAGTTTCCTGGAAATATGGTGTGATAGGCGGAGCAGCACCTTACCAGCTTGAAGATGCTTTAATTCTTGATGGTTACATTTATTTAGCTGGTGTTTCTGTTGTAAATCCTAATTTAACAAGAGGCTTCGTTTGCGCATTACCACTTGAGCAAACAGGTGCAATTACAAATGGTGGCGATTTACCATACGACCCTAATCTCTTCGTTGGTGACGAAAACTTACAAGACCCACTTTATTCAATCGCGGGACATAAATAATATACAATCGGCTTTTGCCGATTGTATATTTTGAATGCTGAGCCTTCAGAAGTGCTGAATGCTGAGTGCAGAGTGCTGAGTTAAGGAAACGCTACGCGTTTGATTGTAATTATTGTTGGATAATGGTTAATTCATAGTTTCATTTTAAAATCATTTTAAGAATTGTTTTATAGAATAGTTTTAAAGTTAATAAATATATAAACTTTAAAATATGAGAAAGTGCAACGTGTGAGAATACTCGAGTGTAAGGAAAAAGCAGTAGTTATTATAAATTATAATAGCCGACCGCAGGTCCCGAAACTCAGCACTCAGCATTCAGCACTCAGCACTTATAAAAAAAGGGGGGGATTTACCTTGTTCAACTTTATGCTAAAACACAAAAAAGGGTTTACCCTTGTTGAGCTTATTATAGTTATTGCACTTATGGGCTTTGGTGCTGTAGCCATTGCAAACCTTTTTCAAAGTGCATTCCGTACTTTTACAAAAAGTGAAGAGCGCTACATAAAGCAAGAAGCTGTAAAAACTGTTGCGGAATATCTTCAACATTCTTTAAAAATCGGTGCCGCTACAAAAGCAGAAATTTACCCCGATTCGCGTGTTGTTCCTACTGTTGCTGGTAGTGACTCATCTTTTGCTTACATTTATGTTGAAAAGTCAGATATGAATGAAGACGGTAATATTGACGGTTATTATCTTTACTTATTAGACAGAGGAAAAGCTAAAGAAAATGCAGTTTGTCTTAATAAAGAAATTCCGCTTTATATTACATTTTCTGCTTATCAGGATTATGACTTTAATGGTGACAGTGCATCGAGAAACCAATGCGGTGTTAAGGTTAATATTGCCGCGGTTGACAGCGACTACCAATACAAAACTACAGAAGAATTAGAAAATTTAGGTATAACTGAGGAAGAAGATATTGCAGACTATATTTTCTATAATACAGTAGTTTCGTACCATTTTCCTAATATGGTAAATTCAATTGAGAAAAAACGCGTAAATTCTCCTGTTTATGATGAATATGACAATATAGTTGAACGCGATGTGGCTAACGAATATGACGAAAATGGTATAGTAACAAGCGATGCCCCGATTGACTCTGTAGATGTTGACGGTCATGTTTTAAGGGTTGCAGTTGACTCATTGATAAATGCTGATGCTACAAACAATGCTCTTTCAGTTGCAAGCTTCTGCTTTATTGCTACTGCTGGTTATGGTGAAGCAACAGGCGAGGTTGGTATACTTTGTGATTTCAGAGACCAATGTTTAAAAACAAATCCTTTGGGCAGAATGTTTGTAAAAGCATATTACACAATTTCTCCACCAATTGCAGATTTTATAAGTGAGAGCGAACCACTCAAAGCAGTAACCCGTGTGGCACTTAAACCACTTGTGGCATTTGCAGTGTACGCACTCGAACCAGACCTTCTCATTGAACAAATCCCGTTCATTATAATGGGCACTGGCTCGGTTGTGGGAGTTGTTGTTGTGGGAGTAGTCCATACTCGTAAACGAAAAGTTAAAGAGTGACATTAAAAAGACCGATGCAAGAAATTGCATTGGTCTTTTAGGAATTAGTGTTGAATGCTGAGTGCTGAGCACAAAAAAGTGCAGAATGCTGAATGCTGAGTGCTGAGTGCTGAGTGCTGAGTTAAGGAAACGCTACGCGTTTGAATTGTAATTATTGGCGAACAGAAGTTAATTTGTAGTTTCATTTTTAGATTTTTGTAAGAAATAAGTTATAGAATAGTTTTTAAGTTAACAAAATAAACTTTAAAATATAAAAAGTGCACAAGTGAGAATGTTTGAGTGTGTTGAAAAAGGACTAAGCAGTAGTTGTTATAAATTATAATAGCCGACCGCAGGTCCCGAAATTCAGCACTCAGCATTCAGCACTCAGCACTTCTTTGTGTTCTCTACTTTTCTCCAAGAAAAAACAACTAAAAGGAATAATGTAATTTTATGGAATTATTTGAAAACGAACAAAAACAAGAAACAGCTGTGCTTGTATCGGTCGATACAGGGGAGTTCGACATTGAGTCATCACTTTTAGAATTAACTGAGCTTGCAAAAACTGCGGGTGCAGAGGTAATAGGTGAAATCACTCAAAAAAGAGAGGCACCAGATTCTGCAACATATATAGGTAAAGGCAAGTTAGAAGAACTTTCTGAGTTCTGCGAAATGAACGAGCCAGATTTAATTATTGTAGATGGTGAATTATCACCATCACAGCAACGAAATATAGAAAATATTACTGATGTACGAGTAATTGACAGAACTACTTTAATACTCGATATTTTTGCTATGCGTGCTTTGAGTGGCGAGGGTAAGTTACAGGTTGAATTAGCACAGCTTAAATATACCTTGCCTCGTCTTACGGGTAAAGGTGCGGCTCTTTCACGACTTGGTGGTGGTATTGGTACTCGTGGTCCTGGTGAAACGAAGCTTGAAACTGATAAAAGACATATAAGACGAAGAATTTCTGCACTCGAATCAAATTTAAA
This sequence comes from Acutalibacteraceae bacterium, assembly GCA_045651285.1. Taxonomy (GTDB): domain Bacteria; phylum Bacillota; class Clostridia; order Oscillospirales; family Acutalibacteraceae; genus DTU089. Next base: position 47,997 of record JAZRSC010000033.1, read on the forward strand.
AGAGCTTGACGAGAGAAGAAGTCGTTACAGAGCACGAAGAAAAAAAGAGGGCACTGTAACTGTTGCACTTGTCGGCTACACAAATGCGGGTAAATCAACTTTAATGAATAAATTAACAGATGCTGGTGTGCTTGCCGAAAACAAACTTTTTGCAACTCTTGACCCGACTGCAAGAGCACTCACTCTGCCTGACGGTAATACAGTTCTTTTAATTGATACTGTTGGGTTTATTCGCCGTTTGCCTCATAAATTAGTCGAAGCATTTAAATCTACACTTGATGAGGCAGTAGATGCAGATGTAATTCTTAATATATGTGACGCGTCAAGTGACGAGTGCATGGAGCATTACAGAGTTACTAACGAGCTTCTTTCAGAACTCGGTTGTCAGGACAAACCGATTATTACAGTTCTTAATAAAAGTGATGTTGCGTCCCTTGACAATATTCCGCTTATCAGTAACGCAGTAAGAATTTCTGCATTAAGCGGTAAAGGTACAGACGAATTATTAGAAAAAATAGTAAAAGCATTACCACCTACAAGACAAAGAGTAAAAATGCTCTTGCCATTCAGCAAAGGTGGTGCGGCGTCAGAAATAAGAAAAACTGGTGTAATTCATAGTGAAGAATATACAGCAGACGGACTTCTTTTAGATGCAACTGTCGAGCTTTATGCATTAGAAAAATACAAGGAATTTATTTTGGAAGAATGAAAATTTTATTTGAAGATAATGACATAATCGTTTTAGTAAAACCCGTTGGTGTACCAAGTGAGGACACCAAAAACGGTGAAAAGGGTATATTGAATTTATTGAAAACCGAAAACAATTTAACAGATATTTTTCTGTTGCACCGCCTTGACAGAAATGTTGGCGGTGTTATGGTTTTTGCTAAAAATAAAAAAAGTGCCGCTTGTATTTCTAAACAAATACAAGAAAACACTTTCAAGAAAACTTACCTTGCTGTTACAGATGGGGTTATAGAAGAAAAACAGGGCATTTATAAAGATTTGCTTTTTAAAGATTCTTCTAAAAATCGTTCTTTCGTTGTAAACAGAATGAGAAAAGGTGTTAAAGAGGCATCTTTAGAATATGAGGTTTTAAGCGAAATAGAAAATAAAACTCTTGTAAAAGTCACATTACATACAGGCAGAACTCACCAGATAAGAGTGCAGTTTTCATCTCGTAAAACACCGCTTTGCGGGGATGTAAAATATGGTAGTAAAGATAAGCAAAGCGATATTGCATTATTTTCACATTCAATAACTTTTACACACCCTGTTACAAATGAATTCTTGGCTTTTACAGGGTATCCTAATAAAATAAATTATCCTTGGGAATTATTTGAAAGCGTGATATAAATGTCTGAAATTTTAACATCTTTTAGTGGTGTTATTGTAAATACAATTACCGTGTTAATAGGTAGCGGTGTCGGACTTCTTTTAAAAAAAGGAGTTCCAGAAAAACTCAACAAAGCAGTTATGACTGCAATCGGTCTCTCAACAGTTGCAATCGGTGTTACGGGAATAATGAAAGGTCAAAATCAACTTGTTATGATTTTATCTCTCGTTTTAGGCACAATAGTCGGTACACTTATTGATATTGACAAAAGGCTTGAAAATCTGGGTGACACTCTGTCAAAGAAAACAAAATCAAAAGAAAACACATTTTCACAAGGCTTTGTTACCGCGTCACTTCTTTTTTGCGTGGGCGCTATGACTATTGTCGGTTCTATGAATGCAGGCATTTCAGGGGATAACCAGATGCTTTATACAAAATCAGTGCTTGATTTGATTTCTTCGTGTATGCTTTCAGTGTCTTTAGGCTTTGGTGTAATGTGTGCGTCTGGGTTCGTTCTTGTTTTTCAAGGTGGTTTAGTAGCACTTTCTATGGTGCTTGGTTCATTTTTAAGCGACTTTGCAGTAGCAGAGCTTATTTGTGCAGGGTCTGTAATGATTATTGCACTAGGTTTTAATCTTATAGGTATTACAAAAATTAAAGTAGCAAACCTCTTGCCAGGACTTCTTTTTGTTCCGCTGTTTTGTGAGTTGTTTGATTGTTTTATGAATTGAAAATTGAAAGTCAGTAGTCAGTGTTTAGTGATTAGATAAAAACTACATTCTATCATTTAAGGTTAAACAAAAAATGAAAGAATGTAGTCTTTTTTATTGATATTTAATTATAATCAAGGCGAAGCCTTCTGAAATTTTCAATTCTCAATTCTCAATTTTCAATTAAAAAACGCAAAGCGTTTTTTAGTGTTGCGGATTTGTGCGAAGACTTATTACAGCCTTTATTAAAGCATCTGTAATAACCTTTTGCGGAATTTCTTGTTCTACTTTTCTTAATTCTTCTTGTGTGCCTGCTACATATTTGGTTTCTGCAACATTGAGTGCGAAAGCGGCAACATAACATTTACATTTGTCACAGGTACATACATTGAATTTTTTCATAGCAGAGTCAAGATAACCTAAAACTAAATTTTCCATTATATTTATAACAGAAATTTCTGTCCCCGGGTCGCACATATATGTGCTTGAAAAAACTTTTTTTCTTAAATTCTGAAAAGCATCGTGGTCGCTTTTTTCTTCAGGGGTTATAGGCCCACCTGAATGATTTGCGTTATATACAGTAGAAAAAGGGTTGTCCGCAATAGCAGGCATAATTTTTTGAAACATCAAATCTTTATCGAGTTCTCTTTTTGTCTTTGCCATTAAAGAATCCCCCTTTCAAAAAGTTCATCTACTAAAGCAATATAATCTTTTACAACCGCATTTCTCGGAGCGTAGTCAATAATATCTTCCTGTAAAGCAGTCATAGCATTACTTATAACTGTACTGTGTCGGATATTTGTATCAAGCAAAGTCATATTAAGTGCTTTGCAAAGCTCGGCTGCGGTTTCTTTTGTAACTCTGCTGAGTTCTTCTCTTGGGTAATATCTGCAAAGGAACATACCACCTAAAATTAAATTGGGGTTAAAAGCCTGCTTGATTCTTGAAATTGTTTCGTGCACCTGAATAACACCACGAAGGCTATAACCATCACAAAGGCCAGGAACTAAAACAACATCTGAAGCTGTGATGATATTAGCAGAGATAAGACCTAATTCTGGTGGTGAATCTATAACAATATAGTCATATAAATGCGAGATTGAATCAAGTGCATTTTTTAATAATCTTTCTGTACCAGGACCAGAAAATTCTCTTTCTACATTTCCTAAAAGTCCATCTGTCGGGAGAATATCCAATACAGGTGCGTGTTGAATTACATCTATTGCTGAAACTCGGTTTTTTATAACATCATAAATAGTATGATGCTCACGGGTGTCAGCACCCACGCTGAAAGAAAAATAGCCTTGTGGGTCAAAGTCAACACCAAGTACCTTATAGTTTTTGTGTTTTAAGCAAACAGCAATTGCATTTGCAGATGATGTTTTGCCTACGCCACCTTTTTCATTTATTAAAGAAATAATTTTTGCCAAAGAAACCACTCCTTAAAATACTATTATAACACATATATTTTGAAATTTAAAGAGTGAATAAAAAAATAGTGGGAAAATGTTGATTTTTTAAGAATTTTAGAATAATTAAAAAATTTTTGAAAAAATAAAAAAATTTTATAAAAAACACTTTAGTTTTTAAAAAATCGTAGAACAATTATAAGTGAGATATAAAAACATGACTAGAATTATGTCGTGTTGTACATAAAAATTACAAGGAGGCAAATATTGTGGATATCAATTCAATCAGAAATTATTACACAAGAAACAATGTCAACAGCATTTACACAAAGGATGTTAATGCTAAAAGTGCAGATTCTGTACTCAAAACTTCACAGAACAATGTTGATGTTGTGGATTTTGGTACAAAAGGTACTGAAAAATCAACTTATGATAAAGCAGTTATGAATTACAAAGTTGCTTATAACAAACCAACTGATGCTGCTAAAATTAAAGAATTAAAAGAAAAATATCAAGGGGACGCTTGTCCGATATCATCTTCTGAAATTGCTGGTGCAATAATGAGTAATGTTATCGGTTTTACTCGCTGATGTTATTTTTCGGAGGAAATTATGAACCAGAATATCGTTGAATATAAAGTTGTTTTAGAAGAATGTCTTGTTGAGTGCAAAAAAATGCTTGATTTTGAAGCAAAAAAGAGAAAAGCACTTTTAGATAGTGATGTTAATAATCTGACCGCAGTGCTTCAGGCTCAACAGGCAACTATGATGAAACTCGAAAATATAGAAAAGAAAAGAATTGCTGCTCAGGAAAAGGCTGGCTTTGGTGAAATGAAAGCCCATGAGATTATTGAAAAGATTGAAGACAAAGAGCAGAAAAACAGCTTTACTTCTACTGTAAATGAATTAAGAACGATTGTTGAGGAAATTCAGAGTCTCAACAAGATTTCAATAGATATTGCAAAATCCAACCTTAAAATTGCGAATACAATTTTGCAACAGCAACAAACAGATAATGCAGGTGTTTATACTGCAACTGGCGGAAATGCAAATTGGTCAAGTTCGTCATTCGAAGAAAAAATATAAGGAGTGTTACAATTGAGACCTACCTTTATGGGCATTGAAACTGCCAAAAGTTCAGTTTTTACAAATCAGAAATCATTGGATATAGTTGGTAATAACCTTGCCAATGTAGATACAGATGGTTACACAAGACAAAGAGTTGACAGAGCAGTTGTTGCTATCAACACATCTACACAACGAGTTGCGTATGATGGAATTGGTCTTGCAGGTCAGGGTGTTAAGGCAACAAGTATTTCTCAGATGAGAGATGCTTTCCTTGATAAAAGATTCAGAGAAGAAAATGCTCAGGCATCTTACCACGACCAGTCTGCAACTATTCTTTCAGATATTCAGGCTGCTTTAGGTGATGGTGCTGATATTACAGACCAGTCAGGTCTTATGGGTGCTATTGAGCAGATTTACACAAACCTTCAGAACTTTATAAGTTCACCTGTTTCTGACTCAGAAGCAAACCTTGTAATGTCTGCTTTTAAGAACCTTACACAAGTTCTTTCACAAATGAATGCAAGACTTGACAATGTTCTTAAACAGCAATATACAGATATGTCTGTTACTGTTGATAAAACAAACAGTATTTTAGAGCAGATTGCTCACATAAATAAAACAATCCGTGACAATATCGCAACTGATAACGATTATCAGGCAAACGAGCTTTTAGACAGAAGAAACTTACTTCTCGATGAGCTTTCAGGTTACTGCGATATTCATGTTACTGAAAATATGGATGGTACAATTGATGTTGATATGGGTGACCACAATGCAATTGATGGAGTTAAGTACAATGTTCTTAACCTTTATCAGAACCAGGATGGCACAGTTGCTGTTACCTGGAGTGATACAGGTAAGAATGTAGGTCTTACAGGTGGTACAATTCACGCGTATATTGAATTCCTTAACGGTCGCGGACCTTGTATGCAAAGTGGTAACGAAACTTCTGCAAACGGTCTTATGTACTATCGTGACAGAATTGACTCAATTGCAAGTGCATTCGCAAAAATTGCAAACAACTCAATTCCTGAATATGATGAAGCAACAGGTCAGCCGAAGGTTGACGAACAAGGCAGAACAGTTTACAAGGTTTTACTTGCTGCTAAAACTGATACTGGTAAAACAAATTCTAAAGCACCTGTTACTGCAGCTAACATTTCTCTCAGTGATGAGTGGGTGAATAACGCGGCAGGTTACTTCATTTATAACAGAGCAGAAACAATTGAGGATTATGCTTCAAATTTAGCTTCTGCGCTTATTGAAGATAAATTTACATTCGAAGCTTATGGTGAAACATTCACAGGTACATTTGCAGAATACGAAATTGACTTCTTAGGTAAACTTGGTACAGAAATCAGCTTCCAGGAAGGCAGACATGATGCTACTGAGCTTGTTGCAAATGATTTCCAGGGTCAGAGAGATTCAATCTCTGCAGTTTCATCTGACGAAGAAGCAGCAGATATGATTGTTTACCAAAAAGCTTACGAAGCAGCATCTCGTTTAATGACTGCAATGGATGATTTGTTAGATACAATTATTAACAGAATGGGTCGAGTAGGACTTTAAGAAAGGAGCTTTAAGCAATGAGAGTTGCAGATAAAACAACGCAAAGAAACTATCTAAAATATCTCAACAAAGCTAGAAACGACTATGCTGAAACTAATATGAAAATTGCTTCGGGTAACCGTTTCATTAAATTATCAGAAGATGTTTCTGCAGGTACAAGAATGCTCAACTCAAGAGTTGAACTTTTTAAGTCTGAAAAACAACTTTCTAATGTTCAGGCTATTAACAGTGAGTTTAAAGCGGTTGAAGATTCAATGCTTTCTATCAATGATATTCTTAATGAAATTATTGGTACAAAACTCATAAAAGCTTCTTCAGAAACTGTTGGTGATACAGGTCGTGTTACAATAGCTGGTGAACTTAAATCTATGAAAGAAGAGATTATTCAGTTTGCAAATATGAAATTTGCTACTAAATATCCTTTTGGTGGTTCTACAGCAAAGGTTGCACCATTCTCATTAAGTGATGATGGTAAGCTTCTTTACAATGGTATTGATGTTGACTCTGTAAAACAAAGAGCAGATGGTACAAGATATTATGTTGATGAAAATGGTGTTGAGCAAGAAATTGCAAAGGATAATCCATTATTTATTGATATCGGTTTAGGTGTTCGTGTTGATGGTAATTCTTTTAACTCGGTTTCAGGTTTTGAAGCATCTTTCTCTGGTCTTCAGATTTTAGGCTTTGATGTAGATGCAGAAACTGGAAATTCAAACAACATTATAAATCTTATCAGTGATATTGAAGATGCATTGATAAATTACGACCCTGAAAAATTCAGGAGCCTTCAGGCACATCTTAATGCACGAGTAGATATTTTCAGAACAAATATTACAGATATGGGTGCTAAAACAAGTTTTCTTGATACAATGGAAACAAGACTTCAGAATCAGGTGGATAACTACAAATTCAGAATTGATGAACTTGTTGGTATCAATGATGCAGAAGAAGCAACAAATCAATCAATGAATGACTACATTTTAAAAGCAGTTATTCAGATGGGTTCACAAATACTTCCTGTTTCATTGTGGGATTATTTAAGATAAAATTATAAAAAATAACGAATTAAATGGATTTAATTTTAGAGAAGAAGGGATTTAAATGCAAGTTATCGAAATTAAAACTACCCCCGGTAAGTACGAATTAGAAGTAACACCTGCAAAGTTAGAGTACGATAATGATGCTATTCGTGATATGCATGTGCAGACTACACCGTCTACACTTAAAATTGATGCGAAAAATATTTCTGTAAAAATTGATAGTTATGAAAGTCGTAAATCTATCGGTTTAATGACTATGGGTGACAGAATAAGCTACGAAGCAAATCGAGGTCAACAACATATAGCAGAAAAAACAAGAGAGTATGTTGATATTGGCAAACAAATTTCAAAAGTAAATGAAGGTGCAAATATTCCAAGTATCATTGCTCAAAAGAGAATAAATGAAGGTACAACACACCTCGTTACAGCATTCTTTCCAAGTGTTGGTCCTAATATTTCTTGGGAACCAAATGACCTTAATATGGAATATACACCAACTGAACTTGATATTAATTGGCAAGAACTTGACCGCTCAATGACTTACATTGCAGGTAGTGTTAAATTTAATGTTGTTCAAAGAGCAAGTGTTGATATTGAATATGTTGGTGGTCCAAACTATTTCCCGAAAAGTTCAGACCCAAGTTACGAGGCAGATGCTGAATAAAGCATAAGGAGTTCTAAATATGATTTATAAAACAAGAGACTTTGGCGAAAGAGAAATTCCGGACTCAAAGGTAATAATTTTCAAACAACCAGTTTTTGGTTTTGATGATTATAAAAGATACACATTGATTTTTGATGAAGAGATTGGTGAGCAAATTGTATGGCTGCAATCTCTTGAAGAACCAGGTCTTTGTTTCTTATTATTTAACCCCTCACAGTATGAAGATTTTTATAAACCTGAAATAACAGAAGAGAACGAGAAACTTCTTGGTACAGGTGATTATGCTTGTTGGACAGTTCTTTCTTTAAAAGACAATTTTGAAAATTCAACTGTGAATCTTAAAAGTCCTGTTATTATTAACACCACAACAGGTGTTGCAGCTCAGATAATTTTAGAGCAGGATTACCCCGTAAGACATCCTATTATGGAGGGGGCAAAATAATATGTTATTGTTAACAAGAAAAGAAGGCGAATCTTTAATTATTGAAGTAGAAGGCCTTAAAGAACCAATAGAATTAAAAATAGTAGATATAAACAATCAGGTAAGAGTTGGGGTTACTGCTCCGAAAGAATGTAAAATCTGGCGTGAGGAATTATACCAGACAATTCAGGCAAATAAGCAGGCGGCAACAGTAGCAACAGCTTTACCAAAAGCGAACCTTAAATCAATGGTAGAGAAGCTTAATAAATGAAAATAAGAAAGGGGTGTTATCGTTATGTCTGAGATTTATGAAGATGTAATCGGTTACCTCCGAGAAAAAACAAAAATTTTAAGTGAAATAGAAGAAATTACTGATTCAATGGCAGTTGTTCCACAAGAAGAACTTTTATCTTGTACAGAAAAACGCGGTGAATTGGTAAATAAAATTAAAATAATCGATGATAAACTCAGAGAGTTTGCAGGAATGGATAACGATGTTAGAAATGTTCTTAATAACGCTTGTGAAAAAAACGATTTAACACCTGAACTTTCTAAAATATATATCGAAGTTCTTGCAGTAAATGCTGTGTTAAACAGAATAAACAGTAATGATGATGTTATAAAAAATAGAATTCAGTACGAAAAAGAGAAAATTCTCAACAAAATACAGACTTTTAATCAGGGCGGCGAGGCTGCTACTCAAAGGTATTACAAATCCGTTCACGGTACAAGTTTCGCAACAGTAAATGTTTCAAGAGATATAAAAATATAAATCTGATAATTACTAACAAAAGGAGTTGTTTTTATGAATGTCAATAACACAACATCTTCAGTAAGTTCAAACAACGGTTTTTCTGGTATGATTTCTGGTATGGATACCGATAGTTTAGTTGAAAAATTATTATCTGGAACTCAATCGAAAATTGATAAACAAAATGCTTTAAAAACACAGACTGAATGGAAAATTGAAAATTATCGTGATGTTATAACACAAATCAACAATTTTTCAAGTAAATATTTCAATACTACCTACGGTGCAAGCAGTAAAAACAATTTATCATCATCGGCATTCTTTAATGCTATGACATCTAAAGTTATATCTGGTAATGCGGTTAAGGTTATATCTTCTGCAGCAGGTGCATCAACAGATGATATGAATATTATTGTTAAACAACTTGCTTCAAAGGCAAAACTTTCATCGTCTGTTAATGTAAGTGGTGAGTCTGTACTTAAAGGCGGTAGTGTTAATGTTGACCAGATTAAGTCAGTAATTGATACAAGTGGCGAATTTACATTTACTCTTTCTTTAGATGGTGCTGAGAAAGCTATAACACTTAAAACAGAAGATATTACAGATGCTAATGGTAATATAACAGAAGATTCTGTTATTAGTGCGTTAGAAACAGAGGTTTCACAGAAATTCGGTGGTTATGTTAAAGTTGATGTGACAGAAGTTGATGGCGCTAAAAATATAAGTTTAGCAGTTGATTTCAATGGCGAAAAAGGTCACGAATTAAAAGTTACTGGTTCTAATGCGGGTGCATTTGGTTTAGAACCCGGCACTTCAACACGCATTAGCACATCTTCAAAATTAAGTGCATTAGGCTTGACAGGTGACAGTTTCTCGTTTGAAATCAATGGCGAAAAATTCTCATTTACTGGTGAAAATACTGTTGCAGATGTTATAAGTGCTGTAAATAAGAGTGATGCGGGGGTTAAACTTTCATACTCTTCAATTTCAGACTCTTTCTCAATAGAAGCAACTGAATCAGGTGCTAAATATGGCATAAGCATCAAAGAAACATCTGGTGATTTCTTATCAAGAATTTTTGGTGCAGATAACTTTGAAAATGGTGAATTAAAAGCAGATGCAGTTACTGCAGGTACAGATGCTATTGTATCAATCAATGGTAACGAATTTTCAAGAACATCAAATAATTTCACTATTGATGGTGTTACATTACAACTCACAGATGTAAGTGCTGCGAAATACGATGGTAGTGGCAATGTAATCGGTTACGAAGAAACAAAAATTGCAACAGAACGCGATACAGAGTCTATAGTTGAAACAATTAAATCCTTTGTTGAAGATTATAACAAAATGCTCGATAAGCTTAATGGTTACATATACGAAGAACCTAACTATCGTAAATATGCACCGCTTACTGATGCTCAAAGAGATGAAATGACTGAAAGTCAGATAGAGAAATGGGAAGAAAAATCAAAACAAGGTCTTCTTTATGGTGACTCAACAATCCGTACTTTCCTTCAGAATATGAGAAGTGCGCTTTATACAAAATCTGACACATCAGCTATTGCACTTTATAACATTGGTATTGAAACATCAAGTAATAAAGATGACAGAGGTAAACTTGTTATTGATGAAGATGCACTTAGAAAAGCAGTTGAAACAAATGCAGATGAAGTTGAAAAATTATTTGTAGGTGAAAACGGTCTTGCAGATAAACTTACCAATATAATGGATAAGACTGCAAAAGTAAGTGCTGCTGACCCTGGTGAATTAGTTCGTATTGCTGGTGCTAAAGAATCTAAGGCAACTCAGACTCAGTCAACTCTTTATGCAGAACTTAAAAGAATAGATGAGAGAATATCACTTCTTAATACAAGATATAATAAGGAAAAAGATAGATATTGGAAGCAATTTAATGCTATGGAATCTATCATTTCTAACTATAGCGCACAGAGCGCATATCTTGGACAACAATTTGCCTATTGATTTTTTTGGAGAAATAGTATAAAATGAGGGTGTATTATGGTAAATAATCCGTACCAACAGTACTCACAGCAGTACAAGCAACAATCTGTTATGTCTATGACTGCTGTTGAAATGCTTACTGCATTATATGATGCAGCTATGAAAGATTTTGAGTTAGCAAAAATTGCAAACGAAAAAAATGATATTCAGGGGGTTAATAAGAATCTCCAGAAAGTGCAGGCAATTTTCAGATATTTAAGAGGTAATCTTGATTTTAAATATGATATATCTACAAATCTTGACCAGCTTTATGAGTATTTTCTTAATGTGGCAATTCAGGCTAACATAAAAAAAGATTTTTCACAGGTTGATGAGGTTATCGTGATGATTAAAGAGCTTCGCGATACTTATGTTCAGGCTGACAGAATAGCAAGAACATCTGGTGCAGGTGCATAATCAAATCTGTTAATTAAGGAGAACTACTATGTTTTTCAATTCTTATGATTTTAAATTGCTTGAAGCAGGTACTAACCTTGCTTGGACAAAGCAAGAACTTCATATGCAGAATATAGCCAATGTTGAAACACCTGGTTATAAAGCAAAACAACTTGATTTCGTTAATGTTTTAAGTGAAGAAAGAAGAAATGTTACTGCACAGAACATTATTGAAACCCAGATAATTGAAGATGAAAGTGCATCAACACGTTCTGATGGTAATAATGTTAATATGGAAAAAGAGAGTATAGAACTTTATAAGTCTTATGCTCAGTATAGTATGTTATTAACAAAGGTTAAATCAGAATTCGATAAATTCGGTTATGTGTTGAACAGCAGCATTAAATAAGAGGTGTAAACAATGGGATTTTGTAATTCATTAGATATAGTAGGTTCTGCTTTAACTGCTGAACGATTCAGAACAGATATTATTACACAGAACATAGCAAATGAAAAAACAACAATGACTGAAAGTGGCGAACCTTACAGAAGACAACAAGTTGTTTTACAAGAACGCGCTATGACATTTAAAGATGAACTTTCAAATGCTCAGGGTGGCGGTGTAAGAGTTGCAGAAGTTGTAGAAAGTGAGCGCGAATTTACAAAGGTTTACGACCCTACAAACCCACTTGCAGATGAAAATGGCTATGTTACATATTCAAATGTTGATACAACAGAAGAGATGATTGATTTAATGGCAGCATCAAATGCTTATCAGGCAAACCTTACAGCACTTTCTGTTGTTAAATCAATGATTACTAAAACACTTGAAATGAAAAAATGATTTAAAAAGCTTCCTGATTTTTTCAGGAAGCTTTTTTGCACAAGGATTATCAACATTTTTCACGAAAAATGTTGATAATTCTTATTTTTTATGTTAAAATTGTACTACATTGAGAAACTATACGCTATTGTGGGGGTGGCGATATGAGTGAAAATGTTAAAAATACAGTTGAATTTTTAAAGAATTTGTTCTGTGCTCATCTGGAGGAAAAGAAATTTGAAGAAAGCTACAAGTCTTTTACTGATGATGCGGATATTTTCGGTTTGGTTCAAAATGGAAATATTCATGGTGTTGTGGCTATAAAAGCGGCTCTCAGAACATTTTTAACATTCGCTAATGTAAAATGTAGTTTAACTTTTTTAGAAGAAAGTGAAAAAGTAATAACGAAAGGCATTTATTCAACTAATTTTATTACCGAAGTCAAAAACACTGATTCTGAACAGGTTATGGTGTTGAGGGTTTCGGCGGTTGTTGTTGAAGAAAATGAAGAATTTAAAGTTTCTACGCTGGATGTTTCAGTAGTGGACAGAAACTCTATGCCGATTCGCTATTTTATAGAAGAGGCAGAACTGGGTTATGAAGCTGAACTTTATCGTGATATTTTAAGCGAAGAGGTTAATGCGGGTATATTCGGTTGTTTTAATGAAGAAGGTTTCCCGCTTTTTGTAATTGATGATAATTTCGTAAGAATGTTGGGTTATCTTAACAAGAAAGAGCTTCTTATTGAAATAAACAATAAAGTAGAAAATCTTCTTTATCATGACGATTTGCCGCATGTTCAGGAAAAGCTTGGAAGCTTAACAGAAGTGGGAGAGAAGTACGAGCTTACATATCGCGTCAGAAAGAAAAATGGTAGGTTTATATGGGTTAAAGATATAGGTAAAATCGTGAAAGTAAAAGAGCAGATTGCTCTGGTGGGTGTTTGCCACGATGTTACAGAAATTATAGAGAATAAACAAAAACTTAAAGATACTGAAAATAGGTTTAAGCTTGCAATAAACGGTGCAAAAATGCTTGTTTGGGAATATGATATTAAAAATAAGTGTGCCCGTTATCCGCAAGGTACTGAAATAGGCGAAATTGGCAGAGAGGTTATTCTCTACGATTTTCCACAAAGACTTTTTAATAAAGATATTATTATTGAAGAACAACGCGAAGAATTTAAAGAGTTTTATAAGCGTGTAGATTTTGGTGAAGAAAAAGAGTTGAGCGGTACTTTCTGGATGCTCGAAGCTTCATCTAATATTAAAAGGTGTGTTGAAATTTCTTACACAGTAGTGAGAGATGACGACGGTAACGGAGTTATTGCTTATGGTATGAGCAGGGATGTTACTGAGCAGAAATTTACAGAAAAAAGGTTTAAAGAAGAACTCGCTTTCAGGAATAAAACAACAGAAAATCTTCTTTCGACAGCTTGTGTGAATCTTACTTTAGGTGTTGTTGAAAATATAAAACAAGGTGACACTTATGAAAAGAAAGAACAAATTATTAACACTGTTGATTATTACGAAAGAGCGAAGATGTATTTAAGTGAAGTGGATATGACTACTCAGCAAATATATAATGTTTCAGTTAAAAATCTTCTTAAATTGTTTGAAAGTGGCATTACAGAAGTAAGAGAAGTATATTCTGCTATCTCATTAGATAATAAAAAAATATGGATACAACTCGATGTAAATATTTTAAAAAGCCCGAAAACTGGTAATATACTTGCGTTCTTTTATAATAAAGATATTACAAATGAAAAACTCAATATGAGTATTTCAGAAAATATTCTTTCTCAAAACTACCTCGAAGTTGGAATTATTGACCTTGATGCTGATACCTATACAAGATATCACTCATTAGGCACAAATATTACTGAATTCAATAACAGTTTTCCTTTTGAAGAAGGTATGAATGTTTTCTGTGAGTTGCGTGTTACAGAAAAAGACCGCAAAAAAGTCAGAAAATATATGTCGATAAAATATCTTAAATCTGCGATTAAAAAATATGGTAGTGTTGAGTTTCAGTTTTTAGGACTTGATAGAAATGGTAATGAAGAATACAACAGTATGGCTATTAAACCATTGTATAAAGATAGAACAGATATATTGATTTCTACCAGGTCAAATGTTGACGCAATTGTAAGGGATAGTCAGAAAAAAGAAAAGAAACTTAAAAAGGCAATGGACGAAGCTAAAAAGGCAAATGAAGCGCGTTCAGATTTCTTTGCTGGTATCAGTCATGATATGCGTACACCGATGAACGCAATTATTGGTATGTCTGCGTTAGGTGTTGATGAAAGTAAAGATGAAACTATAAAAAAATATTTCACTAATATTGACGCTTCAGCTCATTTCCTTTTAGGACTTATAAATGATGCTCTTGACAGTTCACAGATTGAGAAAAATGTGCTTAAACTTACTTATGAACCATATTGTATGTTGGAATTCAAGCGTTATGTGAATTCAATGGTTCGTTCGCTTTGTGATGCGAAAAATATTGAATTTAATATGGATTTTTCAGAAAACTTTGCAGAATGGATAAGTACAGATAAATTAAGATTTAATCAGATTTTCTTCAACCTGCTTTCAAATGCAGTTAAATTTACACCTGAAAACGGAAAAATAGACTTTAAAATGGAGTGTCTAAGCCGAAACAATGGTGTTATAGTTCAACGCTTTATAGTAAAAGATACCGGAATTGGTATGAGTAAAGATTTTCAGAAGCAGATGTTTAACCGATTTACCAGAGAAGGTAATACTTCGCTTAATTCATCAGGTACTGGTCTTGGTCTTTTTATTACAAAGTATGTAGTTGAACTTATGGGCGGTACAATTTCAGTAAACAGTGAAGTGGGCGAAGGGTCGGAATTTATTGTTGAACTTGCATTACAGGAGGTTGAGGTCGACAATTCGTTAATTGAGGCAAAAGAACAACTTTTAGATGACGATTTTGAGAGTATATTAAAAGGCAAAAGAGTGCTTCTTTGCGAAGATAACGAAATGAATAGCCAGATAGCAGTAAGAGTATTAGAGAAAAAAAGTATGATTGTTGAGTGTGTACCTGATGGACAAGCAGGTCTTGAAAAATTCAACAATTCTGACGATGGTTATTATGATGTTGTTCTTATGGATGTCAGAATGCCCGTAATGGATGGTCTTGAAGCGACAAAATTCATTCGTAATTTAGAGAGAATGGACTCTAAAAAAGTGCCTATAATTGCGATGAGTGCAAATACTCATAAAAATGATATAGAAACTGCACTGAAAGCTGGTATGACAACCCATATAGGCAAACCGTTTGATGTAAAAGAACTTTATAAAATCATAAGCTTAGAATTAATAAAAGAATAAAAGCGAACCCTTGAATTCTAAAAAAATTCAAGGGTTCGCTTTATTTATTTGAAAATCGTAGAATAATATAATTAGAGGGTAATTATACCCATTTGGTTGTTAGTAAATAATATTTTTATTATAGAAAGCAGGTGTCAAAATGAGTTTTATAGATACAAGTAGTTTCAGTCTTATGACTTCTCTTAATAATATAAGAAGAAATGGCGATTTAGAAAGAAAATGGGAAGAAAGAAAAAACAATGGCTATTCTACCGAAGGCTTGACTGAGCGCCAAAAGGATAATGTCAACTTCATAAAATCTTATAAAGAGCAACAGGAAAATAATCCTGAAGATAAAGAAATGCAGAGGATAACAAATAAAATTTATGCAGGTGGAGATTTAACAGAAAAAGAAATGCAGTACTTGCAAAAGAAAAATCCTATTCTTTACCAAAAAATGCGTGCTATTGAAGCGGAAGCCAAACAATATGAAGAAGATTTGAAGCATTGCAAAACAAAAGACGAAGCACAAAGAATTAAAATGAATAAAATCAACGCTTCTGTATCAAGTATTCGTTCTGTAGAAAGTAACCCGAATATTTCTGATGCTGATAAATTAGCGTTTGCTCAGGCTGAACAAGCTAAAATGAGAGAAATTGAAAAAATTACTACTAAATTTATTGAAACTGGAGAGTACGCGGCTCTTCCTACCGATGCTGAAAAATTCCAGACAGAAAAAGAACTGGAAGAAGCAAAGTTCAGGGATCAGGAATCAGAAATCAGAAATCAAGGAACAGAAGATGTTCAGGAAACAGGAAGCAGGAAGCAGGAAACAGGGGAAGTGAGGACTGCGACAACTGAAGAAATTGCCGAAGCGGTTGAAAAACTTGTTGAAAAAAATACCAAGCCTGAATTTAAAATTGGCGACAACAAGCGTAACGAAACTGAAATTGAGCTTTCAGATGAGTTCAGAAAAATCAAAAATTCAAAAGCTAAAAAAGCATACATAAAGGCGGTATTAGATTATAATGTAGAATAAGGTGATTATGTTGTTTAAAAGAGTTCGTGATTTAAGAGAAGATAACGATTATACCCAAAAACAGATTGCGGAAATTTTAAAGATACATCAGACGACTTATTCTGATTATGAATTAGGTAATCTTAATATACCTATTGATGTTCTTATTGAATTAGCTAAACTTTATAACACAAGCATTGATTATATTGTTGGTCTTACTGATGAAACAAAGCCATATAAATGAAATAATCCCCTACAAGTTTCAAAAAACTTGTAGGGGATTAAATTTATTGTTGTTTCAATATCTCTTCCGCTCTTTTTAAAGCATCGTTGATGTTTCTCTGGAAGTTTTCTTTACCTATTCTTGAATAAAGTCCAGATTTTTTGAAGGCTTTTAAAGGTTGCTCATTTGCGTGAGAAATTATAAGAGTTTTACCTTTTTTTTCGAAGTTTTTAAGAATTGTTTCAAATGCGTGAATACCTGTAGCATCAATTGCAGGTACGCTTCTCATTCTTAAAATAAGCACTTTTTTATCAGTCGAAGAAAGTGTATCTGTAAATTTAGTTGCCGCACCAAAGAAGATAGGACCTGTAATTTCAAATACTGAAGCACCTTCTGGAATAATCTTTAAATTAACATTATCTGTATCAGTTGCTTCATCAAATTCTTTCCAACCGTACGCGTTTGTTTCATCACTCATACGCTTCATAAAGAGGAGAGTAGAAAGAATAAGGCCGACTGCAATAGCAACAACTAAATCGAAAGCAACAGTAAGTACAAAGGTTAAAACTAAAACGAAAATATCGCTTTTAGGTGAAGTTTTTACAATTGCCTTAAATTCACGCCATTCACTCATATTATAAGCAACTATAAAGAGAATAGCCGCAATTGTAGGCATTGGTATGTAAGACGCGAGTGGCATTAAAACAAGTAAAACTAAAAGAAGAATAACTGCGTGTACCATACCGGCAATAGGTGTTCTACCACCATTTTTTATATTAGCCGCAGTTCTTGCTATAGCACCTGTTGCAGGAATACCACCAAAAAGAGCAGAACCAATGTTACCGATACCTTGAGCAACTAATTCCATATTTGAGTTGTGTCTGCTACCAATCATACCGTCTGCAACAACGCAAGAGAGAAGTGACTCGATAGCAGCAAGCACTGCAATTGTAACTGCATCAGGAAGCACAGATTTTACAGTCTCTAATGAAAATTCCGGAATTACAGGTGTTGGTGCTTTAGATGAAATTTCATATAAGTCACCAATAGTAAGTACATCTAAATCTAAGAATTTAACAAGTAATGCAGAAACGAGAATTGCAAAAATTGATGGTGGAATTTTCTTTATGAATTTAGGAAATACAATTAAAATTGCAAGAGAAATAACACCTATTACAACCGCCATAGGATTTATAGTTGAAATTGAGTGAATTATTTCTTCAACCTTTTCAACTGTTTCAACAGGAGAATTTTTAAAGGTAAGCCCTAAAAAGTCTTTTATCTGACCTATTAAAATTGTAACTGCAATACCAGATGTAAAACCAGTTGTAATTGTAAAAGGAATAAATTTAATAAGACTACCAAATTTACAAACACCCATTATAATGAGCATTATACCAGCCATAAGTGTTGCAATGACAAGTCCCGAAAAACCGTTTGTTGCAATAATTCCTGCAACTATTGAAGCAAATGCCGCAGTAGGACCTGCAATCTGTACTCGGCTACCACCTAAAAATGAAATTAAAAAACCTGCAACAATAGCAGTGTAAAGACCTTGTTCAGGTGTCGCACCAGAAGCGAGTGCCAACGCAATAGAAAGTGGCAAAGCGATAATTGCAACAATAAGACCTGCAGTAATATCCTTTACGAACTGTCCTTTGTTGTAATTTTTAATTACCGAAAAAAGCTTCGGTTTTAATTTTGTCATAATATCCCGACCTATTTTAAAATTTTAACAAAGGGTATTATACACCCGTTTTTTTCACTTTTCAACAAAATTTGACACCATAAAAAAATTCCTATGTATTCAACTAAAAATCAGAATACATAGGGGATTTTTTATAAGATTTTACGATATTTATTAATGCGAATATTTAAAAACTATAAGGAAAACGAGCACTAAACATATACCAAGACAAGTCATAAGCAAAGCAAAAGAGAATCCACGAGAAATTCTGTCGGTTGTTTGCCATAGTGTTTCTGAAACTCTTACATAAGTTTCTGCGTGTTTTGAACGTTTAGTACCCTTGCTGTGTTCATCAACAAAATTACCAAACGAATAAGAGATATAGTGTTTTTCATGTTCGGTTGGTTCTTTTGAGAAACGGAAAAGAGTTTTACTTAATATCAATATAATGAAATCTGTGATATCTGCAAAGAAGCGGCAGAGTGCTGTAAGAACAGTCATTGTGATTTTTAAAGTAACATCAAAAATCTTTTCGGACAAGAAGTTGCAGATTGCACCAAGCACAAATAATATTGCGTTTAATAAAGTAGCAAGGATTTTTTCAAACTCAGGCACTTTGTTTTCCAATGGATTAAAATGTACTTTTTGATCATCTTTTGTTGTCATAAGAACTTTTCGTATGATTAAAGTATAAACGAGAACGCCAATACATAAAGAGATTAAAACACCTTTTAGGTTAACAAAGGAAAAGTAGTGTACTTCGTGACTGAAATCGTGACCGAAAATAAATGGTACCATTGTAAGACTTATTTTTTCTGCAAGCTTATGTGGTAAAACACCAATAAGCGGTAACGCTATTGCAGAAAGTACAAGAGCAATAGTTGGAAGTGGCGAAAGTTTTTCGCCGTTTGGTGTGTCTTTTGTAGGCTTTTGTATAAATATTGTTATAAATAATTTTAATACATAAGCAGCCGTAAGACCACCAGAGAAAAGGAATAACCACTCAACTAATTGAATTGAAAATCCACCGTGAGGAATAAATTCAACAATGCTTTCGTGTACAAGAGTTTTTGAAAGATAACCACAAAATCCAGGGATACCCGCAAGACTACAACCACCAATTAAAAATATTGTTGCTAAAACAGGCTTGTTTCTTCCGTAACCTTTTAATTTGTTTATGTCAAGAGTGTGTGCACCATAATAAATAACACCAGCACAAAGGAAAAGCACAAGTTTTACAATGGAGTGGTTAAGCATATAAAGTACAGTGCCGTTTGCCGCGAGTGAGTTGTGGTCACCCAAAAGACAAATCATAGAAACACCAACGGTAATAAAACCGATTTGCGAAAGCGATGAGCAAGCAAGTGTGCGTTTTAAGTTGTTTGAGAAAACAGCAATAACCGCACCTAAAACCATAGTTATTGTACCGAGAACTAATAATGTGTAACCCCATATTTCATCTTGATATAAAATTCTTGAGGTGATAATCAATATGCCAAAAACACCAGTTTTTGTAAGTACGCCTGAAAGTAATGCACTTGCAGGTGCGGGTGCTACGGGATGAGCCTTTGGTAACCATACATGAAGTGGGAAAAGACCGGCTTTAGCACCAAAACCAACAAACATACAGAAAGCGGCAACATAAAGTTCAGGTGATTTTTCTATTGATTTAATAGCATCGTAAAGTTCCTCAATAACAAGGGTACCTGTAAGGTTGTTTAACATAAAGAGACCCATAAGGCAAACCATACCCCCAATAACTGCGATGGTAAGATATGTTTTACCAGCAGAGAGAGCGTCTTTTGTTTTGTCTTGTATTACCCAAGTGTAAGAGGTGAATGACATTATTTCAAAGAAAATAAATGTTGTAATAAGGTCGCCCGATAAGAAAACACCCATTGTTGTACCTAAAGTGAAAAGGAAAAAGAAATAATATCTTGGTAAATCGTGATGTCCGTTGAAATATCTTGGTGAAAGTAATGAGGCACAAAACCACATAAATGCGGTAACTGTTGCGTAAATTCCTTGAAAACCACTTAATGTGAAATTCATAGAAAGTAAAGGAAACACTTCATTTGTTAGTTGTTGCGAAAAAACACCATAAACAGAAGAAGCAAAAACTATAAAGCAAGTTGAAATTGTTAAAGCATTACGCATAACATTCCTTTTTTTAGTGGTGAAATATGTAATAATTGCACTTATAAAAGGGAGAAAGACACATATAATTGTAATTAAATTCATATACCTAACACCCCTTCAATCAAATTTACAGGAAGTTGTGCAAACACACCCATAAGAATGCAAAGTAATGCACAAACACCTATAGGCACAAGCATTTTCCAGTTAGCTTCTTTTGTTTTGCTGAAATTTTCGTTAGCGTTTTGTGATGGAAAAAATGCTTTTATTACAGGTGTTAACATATAAATTGCTGTAAGTAAAGCAGATATTAAAAGTGCTATAACACCTACAATAGCTAAAGGTGTAGTTTCTTCTACAGAGGCTAAAGCGATATACCATTTACTGAAAAAACCACAAAGTGGCGGGATACCTGTAAGTGCTAAAGCAAATACAGTAAAGCAAGTAAATGTAACAGGCATTTTTTTGCCGATGCCTTCAAGATTTTTAATGTATTCTTTTTCTGAATTGTGTAAAACAGAACCTGCACAGAAGAAAGCACCAATTTTTATAACTGAATGGAAAATTAAGTGAGTAAAAGCGGCAATAAGACCTGCATCTGTCATAATTGTAACAGCAAATGCAATATAAGAAAGATTAGAAATTGTAGAGTAAGCTAATCTTCGCTTGAAGTGTGCTTGTTTAAGTGCACTTACCGAACCATAAACAATTGTAAAAATACAAATTGCCATTACAAAATCTTGAGCAATACTGCCTTTTAAACATTCTGTTCCATATGAGTAGTAGATTAATCTTATAACAGCAAAAGCACCAGCTTTAACAACAGCAACTGCGTGAAGTAATGCAGTAACAGGGGTAGGTGCAACAGATGCTGTAGGGAGCCAACTGTGTAATGGGAAAATTGCGGCTTTAACGCCAAATCCCATAAATGCAAAAATAAATAATACTATTCCAAGTGTTGGGTCAGAAAGTGTTGTTATGTGACCGCCTAATTTGAAAGTGTTAGCACCATTTATTATAAGAAAAACAACACCTGTAAAAGCAAATGCTGCACCGCCAATAGAATAAATCATATATTTTTTTGCGGCTTTTTTATGCTTTCTTTCCATTCCGTGCATAACAAGTGGAATAGTAAAAAGGGTGAGTAACTCATAAAAGAGATACATTGTAAGCATATTTTCTGCCATGGCAATACCCATAGTTGCGCCGAATGACATAGTAAAGAAACAATAAAACATTTTAAGATGTTTTTCGTGTTTCATATAGTCAAATGCATAAAGTGCTGTTAAAGGCCATAATGTAGCAGAGAGACAAGAAAATATTTTACCAGCACCATCAAGTTTTAATGAAAAATCTAAAGAGTCAGAAAATTCTAATAAAACAAGAGGCGTTTCTGAAGCAAAAAAAGCTGAGTACCAAACAGAAACTGATGATAAAATAAGCGATACTCCGATAAAAATGTTTAATGATTTCTGCTTTTTAAAAGGTATAAAAAATGAAATTATACCTAATATAATCGGCAAGAAAACCGGTATGATAAGAAATATGTTATTCATTCCGATTACCTCTTAAAAAATTGATTTAGCAATAGTTGAAAGGAATTCACTTGTTTCTTGTGAGAAAATTCCACCTAAAATTGCAAAACTTGAAAGAACGACTAGTGGAATTATCATAAGTTTAGGCTCTTTTGCGTCCTCTTTAGAACCGTTGTGAGCATCTTCAGCCCAGAACCCTTTTATTGTAATAGGGAGAAGATAACCAGCAGTTAAAAGTGCAGATATAAGGAGAATTACAGGTATTATCCAAGAAAAAGAAGCAATTACGCTGTTACTTAATGATGCAGAAGCGAGTTCCCATTTGCTGAAGAAACCGCCTGTTGGTGGAATACCGATAAGGGATAATGACAAAACCGTAAAGCAAGCAAAGGTTATAGGCATTTTTTTACCCATACCACAGAGGTCGGAAACTTCAGTTTTACCATAAAGAAAGATAACTGCACCCGCACAAAGGAATAAACCAACCTTAACAATTGCGTGAAATAATATTTGCCATAACGCGCCTTCAAAGCCACTGTCTGTAAAAAGGAAAAGTCCTACTAAAACATAAGAAATCTGACTAACTGTAGAAAAAGCAAGTCGTTTTTTGAAAATCTTTTCTCTGTAAGCCATCATAGAGCCCATGAGTACAGTGAGTAAAGATAATACTAAAAGTGTTGTTTGCACCCATGTACCAATTAAGTTTTTGGCACCTAATGTGAAAAAAACAGTTCTTATAATAGCAAGAACACCAATTTTTGCGATTATACCTGAAAGCAATGCACTTGCAGGAGCGGGAGCTACCGGATGAGCTGTAGGTAACCATCCGTGTAACGGGAAAAGACCAGCTTTTGCACCAAACCCTATGCACATACAAAAAACCCCAACTAATACAATAGAATTAACTTCAGTAATAGTACCGCCAGGTATAAAGTTTAAAGTAGGTGCATTTGTTGCTAAAACAAATATACCAAAAAGTGCAAGGAATGCACCAGCTATTGAATAATAAAGATATTTTTTAGCAGCTGAAATTGCTTCTTTTGAAAGTGAATGAAGCACTAATGGTGCAGAGAAAAGTGTAACAAGTTCAAAGAATAAGTACATTGATACAAGGTTTGATGAGAGAATAGCACCCATCATAGCACCTTGTGTAAGGAATGAGAAAAGGAAAAATCTTTCTTCTTTTTTTTCGTGTTTCATATAAATCGTAGCATAAATTGTAACAAAAAGCCACGCAATAGAAACTATAAGACAAAATAATTTTGCGGTAATGTCAGAATGAAAACTTAAAGAAAGTCCTTTTGCAAATTCAAAACTGCCAGTAGAAGTTTCTTCAGAAAATACAATCAAAAATGTTAAAATAGTTTCAATGATTTCCGTACCAACGGTTATTCCCATACGGGCGTTACGACTGTTTATTTTATTTATTAGTAACATACATGCTCCACACAAAAGTGGGAACAAAATTGAAAGAATAATTATCATTTAACTCACCTCGTTAATGTATATTCGAAAAAATCTCAATGCCTTTTTCAAAAAGGGTAATAAGTGGTTGAGAATGAAGTCCAACTGCGATGTTAACTGCAATCATAACAAGCACAACAATAGAAAACGCCTTTGATTGTGAAAATGTAATATTTTTTCTTTCGCAATCGCATTTTGCAGGACTAAAAAGATTTAGAGTTGTACGCAAGAAATAAATAACATTAAGAATTGTACTTATAGCAAGAGCAATGAGTACAATGTAAGTACTTATACCGTGGTTGAAAGAGGCTGTACTGAAAAGGAATTTTGGTACGAAGCCAGCAAATATTGGGATACCTATCATAGATAATGCTCCGGCGCTAAATGAAAAACCAGCGATTTTGTTGTTGTGACCAGAAGACGTAATCGCTGAAAAGCCTTGTTTTCCATTAACTGTTTCTGAAAGACCAGAAGTAGAAAGGAAGAACATCGGTTTTGTCAGTGAATGTGCTGTAATTTGGAAAAGTGAGGCTAAAAAAGCAGCGGTAGAACCTAACCCTAGGCCCATATAAATATAGCCTATTTGAGATGCAGAAGAAAAAGCAACCATATAGTTTATATTTTTTGCGTTAATTGCAGCAACGGAACCAAAAATCATTCCTAAAACACCTAATATAAATATTAAGTATTGAATTCCTGAATCAAGGAAGATTTCTATGCCGATTACTCTATATATAATTTTAAAGAGTAAGAAAATATAGCCTTTTGAAACAACACCTGATAAAATGCCTGATGCGGCAGGGGTTGCTGTACCATAAGTGTCAGGCATCCAAAAATGGAATGGGAAAAGGCCACTTTTTATAGCAAGACCAGAAATAAGTAAACCTAAAGCCATGGTGAGCGGTATTGTGTAGTTGCCAGTTTCCCAAAGTGCTTGTAATGTTGAATAAAGCTGTGGGAAAAGTAAGTGACCAGTTATAGAATAAAGTAGGATTATGCCGATAAGTGTAAATGCCGAGCCTATGAGACTGAATATCATATATCGTGTTGCTGCGGCAAGAGCTTTTCCAGAAGAACGAAGCATAAGAAGTGAACAAGAAGCTATTGTGCAAATTTCGATAAAAACGTATGCTGTAAAAATATCGTTAGTGTAGCATAAAGCGATAAGTGCAGCATGAACAAGATTTACCATAATATAAAAGAATTTATGCTTTGAATCTTCTGTATCTGAAAAGATTTTTTTTGCACCACCAATTATTGATAGTAAAATTACAATTTCGAAAAGAAGTGCAAAAAAAGGTTCTAGAAGTCCTGCGGAAATTTCGTTTCCAATAGGTGCATCGTAATGTCCCATTCTGTAAACAAAATAACCATCGCCAGTGTAGTAGTTGTAAACGATAACAGAAAAAGACATTATAGCAGTAATGCCTAGTAGGAAATATGTTGTAAATCTTGCTTTTTTACCTTTAAATCCAAATGCAACAACAGAGCAGAAAAGAGAAAGTACAATAGAGAAAAAAGGAAAATTTTGAATAAAGTCCATTATTCTGCCTCCTCTTTATTGCATTGTTCATAAATTTCATCAAGGTTAAGAGTGTTGAATTTTTTATATAACTTTACTGTAAGAGCGAGCATGAGGGCCGAAACACTTACAGAAACAACAATACCGGTAAGTACAAGCCCTGTTGGAATAGGGTTTATGTAATCGGTAGCATCAACTACACCAGTTGCTGCTACAATTGGCGAGAGTTTGCTTTCAATGTACCCCATTGAAGCAAGAAAAAGGTAAATGCCTGTATCCATTATGTTAAGTCCCATAATTTTTTTTAGAATGTTTTTTGAAAAGACCAACATAGTAAAACCAATTGCAAATAAAATCATAGAGGTGGCTTCCTCGTAGTTTATTAATATATTCAATCGAGACGCCCCCTTTTAAATAACATATAAAAACTATACATTGTACAACAAACGACGCAACCAACGGCAATGTTAAGTGGAAGAATTAAACCACCTGAAAGAAAGTTGCCTGGTGTACCAGCAGAAATTATAGAGTGTAGCCCATTAAATTCGTTGCCTGTAAAGAACGAGTAACTTTTTGCAAGACAGTAGAATGAAAGTGATGCAATGGTTACAATTCGTATAATTTTGGGTGTGAAAACCTTTGCAGCTTGTTCTTCGCCAAAAGCCATGGCAAAAAGAATTAGTGCGGCGCCTAGAATTGCACCACCTGAGAAACCACCACCAGGTGAAAGGTGACCATTAAATAAAATATATACACCAAAAACAAAAATTATCGGAATAATAAATTTTACAACAGTACAAACAATGGTGTCGTGTTTATATAAAAAGTTTTCTTTTTTTTCTGCAGTTTTCTTTTCGTTTTTTTCTGATTGTTCAAGAAGAAGTAAAACAGCACACGTAGCTGTAAAAAGCACGAAAGATTCACCTAATGTATCGAATGCGCGATAATCAAGAATCATACCTGCGACAGTGTTAACAGCACCAGTTTCATCTCTGCCTTGTGCTACATAATGGTGAGAAACTTCGTTGTCAGTAGGGGTATTACTTTTTGCGAAAAGAGGTAAAAAGTTTACAACTCCTATAAGGAAAAAACTTAAAACAAGACAAAAAACAATACAGAGTCCATTGTAAAGTTTTGTTGATAACTGTAATTCTTTTTTCTCAATGGAAGGTATAGTTTCTATCTTTTTTGTTTGTTTTGTTGTTTCAGTTGGTATTGACGGTTCTTTTCCTTGTGAGATTTTATTATCAAGGTTTAATTCGCCATTGTACCATTGTTTAAGGGTTTTGCGAAAATCAGTTTTCATTTTTCTTTACCTCCCCCTTTTAGAATTCTTTTTTTCTTTGTCTTTATCTATAAGATGAAGTTTTCTTAATGTAAGAAAGAATAAAACGCCGTCAACACCTGCACCAACGGCAGCTTCTGTAATAGCAAGGTCGGGTGCTCTTAAAAGAAGCCATACAATGGACATTATAATGCTGTATGATGTGAAAATAATAAGAGCAGTCATCACTCTTTTAGAAAGAGCGGTACAAATAGCACAAACTACTAATGAGAGAAGGAGAATGATTCTTAATATTGTAATTAAATCAGGCATTATTGCTCCTCCTTATCAGTTGAATTGTTACATTCAGGAAGCTTACAATGAAGTTTGAAGTTCTTGTCTGTTTTAATTTTTGCTTTGACAAACATATGTGAAACCAATGGGCAGGTACACCATTGAATGAGTAGGACGATAAGAATTTTTACTGATGTGATGTTTACACCAGATGCGAGTATGCAACCTATTGTGAATAGTAAAAGCACTAGTGCATCTGTTATGGCAGAAGCATGAAGTCTGTTAATTGTATAATTTATACGGAATGTACCAAAAAGTGATATGAAAAGTGCAATTATGCCTACAGCAAAGCATGAGGCAACTACTGCGAATTTAATCCATTCAATCATTGCTTTTACCTCCTTGCTTTTTTTCAAAGAGATTAATATAAATTTTGCATAACAACATAACAACAATGCAGCTAAGAAGCGCAAAAACAATAGCAATATCAGGGAGATAATTTTCTTTGAAAAAGATTGCTAAAATACATATTGCAATAAGGGTTATTGTTGAGAGTATGTTTGTGCCGATAAAACGGTTTATCATGGTTTTTCCCGTAATGGAACGGATTAGAGCAATAAATGCTGAAATTCCGAGGCAGATGAGAACAGTTATAAATAAAATTGAGTAAGCTTTTTCTAACATTTATTTCTCGATCCTTTCTAAAAGTTTAACAAAACTACACGACTCGATGTTTTCTGCAAATGATGCATCAATACAATGTACTGTAAAAAAATCGTCGGTTAAATCTGCGGTTATAGTACCAGGGGTGAGTGTTATAGAATTTGCAAGAATAACTCTGGTTAATTTGTTTTTTAAAGGTGGATTAAATCTTACAACAATCGGGTTATAAGGTTTCTTTTTTATTATTAGCATAATCATATTGAAACTAGAACAAATTATTTCTTTTGTGAGTAAAAGTATGTACGCTAAAATAAGCGGAATTTTTTTCCATAAAAGGATTTCGTAGTGTAATTTATAACCCAAAAATTTAA
The DNA here is from genome assembly GCA_045651285.1 of Acutalibacteraceae bacterium. Taxonomy (GTDB): domain Bacteria; phylum Bacillota; class Clostridia; order Oscillospirales; family Acutalibacteraceae; genus DTU089. The sequence goes on from JAZRSC010000033.1 coordinate 75,702, forward strand.
TTGCAAATAATGTTACTGCACCTACAAGTAAAATTCCGGTTATAATAACTTGGAGCATACCCCAGTCAAGTGTAAATCTTCCGTTTAAAATAATCCAGAAAAGAAAGAGGCAAACTATCATTTTTATCCCTCGTTTAATATGTAATAATTACTTAATATAAAATAGTAAATAACCATGCCAATAATAGCACTTTAAATGTTTGTTGTCAACGAGTATAATTTTGAATGATAAAAAAAGAAAAATATTTAAAAAAAGAGTAAAGGAAAGACATGGTGTTGTTGTTTTTACTAATTTTTGTACTGATTTATTGGCGATATATTTATATTGTTATTTTTAAAGTTTTATGATAAAATGAATTGATACTTATTATTTTTGAAAGGTGCAAAAAACAATGTTTAAAAACGCAAAAGTTGCATTGAATTACAAGGTGAATGGCAATGTAGTTGCTTTTTCAGGAAACAATGATAATTTGTCGGTAAATTATTCATTTGACGGTAAATCTCTCAAAGTTACTTTAAAAGCAAACAAAGAAACAGAGCTTTATAATCTTAAGGTTAGCATAGATTACATTTACCCTGATAATGTGCGTATAATGCCAAATGGTTACCAGAGCTGGAGTCTTACAAGAGAGTATAAAAAGAATGAGCTTTACAGAGGTATGAATAAGCTCGTTAAATCTATTCCGTTAGGCTTCAATATGGCTGGTTGCAGTGGTGACTATATGTTCAGAGAGTACCCCCAGAAATCTGGTGTATTCCACGGTTACACATATTCATATATCCGTACAGGTAACGAGTTTACACTCTTTGGTAGCTTAAGTGAGCAAGAGGGCTACACAGTATTTAACTTTGATACTAATGCTAATACAATCGTTGTTGAAAAGGATTTAGAATGTAAAGTAATAAACGGTGAAGTAACAGTTCTCGATATGGTTGTTTTAACTGGTGAGCACGATGCTTTATTTGATGAGTATTTTGCTACTATGGGTATTAAGAAGCCTGAAACAAACAGAATTAACGGTTACACAAGCTGGTATAACTACTACACAGATATTACAGAAGAAATTATTATCCGTGACCTTGAAGCTTTAAAAGCAACTGGTGCTGATATTAACATCTTCCAGATAGACGATGGTTACCAAAGCTTTATAGGTGACTGGGAAGTACCTAATGAAAAATTCCCTAAGGGTATGAAATATATTGCAGATGAAATTCATTCTAAAGGTTGGCTTGCGGGACTCTGGCTTGCACCATTCTACATTCAGAAAGATTCTGTAGTTGCAAAAAATCACCCTGAATGGATTGTTAAAAAACCTGATGGTAAACCAATTTATGGATTTGTAGGTCTTGGCAGAGATTGTTATACACTCGATTTCTACAATCCTGAATGTGCGGCATATATAAAACAATTCTTTAACACAATTCTCAACACATGGGGATTCGATATGGTTAAACTCGACTTCCTTTATACTGCTTGTATTGTTCCGAGAAACGGTAAGAGTCGCGGTGAAATTATGTGTGATGCTATGGCACTTTTAAGAGAATGTGTTGGTGAAAAGCTTATTTTAGGTTGCGGTGTTCCGTTAGGACCAGCATTTGGTAAGGTTGACTATTGCCGTATTGGTAGTGATGTTGACTTGGTATTCCAACCAGTGCCTGTAAAGAGTAAAGTAAACAGAGAAATTGTTTCTGTTCAGACTGCAATTAAAAATACAATATTCCGCCGTGGTCTTAATGGCAGAGTATTCGGTAACGACCCTGATGTTTTCTATTTAAGAAATGCATTAAAAGAGGTTGATGGTGATAAAAAGAGCAAGAAGCCTCTTAAAATTACTTGGGACCAACGCGTTTTATGGGCAGACCTTTGCAGAAATTTAGGTACAATTATATTCACCTCTGACAATGCTGCAAACTACGATGAAAAGCAAAGCACAGAGCTTATGAAAACATATAGTGCACCAACAGTTAAGGTGCTTGACGCTATTTACGAGGGCGACAATGTTGTTAAACTCACTTGTGAAGAAAATGGCAGAAAATTCGAGCATTTAATTAACTGGAATACAGGTGAAAACAGTAAAATTGATATTTAAAGGAGATAGAAGTATGAAACACGCTGATATTATCAATCAGATGACACTTGAAGAAAAAGCAAGTCTTTGTGACGGACTTGATTACTGGCACTCTCAACCTGTTGAGAGAGTTGGTATTAAATCTTTTTCTCTTAATGACGGACCTCACGGTATTCGTAAAAAAGGCAACCCTGAAGAAAATACAGACCTTTTAAAAGGTGTTCCTGCAATTTGTTTCCCGACAGCATCTGCTACTGCTTGCTCTTGGGATACAGACCTCATTTACAAAATGGGTGAAGCACTCGGGGAAGAATGTTTAAAAGAACAGGTATCAGTTCTTTTAGGACCTGGTACAAATATTAAACGTTCACCACTTTGTGGTAGAAACTTTGAATATTTTTCAGAAGATGGCGTTCTTGCAGGTGAAATGTCTGCAGCATTTGTAAATGGTGTTCAAAGCAAGGGTATAGGTACTTCCTTAAAGCACTACGCTGCAAACAATCAGGAAACTCGCAGAATGACAGTTAATGCAGTTGTTGACGAAAGAACACTTCGCGAAACATATTTACTTCCTTTTGAAATTG